>NZ_JBLKOA010000001.1:0-1307995 GCF_051414135.1 Halovenus halobia
TCTGCTGCCGAAAGAACACCGTCCGGTTCAGGGAGCTTTAACACACTTCTGAACCGGACGTCTTCCTCAATCAGAGCGACGCTTCAGTTCCGCTGCTCACGTCGGTTGGGAAGTACCGATTATAGAACTCAAATTGGTCTATACTTGCACTCATAATATATCCGATATCATCTCCTCGATTCTGAACTCTAAAATAAAGCTCCATCTGGACTTCGCCTCCCCTTGTAGACTTAGTATTTGATGGAGGTGCAACTTCAGCACTAAACACGACATCAGATCGAGGATTCTTAAGATGGGTTAAGACAAAATCGCTCGCTGATAATATGAACGTTAATGTAATCAAAATGAATGTCGCTTGGGATATGGAAATTGGCACTTTTTCGACTTATACAGTGGAAACGTAATACTATTACCGCTTGTTCACCCCATAGCAAACAACTGACAATGCCCAGACAGACCACAGCGTCGGGCACGGACGACCGCTTCGTCGTCCCGTTGCGCGGCGTGGCCGTTGACTCGGAGACGCAGTGCGAACACTGGGACTCGCCGGTGGATGTCGTTGCGCTCCGGTTTCGCTGCTGTGAGACGTACTACCCTTGTTTCGAGTGCCACGCCGCTACCGCCGACCACGACGCCGAAGTGTGGCCGCGCTCGCGATTCGACGAGCCAGCGGTCCTGTGTGGGGTCTGTCGGGAGACACTCACTGCGCGGGCATATCTTGACGGCGACGACCAGTGCCCACACTGTGGTGCCTCGTTCAACCCCGGCTGTCGCCGGCACCGACACCTGTATTTCGAGACAACAGCGGAGTAAGCGAGACAAAACTGGCAACTACCAGAATCCGGCGCGCGGCCAGCGAAAACGCGACAGAAACCGTCGCTCCGTCGGGTTGTTCCGTACGTGTGGTCACCACTCACACGAACGCTCACCTTTTTACGCTTCATCCCGAAGTAATGGACGATGGTAGGACACAACGGACTCAAACTGCGGATGGCGCTCGCAGGAAGCATCTTGTTTGGCTTCTATGCGGCGCTGGCCGCAGCAGTTATGTGGACGTTCGGTACCGGAACGACCGTCCTCGCCCTCCTGTTGCTCGGTAGCGTCGGCTTCGTCGGCTTCCAGTACAAGTTCGGGAAGTGGATGGCGCTGCGCAGCGTGGACGCGGAAGATATGCCCGAACAGAGCAACGGCAGATACGACTACGCTCGCATCCAGCAGTCGACAGAACAGCTCTGCCGCGAGATGGATATCGACAAGCCACGGCTGATGGTCGCCGAGATGGGCGTTCCAAACGCCTTCGCGGTCGGCCGCAAGGGTGCTGGCGTCGTGGTTATCTCGAAGGAAATCATCCAGTTGCTCGACCACGACGAACTCGAGGGCGTTATCGCCCACGAACTCTCCCACATCAAGAACCGCGACGTCGTCATCATGGTGCTCGGCCAGTCTATCGCGTCGATGGTCGGTATCGTCGTCCAGTGGGCGTACATCCTCGGCGGGGAGCGAAATATCGCGACCTACTTCGCCGGGATGATTCTGGGCACTATCGCGCAGATGATCGTGATGATCTTCGTGATGGCAATCTCACGATACCGGGAGTACGTCGCCGACAACGACGCAGCCACGTACACTCGCAATCCCGACGCGATGGCTCGCGCACTCGAGAAGATTAGCTCCGGTGCACAGGGCAAGGAAATGAAAGGCGAAGATACCGTCAACGCACTCTGTATCTTCGGCTCCAGCGGCAGTTTCCTCCAGAAAATCTTCTCGACGCACCCGCCGACGGAGAAGCGAATCGAGCGACTCCGCTCGAAGAACTCCAGCTACTGAGGTCAGGTCTACTTCCCGCTTTTCGGTTTTTTTACTCCACGGGAAGTAGCCAGACCGTCACGCCCCTTACGACAACCACTATGAGTGTGGCTCACCGATGGTCAGCCGATGGATATCTGTGTGTTCGGCGCGGGCAGTCTCGGCACGCTGGTCGGCGGCGTCCTCGCCCGGTCCCACGGCGTGACACTGGTCGGCCGCGAGCCCCACGTCTCCGTAATCGAACGCGATGGCCTCCGAGTCAGCGGTGCCATCGAGACGACCACCTACCCTCGGGCCGACACCACGCCACCAGACACCGCCGACCTCGCCGTCGTGACGGTCAAAAGCTTCGACACGCCGACTGCCGCCGACGCCCTCGCGGAGTGCTCACTCGACGCTGTCCTCTCCCTCCAGAACGGGCTGGGCAACGAGGTGACACTCGCCGACCGACTCGACGCTGACGTACTGGCTGGCACCTGCACGTACGGTGCTCGCCGCGGCGACGCAGGAACAGTCGAGTGCACTGGAATCGGTGACATCGAAATCGGCGCACCCGAGGGCGGCGAGTCCACACTCGCTCGCCGGGCTGTCGAGGCGTTCCAGACGGCTGACCTCGTCACAGAATACTCGACGACGATGCCACACCGACTCTGGACGAAACTGGCGGTCAACGCCGGAATCAACGCAACGACAGCGCTCGCTCGCGTTCCCAACGGTGCGCTTCTCGATGGTCCGGCGGGAACAGTCGCCGACCAGGCTGCCAGAGAGGCGGCACGTGTCGCCAGACAGGAGGGTGTCGATCTGTCCTCCGAGTACGCCGTCGAACAGACCCGACACGTCGCCGACGCAACGGCACAGAACACTTCTTCGATGCACCAGGATATCCTCGCGGAGAAGCGGACTGAAGTCGACGCCATCAACGGCTACGTTGCCGAGACGGCTGGCGAGGAGACGGCAGTCCCGGTTAACGAGACGCTCACAGCACTGCTCCGTGGCTGGGAGCGCGAGTGTGGCCTTCGCTAACTGAGGGCAAAAAACTCAGAAAAAGCGCTCAGATCAGAACGGCGCGTCAGGTCCTTCGTCGCTGTCAGCGTCGCCCGTGCCTTCGCCCGGGAAGGACGGCTCCATGCCGCCTGCACCGCCAGCCATCCCTTCGTTGCCGCCCGCGCCGGTATCGGCGTGGACTTTCTCGATTTCGGGAATCTCTTTGGTCATTCGGGTCTTGATCGCCTGAATCGTCATTGGGGAAATCCCACAGCCTGAACAGGCGCCGCCAAGCTGAATCGATACGGTCCCTTCCTCTCGGTTCAGATCCTGGATCGCTGCACTGCCGCCGTGCATCTGGATCTGCGGGAAGTTTCGGCGCAGGAAGTTGGTGATCCGCTCGCGGAGTTCGTCGTCGGGGTCCTGGTTCTCAGTCTCAGTACTCATTGTATTCTCTGGTACGTATTGGTTGGGCTTAGGCTTTGGGTCTCACACGTTCACTCAACGAGGCCGAACACCGTCCGCAGTTCGGACTCGATCTCCTGTTCGTACCGCTCCATAATTGTCGAAAGCTTCTCTTCGTCGACGAGGACGCCCGACAGTCGGCCCTCGATGTCGTCTGGCAGCTCGATTCGGAACTCGCCGTCGCCCTCGTAGAACGGCTCGCTCTCGGCCAGTACGTGCTGGTCGATAGCGTGGATCAGCTCTGAATCGTACTGGTCGTTCATCGTCTCGAAGGCACTCTTGTACGCTCGCTGGAGTTCGGGGAAGTAATGCTCGTACTTGTCCTCGAATTTCTCGGGGTCGAAATCGGCCATTACCAGACCTTGGCAGTCGACGGGCAAATCCTTACTGTTTCTGTCTCTGCGCTACCCGACCTGTGTTGCGATGAGGTCGTCAGCCCGGTCGACAAATTCCTCCTTTTTGTCGTCGGGTATCGTCGCGCCGGCGGCGATATCGTGGCCGCCGCCGTCGCCGCCGACCGCACGTGAGGCCTCACCCATCACTGCGGAGAGGTCCAATCCCTGTCCCACAAGGCGGCCGGTGCCCCGCGCTGAGACCTTCAGTTCCTCCTCGTTCTTGCGGGCGAAGGCAATAATTGGGCTGCTTCCGTCGACGCCGTCGACACCCAGTGCCATCCCTGCGACAATCCCGACAATCGTCTCGCGGATGTCGTCGCCAGCGTCGAAATACTGCAGAGTCCCGACCGTCTCGACGCCCTGCTCTTTGACCTGTTCGAGTCCTTCCGAGAGGTTTCGGCGATGGGTTTCGAGCAGCCGTCTCGCCTGCTCGAAGGCTTCGTTTCGGTCACCGAGACAGACCGCGAGCCCCACATCCGCCCGTTCGTAGCGGGCAGTTGCGTTCAACAGCGTCGAGAACTCACTGGCGTCGCGCAGACTGGTCCCCGGTTGCTCGTCGGTCAGGGTGTAGGTCGTTCCAACCAGTCGCTCGGCCTTCCCAGGTGGGACGCCGCGTTCGAGCGCTCGCTGGAGCAGTGCGCTGACGACCGTCTGTTTCTCGTCGTCGTTCAGGTCGACCCACCGCCGCCACTCGTCGTCACCGTCGGGTGTCTTCAGGTCGACGGATAGCTCTTCGAGAAAGGCAACTGCACCCTGTTCGTTGTTCGTAATTCCCGGAATCCGAACGTCGGTCGCATACTCGAGCAGTTTCGGCAGCGGGCGGGTCTGTTTGCCATAAATAGCGATGTCCTGTTTCTCCTCGAGCACGCCGGCGTCGCTACCCTCCTCAACGAGCGTTCGGTTCGCGCCGACGAGTTCCCCGTCGACGGCCTGCATATCTCCGACTGCGCCGACAACCGCCAGCGCGGCCAGGTCACGATTGTCTTCTTCCTGGTCGCCTTCCTCGGCCAGTGCCCGCGCAAGCAGATAGCTCGCACCCGCTCCGGAGAGTTCCGACGCGCCGTCGATCCCTTCGAGCAGCGGGTTCAGGTGGTATTCGGTCTCGGCGTCGGCTGGCTGGTGGTGGTCTGCAATGATTGGCACGAAATCACCGGCCGCCTCGTGACGGGAAATGTCGTCGAGTTGCCCGCTCCCGAAGTCGGTAAAGAGAACTGTTTCGAACTCCCGTGCGGCGATGCTCGCAATTTCGGTTTCGTCCAGTTGGTTCTTGAAGACGACTTCGTGGTCGAGGCCTGCTCGTTCGAGCGCCCGCGAGGCGATTGCGGCGCTGGTCAGGCCGTCGGCGTCGATGTGAGAGGCCAGCAGTACGCGGTCACTGTCCAACAGCCGACTCGCACACGACCGGGCGCGCTCGTCGAGTTCCGGAACCGGCATTACCTGCCCTTGGGTCGGTATCGCTCTTAAGCTTCCGGCTCCCTGTCGGCGAGCCACGCCACTGCTTCGAGAAAGCCATCACCAAAGGACGCGGTTGTCACGTAGTCGGCAGCCGATTTCGCTTCTTTGTCGGCGTTACCGACAGCAACGCTCGTCCCTGCAACCTCGAATGTCGAGACATCGTTGACCGAGTCCCCGATTGCCAGACACTCTGTCGGCGTGATGTCGAGGTCCTCGGCGAGGACTTCCAGTGCACGGCCCTTGCTCTGCTCGGGCGATTTCACGTGATACGCGTAGCCCGTATCGACGACTGTGAGGCCGTGTTCCGAAGCAATCGCTTCGAGCGGTTCGAGCGGCGACTCGCGGCTGACCGCAATCTCGGTTTCACGCCATCGATTCACGAGGTCTGTTTCGCCCCAGCCGAGACTGTATCCCTGCTCGCGGTACTGTTCGACCACCGCCGTCGCCGCCTCGCGGTCGCCAGTGAACCGGAGACTACCCTCTCTGCCAGCCAGCCCAACACCGCCGTTCTCGGCGATAACACACACGTCGAGGCCGAGAAACTCACAGAGCGCAACTGGATAGGGCATTGCCTTGCCGGTCGCCACAATCACCGGTGCAGGCCAGCCACGGAGGACGGGCATCACGCGGGGGTCAAGTGCCCGCTGGTCGTCAGTGAGCGTCCCGTCGATGTCGGCGACCAGCGGCCCCAGCGTCTCCGGCAGCGCCGCCGCCAACTCCGTCGTCTCCTGGAAATCCATACCCGACCTTGGCCGGCGGCGGCCTTTTTGGTGTCGGCTCGGTCAGCCGAGGTCACGTCGGGCGAACCGGAGATAGCCACCACTGAGCGACACGACGAGCCAGGCCGCGAGCACGACGAAACAAATCCAGTTCTGGAGATAGACTGCACTTGGCTCCGGAAGGAGCGTTATCTCTGCGAACTCGGGGACGAGCGCGCGGGCGGCGTAGGGGAAGGCCGTCGATGGATTGAGCAGGCCCACGAACTCTATGCGGAAGGCTCAACACGAGTTTGAAGCTCCCAGTTTCCCGGTCGTCGACGATTGCGGCGTGGCCCAGCAGTAGCCCGATCAACGGGACGAAAAACACCGCCGACTGCTGCATACTGTTCATCGTCGCGAGCGTACTCGTCGAGAGTTCACTGTCACGGAAAAACGTCGGCACCCACTGTATGGCCGCCAGAAAACCTGCCCAGACAACGAACAGTGCTGTCGTCGCTGCGAGGGTGTGCGAGCGGTGGGCGTCCAGCACCTCTTTTTTCGCGACGACGCGGAGGCTCACAGGTCGTCGTTTTTGCCGCTCGATAAAGAACAGCGCCGTCGCGTTTCGGAGCCAGACACACAACAGCCACAAACGTCTTTGCCTGTTGACCTGTATCGAGACGTATGCTTGCCCTTCCGTTCGCTGGGTCGCCGGTGACGCTACTCCTGGCGCTGGTCGCGATACTGCTCGTGCTCGTCATCCTGCGGGTCGCGCTAGAACTTGCGTGGCGACTAATTATCATCGCGGCCGTCGTCCTGGGAATTCTCTGGCTGCTCGCCGCTTTCGGCATCGACGTCCCAGGGCCCACGCCGTTCTGACCGACTTAGTACTCCCGCTCGATGAGATAGTCGGCGATATCGTCGAGCAGATTGTGCGCTTCGTTGTCCGGGAGTGTATCCAGGTGTGACTTGCCGCTGTCGACCAGTTCCTGTGCAGTCGAGCGAGCGTACTCGATGCTGCCGACAGATTCGAGTTTTGCGACAGCCTCGTCGATTTCGGCCTCAGTCACCTCTTCGACGGTATCCGACGGTACGAGATTGTCCACGTCGATGCCGTGGTCGCGGGCGTGGACGGTAATAATCGTTCGCTTGCCTTCGACGAGGTCGCTGCCGCGCTGTTTGCCGAGTTTCTCCGTGGGCGTCGTAAGGTCGAGTAGGTCGTCCTGAATCTGGAAGGCACGACCCACGTCGAGTCCGTAGCTGTGGAGTGGGTCGACGGCGTCGTCGTAGCCGAGCAACACTGCTGGAATACTCGCTGCTGCGGCGTACAGCACTGCCGTCTTCAGTTCGACCATCCCGAGATACTCGTCGGGCGTGACCGCCGCCCGCTTCTCGAACTCGATGTCCAGCGACTGTCCTTCACAGATTTCCGTACAGGTCGTTGCCAGTTCTGACAGCGCCCGCACGGAGCGCTCGGCCGGCGCGCCAGTACCGAGCATGTTCTCGAAGGCTTTGGAGTAGAGCGTGTCACCAGCCAGAATCGCCGTCGAAAGGTCGTACTCTCGATGGACTGCCGGGACGCCGCGGCGCATATCGTCGTCATCCATGATGTCGTCGTGAATCAGCGTGAACGACTGGATGATCTCGATGCTGACTGCGGCAGCCATGACATCTAGCTCGTTACCGTCGGCGGTTGGGAACGCCCGGTAGCCTTCGGACTGTGGTTCGACGTCGGCGAGCGCCTCGGCGGCCAACAAGAGGATGGTCGGCCGGAGTCGCTTGCCGCCGGCTTCCAGAAGGTACCGTGAGGCCTCGTAGAGGCGTTGCGGCTCCTCAATCGGCAGGTCCTCGACGATGGCGTCGTTGACCAGTCGCCGTCGCCGTTCGAGTGCGGTTTCGACTGCCTGCTGGCGGGACATTGTTACTCGACCAGCGTGATCAGGTTGCCGTTCCGGGTGACGTGCAGGTCACGACCCACCTTGTAGCCCTGATTCTCCGCCAGGTTGACGTAGTCGGCAAAGCCGCTCATATCCTGGTGGGCTGGGATGACGTTCTGTGGCTGCAGCGCGTCGAGCATCTCGTAGTGGCCCTCCTTGTTCAGGTGACCCGAGACGTGGATATCGTCGTAGATACGTGCGCCCTGCATGCCGAGCAGTTTCTCGGACTGGTAGCGCTGGCCCTCGTTGGTCGGTTCGGGGATGACCCGCGCCGAGAAGATGACCTTGTCACCGTCGTCGAGTTCGTACGGCGTCTCGCCACGGCCCATTCGGGTGAGCATCGCGCGCGGTTCGCCCTGGTGGCCGGTGACGATTGGCAGGAAGTTCTCCTTGCCTTCGTTCATGATCCGCTTGAACGTCCGGTCGACGGACTTTCGGTGACCGTACATCCCCAGGTCCTCTGGGAAGTCGACGAAGTCGAGTCGTTCTGCGGTCCCGGAGTACTTCTCCATCGACCGACCCAGCAGCACCGGCTGGCGGCCAATGTCGTCGGCAAACTCGACGAGTGACTTCACACGGGCGATGTGTGAGGAGAACGTCGTTGCGACGATACCGCCGTCGTAGTCCTCGATGCTGTGCATCACGTCTTCGAGGTGGCGACGAGCGACCGACTCCGAGGGCGTTCGGCCCTTCTTGCCGGCATTCGTACAGTCCTCGATGTAACAGAGGACACCCTCGCCCTCGCGGCCAATCTCGCGGAATCGCTCCATGTCGATTGGGTCGCCGATGACCGGCGTGTGGTCCATCCGTTTGTCGAGGCCGTAGACGATTGCCCCTTCCGGCGTGTGAAGCACTGGGTTGATGGCGTCGATAATCGAGTGGGTGACGTTGACGAATTCGAGTTCGTTCTTGTCGCCAATCGACATCGTCTCGCCGGGGTCCATCTTCACGAGGTCGTTCTGGACGCCGAACTTCTCTTCACCCTGAATCTGCTGTTTGACGAGTTCGATCGTAAAGGGCGTCGCCACAATCGGTGCGTCGTATCGGTGTGCGAGTTTCGAGATAGCGCCGATGTGGTCGAGGTGGCCGTGTGTCGGCACGATGGCTTTCACGTCACCTTCGAGTTCGGACATGATTCGGTCGTCCGGGATGGCACCCATATCGATGAGGTCCAGTGAGTGCATCCGCTCCGTTTCCACGTTGTCGTGGATCAGTACCTTCGAGAGGTTGAGACCCATGTCAAAAACGACGACGTCATCGCCCGCACGTACCGCCGTCATCTGTCGTCCAACCTCTTCGTATCCGCCAATTGTCGCAATTTCGATTTCCATTGTGATCACGCCGAGGCGATCGCCACGCTCGGGCGGACCGGCGACCACAAACACGGCCAACTAATCAGCCGGTCCGTGGTCCCGACACTGTCGGTCGACCGCCGTCGGACGGCGCGGCCACGAGGCCAGCGCCGTCGTCAGTGGCGGTGCGCCGGTCGCCCGCTTCTCCCGTGGCGACCGTTCGCTCGGATACGGAATACTCGCACGGCGAGGGTAAAAAGAACGTCGGTTGGGTGTTCGTTACTCGTCGTCGATATTATCAGCTAGCGGATCAGAATTCGGACTTCCGGCGGTTTCGACGTCTTCAGGGGCCTGTTCGTCGGGTTCGTCCTCGAACTCGAACCCGCCAGTCGACTCGTCGTCCTCGTCTGCTGGTGGCTCGTCGTCCGCACTCCCGAAGACGATCTCCTCGGCAGTCTGCTCACGGCCGCCCTCTGGGCTGGCTTCAGCCTGTGGCTGTTGTTGGGCTGGCTGTGTGGGCTGTTGGTCCTGTGGCTGGGCGCTAGCAGGTTCCTGTTGGGCCTGTTCGTGCTCGGCCTGTGGCTCCGCTTGCTGAGCGGGCTGGTTCTCTGCGGGTGGCTCTGGCTGCTGTGGTGGCTCAGTCTCGGGCGCGTCGGCAGCACCTGGTTGCTCCTCGGCCGGTTTTTCGCTCTGTTCGTCGGCCTCTGTTTCACTCTCCTCGGATTCCGCCGGACCGGCGGTGACCTCAACGGCTGGGTCGGCGTTCCCGTGCGAGACACCGTCGGCAATCAGCTTGTAGATGAGCCCAAACTGCCCACTGACGAGGATACTGAAGCCCAGCACGGCGAGGACGAGTCCACCAGCGATGTATGGTGTCTCTGCGGCCCCCGTTCCGCGCCACGCCTGAATCTCTGGGACAGCGAGGGCAGCACCGCCGGCGAGCGCGCCGCCACCGAACAGCAAGATGAGGACGAAGAGACCGAACAGCCGAATCCCGTATTTGAAACTCTCGGAAAACGATGTCGTAGCCATATCGTGGGCAACGTCTGAATCCCGTAAATGCATTTCGGCAGACCGACATCCGCGAATAGTTTTTGCCGCCGCCGGCTGACCACCTCTGCGGGGAGGACTCGTTGCCTACCTGACGACGGTGCCCGCGGTTCCGGTGTCGAGAAACTCACCGAGGCTCTCGGGGTCAAAAATCGAGGCTGGTGTCTCCAGCCCGAGCAGACTCCGAACTTTCCCCGCCATCCCGCCGGTGACATCTGTCGACTCGCTGCCGCCAAGCACGTCCGCCACCGACTCGAAGGAGTCAATTTCTGCAATCGCGTCTCCCTGTGCGTCCAGCACGCCGGGGACTGTCGAGCACAATCCAATCCGGTCGGCGTCCAGTGACGCCGCCAGCGCGACGACGACCGTATCTCCACTGATGATTGTCCCGCCCTCCCCGGCAGAGGCGATAACGTCGCCGTTCAATACCGGCACGAGCCCTTCTTCGAGCATTGTCCGGACGCTACCGTCAGCGAGACGTACGTTCCCATCTGCGTCACGGAAGCCAGCAGCGAGCGGCGCAACTGGGAGCGGGTCGACACCCGATTCTGCGAGCGCGTCGAGCACTGCGTCGTTCAGCCGTCCCATCGCCCGGTGAATTGCGAGCAGGCCCGCCCCGTCGTGGCTCCCGTCGGTGCGGGAGACGCCGTGTTCGGCGGCGTGGTGGTGGCCGAAACTGCCCCCGCCGTGGACGACGACTATCTCGCCGCCCTCAGCGACGAACTCGCCGATCTGTTCGGCTGCCGCCGCGAGCGCGTCCTCGTCGACTGTTTCTGGCTCGTCTTTGTCGGTGATGACGCTGCCGCCGAGTTTGAGAATCGTCGTCACGACTGCTCCTCCACGCGAACACCTTCGCCGTCGAGTTCGGCTCGCAGTGCCTCCTCGCAGCCGGGCGTGTACTCCAGTGCGGTGATGGTCTCCGGCGAGCCATCCAGTGCGACGATACAGCCGCCACCGCCAGCACCGGTCAGCTTCGCGCCGTGGGAACCCCCATCTCTGGCCGCCCAGACCATCGCGTCGAGCGACCGTGAGGAGACGCCAAGCGCTGAAAGCAGGCCGTGATTGAAATTCATCAACTGGCCGAGTTCCTCGAGGTCACCATCGGCCAGCGCGTCCTCACCTCGGCGGACAATGTCGCCAATCGCTTCGACCGTGTCTGCCGCAAAATCGTACTCCTCGCGTAACGCCCGGACGCCGGCAACGAGTGCGCCGGTATCGCCCGCACCGCCGTCGTAGCCGATGACGAAGGGGAGGTCTGGTGTCCCAATCTGTCGGCAATCGTCCCCTTCCACGCGGACTGCACCACCCATCGCCGAGCAGAACGTGTCTGCACGAGAGGCCTGACCGTCCTGGACTGCGTTTTCGACCTCGTATGCCCGTTCAGCAATCTCCTCGGGCGGGAGTTCGACGCCGAGTTCGCGTGTGCCGGCCTCGATGGCTGCCACGGCGACTGCTGCCGAGGAACCCAGGCCCGCGCCGAGGGGAATTTCGCTGTCAATCTGGACCTCGAATCCGCTGCCGTCGACGCCAGCAGCGTCCTCGACCTGTGCAATTGCCTCGTTGACGTAGCCCATTGCGGCCTCGACGAGCGAGTCAGCCACGTCGATGTCGGGCCGTCCGGAGGCGTCGCCGTCGTACTCGACAGTGAATCCGTCGAGTGAGAGGTCGTTCGCCTGCACGCGCAACCCCTCGCTCCGTTCCGTGACGGTGACTTCTGCCCGCAGTTCAATCGCACACGGCACTGCTGGTTCGCCGTAGACGACTGCGTGCTCCCCAAAGAGATACACCTTGCCGGGAGCGCTGGCTGTGACCATATTTCCTCTGTGTGGAGGACGGTGTTTTAGATATCGGTTTCGCGGCTATTCTGCCGGATACCACGCGAGTCCGTGGTCGGCGGTAATCGAGACACTCACTGGCTGGCCGTACTCGAAGGTCTGGACGTGGTTGTGCAGACAGCGCAGTCGCGACCCGCTGTTGAGTTCGACGCCGTAGACGAAGTTTGGTCCGTTGTACTGGCGGTGGACGATTTTCCCGTCTGCGGCCGCGTCGGCAACTGGCGTCGCTTCGAGGTCGTCCGGGCGCACGAGCACGTCGATTTCCGCGCCGTCGTACGCGTCGACGGGGCCGTTGAGCTGTGAGATTTCGAACGCACCAATTTCGGTGTCGACAGTCTCACCGCGAACCCGGCCCGTGAGGAAACTCGCCCGACCGAGGAAACTCGCAACGAAGCGTGATTCCGGATTCTCGAAGACCAGTTCGGGCTTGCCGATTTGCTCTAACTGACCGTCGTTAATGATTGCAACGCGGTCCGAGATAGAGAGTGCTTCCTCCTGGTCGTGGGTGACCGAGATTGCAGTCACGCCGGCTTCTTTGAGAATGCGTCGGACTTCCTGTCGCATCTCGATCCGCAGTCGCACGTCGAGATTCGAGAATGGCTCGTCGAGCAGCAGAATATCCGGCTCCGGGGCCAGCGAACGAGCAAGCGCGACGCGCTGCTGTTGACCGCCCGACAGCGCTTCGGGGTACTTCTCGCGGTGGGCTTCGAGGTCGACGAGCGCGAGCAGTTCGTCGAGTCGCTTCTCTTGGCGCTCGGTCTCCCAGTTGTCGATTCCGAAGGTGATGTTCTCGGCGACGGTCAGATGTGGGAACAGCGCGAACTCCTGGAAAACGAGGCCGACGTTTCGCTCCTCTGGCGGGACTATTTCGGTGCCGCTGGCGACTTGCGTTCCGTCGATTGTAATCTCGCCGCTGGTTGGTTGTTCCAGTCCGGCAATCATCCGCAGCGTGGTTGTCTTTCCACAGCCCGAGGGACCGAGTAGCGTCAGCAACTCACCCTGGCCGACAGACAGCGAGAGCTCTTCGACGGCCGTCTCGATGCCGTACTCTCGCGTGAGCCCGTCGATTTCCAGAACGCTCTCTTCTGTTTCTACCTCGTGTTCTGTCTCCCACCCTAGTTCTGGCTCGTCGGTCCGAACACGCTCATCGAGTTTTTGTCCTGACATACTCACAGATTGAGGGGCCCGAGAAGCTGCATTTCAACGGGACACTCGTGTTACTGCTACTTTTTAGGCAAACCAAAAGTATCTGTCGATTGCGCTGGCTCCCAGCCACCGAAACCGACACAATCCCGGGGTGAGCAGGTGGGGTATGGACGTTGCAGTACTCAGTGCCTCGATGACGCCCTTTGGCGAGCGCGACGCCTGGATACAGGAGTTACTCGCCGAGGCCGCACTCGACTGTCTTGATGACGCAGACGTGCACCCAGACGCGCTTGACCACGTGTATGTCTCGAATATGGCCAGCGGTGAGTTCGAGGGCCGAACCGGCGTGATGAACGCGCTCGTGGCTGATATCGGTGCGACGCCAGCCTACGCACAGCGTGTCGGCCAGACATCTGCCTCTGGCGGTGCAGGACTATACGCCGCCTGGCAGTCAATCGCCTCCGGTGCCAGCGAGATGACACTCCTCGTCGGCGGCGAGAAGATGACACACACCACCACCGGCGACTCCTCGGACATCATCGCCTCGCTCACTCATCCTGTCGAGTACAGCCACGGCGTGACGCTGCCCTCCTTTGCGGGGTTGACTGCCCGGGCGTATCTCGACCGCTACGATGTGCCCAGAGAAAGTCTGGCTGAGGTGGCCGTGAAGAACCACGATAACGCCCTCGACAACCCGAACGCCCAGTTCCACAAGGAAATCACCGTCGACGATGCACTCTCCAGTCCAGTCGTTGCTGACCCACTCAGGCTGTACGACTACTGTCCGGTGACAGACGGCAGCTCTGCCTTGCTGTTCTGTCCGGTTTCGGTCGCCGAGCAGTACACCGACGATTACGTCGAACTGAGTGGTGTGGCGGGCGCGAGCGACACCCACGTCGTTCACGAGCGCGAGGACCCAACGTGGATGGGTGCTGTCGCCGAGAGCGGGCAACAGGCCTTCGAGATGGCCGACTGCGAACCCAAAGATATCGACGTAATGGAGCTTCACGATATGGTGACGCTTCTGGAACCGCTGGAGTTGGAAGCACTCGGATTTGCTGACCGCGGAGAGGGGTGGCGCTTCGCTGCCGAGGGCAAGACGACCCGCGACGGTGCGTTGCCCGTCAACACCTCTGGTGGGTTGAAAGCCCGTGGCCATCCTCTCGGGGGGACTGGTGTTGCACAGGCAGTCGAAGTGTACGATCAACTGCTCGGCCGGGCAGGGAAGCGTCAGGTCGCCGCCGACCGTGGACTCACCTGTAACGTCGGTGGCTTTGGCAACTGTGTGACCACGGCAATCTTCGAGAGGGGAGCATGACCGACGACGAACTGCTCGCTCACGAGTGTCCGGACGGCCATCTGACCTATCCCGGCCACGCTCGCTGTCCCGAGTGCGGAGCGGAACAGACTGGCACCCTTGACCTGTCGGACCGGACTGGGGAGGTCGTCACGTGGACGACTGTCGGCGCGTCTCCAACTGGCGTGCGCGAGCCAAATCCGCTCGCCATCGTAGAGTTTGGGGTCCAAGAGCGGACCGTCCGTGTCATTGGTGGCACAACTCACGATGTCGAAGTTGGTGACACGGTCGAACCGGTCTTCGTCGAGCAACTCCGCGACCCGGCGGTAAGTATTCGGGCAACAGAGAGCCAGTCCTGGAGTGGCTACCGGTTCGAGCCAGTTGACGGGTGAGCGACTGGTAGCGACGCACACTGCCAGTGTACTCATTTTCAGGTAGCTGGCATTGAATACTTATGTAACTGGATTAACTACAATTAGAGAACCGGTCTCACAATGACACTGCTCTCAGACACGATTCACATACTCCACGTGGACGACGAGCCTGACTTTGCAGACCTGGCTGGGACGTTTCTTGAACGCGAATACGAGCAGTTTGCCGTCGAGACTGCGACCAGCGCGAGTGAAGGCCTCGATTATCTCGCGGCCAACCACGTCGACTGCATTATCTCTGACTACGACATGCCCGGCCAGAACGGGATCGATTTTCTCGAAACCGTTCGAGAGGACCACCCTGACCTTCCGTTTATTCTATTCACCGGCAAGGGCTCCGAAGCAGTTGCCAGCGACGCTATCTCGGCAGGCGTCACTGACTACCTGCAGAAAGAATCCAGTACGAGTCAGTATGCTGTGCTCGCGAATCGGGTTCGCAACGCTGTCGAAGCATTCACTGCCCAGCGTGAGCACCAGCGCAACCTCGAAGCTATCGAGTCTGCACAGGAGGGGATTGCCATCCTCCAGGACGAACATTTCAGCTACGTCAACCAACAGTACGCTGACCTCTATGGATACGAGCCCGAGGAAATCGTTGGCGAACACTGGGAACTCGTTTACCCTGACGATGATGTCCAGCGAGGGCACGAAGAAGTGCTCCCGGCAGTGAGGGAAACAGGCCACTGGCAGGAGAAGACGAGAGGCGTCCGTGCGGACGGAACAACGTTCATGAAGACACATACGCTCTCTCTGACCGACAGCGATGACCTCGTCTGTACCGTCCGGGACGTTACCGAGCGCGAACAGCGACGGAAACGCCTCGAAGAAACGACAGCGCGTCTCGAACTCGCAGTCGAAGGCGCAAATCTTGGCGTCTGGGACTGGGACATGCGGACTGACGAGGTGCAGTTCAACGAGAGATGGGCGGAGATGCTCGGCTACACACTTGACGAAATCGACTCCAGCCTCGACGCGTGGGAAGACCGTATTCACCCGGACGATATCGACGACGCGATGGCGACGTTACAGGTGCACATCGATGGCGAAACGGAGTACTACGACAACGAGCACCGACTGCGAACGGCGGACGGCGACTGGAAGTGGATTCGTGACATTGGGCAGGTTGTTAACCGGGACGACGCGGGTGAGCCGGTTCGCGCAGTGGGAATCCATCTCGATATCGACGAGCGCAAACAACGCGAAGAAGAGCTTGAACAGGAAAAACAGCGCCTCGAAGAGTTCACGAGTGTCGTCTCTCACGACCTGCGAAATCCACTGAACGTCGCGAGCGCGCGGACAGAACTTGCACAGAGCGAGTGTGACAGTCCGCATCTCGACGACGCGGTCGGTGCACTCGACCGGATGGAAGAACTGCTCGATGACCTGCTACGACTCGCACGCAGCGGTGACCAGATTGACGAGGTGGTCCCAATCGATATTTCTGAACTCATTGCAGATTGCTGGCGGAACGTCGAAACTGGCAACGGGACGGTGATGACTGATATCGAGCGGACGATTCGTGGCGACCGGAGCCGAGTGAGCCAACTCTTCGAGAATCTCTTCTGGAATGCCGTCGAGCACGGCGGGTCGGAGGTGACAGTTACTGTCGGTGAACTGGCGGACGGGTTTTACATCGAAGATGATGGCCGGGGTATCCCCGAGAAGCACCGCGAAGAGGTCTTCGAGCCCGGATATTCGACCGTGGAGGACGGGACTGGATTCGGACTCTCGATTGTAAACCAAGTCGCCAACGCACACGGCTGGTCGATCAGTGTGACTGATGGCTCCGACGGCGGCGCTCGCTTCGAGGTCACTGGCGTCGAATTTGACGACTAATTCGATACCGTCTCCCGGCCCAAGACACTCATTAAGGGGTTGCCTCAACAAGTGTCGAGACACGGGCGTTTTCCTTGAGTCTAATTCCGCTGTCGCCAACTGACAGCGGGACGCGTGGAAGACTCGTCACTGACAGCGTCGGATGAAACGCACCGCGTTCGAGCAGTTCGGTCCGCGTCTGGACGGTGAACGACATCTCCGAATCAGTGAGTGACTCGTTGTATTCGAGCAGGTACTGGCCGGCCTCGAGACGCCACCACTCGTAGTCGTCGTCGGGATTGCGCTTCTCGCTGTCGTGCGGCGTGGTGTCGGCCGCTTCGAGCTCACCGCCGCCGAAATCGACCCGCCCGGGGCTGGTCACCTCGTAGAGTTCAGCGACAGTCAGGTCGAAGCCCCGACCCTCGCTCTGTGTTGGCTCGTGGACGATACCGTCGAGAAACTGGCTGTACTCGACCATACCGAACGTGTGCTACCAAGGCACAAAAATCCGACCGCAGCTCACAGGTCAAGACCCAGATACTCGTGGACGAAAAACTCCATCGCGTTGACCACATAGTGCGCGACGACGACGACCAGCAGACTCCCGGTAAGGATGTAGCCGCCTGCGAGGACAAAGCCAAGGAGACCGGTCACGACGACCCCGACCCGGCCCTGTGCGCCGTGACCGAGCGCGAAGGCCAGCGACGCGACGACGGCGAGCAGCCACGGCGAGACGCCGAAGAAGGTGGCCGGAACCCCAATCAGCGCAGCGCGGAAGAGCAGTTCCTCCGCGATTGCGATGAGTGGCAACACGACCCCGAACAGCAGTACCCAGCCACCGGCGGATGTCGGTGCGAGCATCTCACGAACGCCCTCGTCGTAGGCCGCTCCAACCGCGTCGGCGAGGTTCGTCGCGAGTTCGTTCCCGGCCCACAACAGGACTCCGAATCCAACCCCGACACCGACGCCCAGCAACCCGGTCGACAGCGGCGCTGCCGTGACGCCGACTGCGTCGATTGGGATTGCGAAGTAGAGCCCAGCCGCGATGATGACGCCGGCCATCAGCCCCTGCGTGGCTGCGACGTTCGCGATTACCATCGCTGGCGTCAGTTCGATTTCTTGGGGCGGGTCGGGGTCACGAATCTCTGCGTCTCTCGGGTGGGTTGGGCTGTTGATTGTGGGTTCCTCTCTGGGGCTGAGGTCTGTGACTTCGTTTGGCACTGCTCGTTGCTGTGCAACGCCTTCGATGGGCTGTTCGATGACTGCATTCGACGACTGGGCGACCGCTTCACTCTCGGTCTTCGCTGGGTTGTCAGTGTCAGCGACAGACTCCGAACCAGATTGCAGCAGGTCTGCTGATTGTCGTGCGAGTACAAGTAATCCGAGCGTCAACGTCGCCGCAACGAGAAGAAACGGGACCGGCTGTGCCACAGTTACTGTGGGCTTGGGCTGCCGCCTGCGCCGACTTCACGCTGTTCGAGCGCGCGGCCGGTAATCGATTTGAGTCGGTCGACCAGCGAGTCCTTCTCGGGTTCGCCGGCCAGTGCGACTTCGAGTACCTCGGAGATGTGTGAGACCGGAATGATCTCGACTTGCTCCTTGTACTCGGGCTCGATCATCACGTCCTGTTCGTTTGCTTTCGGGATGATGATCTTGTCGATGCCGGACTTCGCGGCGGCCTCGATTTTGTGCGTGACACCGCCGACCGGCAACACGTCGCCACGGACTGACAGCGAGCCAGTCATCGCCACGTTTTGCTCGATTGGGATATCCTCGAGTGCGCTGATTACTGCTGTCGCGACCGTCACCGAGGCTGAGTCGCCGTCGACGCCGCCTTCACCGACCTGGACGAACTGGATGTGGATATCCTTCTCCGAGATGTCCTGGTCGGAGAACTTCTTGATGATGGCGCTGACGTTCTCGACGGCCTCCTCAGCCATCTCCTTCAGCTGGCCGGTGGCAATCACTCGGCCTGGGCCCTGCGAGGGCGCGATTTCGGCCATCACGGGCAGGACAATACCGGAGTCCTCGCCCATGACTGCCAGCCCGTTGACCCGGCCGACTGCGCCGCCCTCGTTGACGGTGAGTTCGTAATCTTTCCGGCGCTCGATGAACTCGTCGGCGAGCTGCTGTTCGATGGACCGCGAGCGGCCCTTCGCCTGCAGCACGTCCTCGCGCTCGGTGTGGTCTTTGCCCTCTGCACGGGCAATGTCGCCCGCGACACGGACGAGGCCACCGAGATTACGCAGTTCGAGCGTGAGGTGGTCCTTTCGGCCCGCACGGCGCTGGGCTTCGAGGATGATCTCTTCCATCGCCTCCCGCGTGAAGTGTGGCAGGCGACCGTCTTTTTCGACCTCCTGGGCCACGAAGCGGGCGTACTTCCGGCGCATCTCCGGCGTGTCGTCGATGGTGTCGTCCATGTACACCTCGTAGCCGTAGCCTTTGATCCGCGAGCGCAGCGCCGGGTGCATGTTTTCCATTGCGTCCATGTTCCCCGAGGCCACCATGACGAAGTCACAGGGCACCGGTTCGGTCTGGACCATCGCACCCGAGGAGCGCTCGGACTGGCCGGTAATCGAGAACTCACCCTCTTGAATTGCGGTCATCAGCTTCTGCTGGGACCGAATGTCGAGGGTGTTGATCTCGTCGATGTAGAGCACGCCCTTGTTGGCCTTGTGGATCGCACCAGGCTCAACACGGTCGTGGCTCGGCGTCTCCATGCCGCCGGACTGGAACGGGTCGTGTCGAACGTCGCCCAGCAGTGCACCGGCGTGGGCACCCGTCGCGTCCTCGAACGGCGCGGTCTGCTGGTCTGCGGTGTTGACCAACAGGTTCGGCACCATCGCGTCGTTGCCACGGGAAATGTACCTGAACGCGAGGTAGATGATCCCTCCAGCGAGGATGCCGAGCAGAATCTGCTCGACGATGATCAGGGCGTATCCCAGAATGAGGGCAATGATGATCCACATGATCACCGTCCGCATCTGGTTGCGCTTGCGCGCCTCCTCCTTGTGGGCCTCCACAATTTGTTCGCCCTTTCCGGCCGGAACCGTCCGGACTTTTGGCTCGTTGCCGTCGTCGGGGTTGTGGTAGACGAGCACGTCCTGCAACTCCTCTTTGGGGAGCAACTGGCTCATTGCCTTGGCCAGCATCGACTTCCCTGTTCCGGGCGAACCAATCATCATGACGTGACGGCGCTGTTTGGCCGCCTTCAGGACGATATCTCGGGCGTGGTCCTGTCCGATGACTTGGTCGACCAGTCGGTCAGGGACACTGATTCCGTCGGACGTATCGACTTTGAGGCCGCCGAGCAGGTCGTCGTCTTCGATCTCCTCGTCGATCTCCATATCCTCGTCGACGTCGCTCCCGAGGGCTTCGTCGAGGGGGTTTTCACTGTCGGCGTCACCGGCGACCGTTTCGGTCTCTTTCGGGTCCGGCATTGTGCCGTCTTCGGGTGCATACCCCTGGGAGTCGGAGGTCCCGTTTCTGTGCGTTTCACTGTCTTCACCGGCGGGGTCGTCCGCTGGTGGGTCAGTGTCCGCTTCACTCACCGTCTCGGTCTCCGACTCGTCCTCTGGAGAGCCAGCAGTGTCGGCGTCGACTGCCGAACTGGCCGATTCCTCCTCGGCGTCGGAGACCTCGTCGGCGTCCATTTCCCGGTCGGTTTCCGGGCCATTTGATTCCTTGCTCATACAGTGGTTACTATACCTGTTTTCAAGGGCTGTCTACTGATATACTTTCTCCCCACTATCACGTCCCTGAACGGCAAAATGGGTTTGAGAGCCTCTCTACTTGCCAAATGGGTTGTTGTGTCGAACACCGACCATTCATATAATCTGCGTCCAAACCAGATGGTAATGGCTCCCTTCCGAGGCTGTCTGATCGGTCGGTTCCAGCCGTTTCACAGCGGGCACCGCAGACTCGTCGAACGTATCGCCGCGGATGTCGACGAACTGGTCGTCGGCATCGGCAGCGCGGACGCATCACACACCAGACGCAATCCCTTCACTGCAGGCGAACGCGTCATGATGGTCCGCAAGACGCTGGAGCCGTACGATCTCACTGACTACGTCGTTCCCATCGAAGACATGGACCGCAACTCAGTGTGGGTCAGTCACGTCCAAAGCATGGCACCGGAGTTCGACGTCGCCTACTCGAACAATCCGCTTGTCGTCCGGCTATTTTCGGAGTCCGGCATCGAGGTCAAACAGACCGAGATGTTCGACCGCGAGGCGTTGAAAGGCAGTGAGATTCGTGACCAGATGGTCACCGGCGGCGACTGGCGACAGCATGTCCCCGAACCAGTCCAGTCTGTTATCGACGAAATCGACGGTGTGGCCAGACTCCGCGAAATCGAGTGAGAGACGGTTCTGTCCCGCCACTTATATGACTCTACCAGACGTATCTATTGATAACAATAGCGTCTCGTCCGACGAAAGTCAACTCATATGCCACACTCAGCAAAGTATATCATTCACGCGGATGTTCGCACCAGCGGGGTTGTCGAGCGGAGTGATGTCGTCGGCGCGATTTTCGGCCAGACAGAGGGACTGCTCGGAGAAGATATGGACCTCCGGGACCTGCAGGACGCCTCGAAAGTCGGCCGAATCGATGTCGACATCGACTCTGAGGGTGGGCGCTCGTTCGGGACGGTACAGATCGCAAGCGGGATGGACCGCGCAGAGACGGCCGTGCTGGCTGCTGCACTCGAAACAATCGAGCGAGTTGGCCCGTGCCGGGCGAACTGCTCGGTCATCAAAATCGAAGACGCTCGGGCCGCCAAGCGCCGTGAGATTGTCGACCGCGCGACGGAGTTGCTCGCCGCCTTCGAGGACGAACAACTCACCAGCGAGCGCCTCGTCGAAGAAGTTCGCGAACGCGTCCGCGAATCTGAAATCACCGAGTATCGTGGCTTTCCGGCCGGCCCACGTGTCGCTGACAGCGACGCGATAATCGTCGTCGAGGGCCGTGCCGACGTGCGGAAACTACTCTCTGCCGGCGTCAAAAATGCCATTGCCGTCGAAGGAACAGACGTTCCCGACGAAGTGGCCCGACTCACACAGGACCGGACGACAACAGCGTTTCTCGACGGCGACCGAGGTGGCGACCTGATTCTGCGAGAACTCGAACAGGTGGGCAGCGTCGATTACGTCGCCTTTGCACCCCGAGACCGCTCCGTCGAAGACCTCGACCGCGCTGCAATCATGGCCGCACTCCGCAAGAAGGTTCCCTACGAGCAGGTTGCCGAGGAAATGACCGCGCGTGAGGCGTTCGCACCGACAGACGGCGGCACTGTGACGGAGGAGCCAGTCACTGACACTGAGCCCCAACCCGGAACTGATGCTGCTGGCAGTCAAGCGGAGACAGAGGCTGTGGTCCAGTCTGATGGGCACTCGGCCGCGCACCCGGACGCGACGGCCGCGGAACCGTCGGCGACTCCAGCCGACGACGAGGCGGTTGACCAACAGGAGACTGCCGAGGAGACCAGGCAAAAACCAGCGACACTGGGCGACAACATCGAGGCTGTAATCGAGGCCGGCGCTGGCACTGTCCGACTGCTCGACGCTGAGTTCGCCGTCCTCGCTGAGGTAGACGCTGCGGACGCCTTCGCAGCCATCGAAGACGCCACGGACGTTCCACACACTGTTGTGCTCGATGGCCCTGTGACCCAGCGACTGCTCGATATCTGCGCACAGCGCGGTGTTGGACGAATCGTCGGTGCCGAGACCGGCGAGTTCGTCAAACAGCCAGCAGATGTCCGCGTTCACGCCGCTGCCGACATCGAATACTAGAGCTCGCGGATAAGCAACAGTCCGTCGCCGTCCTCGAATTCCTCCGGCAACTGTTCTTCGACTGAAAAGCCGTGGTCATCGTAAAATTGCCGGGCGTCGTCGTCGATAACACGGACTGTCAGTGCCAGCCGTTCGTAGCCGTCCTCGCGCTGGTCGGCACAGAGATACTCGAGCAGGTCTGAGCCGTAGCCCTGTCGCTGCTCGTCGGGGTCAACTGCCAACTCTGTGAGATACACTGTCTCCTCCGGTCCGGGCATCACGATAGCGTAGCCAACCGGCCGGTCAGTAACTGCGACGTACAGCGGCGGAAACCCGCCGAGCGCGCAGTCGAGCAACTCCCGCCAGGGTTCAGCAAGTACCTCCTGCTGAATCGCACGGAGGCGGTCACCGTCAACTGCTGTTGTCCGTGTCACGTTCATGATTAGAGTGTGAGTCCGACCCCGGCTGCGAGCAGTGCGCCAGCGAGTGCAGCCGCCAGCGTTGCGAGGAAGTTGACGCCCTGGTTCCCACAGAGCCAGCCTTCGATTGTCGCGCCGAGCAGGCTATCGACGGTCATCCCGACGACACCGGCAGCAACGACGACTCCGGCTCCCAGCGCAGTGACGGGCTCGAAGGCGACGAAGGCAATGCCCGCGACGATTGCGGCCCCGCCGGCCCCGACAAGTTCGCCCTGCCAGGTCACTGCGCCATCAGTCCCCGGCTCGACGACACGGAGGGTCGTGATCAGCCGTGGGTTGTCGAACAGGCCGCCGACTTCACTGGAGAGGGTGTCGGCGAGCGCTGCGCCGACTGCGCCGGCAAAGGCGAAGAAAAAGATTGCCTCCGGGACACCGAGACGCCCACTGGCTGCCGCCCCGACGACGGCAAACAGCGCGACCAGCGAGTTCGCGAGGACGTTCCCGCTGCCGCGTGCGCCCTCGTTCTCTTCGGCGATGCCGCGGTCGAGTTTCTGGTCGTACTGGTACTTCGAGGCCAGTCCACCGATTCCGAAGAAGGCAATCAGCATTGCGAACCAGCCGTAACTTCCGAGGACGATTGTCAACAACCCCAGCAAGACGCCGGTTAACATGCCGGGCAGTGAGGCGGTATCGAGTGCGAAGGAAGCGTAGCCGAGCACGACAGTCACAGCCAGCGCAACAGCGATCCGCGTCGTCGAGATCTCGACCGGGAGCGCGCCGAGAAACCACAGCAACAAGACGACGCTGACCATTACGAGCACGTCATCACGTTTGAACAGTACTTCTCGGAGCAGTGCCGCGAGCAGGCTCCCGCTGGCAGCGAGAAAGGCAATCGTCTGCCACGTTCCGGGGAGGGCTGCAACACCGGTTGCGATTGCCTGGGCTGCGCTGCCGGCGAGAAAGCCACCGCCGACGAAGCCAGCGGTTGCGAGAAACGGGTCGCCGGTCCAGTATCGCACAGCCTGGCCGACGAGATTGCCGACCGAAAGCAAAAGCACTGCTCCGACGTAGATGGCGGCTGGCAACTCGAACTCCACAGCTAACACAGCCGTCCCAGCAGCCGCGAGCGAAAATCCAGCCAGCCCGTAGAGCGCCCCGTCGCGGCGGTCACCGGGCCGCGCAAATAGCTCGAAGAGCACCGTATCGGTATCGACGACGAGTGCGGCGGCGGCGACCAGCAGGAAGGGGCCAATCGCCATCAACGTTGCCACCGCTGGCTCGCCGACGCCGTCGACCACCGGGACGACGAATGCCAGCAGACTGACAACCATGAACGCGCCAGCACGTCTAACGGGGCCTGTCACTACCGCCGGCTATTGCCGAGTAACACTTACCTTTTCCGAAGCGCCTTCTCAGCTAGTCTCTACTACCGCCTGAATCTCCGGCAGCACCGCGGTCACATCCCCGCGAATGTCGAAGGCTGCTGTCTCCGAGACTGGCGTCTCTTCCAGATTGACAATCGCCAGCGTCGCACCCCCTCGCTCGGCGATTTGGGGTAACGACGCTGCGGGTTCGACCGTCAGCGAGGAGCCAACTGCCAGAAACACGTCGGCGTTCTGGGCGTACTGTTTGGCCCGCTGGAGCGCGACGCGCGGGAGTTGCTCACCAAATAAGACCGTGTCTGGCTTCAACACGCCGCCACAGGACGGACATTCCGGCGGGAGCTGTCCGTCCGCAATTTGTCCCTCTGCCAGTTCCAGCGGCTCTTTCCCGTCACAGCTCTCGCAGGCCACACGCTGGCCGTTGCCGTGGAGTTCGACAGTGGAGGAACCAGCGGTTTCGTGTAGGCCGTCCACGTTCTGGGTAATTACCGTTTCGAGGTGGCCGGCGGACTCCAGCGCGGCCAGTGCGTCGTGGGCGGGATTCGGCGCGATGTCACCGCTGAACAGTTCCTCGTACAGTTCGATGCGTTTCTCCCAGAACGCCGCCGGGTCGGCCCTGAACTTGTTGTAGTGAAACTCAGAGGGGTCGTACCGGTCCCAGATACCACCTTCGCTACGGAAGTCGGGAATTCCCGAGGCTGTGCTCACTCCGGCTCCGGTAAATGCCACAACTGAGTCGGCCCCTCTCACTGCTTCGGCGAGTGCAGAAATCTCGTCGGTCATATCTGGTTGTGGGGGCTGACACGCAATGATGTTTACTCAATATTCGAGGTCTGCCGTCGACCAGTCCAGCGCGAGTACGAGAGCAGCGCCAACCACGGCAGCGACGACAACACCGAGGATGTCGGCTGGCGCTCGTCCGGTGGCAGCAAGCACTTCGACGACTGGCAGTCGAAGCGAGCCAACCATCAGACTCACGAGAAAGGCAAGCGTCGCTCGGCGGTAGTTCTCGAGAGCCCACCTGACTGCGTAGGCAACAGTAAAGACGCCGACGGCAGCACCGGAGAGGAAGGTCCCGATCACCATGCTATCCTGCAGCAGTTGTGCAGTAACGCCGTCAATCACGACCCGTAGTAATCCGTCGACGAATCTGTTGAGGGTACTCGTCATGGTGTTGTACTGCCCCAGCAAGAGGAGAATGAACGCACCGGAGATGCCCGGGAGCAACATCCCACTAATCGCGAGCGCGCCGGCGACGAACAAGATTGGGAACGAGCTTGGGACACCCGTGCCGCCGGAGATTCCCGCGACAATGAAGGCAATCGTGAATCCGGCAACGGACGCGATGACCTGTCTCGTATCGCCGAACCACTCCCGCTCGGCGAGCACGATTGCCGACGCGCCGATCAGCCCGAAAAAGAACGCAAAGGTCGGCCCCGGAACCGTTTCGAGTGCGGCTTCCACGACGCGAGCAAGAATAATGACTGCCGTCACCATCCCGCCACCCAGGGCGAGCAAAAACGGCACGTCCATGTCGCGAATGTCGGCAATCAGTGCGCTCCGAGCGTCTGCCTGGTGGAGGGAAGGGAGATAGCCAAGCACTGCTGGGTCCAGCGCAGTCAGCGCGGCAATTAGTCGCTCGTAGATGCCAACGATGAGCGCAATCGTGCCGCCGGAGACACCCGGCACGGCGTCGGCACTGCCCATCGCCAGCCCCTTGCAGTAGACGACCAGCAATCCGCGCAGTTTGGAGCTTTCGCCCTCTGTTGCCTCTTGTTCGCTCACCTCTTCAGTCGTCACGATAGCCCACCTCTCCACGCCGGATGCTCGTGGTGCTCAGACTGGCACCTCAACGGTCTCGAAAAGAGCAACGAACTCAGCTGAGTCGGGTCTTGCACTGTCCTGTCGATCCTTCGGTGCCAGTTACGTAATTCGTTGTCTGCCGCGTTCAACTGCCGACGTTGTTCTCGACAGCGACGGTGAACGACCCGACGCTGTTGGCGTCGACGACGATACTCGGCTGGTTGGCTTCGGGCGCGTGGCTCAGTTCGACTGACTCACCGGCCTGAATGCTGCGGTTGAGCGTGAACCGGACTGTGCTGTCGCCACTCGCGTCAACGCCGGTGATTTCGACGGCCTCGCCGTCGGCGGTCACCGTCGTATCCTCGATTGCGTCCGAACTACTGGTGACGGTGACGTTGCCAGCGAGACTGACCGACACCTCATCGGCCGGGTTGCTGACAGCCGCGGATTCGACAACCTCGGAATCGTTGCCAGCGTCAGGCTCCTGCTGTGTGAGTTCGACTGTCGTCGGCTCAGTATCCGCGGTGACTACCTCCTCCTCGGTCACCTCGATGCCGCTGGCGCTGAACTGCGTGCCGTCCGCACCGCTGGCGCTGATCTGGTAGGTGCCGTTCGCGCGGGCGCTGACGTTCGTGTGTCCGTTATCGACACCAATCTCGTCGTATCCCGTCGTCGAGTACGGCACAGTCGTGCTGAACTCGCCATTCTCGTCTGTCTGGACGCGCTGGGTGTACTGGAACTCGTTGCCGTTTGCTGGCTCGATTGGCACACTGAGTGTCAGTGTCCCGTTCTCTGGACCGTTCTCGCCCTGAATGGTCTGGCCGGGCACGCGCTCGAAGGTTTTCAACCACTTCGGATTCGTTCCGGTAAGCGCCTGCTGGGCCTGCTGTTGTGCGAGTGCCTGTAGCTGCCTACTGTTATTCTGGCCGCCGAACAGCCCGGAGAATCGGCTCTGGTAGGCACCGACAATTCCCGACCGCCGCAGGTCACGCTGGACAACCGATGTCCGGGCAAAGCTGACGCCCTTGTTTGCGAGTTCCTGTGCGTCCGAGGTGTCCCCGCGTGGTACCGCCGATGTCTCAGACATGTGAACGACCCGGAAGTGATCAAGTGCTTCAACCCGCTGTTCTGGGAGCACGCCGACACCACCAACCTGCCGCGTTTCCGCCTGAGATGCCCACTCTCGCGCCTCGCTCATACTCTGGAAGCCTTGCACGTTCTGTTGGACGGTTGGCCGTCGGTCGACGCCGATTGGCTGTGGCGCACGCGAACTGCCGTGATAGTGGTACAGCCGTGCGACCATCGAGTTATAGTAGCGCTGGTCGTGTGCGATGAGCTCAGTCGCCCTGAACAGACCGCTGGCGGAGGTGATCTGTGATTCCGGGTTGATGACACGCTGGTAGAAGTCAGTTCGACTGTACTCCTCGCTAAACTGGACCGGTGCGAAGAATTTCCCGCCGACCTGTCCTTCAGTCTCGACCATCTGCCAGTCGATCATTACGTATTGCGTCTCTGCATCTTCTCCCTCGTCGAATTCCTCTTCGAGGTGTGTGAGTGCCTCAGACTCGTTCTGTGCGAGCAGGAAGTCAGCGGCGGGCCGTGCGCCCTGCTGGAACGGATTCGCGTTCGGGATCCGCTCTGCCCGGTTTGTTATCCAGTGGCCGTAGTCCCACCACGACAGCACGCCGTAGGACCCCTCAGGGTAATCGTAGTCGTCTGTCCGGTCGTATTTACCGAAGTAGTCCATTACCTCGCCATCGGGATTGTTGTACTTCCCAGGTTCGGGCGTGTTCTCTTCCATCCAGGTGAGACTCTCGTCCCAGACGATGACGTTGCCTGGTTGACTCAGGTTGTCCGCTCGGTCCGTGGCTGTCCGGTCGAGTCCGACGTAGGGCAGTCCCATCAGCGGCACGAACATCACCATCACGACGAGGGCGACAGTCAGCACCTGATAGACTTCGATGGTGGATTCATCGCTGTCTGGTGTCCCGATGGTCTTGATCATGAAGCCAGCGAGGACGGCGTTGAGTGCGCCAATCGGCACGACGAGATAGTTCCCAAACCGTGTCTGGGTCAGTGTCGCAGCGACCATGAACGCAAGCCAGAACACGAGTAGTAGCTGCTGACTCTCGGGTTCTTTCTTGAGTGCCTGCCGCCCGAGAACGATAACAGCGCCGATGACGGCGGTCACGATACCGAGCCCGTATCGCTCGTAGAAGTACGCCTGCGGGTCCGCCGGCGGCTGTGCCTCGCCAATTGTTCCGGCGGCCGTCCCGGGCGAGGTAATAAACCCGAAGACACGGTCGACCTGTGAGAAGAAGAAACTGAACAGGTCAGGAAGAACGAGGGCAACGAAGCCAATCCCAACGAACAGTGTCACGGCGACAATTCCCGGATACGCTGACCGGGAGAGGTCCCGGCTGTCGACTTCTCGGGAGAGCCAGGCGAGGAAAATCAGCCCGAAGACGACGAGAAACGCAAGCCCTGGCAGGAGGGCCGACCGGGTTGTAACGGAGATTTCGAGGGTTCTCGTGGACCCAAGCTGGAGGATACCCGCCGTCGAGAGGCTGATAATCCCGACCACTGCCGTGTGTTCGGGACTGCGCCTGCGGACGTGTTCGAGACAGAGGTGGACTGTGAAGAAGACCGCGAGAATACCGAACAGCCAGACGCCAGGCGGCCATGCCCAGAGGTACATCGACATCGCGACGCCGGCGAGTAGCGAGTAGCTGATGGTCTTCCGAAGTGTCGAAATCTCACCGGCTGCGAGCAGTTCGTAGACCGGTTTCTCGTCTTCTGCTGCGGAGAGGGCCACCATAATCCCGAGTACCGACAGCGCCATAAACAGCGCTTCTGCGGAGTGATGCTGGGGGTGGCCGGCCAGCGTGAACTGTAGTAAGCGATCTGGTGCGAGCGCAATGAATCCGATGACAGTCAGTCCTCCAACCCGACCGCCAACGCGACGGCCAATCAGGTACCCCGGCACACAAATCGCGAGGGCAAACAGGACTGGTGTGAACAGGACGACGTGGTCGAACAGGTTACTGCCCGGCGAGCCCAGGCCCACGATGAGGGCAATCAGCGCAATAATTTGGTCGAACAGCGCGCCGAACTGTCCCGTTGCGGTGCCGTACGGGAAAAATGTCCACGGGTCATAGGGCATCGTCCCGAGGAAATTCTCCGTGGCGTACTCTGCGGAGCGGTGGTTGTACCAGGAGTCGTTACCGCTGTAATAGACGGTCCCCTCGTAGACGAAATTTGACCAGTTCCGAATTCGATTCCAGAAAAGGAACCCGATCAGGACGGCCAGCACTGGGTAGTGATAGAACTCCGTCAACCAGTCCAGTACCGCCCGTGTTTCGGAGTCGTCTGCCAGTTGTTCCCGCCAGTTGCTCATTAGCAGATGACAGAAGCAGTGTGCGCATAAGCCTTATGTAATGCACTGGCGGCGGGTTGTCTCAGGCACCGAACTCCGATTCAGTTACCCTGACAGTCACGGTTCGGTCAACCTCACGCAGGTCGTATTCGGGAATCTCTGCGCCGGTTCTGGTGACCAACATCGGCTCGACCAGTTCTGGTGGCTCCGTCTCCTCGTCGACGCCGTACACGCGGAGAAATCGCTCGCTTTCGGCTGGCGTTAGCTCGTCGTTTCTGATTGCCGTGGCGAGGTCACGAGAGAGCCACTCTTCGTCGCTGACTGATGGCTCCAGCACGAAGGCGTCCGCGACGAATCGGATAAGATACCAGTCGAGGTCGTTCAACAGCGAGACTGCTGCACCGAGACTGACGGTTTCGACGGCGAGTGTGTTCGCGTATAGCTCGGTAATGTCGTACGCCGCCAGCGCGTCACGAGCAGTCTCACGGGAGAGCAGTTCGTACTGCAGGTTTGTCTCCGACTCTCCGACGAGACAGACACGAGTCATGGCCCGGCCCCTCTCGCGAGGCGACTGCTCGCTCGTGTCTTGCTGGTCGCCGGTTGTCCTCTCTTCATTCGTGACACACTCCACCGCGGTTGCTCAAAGTGGTTTCGCACTATTTTGCCTCGAAGGCGTCGATGAGGCTCGCAAACGCTTCCTGTTCGCGCTGGTGCTGGGTCGGGATATCCGCTCGGTCGCGGATTCGCTCCTTGATCGCTCGCATTGCACCCGGGTCGTTCTCGGCGAGTTCCTCGGCAACCGTCCGTGGCTGGTCGACAATTCGACTGCACAGTCCGTGCTCGTAGGCCTCTGTCGCGTCGAGCACTCGCCCCGACAGCGAGATATCGAGTGCGATTCCTTCACCGACGACTCGGGGGAGTCGTGCTGTTCCGCCCCACGCGCCGAACAGCCCGAGTTCGACGCCGCTCTCGGCGAACGTCGCGTCTGGTGTGGCGACCCGAAGGTCACAGGCCAGCGCGAGTTCAACGCCGCCGCCCCGAGCAGCGCCATCGACACCTGCGATAACAGCACCGTCGTACGATTCCAGTGCCTGCCCAACGGACTGGCCTCGCTGTGCGAACGCCGCTGCAGAGTCCTCGTCGAGCGAACGGACCGCCTCTAGGTCGGCCCCCGCACAGAAGGCGTCGCCGGCACCGTGGAGATACACCACTGGCTCGGTTGCCGTTTCAACTGCCGCCTTGAGGTCGTCCAATCCAGTCCGCGTCAGCGCGTTCCGGCGGTCGGGCCGGTCGAGTGTAATCTCCCGGACACCGTCGGTGACTGCTGTGGTAATCATGGACAGTCTTCTGGCGGTTGTTTCCAAAGTTCTTTGCCTTTGCTCCCGCTATACAGGTGTAATGGACGAAGCCGGGGCGACGCGTCAGGCCGCGCTCGGTGCCGTGCGGGATGTCGAACCTGCGGGGTTGCACGAGCGGATTACCGAATGGCTCGACCAGAGCTCGATGGTGCCAGGCGTATTGACGATTCGATTCGCACGCGCGACAACTGATTCGCCGACAGCACACACCGAGTCGCAGCCAGGCGGTGACGAGCTTGCAGACCCAGTCGGTGAACGTGCTGCAGGCGTTCAGCTGATCTACGATGGGCTTCGCCTCACGCGCCGACTCGCACACGACGAGCCGTGGGAAACCGGCGGCGGAGACGACGCTGACCTGGATATTCTCGTCGCGGACGTACTCGTTGCCCGTGGTTTCTATCTGCTGGCCAAGACAGACGCCGCCGAGCGGGCCGTCGAGACAGTCCGAGCGTTCGGTCGTGACCAGACTCGCCAGCAGGACAGCGGTGCGGACGGGCTGGACCGAAACCTCGAAACTGACGCCCTGGAACTGGCGGCGGCGGCCGGAACTGCCGTCGGTAACCGTGCCCTCTCGCCGAGTGTCACCGGCTTCGCTGCCGAGTTGGCCGACGAACTGGCAGATGACGACTTCCCGCCAGCGGAGGAGTTGCTCGCTGGCGTCGACGCCGAGCGCCTCCGTGGACTGACCGCAGAACAGGGCGGCAGTGACGGCCTGACGACGTCGGTTGATGATTGATAGCAGGGCCGGCGTGAATCGAAACGTTCAAAGATGACTCGCCGCAACCTGTGAGTGCGTGCCTGGGTAGCTTAGCGGTAAAGCGCGTCCTTGGTAAGGACGAGACCCCGGATTCAAATTCCGGCCTAGGCTTCCGGCGTTTCAGCGCCTCTCTTCCCATTTTACGCCCTTCTTGGGAGAGAACAAATGGAACTCAAGAACGTTACGTTTCACTACACGGCAACCCCGTCGCCGTCTTGCGATTCGTATAGTTGTCAGGACACCATAAGGTCAGGCACTACGCCGTCCCGCGATTCCGGGGGTGAGCGGTGCCGATGAACCGGACTGACCCGCTCGACAACCTCGGTAGCGGAGAAACCGTATCGGCGGAGATTCCACCCGCGCCCGAAGACTACGAGTTCGAATATCCGTTGGTCAGCGAGCGCTCGAAGCGCGACCTACAAGAGTTCGGACTGAACATGGTAGACGACTATCGGGACTTCAAGCACGAACTGCTGTCGTGGCTCGCCAACTACGGGAAGAATCCCGAGAAACACGAGGGCCTTGCACGTTCGACGCTCGAATCCACCCACTACAAACTCGAAACTGCCTTCCGGTGGCTGTGGCGGTACGAGAACCAGTACACTACGCAGTTCACGCCCGACCACGCGGACAAGTTCGTTCGCGTTCTCGACCAGTCCGAGGGGATGATTGACTCGACCGTGCTACACCACGCCAAGGACGTTAAGCGGTACTTCCGCTTCAGCAACCATGTCCGGGGAACGGACTACGAGTGGGAACTTGACGTGGAACTCTCACAGGCGAACGGTGACGAGCGGGATTACCTTCGACGGAGTGCGTTCGAGCCACTGTATCAGGCCGCGCTCGAACATTCGTCGGTGAAAAGTTACCACTCGGTGTCGCCCGATGAACGTAGTCAACTGAAGGCCTTCGTCGCACAGCGGCTTGGTATCCCGAAGGAGAAGGTCGGCCCGGCGGAGTTCAAAGAAGCGAACTCATGGAAGTACCCGTCCATGATTGCGGTCACGCTCGACACCGGACTACGACCTATCGAGGTTGGTCGGGCGAAGGTATCGTGGGTCAACCTCGAAGATAACGAACTGAACATCCCGAAAGACGAGGCCACGAAGAACGAAGCGCATTGGAACTGTGCTATCAAGGGCCGGACGGCGAAGGCCCTGAAACGCTGGCTCGATGAACGGGGGTCGATGGACAAGTACGACGGTAGAGACGAGTTGTGGCTAACGCAGAAGTCGTCGCCGTACAGTTCCAAATCGTGCAACGCTCTCCTTCACCGGATAATCGAGAGCGGTGACGTTCCGATTCCCGAGCATAAGGAAATCTCGTGGTACTCTATCCGGCATGGGGTGGCGACGTATTGGGCCAACCACGTTGGCCCGCACCACGCGAAAGAGCAACTGCGCCACAAGAGCCTGAACACGACTATGAAGTACCTACACTCGGACGCAGAAACGCGGAACAGTGCTGTAGAGCAAATCTGGTAACGAGAGTTCACCAGAACGTTTTATTTCGGTCGTTCGTACCCGCTTGCATGACCTTCGGTTCTACATGGCAGAACCTTCTCGACAACATCGAAGAACTCCCGTCGGACGCGACCCTCGTCACCCCACTTTCGCGCAAGGCGTTTCGCGTCACCGACGTTCAGGAACACCGAGTGCTGATTCAGTACCGCGACGACGACGAGACGATACCCCTACAGCGCGACCAGTTCGAGACACTTCACCGTCGTATCCAAGACTCGCGCGGCGAGTTCGAGTTAGACCGGCTCCCACCAGACGCGGAACCTTACGCGACCGTGCTGTCGCTACACCCGCGCTTCGAGGTAGACGACCGGGAAGGGACGCTAACCGAGTCGGAGACGCCCACAGGCTCGCCGTTAGTGGACGCGACTGAAGACACCGACGACGGCGACGACGAGCGCGAAGAGCCGGATGTAGACGTGTATGCAGACGCTCTGTTGCTTATCGACGCCCTCGAACGTCACGATGTAACCCACCTTGAAGACGTGGAAACGCCCGCTCTCGTCAACCTCTATACGCTTCTCTCCGATGTACAGCGCAACGCCAACGACCTGCGCCAAGACGTGCGGACTGTCCTTCTCGACCGATTACATCATGACCAACCCGTCAGCGGTCAGTTCGGGTCAGTCCAACGGACAAGTCGTCGGAATCGGTCACTCAAGGACGACGAGGTAGTGCTGAACGCTTTCGAGTCCGCAGGTATCGAACGGGAACGCCTGACGACTGTTGATTCGGACAAGGTAGACGAAGCGCTCGACGTGACCGAACTGTCCGAAACCGACGTGTACGAAGTCGAAGAGAGCGAGTACGTCCGGAAGGCGGACGTTGACGAAGACGAGAAGGAGACGCGCCTACAGGGACTCAAGGACAGGCTGGCAGAGACGGAAGGCGAGGAAGCCGACGAACTCCGCGAGGAAATCGAGGAACTCGAAGACCGAATTGACGAACTGACCGAGTTCCGGTCGGGTCGGTCGTTCCACGAATCCGCTACTGGTGGATAGCCACCTTCACCGCAGATGTTCGAGGATTTGGAGAATCCGAAACCCGAGTTCACCGTAGTCCTTCTCGGTCTGCCCCGCCTTCTCGCGTAGTGCTTCTATGCGCTCGGTGTACTCTTCGTTAATTACGAGTTCGAGTTCCGCGCCAGTTTCGTCTTCGAACTCGTCGGCCATGTCGTACAGACCTGTCAGTAGGTACTTTTCATCACGGTTCCCGCGCACGACGGGCGACCAGAACTGGTAGACGAAGGAATAGTCGTCGGCGTCGAAGAGTTCGGTGACGTACTCTCTATCAGCGGTAAACTTCTCCCATAACCGTTCGAGCGTGTGCTGGTAGTCGTCGTTCCCGTACTCTTCCCATCGGTCGGTGTCGGGTGTCCCCGAGTAGTGAAGGCCGTCGATATGGGTCACAACTTCGCAGGTATAGACGACCCGTTCACCTCGTTCAGTGCTGTCTACCCCTATCACGTCAATTTCGAGTTGGTCGCCTTGCTTTTGCGACCGCTGGTTATACATCACCAGTTCGCAACCCTCTACGAGCCGAAGGTACGAGCCGACGAGAAGTTCCCCTGATTCCGGCTGTTCGGTCATACATCCACCTCAAGGCGTTCCATCAAAAACATTCAGTCCGAGTTATCCAGTCACACCACCTTTCGCTTTTTTAGCGTGCGCTCGGGCCTTCGGTAGAGAAATGGGAATGAGAACAACCGTCATACATAGCGCAACGTGAATCCACCTCCATTTTTTGTGGTCGCTCGGATTGAACCCACAGTGCGGACACCGACTAACCCCTTCGGATACACCCTCACCACACTCGACACAGGATTCGGTCTTGTGAAGGTCTGCGCGATTCGCGGAACCAGACGAGGTTGCTTGCTCTGCTGGTTGGTGGTTGCTGATTTGCTCTCGAATGTAGTCAACCATTTCTTCGAGTTCAGCGTCCCCCGGCTCGTCTGCTTTGAATGTGTACGTCTTGCCCCGTATCGTTCGGAGTTTAATCTGTGTACCAGTCAACCCACTTGACCCTATGTCAGCCGCACTCAGGTCTTCGTATTGGACTTCCTCGACCTTGCTACCTGTGATTTGAGGAATTTTGATAAAGACTCGCTGGTCAGTCGCCACCATACGGGGCCACCCTTTCGTACTGCTGAGTTTAGATGTAGACCCCTGAAATTTCGCTTTTACGTTACCGCTTCCCTTTGCGATATAATTGACTGTCTCGTCACTCCAAACTTCGCTCTCTACCTTGCCGAGGGTATCGTCTGTGACGTAGTTTCCTTGAGGCATTCGAGAGTCACCAATTCTGTTAGTAAATGACACGGATTTCGCATATAACTGTTGCTGTAGTTTACACTGTGTTAACTAAAGTATACGATTCGTGATATGTAACGACAACGCCCCTGACTCTCCAGTAATGAGGAAATCGGCGGAGTGGATGACTATAGCGGACGAGCGGATTCTTGAGTTCTTGAGCGAGAACGACTCCGGTACACCGTCGAGTATGGCAGGAAGTGAATACGTTCGATTCAGTCGCCCTCACATCCACGAGCGCTGTCAGAAATTGAAGCACCACGGATTAATCCGATTTCTCGGAAACGGCGTCTACATTATCACAGACGAGGGTCGGCAGTACCTCGACGGCGACCTCGACGCGGCTGAACTCGAACAGGACGAAGAGTAACGCCGGTCGGACATTCGTTCCCTATTCGGCAATGAATGGGTGTCTTGACGGCTCTACTCCGACTTTCGAGGATGGGCGTACCGCCAGCGACCCGCGAGAGCGCCGTGAGTGCGCTGTGAGCGCGTTCGTCGCGTGGCGAGTGGTATCCATCCTTTCGAGGTTGAACTAGAGTCACGACCATCAGAGGGCCTGAAGAGCGTTTTATAACTCTATAACTCTCTGTGAACCGGTTTCACTATTCCACAAACGACTGCGGTTGGAGTTCCTCGGATTCGGCCAACCACCACACTGTGTTTCGGCCACCAATCTGCTTACTCTCTAATCGGCCTTCGTCGGCCAGCGACCGGAGTCGATTGTAGGTGGCCCGTCGCTTGAGTGGTACCTGTTCTGCTACTTCCGCAGTCGAAAGCACGGGGTCGTCTGTCTCTCGAAACAAGACGATGATTTCATCGTTACTCACCTTCGGTGTTGGCCCCGGTTTTGAATCTTCACCCATAGAGGTTCCTATTGCGCGTAATCAGTTAACTATACCGTCTAAGGCAGTACACTTAATATCCCTGCCGTCCAAGGTATAGATAGAGAAGGACTCGTCTCTTGGGGCGTGATTCACGCGAAAACGCCCGGCGCTTAGGACGCCGGACGGGGCCTTCTCGACGGAGCCAAGAAGGCATGAGCAAATTCGATACAGCGGCAGGTGAATCTTCCGCTACGGACGACTGTACCGACCTCGAACAGCGCGATGTACGCGCCTTGACGGAGTACATGACCGTCCTTCCGTCGGGGGCGACGTGTACTCTGTGACGACGCAGAGCGGGTCAGAGTACCGCGTAGACGCCCGTGAAGGCCGGTGTACGTGTCCTGACCACCAGTACCGGGAAGCCGAGTGCAAGCACATCCGCCGTATAGCGTTCGCAACTGGTCAGCGCCCCATTCCCGCGTGGGTGGACGCCGACGAGGTAGACGCCCAACTCGGGGAACACGTCGAAGAGACGCCGAAGGTCGCCGCGACTGACGGTGGCGTCACGCTCGAAGAGTTCGGTGGCGACGACCGCGACGACGACCGTCCCGAGGATTGCGATTGTAGCCCGCTCTTCGAAGACCTCGCCTGCTGGCCGTGCTACAGGGACGGCTTCGAGACGCCAAACCCGCACGCTACGGGTGACGACGAATGACGGATACGCCGACGTGTCTCCGTTGCGGCTCGGAACTCGATTACGGAGCGCTGTTGGACTCCGTGACCGGCCAACGTGGATGGGCCTGTAACGAGTGTAACGTCGCCTACTCGTCGCTTGAGGTGGGCCAATGACGCGACCGTCTCCGGCGGCGGCCCTCAACGGCGGAGAGATAGGACATATCTGCGACCGATGTAACAAGGGCGCGCGAACTGGCGACCTTGTGCGAGCGTATGCCACTCACTACGACGACGGCGGGTGGGTTATTCGCCGCGTGTGGTGCGACGACTGCGGAAGCACGACTATCGGTCTGCCGACCGACGGGGCCGACGAGGTAGTCGTTGAAGCCGTGTATTGGCAGTCGCGGCTGGTTGGCGTGACAACCGTTGATAGAAACAAGCCGTGATTTTTGTCGGTTTGAGCGATTTCACTTTCAATTCCGGGCCGACTTATAAGTTGCAATGTGTTCAATACGCGGACATAACCACTCATGGTAACGAAGGCTGAAATTGACGGTATCTACGATATGGAGAAAGTGATTGAAGAGGATTGGGAGTGGCAACGACGAGGGCCAAATCTGGAAGGTGAGGCAACGGTGTATTGCCTTAACGAAGATGTAAACCTCACTCTCAAAGCGTGGAAGCGTCGGAGTTACGGCTTCTGTCTTCTGTATAAGAGTTCGAAGGTGGTTCGACGGTGGGACTCATCGACACCACATACCAACCCTGACGGTGAGGTTATTACAGAGCCGCACAAACATTACTGGACTGAAAAGCATGAAGCCGACTACGCCTATCCGGTGGACGACGTTGCCACGGACGATGTTCACCAAGCCTTTAGGGACTTTCTCGACGAGTGTAACATAGAACTACGCGGAACGTACCAAACGGGACTGAATGACCATGACTAACTGCAAAGACTTGGTGTGGCCCGCCCTCAATTCGGCGTTCGAAGAGAGTGTTTCCATCACCGATGAAGATGGTGAGTGCCGCATTACAGTCCCGTTCGAGAGGGCCGATAGGGACGCTATCACCCTATGGATTCGAAGAGAGGGAGAAGAATATGTTATCTCTGATGAGGGTGAAACCTACGGGTACCTCTACCTCTCGAATATTAATCTTGACCAGTCCCGGCGAGAAAAGCGATTGAGTAGCACCAAGCAACGCTTCGACTTGGATAGTGCAAAGTACGAAATAAAACTCACCACCTCGAAAGAGCGATTAGGTCAACGTCTTCTGGACGCTATTCAGGCAGTCCAATCTATCTCATATCTATCCTATACTCGCAGGCAGTACACGCAAACGGACTTCCGAGACGAGGTTGGGAGTTACTTGAACGGCAAAGGATACCACTATGAGCGAAATGTGGATGTTGAGGGTGATTCAGAACCACATCGCGTCGATTTCCATGTACAGAACGGGAAACCGACATACCTTGACGCTCTCCATGCTGAAGACGTATCAACATCACATGGCATGGCCGAGCGGACGGCGTTCAAGTGGGTAGACATACAAGCCGGAGCGCCGGAAGTGAAGACTATTGCCGTTCTTGACGACGAGTCGGGCGAGTACGATGAACGGACAGTGAGAATCCTCTCGAATTACTCAGATAAGTACATCCCGTGGTCTGCTCGGGGGTCAATTCCCGACGCGATTGGGTAACTGTCTACAGGTCGTCTTCGCTGAAAATCAGCCGTACACTATTCTGTTCTAACCACTCGGCCTTCTCCTTGTAGTCAGGGATATGTTCTCCAACCAACTGCCAGAACTCTCGTCCGTGGTGCTGTTCGGTCAGGTGAGCGAGTTCGTGGACGACGAGGTAATCAACAACGTCGGGCGGGGCCATAATGAGCCGCCAGTTCAGGCTAATCGTTCCGCCAGTCGAACAACTACCCCACCGTGTGCGCTGGTTTCGGAGTTCGAGTTCTTCGTACTCGACGCTCATGCGCTCGGCGTAGTGGTCGGTGCGGTCAGTGAGATACTCCCGCGCCCGGCTCCGATAGAAGTTTTCGAGAACTTGCTTGACTGACGATTGCTCGACGGCACTCTTTCGGAGCCGAATCGAATCCTCGTCTACCTCGTGTTTCTGTAGTGGCTCAATAACGAGTTCCCGGTCTTCTCCGAGGAATGGGAAGCGCTCGCCAGCCTCGAATGTCCGGTCGGGGACTTGCTCTCGATAGGCGTCGTACTTCCGTTGCTGGTCTACCACCCATGCCGCATTTTCCTTGAGTAGTTCTGCGTGCTGAACGTCGTCGCCTTCGGGAACGACGACCGTCACGCCGTGTATGTCAACGTCGATACGTGGTTCACTGGCGTCGGTGCTATCGCGTACCTCGTACTCGACGGGGTTCCCCAATAGGTCGATATTCCGACTGTGGGCTTTAGCCATGATTCTCGATAAGGTAGTTCCGTATCGAGTCCACGAACCCATCGTCGTCTCGAATCAGGTGGCCGAGTTCGTTCTCCTTTACCAGTACGTCCAACAGGATACGCTCGATTTCCGCGATGGTCTGCTGGTTCGTCTTCCACCCGTAGTATCCTCGGTCAACGCGTTCGCGGAACTGTGAGACGATTTCTTCGGCCACTTCCTCGGCCTGTTCTTCAGACTCGATAGCGTCGGGAGTCTGTTCTGTGAGGTGCGTGTATATGGCGAACTCCGCGTCGTCCATCCCCTGCTCTTCGGCTTCCTCTTCGACGTTCAGAACCTCTTCTTCGACCGATTTTAGCGCCTCGACAGCGTCGGGGTCACTGATTTCATCACCCTGCCAGCGTTCCACTATGTCGGTCACGCGCTCGCTCAATCGCTTGTAGCGAGGATTCTGGTTCTCCCGAGGGTGTAGGTGTTCGCGGGTCGCGTGGGCAATCTGCGAGGCCTTGACGCCGGGATTGTCCAACCCTTCTACGTCTTCGAGGTACTCTTCCCCGAGTTTGTAGGTCGGGAAGTCGTCCTTGATTTCCGTGATTTCGACGTTCTCGTTGATTATCTCTCGCGTCTTCTCGCGCATGTCGTCTTCGGGGTCATCTTCGCCCCCGGTCGTGCGCTTGAATGCGACGTGAATCCGGCTCAACCACTTGTAGTCGCGCTCGATACCCTCGTTGATTAGCCGCTTGTCCGGAGCGACGGCTTCATAGAGATTCTGTAGACGGCGGAAGCCCTGTTTGAACTCGCGGCGCTCGGGATGGGTGCTAATGCGTTCGACGGCTTCGTAGGCGGCTTCTTGGGTGTCGTCCTTGGGTATGCCATCGAAGATACCCATGACCGTTTCCAACTGGTCTTTCAGGTCGTCGTAGAGTTCGTCCTTATTGCGGGCGGCGTAGGCCTTCGTCTCGGCGTCGTAGTCGAGGGCGTCGTCAATGTTTTCGAAGACACCTTGGAAGTCCACAATCTCACCGTTCTCCTTGCCCTCGGCAGGCCGGTTCGTCCGGGCGATAGCCTGCATGAGATTGTGGTTCTTGAGGTTGCGGTCGAGATACATCGTCTTCAGAATCGGTGCGTCGAAGCCCGTCAGAAGCATGTTGTGGACGACCAGCAGTTTCGGCGTGACTTCCTCGGTTTCCTCGTCGGTCTGCTTGAACGCCTTGATGATACTGTCGCGCTCTTCGGAGTCGGTGTGGAACTGCTGAATCAGGTCGGGGTCGTCGTTGGTCGCCGTGTAGAGAACTTCCACTTCGTCCTCGCCACGACGGTCAATGAGCCGCTCGCCGTACAGTGCGGCTGACCGGCGGCTCGGTGTGACGACCATGCCTTTCCACCTGTTCGGTGCGACGTGTTCGTCGTAGTGTCGGTCTATTTCTTCGACGGCGCGGTCTACGCGAGGTTCGATTTCAGCCAGTGTCCGAGCGGTTACGTTCTTTTGAATGAACTCGCGTTTCTCGTCTGTACTCAATCCACGAAACTCCTGCTCGAACTCTTCGTCAAGCCCTGCTTCGTCTATCTCCCATTCCATTTCGTGACGGAGCGTGAAGTAGACGGGAAGAATCAGCCCGTCCTCGATACCCTGCTTGACCGAGTAGCGGTGAAGATAGTCCTCGTCCTCGGGTGAGAACTCGCGGAATGTGTTGCGGTCTTCGTGGCGTTCGCCCTCGCGGACAGGTGTCCCGGTGAAACCGAAGTGGTAGCAGTCGGGAAGGGCGGCGTCGAGACGACTGCCAAGGTCGGCTTCCATGAACCGGTGGGCCTCGTCGCTCATCACGATTACCTCGTCGTTGCCCTGTTCGTCGGGGTCAACGTCCTCGAACTTCTGAATCGTCGTGAGAACCAGTTCACTTTGGCCCTGTTCGATAAGTTCCTCAAGATGGGCGATACTCTCGGCCTCTGTCCACTGTTCGAGGGTGAGGTTCGCCAACTGGTCGCGCATTTGGGAGTTCAACTTGTCCGTATCGACAATGATGAACACCTGTGGATTGCGGGCCACGGTGGGGCGCGAGAGAAGGTTCTCGGCGGCATAGAGCATGGTAAACGACTTGCCCGACCCTTGGGTGTGCCAGACGAGGCCGCGCTTGTGGACGCCCTCACGGACGCGGTCGAGAACCGCGTTCACCGCGTAGTACTGCATGTACCGGGGAACGATTTTCGCGTCTCCACCGGCTCGGCGCTCGTAGAAGACGAAGTTCTTCAGCAGGTCGAGGATAGATTCGGGATTGCACAGAGCCTTGATAGCCTGTCTCACGTCGTTACTGTCCTCGAACTCTTCGGGAGCGTCGTTCCACGGTTCGTAGAACTCCTTGGGTGCGCCGACCGCGCCGTAGCGGAGTTCAAAGGTGTCGGCGGCGATGTTGAACAGGCCGGGGACGAAGAGTCGTGATACGTCTTTCTCGTAGTTCCGAAGGTCACGGACGGCGTCGTGCCAGTCGTTGTCCTGTGCTTGGCTCTTGAGTTCCATCGTGACCAGCGGAATCCCGTTCACGAAGAGACTCACGTCGGGACGAATGGTTGTCTCGCGGGAGACAGAGAACTGATTGACAGCGTGGAACCGGTTGTTTTCCGGGTCAGCGTAGTCTATCAGGTCAACGTAGACAGTCTCGGTCGAACCGTCGTCGCGTTGGACGGAGAAGGTTTTACCCTTTGTCAGCAGTTGGTGGAACGCTCGGTTCCCGTCCATCAGGTTCTCGGTGTCGAGGTCGCGCTTCAGTGACGAGATGAACTTCTCGACGTTTTCGCTGGTCACGTCCTCATTGAGCGCGACGACTTGTTCAGCCAGTAAGTCCCAATAGACGACCTCGTGACTCTGCCGGTCGTAGGCGTCATTAAGAACGTTCGCGCCCCGGTCGCCGTCCTGCCCGTGTGTCTCCCATCCGACGCCGTCGAGCCACGAAAGAAGCGAGCGTTCGACACCCTGTTCAGATGGGATACTAACCATGCTGTGCGATTTCGTCAGGTACCTCTATGTTAGTGTCGGTTGTTCGGACTGTTCCCGACAGCAGGTCTTGCATGAGGCCTTGCTTGAGGAACTTCAACGATTCTAAATATGATTTCTCGTTTTCTAATTGGTCTGCAAATGTATCGAGTTTGTTGGCAATACGCTCTTGTTCATCAATACTCGCCGGATGGGGGATTGGGACTTTTCGTAGTTGCCCCAATGTGATTTCGTCAAACGTAGTTCCCTTGAGTCGAACGTCAATCATTGACTGAACCGCGTTCGACCGAATTGCCCAAAGCAAGAAACGGTTGTCTACAGAATCATTCGGAGAAACGCGTGCAGTACCTTGTGTAAGGTTAGCACCTTCTAACTCTGGTGGCACCTGTACCACAACTCCCACAGTCGCTCTTATCGTTACAACAAGTTCCCCTGATTGCAGTCTTGAACGATTGTAATCTTCCGTAATCTCTTCTGAAGTTCGACTCAACTCTTCGATTTCCAACTCTCCGTTGGTGATGTCTCCTGTTTTGATGTATGGAACCCCGTTATCAATATGAGGGCCTGCTTGAACGATACCATAGGTTATTTTTTCAGCGCAGAGGTCTTGTAGCGTAGAAACACGCCAGTCTGACGGGATGGTGTATCGACGTTCTTCCTTGTAAGATTCAGCGTCTACTTCGGGCGAAGGACGCACTCTTCCCGATTCATCTATACCTCGTGTGAATAAGTCGTTCAAAACTCCATCTTGAACCCGTTCTACTTGTTCAATAATTTCTTTTGTCTTCTGAATCGCTTGGTCGACGTTGTGAAGTACGGTTGCGATTTTGCGCTGTTCTTTGAGCGTCGGAACCGGAATATCAAGCAACTGTAGGTCGCTCTTGGTAACGGAATTGAATGTACTACCAGTAGCAAGTCGAGAAAGCCACGGCTTTCGTTCTGCAAGATTGTAGAAGAGATAGAGTCCATTGAGAGTCTTCGGTCGCAAGGCCGCAATTCCACGACCGATACAGCAGTTCGTATCAGCGATGTTCAAGTCACCAACCGGAGCGCGAATACTCATCAGTACATCATTCTTTTCGGCTTCTTTCCGAGGCTCCGAACACCATGTATCTGCCTCGGGATAGAAGTGGCCGAACTCGGAGTTACCTTGGAAGAATGGAAGTCCTTCACCTTCCTCGTTGTATGTAGACGAAGGGGGCGAGTTCCCCGGAATAATTTCAGATATATCCGCGAGTGCCTCAATTGACCAATCTGCCGGTATCTCTCCCAATCCGAAAAGTTCTCGGACACTATCCTCTTCAGATTCCCCCTCTTCGGCAGTCCCGATGAAATCATCCAAGGTCGCGTCCTCACTCATAGTTCAGCGCCCCCATGTGCTGACTCATCCGCGATTCAATCTCGTCCCGTTCAGCCTGTAAATCGCGTAGTTTCCCGAGTTCTTCCTGTACGTCTATGTCTTCTTCTGGTTCCGTCGTATCGACATAGAGCGCGATATTTAGGTTATACTCGTTCTCTTCGATTTCGTCCAGCGACACCGTTCGGCTAACTCGCTCTTCAGTCGTCCAGTTACGGAAATTCTTAACGATGTGGTCAAGACCCTCTTCAGTCAGAATATTCTGGTTCGATTCGTCTCTGTAGAAGTCTTCATCTGCGGCGTGAATGAACTGTACCTCGTTCTCACGTTCATCGGACTTGTCCGTATTCAGCACGAGGATAGCCGACGGGATACTGTTGTTTTGGAAAAGATTCTCCGGAAGCCCAACGATGGCTTCCACCATATCGTTCTCCAACATCGGCTTCCGGTAGCGCTCTTCGTGCTTTCGGAAGAGTACACCATGCGGAATGACGATAGCCGCCTTCCCGCCCGTCCCATCGCGGTCGGGCCGCTTCAACTGCTTCGCCATGTGCATGATGAACGCATAGTCGCCCCGGTCGGCGCGAGGGAGTTTCTCGTGCCAGTCGAAGCGTCCCCACGGGTCGTCCTGTAGTTCGTCTTTGGCCCAGTTAGCCGAGAACGGGAAGTTTGCCAGCACCCGGTCGAAGCGCGTCAGTTCGTTGTCCTCGTCGTTGGTGAACTCCGGACTCGCCAGCGAGTCCTCGCGTGAAATAGAGCCATTTAGCCCGTGGATAGAGAGATTCATGCGGGCGATAGCGGCTATGTCGGGATTGATTTCCTGTCCGGTGAGTTCGAGTTTCGAGGGGTCGCCACCCTGTTCCTCGCGGTAGTAACGGGCGGCCTCAATGAGCATACCACCGGAGCCAACGGTGGGGTCGTGGAACGTCATGCCGTCCTCGAACTCGTCCACGAGACGAACGCAGAGATTGACGATATGCGGGGGCGTGAAAAATTGGCCCCCCGATTTGCCTTCTTCTTCGGCAAAGTGTCGAACCAAGTCCATATACGCTTCCCCGAGCATGTCCGGGGGAACGCTGTCCCGGTCGAAGTTGTACTTCGAGAGGTGTTCGACCAGTCTCCCGAGCCGTTCGTCGCCAAGCGCGTCAGCCTCGATGTAGTCCGTTCCCTCGAAAATACCCTTGAGTTCCGGGTTTTCTTCGGTGAGCGCGTCAAAGGCTTCGTTCAGGGCTTGGTCTACGTTGTCCGAGACGGCGCGAACGTCTTCCCACGAATGTCCCTCGGGGACAACAGGAACATCGTAGAGGTTCTTCCGACGAGCGAAGTCTTCACCGTACTCGTCGAGATTCTGTTCGTATTGCTTCTCGAACTCATCGCTGATACTCTTGTAGTAGACGAGAGGAAGTATGAACTCCTTGTAGTCGGTCGGGTCAACGGCGTCCCGGATAATGTCTGCACACTCGAAGAGGTGGTTTTCGAGTTCGTCCAAAGAGATTGCCATAGACGTTCCATTTCACGGGAACGGGTTATTTGCTCCGGTGAAGTTCGAGAGCAAGAGACAGGGATATATACACCTCTCGGATTCTACGGTCTACCAGAAGCCCCTGATATGGAAATCGTCAGTACGATGGGAAGCGGCTCTCTCGGTCGAGAGTTAGATTTGGAAGTCCTCGTCAGCAGTCTTCAGAACCATCTTAATTCTTCTATCGACGCCAATTTCACGAGCAACGGGATGGCAACGGTTCGGTTAGAAGAGGGCGGGCCAGCCTACACTCTCTATCGGACAGGCTCATTTCAGATTCGAGGCGCGAAGACCGAAGACCTTCTGTCAGAAGCCGAAACCAGATTCAAAGAGGTGTTGTCCGAAATTGGCGTCGAGGTTCCCGATTACGAGTTCAGACACGTTACCTCGGTCTTCATGGAAGACCTCGCGCGAGAGGTGAACTTGGAAGCCCTCACTATCGCTCTCGGGATGGAAGACTCCGAGTACGAACCCGAGCAATTTCCCGGCCTAATCTACCGACCGCCCGAACACGAAGTCACTCTACTGGTCTTCGCCAGTGGGAAAATCATCGTCGGTGGAACAACCGACCGCGTCGAAGCAAAATCTGCTATTCACCAATTGAAAGACGAACTCGCCGTGTTGGATAGGGTCTGATAGAAGCACAACAAAAATTTCACTTCAAGTTCATATACACCACCAATGACTCACGGGACATACTATGAGTGAAATTGGCCTCGTCAGTTGCGTCAAGACCAAGCGAGAGGAACCAGCCACGCCGAAGAAACTCTACACATCCCCGTATTTTGATAAAATGAGGGCCTACGCCGGGCAGTATCACGACGACTGGTGGATTCTATCGGCAAAGTATGGTCTGCTTGACCCTGACGGCGACCCTATCGAACCATATGACGAGACATTGAGTGGCGCGAGAGTTGCCAAGAGACGAGAGTGGGCTGAAACGCTGGCCGACCAGATGGAACAAGAAGGATTGCTCTCTGACGACATAACACTCGTTCTACACGCTGGTAAAGACTACTACGAAGAACTCCTTCCGCTGATTGAAGATACTGGTGTCAGCGTGGAAATTCCTACCGAGGGATTAGGTATTGGCGAAAAACAGGCGTGGTACAAGGAGCGGCTATGACGAGCAAAAAAGAAATCTGGCACGAATGGACTGGCCGGTATATTGATACAAAATGCCCGATTCCTCTGTTCGAGACTGACGATAGCCAAGTCGTTCAGTACAAGAACTACGGAAAAGATGACAGACGAATCCTGAAGCGAAGCGAAAGAATGGAAGAGCGTGTGCGAAATGAAGGAAGAAAGGTAATCAACGATTGGGAGACGACTGACCACACCTATGATGGTCTTATCTACCTGATGTACTGGCTTGACGAAGGGGCCGTTGTTCCTCTCTATGTTGGAAAGGCTGGCAAATACGGGCGGGACGGTGAAGGTTTGAGCGCCAATCTACAAGGCCTTCGAGGAACGAGTACCGGGAAGTTTGCTCGGTGGGGTGATGGCCACTACTATCACATTGGGAACTTGAGCGCCGTTGTTTTCGACCACGACAAGAACCAGAAGCAGAAGTACGCAAAGTGGGCCGACCGGCTCTTTGAAGATGGCAGACAACTCCGCCGACCGACCTACTTTTGGACGAAAGCATGGCGGGAAGACGATGTTGGCCTCTATCACGACTTTGAGGAAACGCTTGAGAAACTCGAATACCAGATTATTGGGTTAGTTTCTGACCTGTATCCTGACCGGTTACTGAACGACGAAGGAGCGTGAGGTCATGCCTTACTCGACCCGACCGACGACGAACGCGAGGTTGTCGAAGAGTCTAATTCTGGTCTTGGGTCGTCTTATTGTGGGGCGTCAAGATGGTCAGACCCACGGAGTTCGTCCTGAATCTCGTCTACCGTGCGACGTTCAATCTCGAAGTCGGGGTCGTCGGTGGAGTTGAATGGAACTCCGTCGTTTCGGAAGGCGTCTTCCGGTGGTTCGTCCAGCACGAAGTTGCCGTTCTCTACTACCTCTACGAAGTCCCACGGGAAGTGATGTTCCCACGGGCCTTCTTCCTCTAAGTCGCTAACGTCTACGTCGTCAACCACGACGAAGCGGAAGTCTTCGTCCGGATACGCCGTCTGGTAAACGTCCTGAATCAGACGTAGACCGTCGCGTCTTCGGGGCTTCCAATAATCCTCGAACTGCGAGTTTTCATAGTCATATTCGCCGTTGTCGAGGTACTCTTCCCATACGTGTTCAGCCTCACTGATACCGGGAATCTCCGCCTCGACCCTCAAATGCTGGTTGCCGGAGGCGAATACTGGAATCTCTTCGACATGGCTCCAATACTGCACCCATCCCACCGGTACGGCTCTGTGGTCAGGGTGTGGGTTCACCGACACCGTATCGTCGCGGTCGAAGCACAGCACGATTCTTTCCGTCGATTCTACAGGGTTGCTCACTGGCCGCTACCTCTATGTCATATAGTCGGTAAGAAATCTGAAAAGGATTCCGGCGACCCCACACTTGACACCGACGAGCGCGGGTTGTCGAAGAGTGCTTGGGTGTGTATTGCGTCCAAAGGTAATTCATTGACAATAGCCTTATCAGAGTATGACATACTATATATTATCATAAACTGTCATTTTGTCGTCTCTGTTCATCTCTTCTGATACCCCTATTGAGAATTAAAAGTGGGAAATTGCCGCTTTAACCCACTCTAACGCTAATACCCCTATCATGAATTACGTTCTCTTCTGATACCCCTATCATGTCAGTAGACGTAAGTGTTAAGGCCCCGTAGTCCCAAAACATGAGTGTGCTCTGACCACCATCACTACAAACCGAATGAATAGGACGACGCCGCCGGGTCAGTTGTGGAAGGTTGGCCCCGGTATCGGCGTCGAGCAAGTGAGAGACAGGTTTCCCTGCACTCTCCATCTGTTTCTAACAGTTGGCGAGTGATAGTCATTGGGGCCTACTCTCGAATACCGACTCAAACGTGAATCAGAGAACTATCACCAATATCGGCAGACGCACTGAAGACCAACTATCAACCATGGCGACCATCCACAACGACAGCAAGAGGGAACGCAAGTATGAGTAGTGAGAATATTGACTGGCAACGACTCGTTGAGGCAGTTGGTGAACGACGAGGTACCGACCCGGCTCAAAAAGAGACGACGATTGATTGGACGAAGGCAGGGGAACTACCAGCGGCTTCACAGAGGTTCGACCAGGACGTAGCACGAATCCAAACGGAAGAAGCCGGAATCGCTCGTCGGTTGCTCCAGCACCCGCTTTTCACCCCCTCATATCTTGAGGTGGACAGCGGGAATCGCCGTCCCCAACAGGTCAAACCCGAATATTATACTCGTGGCCGAATCACCGCAGTAAACGGGTATATCCCTATCGGAATCGTAAAAATCCAAGCAACAAAACGCAAGAGTTCTGGTCATTACAAGGTTGTCTCACCCTGTAGAGGGAGTGCCGAAAGTGACGATACTCGTCCCGGTAGCAAGTATAACCAGAGAGAGATTCCACAACCGGAAAATCCGTTGAATTGGTAGTAGGTTCAGCGGTCTTGTTATTCGCTATTGTCTCATCGGTCGAACTCTGTGATTGAATCGTTTCAAACCTCGAAATGACAAGGTAAAGGCCGTGATAACCGTTTTTAGGGCAGAAATACTACACCAGAATAGACACCAACACAGAAACGCGCCGCTCGACCTCGAAGCGCAATGAAGGGAAGGATGTCCTTGCCCGGAGAGCCTTCCCGAGTACTGAAACGAGGCCAGCAATGAGTAATACGAACACCACGAATATAACCCTAACGCATAGACAAGAGAACACCTCTAACGCGGTTGACCCGGCGAGCAAATACCACCTGTCCGTTCGATACGGGCGAATCGTTGACGGTGATTTTCGGCAGTTCCCTCGTCTTCGGTCAATCTACGAACCGATACCTGCGGAAGCCGAGTTCGCGTCACCCATCTATCTCCTGACCGAGAGTCAACACGAACGAAACAATGAGCGAGTCGCCAATGGGACAGAGTATCAAGTTAAGACGAACATCGCCCGCGAGATTCAAGACGAATGTGAGAACGAAGGTCGTGTTCTGAACCCGATTCTCGTGGAATCTGACGCTCGTGACGAAGGGTGCGAGTTTGAAGAGATGAAACGGTGGATTGCCAATTTCATTTCCGACGTGCTCCCGATTGGGCCACGAGACTGCCAGTTCTACTACTCCGGAAACCGTTCGATACACGCTCACGTTCCGCTCTTCATACAGTCCAAAGCGGGGCTAATCCGACTCAAGGAACAGGCTACGGAGTTCAACAACGAGAACAATGCTATCTTGGACGCAAGTATCTACAGCCGTAAGCGCCAGTTCCGGCTTCTCGGGGTCGAACACGGGAAGACTGGCGACAAGAAAATCTCGGTCGGACTGAATGATACTGACCAGCAGATTGCTCAAGCGATAGTGGACGCCGACGTAGAGAAACCGGACACATACTACGATTTCCTTGTTGACGTGTTCGGACAGTCTCCGTTTGTGGGCGACAACATTCTCACTGTCCCGACTGACTCGAAGTCCGGAGAGGGAAGCAAGAGAACGAAGTCCGCGATTCAGGACTATGACCAGCCGCCATCCGACCCGAACCTACACGGACGATACTGGCGTCATTATACCGACAAGCCGGTCAGCCCTTACGCGAACGCCGACGCGGACGACACCCGTAGTTTGACCATCGTTCAGGTGATTGAGAACGTATTCGAGGAAGGCAGGTACCACTACGCACCGTGCGAAGTCCTTGGAATGGTTGGCGGTGGCGGTGAGTACACGGTCTTCGGAGACGACGAGACGGTATCACGTCCGGTCAAACTGTCAGGTGAAGACTACCCCAAGTGGGACTACGAGCGAGGTGACTACGTAGTCATTCTTGGGGGAAAGAGCAACCGTTCGATAATCCTCAATGTGGGAGAGGTCGAAGCAAGCCTCGCGTCCGCAACCCTTGAAAGAGACGGTCGAGAAGCCGCTATCGGCCTGTTAGACGAGTGGGGATATGACGTAGGCAAGTCAGGGATGAACGGGTCGCCACGACCACCAGCGAGTGCGGAGCAGACCGAGGTGATGGAACGAAAACACACGGTCGAGAGGAAGAGTTTCGACCACTTCGAAGACGAAGAGTCCGTGGCTGTTTCGGTGGCGTGCCACCTACTTGCCGTCGGCGGTTGGGACGTGACGTGGAACTGGTTCAAGCGCGAATACGAGAAAGTCGAGCGGTTCGACCCACGAGTGACCTACGAAAAACTGTCCGCCATTATCGAGTGCTACCCCGAGGATTACGACCATATCCAAGTTCCCGAGTGTCCCTCATAGCGCACACTGTAATGCAAGAACTGTATTGTATATTGCAGGGATTGGCCGAAGAGGCCTTCAAACGCATATGTTCGAGTAGCGGCACGAATCAGACATATAAAGGGTGGTCTACCAACAAGAATGCCCTGTAGGGCATTAATGCCAAAATCCACATTAATGCCGAAAAGCACATTCCTGTATGACCGACAAGAGCCAGCGCACGGTCTACCTCGAAGAAGACTTGGAAGATTGGATAGAGGAACTGGCGGAGTACCACGACCGGAACTTCAGCGAACAGGTGTCCCTGCTGTTGCAGTACGCTCGGACAAAGTACGACGAGGAAGCCCCCGAAGACGAACAGCGGATAGTCAAACGCGCCCAACTCAAGCGGAAGATAGCCCGGCTCGAAGACGAACTTGAACAGAATCCGCCACCGGAAGAGTAGTGGGGCAACCGGCTGAACCGGTATCTCCTTGTCATTTCCTATCTTGGAATGAATTGTCTCAAACCCGATTTTTAGGATGTTGGGGGTGTGACTACTACCGGTCGCTCTCAAATCGACACCGGGGGTGTTTTCGCAAAACCCACGGGGCGTCTATAGAATTATCAGATTATAATCCAAAATGGCAATCTTCTGAAATTGGTGGCGGACTCTGACTGACAACCTATCACTTTCTTGACTGGTGGGTGAACGGAGAAAACCGGTTCTTAGGCACTCTACTGACGGTTTAGGCGCAGGCGGAGAGACGTGTAGCCCACCTCTACCGGACACAGGGGCCGTCCCTCTGGTGAGCCACCCGACTGGTACACACTCGAATAGACAGCACGCACCAGCAAAGCGCGTGACACAGTATCACACACCCACCGGCCACCGGGGACGACCGTCGGGGTACCGGGGGACTGGTGGTCGGGGCCGCCGGGACTGGCCCCGGCTGGTGGGGGACGGGGACACCCCCCTACTCGCTGACCCGCTCGTAGCGTTCGCCGTCTACGAGGAACCCCCCTTCGACCCGCTCGACAGGGATACCCCCCTTCCACGCGCCATACCCGAGTTGGCGCTTTGAGAGACGGCGACCGGACTCCACCCCCTCGAACTCGGCGTCCATCGGGTAGGTCACAGACCACGATTGGCGCTGGTGGGTATCGAGAGTTTCGGTGGCTCGTTAGCCGCGACCCGCTGAACTTGCTCCGGCTCTTCCTCTGACAGTCATTTTCAGAGGGATTATCAGCGGCTATCTTCATGCCCTCGTGAAGCCGTATAGCGGCTCATACGGGCCGCGTAGGCGTCGTGAGCGGCGTCCCTGTCACCGTGGCCCACTCGTCGGCGTCAGACTTCGAGGGCGAGAAAGATGGACTACGCTCCGAGAACAGGATAGTGGTGGTGGTGGTGGTGGTCGGAGACGGCGCTTTTTCGACCAAGAACGAGTAATGGTTCTTTAGTATTTTATTCCGTTCAGTATTTTTCTCGCTTCTTTGATAGCCGACTGAATTGTCCTGTAGTATCAATTCATCGGTGTTTAAATGGACTCTCTTCGGTATTCTGCTAACATGGCTACACCTACTCCTACACCTTCGCCACTCGCTCCGCCACAGTGGGTATTCCAATGGAGTGAAATCGTCGCAGGACTTGGGAGCGTAGTTCTCACGATATTATTGGTCGTATTATACAAAAGACAGCAAGAACAACTCGCCGCACAACACGAAGCCGTATTAGAAGTGACTGGCGTTGATTGGGAAGGTGACAGGGCAACAGTCTATATCTCTAACTTTGGAAATGGGGTTGCGAAGCGACTACGACTTGCTACTCTTGTCCAAGTAGATACAGGCGACCACCGATACTACACGATTCGGTCTAATGTAATGGAGAGGATAGATGAAAAGGAGAATATACCTGATGATATGCAACAACAAGGGGGTAATGCACTATTAGACCGTGGTGGTCGGCCTAATGCCATTCAACCAGAAGAGGAAGATATTCCATTTGAAGGCAAATCTCGTGTTGGCAAGCCCGCTCCCATCAATTTCAAGGGTGATTGGATAGGGCGTGATTTCAGCGATTTTATACGAGATATGAAAAAAGAGGGGTCAACCGAAGTGAAATATCTTCACGCCGTTGTAGGTAACCAACTGTCAAACAGGCGGGTGGCTGAACCAATATATATGACAACTCGTAGTGTTAATCCCCAAGATTTTGTTAGGAAGCATTCTCTTGAGAATCTACCCGGAGTAACAGAACATGGGTATGACCACACCTTCGACCACTATTTCAGAAGTACGTGGTGGTCGTGGTTCAAAGATTGGATATACTTCGCCAGAGTCCGATTCCTTAATTGGCTGTTGCGCGGTAGAGGGCCTCGGATTAGACCGTTAGACGCCTCGGGTAAGAAGCGGGTGAAACGGGTTCTATTGAGACAAGACGTGTCTTATTTTCTGCAACGAATCAAGAATCGGATTCCGATTGTCCGGGACAGATTTTGAGGCGGAGACTCGTTACTGCGAATCAAAGAGCGTCAAGTCGCCCATACGACACCTTGTCGGCGTTCTCGTCGGTCAGACCGTATCGAGCGAGGTACTTCCGGACTGTCGTCGTGCTACAATCGAACTCGTCGCGGGCCGCTATCTCGTCTGCTGACAAGCCTTCCTTGAGGTACAGACGGCGCAGTGTCGGCTCGTGTCGCCACGGTCGGAGTACCCCCAAGCGCTCGGCGTGAACGGTGACTCGACTCACGTTCACCCCCAACTCGAACGCGATAGTTCGAGGCGACAGCCCGCGTTCATGATAGCAGTGCCAGAGGAAATCACGGTCACGCCACGGCTCGTCTTCAGGAACGCGCTCGTCAGGGATACGGAAGGTCACGGGCGAGACTACGTGATTCGTGCCAGTAATTCGTTCGGTGGTAGCAAACTACTTTCACTATGGTAGCAGGACGTTTTTGTCGTTTCTGACTAACTATTGCACAATATGGACGATTACGTTCCCCCACAGGTACAAGGAGACGCATTTCATTGCCCGCACTGTGATACCTTTGCACACCAACGGTGGCAAATGCTAACTGTCCATGAATCGGGGGCGACAAAGGAAATCTTAGACGGTCAAGTAGGTCACTGCTCAAAATGTGACGACTATCATATTTGGGTGGCTGATGAAATGATATACCCAAAGGCGTCTTCGGCCCCGAAGCCAACCGAAGATATGCCAGACGAGGTACGCGGAGATTTCAACGAAGCCCGACAGATTGTCGAAGATTCACCACGGGCCGCCGCCGCACTTCTCCGTCTCGCTATGGAAAAACTGGTGCAAAACCTGACCGGAAACGAAGATAAGAGCCTCTACAACGGTATCGGGGAACTCGTTGACGAAGGCCGCATAGACGAGCGGATTCAGAAGGCCTTGGACTCGGTTCGAGTGACTGGCAACGACTACGTTCACGCAGGCGAGATATACAGCCCTGATGACCGGGATACTGCCCTTCGCCTGTTCGAGTTGGTGAACGTGGTTGTAGAACTGACTATTAGCCGGGAGAAGATGATAGAAGAGGCCTACGGCGAGATTCCGGAGAACAAGATGGATGGAATCGAACAGCGTGATGGTACTTGACCTATACAACCACATGAGATTTCGGAGTAAGCGCAGTACGAGGTAATCAGATGGGGGTACTGTTATTCGGACTCGGTTTGTTGCTCGCTTCCATTTTCTTTGGTGTCTTCCCTGTACTCCTTGTTCTCACGGGTAATTGGATTCTTGATACAGTTGGAATCCCGATTTTCGTCGCGTGTGTCGGCATTGCCATCCTCATTTTCTACGCCGCTCTGGTCTGGTTTCGAGGTTCATTGTGGAAGGCGTTGATAGACCTACTTGAGTTCGGTATAGTCGGTGTTGGATGGGTCGTCTCGAAGTTTGCTACTGCGATACGTCGTCTTGGTGCTATCGTCTCTGTCATGTCATGGGTGAAGGCGACATTAGGTCTCTACCCCGGTAGGAGATTCATCGAAAATCGTCGTGAAGGTATCGTGGAACGGGGTATCAAACACGTAGAGAGTGGCGACGTTGAAATCACAGATTCGCGTGAAACACTCGCTCAGGAAGCCCGTGAGGCATATGATAAAGCGGGTCGTCAACTTTCCAATGGTGAAGCCGTTCTTGGACTCTCGCTTGCGGTGGTCACTCTTCTGCCGTCTAATATCGCATTAATCCCGTATTCCGAACTATTGAGTTCATCCGCAGTCGCGGCGGGATTGTCTATAGCGCTTGTACTCGTCGTGGCAATTCGTCTCTCGGCTCTTGATTTGGCCTTGGCCCGTGACCCCGACCCGACCGAAAACAAGGCACGATTGGCTGTGTACCGAGATTGGAACCAAACTGTTGCGGGTGGAACAGATGTAGTGAAGGTATTCGTGATGTTGCGTGTTATGTATGGGATTAGTGACTCGGCCTATGAGTTCTACATTGATTGGGTGTTTGAGAGAAACATAAATGGGGAAGGGGTGGGAACGGTCGAACTAATTCGTGAACTGCCAAGGCCAGTTTTCGCCTTCTATTTGGCTGAGAGAGACGGTATATCACCGTCAGAAGCGAGTCAAGAAATGTTTGGATGGGACGTTTTCAGTTCCTTTGAGTTCGGCCCGTCAGAAGAGGAATCGCCACCAGAAGACGAGGAACCGTATATTTTCGAATCGGCTTTGCGCCCCGTGATTGAGTTTAAGCACGATATTCGTGACGTAAAACGGGCAACGAAGGCCCGCCAATTGGCTGAGAAACGTGATTCGTCACCAGAGGAAGTAAGCAGAGAACTCTATGGTGAAAACATCCTTCCGGCGACAGAGGAAACCAAGAGTAACGTTACCGAAGAGTCAACAGAATAGTTTGTTCACTCGATAAGCCTGTACTGAGTGCGAATCAGGTTCCGTTTCTGTTCGTCCGACTCTTCGTCTTCCATGCCCTCTTCGACCATCCTCACCGCAGAGTCTTTGTTTTCTGGTATGCGAATCTCGGGGTTCTTGTCTTGTTCGTCGCTCATACCTGTACTATCAGCCGCGAGACGTGAACTTCTTTCGTTGGTTGGATGAACAGCGAAGGCTGTCAAAGCGGTTGTTCAGCCCTGAAAATTAACGAAACGGATTGGTCTTGGCTCGGCATACACCGCTCCCACCCCACGATTTATAAAAACGCAGATAGTATAATATCATAAGAAGGGCCGAATTGGGACACTCTCCGGCAACACCTGCCGAAAACCACGCCCGAGAGTGTCGCGGTAAAGCGCGTCCTTGGTAAGGACGAGACCCCGGATTCAAATTCCGGCCTAGGCTTTTTCCAAGCGACTAACCCAGAGCGATAGCGATGGGTCAGGAGCGCGTGAAAAGCCGGACGCCGAATTTGAATCGAGAGAAGACGCAGCGCGAGCGGAGCGAGCGACCGTCTTCGCGTAGTTCAAATTCCGGCCTAGGCTCTCTTTCTTTGTCAGATACGGTAGTTACCGGATGCTTCGTCGGTGAAACAATGTACACCACGCAAGGACGACCGCCGGAAAATGAGGGTAGCCGCCATGAAGTATGGCTCGGTGTCCGACTACAATTCCGTAACCCCGAGTGAACGCGAGAGATGGAAGACATACCTTGCGCAGCGTTTGCAGAAGCCGAAGGAAGAGATCACGATGAAGGACTGGGAGAAGGCTAATTCCTTCAAGTATACTTCGATAATGCACGTCGCTTTGGATGCAGGCCTACGTCCTATCGAAATTAAACGCGCCAACACCTACTGGGTTGACACACAAAACGGCACACTCCGAATCTCCAGAGAAGAATCCAGTAAGAACCAGGAGAACTGGATAGTCGCGTTGAAAGAGGAGACCGGTGAAAACCTCAAACGCTGGCTCGACGAACGGGAGACACGGGAGAAGTACGATGGACGAGATGCGTTGTGGCTGACGATATACGGCAACCGCTACAACAAAGACTCGTTCAGAGACGTGTTCCAGAAGATTACCAAAGAAGCTAACCTGGACTTGGAGAACAGGGGTCTCACACCTTACTCAATAAGCCACAGTACTGCGACCTACGTAACCGAGGAAGAAGGGTTAGCAGTAGCGGCACAGCAATGCCGCCATAAATCCAAGAGAACAACAAAAAAGTACGAGCACAGCTCTACTGCACGTCAACAGGACGTCGTCAACAACATAGACTGAAGCCCCTCCTTTCCTCTCCCTGTTGTAAACCCGTATACAAGGGTTAGTCGTTCCAGTTTACGGCCTGATTCAAACCCTTTTCTCAAACCAAGGAGGGATTCGTAGTGGCTGATTCAGGGCTGATTGTCTAACCCTTGTCTCTGTTGTCGGACCTGTTTCCAGGGCTGGTTTCCAAGCTCTTCCTTTTCTGGGTTGGTTGAGCATATAAGTAGTTGAATTAGACAATGCATTGGTTAAGTATATAAGTATTTGAGTTAACCAATGTATCATGGCGTTGCTGGAGAAACCGGACAGAGAACGCGGATTCACCAAGGAGAGGATTATCCGTGTTCTCCTGAATCACACCGGAAATGACCTTACAAAATACCGTTTGGCCCAACTCGCGGATGCTTCTGAGCCATGGACACGGCAGTATACAGACAAACTGGAGGATCAAGGTCTGATCCAGGAAACAGAGGTGGTAGAGACAGAGAAGTTGTATAGAGAGTGGCTTCAGCAGCGGATTCAACCGAATCAGTTAGAAATCTCGCTTCAGCAGCCGATGCAAATCTTGGAAGAAACAGACTTGGGATACGCACTGACGACGTACCAAGCGGAGAATCTGCATCAAGGCCTCTTATTCACTTCCACAACGGACATCTACATCTCTCCAGACCAGATCAAGGAGTGGTTGAAAATCGTCCAAGAGAACGGCTTGCTGGGCGGCGGAAACACCCGTCTTAGAGTCTTAGACCATCACGTCTTCTACAAAGAACAGGTAGTAGACGGCTATACTACGGTTTCAGTCCCGCAGCTGATCCTAGATCTACTTGATGAAGGCGGTCCTTGCGAAGAAGCCGCTGAAAAACTAATTCAGTCATTCCACGGGGGAAAGCAGTAATGGTGAGGCAGTACTACGTTGATCAGGTTACGGAGCTTTCCGAACAGGAACTACAGTCCGTATTTCACGTAGCGGAACCACCGGTCTGTCTGCTGGGTGGCTGGGCTGTCCATCTCCACGTAAATCCTCAATTCGAGGCTGAGCACGGACGCCAGTACATAGGCTCACGAGATATTGACTTAGGCGTTCATGTCAACCCGGATTGGACACAAGAAAATCTCCCGGATACACCGGTTGGGAAGTCTGTTACACTGATTGAAGAGTTGGGATACACAAAGAGTCGGTTTGGCTTCGTCCAGAACTTCCATAGAGACAACGGAGATCGGATCAGCGAGGAAGAAGCCAGTCAGTACGATATGCACGAAATCTTCCAAGTATACATAGATCTAATCCCGGATACCGCTGAACTGGAACAGTTCAGGGAAGTCTTCGGGTTCAAACCGCCTGCGGAACCGTTGCTGAAACCGGTCTTCCAAGACGATGAAGGAGACCCATTAACGGACCATGTCTCATGGGAAGCACCCGGAGATGTCAAAATTGTCCCACCGGAGATATTGGCAGCAATGAAGACTCGGTCACTGCCAGACCGGGATAAGAGCCACAAACGAGTGAAAGATGTAGCTGATCTCCACGCCCTGCTCTGGTACGCCAAAGACTACAACCAAATAAAATCAGATCTTCTGAAACGGACTTCAGAGGAAGACATCAACAGACTTGAACACACAGTGGATGAGGAACTGTTCGAGAACGCAGCACAACTGCTTCAAATTAATCCCGAAATCATCGAAAACTCAATCACCCGACTCTTCCTCTAACTCCCTGAATACACCCAAAGCTATCTTCAATGAATTAGCTTCAGTGCGTCATAATCTTAAATCAGAGGCAGAATTAAACGGGATCTGGTATCGCTGGTTAAGATGGTGTCGTGGGGATGAAATCTGCGAAGAAGCAGCTACGACAGACGAAGAGCGAGAATTGATAGATCCCGAAGGACTCGAAAATGAGGATTTAGAGGAGGAAGACGAAGCCTGAGTATTCATCGCTCGAAGTTAGATACCTGAAAAACTCCCGGTTACTCAGCAGCCTCGTAGCCTGCTTCTTCGACAGCGGTTACGAGCGCGTCGGGAGTTGCCTCTCCGTCGATAGTCGCAGTTCCAGCCTCTCGGTCGGCGCTGGCCGAGGTAACTCCTGTAACGTCTTCCAGTGCGTCCTCGACAGTCTGCTCGCAGTGTTCACAGCTCATTCCGTCGACAGTGATAGTTCGGCTCATGTTTCGATATTAGCCTCTTGATGACTATCTGTTTTCCCCTTTCGAATCTGTAGTACGCTGGCCACCAACACTTTGCTATCCAAAGTCAAATACGGGAAACTGTAATGACTCTTGGGTCTGTAGGGCCGCTATGGCACAACTGGACGACACAGATTTAGAGATTCTGTCGCTGCTCGTCGAGAATGCTCGGCTGCCCTACAGCGAGATTGGCGAAGCGGTGGGGCTGTCCGGGCCAGCGGTTTCGGACCGCGTGACTCGGCTGAAGGAGGCGGGCGTCATCAACCACTTCACGGTCGATGTCGACCGCTCACAACTCCGGGCTGGCGTGCCGGTGTTGGTCAGCGTCGACCTGCCGCCCGGCACCCAGCAACACGTCCGCCAGCGATTGCGCGACGCCGACGGCGTCGAACACATCTTCGTCACCGCAGACGGCGAGGTGCAATTCTACGCCCGCGCCGAGGCCGAGAACGTCCGTGGGTGGGTCGAAACCCTGCTCGACGATATCGACGTTCGAGCGTACAGTGTCACGCTGGTCGACGATGTCGAGTGGACGCCCTCCGTCGAGGGCGTGGAGTTCGCGTTGACCTGTGCCGAGTGCAACAACACCGTCGACAACGAGGGAGAAACCACCCGTATCGACGGCGAGGCGTATCACTTCTGCTGTTCGTCCTGTCTCTCTCGCTTTGAGAAGCGCTACCAACGGCTGGAGGAGGGGGTCTGAGCCGAGAGTTTCATATCGAAGTTTTTGATGTGGGCTGACCCGGGATATCTGAACGACAAACTCCCTAAACATAGAGACCGTAGTAATATGTACGATGGCCACACGCAAATCCCAACTCGATATTACGGGGATGTCCTGCGCCAACTGTTCGGCGACAATCGAGGACACCCTCGACACCCTCGACGGTGTTACGGAGGTTGACGCCAACTACGCCACCGACGAGGGAACGGTCCAGTACGACCCGGAACGCGTCTCGCTCGGCGACATCTACGACGCAATCGACGAGGCTGGCTACGGCGCTGTCTCAGAGACGGTGACAATCGCCATCACCGATATGACCTGTGCGAACTGCGCGGAGAGCAACGAGACCGCGCTGGAAGATACGCCGGGGGTCATCGACGCGGAGGTGAACTACGCCACCGACGAAGCGCAAGTGACCTACAACCCGGCCGATGTCTCGATGGACGCGCTGTACGACGCCATCGAGGACGCGGGCTACTCGCCAGTCCGCGAGGATGGCGACGACTCGAGTGACGCTCGTGAGGCGGCCCGCGGCGAGGAACTCCGGAAACAGCGCCGACTCACGCTGTTCGGTGCTGCGCTGTCGGCCCCGCTACTCGTCTTTATGGCCGACCACCTCCTCGGGCTGGGACTGTTCGGCGAACAAATTTTCGGCGTCCCCGTCGGGTGGGTCGCCTTCGCGCTTGCGACTCCTGTACAGGTGGGACTCGGCCGGCCGTTCTACGAGAACTCCTACACGGCGCTCGTCAAGAACCGCCGGGCCAATATGGACGTGCTCATCGCGCTGGGCTCCTCGACAGCGTACTTCTACTCGGTTGCGGTGTTGTCGGGCCTGATTGCCGGTGATCTGTACTTCGATACCGCGGCGCTCATCCTGGTGTTCATCACACTCGGAAACTACCTCGAAGCCCGGTCGAAGGGCCAGGCCGGCGAGGCACTCCGGCGATTGCTGGAGATGGAAGCTGACACGGCCACGCTGGTCGAGGACGGCACGGAGCGGGAGGTCCCACTGGAAGATATCGAGGTCGGTGACCGGATGAAAGTCCGGCCCGGCGAACAGATTCCCACCGACGGCGTTGTTGTCGACGGCCAGAGCGCAGTCGACGAGTCGATGGTCACCGGTGAGTCCGTTCCGGTCGAGAAGGCCGAGGGCGACGAGGTTGTTGGTTCGACGCTCAACGAGAACGGCGTACTGATTGTCGAAGCGACGAAAGTCGGCAAGGATACCGCACTCCAGCAGATTGTCCAGACGGTCAAGGAAGCCCAGTCTCGCCAGCCCGATATCCAGAATTTGGCTGATCGGATTTCGGCGTATTTCGTTCCAGCGGTTATCGCCAACGCTGTCTTCTGGGGTATCGTCTGGTATCTGTTCCCGCAGACGCTCGCTGGATTCGTCGGCGCGCTTCCGTTGTGGGGTCAGGTCGCCGGCGGTCCCGCGGTTGTCGGCGGGACGGTCTCAGTGTTCGAGTTTGCCGTCGTTGTCTTCGCCTCGGCGGTGCTGATCGCCTGTCCCTGTGCGCTCGGACTCGCAACGCCCGCCGCAACGATGGTCGGCACGACGATTGGCGCGCAGAACGGTGTGCTGTTCAAAGGCGGTGACATCCTCGAACGCGCGAAGGATGTCGACACTGTGGTATTCGACAAGACGGGGACACTCACTAAAGGTGAGATGGAACTCACCGACATCGTCGTCTTCAACGAAGATGGCGAGCCAGCAGCCGGCGACGCAGCAGCAGACGGCGGCGAACTACTCGCTCGCGATAGTCTCTCAGAGGACGAACTGCTCCGCATCGTCGCCAGCGCCGAGAGTGGCAGTGAACATCCACTTGCCGAGGCAATTGTCGAGGGTGCGCGAGCGCGTGACCTCGACGTGACCGACCCCGAGGAGTTCGAGAACATCCCCGGACAGGGGGTCAAAGCAACCGTCGACGGCGAAGAAGTCTTGGTCGGGAACCGTCGACTCCTCTCGGAGCACGGTATCGACGCCGGCCGCGCTACCGAGACGATGGAGCGCCTCGAACGCGAGGGCAAGACGGCGATGCTGGTCGCAGTCGGTGGTCGTCTCGTCGGTGCGGTCGCCGACGCTGACACGGTCAAAGAGAGCGCAAAAACAGCGGTGAGCCAACTGCGCGAGCGCGGACTCGAAGTGATGATGCTCACCGGCGACAACGAGCGGACCGCGCGGGCTGTGGCGGAAACAGTTGGGATCGACCCCGACAACGTTCGGGCAGGTGTGCTTCCCGAAGACAAATCAGACGCGGTCGAGGCGATTCAGGAAGACGGCCGCCGGGCGATGATGGTCGGCGATGGCGTCAACGACGCGCCTGCGCTCGCGGTAGCATACGTTGGAACGGCAATCGGCAGCGGGACCGACGTGGCTATCGAGGCGGCAGACGTGACGCTGATGCGCGACGACCCGGTCGATGTCCTCAGAGCAATCCGGATTTCGGAGGCAACACTGCAGAAAATCAAGCAGAATCTCGTCTGGGCACTCGGCTACAACACGTCGATGATTCCGCTGGCGTCGCTGGGCCTGCTCCAGCCCGTGCTGGCAGCAGGTGCGATGGCGATTTCATCGGTGTCGGTGCTCACGAACAGTCTGCTCTTCCGCCGGTACTCACCTGATGAGGAGTACCAACTGCTCGGTCGGTTGCGGTGAATTTCGACTTACTCGACTGGGACGGACAGTTCCAGGACTGTTCCGGTTGGCTCGGCGTCTGAGACTGAGAAGTGTCCGCCTTCCTTGCTTACGACCCAGTAAATGAGCCAGATGCCGAGTCGGTCGGCGTGCTCCAGTGGCGTCTCGCCGTGACGCAGAACTTCGATTTCTTGATTCGGAATCCCTGGCCCGTTATCCGTAATCTCTACGTCAATCCAGTCGTCACGGCGTGCCAGGGAAATCTGTACCGCTGGCTCGCTGTTGTCGTTGTGTGTGGCTGCGTTCTCGAGCGCCTCCTCGATGGCCGTCATCAGCCCTGGAACACAGACCCTGTAGGACTCGTCCGTCTGTGTTAGCTCGAAGGTTGTGTCGGGGAACTGTTCCTCGAAGGCGTCGACCAACTGCTCGATCTGATGGTCGAGATGGACTGTCGGAGGGTCTACGTTCTCTGTGTCGAGCGTCTGCTCGATTTTCTGGACGGTATCTGTCAACCCTATCAGGTCGGCTGTTGCTTCTTCGATGTGTTCGACGGCTTCAGGTATCTCTTCGTCCCCAAACGCATCCCTGAGAATTGTGGTGTAGCCGTCGATGACGTTCATCTTGTTGCGGAGATTATGGCTGAGGACGCGGTTGAGGACCTCGACGCGGCGTTCCTTGATTTTTCGGCTTGTGATATCTGCCTGAAAGCCTGCATAGTGGGTGACCGTTCCAGTGTCGTCTGTCAGGGGGGCGATATCCAGTTTATTCCAGAATTTGCGACCGTTTTTGCTGTAGTTCAGGATGTCGACAGATACCGCCTCCTCCGCGTCGATAGCCGACCGAAGTGTTGCTGTCGTCTCGGTGCTAGTCTCTTCTCCCTGTAACCGTCGGCAGTCCGCTCCGACGATTTCGGTACCGTAGCCGGTCAGTTGCTCGAACTCGTCGTTGATGTACAACAGCGGGTTGTCCTTGCCCTTTCGGTCAGCGATGGTGATCCCAACCGGTGCCTCGTCCATCGCTCGCTCCTTGAGTCTGAGGTCGTCGACCGTCTTTGTCAGTTCGCGCTCGCGGATGGCCAGCTGTGCGGCCGTCCGGCGGCGCTCGACGAGGTTGCTGATACGAGCGTGTAGTGTCTGTTTCTCTACGGGGAGGTCGATGATGTCGTCGACGTACTCCCACGGCTCCCCGTCGATATCATCATTGCCTAGCAACAACACGAACGGGAGAAAAACGGCGCTTGCGGTATCTCGCTTGGACTGGACCGTGCCAGCAACGCGGCGAAATTCGGCGGTGTCGAATAGACAGCAGTCGAACGGCCCTTGCAGGCGCTCGACATCAGTTGTCGTTTCGACCTGATACTGTTCACTCAGCGTCTCTGTAACGAGTTCCCTGTCACGACCCGGCTGCATAAATAGGAGAATCCGTGGTTCCGCCTCTGGTTCGCCAATCTCCGGCGGCGAACGCTCCGGTGGGGCAGACGGATCTGGCACCATTGTCGGAAAACTACCTGCTATACCCTACTAAACATTCGCAATTTATATATCTCACACTCGAAGTGTGAGTAGCTCATGACTTCAGCAGTGACCGACCGCCTCTCGACTGGAGTCCTCGGACTCGACGAGGTGCTCCACGGCGGATTCATCGCAAACCGTAGTTACATGCTCCGCGGACAGCCTGGCAGCGGCAAGACAATTCTGGGCTTTCACTTCCTTCAGGACGGGGTCGACTCGGGGGAGCAGACGCTGTTCATCAATCTCGAAGAGGACCTCGATGACCTCAAAGCCAACGCTGAGGCGCTCGGATTCGACACCGAGGCCATCGAGTTTCTCGACTTGAGTCCGACTGCAGACGTGTTCACCGAAGACCAGTCATACGAGGTCTTCGAGACTGCAGAGGTCGAACAACAGCCACTGACCGACAAAATTGTCGACGCTGTGACAGAGATCGGCCCCGACCGAGTCGTGGTCGACCCGGTAACCCAACTCCGCTTTCTCACCGCTGATGACTACCAGTTCCGCAAACAGATTGTGGGGTTCATGCGTTTTCTCAAAGCACAGGACGCGACTGTGCTGTTTACTGTTCAGGACACGGAGAGCCTCCCGACTGAAGACCTCGAGTTCATCACAGACGGGACAGTCGTCCTCGAACTCGACCAGTATGGGCGAACGATTCGTGCGCCGAAGTTTCGTGGGTCCCCAACACAGAGTGGCACTCACACTTACCGGATCACTGACGAGGGAATTCGTGTGTTCCCCGCGCTCGAACCCGGTGACTACACCCGTGCGTTCACCGGCGAGCAAATCCCCTCTGGTATCCCAGAGGTCGACCAACTGCTCGGCGGCGGTATCTCCCGCGGGACGGTCAGCATTTTCAGCGGTCCGACCGGCGTCGGCAAGACGACGCTTGGCACCCAGTTCATGAAAGAGGCCGCTGGCCGCGGCGAGCGCTCGGTGATCTATCTCTTCGAGGAGAGCAGAGATACCTTTTTGACCCGGTCGCAGGCGGTCAACATCCCCGTCGAGGAGATGCTCGAACGCGGGACGCTGCAGGTCACAGAGGTGGAAGCACTGGAGCAGTCACCGCAGGAGTTCGCCCGGATGGTCCGGACTGAGGTCGAGGACCACGATACCCAGATCGTTATGGTTGATGGGATTTCGGGCTACCGACTAACCCTTCAGGGGGGCGAAGACTCGATGCTCCAGCGGATGCACGCACTCGGTCGATATCTCAACAACATGGGCGTGACGACGCTGTTTATCGACGAGACGAAAACTATCACCGGTGAGTTCAACGCGACACAGGAAAACATCAGTTACCTTGCTGACAACATCGTTTTTCTTCGCCATCTCGAAATCCAGGGCGAACTCCGGAAAGCCATCGGCGTCCTGAAAAAGCGAACGGGTGATTTCGAGCGCACGCTCCGAGAGTTCAATATCACCGAACACGGGATTACGGTCGGCGAACCGCTCAGCGGAATGCGCAACATCCTCAGCGGGACGCCGGAACTCGTTGACCACGAGGAGTGACTGGCGTCAGGAATCAGAGAGTCGTATCGGGTCACCGTCCCACGTCACGTCCAGCCGATGACGCGGGAGATACGGTGCGAGCAGGTTCGCAGTCGTCCGTGTCTATGTGCGCGAACTGCCAGTTACCTGATTGGGACTGTGGCACTAATCACTCAGCTTTCAGCACTCCATACTCCCGCCTCTGGGGTGAGTAACTGATTCCCAGTTCCCAGCATCCGCGCCGAAGGCGCGGTTCACTCCGGCCGAGCAGAGTGAGGTCGAACGAAGTGAGACCTCGAAAGCGAACGGCGAAGCCGTGAGCAACGCGAGGCCGGAGGTCGTTTTTCCCCTAGTTTTTGCAAGTCAAGCGAAACCGGAGGTTTCGCTGACCGTGCGAACGGCGCTTCGCGCCGTGAGCAGAGAGCGGTTCCCGCAGGTCACCGAAGGTGACCGAGGAAACCCGAAGGAGTAAAAAGAGGTATGGACTCACCGAAAGACTCGCTCTGCTCGTCTTTCGAGTCTTCGTTCACTCACAAGGTTCGTTCACGAAGACGCCGGGAGTGAGCAAAACCGCAGGTTTTGCGAAGGACGAGAGACGCCGTTGGCGTCTCTCGGGATTTGAACCCGGAACCAGACGTGCTCACTACGTTGCGCGCGATTGGTAGGGCTTCAAATCCCCGCGTTCGCTTCGCTCACGCTCTGCTCGTCCAGTCTCGCTCCCTCGTAGAACTCGGCCGCTGCGAGTGGACTCGCCGGGACTGAGCAAAACCGCAGGTTTTGCGAAGGTCGGCGAGGGAATGACTGAGGGAACGAAGTGACCGAAGGAATGGACTCGCCGGGATTTGAACCCGGGGCCTCTTCCTTGCGAAGGAAGCGATCTGCCACTGATCTACGAGCCCGCAAGCGGCGGATTCCGCCGCGAAATCAACGTACGCTACAGGGTCGCGTTCGGGAACGCCTGCGCGTGATGTCCCGTCGTCAGTCTTCGAGAACGATCTCGATGCTGACGTCGTTCGGGACCTGAATCCGCATCAGTTGGCGGAGCGCGCGTTCGTCGGCGTCGATGTCGATGAGCCGTTTGTGGACGCGCATCTCCCAGTGCTCCCAGGTTGCGGTCCCTTCACCGTCGGGGGACTTCCGAGCTGGGACTTCGAGCGTCTTCGTCGGCAGCGGCACAGGACCCGAGAGTTTCACGCCGGTGTTGTCGGCGATGTCCTTGACCTCGCCGCAGATACTGTCAAGGTCTTCGGGGCTGGTGCCAGCCAGGCGGACGCGTGCTTGCTGCATGTTATCGCTCGTTGACCGAGAGGACCTTTCCGGCTGCGATGGTCTGGCCCATGTCTCGGATCGCGAACGAGCCAAGCTCCGGAATCTCGCTGGACGGCTCGATGCTGAGCGGTTTCTGCGGTCGAACCGTCACGACAGCAGCGTCGCCGGACTGGATGAAGTCCGGGTTCTCCTCGGCGGTTTCGCCGGAGGCCGGGTCGATCTTCTTGTCGATGGACTCGATAGTACAGGCGACCTGTGCAGTGTGAGCGTGGAAGACCGGCGTGTAGCCGGCGGTGATGACGCTCGGGTGCTGCATGACAACGACCTGTGCCTGGAAGGTCTCGGCGACCGATGGCGGGTCGTCGGCAGGACCACAGACGTCACCACGGCGGATGTCGTCCTTACCGATGCCGCGGACGTTGAATCCGACGTTGTCACCGGGCTGGGCCTCGGGCACCTCTTCGTGGTGCATCTCGATGGTCTTCACTTCGCCGCTCACGTCAGAGGGCTGGAAGGAGACGTTGTCGCCGGTGTTGAGGATACCGGTCTCGACACGGCCGACCGGGACGGTACCGATCCCGGAAATCGTGTAGACGTCCTGGATCGGGAGTCGGAGGTCGGCGTCCGTCGGCGGCGACGGCTCCGGCAGGTTGTTGAGCGCTTCGAGGAGAATCTCGCCGTCGTACCACGGCGTATTGTCGGATGCGCTCTGAACGTTGTCCCCCTCGAACGCGGAGACGGGGATGTACTTGACGCTGTCAGTGTCGAAGCGAACCTGGTTGAGCAGGTCGTTGACTTCGTCCTTGGTCTGCTCGTAGCGACCTTCTTCGTAGTCGACGAGGTCCATCTTGTTGACCGCGATGATCATCTCGTCGATACCGAGGGTTCGAGCCAGGAAGACGTGCTCCTGGGTCTGTGGCTGGACACCGTCGTCGGCGGCGACGACGAGCACAGCGTTGTCGGCCTGGCTTGCGCCAGTAATCATGTTCTTCACGAAGTCCCGGTGGCCCGGACAGTCGACAATCGTGAAGTAGTATTCGTCAGTGTCGAACTCTTGGTGGGCAATGTCGATGGTGACACCGCGTTCTCGCTCTTCGGCGAGGTTGTCCATCACGTAGGCGAACTCGAAGCCGCCTTTGCCCTTCTCTTCTGCTTCTTCTTTGTGCTGCTCGATGACGTGCTCAGGTACGTTCTCGGTCTCGTACAGGAGTCGTCCGACCAGTGTACTCTTTCCGTGGTCAACGTGGCCGATGACGGCCAAGTTCTGATGTGGTTTGTCGCTCATTATTTATCTCACGCGCAGAGGCGCTATACCGGTATCTTTACGCGGTAGTTCATAAAATCATTTCGATACCGTGCGCCCCCGATACGAACGCCGTCTGGTGGTTTTGTGAACGCATCCCACGCCAACAGATCGACAGACGGAGCCGCAATTTTCCGAGATTCACGCGCGGCCAGGTCAGTCGAGGTGGCCGATATCCGCAAACACGGCTGTTGCTGTCTCTGGACCGCCGGCCCCGCGCCCGGAGTTGTACAGCGACCCGGCGTAGGTCGTGTCGAACTGGACGATGTTCTGCGTGCCGGACACCGCGAGGGCGCTGTTGTCTGCGATGAGCCGCGGGCCAACGCGAACGCCGTCGTCTGTCACCTCGCCAACGAGTCGGATCGTCTGGCCGTCGTCGTCGGCAAGGTCGAGCGCGCTCGCGGGGAGTTCGTGAATACCCTCGACGGTTGCGTCCGCGAGCGTCATCTCGTCATCGCCGAGGACGTTCGCGACGATGACGCATTTGAGCGCAGCGTCGGTTCCCTCCACGTCGAACGTCGGGTCGGCCTCGGCAACACCCAGATCCTGCGCCTCTGCGAGGACGTGTTCGTAACTGAGCCCCTCGTTTTGCATTCGCGTGAGGATGAAATTCGCCGTCCCGTTGAGCACACCTCGTACGGCGGTAATCTGGTCGGGGCCGAAACTCTCGATGGTCGATAACACCGGAATCGCGCCGCCGACAGTTGCCTCGAAGCGCACTTCCCCCGCGCTGTCGGCTTCGAGGTCACGCACGTCGCTGTAGCGCTCGGCGACGGGCCCTTTGTTCGCGAGGACGACGTGGCGGTCACGTTCCAGTGCTTCCCGGAGGTGGCCAAAGCCGGGTTCTGCGTCGCCGAGCGTCGTCGGTGTCGCCTCGACGAGTACGTCGTATTCGCCGTCGAGGGCGTCTTCAGGGTCGCCAGAGCCAACGATTCCTTTCTGGTTTTTCCGGTCAAGCACGGCCTCGGCGTCGAGTCCGTCACCGTCGAGAGTCGCGCTGCTCGAATCTGCCATCGCGGTGACTGTGTGGCCGTACTCCTCGGCGAGTTTGAGCACCGACGTACCGACTGCTCCGGCGCCCATAACGGCGACCCTCATACTGCCTCACCTCCGAGCAATGGTTCGACAACGCGTAATTCCTTCTCGTCTGCGATTGCCCGAACCTCACCAATTACGTCCCGTGCCTGTCCTTTTTGTGTCGCGAGTCGGAGGCGTGCACTGGATTCTTCTTGTTCGCCCTCGGGCGCAGACAGCGAGAAATCTCGTACCGACGCGCCGGTCGAGCGCTGGATCTGTGAGAGTGTATCGGAGAGGTCTGTGTCGACAAGGTGCCCAACGAGAACAATTGTGAGTTCGTCGCTGTACTGCTCTGCCCCAGCCTGAATGACGTTGATGCCCGCGTCGCGGAGTGCGTCGACGATGTTGTCGAACTGGCCGGGCGTCGCTTCGAGGTCGACCTCGACAGGGATGTCGCCACGCGGTGTGAGATTGCCGCGTTCGTGGAAAATAGAAAGGAGATTTCCGCCTTGGCCGGCGATTGGTTGGAGCGCGCGCAGCAGTTCCCCCGGTCGGTCGACGAGTTCGAGCCGGACGGTGTAGGCACGAACGTCCTCAGCAGAGTCGCTCATCGTCCACGCACCTCGTCGGTCGAATCGCTCATTGCCATCTCATCAGACGGCCGACTATAAGAAACCAGTCGTTCGCTGTCACTCCTGGGGTCAGCCGCCGAAGGTCTGCTGAATCTGTTCCTGCCAGGTCTGCAGGTCGTCGATCTGCTGTTCGATCTCGTCGACTCGACCAGTTACGTCCTCGTCGGAGACCTGCTCCTGGAGTTCCGCGACCGAGTCCTCGATGTCGTCAATCGAGGCGTCGAGTTCGTCGACAGTCGTCTCCATCTCTCCGAGTTCCGAACTCACGGTGTCGACCTCTCCCTCGACCGATTCGACGGTATCACTCACGGTGTCGACCTCTTCGTTGAGTGAGTCGACCTCTGCGTCGACCGTATCGACAGTCTCGGACATCTCTTCGAGTTCGCTGCCCATCTCGGAGACGTTCTGACTGTTGGCCTCGAGGTCAGACTGGACAGATTCGAGTCGCTCGTCGAACGAGTTCAGTTGTTGCTCGAACTCTTCGATTAGTTCGTCACCGGTCCCGTTCTCATCGAGGAATTCTTCGAGCGCACTCGTGTACGCACGGAGGTCAGCAATATCGTCTTGGATCTGTGCAATCCGGGCGCGGTCACTGCCGCCGCCGTCCTCCTGTGCCGCGACATCCAGTGCCCGCCGCAGCAGTTTCAGGTCTTCTCCGGAGACGTTCTTCTGGCGGATCTCGGCAGCGAGCGCAGCCGTGAGACTTTCGCCGTCGACTGACAGCGTTGCCTCGCCACCCCCTCCCTCGGCCGTCTGCTCGCCCCCTTCGCTCGCCGCTGCCCCCGAATCGTTCGGGTCGTTGAGTTCCAGTGTCGCCACGTCTTCGTCGTCCTCGGTTTCGCCGTCGTCTTCTTCTTCGAGGCCGGGAATCTCGCCGTCGCCGGCGATGGCGTCTTTAACGACGTCATCGTCACTTTCTGGAACGACGTCCTCTGGGTCGGCCTTTTCGTCCTCCGGAAGCGGTGGGTCGACGGATTCGATTGTTGGTTCGGTCAAAAACTGTTTGACATCGTCGCTGCCTGTCGCGCGAATTCCGTAGACGGTCGTGTACGACCCCTCGGCCTCGAGTTCGCGCTCGAAGGTGATCGTATCGTCGTCGATTGTCCAGAATTCGCTGCCGTACTCCGGATGAAAGCCCAGGTCTTCCACTTCGATACCCTCCGGGACGGTATCACTCATCGTGACCGTCACCGACTCGTCACGAGAAGACTCGAACTCGAACGCAATTGCCGGCACGGGGAACTCTTCTTCCTCGAACCGCTTGACGACGGTCACCCCATCCGACGAGACGGTTACCTCCTCGTACGCCTGTGAATCACTCATGTTTTCGTATGGGAGGTTCCGATGTATTAAACCTATTTACTGTTTGGTTGAGGGACTTGCTCACAGGTCGAACCGGTCGCCGATTTCGACAACAGACACTGTCTCTGGATATGGGAAACTGTTCGCGTGATGGTGGACAGCCGTCGGGTCCCCAGACAGTCCTTTCCACATGTCCCAGTGTGTCGGAACCAGTCGCTCGGTCTGGAGTTCGTTGGCCGCTTCGACGAGCATGTTCTCGTCGTTGTACCAGGTGGTGCGCTTTGGCTCGCGGGTCTGCTTGTCCGGAATCATCCCCGTCGACCCGAAGGCCAGCACTGCGAGGTCAACGTCGTAGTTCTTGCCAATCGCCTCGAACTGGCCGGGGCGTGCGTCACCGCCGTGGACGAACGTTCCCGCTTCGTGCTCGATCACGTACGCGACAGGGTGCTCGGCGTCGGGGTCGTTGGCTGGATGGACCGAAATCGTCAGGTCGCCGAGTTCGAACGAGTCGCCGTCTCCAACAGTCCGAATCTGGTCGTCGTCGACGGCCCAGCGGTCGGTCCAGTCCTGCTCCTCGGTGACTGCAACGCTTGCGTCGGGACCGTAGAAGGTCGCTCCCGTCTGTTCGAGAATCGGGGCCTGACTCTCGCCGTGGACGTGGTCAGAGTGTTCGTGTGTCGCGAGCACGGCGTCGGCTTCCTCGACATCTTCAGGGTCGAACGGCACCGGAATCATCCGGACGGTTCGTGGTGGGTCACCCAGCCCGAGATACGGGTCGATAAAGGCTGTCGTCCCGTCGGCACTTTTGAGAATCAACCCGTTGCAGCCCAGATACCAGAATGCAACTCCGTCCGGGTCAGCCTCGGCAACGTCACGAAGCAGCCAGTCGCCCCAGTCGCTGTGGATGGTCATATTCGACCCTGTGGCGGGCGAGAGTAAGCGTCTTGCCCTTCAGTCCTCACAGCAGCCGCCAGCCTTCTCGCCGAAGTCGATATCCAGCGGGTCGCTGACGTACTCGTTGAGCGCCTGCAGACGCAGTTCGAGGTCGTTTTCGGCCTGCAGATACTCCCGCATGACAGGAATCTCGTGCAGTTCCTGCTGCTGGTCCTGCATTTCCCGCAGGTCTTCTTGGGTCGCCTCGCCGCGCTGGCGGGCGAGCATGTACTCCTCGCGGGCAGACTCGAACGCTGCAATCTGCTCCTGTGTCTGCTCGTCGTCTTCGACGGCGGCCTGTTTTTCGAGGAAGGTCTGGTATTCCGGTAACTCCGCGATGGCGTCTCCGAGTGACCGGGCGAGGTCCTCGATACTCTGCTCACTGTCCGCAGCAGTGTCGCTATCGATGCTCATTGCTCGCTGGTTAGCGTGAACAGCAAAATGACTGGCGGTCCTGCTGTCGGCAGTCCGAGACACCAAGTGGCCGGCAATTGGGGTGATAGAAAGAAATTTGTTCGCAGTCCAACTATCTAGAGACATGGGAAGCTACGCGGCGGTCCCCGAGTTAGATCGTTCCGAGGAACCAAACGACTCGACGACGAAACTCGGTGACGCATTGTCCGGCCGCTTTGCAGATGTCGATATTGACTCGGTTCGAGCAGTGCGAGAGCAACGAGAACCGTGACGAAAGTCTTCGTCGATACGAACGTCTTCGTTGCTAGTCTCACAGATGAACCATCTCGGGGCGAAACGGCGACGGAACTTCTCAATCAAGAACACGAGTTCTGCACCTCAATTCTAAATCTTATAGAACTTCGGTCAGTACTGACGAAAAAGAAATAAATAGAGCAGGAAGAGGTCGAATCGTTGCTTTCAGAAATCTACACACAGGTCGACATTTACGCACCGGAGATTAGCGATCAGATTACGGCATATAGTCACCAACGGGAGTCCCTTTTGTACACACTCGATTGTGTATTGCTTGCGCTTGCGGATGATGTCGATGCAACGCTAACTACGTTCGATAGCGAATTACTCGATCACGGGGCTGTACAACCGAGCGAGCTCATCAAGTAGCTGTCGGCGGAATTACTCTCCATCCTCGAATCGCTTGTCCACACTCTCGGCGTGGATTCGGAGTCTTCGTGCGAGCGAGCGTCGTCACGGCGTCTGCGATGTCAGCGAGCGCTTCCTCGTCAAGTCGCTGGACGGTTGTTAGCTAAAAGAAGTTTCGACGGAGGGGCCATGGTTCAAACAGGCCGGGGCTTTCTGGTTGTTTGCGGTCGATCAGCTATCCAGTGTTGCTGAGGTAAACACCACTCCCACATGTGGCGCAACATGTATGCCGAGTGAGCCTGTACCGTCGTGTATGGCGACCGAAGGGACTCCCGAAGAAACCAAAGTCAGCGACCGCGGAATGGTCACGATTCCAGCGGCCCTCCGACGACGCCTCGATATCGAACCGGGGGATAAACTTCGGTGGAACATCGACGACGATGGAGAACTCTCTGTGGAGGTCGTCAAAGAGCGACGCGGTGCGTTCGACGACTTCGAACCAGTCGCGATGGGCGGCGGTGGCTCCGAAACGCACGACATCACCGGACACGAGAACAATTCCGCGCTCTCAGAGCGTGACTAATGGCGGTCACGGTCGTCGATACGGGCGTGCTCGTTGGAATGGCAGATACTGACGACAAGCACCACGACGTTGCGATGGAGATTGTCCGCGGAATGGACCACGGCAATCTCCCAACCGGACGAGTGACGAACTACGTCGTCCTCGAAACGCTCAACTGGATTCACAATCGCCAGCGCCACGCGAAGGCGACCGAAACCTACGAGCGTCTGAAGCAGTCTGCCGGCTTCGAAGTCGTACACGCAGCACAGAAGGACTTCGGCGGCGCGGTTGATTTGTTCCAGACGTACGACGGACTATCGTTCGGAGACGCAACTATCGCCGCGTACATGCGGCGGGAAAACATCGAGTACCTGTACGCTTTCGACGACGACTTCGACGCGGTCAACCACGTTACACGGCTGGAGTCACCGGAAAATCCGTTCAACTGACCGTTTTGCAATTATCCACGGTCCGCTTTCACTTCTCGAACCGACGCTCGACACTCTCGGCGTGAGCCTCCAGTCCCTCAGTCCGGGCAAGTGTCGTGATTGTCTCCCGAATATCAGACAGCGAGTCTTTGGAGAGACGCTGGACCGTCGTCGACCGGAGGAATGTCTCGACGGAGAGGCCACCGACGCGCTTTGCGGCCCCGCCGGTCGGGAGCACGTGGTTCGTGCCGCTCGCGTAATCGCCTGCAGCCACAGGACTGTACGGCCCGAGGAACACCGAGCCAGCGTTGTCGATACGCTCGAGCAGCGCCTCGTCGTCGTCGGCGATAATCGAGAGGTGCTCGGCGGCGTACTCCTCGGCGAACAGCGTGGCCTCGCTCATCGACCGGGCAACGAAGACGCCGCTTGCGGCACTCTCGAAGGCTCCACGAATAATTTCTTCGCGCTCGCGCTCGCCGGCCTGTCGGTCGGCCTCGGCGACAATCGCTTCGGCCAAGTCCTCGTCGGCAGTCACTGCCGCAACCGAAGCGTCGGTATCGTGTTCGGCCTGGGCGACAAGGTCTGCAGCCACCAGTTCGGCGTCGGCCGTCGAGTCGGCGACGACGAGTACTTCGCTCGGCCCTGCGAGAAAGTCAATCTCCACGTCGCCGCGGACTTCGGCCTTCGCGGCGGTCACCCACTTGTTGCCCGGTCCCACGATGACATCGCTCGGTACGACAGTCTCGGTGCCGTAGGCGAGTGCGCTGATGGCCTGTGCGCCGCCGACCTGATAGACCGCGTCAGCACCGGCAATCTCCGCGGCGGCGAGTGTCGCGTCTGGAAGGTTGTCGGCCGGTGGCGTGGCAACCGCAATGTGTTCGACGCCCGCGACTTTCGCCGGGATAACGCCCATCAACACGCTTGAGGGGTATGCGGCGGTCCCGCCCGGCGCGTAGACGCCGGCGTGGTCCAGCGGTCGGAATCGGCGGCCGAGTTCACGGCCCTCGAAGTCCTCGCGGTACTCTTCGGGGCGTGCTCGTTCGTGGAAGGCGCTGATGTTCTCGGCGGCGTCCTCGATTGCTGCCCGGAGGTCGTTATCGATGCGGTCGAGTGCCCGTTCGGCCTGGTCGGTCACGTCGATGTTGCCCACCGAGACGCCGTCGAACTCCTCGGCGAACTCCCGCAGCGCCACGTCACCCTCTGTCCGGACGCGGTCGACGATGTCGGCAACGTCGCCCCGAACAGCCTCGACGCCGCTCTCACGGTCGAAAATCGCGGTCCGCTCGTCGGGTGAGAGTTCCGAAATCTCTCGAATATCCATATCCTTTCTATCGGGGGGCGATACATAGGCCCCTCGTTATAGCTGATTGTCGACGAACGCCCCGACACAGTTGCCGGCGGTCGTGTACTCGGCGGGCTTGTAGTAATCGAGGTGACCCTGCACCTGTTCTGAGACATCGACATCGGTGAAATTCGACGGGAGTCGTCCTGACGAACGTAATAGTCCGCCGCGGCAGTCGCTTCCGCGACAGCCTAGTCCCGCAGAGATTTCCCCGACGCGATAGAGTCGACAGACGATCTGGTCGTTCTCGGAGTGGTAGTTGTAGACTGGCCCGTCGAGGGCCTCGATGCCCGCAAAATACTCTCGACAGACCGAGTCCGGGTCGACCGCTGCGCCAAAGAGCGCGACTGAGTCGAGACAGTCGCCGGGGTCGTTGTCGAGGGCTTCCAGAACGACCCGCCCGCCCAGTGAGTGAGCGACCAGATGGACCGGTCGGTCCTGTACTCGCAACCACTCTGCGAGCCTCTGGCCGGCTCGTTTCGAGCGAGCCTTTGCCTTCGTCCACGTCGTCGAGGAATCCCACATCGCTGGGACGACCGCTGGCCGCTCGCGGTTTCGGGCCGAACACTCGGCATCGAGCGCTTCCTGGAAGGCAGCCGCTTGGTGCGCGCCACTCGTCTTCGCGATGTCGAACCGTCCTTCGCCCAGAAAGCCGTGGACGTAGACAATGAGTTCGTCGTCGGGCAATTCACCGGAAACGACGGCTGTCTCGCCGGTGAGGTCGACACGCCGGCCGAGTTCTGTCGGCCAGTAGGTGAGTTGGTCCTTGATGACTGGCTGGAGGCGTCGCCGAAGCCGCGTCTGTGCGGTGCCGACGCGCTCGCGGAGGCGCTCCAGTCGTCCACCGTCGTCTGTCATCGACTTCCTCTCAGCGCCCGGGTCCCCTAAGTTAGTTGTTTTGCGGTGGGAAGCGGAGCGTCTAAACCAGCCGCTGCCTAATGACGGGCAATGAGTACACCCAGTCCGGACGTCTACGAACAAGGGCGCGGGATGGACGCCCACAATCAGGCGATGCGCGAGATTCGCGGGCGCAACGACGAGAGCCACGACCCTCGCGAACCGACGCGGGTCTGGCTTGACGAGGACAACACGCCCGACGGCGTCTACGACTCGCTGACGATCATCCTCAACACTGGGGGCTGTCGCTGGGCCCGCGCCGGTGGCTGTACGATGTGTGGCTACGTCGCCGAGAGTGTCGACGGTGGCACCGTCGCTCACGAGGACCTGATGCGCCAGATCGAGATTTGTCTGGAACACGAGGAAGAGAACGCCGACGAGCCAGCCGGCCAGATCAAAATCTACACCTCCGGCTCGTTCCTCGACGAGCGCGAGATTCCCGCGAAAACGCGCCAGGCTATCGCCGAGACGTTCGCCGACCGTGACCGAATGGTCGTCGAGTCGCTGCCGGATTTCGTCGACGAGGAGAAAATTCACGACTTCACCGACCGCGGCGTCGAGACAGACATTGCGGTCGGACTCGAAACCGCCACAGACCAGATTCGCCACGACTGCATCAACAAGTATTTCGACTTTTCAGAGTTCGAGCGCGCCGCCGAAGCTGCCCAGAAGGCCGGAGCAGGCATCAAGGCGTACCTACTGATGAAGCCGCCGTTCCTCTCGGAATCAGAAGCAATCGAGGATATGAAGCGCTCGATTCGCCGCTGTGCTGCCGTCGAGGGTTGTCACACCGTCTCGATGAATCCGACCAACGTCCAGGAGTTCACGATGGTCGAACAGCTCTACTTCGACGACGGCTACCGCCCGCCGTGGCTGTGGTCGGTTGCCGAGGTGCTCGAATCGACTGCAGAGGAGGACGTGATTGTTGTCTCCGACCCAGTCGGCCACGGCAGCGACCGCGGCGCGCACAACTGTGGCGAGTGCGACGACCGCGTCCAGCGCGCTATCAAGGATTTCGACCTCCGACAGGACCCCTCGGTGTTCGAGCAAGTGTCCTGTGACTGCGAGCGAACCTGGGAGGAAGTCTGCAAGCGCGAGCGGAGTTACTCGATGCCGCTGGTTCGGTGATTACGCCTCAGCCACGTTCTGGACTCCCCTCCGGTGATCGATTCGTTCTGCGATGAGAGTGATAAACCAGCCGAGGAGCAGTCCATGTGCGAGGATGTGGTAGAGTGGTGCATTGACCATTCGAAGCCAGAGCATCCCGCCAGAGACCAGTAACACCACAGACAAGCTGATCGCCAACGCATACAACTCATCAACCGACGGAACCGACAACACGGCTTTGAGCCGCCAGCGCCAGGCAAGTACGCAGACTGCGGCCCCAACCGCGAGGACGCTGGCCCACAGCAACTGAGTGACCCCTTCCCGGAGCAACTCTGCACCTGTCGCGGTCAACAGGAGGGCCATGCCGATTAGTTGCAACCGCATAAGGTTATTCATGTTTTTTAATGTTTTCCGGCAAAAATATATGTTCTGTGGTGAGCGGACAGTGTTGCCGTCTGGCCTACTGACCGCAGACTTATCACCGTCGGCGGAAAAGAGACGGCAGATGGCCGACGACGACCGGGTGTACTACGTCATCAGCGACCTCCACATCGGCGGTGACGAACAACTGGAGCGGGTCGACTTTCTGGAGGAACTGCTCGGGTTTCTCGACAGACTGGCCGAGACCGACGAGAACGCAGAACTGATTATCAACGGCGACGCCTTCGGGTTGTGGGAGTTCACCACCATCGACGGCATCGGGAAGTTCGACGCGCTGGAAGCGGCCTATCCCGACCTGTTCGAGCAGTTGCGCGAAACAGGAGCAAACATCGATATCACGCTATTACCCGGCAATCACGACCACGAACTGGCTGCCTACGACGAGTACGTCGAGCGCTTCGGGGAGTACAACGTCGACCTCGTACAGGAACAGTCGATGACTCGTGCCGTCGGCGAGCAGGAGGTTTACTTCGAACACGGCCACCAGCGCGACCCGAACAATCAGATCGATGATTGGGGTAACCCACACGCCTCGCCGCTTGGCTATTACTACAACACGCTGGTCACGAGCCGAGCAGGAAAACTCTCGGACCGCGGCCGGTACAACTGGCTGAAAGACGTGCAGGCAGTTACGCCGACCGAGCGAATGCCGATCTGGATGTTGTCGAAGTATTTTTACCGGGAGATGAACCCACTCATCCGGTACTCGCTGATTCCATTCCTGCTCCTGTTCAACATCTCGATCGTTCTCGCCGTGCTGGCTGGTCTCGATATCGCCGGCATCTGGTCTGCGCCGGTCGACGTCGCGACGGAATCGCTGCGCCAGTTCGGGTCGGCGGGCACCGTAGCGTGGTATCTGCTCGCGTTCAACATCTCACTCGCGGGACTGGTCGTCCTCATCGGGATTCCGTTATACTTCATTCGCCGCGATATTCGCCAGACCATCGACCGCTTTGGCGTCTTCGAGACGGAGTTGACTGTCGACGCCGCCTCACCGTACATTGCGGCTGCGGACGATGTGCTCGAACCCGACGAGACGACGGTCTTCTGTTATGGCCACACCCACCGCCCGCAGGTGACCGAGGTCGGGGATGGCCTGCTGGTCAACACGGGGACGTGGCTCAAGCGACTCCACCGCCGTGACGGTATTATCGGGGTGTTGCCGCCGGTGTTTTACCCATCCTATCAACTGCTCGTCGTCCGCATGAGTGGGGCTGCGGATGGCATCGCTGTCGAGTACGAAGAGATCAACAAGCCGAGCCCGGCAACCGAAGAACTGACCAGAACAGAGCGAATCCTGACGGTCGGCCGTGAACCCGATTTCGACGTCCCAGACCCGCGGATTGTCGCCCCGGACGGAACCGTGACGCACCAGTCAGATTAGTTCTTGAACCCGCGCAGCACACCGCGGCCTTCCGTACTACCGAGCTCCGGCAAGGAGACACGTTCCGGGTGTGGCATCATCACAGCAACGTGGTCGCTGTCACCAGTCACGCCCGCGACGTTGTGTTTCGAGCCGTTGGGGTTCGTGCCGTCGCTCACGGTGCCGTCAGCGTCGCAGTACCGGAAGAGAACTCGGTTGTCGGCTTCGAGTTCGTCGAGTCTGTCGTCTGCAATCTCGAACCGACCTTCACCGTGGGCGATGGGGAACTCTACGACTTCGCCCTCGTCGTAGGCTGCTGTCCAGGGCGTGTCGGCGTTCTCGACGCGCAGGTGAACGCGTTCGCACTGGAACCGCGCGCTCTCGTTGGTCGTGAACGCGCCGGGCGTGAGCGAGGATTCACAGCCAATCTGTGCGCCGTTACAGATTCCGAGTACGGGCGTTCCGTCTTCGGCCTCGTCACGAACCTCTTCCATGATTGGCGAACGGGCAGCCATCGCGCCTGCCCGGAGGTAATCGCCATACGAGAACCCGCCGGGGAGGACGATACCACTCGGTTCCTCGGGGAGGCCGTCCTCGTGCCAGACGAGTTCTGCGTCGACACCCATCGCGGTCAGTGCCTGCACCGTATCCCGGTCACAGTTGCTTCCGCCGAACTGGATTACTGCGACAGTCATCGTTCCTGTACGGTGATGTCGTAGTCGTGCAGCGTCGGGTTTGCGAGCAGTCGCTCGGTCATGTCGGTCACGCGCTCTGTGGCCGCCGCCTCGTCGTCGGCGTTGATGTCGACCTCGAACTGGTCGGCCGAGCGCAGATCCTCGAGTTCGAAACCGAGCCGTTCCAGCGAGCGCTGTGTCGTCTCGGCCTCGGGGTCGAGGACGCCCGACTTGAGCCGGACAGTGATTGTCGCGGTGTAGGCTGTCATTGTTTGCTGTGGGGGTGGGCACCTCGAAAACGCTTGTGGTTTGGGGGACAGCGAACGGTAGTGTTTAAATAGGCGAAACGGGATTCGAAGAACCAGAAAGCCCCGAGGTTCTCGACTCGGGGGGCTTGCTGCGCGCCGTGGGTGCTTGCTGCGCCCGCCGTCGCCGAGAACCTCACCGGGAGAGAAGCTCTCCCGAGCTCACGGCGCGTGGCGCCGTGAACGCCCCCTTCAGTCCCACCCTGTGGCGTGTGTCGCAGGCCACCGCGGGTGGGACTGAAAGGGGCCGTCCGCTTGCTCTGTCCCGGACGCAGCAAGCACCGCAGTGGAACGAGGAGCGCAGCAAGTCCCGGGCAGGCAAGCGGGCGGGGGCTTTCTAGTTGTTTGCAGTCCATCAGTCTCCACTTCTGCCAAAGAAAACACCACCCAGCGAACACCGCCCTTGCGTCCCAGCGGACACAACCGACAACATCTCCCGGTCCGAAGAAGCCGTATGGAATCGACGCCGAATTCACTCCCGCCAGAGACTGCAATCGGGCGGACGGCGCTACGGGTCGCAGATAGCACCGCGATGACGGAGTTCTACCGCGATGTCGTTGGGCTGACTGTCCACAGCGAATCTGGGGACACGACCGTTCTCGGTGTCGAGGACTCGCCGCTACTCGTTCTAACTAAAGACGAGAGCGCTCCCGCTCGGGAGCAGTCCGAAACCGGACTCTTTCATACCGCGTTCAGAGTTCCGACCCGGGCGGCGCTGGGGGAGGCGCTCCAGCGAATCCGCGAAGGGTGGCGACTCGACGGTGCCTCGGACCACGGCGTCAGCGAGGCGCTGTATCTCACCGACCCCGAAGACAACGGCGTCGAAATCTACCGTGACTTCCCACGCGAGGAGTGGCCGGTTGGCGCGGATGGCCGGATTGACATGGGGACGTATCCACTTGACCTCGACACCACCGCAGCCGCCGCAGGCGGAGCAGACACCGCGCCTGCCGGGACCGATATTGGGCACATCCATCTCGAAGTCTCCTCACTTTCGGCCGTCGACGAGTTCTATACTGAGACGCTTGGATTCAACCTGCAGGCGACGATGTTGAGCGCCAGATTTCTCGGCGCTGGCGGCTATCACCACCACATCGGCGCGAACACGTGGAACGGTCGAATCGAACCAGCAGCGCGCCGCGGGCTGGACTGGTTCGAGATTGTCCTCCCCGACACCGACGCTCTCGGTGCGCTCCGAGACCGCCTCGACCGTAGTCAGTATGCAGTAGCCGACACAGCGGAGGGGTTCTCTGTGAGTGACCCAGATGGCATCGAACTCCGAGTGCTGGCGGCTGAGTGAGCACACCCGAAGCGTCGAACACGAAAGCTTATCCACATCAGACCCACTCACTACGAGTATGATTGTCGTTGCGAGGTGGGCTGAATGACCCGGGAATTCACCGAAATTACCGTCGTCGGCGAGGACGACACCGGGCTTATCGCCAACGTCACCACGCTGCTGTTCGAGCGAAGCATCAATATCGAGGACCTCGACCAGGCGGTCCGTGAAGGCGTCTTCCGGATGACGATGCGTGTCGATACCGCCGACATGGTCTGCACACAGGAGACCCTCCGCGAGGATCTGCACGAGTTGGGCGAGGAACTCGGCGTCGACGTACAGGTCCGGTTCCCTGCCGACCGTGACACGAAACAGATTGCTGTGCTCGTCACCAAGGAATCACACTGTCTGGAAGCGATTTTCGAGGCCTGGGCCAGCGGTGAACTCGGCGCAGATGTGAGCGTCGTCATCGGCAACCACGACGACCTCGAACCACTGGCGGAGAAGTACGACGTCCCCTTCCACAATATCGGCGACGAGAAGGGTACGCCGGACGAGCAGCAACTACTCGACTTGCTCGGAGAGTACGACGCTGACCTGATCGTACTGGCGCGGTACATGCGCATTCTCAGCCCCGACGTCGTCTTCCGGTACGAAAGTCGCATTATCAACGTTCACCCGTCGCTGCTGCCATCGTTCCCCGGCGCAGAGGCCTATCTGCAGGCGCTCGAAGAGGGTGTCCGGATTGCCGGCGTGACCGCTCACTACGTGACGACCGACCTCGACCAGGGGCCGATCATCACACAGCGAGCGTTCAACGTCCCCCCGAACGCCGAGCGCGAGGACCTCGAACGCCTCGGCCAACCGCTGGAGGCTGACGCGCTGCTAGAGGCAATTGATCTGCACCTCAACGACGATATTTCTGTCCACCGTGGCCGAACCCGACTCCGAGAATCCGCCAGCGACGACGTCCAACTCGGCTCGCCGCCAGAGCTGGACGAGCAGAATCCCGACCGTCCGCTCGACGGCCTTGGCGAGATTGTTGCCGAGGACGGCGAAGCTGACGACTGAGTCGGTCTCGTTGGTTGTGGCACTAGGTAACTAGCCCATCCATCTATTACCTATGAATTGACTAACATCTACATATGGACAGAGCAGATGTTGGGCTCTCAGACCTGGAGGTGGACAGTACCGCGGTCGAATTCGCCAGCGATGACTTCTACCGGGTGCTCGCAGACACGTCACGCCGGCGGCTGCTGTTCGCGCTGCTCACCACTGAGAGAGGAACGGTCGACGAATTCGCGGAGCTACTGTACGGCTGGGCGGCGACCACAGGCGAACAGGTGAACTACGAGCGAATCCGAACCGCACTCCACCACTGCCATCTGCCGAAGCTCGCTGCCGAGGGGTTCGTCAAGTTTGATTCCGAAGCGGGGACGGTCGAACGGGCCGAGCTACCGGAGGAGGTTCAGTCGCTGATTCAGCAGAGTATTGCCGCAGAACTGTTCCACGGAGAGGCGTGAAGTGTCCGATGTTCGGGGAGTATCTCGATGGCATCGACGACCAGCGCACGGAGTGTACATCGACTCCGAGACTGACCTCGACGAGCGCCTTGGAGCCTACGAAACACGAAACTGGGTACGAGAGTTTCTGGAGCTATGACCAGAACCTGGTCGCAGACGTTATCGAAGCATTCAGCGCTCTCGATTGAGTCCCGTGCTCAACAGCCAGCGATGAGGGCTGAGACGTGACTTTTCAGAACGCACCTCTGATTAGGCTGCTATTGTGGCAACTTTGGAGAATTTCGAGTTCTTTTAAAAGCTTGACCGCATCTGTTCGGACATCATAAGTGAGCACGAAAACCGAGGTCGAGCCCTACTTGAATCAGCCCGGATATACTGGTTGTAGCTCTATCTGGAAACCCAGCATACACCGAATCAAGAGGGTAATCTGCGGATGTCAGAGCCCGAATCACAGGCAGGAGGCGGATATCAACCTATGAAAGAGTACGAGTTCACATGTCCAGCATGTGGACAACAAATCGATGTCAACGAAACGATGCGCAAAGCAATCGAGTCGAACGGCTGCCCAGTCTGTGCAACAGCGGTCGATAGCACCGAGTTCACGGAGTAAGATTAGCGGTCGACTTCGGTTCGTCGGCCGGTCAGTTCGTCAGGATTGAGTCGGTATAGTTTGATATCGAGTTCCTCTTTTCCCTGTCCCCAGATCTCGAACAGTGGCCGTCGTGCCTCGCCGTACTGTTCGATTTCCTCGACAGACATTTCGTTGGGGTCGATCTGCTCGAGGATTCCAGTTGCTACCACGCTCCGGTAGCGCGTCTGTGTGTCATTCTCGTCGTAAATGACCAGTCTGGCCCGCGGCTCAGAGGAGAGAAATCCCCGCTTGTCGCTGTCTGGGGTGGAGACCAACCGCATGTAGAACGTCTCGGAGCCAGCGTCGTAGCCGTAGGAAATCGGAATCGAGTAGGGGTTGTCATCGTCCGCAAGCGCGAGCACACCCGTCTCCGTCCCACTTAGAAACTCGTTAATCTCCGCAGCCACCATCTCTGTCTCCTCTGCCAAACTCATTGCTTGTTCGTCATGGACATAGATATTCGTGGCCTTAAGCTATTTCATGCCCGGTCAGCGTCGACTTCGAGCGCGTCGTCAAGCAGCTTTCGCTGGGCAGTCATCAGGTGCTCTGTAAACGTCGACTGGGCAATCCCGAGTTCCTCTGCGAGTTCGGTCGCATTGGCTCGTTTTGGTCGCTCGAAGTAGCCACGGCTGTACGCAGTTTCGAGCACCTCCAACTGGCGGTCAGTCAGCCGACCACGGTTGACGAACACCCGGCCCTCGGGCGACCCGTCCAGCGGTGGCTGCAGCAACCGTTGCACATCGACCGGGGGATACCGGTCCCGGAGGTCTCCAACAATGGTCTGTAAGGTCTCGAAGTCACTGGCGTGAAAGACGAGCGTGAGCGTCCCATCTTCGGCGTTGTATCGGTGGACCGGACAGCCACGGTTGCCGAGACACTCACAGGGACAACACTCCTCGCCGTCGTGAACAGTCCGGTAAATTGTTTCCGTCCCGTAGGAGAATGCCGGTTCCACGCCTGCCGGTGGCTCGATGTCGCTTGGCGCCAGAAACTCGGTGACGCTTTTGGCTGTGTCACTCCCGATTGATGTCGACACCTGCTCGATTGGTGTCTCGGCCTGTGCTGCTGTTGCCGCAATCGGACAGTCACCGGGGTCGGAGAACGCGATGGTCGCGCGGATACCGGAAGCCATCTGGTTTGTCTTCTCGCCCGGATGGTTTGAACGTACTGCTACGAGACGCCGCTGGCTGGTGACGCCCGGCGTCGACTCCCGGGGTTGAGGACGCCGATTCGGCCCGCTAGGAGCCCGACCATCAGTCCCACAAAGTGTGCAATCAGCGCGACACCCGGACTCGCCGTCGCCAGTGTCACGACAGCCGCGATGATAACAAACACAGTGAGAGCCAGCCACGTCGGAATTTCGACGAGACTCGCGAGTGAACTCGACAGCCGATTGCCCGCGAGCAGATAGCCAAGCAGCGCGAAGACAGCACCGCTCGCGCCCAGTACCCCCGAAACGTCTGTCACGATAATCTGTGTGAGGCCAGCCAGTGAACCGCTGACGATGACGAAGAGGTGGAATCGAAATCGTGTGGTCGCGCGTGCAACTGGCCAGCCGAAGATGAGCAGCGCAATCGCGTTCGAGACGAGGTGACCGAGTCCGTCGTGTGCGTAGATACTCGTCACGACTGTCCACGGGTGCTCCGAGACCGGCGGGGAGAGTACGAACAGGCTCCCCACGAGGCCAGCGAAGGCTGAGACCAGCTGGAGGGCGTAGACGAAGACAAAGACTGCCAACAACTCGAAGACGGCTCCACCGGAGTCTCGCGCCATACGTTGTCTGCGACGCTCACGGGCATAATTCTGCCGCCCGGCCCGAGCGAAAAGCCTAATGTATCCTCTCCTATATGCTCCGGTATGAACAGTGAACAGATCATTGCGCTGTTTTTCGTCGGCCTGATGGTGCTCTCGATGCTGGCCTACAGCGCGACGCTCATCTGAGCCTGCGGCATCGCAAGGTAATTACTTCCCGTTCTCGGACGCACTGACGATGACTCCGCCACGGGAACAGATTCGAGCCGTTGGGCACGAACACGTCAGCGCCGAGCACGCGAGTACGCTCGAACTGACCAGTGATGAGTTTCTCACGCCTGCCGGGGACTGTATCGTTGGCATCGAAGCCGACTGTGTCCCGGCCGAGTTCGACGACGATTTCGCTGTCGCCTGTCAGGACGACAACGCCACCATCACCATCGACATCGAGGTGGGCGAGCACAGCGACCAGTTGACCGCCCGCGGTGACAGTGACCTGACCTTCGAGGGCGAGCGCAGCGCTGTCATCCGGACCAGTGAGTACACAGATGACGACCGGACAATCGCTGTGGACGCGAGCGGGGCCGCCGCGGACCTCGACCGCGAACTCGTCTCTGCACTCGCCGACCGCGGTGCTGTCACTGTTACACTGACCGTCGAGTGAGTCAGAGTGACTCTGGGTCGAGTCTGTTGACGTAGGACCGAACCAGCGCAAACGTGGCGCCTGCCACGATTGTTATCGCGCCCACGTGGACCAACGTACCCAGCGACGCGCTATCGACTGCCAGCAGCGCCGCTGTCGAGGCAGGGTGTTCCGGCAGCACTGCCGCCGCGCCGAACAGCACCAGCATGAGCGTCGAGTACAGCAACTGTGCCTTCTGTCTGGTCCCGGTGAGCAGGCCGAGGAAAAGCCCAACGGCGGTCGTTAGCGTTGCTATCGCCGTCACGAGCAACAGCAACAGCCCCACGTTGGCGACAGTAATGCCGTTCGCCCACAACAGCCCCAGCCACAGCAACGCTTGCAGCGGTGCTATCAGTATCATCCCAATCGCTTTCCCGTCGACAATCTCGGTTAGCGACACCGGCGCAACCCGTAGTAATTCGAGCGTCCCCCGCTCTAACTCTTCGGTCACCGAGTCAACCACGACCGAGCCGCTGATGAACGGCGGCAGGAACAGCAACAGCGGCAGCAGGATGGTGTAGGTAAAGGTGAAGTACTGCGTGAAGTCGTCGCTGTCTTGCTGTTCCTCGGGCAACTCCACCGGCGAGAACTCCAGACTATCGCTGCGGACGGCCCGCTCCTGGCGCTCTAACTCCAGCAGTAACTCCTGCAGCCGGACGATGACCAGCGTCGTCTCCAGACTGTCGGCTGGCACCTCGGCGTCGACGGCGATTCTCACCCCCTGGTCTGTTTGCACCCGCCTCGTGTGTAACACCGCGTTGAGTTCACCACTCTCGAAGGCTGCGAGCGCACTGGCCTGGCTGCTGTACGGTGTTGGACTCACACCCTGTGTCTCCTCGGCGACGCGAATCAGTTTGTCTCGCTCTTCGCCGGAGACACCAACCGCAATTTCGCCCCCCTCGGCGGAGGGGTCGTACAGCGAAGTCAACCCAACAACGAGAAACGAGGAGAACGCAGCGATGAACAACTGAATCGCAAGCGCGAGCACGATGGTCTTCTCACGACTCAGTGCAGAGATTTCTCTGCCGGCGATGGTCGCTCGGGCGCTCGAGGCGAGCGCAGTAATTGGGTTACGCAACGGCACTCACCACCGTGAGGTTGTACGCGAGGTGGACGCCGATTGCCACCACCACCGCCGCGAGATAGGAGCGCCGGGTTCCTTTCGCTCCCACTGCGGAGATTGTCGCTGTCACGACGTGCAACAGCAGCGGCGCGAGCAAGAAGACGATGAGAATCGGCCCCTGTGCGATGCCGCCGGACAGCCCGGCTTCTGCGGTGGCAACCTCCTGCAGCCCGACGAGTTGTGCGAGCAGCGCAATCTTCTCGCCGACGAAGAAGCCGACGCCGCTGGCGATGCCGAGCACGACTGCTACTCGCATCGTTCGCTCGAAGCGGTTGTGGGTGTGTGCGGCGTAGATGTGGAGGCTCTTCGCGAACTCCTCGACGACGGCGACGACAACCAGAATGAGCACTGTCGCGAGCTGGACGGACACCTGCTGGACGGCGAACAGCAGGGCAATCGCGAGCAACTGGCTGACGAACACGAACGGAATGAGCACGACAGTCATGATACCGACGTGGCGGGGGCGGGAAATTGGCACCGCCAGCGCGTCGAGTACTTTGCCCGGCAGCGAACGCTGGTCGAAGAGGTCTTCCTCGCGGTAGAGCCCGGAGCCGAGGCCGAAGAACAGCCCGGCGGTCAGCAGTGGAGGCAGCGTCGAGAAGACAACAGCAGACAGCGTCAATGCCTCGCCCTGTAACTCCCTGACGACCAGTGTCAGCGGCGAGATGAGCGCGACTGCCCCCGACTCGGTGAAGATTGCGGGGACGAACGCGTAGCTGGTCAGGACGACAGTGATGGTTACCGTGATGAAGGTCAGTTCCTTGAACGACCGTGCGAACATCGCGCCGAGGAACGTCGCCGAGAGAAAGAGCAGGACAATCGGCATCACCGCGAACAGTGAGATAGCACCGCCGAGGCCACCCTGAGCGATGTAAAACAGCGAGACTGCAATCACACCCTCGACAGCCATCGCGCCGAGGAAGTACGGGAGCGTCTTGCCGCCGATGATGTCCAGCCGCGAGACAGGTGAGACGAGAATGAGTTCGCCGCGGCGGTTGAGTCGCTCGGAGAGCATCGTCGAGCCGTAGGCCTGAATCAGGAAATTCAGCGGGATGACGAACACGAAGGCGAGCACCAGCGACTGGAAGGGGAACGGCGGGCTGATGTCCGCGGGTGAGCCGCTAAGCTGGTCTTGTCCGAGTGTTGGCGCTGCCGACCCGACACTTCCGCCAGCGGTGCCACCATCGCCTGAACCATCAGTGGCCCCGCCATCTGTACTGCCATCGTCGGTCCCCCCATCACCCGCTCCGCCGTCACCGCTGCCATCCGACCCATCACTGGTCCCGCCGTCGGTACTGCCGTCATCGGCCCCTCCTGAGCCATCGCTACCGCCATCGCCACCGTCGGTCGTTGTCCCGTCGTCGGTCTGGTCATCCGTTCCGCTGGGGTCGGACTGTTCGCGGAACTCGACAGTCACTTCGACCGGGAACGCGGCAGTCTGGTTCGCTTCGCCGGCCAGTTGCTGGTTGTTGTACCGCTGGACACTCTCGCGGAACTCCGAGTAGGCAGCCGAGCCTTTTCGACTATCCGCGACGCGAATCGTCCGGTCGTCGATGAGTAACTCGACCTCGCCGGTCTGGAGGTCACGCTCGTCGGCACCCGCGACAATCTCGAAGGTCGGGTCGGTCTGGGCGACGCCGTAGTACTGGCTGTCCTCGTCGACGCCGACCCGGTAGATGCCATCCTCCAGCCCAACGCCACCGGCCGCAATCAGCGGCGAGACGGCGGCAAAGAGGACGATCATCACCACCGTAATCGCGACAGTACGGCGGTCCAGTCCGCCAGCGTTCTTTGCGACTTCCCAGCGGGCGATGCGGAGCAGTTTCCGCGGGTTCACTGTCCGCCCTCCTCGACGTAGCGGTCACCCGTTGTTCCGGCCTCGGCGACGTTCAGGAAGACCTCTTCGAGACTCGACTCCTCTGTGCGGATGTCGATCACTTCACCCCCGGCCTCTGTTGCTGCCGACCGCAGCGAGTCGACGGCTTCCATACTCTCGACGACCGCCCGATACCGACCGTTCTCGCGGACGCTCTCGTCGAGTTCGACCGTCGTGTAGACGTGGTAGGTGGTCTCGCCGTACTCCTGGCGGAGCTGGTCGAGGCCGCCCCGGGCAACGATCTTCCCTTCGTTCATGATGACGACCCGGTCACAGATCGACTCGACGTGAAAGAGATTGTGCGCGCTGAAGATTATCGTCTTGCCTTCCTCGGCCAACCGCTCCGTGAACTCGATGATGTAGTTGGTCGTCAACGGGTCGAGTCCGCTCGCCGGTTCGTCGTAAATGAGGACTTCGGGGTCGTTGATCAGCGAGCGAGCAATCGCGACTTTTCGTTTCATCCCTTTCGACATATCGCCGAGCTGGCGATGGCGGTGTTCGAGGTTCAGGTCGTCGAGTGTGTCGTGAATCCGCTGCTCGGCCACGTCGCTGTCGACATCGTACAGATCCGCAAAGAAGGAGAGATACGAAATTGGCGTCATCTCCTCGTACAGTGGCGATTCTTCTGGGAGAAAGCCGAGATGGTGGCGCATCTCCGTCTCGCTGACATCGTAGCCCGCCACCTCTGCGCTGCCAGCGGTCGGGTCGAGCAGGCCAGCGAGCATCTTCAGCGTCGTTGTCTTGCCAGCGCCGTTTGGTCCGATGACGCCGAACACTTCTCCCCCGTCGACGCTGAACGTACTTCCGTCGACGGCGACGAATCCGCCGTACTCCTTGCGAAGGTCCCGCGCCTCGATCATCTATCATCCTTTTCGACCCGACTAATGTATATCTGGTCCCGCCAGTATCACTGCCGACACTGGCTTCGTTCTCGGTAATAATATTTAATTAGGTGGCGTTCGCACACTCACGTGATGGCACAGGTCCACGGAATCACGGTTACACGACACGATCTGTCGCTGGCTTGCATTGGGCTCGTGTTACTGGTGGGGCTGACAGTCGGTCTCCTTCCAGCCGTGGACCTGTCACACGCGCTGTTCGCGGCGAGCGTGCCCGCGGCTAGCGTTGTTGTGTACACACTGTTCTATCGACCACCGGTCCCGACGCCTGCCCACAGAAAGTCGGGGAAATAAGCGTTACCGTGCGACTGGCGACTGGTCGCCCTGGCTGGCCTGCTTGACCTGAAGGGCAGCACTGGCGGCGAGGCCGACAGCGAGGTCTTCCTGCTGGGTTTCGTCAATTGTCAGTTCATCAGTGAGGCTGCAGTTCGCACTGACGATGCCGCCGATTGGCGGCTGAACGGCGACGGTTGCTTGCGGGCCGTTCGAGCCGTCGACGAGTTCAGAACCGACGACAAATTCGCCCGGCAGCAGGTCTCGTGTCCGCTCTGCAACAGTCGATAGGTCCTGTCGGAGATGTTTGCGCTGTTCCGAAGTAAGTTCAATATCCGGCGGCTCGTCACCAAACTGGGTATTGCCGTACATGTGGTTCTCTTTCGCATAGGAGTGAGGCGGATATAAAAGCGGCGGCGGATACAATACCTGCACTCGGGCAGGTCCGTTACGTACTTGCGACTCAAGGCACTACCAGTCGGTAATGGAGTATCTGAATCGACGGCGGGACCGCATCGAGCAACGGCTCGAAGCGGTACTCGCGGAGACCGAGCCAGACACACTGACCGCGGAGATGGAACACGTCTCACTCTCCGGGGGCAAACGTGTCCGGCCGACGGTCACTGTACTCGTCTGCGACGCGCTTGACGGCGACACCTCGGAAGCACTCGACTATGCTGTCGGCATCGAACTCGTTCACAACGCCTCGCTGGTGATTGACGACATCATCGACGAATCTGAACTCCGCCGCGGGACCCCAGCCGCCTGGACTGAATTCGGTCACGGCCCCGCTATCACTGCCTCTGACGGACTGATCGGCGAAGCCTTTGCACTGTTCTCGACGAACGAACGCGCGATGCAGGCCGTCGCCGAGTCGATGGTCGAACTCGGTGAGGGTGAGGCGATGGAACTGGTTGGCGAACCGGTCAACGAAGCGGAGTATATGGAGCTAGCCCGTCGCAAAACTGGTGCGCTGTTCCGGGCTGCCGCAGAGTTGGGGGCTATCGCCGCCGACGCCGACGCTTTTACCGTCGAAGCGTTCGGGCAGTACGCCGAGCGGGTTGGCGTTGCCTTCCAGATGCGCGACGATGTGCTTGACGCCACCGCCGACGCCGAGCAACTCGGCAAACCGACGGGAACCGACGCCGCGATGGAGCGGCCGTCGCTGGTCGAGGTGACTGACCTGACGCCCGAGGAGGCAACGGAGCGCGCCCGAGCGAAGTCGACCGAGGCGCTCGAAGCACTCGACGCCGCCGGTGTCGCGGACAGCGAGGCCAAAGAGTTCCTGCGGGAGTTCGCCGAGTTCGTGGTCGAACGCGAGAAATAATGGACGAACGCGCGGTCGTTACGGCCTTTCTGCGCACGGAGGGCGACGTACTCTTACTCAAACGGAGTGACGACGTTGGCTCGTATCAGGGTCACTGGGCCGGAGTGGCCGGACACGTCGAGGACCACGACGGCCCCGACGGCGCCGTTCGTGCCGAGATTCGCGATGAGACTGGTATCGACCCCACCACGTGCACGCTCGTCCGTCGTGGCGAGTCCTTTCGGGTCGAAGATTCGGACCTCGGCGTGCGCTGGACTGTCCATCCCTACCTGTTCGAGTGCCCGACGCGGGCCGTCGAACTCGACAGAGAACATACGAAGTCCGAGTGGACCAGCCCGACAGCAGTCTTCCGGCGAGACACAGTCTTGGACCTCGACGTGTCCTACGACCGCGTTCGGCCAACTGTGGAGACGGTTACGAACGACCACGAGCACGGGTCGGCGTATCTCTCAGTTCGTGCGCTCGAAGTCCTGCGCGACGAGGCGGCGCTGTTAGCAACGGACAGCGACCTGCGGCGGTCCGACGATATTTTCGCAGTTGCCCGCGAACTGGTCGACGCCCGCCCGCCGATGGTTGTGCTTGCAAATCGGATAGCGCAGGTTATCGACGCGGCTGGAACTGACCCCGCGGCCGTCGAACAGGAAGTAATTGAGGGCATCGACCGCGCTCTGTCTGCGGATACGCAGGCAGCCTCGGCTCTGCAGTCGTGGGTCGGCGAGGCTCGCGTTGCCACACTCTCCCGGTCCGGAACAGTCGTTCGAGGCGTAGTCGAATGCGACCCCGACGCGGTGCTGGTTTCGGAGTCTTGTCCGGGCAGGGAGGGCGTTGCCGTGGCTGAAGAATTCGCCTCTGAGATTCCGACCACAGTGACAAGCGACGCAGCGTTCCCGGGCCAACTGGCGGCGTGGGGCGCCGATGTGCTCGTTGTCGGTGCCGACGCACTCCTGCCGGACGGTGCAGTTCGGAATAAGGTCGGGACGCGGCCAGCTGCGGCCGTCGCCACAGACCTCGATATTCCGGTCGCCGTTGCGACCGCAGCCGACAAAATTGCACCCACAGCCACCGACGAAACCGAGCCACGACCACCCGAGGAATTGTACGATGGGCCGGCGGCTATCGACGTTGTCAATCCAACCTTCGAGCGGACGCCGGCGGAGTTGATTGACTGCTATGTCACCGACCGTGGCGAACTTGCGACCTCGGATATCGAGTCACTCGCCGCGGACTTTGTGGAGTGCCGGCAGTCACTCGACCGACCTGAGCACTCGAACTGAGTGCGGTGGGGCAGTATGTTTGTCGGGCGGGGTTTGACACTCCGGCGAAAGGGACACACATTTATGCAACCGCGGGGTAGAAACGGCTACTATGAGTAAGAAATCGAAGGCGAAAAAGAAGCGACTGGCGAAGCTGGAAAACCAGAACAGCCGGGTACCGGCGTGGGTCATGGTCAAGACCGACCGTGACGTCATGCGTAACCCACAGCGACGAAACTGGCGGCGGAGTGATACCGACGAATGAGCGCGAGTGATTTCGAGGAGCGGGTCGTCACTGTCCCGCTTCGTGACGCGAACCGCGGTTCCAGCACGAACGCCGCCGACAAGGCGCTGTCGCTGGTCCGCGAACATCTCGCCCAGCACTTCTCCGTCGACGAGGATGTCGTCCGCCTCGACCCCTCGATTAACGAAGAAATCTGGTCACACGGTCGAACGTCGCCGCCGAGTTCGGTCCGCATCCGCGCCGCGCGCTTCGAGGAGGAAGGCGACGTGGCAGTCGAAGCGGAAATCGCAGAGTAACGGTGCTCCGCGCGGCATTCTCCGGGTCGCCGTATATCGGCGTCTTCGCACGAGCAACCGATTCCTGTCTGCTCGTCCGGCCCGACCTCGACGACGAACTGGTCGCAGACTGTGCCGAAGAGCTGTCGGTCCCGGCTGTCGAGACGACGGTCGGCCGGTCCGGTACGGTCGGCTCACTGGTTGCCGGCAACTCGAACGGGTTGCTCGTCAGCAGTCGCGTCACCGACCGCGAACGCGACCGAATTACTGAAGCGGTCGACCTTCCGATTACCGAACTCCCGGGCCGGATCAACGCCGCCGGCAACGTCGTTCTGGCCAACGACACCGGCGCGTACGTCCACCCTGACCTGCCGCGCGAGGCAATTCAGCGGATCAAAGATGGACTCGACGTCCCGGTCGAACGCGGCGATATTGCCGGGGTGAACACGGTTGGGACGGCCGCCGTTGCGACCAACCGCGGCGTGCTCTGTCATCCGAAATCTACCGACGACGAACTCGACCGGATCGAGGAGCATCTCGGCGTCCCGGCCGACATCGGGACCATCAATTACGGCGGGCCGCTGGTTGGGTCGGGACTGCTCGCAAACGACAGCGGGTATATCGTCGGGTCCGAGACAACAGGGCCGGAACTTGGCCGAATCGACACCGCGCTCGGCTACGCAACTGACTGATTTGACACCTTTTCGCTGCCGTCGTATTCCCGCCGTACACTCCCGAGGGCGCCGAATACTCGGTACGCATACCGGAAAAATTTACTCCAATACAACAACCAAGTTTAACTTTGCGAGGCCCAACCAAAACAGTGTGAACAACGCTCAGCGCGATAGAGGAAAGGCCATCCATCGCGAGACAGGTCAGACCTTCTACTATGCGACACGGCTGCTCCCCGAGCGCATCCGGGAGCAGACATACGTGCTGTACGGCTTTTTCCGCGTTGCGGACGAGGTAGTCGACGACAGTTCGGGTCAGTCTCCGGCCAACCAGCGCGAGCAACTGGAGGCCATCCGAGCGGCCGCCCTCGGTGAGACATCCCACGACGAACCGGTGATTGAGGCCTTTTCCGACATCCGCGAGCAGGAGGGCATCGCCGACGAAGAAGTTAACGAGTTCATCAACGCGATGTGCTCCGATATCGACACCGACCGCTACGAAACGTACGAGGACCTGGCGGCGTACATGCGCGGGTCGGCCTCCGCAGTCGGTAACATGATGACGACGATTATGGACGTTGACCAGTCGGAGAAAGCCCGCCCACACGCGATGGCACTTGGCGAGGCATTCCAGTTGACGAACTTCATCCGGGACGTGCGTGAGGACATCCGCGAACTTGACCGGGTCTACCTCCCGATGGAGACGCTGGAGCAGTACGGCGTTACTGTCGATCAGATCAAACGTGAAGAGCCAACTCCCGAGTTCCGGCGGGCAATCCAGTCAGAACTGCGCCGTGCCGAGCAACTGTACCGCGAGGGTGTCGAGGGGATCGAATTCCTCCCGAAAGACTGCCAGTTCGCAGTTGTGCTATCGGCGGTGCTGTACGCCGAACACCATCGGTATATCCGCAAGCAGGATTACGACGTGCTCTCCGCGCGTCCGGAACTGACGACTCCGCGTAAACTCTACCTCGTCGCCAAGACGTGGTGGAACTGGCGACGATACACGGACCCGGTGACTGTCTTCCGTCGTGTGAGCGCTGTCCCCGTCGACGAGACGACGTCAGGCGACGCCGAACACGCTGTCCCGTCGGTCAAATAACTACCACTTCTCGACAACCTGTGGGATACAGCCGTACTCTCTGACGTAGTAGTCGTAGTGCGTCGGAACGATATTCGCCACGTCGTAGTCGGTGTAATTCGCAGGTTCGGGGCCGGCACACCCTTTCTCGCCGGCGGCGTCTTCCCACTCCCGGGTCTCGAAGATATACTCCAGAACGCTGTCGTCGTCCTTATAGAAGTTATCACACTGCTCGGCTGCATACTCGATATACTGGCCGTATTCGGTATCGAACCAGCCCGCGTCGAGCGAGACGGAGTCGTCAGCAACTGCGCCACCAAGCAGTGACACCGACTTGACCGCGTTTGCCCGGCCGTAATCCTCGGTCAGCGACTTGAGCGCAAACAGCACGACCCGTGCGCCGAGTGAGTGTGCGACCCACCGGACGTTCACGTCGTAGGCGCTCGTATACCACTGCGTGAAATTCGCCAGCTTTCGGCCGTTTCGCTCGGCGATATCCTTTGCGTCCGACCAGCCCAGGTCGAGACTGTCGCCCTCGTCAGAGTCCCAGGTGAACACCGCGGTGTCGCCGGTGTAGCCGTTCTTTTCGAGGCCGAGTTGACACTCGTAGCCGGAGTCGATATCGCTGTCGTCCTCGTCAGAACTCTTGAACCCGTGAATCAACAGCGTCAGCGTGTCTTCACCCCACGAGCCTGGCCACGACCCCTCGACATCGTAGCTCCACACACTCTCGCCGTTGATCAGGTTGCCGTCACTGTCGAAGTGGTCTCGCGTCGACACGCGCGGGAAGTCATTTGGTGCCTCGGCTTTCGTTCCCTCGCCGTCGACCAACCCCCCGGCTGCCGCCGTTCCCGTCGTCCCGACAACTGCGGCGGCCCCCACCGCCGCAACGGTTCCCTGCCGCAAAAACGACCGCCGGTCCAACGACCGCTCGTCTGTTTGTCCCCCTGTTCGCTGCCCCTCGTGAGATGGCCCTGTCGGTGCCATAGATTGTGACAGAGTCACAACCACATAATAGTTATGTATATGCTTATTACTCTTGAAGGAGCCTAATATTCGTGGATAGGTGATCGCAGCACTCTCAGCTGGCTGTCCAGCGGCGCTGAACGGCACGGCTGTCCTTCGGCCACTGACTCGCTCAGAAGGGTCGGTCGGCGGCCGGGAAGTCGAATCGGTCGAACCGGTAGAGTGCCACGGCGAATCCCGCCGCGATGGCGACGGGAATCCACGCGCCGTAGATGCCGTTAACTGTTCCCCACAGCAGGACGAAACTCACCATGTCGTCGAGCATGTACTCACAGCGCCCAATCCGTTCGAGCAGCGCTGTCCGTGGGAACGCCACATCGATAAGCACGGTTGCGACGATTGCACTGAGCACCCACCCCGCGTAGTTGATTGCCGGCACGCCGTAGAATATTCCTGCTTCGTAGCGCCAGAAGCCAAGCGCGACAGCCCCCGGGTCGAGCACGAGGTCGATGGCGACGACCATCGCGGCAACAACCGGCACGCGGACCACCCGTGAGCGTGCCCGCTCGCCAAGGACGAGCAGACAGAGCAGGTAGGCATTGAGCACCAGTGGAATGAAAAACAGCGGCAGCGCCCACGGAATCGTTCCGAGCAGCATCGGCCCCAGCGAGACGACGTACTCGAACTCGCCGTAGGGAAGGCCGGTTGTTGCGCCGACGTACTCGATGGCGTAGGTGTAGGCGACCAGCGCGCCCAGCGCCAGCCCGGCCTGGCGGTTGATGAGCGGTGCCAGCCCACCAACCAGCGGCAGTCGCATCACTGCGACCCCACAGAGGACGAGCCACGGGTTGAACGCCAGCGGGTCTGGGAGCAACCCCTCGGCGCTGGCGAGCAACAACACTGCCCCGACGACGGGGAAGACCACGGCAATCGTAAACCGATTCTCGGAGACGAGGCTGTCGAGGCTGTGCTCGACGGCCCGGCGGTCCGACAGCAGCCGGCGCAGGTGCTCGCGGGTTCCAGACTCCGAGGGGTCAGGCATAGGTCAGCCTCCAGATTGCCGCCATCGTCAGCGCCGCCCCGGCAATCGTGTTGAGTACCGGGAACCACCAGTACGCCCGGTCGATATCGACTGACGCGAGGACAATCCCGGCGATGAACATCGGATAGATGGCAAAGACAGCCGCGAATCCGGGGTGGACCAGTCCCATCGAGACTGCCGCCGCGAGCCAGCAGCCAGCACAGTACGCGAGCGTTCGGTCGTGACCGAGTACCGTTGCAGTCGTCTGAATACCGGCCGACTGGTCGGGCTCGATATCTGGAATCGCCGAGAAGGTGTGCATCCCCATCGTCCAGAGCCACCCGCCCGCGACGACCAGTGCTGGCGGCAATTCTCCTGCAAGCGCCGCGTACGCGACCAGTCCGGGCATGATGTACAGACCATTCGAGATGGAATCCAACAGGGGAGTGGTCTTGAATCGAAGCGGCGGCGCGCTGTACGTTGCACCGAGGACCAGAAAGCCACCGAGGGCGGCGACGCCCACGGCCGGCAGCACCGGCACGAACGCAAACGCCGCCAGCGCTGACAGAACCACCAGCACCGTCACGGCACGGCCGCCGCGGTACTGTACCTCCTTGCCGTCGTCGGACTTTTTGGGATTATCCTCGTCAATATCGGCGTCGAAGATGTCGTTGATTCCGTACAGAAAGATATTCGCAGGGACGAGAAAGTACGCGAACAGCGCAACGGACAGTGGTGTGAAATATTCCGCCGTCGAGGAGGCTCCGTAGGCGACGCCGACGACGACTGGTCCGGCGAGATAGAGCCAAAAGCGGGGGCGAGAGAGCCAGAACAGATAGCCCACGAACGTCTGTTCGGAGGGCGCAAGCCCGCTCAGACGGTCACTGACATCTGTCACGGATTGTTATAAGCGCGTCTTCGTGTTAGTGTTCTTGGTCTGTCACTGCAGCACTGTCGCGTCGTCTTCAATGAGTGCTTCGGCGGTGTGCTGGCCGCTGATGAGACACATCGGAACGCCGATGCCCGGCGTCGTGAACGACCCGGTGAAGTAGAGGCCATCGACGGCCGACGAGCGGTTGTTGGGCCGCAGGAGTGCGGTTTGCCGGAGCGTGTGTGCCAGTCCCAGCGCAGTCCCTTCGGTCGCGTTGTACCGGTCGACGAAATCCGACACCGAGAACTCCTCCTCGACCACGATTCGGTCGTGCAAGTCGACGCCGGTGTTGTCGGCAATATCGTCGAGAATCTTCTCGCGATACTGGTCGCGGAGGCCGTCGCCGTCAGCCAGCCCCGGCGCGATGGGGACGAGCACGAAGAGGTTGCTGTGGCCCTCCGGTGCGACGCTGTCGTCGGTTTTCGAGGGGACACAGATGTAGTATGCTGGCTCGTCGGGCCATGCTGGGTCGTCGAAGATTTGCTCGAAGTGGCCATCCCAGTCTTCCGGCAGGACGAGCGTGTGGTGTTCGAGCGGGTCCACATCTCCTTCGACACCCATGTACAGGAGGTACGCCGAGGGTGCGTAGGTGCGTTTCTCCCAGTAGTCTTCGTCGTACTGCTGTTCGTGTTCGGGGAGTAGTTCTTGCTCGGCGTGGGCGTAATCAGCGTTGACAACGACGCTCTCTGGTTTGTACGTCTGCTCGCCCTCGTCGATTTCGACGATGAAATTCTCTCGACTTTTCGTAATTGTGGTCACCTCTTTGCCAGTCTCGTAGGTGACGCCGAGTTCGTCGCCAAGTTCGACGACGCCGTCGACAACTGCGCCGAGGCCGCCGTCGGGGTAGTAGACGCCGAGGTTGAAGTCGACGTGGCTCATGATGTTGTACAGCGCTGGCGTGTTCTTCGGCGCACCACCGAGGAAGACCAGCGAGTACTGCATAATCTGTTTCAGCTTGGGATTGTCGAAGTAGTCGTCGACGTAATCCTGCATGGTCCCCGTGAGTTGGAGACCGATTGGCGCTGCTTTCATCACTTCGGGGTCGACCCAATCTCGGAGGCGGGAGCGGTCCTCGTAGACGAACTTCTCCATCGCCGTCTCGTAGTGAGTCTGGCTCGTGTCGAGGTAGTTCTCGAACTGCTCGCCAGCGCCTGCTTCGTAGGACTCGAACAGTTCGCGCATCTCCGCGCGGTCACCACGCACGTCGATCTGGTCGCCGTCCTTGAAGAAAATGCGGTAGTGTGGGTCGAGACGTTCGAGGTCGTAGTAATCGGAGGGCTCGTGGTCGAAGTGGGCGAAAAACCGCTCGAAGACGTCGGGCATGAGATACCACGACGGTCCCATGTCGAACTTGAAGCCATCGCGTTCGAGCCGACTCGCTCGCCCGCCGAGCTGGTCGTTCTTTTCGAGCAGGCGTACGTCTGCGCCGGCGTCGGCGAGGTAACAGGCTGCCGAGAGGCCGCCGAACCCGCCGCCGACGACGGCAACCGACCGTCCGGACAAATCTGACATTGCCAGTCATTACGACGGGATCGGCATAAAGGACCGCCTTTCGACGCCCACAACGGCGCATAGCGGTGTGTTCATGAAGTGTGGCTTCAGTGAATCGCACAGCCCGCCACTCCAACTTGTTTTGTCTTTCCGGGCCCTCGTGGTAATATGCTCGGGCTTCGATACTACGCGTGCCAGCGCTGTGAGACCGTGTTTGCGTTGCCCGCCCCGCCGGCAACGTGTGGCTGCTGTGGTGCCGAGACAATCGAGGAACTTCGAGCTGACTCCACTGCGGCGTCGTACTTTGCGCCGGTTGAGCAGCCCTGAACCGCACAACTTACTTCAGGGCGGTGGACGAGAGCAGAGATATCGATGGAGTTGGACGACATCCAGCAGGCGGCCGCAACAGCACCGGACCCGGCAGCGGAGTTCGGGACGCTGTCTGGGACTCGCCAGCGAGACGTGTTCTTTCGGTTTCCCGACTCGCTGCAGCAGTCGCTGGTTGCTGCGATGGACGCCGACCAGTTGCGTTCGTTCGCCCGTCGACTCAACCCCGACGAGCTGACAGAAACGGATTCATTACAGGTGTGCTCGTCGCGTTCATCGCCTCGGTGTTCAACCAGAGCCCACTGCTGGGGCTCGTGCTCGGCGTTTCGATGGTGTTGAACCTGATTATCGCTGGTTTCTTCGGAACGATAATCCCGCTTATGCTGGACCGCATCGGGAAAGACCCAGCCACGTCTGCGACAATATTTATAACAACAATGACAGATGTGCTTGGCTTCTTCATCTTTCTGGGGCTCGCACAGACCGTCCTCTGAGCGAGACTTCGGTCACGTAGTTGAGACAAGACACAACGTTGATTATCTTCTCAGGCGAGTGAATGGGTATGAACTGGTATTCTTCCCCAGGTGAGTCGTCGTGAGCGACGACGAGGAACTCGCGAAAGACCTCGGCTTGCTCGCGGCGCTGACCATCGGTATCGGCACGATGATTGGTGCCGGTATCTTCGTCCTCCCCGGTACGGCAGTCGCTCGCGCCGGTCCACTCGCTGCCGGAACGTTCGTCCTCGGCGGTGTCATCGCAATCTTCACTGCCCTGTCGGCATCGGAACTTGGGACTGCGATGCCGAAATCCGGCGGTGCGTACTTCTACGTCAACCGGGCGCTTGGCCCGCTGTTCGGGACAATAACTGGCTGGGCGAACTGGCTGGGACTGGCCTTCGCTTCTGCCTTCTACATGTACGGCCTCGGCGAGTACGTCAACGCGCTCATCGGCCTCGGTCCGGTCGGTGCGGGGCCGGTTTCGCTGGAAGCCGCACAGGTGATTGGGCTGATTGGCGCGCTCTTTTTCATCACGGTCAATTACCTCGGCGCCAAGGAAACTGGCGGCCTCCAGATTATCATCGTCTCGATTCTCGTCGCGATACTCACTCTCTTCACGATTGTTGGACTGCTTAACGCCGACCTGAACGCACTCCGTCCGCTCGCGCCGCCGGGTGCAGTCGGACAAATTCTGCCAGTGACGGCAGTCGTCTTCGTCTCGTATCTCGGGTTTGTTCAGATCACTTCGGTTGCCGAAGAAATAAAAAATCCCGGCCGGAATCTCCCGCTCGCTGTCATCGGGAGTGTCGTCATCGTGACGACGATCTACGCGCTGTTTCTCGTGGTCTTGCTGGCGGCTGTCCCGAACGAACTCGTCAGCAACAACAGCACCGCGGTCGTTGACGCCGCCGAACTACTGTTCTCGCAGTACGCAATTCTCGGGACGACACTTGGCTTCATCGGGACCGGACTGTTGTTATTCGGTGGGCTGCTCGCGACGGCCTCCTCGGCAAATGCGTCGATTCTCTCTTCGTCGCGGATCAACTTCGCGATGGGTCGAGAGAAGATTATCACACCCAAACTGAACACCATCCACCCGAGGTTCGGAACGCCGTACCGCGCGATTGGGCTGACTGGCCTGCTGATTCTCGTCTTCCTGACCTTCGGGAATCTCGAGTTGCTTGCGACGGCTGGCTCAGTGCTGCACCTAGTCGTCTACGGTCTGCTCAACATCGCGCTGATCGTGATGCGTGAGGCCGAGCCGGAGGGATACAATCCGGATTATACGACCCCGCTGTATCCAATTGTCCCAATTGTGGGTGCTGTCGCCTCGTTCGCGCTGATTTATTTCATCAAACCCATCGTGATCGTTCTCTGTGGCGCGCTCGTCGTCTTCGCAATCCTGTGGTACTTCTTCTACGCCCGCCAGCGTGTCGAAGCGACGGGTGTCCTCGGCGAGTGGGTTATCTCACGCTCGGAAGACCTCCCTGACGCCGCCGTGTCCGCGGCAACGTCCGTCCAACCCGAGGCCAACGATTTCCGGGTGATGGTTCCATTGGCGAATCCTGCCCACGAGAAGGACCTGGTCAAACTCGGCGCGGCGCTGGCCAAGGAGCGCGACGGAACCGTCGTCGCGGTCAACATCGTCGGGGTGCCTGACCAGACGTCACTGGAGGCTGCCCGCGACCAGCGAGAGTACGAAGCTGCACACCACTTACTCGACCAGGCCGAAGAAGATGTCGAGGAGTACGGCGCTGATGTCGAGACTCACGTCGTTCTCTCGCACGACCCATTCGAGGAAATATTCGGTGCGGCACGGCGCTACGGCGCGGACATGACGCTGATGGGCTGGGGGCCAAAATCTCACGCTGCCGGGACGTCGACGGGGATTGTCGACGAACTCGCCCACTCGCTACCCTGTGATTTCCTCATCCTGCGCGACCGGGACCTGGATACCTCCAGAATCCTGCTGCCGACGGCGGGTGGCCCAGACTCCGACCTCGCAGCGGCAGTCGCTCGTGCGCTTGCCGACCAGAACGACGCCGAGGTGACACTGTTCCACGTTGCCGACGACGAGCAGAAAGGTCGGGAGTTCCTGCGCTCGTGGGCCGTCGACCACAACCTCTCTGACGCCGAACTGAAAGTCGATACTGGCGACGTCCAGCGCGGGATTGCCAACGCGTCCGAGGAGGCTACCCTGTTAATCATCGGTGCCACCGAGAAGGGACTGGTCTCTCGACTCGTCCGTGGTTCGCTCGTCCTCGACGTGCTCGAAGAGGTGGAGTGTTCGGTCCTGCTCGCGGAGAAACGGCACAAACGGACGCTCCGGGAGCGATTGTTCGGCTCGAAGGAAGGGCCAGACTACGACACGACAGCCTCTGGCGACGCATCGACGCCAGAACTCGACGACTCGACGGACGAGCCGGCTGAAGAGTAACCACCTCCTGCAGACTGCCGCCAAACAGCGTGCTGCCGGTCTGTTCGACTGACTTCATTCTCTGCGGTCGTCCGCTGCTGTCCGTTCACTAGCCCCGCATGTCGGCTCGGGTACGCAAGTCTTATGTACATCTCTGTTCATTAGTGTTCAGTAATGAACGATACAGATGGGCTCGCGCCGGCGGTCGAGTCGATTCTGGCGACCGCACGAGAGCGCGGCGGTGGCGACGAACGGGTCAGTGTCGACTCGCGGTCGTTGCCGGCAGCCATCGCAGCGGCTGAAGCGGACGGCAGAGTGCCGGTTATCTCGGAAATCAAACCAACCTCGCCGACGACCGACGGCCAGCGTACCGACGACCCGGTCGAACTGGCCGAGGAGATGGTCGGCGCTGGCGCGACGGCGCTGTCAGTGCTGACCGAACCCGAGCACTTCGGCGGGTCGGTCGAGACGCTGGAGGCAGTGCGGGCGGCGGTCGATGTCCCCGTGCTACGGAAAGATTTCATCCTCCGCGAGGAGCAACTCGACACCGTCGAAGCCGACCTTATCCTCCTGATTGCTCGCTTTGTCGATGACCTCGACGGACTGGTGACTGCGGCCCGCGAGCGCGGGTTTCAGGTGCTCGTCGAAACCCACACCGCCCCAGAAGTCGAGGCAGCACTCGACGCTGGCGCGGAGATTATCGGCGTCAACAACCGTGATTTGGCCCAGCTCCAAGTCGACCTGTCGACGTTCGAGTCGGTGGCGTCCGAGGTGCCCGAAAGCGTGACGCTGATTGCTGAGAGCGGTCTCTCGACGAGCGAGGATGTCTCGCGGATGCGAGCGGCTGGGGCGGACGCGCTGTTGATTGGCTCGGCGATTATGGACGGCGATGTCTCGGAGAACACCCGAAGGCTAACGACCACAGAGACGGATGTGTAACCAATGAGTACGGATAGTAAATTTGGCGACTACGGCGGACAGTACGTGCCGGAGGCGTTGATGCCGGCAATCGAAGAACTGACAGACGCCTACGAGCGGTACGTCCGCAACAACGAGGATGGGTTCATGGACGAGTTCCGCGAGCGGATGCGGGATTTTGGCGGCCGACCGCTCCCACTGCAGCGGGCCGACCAGCTCTCGGAACGGTACGATACTGAAGTCTATCTCAAGCGAGAAGACCTGCTCCACGGCGGTGCGCACAAACTGAACAACGCTCTCGGACAGGTGCTGCTCGCGAAGTACATGGGCAAAGAGCGCATCATCGCCGAAACCGGTGCCGGACAGCACGGCACCGCGACGGCGATGGCAGCAGCCCACCTCGACATGCCCTGTGAGATCTATATGGGCAAGACCGACATCGCCCGCCAGCGACCCAACGTTTTCCGGATGCGGACCAACGGCGCTGAAGTTAATCCTGTCACGACCGGCCGGGGTACCCTGAAGGAAGCAATCAGCGAGACGATGCGAGACTGGTCGCGCACTGTCGAGAACACCCACTACGTGATTGGGTCAGTCGTCGGACCACACCCGTTCCCCTCCATGGTCCGGGATTTCCAGGCCATCATCTCCGAGGAGGCTCGCGAGCAGATTCAGGACCAGACCGGCGACCTGCCGGATAGCGTGCTCGCGTGTGCCGGCGGTGGATCGAACACGATGGGGATGTTCCATCACTTCGTCAACGACGATTCGGTGGACCTCTACGCCGTCGAGGCCGGGGGCTCCTCGCTCTCTGTCGATGAGGAGAAAGGCGTCGCGCCGAACTCCGCCTCGCTGTCGACCGGTGAGGAGGGAGTGCTCCACGGCGCTCGCACGAAACTCCTGCAGGACAGTGACGGCCAGATTATGGAATCACACTCTGTCTCTGCGGGGCTGGATTACGCCGGTGTCGGGCCGGAACTCGCATATCTTGTCGACGAAAACCGGGTTACGCCCGTGAATGTCGACGACGACACGGCACTCGAGGCGTTCCACCGACTCTCACAGGACGAGGGAATCATTCCAGCGCTGGAGACTGCCCACGCCTTCGGTTATCTCGAAGAATACCACGACGAACTTGGTGAAACAGTTGTCGTCAACGTCTCCGGACGTGGCGACAAGGACCTCGAAACCGTCATCGAGCAGACGGGCAACCGCGACCTCGACAACGCGCCGGATATGAGCATCTTCCGCGAGATCGGTGGTGGAATGCTGTGAGCCTCGACGCTGCCTTCGCCGACGAACCAGCATTTGTGCCCTACATCGCTGCGGGCGACCCGAGCTACGAGGCCTCCATGGAATACGTCGAAGCACTTGCCCGCGGCGGCGCGGACGCAATCGAACTCGGCCTGCCCTTCTCGGAGCCAATCGCCGAGGGAACGACGATTCAGGAGGCGATTGTCCGCGCGCTCGACGGTGGAATGACGCCACAGCGCTATCTGGAGTTCGTCAGCGAGGTTGACGTGGACGTGCCGCTTGTTTGCATGACCTACTACAACCTCATCTACCAGTACGGCGATAGCGACGGCCCGCGGTCGTTCGTCGAGGCCGCCGCTGACGCCGGCATCGAGGGCTTCGTCGTTCCGGACTTGCCCGCCGAGGAGGCAGAACCACTCCGGGACGCCTGTGACGAGTTCGGCCTTGATCTGGTGTTTATCGTTGCGCCGACGACGGAAGGCGAGCGACTGGAGACGATGAAAGCGCAGGTTTCGGGATACGTCTACGTGCAGGCTCGACTCGGAACGACCGGCGCGCGCGACGACGTCTCTGACCACACCGAGCGGTCGCTGGCCCGGATTGCAGACTGGGATGTGCCGAAAGCGGTCGGATTCGGAATCAAGACTGGCGAGCACGCAGAACGCATTGTCCGTGCCGGCGCAGACGGAATTATCGTCGGCTCAGCACTTGTCGATATCGTCGCTGAGGGCCACGAGAACGGCGATTCGACGGCCACAGTGGCCGACCGGCTGGAAGAGAAAGCCCACGAACTGAAGGAGGGTGCGCTGGCCGGCGCGGCCGTCGAACAGTAGCCGATACCGGAACTAACATAATCACTTATGCCAGAAGGTGACACGATGACCGCAGGGAAGTCCGCACGACTCGACCGCATCGGGACAGGTGGGAACCACCTGATCGTCCCGATGGACCACGGAATCACACTCGGCGCAGTCACAGGACTGGCCGACATCGAATCAACAATTGACGCCGTCACGCGCGGCGGCGCGGACGCCGTGCTCACCCAGAAAGGCATTGCGCCACGGGTCCACGAGCACAAAAACGACGCCGGCTATATCGTCCATCTCAACGGTTCGACGACGATTGGCCCTGACGAGCGCGACAAGCGCAAGACGGGCACCGTCAAAGACGCAATTCGGGCTGGTGCCGACGCCGTCTCCTTGCATCTCAACGTCGGCAGCCAGTACGAACCGGACCAGATCACCCAACTTGCCGAACTGACCAGCGAAGCCGAAGAGTACGGGCTGCCTGTGCTGGCGATGACCTACGCACGCGGCCACGACGTGCGTGACCAGAGCAACCCAGAAGGATACGCCGAAGACCTTGCCCACGCGACCCGACTCGGCGAAGAACTCGGCGCGGATATCATCAAGACTGGCTACTCCGGCAACCCCGAAACCTTCCAGCGAGTCGTCGACTCGACGCGGCTGCCGGTCGTGATTGCTGGCGGCTCGAAGGGCACTGACCTCGAAACGCTGTCGATGGTCCGCGGCGCGGTCGACGGTGGCGCTGCTGGCGTCTCGATGGGCCGGTCGATTTTCCAGCACGACCAGCCCGAAGGGATTACGGAAGCGATTGCCTCAGTCATCCACGACGGGGCTGACCCAGAAGAAGCCGCGCGCGCCGCCGGATTGAGCGAGTAATTATTCGTCGCCGCCTGCGGGCGGTGCAGTCGTCGGCGCGCCTGTCGACGTGCGCTCGACGGACGCTGTCGTTACTTCGTATATCTGTTTTCCCGACACGACCAGCCCGGCGATTCCGAGCGTAAAGACGAGGTCAGTGTAACTCGCGCCAAGTTGACCGACGAACAGATTCGTCAGGTCGAGTGACTGCTCGGAGATTGCAGACTGGAGAATCAACGCGCCCCAGCACAGCACGAAGAGATTCCGGAGTTTCACGTAGAGCAACCGCCGCTTCCCGCCGACCGTCTTCGCTTCCCGCGTGATTGGTCCGATGAGGAAGTACGCGCCGCTGAGATAGGCTCCGACTGTTGCAAGCGTCAACACCGATTCGAGCGCACTGTTGTCTGGGAGCCACGACGCCAGCGCGAACCACGGCGTCAGCAGGAGAATCCCGGTCATCACGAGAAATCGTCGCCGTGAGAGCGAGAGAACTTCTCTGACGATTAGACTCGACGCAACGAGTACGACTGAGTATCCGATGTGGCGGACGACGGACTGCTCACGGCCGCCAGTCGTGACCGTCAACCACTCCATTCCCATGAAGACGTAGGCAACAGCCATCGCCGCCGCCGGCACGGCACCAAGCGCAACCATCCGCCGCGTCGTGCCAGACTCTCGAAGCGCGAGCAGCCCAAAGATTGCTGCCCCGCCGGCTAGCAGCGCTGCAGTCCCGAAATAGATTACTGCCGCGGAGACGACCATCCCGTCGGCCATCAGTCGCTCACCTCGGCGTGTTCGACAGGCTCGGAGTCCACGTCGAACGAAGCCATAATCGACCGGAGTTCGCGAGCCTCCTCGTCGAGTCCCTGTGCAGTCTGTGAGACCGTTTCCGTCGAGGCGGTCATCTCCTCGGCAGTCGCGGAGACTTTCGTCGCCGCTTCGTTGGTCTGCTCGGAAATCTCCGCGACGGAATCGACGATCTGAGAGAGTTGTTGTGCGCTGTTGGCCTGCTCGTCCGAGGTCTGCGTGATCTGCTGGATACTCGTGTCGACATCGTTGATGTCGCTGGCAATCGAGTCCAGTTTGCCCTCGACTTCCTTGATATCTGTCGCCGTGACGCGCACTGACTCGTCGACAGCCTCGATGCCGTCGGCGGTCTCTTCGGCCCGCGATCTGACGGTCTGCAGCGTTGCCTCGATATCCTCGACGGCTTCCATCGCCTCACCAGCCAGCGTCTTGACCTGGTCGGCAACGACTGCGAACCCGTCGCCGTCGGCGCTGGCGCGTGCCGCTTCGATGTTGGCGTTCAGCGCGAGCATGTTGATCTGGTCGGCGATATCGTCGATTGTTGCGATGACCTCCTCAATCTGGTCGGCCTGTTCGACCAACTCCTCGACCGTCTGGACGACTGATTCGGTCTGCTCGACCGTTTCGTCCATCCGCGTTGCGGTCTCGTTGGCGGCGTTGCGGCCCTCGTTCGCCAGCGACGCGACGGCGTCAGACTGGCTGGCGATTTCGCTCGTCGTCGAGGCGACTTCCTGGGTTGTCGCCGACAGCTGGTTCACCTGGTCGGCTGCGTTTTTCAACTCGGCAGTCTGTGTCTCGGCCCCGTCAGCAATCTGCTGGATCGAATTGGCTACGTCGTTGCTTCCGCGCTTGATTTCCTGGCTCGAATTCCCAAGCTCTCGCGATTGCTCGTCGACTGTCGAGGCGACGTCTTGGGCGCGAGCGACTGCCGCACCGAGTTCCACGAGCATCTCGTTGAACGACTCAGCGATGGCCCGAATCGCGTCGTCGTCGGTCTCGACATCGAGTCGCTGGTTGAGGTCACCAGCCGCGGCCGCCTCCATGGCCTCGGAGAATCGTTCAGCGATAGCCAGCAGTTGCTCGTTCTGGTTCTGTGCTTCCTGCTGGAGGCGCTCGGCCTCCTGTTTGGCTTGCTCGGCACGCTCTCGCTCGTCTTCGATCTCTGAGCGAGTCTCTTCCAGGTCGGTGACCATCGTCTCCAGTGAGTCGCGCATCGTTCCGATGCTGTCGTAGAGGTCGGCAATTTCGTCAGACCGGCTGGTCTCGACTTCGGTGTCGAACTCTCCAGCCCCGATCGCCTCGGCGCGCTCGCTCAGTCGACGCAACGACAGGGCAACATTGCCGCCGAGCACGATTCCAACCAGTCCGAGGTTCAACAACAACAGCACCATCAACCCCGAAATTGCGGCGATTCCGCGCTGGGGGGCGGTCTCTGTCGGACCGGTGGTCACGTGGGCGCCGAAAATTGCCGCAATAACCAGTGTCAGCAGGAAGATTCCTGCGAGCGAAGTTGCGATTTTCAAACTGTACTGCGTTCGAACGCGGTCGATGACTGATGGAAATTGCATTTGTGGACACCTACTTGCCGACCGCCCCCTGTCGCGGCCGGCAGCGTTAGCCGTTATCTTCAGCAATGCTGTACAGTTTAAAAATGGTTATGCGGCAGTATCGAATGTGAAACTCGGAGCGACAGGGAGCCGATAGTGTACGGGAGTACAAATAGCCCGACCACCGGGACCGGTTCAGACGTCGCCAGAAATTCCCAATTCGTTCACTGTGGAGGCCGCTAACGGACAGTTCGGCAGGTCGTTGCGGAATCCTTTTGCCCGCGCTGGCACATTCACACGCCAAGGATGGTCGGGATTACGCAGCCATGACGATGGAAGACCGCATCAACGAACTCCGGGAGAAACGGGAGGCGGCGCGCAAAGGCGGCGGCGAGGACCGCATCGAGGCCCAACACGACAAGGGGAAACTCACCGCCCGCGAGCGCATCGATTACTTTCTCGACGACGGGACGTTCACCGAATTTGACCAGTTCCGGACCCACCGGACCCACACCTTCGATATGCAGGAGAAGAGCTACCCCGGCGACGGGGTGGTGACGGGCTACGGTGATGTCAACGGTCGTACCGTGTTTGTCTTCGCACACGATTTCACCGTCCTCGGTGGCTCGCTGGGCGAAGTCTTCGCCGAGAAAGTCACGAAAGTGATGGACAAGGCTATGGAGACCGGCGCACCGGTGATTGGACTGAACGACTCCGCAGGCGCGCGCATTCAGGAGGGGATCGACTCGCTGGCCGGCTACGCCGAGATTTTCCACCGCAACCAGCAGGCAAGCGGCTATATTCCACAGATATCGGCGATTATGGGGCCGTGTGCCGGCGGCGCTGTCTACTCCCCGGCGATTACGGACTTCATCATGATGGTCGAGGACACCAGCCACATGTTCATCACCGGGCCGGATGTCATCGAGACGGTCACGGGCGAACAGGTTGGCTTCGACGAACTCGGCGGGGCAAACACCCACGCCTCCGAGTCCGGCGTCGCGCAATTCACCGCCGCCGACGAGAAGGAGGCTCTCGACGATATTCGGTACCTCCTCTCGTATCTGCCACAGAACAACCTCGAAGACCCGCCGCGGCTGGAGCCCTGGGACGACCCGGAGCGCGAAGACGAGGACCTTCGGGAGATCGTGCCCGACCAGCCACGGAAACCGTACGACATCGTCGACGTTATCGACAGCATCGCCGACGAGGGCTCGTTTTTCGAGGTAGCGGATTCGTTCGCTCGAAACATCGTGACCGGCTTTGGCCGACTCGACGGTCACTCGGTTGGCATCGTTGCCAACCAACCTCGCGTCAACGCGGGCACGCTCGATATCAAGTCATCTCGGAAAGCAGCCCGCTTCGTCCGGTTCTGTGACGCCTTCAACATTCCAATTCTCACCTTTGTCGACGTGCCCGGGTTCATGCCCGGCACCGACCAGGAACACAACGGGATCATCGTCCACGGCGCGAAACTACTGTATGCCTACTCAGAGGCGACAGTGCCGCTGATGACCGTCATCACGCGGAAAGCCTACGGCGGCGCATACGACGTGATGGCCTCGAAGCACATCGGCGCAGATGTCAACTATGCGTGGCCGACGGCTGAAGTCGCCGTTATGGGTCCGAAAGGCGCGGTTAACGTACTCTACAGCGACGAACTCGAAGCCGCCGACGACCCCGACGCTCGCCGGCAGGAACTCATCGACGAGTACCGCGACCAGTTCGCGAACCCCTACAGTGCGGCCGACCGTGGCTTCGTCGACGCGGTAATCGAACCCGAGAAGACCCGGCCGCAGTTGATTAGCGACCTGGAGATGCTGCGCTCGAAGCGCAAGTCACAACCGGAGAAGAAACACGGGAATATCCCACTTTGATAAAGGGGGACTGAGTATGAGTGAGCAGATGTCATCGGTAGAACTCGAGGGGCGACGACTACAACTGCCGGCGGACGCGAGTCCGACGGAAGCTGCGGCCATCTCGGCGGCGATGGGGGCCCACATCAGGGATCAACAGGTAGCCGCCGCGGCGGCCGCTGACGCTGGCAGGGAGACGGACGCTGACGACTGGGACGGCGAGCGGTTCGCCTTCGCCGGTCGTCTCGAAGCGGTGGGACTCGAGGCCGGGCGCGTTCCCCGGTCCGTTCCGACTGACCGCTGGAGTGCAGCGGGCCGAACTGACAGATACTAAGCTATGACAGAAGATACATTCAACAAGGTACTGGTCGCGAACCGTGGCGAAATCGCGGTTCGGGTCATGCGTGCGTGTGAAGACCTCGGAATCGACACCGTCGCAGTCTACAGCGAGGCGGACAAACACGGCGGCCACGTTCGGTATGCCGACGAAGCGTACAACGTTGGCCCGGCGCGGGCGGCCGATTCCTATCTCGACCACGACGCGATTATCGACGCTGCCCAGCGCGCCGGCGCGGACGCCATCCACCCCGGCTACGGGTTTCTGGCAGAGAACGCCGTCTTCGCGGGGAAGGTCCAAGACACCGAGGGAATCACTTGGGTCGGACCGTCCAGCGAGGGGATGGAACAACTCGGCGAAAAGACCAAAGCCCGGACGATCATGAGCGATGCGGGCGTCCCGATTGTTCCCGGGACGACTGACCCCGTCACTGACCCGGAAGAGGTCAAAGAGTTCGGCGACGAGTACGGCTATCCGGTCGCAATCAAAGCCGAGGGTGGCGGTGGTGGCCGCGGGATGACCGTCGTCCGCGGCCCAGACGAGGTCGAGGACAAACTCGACACCGCAAAACGAGAGGGCGAAGCCTACTTCGACAACGATTCGGTCTATCTGGAGCGCTACCTCGAAAATCCGCGCCACGTCGAGGTTCAGATCGTCGCGGACCACCACGGCAACGTGCGCCATCTCGGCGAACGGGACTGTTCGCTCCAGCGACGTCACCAGAAGGTCATCGAGGAAGGTCCCTCGCCTGCGCTCTCGGACGAACTCCGTGAGCAAATCGGCGAGGCTGCCCGTCAGGGCGTCCGCGACGCGGACTACGTTAATGCCGGCACCGTCGAGTTCCTCGTCGAAGAGGACACGGACCGCGACCCCGACGACCTGCTCGGCCCCGACACGGACTTCTACTTCCTCGAAGTCAACACCCGAATTCAGGTCGAACACTGCGTCACCGAGGAGATTACGGGCATCGATATCGTCAAGTGGCAACTCCGCATCGCCCAGGGCGAGGAACTCTCGTTCTCGCAGGACGACGTCGACATCGAGGGCCACGCCTTCGAGTTCCGGATCAACGCCGAGAACGCCGCCAACGAGTTCGCGCCAGCGACCGGCGGGAGCCTCGAGACGTACGACCCGCCCGGCGGCATCGGCGTTCGGATGGACGACGCGCTCCGACAGGGCGATGACCTGGTCACGGACTACGACTCGATGGTTGCCAAACTCATCGTCAGCGGCGAGGACCGCACCGAGTCGATTGCCCGTGCCAAACGTGCCCTCGCCGAATACGAAATCGATGGTATCGTGACCATCATCCCGTTCCATCGGATGATGCTCGACGACGAGCGATTCGTCGACGGGATGCACACGACGAAATACCTCGACGAGCACATGGACCGCTCGCGCATCGAGGAGGCCCAGGAGAAGTGGGGCACCGAAACCTCGGCGGGCGAAGACGAGGAGGTGACCCAGCGCGAGTTCACCGTCGAAGTCGACGGCAAGCGATTTGAGGTCGAACTCGAAGAACGCGGCGCGCCGCCGATTCAGGCCCCTAGCGGCTCGGGTGGCGGCAGTGGCGGCGGCTCACAGGCTCCCGACCGTGCAGGTCCGAGTGACGATGACTCCGGCTCTGCAAGCGTCAGCGCTGAGGGCGAGACGGTCTCTGCCGAGATGCAGGGCACAATTCTCGAAGTCAACGTCGCGGAGGGTGACGAGGTTGGCGCGGGCGACGTGCTCTGTGTGCTCGAAGCGATGAAGATGGAAAACGACATCGTCGCCGAGTACGGCGGCACCGTCGCCGAAGTGGCGATTAGCGAAGGACAGAGCGTCGACATGGGCGACCCGATGTTCGTCATCGAGTAGCCGGCAACGCCGGTACTGTTAATCCCCGTCGGGCCGACGAGACAATATGGCATTCGCACGGCACGAGTCGGGGGTCCGGGCTGAACTTGCGGCCCTGCTCTCGCAAGTTCATCCTGTCTTTATGCTGCCGCCGCTGGCGGCCTCGTGGTTCGGCGCTGTTATCGCCGGCGACGTGGCGATGGCTGTCGGCGCAGTCCACATGGCGGCGATGTTTTTCGCCGTCTACACCGCTCACGTCAAAGATGGCTACATCGACTTTTACGGCCGCGGCGAGGACGACGACCACCCCCTGACCGAATGGGGCTGTCGAACCGCCTTGCTCGGTGCCGGCCTCGGCTTCGCAGCCTGCACGCTCGCGCTTGGCATTTTCGTTGGCCCGGCCGCGGCCGCAATCACGATTCCGACGTGGTTTATCGGCTACCTGCACGCCCCCCAACTCGATACCAATCCTGTGACGACGACGCTCGGTTACCCAACCGGGATCGCGCTGTCGATTCTCGGCGGCTACCTCGTCCAGACCGGCACGCTCAGCGCTGAGGTCATCGGCTTCGCTGCGGTCTTTCTCGTGACGCTCGCTGGCGTGAAGATTATCGACGACGAGCAGGATTACGACTACGACCGCTCCATCGACAAACGAACCGTGTCGGTGCTGCTCGGTCCCTCGCCAGCCCGAAGCCTCGCGGTGGGGCTGCTGTCGCTTGGACTGCTCGGCGTCCTCTGGGGCACGCTCGGCGGCCTCTTTCCGCCAGCAGCACCCGTCGCGGCGCTTGCCTTTGGCTCAATCGTCATCGTCGCCCGCCGCGCCCGGCCGACAATTGCGACGATGCTGCTCATCCGCGGTGCGTACGTCTTTCTCGCCTTCCTGCTCGTGGCTGTCTGGTTCCGGCCGCTGTCGGGGACTGCCCTGCCCGATATCACCATCCTCGGTCCGTACACCTACCTGGCGACGGAGGTCGTCTTCGGCGCAGCCGCGCTTGCCCTGTTGACCTACGCTAATGCACTGCGCTCCGCGCTGCGAACAATTGTCGCGGTCTACCCGATTGCGTACATCTGGGACTGGTACACGCTGGAGGTTGGCGTCTTCGAGATTACGATGCGCACCGGGTACGACCTGTTTGGCATCCCAATCGAGGAGCACATTTTCATGTTCGTCGTCCCCGGGCTGGTGCTCGGTATCCACGAGATGATGGGTGTGCTCGCCGACTCAGCGTCGGCAACCGACACCGCTGGCCAGCCCGCAGATGACGACTGACTCGGAGCGAAACACAGAGGGGCTTCGACACCAACTGCAGCTATGAGCGAGGACTTTCCCGACGAGTTGCCGGAGGGGATTCCTGAGGAACACGCAGAACAGGCCCGCGAACTCCAGATGCAACTGCTGGTGCTCGAGGCCCAGCTCGACTCGGCAAACTTCGAGAACGAGGAGGCCTACCGCCGGAAAATCAACGAGAAGGAGGGCGAACTCGACGCGCTGAAAGACCGCTAGGACCAGTCGCGTGAGACTTTGCTCTCGCTCGCGTCGATTTCCTCCATCAGCCACGCTACTGCGCCGTCTAAGGCTTCCTGGTCGGTGGCGGTGATTTTCAGCCGGTTGTGGCCCGCGTCACGGTCGGGATAGCAGCCCACGGATACGTCGAAGGTCGATTGGACCTCGTCGAGTGCCCAGACGATGTTTCCCTCGGGTTCGACGGTGTAGAGAAACATCGACCGACTGTCGCCGCTGAAGGCTTCCTCGACGGATTTGAACATCGCTTTGAGTTCGTCCGGAATCCCGGGCATGACGTAAACATTCTCGATGACACAGCCCGGCGCGAGTCCTTCGGAGTTCGCGAGCGGGCGACTCTCCGCCGGCAGAGACGCCTCAGCCTCCATATCGATATCGAGTTCGAGTTCTGGGCGGGCCTCCTCGTAGCGGCGAATCTTCTCTTCGATCGTCTCAAGCACTGACTCGCGGACGACCATCTCGCGGTCGAAGGCGTCGGCGACGGCCTCCATCGTGATATCGTCCGGCGTTCCCCCCGTCCCGCCGGTGGCGATGACCGCGTCGAAGGTGTCGCTGTAGGCCCGCACTCGCTCGGCGATGACCGCGCGGTCATCAGGGAGCGCGAGAATCCGCTCGACGGTCGCGCCTCGCTGCTCGATCTGGTCGGCCAGCCACGTCCCGTTGCTGTTGACCGTATCCCCCGCCAGTAGTTCGTCCCCGACAGTAATAATCGCGACTTCCATTGCACCAGCTTTTGCCGTCGAGAAAAATAGGCTTTTGCTCCGCGCGCTTGCTATGCTGGCTGTTCACGCACACGTTAGCTGGCAGAATTTGAATTCTCTGGCTGTGACAATCAGTAGGCGGTGGATTTGAACGCCAGTCACTTCGCTACGCTTCGTTCCTTCGTTCAAATCCACTCGTTGCGATTCGCCGAATCCACACTGTCGCTCGGCGATGAAACGCCTCGCTGGAAGTTGGATTCGGAAGAAGTAGCGGGAGGTGGATTTGAACCACGAAGACTCGCTACACTCGTCTTCTGGTTCAAACCACGCCAGCGATTTATCGATTCATCGTTTCGCGGAGACAGACTCCGCGAATGAGTTCATCAAAAATAGCGGGAGGTGGATTTGAACCACCGATCTGCGGGTTATGAGCCCGCCGGAATCTCCTAGCTATCCCATCCCGCTACACATTCGTAACTCCGGTCGCCGCTTAAGGATTGTGCTTCGACTGCCGTCTGTGAAATTCCCCCACGATGCCGCCGAAAGGAACAGAACGCTCGCGCCCATCCAGAGGAGTATGCCCACGCCTGACTCCGACCCAACCTACCACTGCGTCGACCCTGACGCCCTCTCACCCACGCCAGACTATCCCTGTGACCGCCGCTCGGTCAGCGACGACGCAGGTCTCGGTGTCCTCGCCGCCGCTGTCTACACAATCGACCCCGGCGAGCAACTCCCTCGAACCTACCACTATCACGAACAGCGCGAGGAACTGTTCTCCGTCCGTGAGGGAACGCTCACCGTCGAGACGCCCGAGGGCGAGGACGAACTCTCCGCCGGGGAACTTTTCGTTGCCCATCCGGGAAGTCCACACCGGCCGTACAATCCCGAGTCCGCGGAGGAGCCTGTCGAGGTGCTTGGCGTCGGCGCACCAGCCAGCGACATCGCCCACCCGTACGACCCTGACGCGTAATCGACACCCGTCGACCGGTCGCTAAGCGCTTAAGAGGCTCCCGGCCTGCTGTGTGACCAATGAGTGAGCTACTGGGTCTCGACGAGACCCTGCTCCGCGTCGGCAGCTACGTGGTACTCGCGGCCGCACTGGCTGTCTCGGTGCTGGTGCTCTCCCGCCTCGGTGACCTTTCGAGTCTACTCGCTGGCCCCCGCGAACGGTTCGTCTATGGAGTCCCGTGGGGCACGCTCATCACCATCTCTGTCGTCGTGGCCATCTACTACGGACTACAGGGTGGCGGTCGACCGGGTGGCCCAATTATCACCGGCTTCCGGTCGTGGTCGCTGTGGTATCCACAGGGGATTCTGTTCTCGTCGTTCGCTCACTTCAGCGACGGCCATCTTGTCGGGAATATGACCGGCACTGTCGCCTTCGCGCCGCTGGCGGAGTACGTGTGGCGACACTATCCCGAGCAACCCCGAGCAGGCTGGCGTGGCGACCCACGCGCTCGAATCGCTGTCTTCGTCGCGGTCGTCGGACTGGTCGGTATTCTCGGGAGTGTAATCGTCCCCGGTGCCGTCATCGGCTTCTCTGGCGTTGTCTTTGCCTTCGCTGGGTTCACACTCGTCACTGCGCCGGTTCGGACCATCTTCGCCATGGTTGGCCTTGGGGTTGTCCGACTGGCCTACCGTGCCCTCACTGACCCCTTTCTCGTCGCCCGGTCTCAGGAGCAGTTTGTCCGACCATCGTGGGCGAATATCGCAGTCCAGGGACACCTCTATGGACTTGTTGTCGGAGTCGTCCTCGGCGTCGCGTTGCTGCAGTACCGACGCCGCGACCCGCGATACTACGCCGTTTTCGCCGCGGCGCTGGTCTTCGCTGTCAGTCGATCACTCCAGTCCGTCTACTGGTTTCTCGGCAACGATACCTACGTGCTGTTCACGGCTGTCGGTGCCGCCGGCGTCGTCGTTCTCGCCACAGTGGTCGCCGTCGCAGCACGCGGCCGCGGTGGACACTCCCTGCCCGCCGTGGGTGTCACAACTGGCACGGCAGCAGTGGGTATCCTCCTCGCGCTGGTCGTCGGACTTGCTGTGGTAGGGGTTCCATACAATCTCGTACAGGTCGAGAGTGGTCCTGCAACCGCTGACGGAGAGACAATCGATATCCGAGACTACTCCATCACGTACGCCGAGTCGGTGGAAGACCAGTACATCTCCGCGGTTGGAATCCCCGGAATCGGTGGTCCCTCGGTCACCAGAAGCGGGGTGGTTGTTGTCAGCGAGCGACGCAACAGCTGGGAGGTTGCCGCCTCAGCACAGCAACTTGCGGTCCAGCGCTCGACGACAGTTGCGCTCGGTGACGCAACCTGGCGTGAAACGGTCACAATCCGCCGGACTGGCTGGAACGTCGCTGGCGAAAATTCAACCTACAAGGTTGTCGGCAGCCACGACGGCCAGCGGACCCAGTTGTACGCCGACGATCCAGCGGTTGCGAATCTCCGCCTCAACGGGAGTGCAGTAACGATTCGTCCGACGAGTAGTGGCTTCGAGATCGTACTCACGAAGGACGGAGCGAAGTTCGGTGCGAAGGCAGTTCCGGCAGAGGGCGAGGAAGTCACTATCGGTGATATCGAGTTCGTGCGGGACGGCCGAGCGCTGCTGGCTGTTTACGACCAGACCGTCCTCCAGGTGGCGGAGTATCGCCCCTGATCAGGAATCGCTTTCGACCACTGGATTAACGATGATTCGGTCGGTAGAGAACGTGACCGAAAGTTCAACCACGCTTCCGTTCACGTCGACAGTGTCGTCGATTGCCCCGAGTTCGACAAACGCCTCTTCGGGCGTCTCGTTGTTGGTCTCTGTCTCGTTGGTTGCGCTCAGGGCTTTCCCAAACCGAGCAGTGACCTCGAACTGTGTGGAGGAACCGGGCTGTGAGAGTTTGTCCTCGTACTGGTCGGAACCACCGGGGTCAACCGACCCCGACTGCTCGAAATCCTCGATTGAGACTCGATAATCGACGGGTGTCTCCGAGGCGTTGCTCACCGTTACGTCAATTTGTTCATTACTCCCAAGCCCGAGACAGCCTGCCAGACTGGTTGTGACCACAACGGCACCGGCGAGTACAGTCCGCCGAGACGTGCCCTTCGACATAGATCTGATACGACGCTAACTAAGTATAAACAATTCGATCTGTTTGGCATTATCGCCAGTCGCCGTAGGTCCCGCGCCGCCAGAGCCACTCCACTGGTCCGTACTCGAACCGGCGGAGCCACAGTACAGAGAGCGTCCCCTGGGCCAGCCAGATACCAACGATGAGACCGACTTGCCCGACGCGGTCAACCTGCCCGAACAGCCCGAGTCCCCACCCGTAGAAGATCGTCGTCGCGACGAGTGTCTGAAACAGGTAGTTACTGAGCGCTGTCCGGCCGACGGCCTGGAACACGGTGACCAGTGGGCCAGAACTCCGGCCTTTGCAGTACAGCATCACGAGACTCGCATACGCTGGCGCAATCGCCAGCGCACCGGCGTTGTTCAGTCCCCACGAGAGAATCCCTGCGCCGCCGGCCCAGTCGTACTGAAAGACTGTAAAGAGCCCAGCGCCGACAAAACTGAACCCAACGACAGCACCGCCGAGGGCGAGTCGTCGGTAGGATTGTCGCGACCAACTGTTGGTCAACAAGCCTGTCTTGTAGGCGGCCATTCCCCACAACATTAGCCCAGTGTACCGCCAGCCGCTGGAGCTGAGAAACTGTACCGTCTGTGCCCGAAACGCGGCCTCACGGCGCACAGCGAATCCCTCGAGCCACGACCCACCCAGCGCCTGAATCTCGGACTGGATGGCCGCGTCGGTTGCTGTCCAGGCGTCGTGTGTCATCGAGAGTCCAATAGAGAAGGCCGTGCTAATCTCCAGAAATGTCGGAATTGCGATGAGGACCGCCCCAAGTCCGAGCAACTGTTTCGGTTTTTCCTCCCAGAACAGCACCGCGATGAACCCACAGAGTGCGTAAATCGTCAGGATGTCGCCGTCCCAGAACACGTAGGCGTGGACTAGCCCGATGAGCAGCAAGACGAATGTCCGGCGGTAATGCAGGGCGGTTGCTGACCGCTTGGCCGACTGTTTTGACTGCATAAAGAGGACGATACCGGCCCCGAACATCAGCGAGAATAACGCGATGAATTTCTGCTCGAAGAAAATGTGGCTTCCGAGCCAGATAGCCAGCTCAACCCCACTAAACTCGCCGTACTGGGTTGGATTCAGTCGCGCTGCGGAGGGATAGCCGAAGTCTTGAATGTTGATGACGAGAATTCCAAAGATAGCAAAGCCTCGGAGTACGTCGAGGCTGACGATTCGTTCGTCGGGTGCCGTCGGGCCGATGTCTTCCGAGTCCGCGTCACCGTGGGCTGTCACGTCCGATAGGTGTAGCCAAGTCCCAATAAATCCGTCTCCTCTTCGTCACCACTCGATTCGGAACAGTTCGACCTCGATAGTCTGGGAGTCCTCAGTGTGGTGCTCGAAGGTCGCCGGGAGGTCGAACTCTGCGCTGTAGGCGTGGGTCACTTCGCCGCCGTTGTCGTCTGCAAAGGACTCGACAAACTCTGCGCTGCCCGCATTGTGAATCGAGTACGAGACGCCAGCCAGGTCGGCAGTCGTCTCCAGAAACGCCCGGTCGGCGTGTTCGTTGCCGTCCTGTGCGCCGAACGGTGGGTTCATCACGACCGTTGGCTCTCCATCTGCAGCCAGCGGTATCTGCGTCGCGTCGGCCTGCACCCACGAGACTGAACTCCGGGCGGCAATCCGCTGGCGGTTTTGCTGGGCAGTCCGCAGGGCTCCCCCATCGATATCTACGCCGACAACCTGTCGCGGGCCACGCAGCGTTGCCGCCAGCGCCAGCATCCCCGTTCCACAGCCCAGGTCAATCACTCGCTGGTCCTCGATATCGTCCTGCAGGTCGGCAACGTGGACGAGATAGGAGGCCAACTCCGGCGGTGTCCGGTACTGCTCCAGGTCGACCCGCGGGTTGTCGAACCCCGCGACCACTCCCAGTTGTTGTGTGAGTTGGCTTCGTGTCGACATCTACATCAGAATACTCTCGTTAATACCAAAAGAGTTTGGAATAATTGATAGTAATTACTTCTCCGCAACAATCGCGAACGTCTCTGAGCGTTCGCTGCCCTCGACGATAGTGAATCCGGCGTCACTCAGGAAGACGCGGGCGCGGTCGAGGTCGTAGCGCTCCGAGCGCGGCGGCCCCGCCTCGCCGTTGCCCTCGGCCGACCAGTCGACGATGACGACACGGCCACCCGGCGACAGCACTCGGTAGAGGTCTGCCATCGACTCGTTGGTGGCGCTTTCGTGAAACGTCATCGTCGAGAACGCGCCGTCGAAGGTATCGTCTCCGAAGGGGAGTCCTCCTGCGTCTGCGGTCATCGGCGCGACGTTGTCGGGCATCCCGCGTTCGCGATACTGTCTGTGCATCTCTGCCTGCACGTCCAGTGCGACGACGTGGCCCACGAAGGGCGCGACTTCGTCGGTGTAGAACCCAGAGCCACTCCCAATATCGAGGAGGTTGTGCTCGCGTCCTGTCGGAAGCCACTGGAGCAACTCCTCGCGTGAGCAAAAGCGAAAGCGAGTCGGGTCCTCCAGTCTCTCTGTCTCGGCCGGGTCGAACGTGTGAAATCCCATTGCCGACGCTACGAGCGCCGGTGGTAAGTAGGATTGGCTTTCACCAGGTGCCGTGGAACGTGTCGAATTCCAGACTATCCAGTGGCTCCTCACCGATTGCAATCTTGTACTCGCCGGGAGTGAGCATCGGCTTGTGGAACTGCGGGCCGTCGTCGGTCGTGATTCGTGGACAGCCAGTGTTCACGTATGCGTCGAGGCCGAAGTTCCGGAGTCGGTCCGGGGTGACTTCGTCCATCGTGATGAGGTAGGCGTTCTCGTTGTTCTCGACGATTTCTTCTGCTTGGTCCCAGCGTCCTTGGCCGATTTTCGTACAGAAGATGACACCCCAACTGTCGGCGTCCATCGCTTTGTGCACTGTGGCGTAGCGCTGTTTCATGAACTTCTCCGTGTCTGCGACCGAGACGGCGTTGTTGACAGGGTCGGCGATGACGACGTGTTTCTCGGGGTGTTCCATCGCCAGACCGAGCGGGTGGAACTTGCCGCCGCCGACGTAGAGCATCTGGTCGGCGTCGACATCTGCGGAGGCGTAGTTACAACCGAGCACCTGCCCCTCGTGGGTGAGACGCTCGTCGCCACGGCGGACGTGGACGGTGTAGCCGCGGTCTTCGAGATAGTCGCGCATCTCGTCGAACTTGTTCATGTGTTGGGCGGTGGTGACCAGTCCAACGTCCGGGTCCTCCTCGGGTGGTGCGAGTTCCTCCTCGAGTGCCTGGTCGACAATCGGGAAGACGTCGACGTTGGAGAACAGCGGCACGTAGATGATGCGGTCGGAGTCTTTCATCGGCGAGTGGCCGAAGTGCACGAACACGTCGGTCCGTTTCATCATGTAGGTATCCAGGTCGCAGGCGCCGTAGCAGGGCTGGCCCGAAATCATCACGGAGACGTCGTCCGGAAGCAGCGTACGCAAGTCGTCGGCAACACCCGGGCCGCGGCGTTTCAGTCCTTCGGGGAACTGCAGGCCCACAGTCTCGGCGTCGCGTTCGGCGACAGCCTCGGTAATCCGGTCGAGTTCGTAATCCCACTCGCGGTCGTGGCGAAGAGACATGCCGGTGTTCCGCAGGTCGCCGTCAGGTCGCTCGCTCGAGTCGTGGCTCATTGCACCCATATATCGGCTCAGTCCGTAAAACGACGGCGTTTGCCTCCGAGACCGGGGGGTTTAACGACGTTCCGTCCATACTGTCGGCTATGTCAGCGCTGCGCGACGCGTTGCGTGATCTGCCAGAGGCCGTGTTCGCCGATATCCTGGAATCTGAGGAGGGCTATCTTCTCGTCATCGACCTTCCGGGAGCGACAGCCGAGACTATCGACATCAGCGCCGAGCGCAACAAACTGCGCGTCGAGGCCCGGCGCAGCAAGGACGTTGCCCGTGAATTTCGGTTTCTCTCCGAGGAGCGCTCGCTATTTCTCGATGTCGACCTCCCGCTGCCGCCGGACGCCGACCCGAGCGAGGCCGAGGCAACCGTCGAGCGCGGCGTTCTCGAACTCACTATCCCCAAGCAGGCTGTCACCGACAAGACACGGGTTCCCGTTGACGAGGCCTGACTTCGAGGTGTCGTCGAGTTGAATCCACGTGCCTACTGGCGGTTCGTTATCGTCATCTGGCAGTTCTTCCCGCTCATCATCGCCTACCTGCGGGACCGCCGTCGCTTTCTCATCTTCGGCAAGTCACGCACGGTTTCCAGCGCACAGCGCCGGTCTCGTGCGAAGAAACTGCTCAACTCCCTGCTCACGCTCGGCCCGACGTTCATCAAACTCGGCCAATTGCTCTCGACTCGTCCCGACGTCCTTCCCCCGGAGTACATCGCCGAGTTCTCGAAGCTTCAGGACGACGTGCCCGCCGCCGAGTGGGCCGAGGCAGAGCAGGTTATCGAGGCCGAACTCGGTCCTGTCGAGGAGTGGTTCGAGGAGTTTGACCGCGACCCGATCAGCGGCGCGAGTCTCGGACAGGTCTACCGCGCTCGAATTGACGGACAGGATGTCGCAGTGAAGATTCGTCGGCCGGGCATCGAAGAACTCGTCGAGGCCGACCTGCGCGTCATCAGATGGTCGCTGCCGATTCTGATGCGCTTCGTCGAGGACGCACGTTCGTTCTCGCTCGAAACGCTTGCCGACGAGTTCGAGAAGACGATCCATCAGGAGATGGACTACAAGCGTGAGGGCGAGATGCTTCGGCGGATTCGCGGGAACTTCTCGGACAACGACAACGTGCGGATGCCGCGGATGATCGACTCGCACTCGGCCGACCGCGTTCTCACGATGGAGTACGTCGAGGGGACAAAAATCAACGACATTGACGAACTCGACGCGAAACACCTGAATCGTTCCGAACTCGCCACGACGCTGCAGGAGACCTATCTGCAGATGATTGTCGAAGATGGCGTCTTCCACGCTGACCCCCACCCCGGAAATCTCGCTGTCGCAGACGACGGGACGCTCATCTTCTACGACTTCGGGATGAGTGGCTTCGTCGACCCCTTCGTCCAGGACAAGATTATCGACTTCTACACTGCCGTTGCGCGCCAGAACATCGACGCAATCCTCGATACACTCGTCGAGATGGGGACGCTCTCACCGGAGGCCGACCGAGATGTGATGGCCGATGTGATGGAAATTGCCATCGCAGACGTTCGTGGCGAGGAGGTCGAACAGTACCGCGTCCAGCAGATTATCGAACAGGTCGAGGACACTATCTACGAGTTCCCGCTGCGACTGCCGTCGAATCTGGCGCTCGTGCTCCGGGTCGCGACAGTTGTCGAGGGGGTCTGTGTCACGCTCGACCCCAACTTCGACTTTATCGACGTGGCGACGGGCTACCTCGGCGACCAGGGCTATCTCGAACAGGGCGCGCGAGAGTACGTCTCTGACCGCGCCGGAGAGGCCCGAAGCGCTGCCAGTTCCTCGCTTCGCGTACCACAGAAACTGGAGTCGACGCTCGACCGGATGCAGCGAAACGACCTCCGAGTCAAGGCTGAACTCACAGAGGACAACGAGTATTTCGACCGCATGGCAAAGCGGATGATTCTTGGAATGCTGTTTGCCGCCGGAGCCGTCTCCGTCACGCTGCTGTATATCTTCGAGACGCTCACCGCGGTGGCTGTCGCCGCTATCCCGACGGCCATCGTCGGTGCCTTACTCTATCGGTCGTTCACGAAAAGCCGAGGTGTGAACGCACAGCCACAGTTCACCCGCCAGCGGATGCGTGAACGCGAGCGCGACGACGAGGACGACCCGGACGCTGTTGGCCTCGGTGAAGCACTCGGTGGCGACGCCACGCCGCCGGGAATGCTGTCCGGTGGCGAGGACGAACACGCCGACGACGAAGCCAGCACAATTGCGGTCGAGGAACGTCCACCTGAGGAGGCGGACCCGGACGAACGCTCCGAGTCCTGAGACCGCCGCGGTCGATTCCAAACCGTTTATACTCGCAGGTAGACAACAGCGGGACATGGCAAAACAGCAGACCGAAGTTCGCGAACTCGATGAGGGAAGTTACGTTCTGATCGAGGATATTCCGTGTAAGATTACGTCCTATAGCACAGCCAAACCGGGCAAACACGGCAGCGCCAAGGCCCGCATCGACGCAAAGGGGGTCTTCGACAGCCAGAAGCGCTCGCTGTCCCAGCCAGTCGACGCCAAGGTCTGGGTGCCGATCATCAACCGCAAACAGGGACAGGTTATCGACGTCCGCTCTGACGAGATTCAGGTCATGGACCTGGAAACCTACGACAACTTCGTGATGAAAGCCGGCGACGAAGGGCTGGCCGCTGACGACGAAATCGAGTTCCTCGAATTCGAGGGCCAGCGAAAGATCGTCTGATGTTTCCAGGAGCGGCCGCCGACCGTGACGCGGCAGAGTACGCACTCGTCGGCGCGCCGCTTGACGCAACCACGAGTTTTCGACCGGGAACGCGGTTTGGCCCGCGAGAACTGCGCCACGCCGCCCGTCCATTCGAGGATTACGACCACCAGACTGAGACCAACTTCACCGACTGCGGAGTCTACGACCACGGCGATATCTATCCGTCCGACGATGTCGCCGAGTACCTCGATTTTCTCGCCAGCGCGCTTTCGGAGTTCGCCGACGACGGACTGCTACCACTCACCCTTGGCGGCGAGCACACGGTCACTGTCGCCGGAGTTCGCGCACTCGACCCGGATATCTTCGTCTGTCTCGACGCCCACCTCGACCTCCGGGAATGGTATGCCGGCAATCCGCTGAGCCACGCCACCGTTACCCGCCACGCTCTCGACGTAGCCGACGAGGCGATTATCCTCGGCGCACGCGCCGGCGCGAAAGCAGAGTGGGACCGGGCTGCGGGCGAGGACGTGACCGTCGTCCCGCCGGAGGCTGTGGCGGAGTGGGAGCCACCCGCCGGCGACGCTTACTTGAGCGTCGATATCGACGCTGCCGACCCCGGATTCGCGCCGGGGACTGGTACGCCAGAGCCGTTCGGACTCGACCCAACAACGATGCGGTCGGTGGTTCGGGCCGTTGCACCCCAGGCAATTGGCTTCGATATCGTCGAAGTAAACGACCGTGACGACGGGCAAGCGGCCGCCCTGGGGGCGAAATTGCTCCGTGAGTTCGTGTATAATCACAACTGAAAAACGGTCGCTGGCTTTTTGCCCCGATGGAACAGTCGTAGCTGTATGGACCATCTCTCATCGTGTTACTTCTGTGGGGCGGCGCTGGACGAGCCCCTGGGTGCGTATTCGCTCGACTCCGCGGGTGGAGGTCGACCAGTGACGCTCTGTGCGAGCTGTCGGCACAAACTCGACACCTTGCTCGAAGCCAACAACGTCGGTGCGACTGTTCCGGCGGACACTGACACGTCCAGCGAAACAGCTCCCGACGCCGAAGCTGCAGATGACACCACCTCGACTGACGCCCCCCCGGCAGAAGACGACGCTGTGGAGTCGGCAATTTCTTCAGCCGAAGCGGAAGAAACCGACGATTCAGAATCTGAGCTGTCTACTGACGCTGATACTGAATCGACGACCGAGGAAACAACGCCCGATGAGAGCCAAGACAGCGAGTCAGAACTGCAAGCAGAGCCAGACGTTGACGAGGTGGTTGCAGAGCAGTCCTCGGAAGCTGACGAGGAGACAGCTACGGAGGACTCTTCTGACACTGATGCCTTCGAAGAAACCTCGATTGCCCCCGGACGCGTGGCCGAACCCGGTCCCGAGCCAGTCACGACCGACCCAGACGAACTCCCCGACGACAAGGATGTGAACGAGGTTCCCGGCCTGGCTGTCGAGAAAGACGAAGACGAGGAGTCGACACTCAGCGACGAAATGGAACCAGACGTTCCCGACGAATTCGGCGAGTTTACCGACGACTCCGACGCAGATGAAGCGGACGAGCCGGATTCGGGTGACGAGGACGAGCAGTCTCTCGACGAGGAGTTGACGACCGAGACAGACGATGCTGTCGACCCGGTTGAAGCTGACGCAACTTTCGAAGACGATGCCGTGCTCGACGATACCGACAACAACAGCGACTTGGGCAGTGTCGAGGATATCGACACGACGCCAGTTGACGGAGAATCCGAGCGTGCCGATGATGACCTGCCAGCGAGCGACGATGCCAGTGAGTCTGCCCTGAACGACCCCGACGACAGCCACGATGACGCGTCGGACAGCGGCGTCGACCCGAGTATTCTCCAGGCTGACGAGATTGCGACTGGCAACGCTGACATCGAGGACGTCCTCGGTGACGACATCGACAGTCAGGCTGACAACGAGACTTCGCTGTTCGATGACGAACCGGACGCCGCAGACAGCAGCGCAGATACTGAGCCGGACCCGAACGAGACGAGCGACGCAGATGAGTCCGTGATGGACGAGGAACCGTTCGATATTGGTCCCGATGAGTCACCCGAGATGGAGGCCGAACCCGACGACGGCGGCTTCGACTTCGATAACAGTCTCGAGACCGAAGATGACGCTGACGATACCCTCCAGTCGGAGATGGAACCAGACATTCCCGAGGAGTTCAGCAGTACTGCCGAGGAAATTGCCGACAGCCTGGAAGACGAAGCTGCGGATTCAGGAACAGAGGTGCCCGACGAGGAAGTTGCATTCGAGGAGTCTGACGACGACTCTCTCGACCAGCAGGTTGCGGACCCATCTCCAGAAGAGATCGCGTTCAACGAGTCCGAGTCTGAACCACTCGACGAATCGCAGTCTGAGCCAGACACTGTCGAAGAAACCAACGCTGAGGCACCGAGTGAGCCACCAGTCGAGGACTCGGATGATTCCGACCGCGAGCCGGACAATCGCCGTTCGATTTCAGCACTCGAGTACAACAAGGTGATGCGCCTGCTGCAGAACCGAGAGTTCCCCGTCGACCGGATGGAACTGCTCGCCGTCGCAGCGAGTACCTACGACCTCTCACAAGAAGACTGTGAAGCGGTACTCGATATTGCGGTCGAACGTGGGCTTCTTGCCCAGGACGGTAACAAACTGGTGAAGCCAGACTGAGCTACAGCTCGTCGATAATCGCGTCGGTCATCTCGGTCGTCGACGCGGAGCCACCGAGGTCTGGCGTCTTCGGTCCTGAATCCAGCACACTCTCGACGGCCGTGCGGACCGCTGCTGCTTCGCCTGGATAGTCGAGGTGGTCGAGCAGCATCGCTGCCGAGAGAATCATCGCCGAAGGGTTTGCGACCTCTTCGCCGGCGATATCCGGCGCAGAGCCGTGCACTGGCTCGAATAGTGCGTTTTCCTCGCCGATGTTTGCGGAGGGAAGTAGCCCAAGCCCGCCGACCAGTCCGGCAGCGAGGTCAGAGAGCATGTCACCCGCGAGGTTTGGACAGATGACCACGCCGTAGTCCTCGGGCGTCATCGCGAGATGCATGGCGAGGGCGTCCATGAGAGCTGTATCGTACTCGGCGCTTCGCTGCTCACCAACCCGCTCGGCGACGTCGAGAAAGAGCCCATCAGTTTCCCGCATGACGTTTGCCTTGTGTGCGATAGTGATGTCGTCGTAATCGTTTCGTTTGGCGTACTCGAAGCCAAACTCGGCAATCTGCTCTGAGGCGTCTTCGGTGATGACACGGGTGAGCGTCCGCACGCCGTCGGTGATTTCGTCTTCGATGCCCGAGTAGACACCCTCGGTGTTCTCCCGGATGAAGACCATGTCAGTGTCGGGCTGGAGCGCGTCGAGTCCAGGATAGGCGCGGGCGGGACGGACGTTTGCGAACGACCCGACAATGGACCGGAGTGGGAGAATGACATCCGCTGCCGTCTCGCCGGCCGCGCCGAACAGCGTCGCGTCGGCGTCGGCCGCAATCGCTGCTGTCTCCTCCGGGAGCGCGTCGCCGGTCTCTGCCTGTGTCTCGTCGCCGGCCTCGCCGTGGACGAACTCGAAGTGAACGTCCAGTTCTTCGAGCACATCGACCGCTGCGGGCGTCACTTCCTGACCGATCCCGTCGCCGGGAATCACCGCAATCTCGTGAGTCATGCCCGTACTTGTAGGTGGTGCGGAAAAGAGGGTGTCGATAGCCGTCGCTGGCCGAGCAAAACGGTAACCAAAACCGATACCACTTAGGAGCCTGGAATATAAGGAATATTCATGGAAGACATCTTCGTCGGACGCCTCATGTCCCCAGACGTCGTCACAGTGACGCCCGAAGACAGCGTTGAGTTTGCGGCAGAACTGCTCCGGGACAAGACCATCGGCTCAGTGGTTGTCGTGGACGAGGACGAGCAACTACGCGGCATCCTGACGAGTACTGATTTCGTTCACATCGTCGCCGAAAACGACCCCAAAGACGAGAGTACCGTCCGCGATTACATGACGAGCGATGTCGTCACCGTCGGCGCACAGGACTCGATTCAGGAGGCTGCCGACCAGTTGATTACCTACGGCATCCACCATCTCCCGGTCGTCGACAACGACAATCATGTCATTGGGATGCTCTCGACGACTGACCTGGCAGCGTATCTCTCTGGGGTCGAAGACCCAACACCGACCTACACAGAAACGACTCAGACCGGCTCTTCGTAACTCGGCTCACCGCGCAAAAATCAGTTCGCCGCTTAGACTTCTTCGACGTACGGAAGCTCCGCTGCCGTTTGCTCGACTTTCGAGAGATTCGAGTACATGAGCTGTGTCGTGTCCCAGATGCCGTCGACGAGCGCCTCTTTCATCGCGTCGTCGATGTTCCCGTGGATAACAGTGTCGCCGTAGGTGACCGTCTCTTCCTCGACGTCGATTTCGATGTCGGCGTCGGGGTTGGCTTCGATCCACTCCTGCAGGGCTGTCACATCCTCGTGAGAGGCCGTCAAAGCCGGGATGCCCAGAGACTTGCAGTTGTCGCGGAAAATCTCGGCGAAAGACTCGCCGACAACGCCGTCGACGCCCCAGCGCATCATGGCCTGTGGCGCGTGTTCACGCGAGGAGCCACAGCCGAAGTTCTGGTTGACGACTGCAATCGAGGCCCCCTCGAAGCGGTTGAGCGGGTGGTCGTTGAATTCGCCGTCCTCGTCACGCCGAGCGTCGTAAAAGAGGTAATCCGCCATGTTGTCGAACGTTACCTCTTTCATGAACCGCGCGGGCAGAATCTGGTCCGTGTCGACGTCATCGCCTGGAATCGGCACGCCGGTGCCACCGACCTCGGTGATGTGGGCTTCGTCAGCCATCAGTCTGCCACCTCCTCGACATCGGTTGCACTCACTGTCTGCACGTCGTCCTCGAAGAACCGACGAGCGTCGGTCACCTCGCCTTCGACTGCCGCCGCGGCGACCATCGCCGGACTCATCAGGACGGTTCGACCCTCCTTCGAGCCCTGTCGACCGATGAAGTTGCGGTTCGACGACGAGGCACAGACTTCGTCTCCTTCGAGGGAATCCTCGTTCATCGCCAGACACATCGAACAGCCAGCACGTCGCCACTGGAAGCCAGCCTCGATGAACGTCTCGTCGATGCCGCGGGCTTCACACTCCTTGCGGACCGTCTCCGACCCGGGGACTGCGAGCGCGCGAACGTCATCAGCGATGGTGTTGTTTTCGAGAATCTTCGCAGCGACCTCGAAGTCTGATACCCGCCCGTTCGTACAGGTACCCAGGAAGGCAACATCGACATCGTAGCCGAGCATCGAGTCGCCCGGTTCCAGGTCCATGTGTTCGAGTGCACGTTCGGCGGCCTCCTGGTCCGACCGGGCCTCGAACGAGTCTGGCTCGGGAATCGGCTCGGAGACTTCGATGACCTGTCCGGGGTTGATTCCCCAGGTCACGAGCGGATCGACGTCGTCCATATTGATGGTCACGACATCGTCGTACTCGGCGTCCTCGTCGGACTTGATGGATTCCCAGTACTCTTTGCGCTCCTCGAACTCGTCGCCATCAGGGACGTACTCCCGGCCCTTCAGGTATTCGTAGGTGGTGTCGTCGGGGTTGATGTAGCCCGCGCGAGCGCCGCCCTCGATGGACATGTTACAGATGGCGAGTCGGCCCTCCATATCCAGTTCCTCGATAGCGGGACCGCCGTACTCGTAGACGTGGCCGACGCCGCCGTCGACACCCAGTTCCTGGATGATTTTGAGGATGATGTCTTTCGCGTAGACGCCCTCGCCGAGGCTTCCCTCGACGTTGATTCGTCGAACCTTCTGCTTGTCGGCGGCGATACAGCCAGTCGCGAGGATATCGCGGATCTGGCTGGTGCCGACGCCAACGCCAATCGAACCGAACGCACCGTGCGTTGCGGTGTGTGAGTCACCACAGGCAACGGTCATCCCGGGCTGAGAGAGGCCGAGTTCCGGCGCGACGACGTGGGTGATCCCCTGCTGGCCCGACTCGAAGCCGAAGAAGGTGATTCCGTTGTCGGTGACGTTGCGTTCGAGCGCCGAGAGCATGTTCTCGGCTTCGTCGTCCGCAAGCGGGCGGTTGCGCTTCTCGGCCTCGGTTGGCGCGATGTGGTCGGTCGTCGCGTAGTTTCGCTCGGGGAAGGCAACGTCGATGCCGCGTTCTTCGAGCATCGCAAAGGCCTGCGGACTCGTCACCTCGTGGATGAGGTGGAGGCCGATGAATAGCTGGTCCTGTCCGTTCGGCAGCTCGGTCACCTTGTGTTTCTCCCAGACCTTGTCGTACAGTGTGTTTTGGCTCATACTGACCTCTCGCGTCCTTCTGTGCCGCGCTCGAAGGCGCGGTCTGCGCCCTCGGCGTTGTCGTGGTCGACATCTTTCATCGTCTCTTCGTCGGCCTCGTGGCCGCCGTCGGCGGCGATCTCCTCGGTCGCGTAGTAGTTCCGCCCGAATGCTGTCCCTGTGTGTGGATGTGTGTGGTCGATATCTTGCATCTTCATTGCTGGTCACCCCACTCGAAGAGGTCGCGCAGTCGTTCGCCGACTTCCTCGATCTGGTGGTTCTGTTCTGCGCTGCGATACTGCTTGTAGGCCGGCCGGTGGGCCTGGTTCTCGGAAATCCACTCGCGGGCGAACTCACCGTTCTGGACGCCCTCGAGGATCTCTTCCATTCCTTCGCGGTCGATGACCTCTTCACCTCGCGTCAAGCCACCGTACTCCGCGGTGTCAGACACTGAATCCCACATCTCCATGTGGCCGCCTTCGTACATCAGGTCGACAATCAGCTTGAGTTCGTTCAGGCACTCGAAGTAGGCCATCTCCGGCGAGTAGCCCGCGTCGACGAGCGTCTCGAAGCCAACTTTGACCATCTCGGTGACGCCGCCACAGAGGACGGCCTGCTCGCCGAAGAGGTCGGTTTCGGTCTCCTCGCGGAAGGTCGTCTCGATGACGCCTGCTCGCGTGCAGCCAATTGCTTGCGCGTAGGCCAGTCCTTCCTCGTGGGCCTGTCCGGTGGCGTTCTGGTAGACCGCGAGCAGTCCCGGCGTGCCCTCACCGCGCTTGTACGTTCGCCGGACGAGGTGGCCCGGTGACTTCGGCGCGACCATCGTCACGTCGACGCCTGCTGGCGGTTCGATCTGGCCGTAGTGGATGTTGAATCCGTGTGCGAACTGCAGCGTGTCGCCCTCGTCCAGTCCGTCCTTGATTGCCTCGTAGACGGCAGGCTGGACGGTGTCGGGGATGAGCATGACAACGGTGTCGGCCTGATCAGCCGCCGCGTCGGGCGTTGCGACGTCGAGCCCATCGGCTTCGACCTCCGCACGCGAGGACGACCCCTCACGAAGGCCAACAACGACATCGACACCGCTGTCGTCGAGATTCTGTGCGTGGGCGTGGCCCTGGCTTCCGTAGCCAAGCACTGCAACTGTCTTGTCTTCGATGTACGATTCCTCGGCGTCGTCGTCGTAGTACACTGTCGTCGTAAACTCGTCTGTCATGATTCAGTCGTCTGCCTCCTCGGTTTCGACCTGTGCCTCTGTCGGTGCCTGATTCGGCCGTGAGACCTGTGCTGTCGGGGCTTCACCGCGCGCGATGGCGGCGTAACCTGTCCGGGCAACCTCACGAATGCCGAACTGGTCGTAGGCGTCGATCGCGTCGTCGATTTTCTGCTCGTTGCCGGTGATTTCGATTGTAATTGTCCGCGGGCCGGCGTCTAGCGTCTGGCCGTCGTACATGTCGGTGATGGCGTTGACCTTGTCCGGTTCGCGGCCGTTGACCTTCACGATGACCAGTTCGCGCTGGACGGCGTCGTGGTCGAGTTCTCGCACCGAAATCACGGGAATGAGCTTTTCGAGCTGTTTTTTCGCCTGGTCGACACCGGGCCGTGGCTCCTCGATGACGATTGTCATCCGCGCCAAATCGTCGTCCACAGTCGTGCCGACCGTCAGTGATTCGATATTGAACTGTCGGCGACTGAAGAGCCCTGACACCTCTGCGAGGACGCCGGGTTCGTGTTTCACCAGCGCCGACAATACCGCTCGCCGTGGTGGGTGTTCTGCCGTTGTCTCGGGGTCGATTCTGATTCCCTGACTGTTTCGCCGTCCCTCCGGATGCATCCGTTCGTCCGGGCCGGGACCGGGGAGTTCGCCTTTGGTCATAGTTCCTCCAGGTGGTCTTCGTTCAGTGCAAAGCGGGCGTTGTCGCCGCCGCTTGGCACCATCGGGTAGACGTTCTCTGCCGGGTCGATAATCGCGTCAATCACAGACGGCCCGTCGTACTCGCGGGCCTGCTCGATTGTCTCCTCGACGTTGTCGGGGTCCTCGACGCGCAGTCCCTGTGCGCCGAAGGCCTCGGCGAGTTTGTCGAACTCTGGCACCCACGGGTACTCCGAGGCCATCCGTCGGCCCTCGAAGAAGCCGTCCTGCCACTGTCGGACCATCCCGACAGCCTCGTTGTTCAGGACGACGATGGTGATGTTGAGTTGTTCGCGGACCGCAACGGAGAGTTCCTGTGCGGTCATCAGGAAGGAGCCGTCGCCGTCGAAGGCAACAACTTCCTTGTCGGGTGCAGCAATCTTAGCGCCGATAGCTGCGGGCACCGCATAGCCCATCGTCCCGAGGCCGTGGGAGGTAACCCACGTCCGTGGCTCTCGCCAGGTCCAGAACTGCCAGGCCCACATCTGGTGTTGGCCAACGCCCGCCGCGACGATGGTGTCGTCCGGCGTCAGTTCGTCGTATTTCTCGACGACGTACTGCGGTTTCAGTGGGTCGTCGTCGGGCATCTCGTACTCCATCGGATACTCGTCTTTCCAGGTCTGGCACTGCTCGCGCCACTCGTCGGCCGGTGGCGTCTGGTCCATCGCCTCGTCGAGTTGGTCGATGACGAGTCCGGCGTCGCCGACCAGTGGGTAATCTGCCTCGACGTTTTTCGAGATTTCCGCGGGGTCGATATCGATGTGGATGACCGCTGCGTCCGGCGCGAAGGTTGCGATTTCGCCGGTCAGGCGGTCGTCGAAGCGAGTGCCGATACCGACGAGTACGTCACAGTTCGAGATTGCTAGGTTGGCGTAGCCGGTCCCGTGCATCCCGGCGATTCCCTGCGCCAGGTCGTCGGTTTCGGGATAGGCGCCGGTGCCGGGCATCGTCGTCAGCACTGGAATCTCGTATTCCTGTGCGAATTCGCGCAGCTCATCGCAGGCTTCGCCCTTGATGACGCCACCGCCAGCCAGAATAGCCGGCCGGTCGGCAGTTTCGAGCGTCTTCGCGGCTTCTTCGACGATGACTTCGTCGGCTGTCGTCGGCGGATTGTACGTCTCCGGACTCTCCGCAACGGCGGCTTCACTGTCGGTCTCGCCGTTGGTCACGTCTTTGGGCAGGTCGACGAGCGTCGGCCCCTGTCGGCCTTCGTTGGCCAGTGCCCACGCCTCGCCGACATCCTTGCCGACAGTATCGGAGTCGTCAGCGAAAATGTTGTACTTCGTGATTGGCTGGGTGACGCCGATGGTGTCGGTCTCCTGGAAGGCGTCGTTGCCGACGAACTCTGTCGGGACCTGACCAGTGAGCGCAATCAGCGGGTCAGAGTCCATGTTCGCGTCGGCGATGCCGGTGATGAGGTTCGTCGCACCGGGGCCAGAGGTGGCCATACAGACGCCCGGGTCGCCGGTGACGATACCGTAGGCGTCAGCGGCGTGGACCGCGCCCTGTTCGTGGGCCATCGTGTAGTGGTCCATCGCTTCGTGCTCGTACAGTGCGTCGTAAACGGGCATGATTGCTCCGCCTTGCACGCCGAAGAGCGTGTCAGCGCCGGCGTTTTCGAGCGCTGCAACGGCCGCGTCTGCGCCTGTTTCGATCTCTGTTGTCGTCGTCTGTTCGTCGTCGTGTTCTTTCGGGACTGATGCACGTTCGCTCATGTGCATCCCTCCGTCGACTGTGTGAATTGCATATGTGGTAGTCGCTGGTGTCGGTCAACTGGGTGGCGATACGAACCGGAAAACTGGTGAGTAGAGTGAGGGGCTAGACCGCCCCTACAATACGACCGCTGACGGCCAGTGGCCGGAAAACGGCACCGCTGCTGGCGAGGGTCGAACGCGCTCGGCCAGCGTGTTCTCGCATCAGTACGTATCTCTATTCGGGGTCGATAATAAACGTTCCGTGACGGACCCACAGGTCTGGAGCCCCTGTCTCCGGCGGTTCCGGCCAGTGTGGGGCGTCTGTCTCCGGCGGTCGCTGTTCGGTATCGGGCAACCGGGGTGGTCATGGCCCTACGCCCGGACCTCCCCTTCGCGGTTACGGTCGACACCGACCTCACGGGCGAACTTCTCCAGTTCGGACATCGTCACCCGCTGGGCTTCCGCGCCGAAATCCTTGACTCGGCGCGTGACTTCGGTGACCTCCTCGTCGGTCGGGTCGAAGCCAGCTTCGACCAGTCGTTCCCGCACGGAGTGCGTCCCCGTGTGTTTCCCCAGCACGAGTTCGCGTTTGGCACCGACCATCTCCGGGGTCATCACGCCCGGCTCGAAGGTGTCTGAGTTTTCGATGACACCGGCGGCGTGGATGCCACTCTCGTGTGAGAAGGCGTTCGCGCCAACGACGGGCTTGTTGCCCGGTACCGGCACGTCCGACTTCTCCTCGATGATGCGGGACAGTTCCGTAATCTTCGTCGTGTCGATGCCAGTGTCGACATCGTACAGCGACCGCAAGGCCATGACGACTTCTTCGTAGGCGGCGTTGCCGGCACGCTCGCCAATCCCGTTGACCGACACCTGCGCCTGACTGGCCCCGGCCTCGTAGCCAGCCAGTGCATTTGCCGACGCCAACCCGAAGTCGTCGTGGGTGTGGACGTCCACGCGAGCGCCGCCGGCGTCGGCGACTTCGACGACCTGTCCGACCATCTTCTGGAAGCGGGTCGGCGTCGCAACCCCCGTCGTGTCGGGGATGTTGATCCAGTCCGCGCCGGCGTCGACGGTCTGCTCGACAATATCGAGCAGGAACCCTTCGTCGGTGCGTGTTGCGTCCATCGGGGAGAACATGCACTCGACGCCGGCCTCTTTCACGCGCTCGACCGATTCGACGGCACGCTCGGCCGCGTCTGTGCGGGTAGCGTGCATCGAATCTTCGAGTTGGACGTCGCTGGTCGACACGAAGACGTGGACCATATCGACGCCGCTGTCAAGCGCGGCCTCTACATCTTCCTCGACAACACGCGCCAGCCCGCAGATTGTCGTCGAACTCGCGTCGACGATATCTCGGACGGCCTCGAATTCCGCGTCGCTGTTAACGGGGAATCCCGCCTCGATGACGTGTGTTCCCATCTCGTCGAGCAGCGCTGCTATCTCTCGTTTGTCCTCGTAGGAAAACGATGTTCGCGGCGTCTGCTCTCCGTCGCGGAGCGTGGTGTCGAAAATTCGTGCGTCTGTGATTTCAGACGTACTGTCCAGTGTACCCTGGAAGAACTCGATCCGCCGGGGATCCCGACGTATCCTCGTTGTTGGACATAAGCATTCAAAGAAGGACGAGCCAGACATATATATTTGTCTACCTGCTAGTTGGCCGCGACCCCCACCCACTCGGAGACAGTTGTGGCCGTCGTCCGACTGTGTTGAGTGCCCGAGTAAACTCGAAACAGGTGGATAATTTCTACCTGTCGATGACATAGTTATTAAGATGGGGGATAGCAAACGGTGCTCTCAGAGGAACTGCAACACAGATGCCAGATGGAGATACAATGACACGAATCCGAACTGTGGGGTTGGTAACGGTTGTGGCGGTGGTCGCCGCGGTCGTCGTCACGGCGGGTGCCGGTGTGGTGGCCGGCGGCCACGCCGACGACACGGCAACGACACCCAGCGTTGCACAGGATACAAACGAGACAGAGGTAACGGCCTTCGTCGCCGAGAGTCAGGGCGGGTATGTCGCCTTCTCGGAGGACTCAGAGTCGGCCGCGGAAACCGAGGGAGTACCGTTTCCGTCCCTCGAAGAGGGTGAAGAGCCGATTCAAATCGAAGCTACGGTGAATCCTGAGGACGGGACGTGGGAGTCTGAAAATCTCACGTTCCCGGAGCTGACAGTCAACGAAGACCTTGGTCTCACGGCCGACGTCGAAGTGATCGACGGGCTTGAGGGCCAAATTGACCGCGAAGAAGGAGTCTTCACCGTCGAGGGCAGATTCCGCGTGACGATTCAGAGTGCGTCGTTCACGTACGAATCGGTCCAGACGACAGGCGAAAGCGGGTCGCTGTCTGGCTCTGCAGAATTCAACGGCGACACTGCTGAGGTCACGCTCGTTGATAACGAGTTCACTGTCGACGAGGAGACCAGCAGTTCGACGATCAACGGCTTTCTGGACCTCCCGGCCGACGAACCGGGCGAGAACTGGCTGGTGCTCAACATGGATGTCTCCCTAAACGAACAGGAACTTCAGGACCGCAGCACGACAGACGACGGCGGTGAGGAGGAGATACAGAGCACGGAAACACTCGTGTTGACCGTCCTCGGACAGGCTGTTGGCTTTGCCGGACTAGCCACCGCAGTGCTCGCAATCCTCGTCACGCTGGTCGCACGGGTGACCGGCGTAATCTCACTGGAGTGAACGCTTCGTTTTAGTCGGTCATCTGGGAACTGAGTCCACCAGCGAAGGCGCTGGCAAGCCCCACCAGTCCAGTAATGGTCACGAGTTCCAGCGCTGACGGCCCGCCGCTACCGCTCGTCGCGAGTCCCAGCACGATTGCTGCAACAGGAATCATCACTGCAGTGCCCATCAGACAGCCGATACTGACCCAGAGTCCCTTTACTATGCTCGACTCGCGAAGCCCCTCGAAGACGCCGACAATACCGGCGACGATCGGCGCTGACATGATAATAACCAGCAGCGCGACCAGTGACGCAAGGCTCAACAGCGCGTCACCAGCAATCAGCGAGCCTTCGCCGGCAAGTTCGTTTGCGCCAACCCACCACATAAGCATCCACGAGGTGATTGCCAACCCCACTCCGACCGACAGCATCGTCAACGAAATCCGACCCAACAACTTGATGTTCTGCCTCATGGACCGCTGATGCAAAGGGCTGGTAATTAAACCCACTGGTTGGGCCGTCGGTAGCTCACCCGGCTCCTCGCTTGCAGTTGATTCGCAGACGGCTCTCGTTCTCGGGGAATTCGAGCGTGCCGTATCCACTTTCGATAATCCACTTTACCAGCCACAGGTCCAGACCGGTGCCGTGTTTGAGCTGTGTCTCCGTCCCCAGACGGAGCACCTCCCGGTCTGTCGCCGGGATGAGTCGCTGGTCAGTCTCGATACTGATGCAGACATTCTCTGGCGGCACCGGCTCACAGGTAATCTCGATGACCGGGGAGGCTCCGTTGTAGTTGCGAACGACGTCCAGCAGCAGGTGAACGAGCGCCTCTCCGAACGCTTCACTCACTCCAATCGTCTGACCGAGCTCTCCCTGAACCGAGATATCCACATCCGGATTCGCTGCCCGGACCGCCTCGGTCACTCGCTCTAACAAGGGGCCAACCGTGAACGAACTCATCGCCGTTTGCTCGAGGGTTCGCTGGACGTATCTGGACTTTTCGGCGATATCACAGACCTGGTTAACGTGGTCGATTGCCTGCTCGAGACGCGCTCGGTCTTGGTCACTCAGCGCATCGCCCTCCCGGACGAGTTCGATATTTCCGGACACGACGTTGAGGTCGTTGCGGATGTTGTGTCGCAACACCCGACTGACGACCTCGAGACGCTGTTCTCGCCGGGAGAGCTGGCGTTGGGTGCGCGCGAGCTCGTGGGTCTGTTCGAGCATCAACTTCGCATCGAGCGCGGTGTCGTCGCCGGCGGTGTACTGCGAAGGCGGGACGTAGTAGGGGTTGTCACACAGCGTGTACTGGTAAATCAGCTGGTCGTGTGTCCACAGCGCTTTCGCCGCCGCTTCCCGGTCGAAGCGGTTGAGGTCGTACTGACAGAGCGCGACGACGGGCAAATCGGGGCAGACGGCGTCGAAGTCTGACTCGAAGTCGAGAATTTCCTCGAAAGACGCGTCTGCGTGGAAACACCACGTGTTCTCGCCCGCGACACAGAGGCCCTCGTATCCGTCTTCGACACTCTGGATAGCCTCCCGTTCGAGTGTCGAAATCATTCCGTCGGCGTCGAACTCCGGCTCGACGTACGTTTCCGTCGCATCCGCAAACACCAGGTCACCGTCAGCGAGTCGTTCGTCGACGTCGATACCCGCCTCCCGCAGTGACTCCTCGATTCGCGCCGGGTCGGAACTCTCGAAAAAGTATACCGCTCGCCGCCCTGTCATCAACCCGTAGCACAGATAGATCGTCGCGACATCCATCTGTGCTTCTGAGTCCTCATAAAAGAACGCGAGATGTCGGGACAGGTCGGTCCGGTCTAACTCCGCAAACAACCGCTCTTTTTGCCGGTGCCCACCGAACAGGACCTCCGACTCTTGTTGTTCTCCGAGCGGATTCATGTTGCTGTTTAGAACTACTGCGTACATATGAATCCGTTGCCTTAGTAACTAGACGCCTCCGTGACCGGTTCAGCGACCGCTCTCTGTCCGAAGCGTCACACCGCACTCGACGGCAGCGTAACTTCCTCGCCGTCGGCGTACACAGTGGGTTCGGTGAGAATTCCGTCCAGATGAATCGGGACCTCGATATCGCCGCCAATTCCGTGGTCGTCGCCGATCGCGATGTGGACCGTCCCGCCGGCTTTCTCGTCCAACAGGACGGAGCCAACGAGGTCAGTCACAGCCACGTTCGTCCCGATGCCCAGTTCAGCCAGATTATACACGTCCTCACCGGCCGTCGCTGCGGCAGCCTCGACCTCCTCTCGGAGCGCGTCGTCTTCGATGCTGGTCACCATTCCATCTTCGACGGTGTACTCGATAGTCTGGCCGTCGTCGAGTTTGCCGTGGGGCATCATCGTCCCGTCCACCACGACGGTCCCGTCGGCGGTTTCGGGGCTGACGAACACCTCGCCTGCGGGGAGATTTGAGAACTCGCCAGGGCTGTGGACGATGCCAGTGTCTTCGAGCCACTCCCTGTCTCCTGGCTCGAAGGTGATGTCGGTGCCCTGTGGCGAGGTGACGCGAATCTCGCCTGCGTCTTCGACCTGTGCGAGCACATTCGCACACTCTTTGCGGATACGCTCGTAGTCGGCGTCCAGTCCCATCAGAAAGACGCCGTCCGTAATACCGGGCAGTGTCGCCATGCGCGCACCTGCCTCCGTTGCGTCGACGCGGGCAGTCGTGTGACTGAGACTTTTCGTTGTCGGTGCGAGCACGACATCGCTGTGCTGAATCGCGGCCGCGACTGGGTCCGGTGGCTCCTCGCCGTGCTGGTTGCCCGGCGGATATCGCAGTAGCACTGTGTCGTCAGTAATCTCGGCGGCGACGCTGTACAGCGCTTCCGCGATGGCCTGTCGCTTGTCGTCGGTGACGATGGCGCAGGACTCCTCGGGCTGGAGATTCATACACTGCTCGACGGCTGTCCGGGCCGGTCTGTTGAGCGAACCGTTTGTCATATTGCGTGCAACGGCACCGACGCCGATAGTCGTTCCCCTACCGAAACGCGAAAAGGCTATACCGGCAGGGGACGCGGCGAGTAACATGTTCGATGAGTGGCGGGCCACGGCTCCAGCGACTGACGCCTCCGGGCAGTCGGTCACTGTTCCCGGCCGACCGGCGGCGTTTGCGAGGGCAGACGTTGTCGAGTACATGACTTCGTTTGCGGACCCGCGCGAGGCTGCGGATGACATTGCTGTTCTGGAACTTCGGGGACTGTACGCAGACACTGCGGTCGAACTGAGTGCCGACCTCCTCGACGGTGAGGGGACCGTCGAACACGACACGTACTTCCGACCACTGCGCATCCCTTTCGAGCCAGACGACGAGAACGACCTCACCGTTACCTGCCACGCACCAACTGGCCGCTTCGGTGGCATCCACGACACGGACCTCGTTCCAGACGAGCAGTCTGTGCCGGGCATCTGGTGGGGTGCTGACATCGAATCACACGCCCTCCCCTGTGTCGACCGTATCGACGTGTCGCCGGTTGTCAGCAACGACGGTGTCCAACTCGAACTCCGGACAACCGTGCTCACCGATGGCCCAATCGACGACCACATCACCTATTCGATTCGGCCAGCGGGCGACACTAAATCGCGGGGCATGATGCAACGCGGCAGCGTAGAGACCGACGCGGCTGGCAGGACAGTTGTCGAACACACCGTCGATGTCCACGACCCAGAACTGTGGTGGCCCCGTGGTCTGGGCGACCAGCACCAGTATACACTCCGCGCGAAACTCGGTGAGAGCGAGTACAGTTGCACGACCGGTATCTGTGATATCGAGTTCGACGATGGACGACTCGTGGCCAACGGCGAACCCATGTCGATCCGCGGACTCAACGTCCTCACCGACGACGAAGCTGATATCGACCGCGCTATCGAGTGCAACGCCAACCTTGTCCGTGCCCACGGCCACGTCCCCTCCGAGGAGTTCTACGAACGGTGTTCGGCCGCAGGACTGCTGGTCTGGCAGGACCTGCCGCTGACCGGCCCCGGTTCCTTCGAGACGACTGGTGGGATAGACCACGCGCGGGCGCTCGACCGCCAGTACAGCCGCTACCCCGCGCTCGCGGTCACGTCTGCCCACGACGACCCGGTCGACGCCTTCGGTGACGGGCTTGGGACGGGCACACTCGACCAACTTCGCTTTCGCTATCGAGCCTGGCGCTCGAACTACGACACCGGTCCCGCCGAAGAGGTGGCAACGGCACTGCCCGACCATCGGCCCTCGTTCCCAGTCGTTGGCGGCGCCGGCGTCGGGAGTGAGATTGGCTCGTACTATCCCGGCTGGTCCTACGGTGAGGCGGGCGATATCGAGGAGCTTCTGAGCCGCTACCCCGCAAGCGTCGTCGCGGAGTTCGGTGCCGGCGCGCTCGCCGACTCAGGAGCGACGGGAGATATCCCCGGCTTCGAGGCCGACAAACACGACAGACACGTCGACGGCGGCGTCGAGGGCTCCCAGCAGTACCAGTCTCAGCTGCTCCGACGTCTCGTCGAACATCTCCGCTGCGAGCGCCGCGGAGCGATTCCCTTCGCCCTGCGCGATACGGCGTCGGGTGCAGGAATGGGAGTATACAGTGCCGACGGTGAGGAGAAAACAGCCGTCGAGACGGTTCGCCAGGGATTCGAGCCAGTGCAGGCGTTTCTGAGCACACCCGGCGAGATGGAAAGCACCGTTACTGTGATCAACGACACGCCGCAGGCATTCTCCGGAACACTCCACTGGGAGACCGACACTGCCGGTGGGAGTGCCGAGTTAACCGTCGGTGCGAGTGGTCGCTGGACCGGCGGGTCGGTTGACCTCGGCGAGGGGGTAAGTCAGGTCACGCTCGAGCTGTCGTACGACGCTGGCCAGGTGACGAACAGCTACGACCTCGCTGTGTGGCCCTGAGTCGTGGGAACGGCAGTCAAGGAGTCATCCGACCGGAATGTTTAAACCCAATCCTGCAAAAGTATCAGACACCAGAACGCGTGCGGCGATTTGGTCGTACAGCACTCCGCCCAACATGATAGGGAACGCCTGTTTTCGACGACAGCAGATCCGCAGGGAGAGTGTCAACGACAGCCGCACCGCATATGGAATCGAGGTTCAACCATGGCAGATTCGATAGACCAGTCCAAAAACATTGAAGTTACAGACGAAGAGCTCGAAAACAAATCCAAAGGCGAACTTATCAAACTCGCTGGCAAGCTCCGCGACCGGCGCAACGAGCTAAACCAGATGGCCTCCGAACGGGCCTCTAACCGCGACGACCTCAACGCTAACACCCGAGAGAAAGTCGACGAGGCTCAGGAACACCGTGAGAAACGCGACGAACTGAACGAGCAGGTTCAGGAGCACAAAGAGCAGCGCAACGAACTCAACGCCGAGGCCAACGAACTGTTCGACCGCGTCGAACAGCTCAAAGACGACGCCAAGCTCGACGAGGGCAAGGATATTGAGGAGCTCGAATCCGAGATCGAAGATCTCGAGTTCAAACAGCAGACCGAAGTGCTGGACACCGAGGACGAGCGCGAACTCATCGAGAAAATCGAAGACAAACGCGAGAAGCTCGCGGAAAAAAAGGAGAAACTCGACCAGAACGAAGAGATCGATGAGATCGAAGACGAAGCTGAAGAGGTCCGCGCCGAAGCCTCCAAACACCACCAGAAGGTGACTGAGCTCGCCGACGAGGCCCAGAAACACCACAACGAGATGATCGAGGCCTACCGCGAGGCTGACGAAATTCGTGACGAAGCCGACGAGATGCACGAGAAATTCGTCGACGCCCAGGAAGCGGCCGACCAGCACCACGAAGACTTCGTTCGTGTCCAGAAGCGCCTGCGCGAACTGGACAAAAAGGAAGAAGAAGAAGAGCGCGAACAGCGCGAAGAGAAACAGGAGGCCGCCCGCGAGGAGGCCGAAGAGATCTACCAGCAGTTCAAGGAAGGCGAAACCCTCGACACCGAGGATCTGATGAAACTGCAGAAGACGGGTCTGCTATAATCTAACAGTCTGTTTTTCGGTTTTAGCCCACTTGCCAGCAGCACTGGGTCTCCCAGTTACTCCACTGGGAGTCCAGAACTGTCGAGTTGCTCTCGTCGGCCGTCCAGCACGGTGAACTGCTGTTCACGACGGCGTTCGAGCCAGTACAACAACCGCTCGGCCCACCGGAGCTTTTCGGCTTTTTCTGCGTCGACTGTTGGGTCGTCGAACGCCCAGCCCGGAAACACAAGTTCTGCTGCTCCGCGGGCGTCAGCGAGAAGCGCTGCTCGGTCGCCGTCAGTAAATCCGCCAAAGTTCCGGACGATGCCAGCCGGCGCGGCCTGTGTGGTCGGTACCACAAACTCGTGGTCGAGTTTCGGCACCCACGCCTCCAGCGCGGCTGTGTTATCGCCATGAGCGTGGACAGCAACGGGCGTCCCCGCTGTGGTGAGCTCGACCACCGTCTCCGGGTTTTTGTCCAGATCAGTCACCATACAGTCGACAGCAATCTCGTGTTCACGGAGTCGGTCAGCCGCAATCGACGCCGCAACGACCACGTCAGCGTCCGCTGCCAGTCGTAGTTCTGACTCCTTTGCCATGGAGTCGGCACCGCCAGCGATAGCGACGGTCTGGCCCCTCCAGTCCAGCGCCCCGGGGTCGAAACTCGACTCGAGTAGCTCTGCGAGTCGGTCGCGCGCACGCTCGTCGCCCGCGCGCCCGTAACCGAAGTCAGCGAGGATAGCCTCGTACACTGGCTCCCACTGCTCGAATTCCACGGCTAGAGGCCTCTCTGTCGGGTATTACGAGTGGGTCCGATATAAACCGGATTGAGCCGAAATGGCATACCGAACTGCCCCTGCCCGAGTATGCCCTTTCGGCCGTCATTGCCTGATTTTGGCTCTTGGGGTATAAGTTTTCTCACCGAGAACCCTCCACAACCGCCGTCAACGCCGTGGTTAGGTTCTCATCTTCAAGCTCGCCGATGAGTGTCTCCACCGACTGAATTGAGCCGGCCACGAAGGCTGACTCCCCACCGCTGACAGCGACGTTCGCCTCCTGTCCTGTCGTGCGGAGGTGGGTTAGCGTTGCGTCGTCGAGTCCGCGGAGTTCACACGCGACTGTCACGCCGGCTGCTGCGGTGTCGTCGTCGGTGTATCTGCGAGCGTCACCGAGCGTTCGCACGTCCAGTTCCTCGATTTCGACACCGTCGATGGTCGTCTCTGTTCGGTCTGGCGTGAACGTATCACCGACGAGTGCGGCGTCGCGGGTTTCGGCCACGTCGTGGGTCCGGATAACGTGAGCGCCGCGCTCGACGGCCATCGAGGTTGCGGCCAGCGAGACGGGCAGCGCGCCCTCGGTGTCTCGGCCAGCAATCGACCGGAGGAAGTTCTTGCGGTTGATCGAGACCAGCATCGGCTGGCCGAAGGCACGAAACTCCCGAAGGCGGCGGAACGTCTCGCGGTCGTCTTCTATCGTTTTCTCCTCACTCCACCCCCCGAAGGCAGGGTCGATAATTGTCTTGTCGGTCAGTCCGTTCTGGAAGAGTGCGTCGTAGATATCGTCGACATCCTCGACCGCACCGGGTCGTTCCAGGTCAGCCGGACTCGCCATCTTCCCAACTGCCACGTCGTAGTCCTCACAGACGCGCGGCATCTCTGGGTCGGCAAAGCCACAGATGTCGTTGACCATATCGTAGCCCCGTTTGAGCGCTTCCTCGGCGACCTCGTGGTACCGTGTTTCGATAGAGAAGACGGCGTCGCCGCTGACGCTCTCGATGGTTTCGATGGCAGTGTCGAGTCGGTCGAGTTCCTCCTCGGCAGAGAGCACCTCGAATTTCTTGTTGGCGGACTCCAGCCCGACGTCGACAATATCTGCGCCCTGGTCGATGAGTTGTGTATCGACGTATTCGGCAGCCTCACCCGCGTCGTCGAACACCGACGGTTTGTACGGGGACTCCTGACTGACGTTCAACACGCCCATGATCCGTGGCGGCTGGTCGTCTCCAATCTCCAGTCCGGCCGCGTCGACAGTTCGCATACACACGTGTTGGCTTTGAACCTGTTAAGCCGGTCGGTCCGGCCCCAGCCTTGCCAGTGCCTGGTTGCGGGCCGGGCGAAAAGAGAAAACTCCGGTGAGTAACTCGAGAACCGTGTCGCGTCGTTACGGGCCAGCGCTGTCCGGGGGCCCCTGTCGACCGTTATCCTCGTCTTCCTCTTCAGTTTCTTCCTCAGCTTCTTCGTCTTCAGCTTCTTCTTCCTCCTCGTCTTCTTCTTCGTCTTCAGCTTCTTCCTCTTCCTCAGCTTCTTCCTCTACATCTTCGCCATCCTCGTCGTCAGCGTCATCGCTGCCTGGGCCGCGGTCAGCAGGCGGTCCGGCGTCTTCTGGCGGGCCGGCGTTACTCTTGTTCTCTGGTGGGCCAGCGTGTTCCGGCGGGCCAGCGTCGCTTTCGTTCTCGTCGTCACCACCGGGGCCGGCAAAGGCCGGCGGGCCGGTCTGGTTTGCGTCACTGTTTCCGGGGTTGTTGTCGAGCACGAACGCAGAGACCAACTGACCGAACGGCTGGTCAGTGTCGTTCATCGCAGTCTCGTTTTCCGTGGTGTTGTCGTCGGTCGTCTCGCCGCCGAGCAGCGAGTGGACAAACGAGGAGACAAGCTGTCCGAAGCTACCTTCCTCTTCCTCGTCTTCCTCGGCCTCACCAGCAGCGTCAAGTTCTGCTTCGGTGCTAACCGTCTCGTTGTCGACAGTGGCTGTCACTGCGACGGTGGTGTCGTTCTCCGGTGCGGGGAGCCCAACCGTCCCGTTTTCATCGGTGCTGTACTCGCCCGTACCGCTGTAGGTCGTGTTGTCAACTGTCGATACCTCGACTGTGCTGTTCGCTACTGCCGTGTCATTCTGTGCGACTGTCACTGTCACGTTTCCGTCGTCGTTCTGCGTTACGTCGACGGACGCGTGTCCGTCTGCCGCGACAGTCACTGCACCAGCAGCGAGGACAGCCGCCCCCATTGCCAGCGCAAACACGATCAGTAGTGATTTCCGTTGCATCGTAGTTGCGACTTGGGTCGAATTCCATCTAAACCCCCCATCCCGTTCAGTTCGTTCACCGGACGTTCCGAACGCACTCTGACAGATTCTTAGACTGTTAAAAGATTTAAAACGGCTGCATAGCGTTTATCTCTCTCCGACTGTCCGCCCGTTCATTTGCCCGCTCGCTCGAACAGCGCGGCGGCGTGTTCGGTCGCTTCTGCTATCACACTGTCCAGGTCGAGGGTCTGGAGCTCTCGGTCTTCCATCAGAACACGCCCGTCACAGACGGTATGTCGGACGTCGCTGCCTTTGACGGCGTACACGAGGTGGCTGAGGAGGTCGTGACGGGGCGTGAGGTGTGCGGCGTCGAGGTCGAGTACCGCAAGGTCGGCGTTCGCGCCGGCTTCGACGCGTCCGCTCTCGATACCAATCGCGTCTGCGCTCCCTGCCGTGGCCATCTCAACGACTGCCTCCGCGTCGACGGCCCGTGCGTCCGCAGCGGCCAGTTTGCCGAGCATCGCCGCGTCACGCATCTCGTCGAACATATCGAGGTCGTTGTTCGAGGCCGCGCCGTCGGTCCCGAGTCCGACTGGGACGCCCGCGTCGAGCATCTCCTGGACGGGAGCCATCCCGCTCGCGAGTTTCATGTTCGAGGCTGGGTTGTGGATAACTGCCGTCTCTCGCTCGGCGAGTAAGTCGAGTTCACTTTCGTCAACGTGGACACCGTGGGCAACAAAAGAATCCTCGGCGAGCAGCCCTAACTCGTCGGCGTACGCAAGGGGTCGTTTCCCGTACTCTTCGACGAGTGGGTCGACCTCGTTTTCAGTTTCGTTGGCGTGGAGATGAATCGGAATTCCATCCTCTCGGGCTTCGGGGACGTACTCACGATAAAATTTCTCGTCGACAGTCGTGAGGCTGTGGGGTGTGAACATCGTCTGGACGCGCCCATCAGCCGCGCCGTCGTACTCTCGGGCGAAAGAGAGTCCGGCCTCGAAGTCCTCGTGGGCGGCCTCGTCGTCTTTGCCGACAGTGATACAGCCGTGTCCCAACCGGGCGCGGACGCCGGCTTCCTCCACAACGTCGGCGACTTCCGGCATGAAGAAGTACATATCAGCGAAGGCGGTCGTTCCCGAGCGGATCATCTCCGCGACGCCAAGCGCCGCGCCGGCCCGCACATCCCCTGCCTGCAGTTCGGCCTCGACGGGCCAGATATCCTCCTGCAACCAGTCGTCCAGTTGTTTGTCGTCGGCGCTGCCGCGAAAGAGCGTCATCGCGACGTGGGTGTGTGCGTTGACAAGTCCGGGAATGACCAGTCCGTCGTCGGCGTCCAGCGTCCGGTCGGCGTCCACAGTTCCGGGTTCAGCAATCGCTTCGATTGTTCCGGCGTCGGTGTCGACCAGTACGTCGGCCCGCTCGATGCTGAAGTCGGGCCGGAGCACCTGTCCGCCGGTGACTGCAAGTGTGTCCATATCCCGTCTGCGTCGCCCCGGTTCTTAACGTTACAGATGTCGCGGGAAGACCTGCCCCCAGACGTGTTTGTCGAGCAGGCGGACAGTCAGGGGTTCCTCGACGGTAATCTGACAGGAGAGTCGCGGATAGCCGAACTGGACGGCCGCGGCGTCGTGCCAGTGCTCTGGCGCAACGGTCGGGTCGATGTTAACCGTGCAGGTGGCACAGAGCCCGCGCCCACCGCAGTTGGCGTGTTTCGAGACCGTCCCGTACACCTCGAAATCACGCTCTAACAGGGCGTCTCGGAGTTTGCGACCACGCGCCACTTCAATAGTCTGTTCGTCATCGCCGTCAACGACGGTCACGGACACTGTCTCGCTCATAGCGCGCTTAGCAGAAGCTCTGGGACAGTGAGGCCGGTGGCCGCAGAGACGGTAGCGACGACAACCACAGAGTTGTGAAAGCCGTGTAACAGGGCTGGGACAACGAGATTTTCTGTGTATTCGTAGATCCAGCCGAGGCCGATACTCGTGACGAAGAGCACAGACATCGTGATCGCAATCCCGGTTGCACTGCCGCCGCCGGCGAGCGCGAAGACGTGTGCCATCGCGAACAGCAGCGACGCCAGCAAAATCGCCGGAACTGTCGACAGTGACTCCCGAAGCCGGTTCTGTACCACGCCGCGGAACAGTGTCTCCTCGGCTGGGCCGACCACCAGCAACATCCCGATAACAGCGAAGACGACGATTTCCGGATTCGCGGCGATAGCCTCACCGGTCGAGTTCTCTGCTGGCTCTGCGTTGCTGGGGCCGACTAGCTCCGCGGCAACCTCGGTTACAACCGTCAGCACGATACCCGCCGTGATGATGATGCCAACCCAGGTGACGAGCACGAGTCCGATCTCCTTCAGCGAGGGAATTTCGATACCGAGATACGCTCGAACACCGTCCCAATCGTAGCCCTGGCGGCGCAGAAACCAGAGGCCCAGTGCGACGAACCAGGCAAACTGCAACAGTGCCATTCCGACGATAACTGGGCCAACCGGAAGGCCAATCCCGATGAGGATTGCGCCGATAATCGAGAGGGCGATTAATGGCACTCCGAGGCCAGCGACACTCAGTCCAAGCGCAGCCCCAACTGCTCGAAACGGTGACTCCTGACCGCGTTTCGACCCCGGTGCGCCCGGTCCAGATTTTTGCGGAGGCGACGCTCCGTCGTCGAACTCCGTGTGCTGGTCGGTTGCCCCGTCAAGGGGCACCGTTCCGCCGTCTGCTGACTCTGCGGGCTGGCCGCCGGAGCCAGCCAACTGCGCGCCACACTCCTGACAGAAGTTGTCGGCTGGGTGAACCGCGGTCCCACAACTGTGACAGGCGCCGTCCGACTCGGAGGGCTCGTCCATTACCCATACCTTAGTCCTCCGCAAAAAAGAGCCTTTGTCTCCCGCGGTCGAAACACAGTTGTTCCGCCCCGCCGAGAGATGGGATATGCGAATCGCTGTGCCCAACAAGGGCCGTCTTCACGAGCCAACCGTCTCGCTGCTGGAACGGGCCGGACTCCACCTCGTCGACGGTGCCGACCGAAAACTGTACGCTGACACGGTCGACCCCGACGTGAGCATCCTGTTCGCCCGTGCCTCGGACATTCCCGAGTATGTCGCCGACGGCGCGGCTGAACTCGGCATCACGGGCTACGACCAGGCCAGAGAGTCACCCGTCGACCTGACTGAACTACTCGATCTGGGATACGGTCGCTGTCGAATCGTGCTCGCCGCGCCAGAGGATGGCGACATCACGTCTGTTGAAGACCTCGAAGGTGGCACCGTCGCGACCGAATTTCCGCGTATCACAGAATCGTATTTTGCCGACGCAGGTGTTGACGTGAGCGTCACCGAAGTCTCCGGCGCGACGGAACTCACACCTCACGTAGATATGGCTGACGCCATCGTCGACATCACCTCGACAGGGACAACGCTCCGGATGAATCGCCTCGCAGAGGTCGAAGAACTGCTCTCGTCGTCGGTGCGACTCTTTGCCCGCGATGACGTGCAGGATGACCCCAAAGTCGACCAGGTTGCGACGGCGCTCGATTCGGTACTCGCAGCAGAGGACAAGCGCTATCTCATGCTCAACGCACCGGAGGACCGGCTCGAGGATGTCCGTGAGGTGCTTCCGGGGATGGGTGGCCCGACGGTGATGGATATCGCCGGGACGGACCAGGTTGCGGTCCACGCTGTCGTCGGTGAGGAGACGGTTTTCGAGGCCATCAGCGACCTCAAGACAGTTGGCGCGAGTGACATCCTCGTCACCGAAATTGAACGGTTGGTCGAATAAGATGGACGTCGAGCAGCGCCGGGAGACCACCCATCGAGTCCACGCGGCCGACGCCCGCGACCAGAGCGCGCTCGCGACCGACTCTGTCGACCTGGTCGTTACCTCTCCGCCGTACCCGATGGTCGAGATGTGGGACGACCTCTTTGGCGACCTCGAACCAGATATCGACTCGTATCTCGACGCCGGGAAGGGTGACGCGGCGTTCGAGGCGATGCACGGCGTTCTCGATTCGGTCTGGGACGAACTCGAGCGTGTCGTTGCGCCGGGCGGCATCGTCTGTCTCAACGTCGGCGACGCGACGCGAACAGTCGACGGCCAGTTTCAGGTCTACCCCAACCACACCAGAATCACCGCGGCTTTCGAGCGCCGTGGGTTCGACCCGATGCCGGACATCCTCTGGCACAAACCCACCAACAGCGCCGCGAAGTTCATGGGTAGCGGGATGGTCCCGCCCAACGCCTACGTCACGCTCGAACACGAGCACATCCTCGTGTTCCGCAACGGAAGTCGCCGCGCGTTCGAACCTGGCGCTGACCGACGGTACGAGGCCGCCTACTTCTGGGAGGAACGCAACCGCTGGTTCACCGACATCTGGTCGGACGTCCGTGGCCGCCTGCAAACCCTCGAGAATGATGCCCTCCGTGACCGTGCCGCGGCCTTTCCCTTCGAGATTCCGTACCGCCTCTGTTCGATGTTCTCCACGTACGGCGATACGGTCCTCGACCCCTTCTGGGGGACTGGAACGACCACGCTTGCGGCGATGGTCGCCGGACGAAACTCTGTCGGCTACGAGCAAGAACCGGCCTTCGTAGAGCACTTTGACGACAGCGTTACCGATGTTCCCGCTATTTCGCGTGATGTTGTCACCGAGCGACTCGCCGACCACGTGGCCTTCCTTGCTGACCGGGACGACTCCGACACGGCACCCGACTACACCTCCGAATACTACGACTTTCCGGTGATGACGAGTCAGGAAGAAACACTCAGACTGTACGTCGTCGACGAGGTGGCGCAAGCAGGCGACTCGCCGACCGAATACAGACTCTCACATCTTCCGGCCGAGCAGACGCCAGTTGTCGAGCAGATAGAACTGCATACGGCACGCAACTCAGACTGAGCGTTTTTTCACCGTCCACTCCTCTTCGGGAACGTCGAACACGAAGCGGCGACTACCCCGGCCCGTCTGCAAAACGAGTCGCTCGCTCCCGAGTTTGTACTTGGTGACCATCCGCAGGTCAATCTCCTCTCGCAGCGTCCGCAGGCGAAACTCCTTGCGTCCCGTTTCCTCGTACACGCCCAGTGTGACGCCGATATCGTCGAACTCACAGACAATTTTCGAGTCGGTTACTTCGTCGAGGTCGCCGCTGTTTCGAGCGACCCATTTCCCGAACGAGGTGGCAAAATCTTCCGACAGGCCGCCGTCCTCGTTCCAGATCTCCTCCATACGTGTACCGGCAAGCCCGCCACTATAGAACTTTTGGGGAGCAAAATCAACTGCCGCCGCAGGAAAACGTTCAGTCGAGCAGGCTCAGTTCTTCGAGTCGCGTCACAATCTTGTCGACGGCTTCTTTGGCGTCGTCGGGTTCTTTGCCGCCTGTAATGACGAGTTTACCCGACCCGAACAGCAGTGCAACCACGTCGGGGTCTTCGAGTCGGTAGACCAGTCCGGGGAACTGCTCCGGTTCGTACTCGATCTTTTCGAGACCGAGTCCAATCGCGATGGCGTTGAGGTTGAGATTCCGACCGAGATCCGCAGAGGTGACGATATTCTGGACGATAATCTCCGGGTCGTCCTCGACCTGAATGTTCAGCTCTCGTAGCTTATCGAAGACAATTCGCAGGCTCTGGTGGACGTCGTCTGTGCTCTTTGCACCCGTACAGACGATTTTGCCGGACCGGAAAATGAGTGCTGCCGACTTTGGCTCTTGGGTTCGGTAGACAAGACCCGGGAACTGCTCGGGGTCGTAATCCGCACCCTCGAGGTCCATGGCCACGCTCTGAAGGTCAAGCTCCTGGCCAATACCAGTCGACGCAACGACGTTTTCGATATTGATGGTCTCCTTTGGATTCACCATGATTCAATTTAAATATCGTATTTAAGGTTTATAAAGGTTCGTGACCCCGCAAGCTAGGAACCGGACGTGTATGTATTTGGAATTCGATATGTTCGGTTTATATCGGTGCCGAAAGTCGCGTTACGGCAACCGATACGCTGATACGGATTCGGCCGTCATTGCAGGCGTGTACGTTCTCGAACTCGCAGGACAGGACGACGAGTTCGCGGCCTACGAGGCCGAACACGCGGCGAGTGACGTCTCCCATCTCGCGCCAGGGCTGGTGACTGCACGGGGCATTACCGACCGAGTTACTGACCTCGCTTACACCCACCGGGCGAGCGAACTGATCGGTCGCGGTGTGCCGACAGTCGCGGACGCGGTCGCAATTCTTTCCGCGGCCTCGCTCGACCGCGAGGGCTCGGTTGCGGTTCGGGCCGTCGACGTTCGGTCGACGACCGGTATCGATACGCAGGCTGTCGAACGCGAACTCGGTGACCAACTGGTCGACCGCGGCTTCGAGATCGACCTCGAGGACCCGGACCACGAACTTCGTGCTCTGTTCTCCGGCGGCGAAACCGGTACGTGTGCGCTGGGCTGGCTGGTCGCCGAAACCGACCGCGGCTTCGGCCAGCGGACGCCAACCGACCGCCCGTTCTTCCAGCCCGGCAGTATGGAACCGATGCTCGCCCGGGCACTTGCCAACATCGCTGGTGCGCGACCCGGCGCGACGGTGCTCGACCCGATGTGCGGGACCGGCGGCATTCTCATCGAAGCCGGCCTCACAGGTGCAGAGGTGATCGGTCTCGACGTACAGGAGAAGATGGTGCGGGGCAGCAGAGCAAATCTCGACGACGCGCTCGGTGACGGCTACGATGTCATCCGTGGAACTGCAGGGGAACTGCCGCTTGCCGACGAAGCGGTCGATACGGTCGTCTTCGACGCACCCTACGGCCGCCAGTCGAAAATCGAGGGCGAACTTGGTGAACTTGTCTACGACGCCCTCTGTGAGGCCCGTCGGCTCGCCTCTCGGTGTGTCGTCGTCGGCGACAAACCGTGGGCACAGCCAGCACACAACGCTGGCTGGACGACCGAAGCGGTCTTCGACCGTCGCGTGCACCGTTCGCTGACGAGATACATCGTGGTGTTGCGAAGCTAAGCCGACACGCCGGAAGCGTCTGCCGCAAGGCTTTTTCCCACCCCGCGAGTCGATACACCAATGACCGGGCTGGGGGACACGCTGGACGAAGTCGTCGGTGAGATCGACGCCGTCTTGCTCTTCACCGAAGATAGCGACACGTTCGAGCGATTCGACGAGGATGACCACCAGACAATTGTGGTCGGGACGACAAACGCGCCCGACGCCGACGCCTTTGTCTCGCTGCCCTTACATTTTGAGGACGTTGAGAGCCGCATTCGATTCGGAATCGAGGGGGCGCTGGACCAGGAACTGATCGCCGATGGCGACGAGGTGGTCTGCCTGACGAGTTCCTTCAGCGACGCCATCGACTCGATTATCCGCGTCAAGGCCGACCAGTTCACCCGGACAGGGCTGTACGACCTGTTTGTCAACTCCCGGGCCGACCCTGCCGTGGTTCGGGACGTCTTCGAGGTTGCTATCGAACTCGGCAAGAAAGGCCAGAAGGGCAAGCCCGTCGGCGCGCTCTTTGTCGTCGGCGACGCGGGGAAAGTGATGAACAAATCCCGGCCGCTGTCGTACAACCCATTCGAGAAATCGCACGTCCACGTCGGCGACCCAATTGTCAACGTCATGCTCAAAGAGTTCTCTCGGCTTGACGGGGCATTCGTCATCTCAGACAGCGGGAAAATCGTCTCGGCCTACCGGTATCTCGAACCCGCAGCCGAAGGCGTAGACATTCCGAAAGGGCTCGGCGCGCGACATATGGCGGCTGGGGCGATTACGCAGGACACGAACGCGACGGCAATCGTGCTCTCGGAAAGCGATGGGATGGTGCGAGCGTTCAAGGCCGGTGAGCTGATATTCGAGCTTGACCCGGAGGAGTACTGAAATGCAGTTCGACTGGGCCCAACTGATCCGTAGTCTCTTCTCGGAGGAAGCAGCGCTGACCGTTGCGGTGCTGTTGCTTGTCACTGGCGTCTTTCTCTCCTATCTCACATGGCGGTGGACCCACACCATCTTCCGCCGCACCGGGCTGAACGACGCTGTCGAAGGAACGACCTTCGAGCGCTCTGTAAATCGCTTTGGAACATCGACGAGCGGTATCATCGCGACACTGCTGGCCGTGTTCGTCTACATCCTGACGGCGATTACCGCGTTCAACGTCGCGCGGTTGCTGAACTTCGAGGTTTTTTGGGCACAAGTGACCCGCAACTTGCCGGGGCTATTCGTTGCTGTGCTCGCGGTCATCGTTGGCCTTATTGCCGGCGACAAGGCCGAGATTAGCATTCAAGAGCGGCTCCGCTCGGTAAAACTCCCCGAAGTAACCGTTATCGGCGACATCGCGAAATACAGCATCTACTACATCGCGGCACTGATTGCGCTGGCACAACTCGGAGTTGCCACCACGGCGTTGCTCGTCTTGCTCGCTGCCTACAGCTTTGGGCTCGTGTTCCTCTGTGCCGTTGCGTTCCAGCAGTTTCTCGCCGCCGGGGCCGCCGGTGTCTATCTCCTGTTGGTCGAACCCTACACCATCGGCGACGAGGTTCGCATCGACGACAAACGCGGCATCGTCCAGGAGATAGATGTGTTTGTCACGCACATCGAAACCGAGGGTGAAGAGTATATCATCCCGAACCAGCGTGTGTTCGACTCCGGTATCGTTCGCGTGCGGGACTGAGTTACCAGAGCTTTAGAACCACGGCCACCAGAGAGTTCCTATGCGCGTAAGTGTCATCGGTGGCTCTGTCCCGCCGGAGTCGGCCCGTGAGCAGGCATTCGAGGTTGGCAAGCTACTCGGCGAGGGCGGCCACGAGGTCATCTGTGGCGGCGGCAGTGGCGTGATGGAAGCAGTCTGTCGCGGTGCCAGAGAATTCGAGAGCCAGACTATCGGCATTTTGCCCGGCGCAGACCGCAGCAACGCAAACGAGTACGTCACGACCCCGATAGCGACTGGGATGGGCAACGCCCGCAATGCACTGGTGGTGCTCAACGGCGACGCCGCGATTGCAATCGACGGCAGCACTGGCACGCTCTCTGAAATCGGGCTGGCACTCGATTACGGCCGACCGGTCGCGGGACTTGACACCCACGACATCGAGGGTGTCGAGCACGTCGAGTCACCGACTGCCGCCCTCGAGCACGTCGAGTCGGCCGTCTCGCTATGACCAGCCCACACTTTCTTACGCCGGCGCCAACTGCGTCACTAACACCCCGCGAGCAATGAGTACACACCTGCCAGTCGTCGCAGCAGTCGTCTACACGCTCCTCGGAGTGATTCCCGCGGCTGTTGCCGTCCGCTCGTTTCGCAACCGGGAGACGGCGGGTGCCGTGCCGTTGCTCGTCACCGGTGTTGGTGCCACGACGGCGAGCGTCGTTCAGGCTGGTCGGTTTCTGGAACTGGTCCTGGCGATTCCGACGCCAGTCTCGCTGGCGCTGCATATTGCCCTGCTCGCCAGCGTCAACATCGCCGTCCTCGGTACGATGTACGTTGCCGTCGAGTACACCAATCGGGGCCGGCTGACCCGCTCGTGGCTTGTCGGCGCGCTCGCGTTCACGGCTATTGGGCTCCCGGTTGGCCGGATTCTGGCCGGGGCAGCGGAGAGCCCTGCGTTCGGACCGCTTGCGGACGCTGACTTTCTGTATCGAGTTGTCCTCGCAGCAGTCGGACTGGGGCTGTTCGCTCGGCAGTACCTGGCGTCTCGCGGTGTCTATCGAAAACAGGCCGGCACACTCACCGTTGGACTCGCGATTGGTGCCGGACTCGGCCTGCTCGAACGATTCTACCCGCTTCCGTTCGTCGAGTTCACCCTCCTTGGGATGAGCGGCGGCTGTGCAGTACTCGCCGTGGCACTCTTTCGGTACGACCTCTTCGAGACAGCGCCGGTGGCCCGAGAGACGCTGTTCGATTACGTCTCAGACCCTGTCGTTGCCATCGATGGTGAGTCACGCGTCGCCGACGTGAACCGAGCAGCGATGGACGCCTTCGCCATCGGTGACGACCTCATTGGCCAGCCCGCAGAGACGGTCTTCGCCGCTGAAGAACTCTCTGTCCCTGAAAACGTCCCGTCGACGGCAGCAGACCTGCTTGGCGCAGTCGTCGTGGGCGACCGGAGACAGTTTGACCCGAGCAATTCGGTGGTTGAGGCACTCCACGACGGTGCAGATATTCCCGAGACAGACTTCGCACTCGTCACCGATGGCGAACTCGAGTATTTCTCGGTTCGGAGCACTGACCTCTCTGTCGGCCCGGAGTCCGCCGGGAAACTCGTTGTCTTCCGAGAAGTAACCGCAGAGCGCGAGCGCGCACAGGACCTCGACATCCTCAAAGAGGTGCTCTCCCGTGTCCTGCGGCACAACCTTCGCAACGAAATCACGGTCATCCGTGGCTACGCCTCCTCGATTGCAAACAAGAGCGACGACGGCGTCGCTGACGAAGCCGACCGCATCGTCGACCGAACAGATGTGTTGTTGAAGACGAGCGAGACTGCCCGTGCAATCAAAAACGTCATCGACAGCGCCGAACCGGTTCCTGTCTCGCTGGTTGCGCTCGTGGACCGAACGGCCGCTGCTGCACGCGATTCCTACCCTGACGCGACAATCGAAACCGACGTTTCAGACGTCGAAGTGCGGATCAACCCAGAGTTCGACGCTGCGCTCACAGAACTCCTCGAAAACGCAATCGTCCACAACGACGACGACCCGACAGTCACCATCACCGGCGGCCGCGTCGACGGCGGCGTCGAACTCCGGGTCAGTGACAACGGCCCCGGCATTCCAGAGCACGAACTTGCTGTCATCGACCGCGGCGAAGAAACCTCACTGAACCACGGCAGCGGTGCTGGCCTGTGGTTAATTCAAATTGCCGCCGACCACTCCGATGGAGACTGTCAGTTCGAGACCGGACCGGAGGGAACCACCGTCACGGTCCGTCTGCCCGAGGCGAACCCGGCCGCTGACACGCTCACGTCGAACTCATAGCTGGTAGCGCTCGCCATCGAGCGCCAGCGGTTGCTCGAACGCTTCGTCGGCAGAATAGTAGTGCGCAATGTGGACAAGCCGTGTCTCAGTTGCGTCGAGGTCCTCGGCAAGCGAGAGCGCACCTTCTCGGGTCATGTGTTTCGTCCCGAATGTTCGCGGCGTGCCGTCGTCGTCGTGGTGCGCCCCACCCATCGGGTGGTACTCACAGAGCTGGGCCGGGACGATGCCATCGGCAAGTAACAGGTCCGGGTCTGCCAGCACGTCACGGGACGCTTCGGGGATGTCGTAGCTCGTATCCCCAGAGAGTGCGAGTTTCGCGCCGGTTTCGGGGTCCTCGACCACCAATCCGTAACAGACCAGCGGCGGATGGTCGACCGGAACGAGCGTAACCTCGAACCCGCAGGCCTCGAACGATTCGAGCGGCGTCTGTGGGCGTACTTCGATCTGGTCGAGATAGTGATAGTCGCTCTGGACGGTCTCGGCAACGCTTTTTCCTGTCTCGGGGTCTGTCTCGTTGGCCGCGTGCACATCGAGGTCCTCGATAAGCCTGAAACAGTTTCCGAGGCCATCGAGATGGTCGAAATGAATATGAGAGATAATCGCTTCGTCGGGCAGCGGAACCTCCTCGCGGAGAAACTGCTGTCTGAAATCCGGGCTGAGGTCGACAAGGAGCGTCTCGTCGGTGCGCTCGTTGTAGATATGGACCGAAAATCGCGTCCGCTCGACGCCGCCTCCTGCGGTGATAGTTGCTCCCTGCTCGCGTGCTCGCTCCAGCAGTTCGTCGTCAGGCTCTTTGGCGCGCTGGCAGGTTTCACACTCACAGCCGACGGTCGGCGTCCCCGTCGTGTCGCCCGTCCCGAGCAACGTTACCTGCATCCTCAACTGCCGTAGGGTGACGACGGACAAAAAGTCGGTGGATACTGCTGGTCCTGCGTTCGGCCAGTTACGTTCAGTGTCTCGCCGAGGGTGGCCGTCATTGGCCGCCGGCCGGTGGCAACGACTCCGCCGATTTGATCTCTTTCACGGCTGGATTCCCCTCGTATACGGCGACTTCCTCACGGATGGCCGACAGTGGCTGGACGCCGCCGGGCTGAATCTGTCGCTGGCAGCGTAACCCGGCCTCGTGCAAACGTTGCGTTTTGTCCGCCGTACACTCCTCGACCGTTCGGTAGACATAGTCGCGTTCGAGTGCGCCCTGTGCGGTGTAGTGCACGCAGACGCTGGTCGTCACGCCTGTGAGAATAACCGTATCGACATCGAACGTGGAGAGGAGATGGTCGAGGTCTGTGCCGTGGAAGAGGTTGTATCGCCGCTTTTCGACGAGATACTCTGCCGGTTTGAGCGCGTCGGCGTCCACCGCGAGTTCGTCGACAAATTCCTCGCCCCACGTTTCGACTGTTGTATGGGTCGGGTCTTCTCGAAGGAGTTCGGTCCCTCTGTCCGACCCGTCCGCGCGATGGCGCTCTTTCGACCAGATAATCGGGATATCACTCGTCCGAGCGAGTTCGACAAGGTCGTTGATTCGCTCGATGACGGCCGAGGCGGAAGCGCCGTCAGAGGTCACACCACAGAAGAGGTCCCCCTCGGGGTCGAGAAAGTCTCGCTGTGGGTCGATAACCAACAGCGCCGGGCGCTCGCCGATCAACTGCTCTGACTCAAACGGATTCATCTATACAGTTGTTCAGCTTTCGGGCCTTCTAACTTCTTTTGTATAACCTCTGTAAGATGTTATAACAGAATTGCACAGTAGGGATCAAAAATGAGAGTATATATTCATACTGCCGACCGAGATTTTATACTCGTTGATAATTTACCAGCCTTCAGATCACTATGATCGCTGATTGCTGGAAGAGAGACAACGTTCTACACAATATAGACACAAAACAAGAAATGTCACAACACACGTCGACGTTTTCGGCGAGTAACCCTCTGCTCTGCAAGTGGGGTCGGCGGTGACTGCGTCCGTGCCGCCCGAGCGCGTCCGGTCACTGGCCGAGGACTGTGGGCTGTCACTCGACGACGAGGAACTCAGCCTCTACAGTGCGGTCCTCGAAGAGATGGCCGGGGCGTTTGCGGAGGTAGCAGACACGACCACGCCGACGTTCGAGGGCATTCACGGCTCACCCGACCGCTACGGTGACCGGGACGATGGACGAGAACCGACCGACGACCCGTACAACGCGTGGCAGGTTCAGTTCGAACTCGCGGGTGCTGAGACAGGCCCGCTCGATGGCTACAGCGTCGGTCTGAAAGACAGCATCGCCGTTGCTAGTTACGAGTGCACACTGGGCACGCCCGCGATGGCGGAGTTCGTTCCGGATATCGACGCCACGGTTGTCTCCCGACTGCTCGACGCCGGGGGAACGCTCGTCGGAAAGCAGACGATGGACGCCTTCGCGATGGGTGACGCCGGCGAGTTCCAGCCGAGTGGCCCGACGCTGAATCCGGCCGACGACTCGCGACTCGCCGGTGGGTCGAGCAGCGGCGGTGCGGCGGCCGTCGCCGCCGGAGAGTGCGATGTGGCAATTGGGACTGACCAGGCCGGCTCCGTCCGAAACCCAGCGTCGTGGTGCGGTGTAATCGGGCTCAAACCAACATACGGGCTGGTACCGTACACCGGAATCGTACCGATGGACCGTGGTTTCGACCACGCCGGCATCATTGCCTCGGACCCCCAGACCGTGGCGGACGTGCTGTCGGTCATCGCCGGTATCGACCGACAGAACGGCGTTCGACTCGACCCTCGCCAGCCATCGACGGTGCCAACGGACAGCTACGACGCCGACACCGGGCCACCTGACCTGACCGTCGGTATCGTCGAGGAGGGCTTCGACTGGCCGTTCTCTGCGGAGGCTGTCGACCGCTGTGTCTCGGAGGCGCTCGAAGCGAGCAGTTGGGAAACCGGCTCCGTGTCACTTACTCACCACCGACTCTCGCCAGCCATCGTTGGGGCAACCGCACCGGTCGGCGGTGCGACGACGCTTGCAGGCGACGGCGTCGGCACAGACGCAACTGGCTGGCACTGGGAGGGACTGGCCCAAGCGCTGGGCACGGCCGAGCAGACACCCGAGACGCTGCTCCCGGCCGTCGTCGCAGCGCAACTATTCCGAGCGCAGATTGCCCAACACGACACGATGGCGGGCTACGCCCGTGCGAAAAATCTCGTGCTCGCTGCTGGACGGGCCTACGACGCTGCCTTGGAGCAGTACGACCTGCTTGCGCTTCCCACCACTCCGACGACGGCGCTCGAACCGGCCGACGACAGAGAGACACAACTCGCACGGCTCGGGTGGCTGCCAGCCAACACCGGCATCTTCAACCAGACCGGTCACCCGGCACTGTCGGTTCCGTGTGGCACTGTCGACGGGCTCCCGGTTGGAGTAGAACTCGTCGCCGGTCGATTCGAGGAAGAAACGCTCCTTCGGGCCGCTCGGGAGTTCTGCTGAGTCGACTCAGCAGAACTTGGATTCGAGGAATCTGACGACGGCGTTGGCACCCAGCATTGCTGTGGTTTCGCTGTCGTCGTCGAGTCGCGGTGAGACTTCGACGAGGTCCATCGCGCCGACGGCGTCACAATCACCGAGCAGCTCCATCGCGTCGAGGAACTGGGCGCTAGTCAAGCCGCCGGGCTCTGGCGTTCCGGTTCCCGGTGCGTACGCCGGGTCGACAGCGTCGATATCGGCGGTGACGTAGACGTGGTCAACCCCGTCGCTGGCGTGGTCGATTGCCGCTTCGATTGCCGCTCCGATTCCTTCGTCTCGCACGTCACGAGCGTACTTGACGAGGATTCCCTCGGAATCGACCAACTCTTCGAAGCCGGTCCGCTCGTAGCCCCGGATACCGACCATCGCGTGGTTCTCGTAGCCACCGCTTGGGAGTTCGTCGATTCGGGACATCGGTGACCCGTGCCAGTGGCGGCCGTAGAGTTCACCGTCGCTCATCGTATCGCTGTGAGCGTCGAGGTGGACGAGTCCGACATCGCCGGCGACTGTCTCGGCGAAGCCCTCGAAGGCCGGATAGGTCAGGTAGTGGTCACCGCCGAGCATCACGGGAAACGCCGTTTCCGACACTGTCTGAGAGAACCCTTTGACCTGCTCTCTGGTTCGTTCGACATCGTTCGGCACTGTCGGTGCGTCACCGCAGTCCTGAACTGTGAGCGAGTTGTGGTTGACGTGGCGGTCCATGTCGGCGTTGTACGCACCTTCCGACACGCCAGCAAAGTGGTCGTACCACGCACTGGCGCTTCTGAGTGCGCGTGGCCCGTATCGGGTTCCCGGCCGCCGGGAGACACTCCCGTCGAACGGTGCGCCGTAGACCGCAACGTCGGTGTCTGCTGGCAGGTCCGGTGGGTCGGCTGCTGGTGCTTTCAGGAACGTTCCGTCATTTGCGAACGATAGCTCCGGGATGTCGTCGTAGTGTTTGTCTGTCATATCAGTCTGTCTGCTGTGTTCGGAGCGTTCGATGTCGATTCAGTCATTCCCACAGGCCCCCCGCGAGGTAGTCTGCAATGGCGAGTGCAACGAAGGTCACCACGATGAACAGGAAGCTCACGACTGCGATGATTGGGGAGTAGTTGTACCGGAGACTCGTGAAGATATTTATCGGCACAGTCTGGATCACGAATCCGGACAGCAGCCACGCGATGATGTACTCGTTCAGCGAGAGGATGAACGCGAACAGGAATCCTGCGACGACGTTATCCTTCACTAATGGCAATGTCACCGTCCGCACGGTGGTTAGCTGTGAGGCACCGAGGTTGCGCGCGGCTTCTTCGTAACTTCTATCGACTTCAACGAGTCCCTGACTGACGAGGACAAACGGAAACGGCGTGAGGAAAATCGCATGTGCGATGATGAGATTCCAGACCGTTCCCGAGAAGCCGATGCCGATGAAAAACGCCAGGAACATCACACCGATGATCACTGGCGGAAGCATGATCGGCAGCGTCGCCACCGCAGCGAGTGCTTTCCCGAGTTTGTAGTCGTGGCGGTCGAGCGCGTACGCTGCCGATCCGCCGATGCTCGTCGCCAGCAGTGCAGATGGGATTCCAACCATCACGCTGGTCCCAATCGCGTTAATCCACGAACTGCTGGTGAATAGCACCTCGAACCACCGAAGTGAGAGGCCGTCCGGTGGGAAGGTGAGAAACTCACCGGAGGTAAAGGCCATCAGACTGATGACGACCAGTGGCGCGACGACGAACAGCATGACGAGCCAGACGAATCCTCGCAGGAACACCGAACCGAGCGTGTCTCGGACGTTTGCGTCGAGCCCATCGGAGATGCTCATATCGCATCACCTCCGTCATCGCCGAGGAAATACCGACCGACCCCGAGGATGGTTGCGACGATAGTCAACAGCACGATGCTCAGCGCGGCCCCGAACGGCACGTTGCCCTGGATACCGACCTGTTGGCCGATGAGGACTGCCAGCGTCCAATCCGACGGATTACCGAGAATCCGGGGCAATACGTAGACCCCAAGCGAGAGGACGAAGACGAGCATCGTCCCGCTGATGATGCCGTTTTTCGTCAGCGGTAGCGTCACCTCCTTGAACGTGGTCAGCGGCCCAGCACCGAGGCTCCGTGAGGCTTCTTCGAGGCTCCGGTCAACGTCGCGGATGCTGGTAAACAGCGTCAGCACCATGAACGGGAGGAAGACGTACACCATCCCGATGACGAGTGCGAGGTATCCCGGCACGAGCGCCGAAGTGTCTCCGCGCAGGCCAAGGAACATGAGTAGCTGTGGCACGAGTCCCTTGCTCGCCAGCAACACCTGCCACGCGAACCCTCGGATAATGAACGTCAGGAACAGCGACGAGATAATCACCGAGAGGTAGAGCCGCCGCCACAGTTCGCTTTCAAGCCGAGCGATGTAGTATGCCAGCGGATAGCCCACGGCAAGACACGTAAGCGACGTCAGTGCGCCCAACCGTAGCGTGTATAGCATCCGGTTGCGGTACAGTTCGCTCTCGAAGAACCGAACGTAGTTCTCGAGGGTAAAGCCCACCTCGAAGAAGCCACCTTCAACATTGTTGAAGAAGCTCACGATAATGAGCAGTATAGCCGGCACGACGAACAGGAGGCCGAGCGTCAGGGCTGGATACGAGACGAGCAGATATTTCGTTCGAGGCAACACTCCCTCGGTTGGGACAGTCTCCTCGATTGTTGATTCGTCAGTGCTCATTGGTTGAGTAACAGGCAATTCGTCGCCGGGACCTGGAGGTTGACACTGTCACCAACCCGAGCGTTGGTTTCTTCGACACGTTGGGCCGCGATGATGGTCTCGTCACCGGCGACGTCGACGTGATATTCGATCTGGTCACCCACGTACCGCCGGACCGAGACTGTCCCGTCGAACGCTGTCCCAGGCCCACCGGCCCCATCTGTCGCCACGGCACCGTCACCGAGACTCAGATGCTCCGGTCGGAACACGACAGTCACGTCGGTTCCCGGTTCGATATCTGCGCAGTCCGTCGAGTTGAGCGTCGCTGGGCCACACTCCACCGCTGCGACACCGTCTTCGACCGACGAGACTGTCCCCTCGAACAGATTTGCAGTTCCGACGAAATCAGCCACGAACGGCGAGGCTGGGTCAGAGTACACCTCCTCTGGCGCACCGACCTGCTCGAAGCGCCCGTCGTTCATCACGACCACTCGGTCGGACATCGTCAGCGCTTCCTTCTGGTTGTGTGTGACGAGCAACGTGGTAATTCCGAGTTGCTGTTGAATTCGCCGCAGTTCGACCTGCATCGTCTCCCGGAGCTTCTTGTCGAGGCTGGCGAGTGGCTCGTCGAGCAACAGCACGTCTGGTTCGGGCGCGAGCGCACGGGCGAGTGCGATTCGTTGTTGCTGGCCGCCGGAAAGCTGGTCAGGTTCGCGGTCCGCAGTCTCGGGCAACTCGACGAGTTCGAGCATCTCCTCGACGCGTGATTCGATATACTCCTTCTCTCGGTCCCGGACCTCGAGCCCGTATGCGATATTTTCGGCAACTGTCTTGTGTGGAAACAGCGCGAAGTCTTGGAACACCATTCCAATATCGCGTTTGTCAGGCGGCACGCCGTTCATCCGCTCGCCACTGATGCCGACGATTCCCTCGGTAACGTCCTCGAACCCTGCGATTGTCCGGAGTGTCGTCGTCTTGCCACAGCCACTCGGTCCGACGAGTGTGACGAACTCTCCTTCCTCGACGTCGAGGGAGACACCGCTGACTGCTTCGACACCGCCCGGATATCGTTTCGTAATCCCTTCTAATACGATCCCAGACATGCTTACCCCTCCTGGACGATCAGTTCGTTCCAGAGCTGGTTGACGAGTTTCTCTTCTTCGACGTAGAGGTCGAAGCTCGGAAGAATCGCCTCATCGAGGCCTGGACCGGCGGCTTTCGTGTACTCCTCGTCGCTGAGTTCACTGTGTTGTCGCTCGATTGCTGGAACGGTGAACAGGGTCTTGGTGATGCGGTCCTGCACCGCTGGTCGAGAGGCGTATTCGATGAACTCTCGAGCTTCGTCAGCAAGGTCGGTCGTTTTCGGCGCGACCCACCGGCCGCTGCCAAGGACACCGCCTTCTTCGGGGAAGGTACTCTCGACGGGCGCGTCCTGCGTAACTTTGAGCACGCGCGTGATGTCGTGATACAGCATTCCGGCCGGAACCTCGCCCTCGGCGAGTCGCGACTGGAAGTTTGCTTCGTTCGTGTACCAGAGTCCAGATTGCGGCACGATGCCTTGCAGTTCCTCGAAGACTTCTCGGATTCCCTCCTCGTTGTCGAGCATCTGCTGGCCGTCGAGACGAACTTCTGCGGCAATGTCCGGGAGGAAACCGGTCACTGCTGGGGTCAACAGCCCAAGCTGTCCCTCGTATTGGGAATCCCAGAGCGCATCCCACGACGTGAGTGGGCTGTCTATCTGGTTGGTATTGTGAACGAGGTTGATGAACCATCCCATCGACCCGACGCCGATGAGGTCGCCGTCGTCCTCCGAGATCAGGTCGTCGCTAATGTACTGCGTATTCTCGAAGTTACTCGAATCCCACCGGTACCACAGGTCGGAGTTGAGTCCACGGAGGACACCTGGCACCGTCGAAATGAGCAGGTCCACCGGCGCGCTTCCGCCACGGACTGCGCCTTCGAGTTGTGGCAGTACCTCTGAAATTCCGCCCTGCGCTTCCGACTGGACCGCAATATCCGTCTCCTCCTCGAATGGCGCGAACAGTTCCTCGTCCAGAATATCCTTGAATGCACCTCCAAACACGGAGACTGTCAGCGTATCGTCGCCGCCGCCACCGGCACAGCCTGCCAGCCCCACGACGCTTGCGCCCGCCCCTGCTGCCAGAACCTGTCGTCGCGATACATCAAACGGACTCGATTCCGTGGTCTCTGCAGTATTTCGGCTGTACTCTCCTGAGTTGTCATTCTTGCGTTCTTTCGAGGAATTACCGTACATGTCTTCTTCGACTACCCACTAACCACTCGCATTCAAAAGCTTTACCCTCATATTAGAACAAGAAATAAAATAAGGACAACACGGCCTAACGATTGGTAGATACTCCGCACAGTAGGGGTTGTTCAGTATCGAACCTATGTGTTATAGGGGATTTATATTTCTCACGTTTGGAGAATATGATTAGCCAGACTGTCTGAGAACTACGACGTAATCTAAGACTTGTCCATGAAATAGTAGAATTATACATAATTCCTATTTCTGTGAGGAGCGCGCCGCCCACAGCTATTCTGAAGCTAGATTAAACAATATATATCGGGCACTACTGTTTGTATCAGCAACCATACTTTATCGTTGGTGGGACAATATTAATTATTCAGCCTAATTTCCACACGAGTACAGAAACGTTTATCAAACGGCGTAAAAGAAATCCATACCATGTCTACAGGCCCGGATAATGATAAAAATAGACAAGATTTATTGCCGGAGCCGCTTCAATCCGAAGAAGCGCTCCACGACCCATTCGACTGGTACAGAGAGCAACGAGCGGCTGCACCCGTCCAGTACGACCCCAAGCGAGCTGTGTACGATGTCTTCTCGCACGAACACGTGAAAACAGGGCTTCAGGACGCCGAGGCGCTTCACCGAAAGCAACTCTCGGGGGGCCACATGGATGGACAGTCTCCGTTTTCCTACCTGGACAAGGGGATGGTCTGGTCTGACGGCCCAGACCACAAGCAGACGAAAGGCCAACTGTTCAAGTACTTCCAACCGGGCCTGTTGGCTGAACTGGAGGAGTCGATCGAGGCACTCTGTGAAGCACAACTCGAGACGGCACTGGAAGACGGAACTCGCTTCGATTTTGTGACCGAGTTTGCCGACCCAGTACCGCTGCGCGTCATCATGGACGTTGTTGGGATTCCCGGGGACGAGCACCAACAGATGCTGGACTGGCTGAACACGTTCCGTGCGGTGATGAACAGCGAATACAGTGCCGCAGGAAGCAGGGACGAACACAAGATGGAAGAACCAGTCGAGTACTTCCAGGACCTCGTCGCTGAGCGCACGGCCAACCCACAGGACGACCTCATCTCAGAACTCGCCCACGAATCAGAGCTCTCTGACGCCACAATCGGTGCGAACTGTTTTGACTTCCTGCTGGCCGGACAGGGGACGATGTCCGAACTGCTCTCGAACGCACTGTACCTGTTCGAGCACCACGACATCACTGGCGAATCGCACGAACTGAGTGTTGTCTTGGAGGAAGTCCTTCGATACCGAAGCCCGCTGCAGTCTCGGGCACGAGAAACGACAGAGTCGGTGACCCTCGGTGGGACAGAGATTCCTGCGGGCGAAACCGTTATCCTCTGGATCGGTGCCGCAAACAGGGACCCAGCGCAGTACGAGACTCCCGAACAGTTCGTTCCAGACCGAAATCCAGACCACCTGGCGTTCGGCAGCGGGCCGCACAACTGCATCGGTGCGCCACTCGCCCGACTGGAAGCCCCTATCATCATGCGAACTGTTCTGGAGTACTTTGACGAAATTGAGTTACTCGAGGAGGAAGCAACACCGATGTCGAAAGCCTCGAAGGTCGGGTTCCAGACACTCCCTGTCGAGACGACACTTGCCTAATCCAATGATTGTCATCCACTCTGAAGTTCCGGTCAAGCCAGACTCGCGAACAGCAGCCATCGAGTTGCTGGAAGATATCGCCGACCGCTCTCGCGCGGAATCAGGCGTCGTCGATTATCGCGTGACGAGTGACCTGGAAGACCCGAACACACTGCGGATCATCGAACAGTACGAAGACGAGCGAGCCCAGCAGTCTCACGAATCGAGCGACCACGTCGCCGAGTTTCAAACAGCGATGGAGCCACACCTTGCGGCGGACGCTGAACTCTCCATCTACGAGGTCACCTCGACGCGAACCGCTCCGGGGCCGTGACTGACCCTGCAGCACTCTCAGCACTCTCAAACCAACATGAATACCCCAGACACCGCGAAACCGATCACGAATATCACGGAAAACATCTACGACCTCACACTGACTGAGGAGCCGGCTCGCTACCGCTCGTTTGTCTTCGACTGGGACGTCCCGACAGTTGTCGACACGGGCATCAGTGAATCCAGCGACACACTGCTCGAACGACTCGACACGCTCGGTATCGAGCCAGAACGACTCGTCATCACGCACGCTGACCACGACCACATCGACGGATTCGACGCCGTGGTCGACCGGTACGACCCCGAAACGTACGTGCCGGCGCAGTCGACGGTCGACACTGCCAACGACCCAGACCACCGGTACGACCACGAAGACACGATTGGCAACTTTACCGCAGTCCACATTCCCGGCCACTGCGATGACAACTACGCGCTCGTCGCTCCGGAGAAGTCCGTTGCGGTAATGGGCGACGCGATGATCGGGGCAGACTGGCGGGGACTCCCGAAGGGATACTTCGTCATGGTCGAGGCGATTTACTCTGATGACCTGATCGCTGCAGAGCGAAATGTCGAGCGCTTACAGAAGTACGAGTTCGACATTGGACTTGTGTTTCACGGCTCGTCCGTGTTCGAGGACGCCCGGGAGAAGATTGACGCGTTTCTGGATTTCCCGAACAAAGGGGAATGGGAGGACTGGGAATGAACCAGTCTGAGTACAGAACCAAGCCTATCCACACGGAGAGGTTGTAATTTCCAATGCCATTCCATACACCAAACCTCATTCCCGAGTCCGAACCCGTCCCCGAGCGAACAGAAACAGCCGAGTTCGTCATTCGACCGCTCACAATCGCTGATGTCGACATGGATTACGAGGCGGTGATGTCCAGCTGTGACCGCATCAGGGGCACCTTCGGCCCGTCTGACGAGTGGCCGTCGGATGACCTCACCCGCGAGCAGGACAGCATCGATGTCGCGTGGCATCACAAGGAGTTCCAGCGACGGGACGCTTTCACGTACGCGGTTACGAACACGGACGAAACCGTCGAATTCGGCTGTCTCTACGTGGTGCCGACAGACACCGACCACGACGCGGCAGTCTACTTCTGGGTCTCGGACGCCGCCGTCGAGCAGGGACTCGAAGACACAATCGAGTCACACATTCGCCACTGGCTCAGTGAGGCGTGGCCACTGAACAATTTCGCCTATCCGGGCCGAGATATCCCGTGGGACGAGTGGGGGCCGGTTAAGTGATGGTTCGCTGACTCGCAGGAGGGAAATAGTTAGGCTGGCCGCGTTCGATGTGACCATACGATGACGACTCCAACAGAAGGGCAGACGCGAACAATCGAGCGTACATTCACTCGTGAGGACGTTGAACAGTTTGCGGCCGTCTCGGGCGACGACCAGTCCCGCCATACCGAACCTGACGAGGATGGCCGGGTGATGGTCCAGGGGCTGCTCACTGCCACGCTGCCGACCAGTATCGGCAGCGACAACGAGGTGCTCGCCAGTCTGATGGAGTTTCGGTTCCGTCGTCCAGTCTACACCGGCGAAACAATCACCTGCCACTCGACCTACGAGAGCGTTACTGAACGTGAGGACGACTACGTGTTCACGTCGGAGTTAGTTTGTGAGAATGAGGCCGGTGAGACGGTCCTGACAGGCACCGTCGAGGGGATGATGCCCAAAGACTGAGGCAGTTGTGGCTGACGAACGAAGCGATGTCGCCACTGCAGGTTGTTCATTTCGCTATCATTAAGTCGCCGTTGCCGGTATTGCGCCGTATGGATGCGACGCCCTCCCCGCTTCTCCGCTCACTTTCACTCGAACTTACGCTCGTTGTCGGCGCACTGCTTGCTGCTGGCTACTTCACACTCAGGCTCATTCAGGCAGTCGAACGACTTGCTGCGGCGACGGAGCGACTCGCACACGAGAGTGACGAACTCACTGATTCGGTCAACAGGTGGCCGTGGCAGTGGCTGTAGTCAGTCGTGACTGTGGTCGTGGTCGTCGTCGAAGCCACCGCCTGCGACGAGGGCGTCGTGGTCGCCCTCGATCATATCCATATTTTTCAGCGTATCTCGTTCCTCGAAGGCCTCGACGGCGTCGACGAGGTCCTGTTGAGTGAGCGTCGTCCGCTCCTCGGTGAGCGCTTCGAGCACCGCCTCCCGGAGGACGAGTCGCAGGTCACTCCCGGTGAGTCCCTCGGTTATCTCGGCGAGTTCGTCCGACGAGAAGTCGACAATCTCCATCTGCTCCGTGACGATATCGAGAATCCCCGCCCGCATCGCGTGGTCGGGTTTTGGGAAGTTGACAATCTCGTCGAACCGTCGCCAGGCGGCGGCGTCGAGCTGGTCGGGGTGGTTCGTCGCGCCGATGAGCAACACTTCGTCCTGAATGAGCGATACTTCGTCGATGCTTTTGAGCAGTGTGTTGACCGCACGCTTGATTGCGGCGTGTTCGTCGCTGGAACGCGTTTTCGCCACGAAGTCGAACTCGTCGATGAAGAGGATACACGGCGAGAGTCGTTTTGCGACCTCGAAGGTCTTCTCGACGTTTTTGGCGGTTTCGCCGAGATACTGGCTGGTGATCATCGAGAGTTTCACCTCGACAAATGGCAGGCCGAGTTTTGCGGCGAGCGCCCGCGCAACGCTGGTTTTTCCGGTTCCCGGTGGGCCGACAAAGAGGAGTTTCCCGATCTCCCGGAGACCAATACTCGCCAGATACTCACGGTGCTCGATGGCCTTGACGATTTTCTGAATCTCGCCTTCCTGTTCGCCAGTCAGCACAATTTCGTCGAGCGTCTGCTCGATTTCTTCTGGGGCGCGAATGTCGACAAGGTCGAGCATCTCCTCTTCTTCGTCGTCGTCGAAGTACTCCTCCAGGAGCGAGTCGATGAACTCTCGGTCAGCCCGGGCAGGTCGGTTTTGCTCGGCAGCGAGGTCGTAGGAGACATCTCGGCTCTCCTCGAAGTGACCCGCGAGCACCGGGTTGGCTTCGAGTTGGCCGTCCGAGGCACGGTCGAGATACCACTCCTCGGCCATGTCCTGGTCGGTAAACGAGAGCGACCCGGAGAAGTCGTCGTGGTCGGTGAACATCAGCCCGGAGATTGCGTCCCACGGGCGATCGACGCCTGTCGCGGTCTGTGCGCCGCCGACTGTCGGCGAGAGCGGCCGCTCTATCCGGCCGTCGCTCCAGAATGGGCTTCGATACGCGGCAGGCAGATCATCGGCCTCGAACCGCTCGGTCTCGTTGTAGACGGTCGTCGTCAACACGAACTCGACGACAGCGAGTTCCGGGTCCTTCATTCTCACAAAGGTTGCGCCGCGAGGCAAATAAGTGACTCGAAGCAGTTCGATACAGCCATCCTGCGTTCGCTGTCGAGGGCCTGCATTGACCGACTACGACACTGGCTTCCGGACGCCCGAAATCTCGAATTCCGCGCCACCGCTGGCCGCGATTCCGGCCCCTATCTCCCAGCCGTGGGCGCCCGCAATCTGCTTGACGATAGCCAGCCCGAGTCCAGTCCCCTCCCGGTCAGTCGTGAAACCGTCCTCGAAGACTTGGTCGACGTTCTCTTCGGGGATTCCGGTTCCGTTGTCACTCACCACGACGGTCAGCGTTGCGGCTGTCTCTTCTGCAACGCTCACTTCTACGACTAACTCCGACAGACTCATCGTATCCCCCGCACCGTCGGCCTCGTCGCTCGCTCCGTGTTCCACAGCGTTGCGGTAGAGGTTCTCGAATAGTCGCTGGAGCCGTTGCTGGTCCGCGACGATGGTCACGTCCGCGTCGACGCGCAACGTCGCCCCACTGGTCTCGACGCTGTCCCACGCTGCCCGTGCAACTGTCTCGAGTGAGACCTCACTCGGGTCGGTCACTTCCTGCCCCTCTCGTGCCAGCGCGAGTACATCTTCGATAATCGCCTCCATGCGCTCGGTCGCGTCTTCGGCGTTATCGAGATAGGAGACATCGCCTGTTGCTTTCGCCTGGTCGATATAGCCCGCGGCGACGGTCAGCGGGTTGCGCAAGTCGTGGCTGACGAGACTGGCGAACTGGTCGAGTTTCTCAATCTGCTGTTCGAGGTCGCGTTCACGGCGGGTTTGTTCGGTTACGTCGTCAAGTAAAAAGAGCCAGCCGAGACGTTCGCCGCGGTCGTTGTCGATTGGCGTCGACTCGATTCGGAGGTACAGTTCGCCGTACGAGACGGTCTGCTCGCCGTCGTCGTCGTCCATCAGCTTCTCGAATACTGTCGCCATCTCCGGGGTGACGACCCTCTCGACGGGCGACCCGACGAGTGAGTCACTCGCTCCAAGCATCTGTTCGGCCGCCGGGTTGCTATCGACAATCTGGCCCTCTGGGCCGACGACCAACATCCCGTCTCTGACGTTCGTGATTACCTTTTCGCGGGCGATGGGCGTGATATTCGTGTACTCGTAGTGGACGATGGCGACGGCGAAAAACGCCGAGGCGACGACGAACCCAATCGGTGTCGTGTCGAACTCGACCGAGCCCGCGAGGAAGATGAGATTCAGCGGCACCGGCGAGGAGATGCCCAAGACCAGCGCGGCGGCCTGCCCGCGGTACAGTTGGTGTCGCGTCCGGTAGATGAACCCCACCAGCAACACGGTGTAGCCGAGGATGAGCGCGTAACTGTACGCCGAGTGCACCCAAAACAGCGGTCCCCAGACCTGCTCGACGCCGACCACACTGGCCGGACGGAGTGCTGCGAAGAACAACTCACTGGGGTTGACGAGGGCGGCGAGGCCGGCCAGTATCGGATGGACCGACAGTGCCGCGAGAAACCTGCGAGTCACGTACCGCTCTCGGCCAGTGTACTCGAGCGCGAACACCAGCGTCGCGGCGACAGTCAGGCCGACGGGGAAGTACATCACCCGGATGGCTGCCCTGGCAAGCCACTCCTGGGGCACTGTCGAGACCAGCAGACAGAACGCCCACAGCCCGGCACCGACCAGTTCTACGGATAACGGCAGTGCTCCCTTCCGACCCCGGTTCCGCCAGACGAGTCCTGCGAGCGCGATGGCGAAGACACTGGCCGCGAGATAGATTCCCCTGACCCCCCAGACCGCTGTCGACATTGCTCGTCTACCAGACGACACCGGAGCCCCTTCAATCGCCCGGCCCGTTCTCGAAACTGTTGTAAACCGTCGCGCGGAAGGCCCGAGCATGAAACTGGCACGCATCGAGACCGACGATGGCATTCTGACCGGCGAATACGATGACGGGACGGTGACCGTCGACGGCGACGAATACAAACTCGGCGAGGACGCAACGCTACGTGCGCCCTGTGAGCCCGGAACGTTCTACTGCATCGGCCGCAACTTCGCGGAGAAAATCGACCAGATGGACTACGATATTCCGGAGATTCCGGACTGGTTCATCAAGCCTGCCGTTTCACTCCACCCGCCGGAGCAGCCAATCGAGTATCCCGACTGGACCGAGGAACTGACCTACGCTGGCGAACTGGCTGCCGTCATCGACGAGGAGTGTACGGACCTCGATGGCGAGGACGAGGTCAAAGACGTGCTTCGGGGCTGGACGATTCTCAACGACCTCGACGCGCTGGACCAGGAACGGCGGACTGCGCGCAAAGCGTTCGACGGGTCAGCACCGCTGGGGCCTGTTATCGAGACGGACCTCGATCCGCGAGATATCGAGATCGAGACACACATTTCCGGAGAAAAACGTCAGGACGCGACGACTGACTGGATGATCTTCGACCCCTACGAGGCGCTTGCCTTCCTCTCGGAACGATACACGTTCAAACCCGGCGATGTCATCTCCTTTGGCAGCCCCGCGAACCCGGGACTGATCGAACCCGGCGACGATATCGAAATCTGGTACGAAGGAATCGGCCGACTGAAAAATACGGTCGTCGAATCCTAGAGTTCGCCCAGTTTTCTGAGCAACTGGCCACGGTACTCCTCGTCAGCGCGGACGCCTTTCAGTTCGAGGACACGCCGTTCGAGTTTGTCGAGCGCGACGTTAAAGGCCATATCGGCACCGTAGCCCTCACCGGAGCCTGCAACCTGGCCCTTGTTGGTCCGCAGTCGGACCTGACACTGGATCAGGGGCGTCCCGCGGAGTTTCTCTTTGTGTTTGTGGAACCGGACGTGTGCATGCTGGACCTGCATCTCCTGATACTTATCCGCAGTTGCCTGAATCTCCTCGCGAATCTCCTCGCGGGTGAGCGTGTCCAGCAACTTGATGTTCGTAATCTGGACATCCATATGGTCCTCTTCGGTGTACGTCAGCGCGCGGAGCACGTCCGTCTTCGTGACGACGCCAGCAACGATGGAGTCGTTGTCTTCGGGCGTGACGACGAGACCGGCGTAGTTGTTGTCGAGCATCTGCTTGACCGCTGACTTGACCGTCGCGCCGGCAGTCGTCGTCGCGACAGGACTGGACATGATGTCGTAGGCTGGAATATCGAGGACGCGGTCGATGTCGCCGGAGCGGTCGCCTTTTTGCTGGCGCTCCATGTCACGGACAGCGAAATCGGCGATGTCGTGGGTCGTCACCATCCCGGTGAGTTGGCCGTCCTCGTCGACAACCGGCAGCCGGGAGATGCTGTTCTCCCGGAGCATGTTGATACACCGTCCGACCTGCGTGTCCTCGGTGACCGTCACAACCTCGGCCGTGTAGATGTCGGAGACATCGAGGGTGTCGAGATTGTCGAGGACGGCCTCGAGGATGGCCTCCTCGCTGACAATACCCCACAGCGTTTCGCCCTCGAACACCGGGGCAATCTTTGCGCCACTCTCGACGAGCACCCGCGCCACTTCGCGCACGTCGTCCGTTCGCCGGACCTTCGGTGCCGACCGCACAAGTCCCCGGACTTTCGCGTCATCCTGAACGTGTGACTGGATGAGCTGTTTCTGGTTGATGATCCCCGTGTATTCGCCGTCTTCAGTGACCACAATCCCTTTCGGTCGCTGGTCGTCCTCGAACATCGACCGGACTTTTCCAAGACGCTCGTCCGCGTCGATCTCGGCGTAATCAGGAGTGGCTATGTTAGAAATATCCATCGTAATATCCATATGAATCTTCAATACGTGGCATAATCAAAGTTGGTCTCGCTCCCAGCGAGAGAAAACCGACGGCCTCGGCCACCAGAACTCACAGTAACGTCCCAACGAGCAGATACGACGCAAAATACGTGACTGTCGCGGCTCCAACCGCGCGGCCGATTCGATAGCCCAGCAGTTCCCGGTCCAGCCCGCGGGTCAGTCCCGTCGCCAGCGCGGTCAACACCACCGCGAGCAACAGCGCATACCAGCCGACTGGCCCGCCCAGCCAGACCAGTGACTGGGTCTGCTCTGCGAGAAACTCCTCGCCGCCGATGCCCGCAGCGAGTGCCACAGTTGCCCCAGCAACGAGTGGGCCAAAGAGCATGCCGGTCGTCTGGAGTGTCTGGCAGACGTGTGCGAGCGAGCGTCTGGACTCCTGTTCGATTGTCCGCAAGTCCTCGACGTGGTCACCGAGCGCTAGCAGCGCACTCCCGGCCGGCCGCCCCTCTCGCGCCGCGAGTGCGAGCAACGCAACGCTCCCTCGAACGCGCTTGCTTGGCACGTCTGCCAGCACGCCGTCCTGACCGAGAAAGGCCTCTTCGACACCAATCTGTAGCTGTCGGTGCCGGCGCGCGCCAGCGAGCAACACCGCTCCGAGTTCGTCGTCGAGTTCCGAGCCAGTGTGTTCGATTGCCGTTTCAACGGCTCGCCCATTCGCGACTCGGCGGCCAATCAGCGTCAGCGCGTCCGGCAGCGACGCCTCAATCTCGCGGATCCGCTCGTACTGACTGACGACTGGCTGGTAGTAGAGCCACAGTGCAACGCTGACACCGATTCCGATTCCGGCGACTGGCGGCCCCCAAGACGGCGTAACTAGCGCCGCCGCGAGCGCCGCGCCGACTCCAGTCGCGGTGCCGGCACCGACCGCGAACCACTGTCGGTTAGCCACGCCGTCCTGACTCGTTGCCACTCCCGGTGGCGGAAAGGCGACCGGCCGGCGAGCCAGCAGCCATACCGCGGCACCGAGCAGTATGCCCGGCAGAACGATATCGTACATCGCGATAACGGTCAGTGGCGTCACCGCGATACCGACGGCACTCCCTGCCGGCAACAGTGCCACGAGCGCCGTTGGGAGTAACACGCCGAAGGCGTACAGCGCCGTCACTGGCGTCCGGACGGTTGCGGCGAAACTCTCCATCTGTTCGCGAGTTCCCTCTAAGACGACCGCCAGCGCGCGGTCGAGCAGGCGCTCTCGGTCGCGGTCGGCCGCAGTTCCTGCTGCTGACACCAGCGAGACTGAGCGCCGCAGCGAGGGAAACAGGTCGGTCCAGGACTCCCCGAACGCAACCAATCCAGACTTGCCGGTGTGTTGGGCTTGTCGGACGTGGCCCGCCAGACTCCCGGTGAGCAATCCATCACCAGTCTTCGCAGCGAAATCAGCCGCCCGCTCCGGCGTCGGGGTGAGGCGCATACTCAAGACCATCCGAGCGACGAGGTCGGGCGCGGCTCCCAGCGCGCTGGTCCGACGCGCCGTTGCCCACAGTTTCGGTGCCGTGTGCACTACGTGAGTCGTTAACAGTGCGAGGCTGACGGCCCCGAGCAGCGCCGCGAGTCGAAACGTCGCTGGCACTGCAAGCGCACACAGCAACAGAACGAATCCGACCACTACGCCGGCGACGTAGCCAGCCCTGACGACGACTGCAGGACGAACCGGCCGGCCGAGTACATCGAGTGCCAGCCGGAGCTCTGTGCTTGCCTCAACGTCCCACGGGTAGCAGGCAGCGAGTCCGTCGAGGACGCGAGCCAGTGGGTGCGTGTCGCCCGTCATTAGCGGTCCTCGTGTGACGCGACGAGTGCGCCGGGCTCTGTTGTGCCGCGCTCAGCGAGCGATTCGAGCAATCGTTCGCGCTGCTGGCACTGCTCGCGCACGCTGGCGTACGCCTCGTCCGCGGCGCGCATCCCGTCAATGGCTGTGCTGTTGCCGCGCTCGATTCTCCCGGTCGATTCGAGTCCGTCCTCACTCCGCTCGAACAGTGCCTCGAACTCAGGATCGGTATCGCCACACACTTCTTCGATTGCGCTGACGCGACGGGTCCCGTCGGCGGTCAACTCACAGGTGACCACCAGGTCCGTCACGCCGAACGATGACGCTGACACGCCAAGGTCCTCGACCACACGCTCGTACACCGCGCCCGCGCCGTCGCCGTGGATCGTTCCGAGCACTGCCTCGCTGTTTGCTCCGACGCGCATCGCCTCATACAGAACGCTCGCTTCGGACCCGCGGACTTCACCGACGACGATAGCACCATCACCGAGGCGGAGCGCGGTCCGCAGGGCCTCCGCTGGGGAAAAGTCGTCGTCAGTACTGGCGCGCAACTGCTGGACATCACGGCCTGCCTCTTGCAGTCGTGTGACTGGAAGCTCTGGCGTGTCCTCAATGGCGACAGTCCGAACTGCCGGCGGGAGTTCCCACAACAACGCCCCAAGTAGTGTCGTCTTGCCAGCACCACGCGGTCCCGCGACCAGCGTCGCCGTCCCTCGCTCGACGGCGACGGAGAGCACCGCTGCGGCCGATGTCGAGAGGGTGTTGTTTCCGACCAGCGCGGGCAGCGTCCAGACTGCGTCGTCCTGTGCCCGGAAGGCAAAGGCGCTCCCGTCGCTGGGCGGGTCGGTGACGCCAGCGACACGAACCTGTCTGTCGGCGACAGTCGCGGTGGCGTCGAGTGTCGGGTCAGCCCGTGAAAACGCCCGGCCGCTCTCGCGGCGGAACCGTGAAGACAGCGCCGCGACGCCCGCTTCAGTGGGCCGGACATTCGTCCGGTAGCTGTTCCCGTCTGCGGTGACACGGAGCCAGTTTTCCGGTGCCGGTGCGGTCACGAACACGTCCGAGACTGTCGGGTCTGCGAAGAGGTCTTCGAGCAGTCCGAACCCTCTCGTATGCTTTTCCAACACTGCAGTCACCGTCTCGACCGAGACCGTGTCGGGGTACTCTTCTGCTGCCAGCACGGCCCTGACGGCCCGTCCCGGCGCGCGCTGTTCACCCTCGAACTCTCCGTCAGCGAGGCGTTCGTATGCGGTGGCCAGCAGGGCTAACTCGGCGTCTGAAAACGACCGCTCGACCGGTGAGAGGTAGTACCGGTCAACGCCCGCTTCTGGCTCGTATCGGCGGACAGTCGCCCCGGTATCGAGGTCGCGAACATCTCTGAGCTGACTATCTGGCGGCGGCGTGGTTGTCACTCGCCAGTGGCTCACGGTTGGGCCAACCGTCGGTGCGAGTGCCGTCTCGTAGCTCTCGGCCGCCGCGGCGAGTTCGGAGAGGCCAGTCTCGGCCGCGACTCGTCGCGCGGCGTCAGCGCGACCCGTTGCTTCTCGGGCTGCTCCGAGTGGGTCACGAGCACAGGTGGCTGCGAGTCGCTCGTCGTGAAACTGCATCGTTTCGACGAATCTGCCGGCGGCCAGCAGCAACGCCGCAGCGTCACCTTCGTAGGCACGAACCACGCCGTCGGTTTCGACTTGGACAGTTGTCGCGTCTCGCTCGGTGAGCGCGCCGATGACTCGCTCGCGGCAGTCAGGGCTCTCGGTTACCCGGCCCTCGTTTTCACAGGCCGTCGCGTCGACCCGGAGTGTCTCGTCTGCGAACTGGTGGGTACAGCCACAGCCATCAGTCTGTTCGTCGCTTCCAAGGAGTGACTGCAGCGCCGCGGGAAGGCGTTCGCTGAACGACATCGTCTACAGGAGCTCTCTAATCCGCTGGAGTCTTCCGGTCTCCTCGGACTCATCAGGCACGAGTGCGTTTTCACTGGATCTATTCTCAGGTGGTTGATGGGTCGCTCCGCCGTCTGTTTCGGCCGTGTTCTCACTGTGGACGTGACCACAGGGCTGACAGCGCCGCTCGTTCGTCTCCTTCGCGGCTGAGGTTTGCTGGTGGGCAGGCCTGCCTGAACGGTCGGTCGGGTCGACGGGCTGGGTGTGTGGGGTGTTCTGGTGATCTGGTGGCTGCGGAGTCGATTCCGACTGCGCTGTGTTGGCTGTCGACTCGTCGAGTTCGTCTTCGAGCGCCCGGACTTTCGCGAGTGCCGTGTCGGCACGCTGTTCGACTTCGTCGTTGACCGAGCGGACGTTACCGACGTAGCCACGGAGTGCCTGTGTCGCCGCTTCGAGGTCATCCAGCGTGGATTCGACGGTATCGAGACGAGATTCGAGGTCTGAGAGTCGCTCGTCGTGTGCTGCTGTGTCGCCACCACCATCGAACTCTCCATCCGCTACGGTCCGTTCGAGCGCCTCGACGCGCTCCCGTAGTGAGTCGTCCATACGCCCGCTGGTCCGGTGCTGGTATTTGAACCCTCGGTCCAGTAACCGAGTGGTCTAAGCCTATCCAGTCCTGAGTCCCGACTATGAAACGTCGTGCCTTCCTGGCCCTCGCTGGTGCAGGCGTCTCCACGAGTCTCGCGGGCTGTTTCGACGGCTCCGCAGCTGCGGGTGAAGACAACCGTGTCACGATGACACAGGTAGACTTTCGCCCCGAAGAACTCACGGTCCCGGTCGGAACTACCGTCTCCTTCGATAACACGAGTAGTCACAGCCACACCGTGACGGCCTCTGGCCTTCCCGACGCCACCGACGAGTCCGAGTACTTCGCCTCTGGTGGGTTCGACGACTACGACGCCGCCAAAGACGCGTGGGACGCCCGTTCCGGCGGCATCCTCGAACCTGGCGAAGCCTACGAGAACACGTTCACGACGCCCGGACGCTACGACTACGTCTGTATTCCACACCTGCGGGCCGATATGGTCGGCGTGGTCTACGTCGAACCCGAAGACGAGTCTGGCAACGAGACGACGAGCGGATACTGAACAAAAGGGTCCGCACTGAGGCGGCGACTTACTCTTCGACGTTGACGCTCGCTTCTTCTTCGGCTTCGACTTCTTCCGGTCGGGCTTCCAGTGTCATCTTCTGGATTTCGACGCGGCGAAGCGGGTAGATCGTCTTCGCTTCGTTGTAGATTGCCGAGGAGAGTCGGCCTTCGACGACACTGTCGGTGATGTCCTCGAAGGTTCGTTCGCGGGCGCTCTCGCGGACGATGTCGATCATCGTCCGGCGGATTGCCTTCTCCTGACTCTCGTCTGCGGACTTGGTCGTGAGCGCGACCGGCTGGATCTGCACACGGTAGTCGTCTGCAGTCAGCACCGTGATGTAGGCCTCGATTTTCGAGGAGCCACGGCGAACGAGACTGCGCAGGTAATCCCGCGTCAGTTCGTGCTTGATGAACTCCGTGTATGCCGTGTCGCTCGCGACCTCGTTGATCTTGAACTTGAGTTTGGTGTTGTTCCCGCTGGCGTCGTTTTTCAGATCGCCCAGCGTTGTTTCGATGGTGCGACCGAGCACCTGGTCCGGTTCGTCTGCTGGTGTTTCACCGAGTTCCTCCCTGTCGAACTGCTCGGGAGCCTGCACGGTGTACCACCGCTTTTCCTGTTTCTGCTTGGATACTGATCGTTCGCTCATATTTGTGTTGTCTCTGTGGACGCGTCCCCGTCCGTGGGCAATAGCTGTACCGCCACCTGGAGATTGACGACGTAATCGTCGACTGTCGACTGCAAGCCTCCTGTCGAATCGCGCTCGATGGTCGTGACCACTGCCGGTCCGTCGACAGTGGTCTCCATCGACGCAGTGTTGTCGGGTGTGAGTGCTGCTGCGACTGCCTGAGCCGTCTCGGCGTTACCGTGCTCGGTTTCGACCCGAGCGCGTCTGCGTCCGGTCATAGTGCCTCCGTGAACGCTGCAACGAACTCGGTTGCGTCACCGTCGAACTGCGCCCGGCCGCGACGGCCGACCGCCTCGCTGGTCCCGCCGACCGCGCTCGTCGCGGCTGAGAGAGCGTCTTCGAACCCATCGCCGACGACCGCCGCGCGGTCTGTGCCGACCGTGAGAACGACCGGTTCCGGCGAGCGGTAGTCGGCGGCGAGTTCGGCAGCAGTCTCGACGGGCGCGCCTGGCTCACACTGGACGACGAACAGCCCATCGTATCGGCTGGTCGTCGCCGCTCGAAGCGCGTCGTGTGCACGCTGTCCGTGCGTGCGCCAGTGGTCGAGCGCTGTCTCACGGTCAAGTTTCCCGACCGCGAGGACAATCGCGAGTCCGGGTTGTTCGCGGGCAAGTGCCCCGAGCACGTCGGCGTAGCCGCCGATGGTCTCGAAGGGACCGCCTGCGAGCGGACGCAACACTTTCTCGACGGCCTCGCTCCCGCGGGTCGTCCCGCCGGGGTCGTCTGCAACGGCCAGCGCAACTGCTGACGCGAGTTGTCGACGGTCCTCGTCGGTTGGATCTGCCTGAAAGTCGAAACCGAGTTCAGCCTCGTCTGTGCCCGAGAAAGGCGCGTGGACGAGTGTCGAGTGGGCAAGTCCGTCTCTGAGATCCGATGTTGGCACCGCCACGCCGGGCCGGCGCTCGATTCCGTGCTCGGCGGCAACCGTCGCGAGGTCGTCGCCGGGATGACCCTCACGGGCAACGGTCCCGGCCAGCGCGAGCGGGAGGTCGCCGGCACCGAGTTCGCGGGCCGTAGCGTGTGCAGTGCGTGCAGCAGCATCGTCCAATCCGATTGTCGAGTCGCTGCCGGCCACCGTTCGTCCGATTCCGACCGTCAGGTCTGCGTCGGTATCGCGTGCGGCTGGCTGCGCCAGCGCCACGACTGACGTCTGGTACGGCGTCCCTTGCTGGCCGAGTGCGTCGGCAAGCAACGCGGCGGCAGCGACGCTATCGGCGTCGGCCGCTGCGACGAGACGGACAAACTCCGCCTCGCGGAGCGCACCTTCCAGATCAGTTGGGGTCGGTTTGGTCGGGTGGCCGGCGGTCGACATCTTAGATCAGGTCTCGGGCTTCGTCGACGCTGTAACTGAAGTCCTCGTCGAGTTCGTCGCCTCGGTAGTAGTTGATGAGGCGGCGAATCTTCGACTCCGTGTTCTGGAGCGCGCGCTTGTTCTGGTGGTCGGTCTGGTTCTCCTGCACGTGGTCGCGCAGGCGAACAGCCTTGGCCATCAGGTTGCGCAGGTCTTCCGGGATGTCCGGGTCTGCGTCGTGTTCGTCGAGGATTTCGGTTACCTTCTTGTCCGTCGCGAGTGTGACATCAGGGATCGGGGTGCCCTGAACGCCCTCGTCGCGAAGCTTCAGGCCGATTTCGCTCGGGCTGTGGCCCTCCTCGGCTAGTTCGACGACGCGCTCTTCGATTGCGTCGGCATCTACGTCGCTCCACTCCGGTGGGTCGTCTGCCGCTGGCTTGTCCGATCCGGACGAGCCACGGCGGCGTGAGTGCATTCGTGCCATTGTTGTCTTGGAACTGCACGAACCGCTGCGTGCGGTCGCGATGGATGCTGTGGCCGTGTTGGCCGACACTCCCACAATCCCAAGCCGCCCAATCAGGCGGCGAGTCAGATTTGCGGTCGTGCGTTCCCATTCCTGACGAACAGCTAGCGACGGTTAATCATTTCTGTTCGTCCGCTGGCTGACTCGTGACAACGTTCCTTAATATCTCTCGTGATAATTGGCAAAAACGCTTATTCGTGGTCCGAGTGTAGTCTGAAAGAATGAGGGGAAACGACCATGAAACCGTTTCAGACGCGCACTCCGGAAGAGTGCGTGCCCAGAGCGAGACGCTCGGATTTATTTTGCTATTCTCAATTGTAATTCTCGGTGCGGCGACAGTGCTCGTGTTCGGTGCAGTTGCGGTGTCCGATTCCCAGCAGAGTCTCTCGGGCGACCGTGCCGAGAAGGTGATGACACAGATGGACTCGGAGATATCGATGGTCGCACTGGGTCGGACCAACAGTCAGGAGATGCAGTTCGAGCGCAGCGACCGCGAGCAGTTCAGCGTCGACGGTGACGCCGGAACTATCAACATCACGACTGTCGGCAGCGGCCCGGACACCGTGATTATGCCCGATACCAAGCTGGGTGCCGTCGTGTTCGAGCGTGGAGAGACGAAAATCGCCTACCAGGGTGGTGGTGTCTGGCGCTCCGACGGTGGCCCGGGGAGTTCGATGATCTCACCTCCAGAGTTCAACTACCGCGACCAGACACTGACGCTGCCGCTGGTGACGATTTCCGGTGACAAATCTCTCAGCGGCGACGCGGTCATCCGAAAAGACGGACCGAGCCAGAGCTATTTCCCGAACGCGACAAAAAGCCTCAGCAACCCACTCGAAGACGAGATCGTCCAAGTTACCATCGAGAGTGAGTACCACCTCGGCTGGAAGACCTACTTCAACGAGCGGACCGAGGGTGATGTGACCTATACGCCGAGTCAAAACCGCGTCACGGTGAACCTCACCGCGCCGGCAGTCGAGGAGTTCGAGCACGGCGCGGCGACGACTGGCCCAAACCCGCCACAGAGTAAAAATAACGGCGAAATTATCGGCAGCACCCGGACGAACATCCAGAGCGCGTCGGTCAGTCCGAACGTCGAAGACCAGATTTCGAACTGTCCGTCTGGTTGTACCGACATTGATGGGACACTCAGCGGCACGAAGACCGCCGGCACCTACTTCACTGACGAGGAACTGGAGGTCGAAGACACCGTACTCGACACGAGCGACGGTGATATCAGGGTCGTCGTCGACGACGAACTGAGCTTCAGCGGAAGTACCGAGCTGGACATTACCGGCGATGGCCGGGTTAAATTTTACGTCAACGACACCGTCGACTTCAGCGGTACCCCGGACATCAACACCGGGGGCGACCCCGAACAACTCCTGATGCTCGTTCATTCGAGCGTCGACGAAGTCGGAAACAACGGCTCGCCACAGTTCACTGGGTACATCTACGCACCGAACAGTAATTTCAACATAAACGGTGGCGGCAGCGTCGACGAGAACATCGTCGGCGGCGTCGTCGCCGAGGAAATTGACGTCGGAAACGGTGTTATCAACCACGTGCCGCCGGACGATCTCGAACTGAGACTCGGCGCGCCGACGAACGTCCTCACGTTCCTGCACATCAGTACCAACCCGGTCACGGTCACGGCCGATTGACCCCCGCTGTTTCTGGCGTTAGATTTCTATCGTAACTCTGATTCCCTGCACCGTCACGAACGTCTGTCTAATCTCGTTACCGCCGTCGTCGAGGTCGACCTCACATTCGAGGCTCCCGCCACTGGCCGTACAGCTCGTGTTCGGGTCCGGCAACTCCGATTCGAGGAACTCTCGCCAGGTCCCTTGTCGCGGAGAGCCAGAGATGTTGATTGTTAGCTGTTTGTATCGGTTATCTGACAGTGACGTGTCGGTGGCGACCACCGACCGCCTCGTCGAACTTGCCCGCACGAGAACCGTGGCACCACCAGCAGATATTGAGGCGTCTCCGAACGTTCGGACAACGGTTACGAATCCTCGCTCCTCGTCGAAGTCGATTGGCGGTTCCTGCAACATGAAGCTGGCTCCAGACTGTTGGCGAAACACTGCACCGCCCGAGTAGATGTATTCAGTGTCGCCGAGCCCGGTGAACGCGATTGGATTGATTTCAGACCGGTCGAAGGTGACGTTGCCGCTCCCAGCCTCAGTCACGCTGACGTTGACCACGACTGGGTCTCGGAGCTCGACGGCACCTGTCTCAGCACTGATCTCGGTCGCTCGGGAGGGGGCTCCCTGACCGTAGATCTCTGCGAGGTTGTTCTCGAGAATGTCGAACGCGCGCTCGGCATTCCGGCTTTGCTCGGACTGTTTGGCCGAGTCCAGTGCCGGCAATCCGCTGATCGAGACGAACCCGACGGTCAGGAAAATCAGCGAAAAGATGAGGATGTAGCCGACGACCTCACTCAGTGCCCGGTCACGCTCGCCAGGGCCGGCCGGCCCACCGGGAAGGTTAGGCACTGTCGACCACCACCGCGTCCTCAGATTGGTCGTACCTGACGATGATTTCCCCGCCAGACGCACTCGAATCCGCCAGTGCAGTCGTGTTTGTGAGCGCGACGGTCACCTCTATCTGAGGCCGTGAGCTTTCGAGACGCAATTGCGGCCCGTCTTCCTCCAGATATATCTGGTAGGAACTCCCGACCACCCGTGCAGGGAAGCGCTGTTCAATACGAACTGTACTCTCGCCCATGCCACTCTGGTTGAGTCGGTCTGCTGCATTGACGTGTGTTGCCACCTGTTCGCCAATAATATCGAGTTCAGTCCGAATGACTTCCTCGCGTTGATCCTCGACGAAGCTTCCGCCAGCGAGGATCAGCCCCGAGACCAGGATGACGGTGATAGAAAGCGTCAACACGTATCCCAGCGCCGTTGAGAGCGCTCGATTCGTCATCGTGGCTCACCCGGGGCAACCCGAACCAATGTGTGGTACTCAATTTCTGGCGTCTGGTAGTGCATCTCGACGATGGCACTGTACATTGCGGGCGTCACGCGAGGGCCATCACCGGGGCCGCCGACATCGGCGTAGTTGTCGTTCGACGAACTGAGACTTGTATTGTCGACGACGAGGCTGTAGTTGCCGAAAATCTCGTCGGCGTTCTCGAATCGGACGGTGTAGTCTGGACCGACACCTGCTCCAAAGTGCAGTGGCTCGCCGTTTTCGGTGTCGATCAGTGCCGGACACGGCTCGCCGTTGACTGTTCCGTCGGTCAGGTCAACCGTCTCGATGGTTTCCGAACACGTCTCGGACGCTCCGCTCGGTCTCGTAACGGTTATCGACCCGCTGTCGATCTCGGCTTCCCACGTATTCGAGCTATCGTTGACGATGACTGAGAACGGATTGTCGATGTTCGATGCGTTGATCTCGAACGCGCGAGTCTGGTCAACGTTGTCCGCCAGTGTCCAACTTGCATTGGACCTGTTCGACTCGAAACTCGTCCCATCGGTTTGGAAGATACGCGACCCGTTTGTCGTGCTGTTGAGTTCGAGAGCGACTGCCGTACCGCTTCGAGCCTGTTGAATGCCGGTGTAATCGTTGAGTTCCCCGATACTTCGACTCACGCTCCGCCAGACGGGTGTGGGGTCAGTTCCGGTACTGTTGAATTTGTTGGCATAGCCAATCACGTTGCCCACGGCCTGTGTCGTGCTGTGTCGGTATTCGAGCGCCTCCGTCGAGTCGACATTCTCGCTACGGGTTGCAAGATTTTCGGTGAAAATTGCCGAGTTGACGATGATGGCGAGACCGAGGAAAATGGCTGCCAGTGCGAACGCTGTGACGAGGATGAGCTGTGCGCGGTCGCTCCGGCGGTCATCGCCCGGACTCAGATTCGCCATGCGACCACCTCCACGACGACGATGTTGTACAGCCCGTCGCTATTTGGCTCTAACTGTGGTGGTGGGCCGTTTCTGATGTACAGGTCGGCCTCGGCCACAGTTGTCTCGTTGCGCGTTCCGTCCTCGTTCACGATTCGTGTATCGTTGGTGAGACTGATCGTCCGCGTCGCAGAAATCGCGTTGTCACTCGGTGTCCCTTGCAGAACCATCGTCTCCTGGTTTATCGTCCCCGTCGTCGACTGGTACCGGACGATGACGTTGTAGGCGATTCCCTCCTGAGTGAACGCCTGTTCGAGTTTTTGCCCGAACTCGTTGTCCGGTGGGTCGTCCGTGTAGAACCCCTGTCCGGCCGTGTTGTGGAATCGCTGTCCAGTTTCGTTCCAGTACAGCACTGCCGCTTCCAGCGAGCCATCTTCGGCCGCGCTCGCGAGCACGCCCTGTGCGACTGCACGCTGCTGACCCTCGATATGCTGGCTCGAAGTACTCGCCGATAGCGGCGTCACAATCGTCACCTGTAGCGCGAACGCGACGGCAGTCAGTAGCACGATTGCGGCGACGACGGCTTCGAGCGTGTACGCCTGTCCGCGGTCATCACGAGAGCGCATCAGGAGACGACCACCTCCATTGTTACATCCTCGCCAGCGAGGGTGACGATTCGCGTTGCGGTCGTGGTCGAGCGCTGCTGTTCGAGCGGGTCACCAATCGTCAGTTCCACGTCACCAACAGACTCGTCAGTCGTCAGTTCGCGGTCGTCCTCATCCCAGTACAATTGCGAGAGCCCGCTGCCGCCGGTCAGATTCGCACGGAGCGTTATGTTGACCGCCCGATAGTCAGCAAGCCCGAGCTGTTCGTTCAGTGGCTTGTCGTCGTATCGGCAGGTGTCGTCGTTCGTGTCCGGGTCCTCGTCGTCTGCCCGGTCGAAAAAGGCCACCGTACAGCCGCGGTCGAGGATGTACGGTTCGTCGGGGCTGCCCAGTGTATCCTGTGCGAGATAGTCGGCAGTCCGGTCGACGGTCACAGCTTCTGACTGTCCGGTGATAGTAAACGGTGTCAGGATTCCGGGTGCAAACACGAAAATAAAGATGATTGCACCCAGAAACACGCTGATCCCAATCGTGAAGTCTATTTGTGTCTGTGCTCGCTCAGTATGGTTATCTGTCATATCCTCGTCTTGATTCGCAATCGTTTCATCTGATAGTAGCCGCTCCCCTATCGCAGCGGCCGTTCGGGCGCGCTCGGTGCGGCCAGCCTCCCCGACATCTGTCTGGCCTCCCGTGGTTCGCCACGTTGTTCGCCGGAACTAACGAACTCCCGTCTTATATCCATTGTGGCCAACGAGGTCTGGTTTCAATACGTGATAGCTGCGGTGGCGTATTCAGTGCTCACGCATCTGTTTCTCGAAGTGGATGAGTTCGTACTCGCCGTGCTCGGACCGCTCGACTTCGTCGTAGCCAGCGTCGGCGTACAGTGCGAGTGCTCGGCGCTGGCGTTGTGCTGTTGTCGCCAGCAGTCGCTCGTAGCTGTCGTCGACTCGCCCTTCGAGTTCGGCCAGTAACGCCCGACCGAATCCCTGGCCCTGTGCCGGCGGCGCGACGCGCATCCGGTGGAGTTCGACACTGCCCGGAACGGTTCGCTCGTCGTCGTGGCCCGACTCGTTGGGCAGGAATCCACCCATTGCAGCTACCTGTCCGTCGAACGTTTCCGGCACTGACGGGTCCAGTGAGTCGACAATACCGACCACGAACTCGCCGTCGCCGTCGAGATATGTCGCTTCGATGTGTCGAACGTCCTCAGTCCCGGGAATGTCGGCTGGGTCGGTGCCCGCCTCACGCATCGCCCACTCGTGTAGCTCCACAACTGCCGACTGGTCTCGTGGGTCGTACCGCCGGAAGCGCAACGCTGTCGTCATGTCACCGGTCTCTAGTGACGGACTCGCCAGGTGTTGTCCGCGCACCCGTCGAGAGCACGACGCCCGGAGACAGGCTCGTATTGATTCCTGTTTTTACATCGTCACCCGCGACAACGCCGAACTTTCGCCGGCCGGTCGAGACGCGCTCGCCTTTGACGGTCAGTTGAACGTCTCCGCCGTCGTGACGGAGGTTTGCAACGTTGGTTCCGGCACCGAAGTTCACCTCCCGGCCGAGTACACTATCGCCCACGTAGGAGAGATGGGGAACCGCGCTCTTTGCCATGATGACGCTGTTTTTGATTTCGACCGATTGGCCGACCTTCGTGTTCTCGGCGAGCAGTGTTCGCCCGCGCACGTAGGCGTTGGGTCCCACGGTCGCGCCTTCGCCGATATATGCAGGGCCTTCGATGACCGACCCTGACTTGACGGTCGCACCGTCTTCGACCACAACAGCCCCGTTAATCGTCGCAGTGTCGGCGACAGTGCCGTCGAGTCGACGGTCAAGAGTTCCGAGTCGCCATTCGTTGGCTTCGAGTAGTTCCCACGGTCGGCCAACATCGAGCCAGCGGTCGAGTTCGACAACTCGGACGTCGAACTCGTCGATGACGCGGGCGAGCACGTCTGTGAGTTCGTATTCGCCGCGCTCAGATTCCGAGACATCGAGATACTCCTGTGCGGCGGCCGGGAACTGATAGGCTCCGGCGTTCGCGAGATTCGACGGTGGGTCCGCAGGTTTTTCGACAATGTCGGTCACTGTCGACCCGTCCGTCGACAGCACGCCGTAGTTCGTTGGGTCGTCGACGGGCATCGCAGCAACTGCGGGGCCCTCCTCGAACAGTGCAGCGATACTGTCGTCGTAGAGATTGTCGCCGTTGATGACGACAAACGGGCCATCGAGCTCGGGTGCTGCCGCCCGCACTGCGTCCGCGGTCCCGCGTTGCTCACTCTGTGTGACGAACGTCACCGGAACATCCCGGTAGGACTCGCCGAAATACGCGGTCAGCTCCTCGCGTTCGTATCCGACAACGATAATCAATTCAGAAACGCCGCCCTCGACGGCCGCGTCGGCGGCGTGGGCGACCAGCGGGCGGTCGGCGACTGGTACCATCGGCTTCGGGAGGGAGTCGGTCAGCGGTCGCAGCCGAGTTCCCTGCCCCGCAGCTAGCAGTACTGCTTGCATGGCCGTACCGTCGCGGCCGTGACTGATATGCCTACCGTCACCGGCGTTTCGAGCCGCGGCGCGCCGAGACTGGTGCGCGGTCGCCGAACGATTCCCCACAGCTTGGGCACTCGCCATCCTCGTAGAAGACGCGCGGTCCCGCGCGGGTCTCAGGGTCCCAGCGAACTCGATAGCCACACCGTTCGCAGAGTGTCGTTCGTTCGGCCATACAACAGCTACTCGCTCGGCCGGCAAAAATCCTGACTGCGTGCAGAGAGAGACGCCGACCTTTTGACGGCTCAGCGCCTACATTGGGGTATGACAGCGGAGATTCCTGATTCTGCCCGCGACGCGTTCGAGGGCCACGACGCAATTACTGACACCGAGGAAGGATACGCCGTCGAGACGACTGTGTTCGACGGGTTCGTTCGCGCAAGCGAGGGGCCAGATTGGAAGAATACCTACACCGTTACCGTCTTTGTGCCGACGCTTTCGGCAGCGACCACCGAGGCGGTCGGTCCGGCCGTCGAAGATGGCTGGCGAGACACCCTCGAACGGCGACTCGAAGACGCCCCGCAGGCTACCCGCTCGAACGTCGACTTGCACGACCTCTCTGTCGAAGAAATTGACGACGAACTCCAGATCACCTTCACCTTCGAGTGGGGCGACGCTGACCGGGCCGCCGCAATTGCAAAAACCTTCGTCGAATATGTCGAGGGAACGTACGTCGAGGGGATTGTGCCGGGCTACGAGTACGTCTCACCGGTTGCTGACTTGCTTTCGGCAGCAAGTCAGGGCGACGACGGGGCCACCCGCGGCGGCACGCCGCTCTAGTCCATCGCAATATAGGTCTGTGTACCGCTGACGCCGTCGATTGACTGGACTTCTGTTGCAGCAATATCTTTGACCTGACTCGGCGCATCGACAGCGACGACGGCGATGAGGTCCACGTCGCCAGCGACGATATGTGTCCGCTCGACGCCGTCGATAGCCGTGATTGCGTCTTTGAGTCGGTCCGCCTCGCTCGTGTTCGCCTTGATCATGACGTATGCTCGTACCATCTTAGGCACCTCCAAGTTGCGCTTGCGCTGATTCGCCGACGATCAACTGCCGGGCCTTGTTGATATTCTCTGTTTCTCCGAGGACGACGACTCTGTCACCGCTCTCAAGAGAGTCGTCCGCGTCCGGAAGTCGAAGCGCCTCGCCTGCCGGGCCGTATGCAATCAGTCGTGCTGCTCCCGGGAGTTCGAGTTCACTCAGTGTGTAGTCTTCCATTGGCGACTCGGGGGTAACAGTGAACTCGACAATCTGCAGGGACTGCTCGATATCCGCAATAGCGCGGATGTTGCCGCCGGTCAGGGCGTTTTTCGCGACAATTGCGCCGAGACGCTCCGGATAGACGATCTGGTCGACCTCCTTGACGTAGCGACGGTAGATATCTTCGCGGTAGTCCTCGTCGATCCGCATGACTGTCCGACAGCCGTACTGGTTGGCAATCGCACAGGCCGCGTAGTTAGCGTTGAGGTTGCCGGTCAATGCTCCGACGGAGTCGGCGGTTTCGATCCCCGCCTCGCTGAGTATTGCCTCGTCTGTGCAGTCGCCATGGATGACCTCGAACCCTTCTGAGCGTGCCCGCCTGACGGCTGTCTCGTCGGGGTCGATGAGCACGACCTCGTGGTCGGACTCCCGAATTGCCCGCGCGGTCCGCAGTCCAACCCGACCCGCGCCCAGAATTACGAAACGCATGTGTTACCGTACGACAAGGAGGGGGATAAAACTATCCCGGGGGGAACACTTTTCTCCTGACATGTCGTAACATACCATAATGGTTCAGGCATTTATTATGATCAAAACTGCTGCGGGCGAGTCCGCGACGGTTCGCGAGCGTGTACTGGAGATGGACCCCGTACTGGAGGCGCACGTTGTCGCGGGGCAATACGACGTGATTGCTGAAGTGCAGGGCGGAGAAGTCTACGAAGTCATCCACGCGGTTGCGACTGACCTCACGAGTCTCGACGGCGTCGTCGACACGCGCACTTACATCTGTCTTGAGTAGGGTGTCTTCTGAACACTGTTCACTCGATTCGTACGTGTTCCTGCACGGGGTGTTAACGCTCGGTAAGTGAGACTCTCATCGCCCACGCGTCTCTCTCGTGTGTTGTTCCGGTTTCAACGCAGAGTCTGGCGCTGATTCCGGGGAGGCCGAGACCGTGACTGGTCGCCTGTTGCCACGCCGTCCGGGCAGACAGGGCCACAGCGCCCACAGTGAAGACACTCAGCGCTACAAGCACGGGGTGGGCTACCACCACCAGTACTGCGCCGAGCAGGCCAGCTGTGAGATAGCCACTCGTAACCGAGTCATCTCTGGGTTGCTGTCGTTTCATCATATCTGTCTGTAGTGGCCGGTATCGTATAAGTTCAATCTGAATGATATTTCTGTAAACCGCGCTACTGAAATTTCCTTCAGTTGTGGCTGACGCTGGCGCTGGACTGCGTGCACGTCCTCCTGAACATAAAGGTACAACTGCGTTGCTCTCTCATCGACACATAATGCGAGACACAGTTGACCCCGCTATCGAGGTTGACCTGGGTCCCGTCCTCTGGGCGGCAGGGGTCGTTATCATTTGTGGGCTGGTTGGAAACTTCGTGCTGGGCCAACCGCAGTTACTCGCTCACGGCGCCTTTTTGGCCGGCGTTGTCAGTTCATTCCGAAGCGACTACTATCAGAACTCGGGGAACAGTGCCGCTATCGGGACGTTATTCGGAACGCTCCTCATAACGCCAGTGCTCGTGTACCTGCGGGTTGTCTTCGTCTTTGGCATCCGGGGGACCGGCGATATCTTGTTTACCTCCGTAGCCATCGCGCTTGTCTGGCTGATTCTAACCGTTGTGATCCTGCTTCCGGTGGCGTATATCGGCTCTCTGGTCGGAGACGTCACTCGGAAGAAACTCGGTGGCCCACTCGGATACTGAAATTGTGACTGTGTCTACCGACGCCGGCTTTCCGCTGGAGTGAGGTTGTACAGTTGAAGGTAATTCCAGCAAACTGGTTTGTGAGGCCCGCCTGAGGCTGTTTTGACATATCCATTATTACCTCAAATTGGCTGGTAACAGGTTTTCGTCCGGTTCAGCCAGAGTTCTCAGCCGCTGTGTGTCAGGTATCGTATGTTACTGTGTGTAGAGTTCACTTACCAAGGAGTTGTACCGCATCAAAAACCCACCGACGGCACACTGACAACTGGTGACAAACAGTGGAGATTATTTTCTAAGCTGTACATTCATTTTGTTTAGATGCGTGGGTCAGATTCCGGGAAAACTTTATTACTATTGTGGGAAATTGGTGATACATATCGTAGCGTCATAGGGATTACCTGCTACACGCGGACCCAGCACAGCGCAGAAAACAACACTGCAGTACAACACAACACTCATGGCATCTTCAGAACACTCGGACGACCGTGCACCGGATCTCAACCGACGCCGGCTTCTCGCCGGCCTTGCAGCATCTGGCGTCGCTGCCACCGCTGGCTGTTTCGGCGGTGAACAAGAAGACGCAGACCCAGATGACGCGCGTGACCAAGCAGACGTAGACACGACCGACATCGTAGAAGGGGGACGGCTGAACTTTGCGCTCCCAGTCGGTAGCATCGGCCAGTACGACCAGGCTCAGTCCGGGTCGGCGGCAGACGCAGTTGCATTCAACACCGTCTACGACGGACTCCGCGTCACGACGCCACAGGGTGAAAGCCTGAACTGGATGGCTAACTCCTTCGAGGTGACTGACGCACAGGATGTCAGCGCGTCCACCTCAGACGCCTCGAATAACGACTATACGGAGTATATGGCGGAGTACGAGATTGCGAGCGTCACAAACGGCATCGCCACATTCGAGCTGGGCGAGAACAATCTCGTCATCAGTCGACACCCCGACGATGTGTCCGCCGTCGGCAACGGTGATCTGGGCGAGGGCGACATGATGCGGCTGCTGACTCGTGAGGAGGCCGGCGCTGCAGTCGACGGCGGCACCTACGGGACAAAAATCGAGGCCAGCGTCCACGAAGGCATCACGTTCAACAACGGCGAAGAACTGACCTCGGAGAACATCGTCCGCTCGTACGACCGGTTCGTCGGCGGCACGCTCGAAGGCCAGCAGTTCGATTCCTTCCTGCACGCTCGTTCGACCGGCGATTACAGCGTCGAGATGTACTCGCTGGAACCGGACGCGACTGCGAGCGTCTCGATTATCCCGTTCACCATCTTCCCGTCGGAACACATCGACGTCCCGCCGGGCGAACTCGACCCACGTGGCGGCGGTCCGACGCCGGTTGGCACCGGTCCCTACGAAGTCGAAGAGTTCGAGGAGGGCAATCAGCTGCTGTTGTCGCGGACAGACAACTACTGGCTCGAAGATATCGGCCTCGAGAACAAGGAGTGGTGGAATGGTCCGGAGGACTTCCCGGCTGGGCCGGTCATCGACGAGATTAACATTCGCTTCCAGTCCAACCAGAGCCAACGAACCGCAGCGCTCAAAGACGGCTCGGTCGATGTTGCCTACGGACTCTCGCCGGCGGACCAGACGACGTTCCAGCAAAGTGACCAGTTCAGTGACTACCGGGTCTCTGCAGCAGACGCGACCGGGTACAACTTCATGCAGATTCCGATTGAGGGCGACGGACCGCTGAGCAACCAGGGCGTCCGCCAGGCAATCCAAAGTGTCATTCCTCGGAAGCAAATTGTCGACACCGTCGAGGACGGCTGGGCGTCGCCCGCCCGCCTGCCTTTCCCGGTACCGTCCGCGGGGCCGGCAATCGAAGGCGATTACGAAGAAGTCGCCGAGAATGCCGACTGGGCATACCCTGTCGAACCCCAGACCGACGAAGTGAATTCGCTGGTTAACGACTCCGGTGTCGAAACGCCGCTTTCGGTCACCATTGACACCAACTCGGGCAACGCGTCTCGCCAGCAGAAAAACCAGCTCATCACCGGCGAGATGAACGAAACCGACGTGTTCGAGGACTGTGAAGTCAATCTCCCTGCGGATCTCACCACTTGGTTCCGCCAGACCCTCATTCAGGAGTCGGCGACAGCGGATTACATGGACCGAAACGCGACGGCGATGCTCGGGTTGACTGCCGGCTTCGACCCCGACAGCTATGCCCGAGGGATTCACCACCCCGACAGCTACAACGGTTGTTGTAACTTCTTCCACCCGCCGGGCACCTTCGACTTCACCGATAGTATCGACGAGGCTCGGTTCGGACTCGATGCCGTCACGGACGTCAGCGCTCGACAGGAAGCCTACCAGGATGTCTGGCCGGGAATCACCGAGACAGTTGGAAACACCATCATCGACTACTCGCTGAACGTCGCTGTCGCCGGTCCCCCCGTCCAGGGATACAACGCGTATCCTGACCCGCGGGCCCTCCTCACGTACTCGCTCCACGCACCGTATGGTAACGACGGTGAAGGACTCATCGCGTACATCGACCGTGAAGGAGACAGCGGTAACGGCGACGGCAACTAGGCGGCTCCGGTAACTCTATTACAACTATGAGCCTTCGACGGTTTATCATTCGCCGCGTGTTAGTTTCTATCCCAATCCTGCTTGGGGTGTCGATGATCACCTTCTTTCTCGTCAACCTCGCGCCGATTGACGTGGTGGACGTGATTATCGGGATCAATCCCGACGCGACGCAGGCAGACTACGCGAGGTTACGCGAGGAACTCGGGATCAACAGGCCGATTTATATCCGGTACCTGGACTGGCTCGGGAGCGCCCTTCAAGGTGACTTCGGGCCGGTCTACTCCCGTGGACTGGACGCGGGCGAGCTGATCGCCGCCCGCTGGAAGGAGACAGTCCTCCTCGGGCTGTACGGGTGGGTGATTGCGCTGTTGATCGCCATCCCGATTGGTATCTACTCCGCACTCAAGAAAGGCCAACTCGGCGACGATGTCGGCCGGTTCGCCGCACTGACCGGTATCTCGATCCCGAACTTCTGGCTCGGGCTGATACTGCTCGGGTTCTTCTCCGCACAACTGGGTATTTTCAGCGCATCGACGCCACAGACGCCGTTACTCCACGCGAAAACACTCACGTGGCTGTTGTTGCCAGGAATCACGATTGGGTCGGCAGCAGCGGCGAACCTGATGCGTATCATGCGAACGTCGATGATCGAGGAGATGAACAAAGAGTACGTGACCGCTGCGCGTGCGAAGGGCCTTCCTGAGCGGACGGTAATGCTCAAACACGTGTTGCGAAACTCGCTCATCTCGGTCGTCACCGTTGCAGCCTTCCTGACCTCAGGTATCGTCGCCGGTTCGGTTGTCGTCGAACAGGTGTTCGGCTGGCCGGGTCTGGGAAGGGCATTCGTTACGGCGGCCACGAGACAGGAAATCAATCTCATTCTCGCTATCACGCTGTTCACCGGGACTGCGATTGTGCTCATGAACCTGGTCGCTGATATCATGTACGCCGTACTCGACCCACGAATCAGAGACGAATACTAACTATGTCAACGAAACGAGGACGAATCACAATCAACGGATTCGACGCGGATGTAGTCGAACAGCGAGAGGAGCTGTCCGACTGGAGTGACGATAAAGACACCAACCTCGAGAGCAGGTGGCGACGGGTCGCTCGCGAAATCAGACGGGACCGGCTGGCACTCATCGGTGGGGCTGTCGTGTTCGTGATGGTGTTGCTGGCGATATTCTCCCAGCCAATCCGGGCGTTCGGAGTCACCATCCAGCCCATCTCGATTACGCCGTACGACCCGGGTCAGCAGTTCGTGGCTGGCACGACAGAAAACTACGCCTACCCGAGTTTCCTCCCGTGGTCGGAGGGGTCGCTGCTGGATTACCCGTTCGGGACCGACACGCTCGGTCGTGACGTCTTCTCGCGGGTCATGGCGGGCACGCGCTACAGCGTGACGATTGGCCTCATCGTGACGGCCATCTCGGGAACCTTCGGCGTGATTTACGGCGGTATCTCGGGCTACTTCGGCGGCAAAGTCGACGGCGTTCTCATGCGCTTCGTCGACATGATTTTCGCCTTCCCCGGACTCGTGCTGGCGATTGTGATCCTGTCGCTGTTGGGCAAGGGCTACTGGCCGCTGGTGCTCGCGTTTACCGCGACCGGCTGGGCAGGCTACGCCCGTCTCATCCGTGGTGAGATTCTGAAAGTCAAGCAAAACGAGTACGTGCTCGCAGCGAAGGCACTGGGTGCCCGGGACCGTCGGGTGCTGTTCCGTCACGTCGTCCCGAACTCGATTGCACCGGTTATCGTCCAGGCGACGCTCTCAATCGGGACTGTCGTCATCGGTGTCGCGGCACTCGGTTTCCTCGGGCTCGGCTTCCCACCCGGCACGCCTGAGTGGGGAACGATGATTAACGCAGAACAGGGGACGGTTCTCAGCGCCCGTGGCTGGATTCGATGGTGGGTCACGGTCTTCCCGGGAATGATGCTGTTCCTGTTCGTGATGGCGATGAACATGATTGGTGATGCTATCAACGACGCCTTGGACGCACAGGGTGGCGAAGGAATCGACGCCGCAGGTGGTGGCGGATGACGCTGCTGGAAGTCAGCAACCTGACCGTGAAATTCTACACCCCCGACGGTGTCGTGCGAGCGGTCGATGACCTCTCCTACCAGATCGACCGGGGAGAGAAATTCGGCGTCGTCGGTGAGAGCGGTGCCGGCAAGAGCGTGAGTGCGCTGTCGCTGCTCCGGCTCATCGAAGACCCCGGACGGATCGACAGCGGCGCAATCCGCTTCTACGAGGACGACGCTGTCCAGACGTTCGAGGAGGACTTCCCGAACAAGGTCGTTGACCTCGAAGAACTCCGCAACGAGACCGACCGGACGTCACTCGCGGAGTCACTCGACGAAGAGGGCGCCTCTGCGGAGGAACTGACTGGCGATAGCCGGTACGCTGGCGACGACCTAACCGATGTGCCAGCCGACGAACTCAGCATTCAGCGAGTCCTCGAAGGCGGCTACGGCTCGGATGTCGGCCTCATCGACGAGCAGGACTTTATCGTCAAAAACGGCGACCGGAGCTACATCGAACTGCTCCGAGCACCCGAGAAGGCCATCCAGCGAATCCGGGGCAACCGAATTGCGATGATCTTCCAGGACGCACAGACCGCGCTGAATCCGGTCTACTCCGTCGGCGAGCAAATCTCGGAGGCGATTCGACACCACCTCGATTACAGCGACAAAGAGGCCAAGGAGCGGACAATCGAGTTGCTGGATCAGGTTGGTATTCCGGACGCAGAGGCGCGCTACGGAGATTATCCCCACGAGTTCTCCGGCGGGATGCAACAGCGTGTCATCATCGCGATGGCACTGTCGTGCGACCCGGACCTGTTGATTGCCGACGAGCCGACGACTGCGCTCGACGTGATGACCGAGGCGAAGATTCTCGGTGAACTGGAGACACTCAGCGACGAGTTCGACACGTCGATTACGCTCATCACCCACGACCTAGGGGTCATCGCAGAGTTGGTCGACCGGGTGGTCGTGATGTACGCCGGTCGGCCGGTCGAGAAGGCGCCGGTCGACGAACTGTTCTACGACCCGAAACACCCCTACACGGTCGGGTTGATGGCCTCGATTCCCCGTATCGGAACGGGTGCGGACAGGCTGAAGACCATCCCGGGGACGATGCCGGACCTCATCGAGGTTCCATCTGGCTGTTCGTTCCACCCTCGGTGTCCCTACGCAGAGGAAGCCTGTACCAAGAAGGACCCGATGCTGGTCGAACCTGAGACCGGCGAACCGGCAGAAGCGGAGGACGAACGCGGTGTAAGCTGTCTCGAATACACCGGTGACCTCACGCAAGGGCTCTCCTTCGACGTGAGTGTCGACAACACGGCAGTAGGTGAGCAACATGAGTAGGACCACAGAGCCGATTCTCGAAGTTGACGGATTGAAGAAGTATTACGAGACAGGTGGCAGTTTCGTCGATTCGCTGCTGGGTCGCTCGAACACAGTCAAAGCAGTCGACGGCGTCGACCTGACACTGCAACCGGGTGAGACTCTCGGCGTGGTCGGCGAGAGTGGCTGTGGCAAGACGACACTCGGCCGCGCACTGCTCCGGCTAATCGAGCCAACCGACGGCTCAGTCACGTACCGCCAGCGAAACGACGACGGTACCGTCGACGAACTCGACCTGACCGAACTGTCGAGTTCCCGACTCCGGGACCTCCGGACGGACCTGCAGTACATCTTCCAGGACCCGTTCTCGAGTTTGAACCCCCGGATGACCGTCGGCGACATCGTCGGTGAACCGCTGGACGTTCACGACCTGGCCTCCGGCGAGGAACGGGCCCAACGCGTCGAGGAACTGCTGGATACGGTCGGGCTGAACCGCAGTCACGCCTACCGCTACCCACACGAGTTCTCCGGCGGCCAGCGCCAGCGTATCGGCATCGCCCGTGCGCTGGCGGTCGACCCCGAGGTTATCATCTGTGACGAGCCGGTCAGTGCGCTGGACGTGTCCGTGCAGGCCCAAATTCTCAATCTGCTGTCGAACCTGCAGGAAGAGTTCGACCTCTCGTACATCTTCATCGCACACGACCTGAGCGTGGTCGAGCACATCTCCGACCGCGTCGCGGTGATGTATCTCGGCGAAATTGCCGAGGTCGGCACCACCGAGGAGCTGTTCACCGCACCACGGCACCCCTACACTGAGGCGTTGCTCTCGGTGATTCCGGAGCCGGACCCGGGCTGGGAAGGCAACAAGATTCTGCTGGACGGCGAGGTCCCTTCGGCTATCGACCCGCCGTCGGGCTGTCGATTCCACACCCGGTGTCACCGGGTAATTCCGCCCGAAGAGCTGAGTATCGAGCAGGAGACGTTCCGCTCGGTTCTGACGCTGAAACTGTACGCACGGGAGGCTGAGTCAACGACAGAACTCGTCACGCTGGGCGAAAGCGGACAGCTCCAGGAGGAGTACGACGAGGACGACCCAGACGCCGTCGACAGGATGCTCCGAGACGCGTACGGCATTCCCTCCCAGTTGCCGGACACGACCGCAGAGGAGAGCCTTTCGACCGCTATCGAGCGTCTCGTCGAGGCGGAACCGCCGGCCGCCGCGGAGAAACTCGAAGAGGTCTTCGTCTCGCCGTGTGAGAAACAGCAGCCCGAACTGGAACAGACGGCCGAGACGAAAGTCTCCTGTCTGCTGTACACCGACGAGTACAACACCGGAGAGCCGGTCGTGACCGACCAGACCGGCGACGCCGCGGCCGACGACTGACCGAAACGATACGTTGTTTACTTCTGAGCCGCTACGTCAACTAATGCGTCGGATTTACGAATCGGATGCCCTCGAACGCGACGACAAGGAGCCACTTGCACCCCGGGAGCGCCAGCGCGAGACCAAGCCCCAGTCGTTTCGTTCGATTAGCGGCTCTGCCTGGAGTGACCGACTGCTCCCCCACAGGGTCCGGCGGTGGGCCGTGACGGTCGACCTGACGGCGCCGGACGACCCCATCGGACAGGGCGAGGATATCCCGTTTCAGTTTACCCTGAAGAACAGACTGCCGATGCCGGTCACGATACCGACCGACTCGCCGCGGCTGTGGACTTGGACTGTCGACGGCGCACAGAGCGCGTCACACGTCTCTCTAGAGAAGCCGCCGACAGAGACGAACAAACTCAAACTCGACCGCGGCGAGCGCCTCCGGATTCGGCGCACCTGGTCGGGGATGTTCCGGGTGAGCAAACGAGAGTGGGAACACGCCGAGCGAGGCGAACACACCATCCGGGCCGCAGTCAACGTCGCCGACCCAGAGGCGGCCAATCTCACAGACGAGACCACCGTCTACATCTCCTAGCTGTTCATATCGACACCCTGGTCCTCTTCCATCCTGAACTCGAGGAACCGGCGGTCACAGTCCGTGCAGTACAGCGTGATGACCTGCCTGTCGCTACAGCAGGACTGCACCGGCGTGTTGTTGAAGTCCATCGTCCCATCGCAGAACAGACACCAGTCCTGGAACGACCGAAGAGACTGGGCTATCATAAAACGCTGGTTCGTGGGCACGTCGTCCCAGGCGGGCTCAATCTCGCGAAGCGCGCGGTCGGTCGCAACGTCGAACACGAACGCGCCCTCCGAGGGCCAGTTGTAAACGGTGTTGTACACCCGCCAGGCGGTGTAGTCGTGGTCTTTCTCCAGTACTTCCGACTCCGGAGCGTCGAACAACTGTGCGATGTCTGTGATATCAATCTCTTCGGTTTGTAGGTTCTCGATGTGACCGGCGACCCGCTCTGCGAAGGAGTCGGTGAAGGCGAGTTTCTGCTCGTCGCCCGTGTCCTTGACAGCACCTGCCTCCTTCAGGAATGGCTCTGGCTGGACGGCGTTCTGTCGCTCCTGTTTGATTCGCTCCGCGGTCGACTGCGTCTGCTCTTCTGACATAGGCCATTGTTGTCCACAGCGCGTTATAAATACACGGCACTCGTGTGGTTGGTTGACATGCCCAGTCACCCGACAGCTGACACGCTCTGTCTGCTGGTTTGGTGTTCTCAGGAAGCTCCTGCTGGGGTCGATTCAGACCGCCGAGTCGTACTCGTCCTCGAAAAACCGATGGACGAGTCCATCGTTGTTCCGCTCACGCTGTTCGCGGAACTCCCACAGGGACGTCTCGTCCTCGCTCGACTCAGACCGCCGAGTCGAACTCGTCCTCGAAGTCCCGTTCGCTCCGATAGGCGTCAACGAAGGCGTCAAGTTCGAATTCTTCGAGCTGTTTCTCGAACTCAGAAACGGTTGGACCGTCGTCAGCGTGGCTAATTGCGTGTTCCATCAGCTCGACCAGCAGTTCCACGACGGTTCGGTGGAGCTCGTAAGAATCCATATCAGCAACCCAGACGAGGCCGTAGCCGACCTCCCCGTCGGCTGAGCAGTCGGCGACTGCCACATCATCTGGGTGCTCCTCGCGGACCATTGCGAGCGCGTGAGCGGTGCTGAACTCGTCGTAATCGTCGTCGGTCGTAATCGTTGCCCGGAGCGTATCGACGAGAAAGTCTGGCACGAACCGGCCCAGCGGGTGGACATCCATCACGACGGCGTGGGTTGCGCCACAGCCACAGGCCAGTTCGCGCATTCCCAGGTCTACGTCGTGGGTGTGGACTGTCTCGCCGCAGGGCAAATCGAGGTGGTCGTCGGTGCCGCCCGGGACGTGTGGTTCCGCCATCTTACGGCCAGTCTTCGCGACTCTCCTGCTCGATTTGCTCGGGCTGCTCGTCTGGCGCAAGCTGCCAACTGGCGGCTTCGGCCGCGTCTTCGACGTTGACGTACTCCCAGCCAGTCTTTCCGGCGAGTTCCTCGTCAGCCGACTCCGTGCCGACGAAGACGTATCGCTCGCTGTCGAACTGCTCTTTGATGTTTTCGAGGCTCTCCTCGCGGCTGCGCGGCCCCGAGAAGAAGTCCTGTCTGATTCGGTGTTTCCGCGTGAAATTCGTCACGACGTAGGTCGGTTTCTCCGAAATCACGCCCACGTAGTTCGTCCACTGCCGGGCGTCTGTGAAGACTGAATCCGGCGCACGGAGCTCTTTCAGCGCGGCCAACTCGAACGCAAGCGTCATATCGCCATTGCCGCCATCCATACCAGATCCTCCGGTGTCTACTAAAAAAAGGCCGTCGGTCCCTTCAGAGCCTAGTCCGCCTGCGGTGGCTCTTCGAGTTTGTCGACGTTGATATCCGGTTCGAGCAGCTTCTCTTTCTGGTCGGCGACCTGCAGCTGCTCGCGGATAATTCGTTTCAGCGCGGACTGCTGTGAGAGGTCACCAATCAGCACGCCCCCGATCAGCTGTCCGTTCTTGAACGCCAGCCGTCGCCATTCGGTGTCGGAGTACTTTCGCTCGGCCGTCTCGTCGCCAAGCGTCGGATGTCCAAAGGAGAGGAACGGGAACTCGAAGTGCGTAATCGAGTACGAGGAGACCCACTGGAAGGACTCCACGGGCTCGTCAGCGACCATGTTCTGTGCCGCGACTGCGCCCTGTTCTTTGGCTGAGCCCCACGCACCGTTCTGGGCCTGCTCGCCCAGCAGCGTGTCGTAGAACTGCGTAATGTCGCCAGCAGCGTAGATGTTGTCGACGTTGGTCTGCATGTGTTCGTCGACGACGACGCCGTCGTCACACTTGACGCCGCTACCGTGCAGCCACTCGGTGTTGAAATTCAGGCCGATTGCAACCCCAACCCAGTCGGCGTCGAATCGCTTGCCGTTGGGGTCAACTGCAGCCTCGACGTGACCGTCGTCGTCCACCTCGAAGTGGTCGACGCCGGAGTCGAACTCCAGGTCGACACCCTTCTCTTCGAGTGCGTCGTGGATGATCTCGGCTCCCTCCAGTGAGAGTGCGTATCGCCACCAGCGATTGCCACGCATCAGGTACTTCGATTCCAGTCCCTGTGCGGCACAGACTGCCGCGAGGTCGATTCCGAGCAGGCCCGCCCCGACGATGACGCCCGTCTCGGACGTTTCTGCGTGTTCTTTGATTTCACGGGCGTCCTCGAACGTCCAGAAGTGGTGAATTCCCTCAGCGTCAGAGTTCTCGACTGGAAGCTGTGTTGGCGTTCCCCCCGTCGCCACCAGCAGCTTGTCGTAGTCGTAGCTCTCTCCGCTGTGGGTGTGCAGCGTCTGTGACTCGGCGTCGACCCGGTTGACGTGTGTGTTCAACTGGAGGTCGATGTCGCGCTCTTCGTACCACTCCGGTTCGTGAATTGAAATCGGTGCTTCCGGCAGTTTCCCCTTCGCGAACTCCTTGATCAGAATGCGGTTGTACAGCGCCTCCCCTTCGTCCGTGATGACCGTCACGTCCGCGTCGGGGTCTTCCTCTCGGATGGTTTCGGCCGCCGAACTCCCCGCGATTCCGTCGCCGACGATTACGTGCGACGTGCTCATATCGGTAGTTATACGCCGGGGTTAATGTGGGTTGCTATTCGTGTAATTCACGCTGTCATCTCTCCCATTCGTGCTGAAAAATACCGATTCAACTCCGAATTATCAGATTATACACGAATTAACGTGATGTTTTGGACGAGAACTCCCTGCGTTTTGCGGGTGCTGAATATCGATTCATTCGATTGTTGTCCTATCTGAGTGATCGTTCTCAGTTGTGGAACAAAATCGGGGACAACAGCGGTCAGTCGGCGTGTTCGACCGCCGGGACCGACGAGGTGAAATGTCTCGCTCGCCAATACTCAGTCGATGAAAATCCGCCAGAACGTTCGTCACTGGGCATCGAAGCAGGCGCTGACTATGCCGGTCGTCGGCGATATCGTCGAGGACCGACTTGTCGACATGCACACCGATATCTTTCTGGACCGGGCTGCGGAGAGCGGGCGAGCGGACCGCCGTGAGCACCTGCACGATTTCTTCGACGCGACGATGGACACCTACGTTGCGGCGCTGGAAGAAGGCCACTCAGAGGCAGACGCACGAGAGATCACCCACATCCAGGCGAACTTCGACTTTTACAATCACGGCTGGACCGAGATGATGGAGTTCCCGGTCGAGGAACTCGGCGAGCACTACGACCGGTACGAGACGTTTTTCGAGACACACGGTATTTCGATCGAGGACCCACTCGGGAACTTCCGGCCCGCTGATGGAATTGCCGACGCGCCCTCGACGCCGGAGAACCTCGAAGAACCGGAACACCCCTACGCAGAAGGCGGATTTGCCGACGATGTCTACGTCGAAGGGCCGGACGGCGAAGTCCACGTCGGCGGCCAAGAGGAACCGACTGACCTCGACCCGACAGAGGTACTCGGCATCGACGCCAACGAAGAAGCCACAGAAGAGTCGAGCACCGCTGACTAATCAGGCGGTTCCGATTGTATCTCGCACCTGAACGGCCATTCCAGTGTGGAAATTGAGCATCCCTTGCCCGGAGAGTTCTGCACGGCCAACGGCTAACAGCCGACCGTCTTCGTGTTCGACCAGCACTTCGTCTCGCGGTCTGATTGCCTGGTCTGCACGGGTGACGAACTTCGCGAAGGCGTTTCTGCCGTCTCTGACGAACGGTTCGCTCTCGTCACCAACAACGACGCGGTACGCTCCCTGTAGTCCGTCCTGCAGGCGCTGGCCGCCCTCGATGCCCAGCCGGATGCGCCCGTCCTGTTCGTACGTGCCGAGGCGCTGCTCACCGGCGTGAATCTGTCGGAGTCGTCCCGAACTTGTCCGCGTGACTGAGAGCTCCTCTGTCGGCGGAAACAACAGCTCGCCCGCGGTGGGGCCGAACTGGTAATCCGCGACGGTCCGCAACGCAGTGATATCGTCAGCCATTATCTGTGATTTTGCGGCCAGTCTCAAATGCCTTCGCTTAGAGTAAGAAGCGGTCCGTATCACTACTCATGTCCCGGAAGCTATCCGCCGCTTCGACGAGTTCCTCGGCGGTCGATTCGGCGAAACAGGCAACTTCGATTCGGACACCCTCGTGTTTGAGGTGGTGACAGAGTCGCGTAAAGTCGCCGTCGCCGGTACAGAGCACAATTGTATCGACGTGATTAGCGAGCGTGATGGCGTCGAGACAGATACCAACGTCCCAGTCTGCCTTCTTCGAGCCGTCGGCGAAGGTTTTGATATCCTTGATCTGGGTCTCGAAGCCGATGTCGACGAGTGCGTCGAAAAAGGACTCCTCTTCGGGCGCGTCTGCTCTGATGACGTAAGCAATCGCGCGGGTCAACTCTCGGTCGGAGACACACTCCTCCAGCAGCGCGGCGTAGTCGATATTCCGGGTGTACATGCTCTGGGCCGTGTGATAGAGGTTCTGCGAATCCGCAAGCACGGCCACACGCTGATTCTGATGAATCTCGCTCATACACAGAGTCGTCGACCCAGCCGTTTAGTAATTATCACAGCGCAGTCCTGTCGAGCGCAGCGAGTCAGTCTTCTTGCCAGTAGTAAATTTCCTCCTTGGCTGCGCCGCAGGACGGACACTTTTCTGGAATGTTCTCGATTTGGCCCATCTCGCCACACTCCCAGCAGCGCCACATCAGCGCGTCGCCGTGCTCGGTCGACTGGTTCGGCCCTGCCAACACCTCCACGTCGGGGTCGGCCTTGATGTAGAAACCGTGCTCGTCGACGCCTCGAATCGTTCCAACCCGTTCCCCCCCTTCGTCGTACACGACCATCCCTGGCTTCAGTTCACGCCGGTCTGTTGTCTCACTCATACGCAAGTGTTATTCACCTAACAGCATAAATCTGTGCCTGATATTCACACACAATTTTGTACCGACACAATTCCATATTCTGTCACGATCCCTTTCAAAAATGAAAATTAGGCTGAAGGGTATTTACAAGATGCAACTCAACTCAGAGTTGATGAACATAACAAGCGTTCTGTTTCCGGAACGGGCCCGACAGAGCCTTACGCTCAAGATGGGGGTCGGGTTTGCTCAGATCCTCCTCGTCACACTAATTTTCGGGGCAGCAGTGAGTGCAGAGCTTGCAACCGTCGCGACCAGTGGTGACGCGACGGCGGTTCGCAACGTTGCACTGTCAGGGTTTGTGGGACTAATTTTGCTCATGGTGATCAACCTTGGCCTGTTCGCGGCGACAGTTGGTGGGAACCTGGCCACGTCGCTACGCGGGTTGGAATACAAGACTGAGCAGATCGCTGGCGGTGACCTCGATGTTGACCTCTCGACTCGTCGTTCGGACGAAATCGGCCGGCTATACGACTCTTTCGAGGAGATGCGCGTCTCACTTCAGGGCTCGATTGCGGAGGCCGAACAGGCTCGCAAGGAGGCAACCGAGGAGAAAGAACGTGCCAAACAGGCCCGTACAGAGGTCGAACAGGAGCGTGAACGCCTCGAAACAATCAACGCGGAATTACAGCGAGACGCCGACAGATTCAGCGAGACGATGGACGCCTGTGCGGCCGGCGATTTCACGCAGCGCCTGAACGCAGAGACTGAGAACGAGGCGATGGTTGAAATCGAAACGTCGTTCAACGAGATGATGACACAGATCGAGGGACTGGTCGGCCGGATTCACTCCTTTGCAGAGGAAGTTGCTGTGGCCTCTGCGGAAGTCAACGACCGAGCGTCGGCAGTTCAGGAAGGGAGTCTGGAGGTGAGCACATCGATACAGGAAATCTCTGACGGCGCAGACCAGCAAACCGAACAAATCCAGACGATCGCCGGTGAAATCGAGGACATCTCGGCTGCGACCGAACAGATTGCCTCCAGTGCGGCGGAGATGGCGTCAACGTCTCGCGAGGCGGTCCAGACCGGCCAGCAGAGCCGCGAAACCGCAGAACAGGCCATCAGTGAGATGAACGCTGTCGAACAGCAGACGACGGACGCGGTCCGGTCGATCGAACAACTCGAATCGGAGATGGCTGCCATCGGCGAAGTGACAGACTTGATCGCCGAAATCGCCGAACAGACGAATATGCTGGCGCTCAACGCTTCAATCGAGGCTGCTCGCGCGGGTGAAGCAGGCGAAGGATTCGGTGTTGTCGCCGACGAGATCAAATCACTCGCGGAGGAGACGAAAGAAGCGACCGCCGAAATCGAGGAGCTGATTACGCAGGTCCAGAGCCAGACCGACGAGACAGCGAGCGACATCCGGGAGACCAGCGAGCGAATCTCTGCTGGACTGGAGACTGTCGAAGAGACCGTCAACGCGCTCGAACGAATTGTCGAAAATGTTGAAGAGGTCAATACGGGAATCGAAGAGATCGACCGGTCCACCGACACGCAGGCCAACTCCGCCGAACAGGTCGTCTCGATGACTGACGACGTGGCGAATATTTCCGAAGAGACTGCCGCTCAGTCCTCGGAAGTTGTCGAGGCGGCAAACAGACAGCAGGAGTCAGTCGAGTCGGTGTTTACCCAAACTGACGAACTTTCCGAACGGGCGAGTTCGCTCCAGGAGATTCTCGACGAGACGGAGGTACGCGAGAAGCACGCTACTGATGGCCAAACACTGGAGGGCACACTATGATTGGTGAACCGTCGACGTGGTTTGCCGTCGGTGCGGTCGGAATGGTCTTCGGAACAGCAGTCTTCGGAATCGGGCTGGTCCGGGCTGACAAGAGCGTTCGAAAATACTACGCCACGCTGACGGCAATCAGCGGTATCGCTGCGGTGGCGTACGTGTTGATGACGATTGGAATCGGTTCGGTCTCCGTTGGAAACCGGATGGTCTTGGTGCCACGATATATCGACTGGTTGCTCACAACGCCGCTTTTGCTACTATATCTGTCACTATTGGTGGACGCAAGCCGGTCGCTGGTTGCAAAGATTGTCGCGGTCAACGTCGTCGTAATTCTCGGTGGCCTCGGCGCAGCGCTCCTCCCCGGCCTCGAACGGTTCATTCCGTTCGCCATCGGTGGGCTTGCCTACCTCGTGCTCGCCTATCTCCTCCTCGGGCCACTCACTGAGCGCGCTCGCGGGCAGCCAACAGAGTCGCTGTTCCGTGGGTTGCGGAACTTGACCGTTATTCTCTGGTCAATCTATCCGATTATCTGGCTGCTCAGTCCCTCGGGCTTCGACCTGTTGACCATGCTCACGAACGTGTTGCTCGTCGTCTATCTCGACCTGGTGACGAAAGTTGGGTTCGGGTTAATCGCAGTCAACGCTGGTGCTGTCCTTCGAGAGCAACTAAAGAGTCGGTCTGACGCTTCGAGTCCCGCCAGCAGCTAACGCTGGCGCTCAGTTTGCGGTGCTGACAATTTTGATTACGTCGCCTTTTCCGAGTTCATGGTCTTCGCTAATCCGACGACTCTCGCGGGCGTCGACAGCGTGGAGGTAACCCTCGCCGATGTCTGAGTGGACGGCGTAGGCCAAATCCAGTGGTGTCGACCCACTGTCGAGCAGAACTGCGTCGGGGAGCATTCGGCCCTTGCCATCGATCCACTTCGTCTCGTTCTCGACAGGGTAGGCGGTGATCTGGTCGAGGACGTCGTAGACCACGGTATTCAGCGCTCGTTGTACGCCGGTTCCGCCCCACTGCTCGGTGACTGTTCGAATCTGTTCGAGACCCTCCCGTTGCTGGTCGCTCACGTCGCCGCTAATGTCGAACGTCTCGTCGCCGGGGTCGTACTCGACGACGCCAGCCTCGGCCCCGCGTCGGAGCGCGAGTTCGCCGTCGGCAGTCACCGGAATCACCCGGTCGGCCGCCTCGCGCAGACGGTCGATATTCCCCTCGGGGGCGATGTCAGCCTTGTTTGCGACGACAATCATCGGCTTGGTCTGGGCACGCAGTTCACGGGCCAACTCTCGACGGTGCTCCTCCTCCCACTCTCGCGGGTCCTCTGGATACTCGGTGTTACGCAAAACCAGCGCGATGTCCGCAACTGTCGCGCCGACGCCGGTCAGCATCTCCGACAGGGCGTCGTCGATGTCGAAATCGGGCGAGCGAGACTGGCGCTCGATCGTCTCCCAGTTACGCTCGATAATCGACGCCAGCCAGCGGTCCATCTCCTGCTCGATGAAATCGAGGTCCTCGACGGGGTCGTGCTCGCCTACTTCGACCGGTTCACCCTCCTCGTTGGTCGCGCCCGCGGCGTCGACGACGTGGAGGATTGCGTCGGCGTCGGTCAGTTCGTCGAGAAACTGGTTGCCCAGTCCCCTTCCCTCGTGAGCACCCGGCACCAGTCCGGCAACGTCGTACAGTTCCACGGGGACGTAGCGTTTGCCGTCGCGGCAGTTGTCGCTGTCACAGCGGCGGTCACGGTCGAGACAGGGACACTCGGTGCGGGCGTAACTGACTCCTCTGTTGGCGTCAATCGTGGTAAAGGGGTAGTTGCCGACTTCGACGTCGGCCATTGTCGCGGCGGTATAAAAGGTCGACTTGCCGGCGTTTGGCTTGCCTGCAAGCGCGAGCGAGAGCATACTGTCCCTTGCTGGGCCGGGGGAAATGGCTTTTCGGTTCTTGCCCTGGTTACTGCGCTTCCAGCGCTTCGGTGAATTGCTCACTGAGGTAGCACTGCTCGAACGGAGACCGTACGACGAAATCCCGCCGCGCGTCGAGTATCGACCCTCCGACGATGGAACAGCACTCTGTGCACTCTTCGACCCAGTCTTAGAGTGAGAACAGCAACGCGACTCTGGCGGTTAATCAGAACTCTGTTCGGGACGTTCCGGGCCCAACTGCTCTGTGTTACCCTCGTCTGTCTCTACAGGCGCGTCCGACTCGGTGCCCGCTGTCTCTGTGACCTCAGGCTCGGGAACGACCGAGTCCTCGATGACATTCTCCGAGACCATCGAGGTCTCCTCAGTTGCTCGAATTCCACCTTCGACGGTCGCGTCGTGGTGGACTTCGACGTATTCTCCTGAGACGTCGCCGCGGATCACCGCATTCGGTCCGATTCGGACCGTCCCCTCACGGGTGGTCACGTTGCCAGTTACCTCCGTTCGTGCACCGACTGTGATTCCCTCGCGTGCGCGGAGACTGCCAAAGAGTTCGTTGTCCCGACCGACCACCAGCGATTCCGCGCGAATGTTGCCGTGCAGGCGGCAGTCGTCGCCGATTCGACCCGGCGTCGAAACCTGCCACGCGTCGTCGCTGACGCGGCTACCTTTTGGGATCAGGACGGGTTTTTGCCCGGATTCGTCGTCGACCATCGAGGCGACTAACTGCTCTGCTGCTTCTTCCTCACCGATCCGCAACAGCTGGGTGAGGTACATGAACAGGAAGACAATCGTCGGCATCGGGTCGCGGATGATGATGCGCCCGTTTGCGTCGAAGCCCTCTGCGATATCCACGTCGTCGCCAATATCCAGGTCACCTGCAACGCGCAGGCCGCCACCAATCTGGACGCGCTCGCCGAGATAGGCGTCTTCCCCGACGAGCACGTTGTCAGCAACTTCACACCACATGTCCAGCCGACAATCTCCCTCTGCTTCGATGTGACCACCGAAGACGACTCGCTCGCCAGCGATGACGTTGCCTGCCCGGACCCCAAACTCGACGGTACTCTGGCTCCCGATGATCACGTCGCCCTCGGTTACGAGGTCATGCTCCTCGACGTGAATCCCGTCGGGGATCACCAGTTCGTCCAGCGGGTCTGAGCCAAACGTCGACACAGCTATATCCGTGGTTTCCGACGTATTAAAGCCTCAGGCTGCGTCTGACGGTTGTCTGACGCACGGCTGACGGCCACTTTTTACTGGCCGTTCGCGCGGGTATCGGCCAGTCCACACTCGTCTGACCCAGCCCTCGAATTTATACCGAATCCCGCGACCAATCCCCCGCGTGCGCCGGAGCCTGCTGGTGTGCTGTTTGCTGCTCTGTACTGGCTTGGTGGCTGTCACTGCGACACCCCCCGCCACAGCCACGAATACGGGCAACACGACGGCCCAGCCACAGATTGTCGAGGTGTATCCCAATCCCGTCGCAGACGAAGACGACGGCGAGTTCGTGACGGTCAAATTCCCGGAAGGGATAGACCTGCGCCGGTACGCACTGATTGACGAGACAGAGCCAGTCAGCCTCGCCGCCGTGGTCGAGCGAGACCAACTCTCTGCACCTCGCCGTATTACCCTCTCGACGGACCCTGCTGTGACCGAACGCCTGACGAACAGAACAGTTCAGGAACTTCCTGACCGGGTTCGAATGGCGAACAGCGGTGACGATATTCGACTGCTCCGGGATAGTACGGTAATCCAGCGGGTCAGCTACGAATCCGCAGACAGTGCTGAACGGTATCTGGTGCGCTCCAGAGAGTGGCGACCACTCCGGGGCAGTAACTTCTCAATTACAACCGCCACTGGCGGCACTGTCGAAGCCTTCGTACTTCCTGACAATCCAACACGGGCTGTCGAGTTTCTCGATTCTGCCGACAACCGCATTTCTCTGGGGGGCTACACGCTCTCTTCGGAGGCGGTGGTCGACACGCTACTTGCGGCGCGCAAGCGCGGCGTCGAAGTCACGCTCTTGCTAGATGGGTCTCCGGTAAGCGGACTCAGCACCTCAGCCGCGAACGCGCTCTCAGAGCTCTCCCGCGCTGGCGTTGACCTCCGAGTAATCGACGGGCCACGCGCAAGAGTGCGGTTTCACCACGCGAAGTACGCCATCGTCGATCAGCGCGCGCTCATCACCACAGAAAACTGGAAGCCAAGCGGCCTCGGGGGCCACTCAAGCCGCGGCTGGGCCGTGATTACCAGACAACAGCGCATCGTCCGCGCACTCAACCAAACGTTTCACAGCGACCGGGGCTGGGTCGACGCGAAGAACTGGCAATCCACAGCGAAGCGAGGCGGCGAAGAGAAACCGCCAACTACGGATTACCCGACGAATTTCAGCCCGACCTCGTTCGAGGTAGAGCAAACTGCGTTGCTCCTCGCGCCCGACAACGCTGAGCGTCGACTTCGCAAACTCCTCGCCAACGCCAGTGAACAAATTCGGATCGAGCAGATGTCCATCAACCCGGCGTTTCCACTGCTAGAGGCGGTCCTCGCCGCCGCCAGACGCGGTGTCGAAGTAAAAATTCTGCTGAGCGGTGCGTGGTACGTCGAAGACGAAAACAACCGCCTCGCTCGGAACCTCAACGAACGAGCGGACGTCGCAAATCTCCCGCTCAGCGTTCGAGTCGCCAATCCGCAGGACCGATACGAAAAGATCCACGCGAAGGGCCTGATTGTCGACGGTGAAACAACAGTCGTCGGCAGTCTCAACTGGAACAACAACTCGTTCCGGCACAATCGAGAAGTCGCACTCCTAATCGACAGTAAGGGTGTGGCGGGATACTATGGCCACGTGTTTGCCAGCGACTGGGCTGGGGCAGCCCCAGAGTCTGAGTCCCGGCGCGTCCCGGTTGGTCTGCTCGGCGCAGTCGCGATTATGGCTGTGCTCACCGCTGGTGGAACCCGCAAGATTCGCTTCGAATCGCAGTCTCGAGGGCGCGGCTGAGCGCGGACGTCCCACCATTTTGCCCGCGAACTGACGCTGCGCTCGGTTCGTCCGTTTACGTCCGTTTCCGAGATGGGCTGTGAATCGTTCAAATCCGTTTAAATCGGTCCATTCGGTCCTGGACGGTTCAATTTCGAGAACCATCTTCCCCCCTTTTGTGGCTGTCTCGCCCAGAGTTGGATGCAATGAGCGCACAAAAGCTACTGACGATCGCAGCGGTGTCGGCACTACTGTTTGGCGGCGTCGCCGCCGTCAGTGCGGCCGACTCAGGCGCAATGGGCGCAGAGAACGCATCGACCGACCAGGTCCCGGACGAAGCACTGGCACAGAACACGGAGGACGCAGACGCGGGAGCCGAGAACGCGGACAGTGACATGCCTGCACAGGCGGGCGGCGCAGAAAACGGCTCCAACGCGGCTGACCGCTCGAACACTGTTGGCCCGAGTGACGGCCTTCCCGAGCAAGTCCCCGAGCACGTGAGCGAGATTCACAGCGCAATCGAGTCGTTCCTCAACGACACGATTGCCAACCTCGGCGAAACTATCTCGAGCATCTTCGACTCGTCCGCGGACGCGAGCGAGGACGCTGGTAACGCTGACGGTGAAGAGATGAGCGACGAGGAAATGAGTGATGACGAGCAGATGGACGACGAGAAACTGGACGACGGCAACGAGACGGCTGCTCCCGCTGATGTCCCCGCATAATTACCAAGGGTCATCCGTTTCAAACTCTAATAACTGATACACATGACAGACTATACTATGGACAGACGGACGTATCTCGCAGGGCTCGGCGCAGCAGGCGTCGCTGGCCTTGCGGGCTGTTCCGGCGGCACTGCAGCAGCAACAGGAACACTCGCGACAGCCGTAACCGACCAGCCCGGCGACATCGCAGACTTCGAGTCCTGTGTCGTCACGATAGTCGGCATCTGGCTCGCCCCTGCCGGTGAGCAGAGCTCCGACGACGGTGAGAACACGACCGAAGACGGTGGCGAGAACACGACTGAAGACGGTGAGAGCGAGGAGGGCGGCCGCGAGTACATCGAGTTCGACGAGCCACAGGAGGCTGACCTCGTCGAACTGCAGGGCGAGAGTACCCAGTTGATCGACGAGCGCGAGCTCGAGGTGGACGAGTACTCCTTCATGCAACTGGACACCGATGGCGTCGAAGCGACGCTCGACAACGGTGAGTCCGCAACCGTCGAGGTTCCCGGCAACGCACCGCTGAAGTTCAACAAGGCCTTCGAGATTCGAGCCAACACCCGGACGACGTTCACGGCCGACTTCACGCCGGTCAAACGCGGGCGTTCCGGCAGCTACAATCTCCAGCCGGTCGCACGCGGCGTAACCGTCGAGTACGAACAAATCGAGAGCGAGTCGAACGGCAACGAGACTGAACAGAACGAAACCGAGCAGTAAGAGTTTCCGCTGGCGCTTTTTTCAGGTAGTCGTCAAAAACGTCCCGAGTAGCTCAGGCTTCTTCGGGCATCACGGCCGAACTCCCGAGTTCTTCGTCGATTTCGGCGTCAGCCATCTTTTCGACGAGCGCTTCGATAACTTCCTCGCGCATTCCGCTGACGAACTTGATCGACCCGACAACGAGGTGGCCGCCACCGCTGACGCCCGCGCCCTCGACATCCTCTTTCAGTTCTGCGACCATCTCCGGGATATCCAGTCGGACGCCGTCGGAGCGGAGCACTGCAAAGTCAGGCCCGAACCCGATGGTGATGACTGGGTCGCCAGTCTCGGCAACCTTCTTGTCGTGAATTTTGCCGGTCGTCTTTCCGGGTGCCGGGTAGGTGAATCGGCGGGCGTGTTTCTCCACGTCGATCCGGTAGAGGCGCGCGCCGTTGTCGAGGTCTTCCTCGGTGACGTGTTGCATCGCCGCGTCGAGTTGGTTGTCGACGTCGCGGGCGGCCCGCTCGCTGAGGAGGTCGACCACGCGCTCGTGGCGGTCACGGTCCTCACAGTTGACGTTCAGGAGGTCGTTGACGTACTCCCGACCGTCGTTGTATCGGAGCCAATAGGTTGCGTAATCGAGTGCTTCGCCGATGTCGCGAAGGTCTGGCGTCTCGTAGCCCTCTTCAGCCGCGAGGTCGAGATAGTCGTCCATTGCCTCGCCTTCCGAGCGGTCCGCAATGCCGGCAACGGCAGGGACGTGTCGGAGTTCGTCGGTGATCTCTGGGTCGATCATCCGCGCAATCTCGACACACATCATCCCGGTCGTGATTCGGTAATCCTCGTCGTGCAGGTACGGATTGACGTGGTGTTCGGCGAACTGCTGGACTGCGTCCGGGTCTGGGTGGTGGTGGTCGACCACGAGAATTGGCACGTCGTAGTGTGCGAGATTCTCGTAGGCTGGCGTGTCTTCCTCGGTACTCCCGTTGTCGAGCATCAGGAACAGGGGGAGCTTCTGGCCGTGTCGGTTGCGGTTCTCTAGAGCGAAGTTGAGGTCTCGCGTCACGTCTTCGAGTTCGTAGTACGGCGCTTTGCTCGGCAGTCGTTTGAGGAGGTGACGCGGTGCCTCGGGGTCCTCCCACGTCTGCTCGATGAACCGCTCGAGTGCGTACTGCAGCGGGACACTCGCACAGAGTCCGTCACCGTCGGCGTGGTGGCGAATTCTGATTGGGCGGCCCGAGAGCACAGTTTCTCGCAGCCGCGTCGCCACCGCCGAGAGGTCGTCGCGGAGTTTCTCGAAGGCAGGCCATTCGACCAGCGGCTCGACGTCGGCGGCACCAATCGCGTCACTGCTCGTGAGGTCGTCCTCTACCTGTTCGGCTGCCTCACCAGCGAGTACGCTCAGGTTATCGACTTCGAGCTGGTGTGCGCCGTCGCGCTGTTCGACGGTGCCGGTCACGCGAACGTAATCGTCCAGTTCAACTTCAGGGTACGCTCGGACGCCTGCCTCCTCGAAGGCGGCACACGGAACGACTCGGTTTGGCGTACGGACCTGGAAGATGGTTGGGCCGCCGGTCTGTTTGATCTGGACGACCTGCCCGTCGAGATGTGCCTGTTCGCCAGCAATCTCCCCGAAATCGACGGTCACTGCACGAGTCCCCGGACCGACCGGTTCTGTCTCGTACTCGGCGACCTGCACTTCGATGAAACTGATATCGCCGTCCTCCCGAACCGCGTCAAGTTCGACGATCAGCTCGTCGGCGACATCGTAGGTGCCGATAAGATTCGAGTTATGGACGAGCCCAGAGAGCTGCTCGGAGATATCGACGAAGACGCCGTATTCGACAACGCCGTTGACTGTCGCATGATACTTGTTACCTGTTTCAACGTCCTCTACGCCACACTGAGAATCGAGATCGTAGACGACAGTGGAGCGATCGAGGTCGGTACCGTCCTCCCCGGTACCATTGGGTGTAGACATATGCACCATGTACGACGTTATCAGGTTTTTACTCTTCGATTCGGAACGCTTAGAAGGCGGCAGTCCCGACTGACGGCTATGCGACGCCTTCGGGGACTCTGTCCCGGCGGTACCGAGCCCATCTGGGACGGCGACCACACCACGGCAACAGGACGGGGGCTTCCCGGTGAGTGCCGATGAGACCGGTGGTCGCTCAGGGGACCTTCGATATCCTTCACCCCGGCCACGTTCACTACCTTCGAGAAGCCAAAGCCATGGGTGACCGCCTCCACGTCATCGTCGCCCGCGAGACGAACGTGACACACAAAGCCGCGCCTGTTGTGCCCGAACGACAGCGCGTCGAGATGGTCGAGGCGCTGGACCCCGTCGACGACGCCCGACTCGGTGACCCCGACGATATCTTCGTCCCGATTGAAGCAATTGACCCTGCGGTTATCGCACTGGGTCACGACCAGCACCACGATATCGAGAAACTCGAGAGTCAACTCGCCGACCGCGGTCTCGACTGTGCTGTCGAGCGCGTCTCCGGCCGGGCAGCAGGCGCAGACGAACTCCTCTCTAGCGGGCGAATTATCGACCGCATCCTCGAACAGCGCGGTTAGGGAACTTCTATCTGTAACAGCGGCGCGGCCCACAGCACCTGGTCCCCGTCGACTAGTTCGAGTCTGTACTCGCCCAGCCCAGTTTTCTGTCCGTTGGCGTTGAGGGTCCGGCCCGCGATTTCGATTTCGATCAGGTCGTCTTGGGTCTCTTCTGTTGGGCTGATTGCGAGCGAAAACTGCGCGCCCTCGCCGAGCGGAATCGGGTCGCCAGTCTGGTCGTACACTCGAACGTCGTAGGAGGTCCAGCGACCTTCCGGGACGTCCATGGGCTGTTGGTGCCAGTGGCTGTTCGACAGTTTTCCGTGCCAGTGAATCTGGACGAGGCGTGTGTCTGAATCGCCTTCGTAGATTTCTACCGGAAATGACGACCTCAGTGTTGTCTCACCGACCTGTGGCCCCTCCGTGCCGCTGTCCGGTTGGTCCTCACCGCCACTCTCCGACTCGGGGCTGGAGCTCGTACAGCCCGCGAGCGCGACACCGCCGGCGAGACAGCTACCAAGCAGGTGCCGTCGAGAGAGTATCATCGTATCGGAACTTGTGTGTCGGCAAATAGATAACTTTCGCAGACTGACGATAGCGATGCACAGCCGGCACTGGAAGCGCCCACCGCAGTAACTCCATACCGCACTGGCAGGCGACCGGGGAGGTTTTGAGCGTCGAACGGCTACCAGTTCGTATGCACGACCCGGCCACTCTCGACGTAACTATCGTCGACGGCTACGTCGACGAGCCGGCACACTTCGGCGTTCCGCCGTACATCTCGACATATCCGCGGTACACTGCCGGCGCGCTCGTCGACGCCGGTGTCGAACAGGATTCGATTCGATATCTCACTATCGACGCCCTTCGCGAGGAGCGCTCGCGCTGGCAGCAGGTCGAAGAGGCTGACTTGCTCATCTACGTCGGCGGAATGACAGTCCCCGGCAAGTACGTTGGCGGCACACCAGCCGAACCTGACGAAGTGAAGCGACTGGCCTGGACCGCAGAGGGAACGACACTGATGGGCGGCCCAGTTCGATTCGGCGTCGGCGACGAAAATTCCGGCGCGCAAGATATGGAACGCGACGACCTCGATTACGATTTCGTCGCGAAAGGCGACATCGAGGCCGCCGCCTACGACCTCGTCCACGGTGGGATGGAAGGCTTTAGCAACCGGATGCGGGACAACGAGGAAATCACACGGTGGGCGAGCAAGGGCGCATTCGTTGTCGAACAACACCCCAACCACCCCGAGTATCTCATCGCAGAGATGGAGACCTCCCGTGGCTGTCCGTACCGGTGTTCGTTCTGTACCGAACCGCTCTACGGCGCGGACCCGAGTTTCCGGAGTCCCGACTCTGTCGTCGGCGAGGTCGCGGCGCTGGCCGACCACGGCGTCCGGGACTTCCGACTGGGCCGGCAGGCAGATATTCTCGCCTACGGCGGCGACGGCGAAGCACCGAACCCCGAGGCGTTGCGAGAACTCTACGGCGGCATTCGCGAGGCAGTGCCGGACCTGCGGACGCTTCATCTGGACAATATGAACCCGATTACGATTGTCCGGTGGCCGGAGAAATCCCGCGAGGGAATCCGGATTATCGCCGAACACAACACGCCCGGCGACACTGCAGCGTTCGGGCTGGAGTCAGCCGACCCCGTCGTTCAGGAGAAGAACAACCTCAACGTCAGCGCCGAGGAGTGTTTCCGCGCAGTGAAGATTGTTAACGAGGAGGCCGGCTGGCGGCCGGGAGGTGCGGGGGACCCCCGGACCTCCGGACGCGACAGTGCCCCGAACTTCGGCTCCGACGCTGCCCAGCGACTGCCGAAACTGTTGCCGGGAATCAACCTCGTTCACGGCCTGATGGGCGAACGCAGGGAGAGTTTCCAGCACAACAAGGACTTCCTGCAGCGGGTCTACGACGAGGGGCTGATGTTGCGGCGCATCAACATCCGGCAGGTGATGGCCTTCGATGGCACCGAGATGTCCGATACCGGCGCGGAGATTGCCAACGACCACAAGAAACTGTTCAAGCAGTACAAACAGGAGGTCCGGGAGACAATCGACAACCCGATGCTCAAGCGGGTTGCCCCGCCGGGCACAGTGCTTGAAGACGTCCACCTTGAATATCACCAGGACGGCAAGACTTTTGGCCGCCAACTCGGCACCTACCCGCTGCTGGTCGCAATTCCGGGCGAGCGCCCGCTGGGTGAGATACTCGATGTCGCGGTGACTGCCCACGGCTATCGCTCGATTACTGGCGTCCCCTACCCACTGGACCTGAACGACGCCTCGATGGACGAACTGACCGCGATTCCTGGCGTCGGCAGCCAGACTGCGGGCGATATTGTCGTCGATCGGCCCCACGACTCCCTTCCCGACGTTGCACCACTGTCGAAGTTCGCCCACACCCACGAGTGAGTGTCGGTGACACCCGTGGCCGCCCAGCGTTGCGAACGACGCTCTCCCGACGATTGAAAACTTTTAACAACGAATAGAAGTTTCACTACGGAAACGGTATATTGTATTCCGTGAGTGACCGATTGCAGCCGGAGCACGAATTCCAGTGTCGGTCTTTGGAGACAAAAATTCACTCATAACTAACTATTGAATACAAAATCTTTTCATAGACAGGGTTCGTATAGACGTACTAGAAGGTGACATAGCGTGCCAGAGATGGAAACCGCGGCGTTCGAGACCGACCTGAGCCTGTTCAAGTACGATAATCTGGAGCAGTTGCCACCGAGTTATCGCAACCTCGACGAAGACGAGCGCACCAAGCGTATCGAGGCCGCACTCGAGGAGTTGGGTGACGATGTCGTCATCCTGGGGCACAACTACCAGCGCCGGGAAATCGTCGAACACGCGGATTTCATCGGCGACTCTTACCAACTGAGCCAGGAGGCCGCCAACGCCGACGCCGAGTACGTAATCTTCGGCGGCGTGACGTTCATGGCTGAATCGGCCGACATCATCACGGACGACGAGCAGTCGGTTATCCTGCCGTCGATGGAGGCCTCCTGTCCGATGGCGGGCATGGCCGAAGCCCTGCAGGTTGACGACGCGTGGGCCGAAATCACCGCCGAAACTGACGAGAACATCATCCCAATCACCTACATGAACTCGTATGCAGACCTGAAGGCGTTCTGTGCCGAGCAGGGCGGTCTGGTCTGCACCTCCTCGAACGCCCACAAGGCCTTCGAGTACGCGTTCGACAAGGGTGACAAAGTACTGTTCTTGCCCGACAAACACCTCGGCGAGAACACCGCTCACCGACTGGGGATGGAAGACGAAACTGTCGAGTGGGACCCGTGGGACCCAGAGAGCAAGGACGCGAGCAAAGTAGTCGACAACGACATCATCCTCTGGGAGGGCTACTGCCAGGTTCACGAGCGATTCCGGACCGACCACATCGACCAGGTCCGCGCAGAGAACCCCGGCGCGAACGTCGTCGTCCACCCCGAGTGCCGCCGAGAGGTAGTCGAAGCAGCCGATGTCGTTGGGTCGACGTCGACCATCTGCGAGACGGTTGCGGAGGCAGACCCCGGCGAGACGTGGGCCATCGGTACCGAGGTTCACCTGACGAACCACCTGAGCCGCTGGCACCCTGACGTGAACGTGATTCCGCTCTGTGGCGACGCGTGCATGGACTGCAACGCGATGCGCCAGATTGACCCGAACTACCTCACCTGGGTGCTCGAAGAACTCACCGAGGGCCGCGAGCGCAACGTCATCGAGGTCGCGCCAGAGGAGAAGGAACTCGCACAGGTTGCCCTCGACCGAATGCTCGAAATATGAACGAACAGGAGACAGACGTCCTCGTGGTAGGTACAGGCATCGCCGGCCTCTCGGCAGCACTTGCTGCAGACGAGGCCGGGGCTGACGTAACTCTCGCGACGAAAGCCGAACGGCCCGAACAGGCCTCGACGTGGTGGGCACAGGGCGGCATCGCCGTCACCCGAGACGACCCCGAACAGTTCGAACAGGATATCCTCGACGCCTCCGCGGGCACCGCCGACCCCGAGGCTGTCGAGGTACTCGTCGAGAACGCCACGGATACTGTCAGTGACATTCTCGTCGACACCCTCGGTATCGAGTTCGATACCACCGGTGGAGAGTACGATTTCGGTCAGGAGGCTGCCCACGACGAGGCCCGCATCCTCCACGTCAACGCCGAGACTGGCAAGCACATCCACGTCCCGTTCCTCAACTACGTTGCCGACGAGACGGACGTGACGGTGCTCGAAGATACAGCCGCGCTGGAGCTAATCCGTCACGAGGGCAAAGTCTACGGTGCGATTCTCGAACAGGACGGCGAGTGGGCACCGACCTACGCCGGGTCGACAATTCTCGCCACCGGCGGGATCGGCGCACTCTATCCTCGCTCGACCAACCCAGATACCGCGACCGGTGACGGCATTGCGATGGCCGCACTCGCCGGTGCTGACATCGAGGACATGGAGTACGTCCAGTTCCATCCAACAGCCTGCCACACGGAGAGTGGGACGTTCCTCATCAGCGAGGCTGTTCGCGGCGAAGGCGGCCTCCTCCGGAACGGCGACGGCGAGCGATTCATGCCCGAATATCACGATGACGCCGAACTCGCACCGCGAGATGTCGTCGCCCGCGCAGTCAAAACCGAGCGGGAGGAAACCGGCGACGTTACCCTTGACGTGTCGGAAATGGCCTTCGAGGAGGAATTTCCTGACCTCGCCGAGAAATGCGCTGCGCACGACGTTGACTGGACCGAGGGAATCCCAATCGCCCCTGCCCAGCACTTCCTCTGTGGTGGGGTTGCTGTCGACAACCGCGGGCGAACCTCTCTCGACCGCCTCTACGCCGTCGGTGAATGCTCACGGACCGGCGTCCACGGCGCGAACCGCCTTGCGAGCACCTCGCTACTGGAAGGGTTGGTCTGGGGACAGCGCGCCGGCGAGGACGCGGTCGGCAACGACATCGAGCGCATCGAGGCTCCCGAACTCCTCGAACGCGACCCTGAACTGCCGGGCAACTTTGCCCGCGATAAGTTCCACCGACTCCGCCGCGTGATGGACGAGATGGTCGGTATCGAGCGCACTACTGAGGGTCTCAAGCGCTCACAGTCGGTGCTTCGGCGACTCAAAGGCGAGGTTGACGCCTACGTCCGGACCCGGACCTCACGGTCGCTGTACGAACTCCGGTCGGCGTCGGTTGTTTCACTGCTCATTTCACGGGCGGCCGCGGAGAACGACCAGTCTCTCGGCTGTCACTACCTCGTCGAAGACGCCAAGACTGAGTCGGCCGCCGACGCACGATGATTCCAACGACACAGGTTGAACGCTGGTTAGAAGAAGACCTTGGCCACCACGACGTGACCAATCACGTCCCCGGACAGACCGAGGGCCGACTTGTCGCCAAGGAAGCTGGTGTCGTGGCCGGTCTGGAGGCCGCAGAGGCAGTGTTTTCCTATCTCGACACCGAGGCCGAACTGCTCGTCGACGCTGGCGACCAAATCGAGGTTGGCGAGACAGTGCTTCGAGTTTCGGGGCCAGCGAGGGACGTACTCCGCGGCGAGCGCGTCGCCGTCAACATCGTCGGTCATGCTTCTGGCGTCGCAACCCAGACCCGCAAAGCAGTGTCTGCGGCCGAGGAAGCCGCCGAAGCTGCCGGGGTCGAACCGCCGCGAATCGCGGGAACTCGAAAAACGACGCCCGGCCTCCGTGGTGTCGAGAAACGCGCTGTCGCGGCCGGCGGCGGTGACACCCACCGTCTCAACCTCTCGCATATGGTGATGGTCAAGGACAATCACATCGCCGAGATGGGGATGGACGACGCAATTGCCCACTTCGCGAAGCGAACCTCCTTCGCGACAAAAATCGAAGTCGAGGTCGAACGGCCAGAAGACGCGCCCCGCGCGGCCGACGCAGGGGCGGATATCGTCCTGCTCGACAACCTTTCTCCTGAGGAAACAGAACGCGGCGCGGATTTACTCGGAGAGTCTGCACTTGCCGAGGCCAGCGGTGGCATCACTCAAGAAACGGTCCCAGCGTACGCGAAGACTGGTGTCGATATCATCTCGATGGGCTCGCTGACCCACTCGGCACCGACACTCGACCTCTCCTTTCGAACGAGCGAGTGAGGCGTCTCCGTCGGTCAGTTATCATACCTAATAACTGCTCACTAACGCTTATACTCAAAAAATCGTATAGTCAGGCATGGCAAATCCGATACGCAGCTCCTATGGAATCAAACTCGTTTTCGGATACGTAATCACGGGGAGTATGGTGACTGCGGTTGGACTCGTAACCGGAAGTGCAGCGGCCGCGATTTTGATGACGTGGGCTGGACTGCTTGCGCTGGGCTCGGTAACAGGAACGAACACCATCGCGTCAATTGTCGAGTTGGAGCGACAAGCGAAGGCTATCGCAGACGGTGACCTCGACACCGACCTCTGGTCGGGCCGAGAGGACGAATTCGGACAACTCTACGACGCCATCGATATCATGCGCAACTCGCTGTCTGAACAGATCGAAACGGTCGAACAGGCCCGAGCTGAGGCACAGGAGGAACAACAACGCGCCGAGGAGGCGCGAAAGGAGGCTGAACGAGCTGAGCAGGAGGCAACCGAACTCGCAGAAGCCTACCAGCAAACTGCCCGGCGGTACGCACAGGCGATGCAGCAGGCCGCCGAGGGTGACCTTTCGACACGCATCGACATCGATACCGAACACGACGCGATGGAGACCATTGGTCGAGAGTTCAACAACACGATGGCAGACCTCGAAGACGCGCTCTCGGCAGTCAACACCTTTGCTGGCGACATCCAGAGTGACGCTGACGAACTCGTTCGCCTGACCGACGAGGCGGAATCGACAGTCGACCGCGCGGTCGAGACGACGGGCGACATCGCCGCCGACTCGAAAGAGCAGCGCGAACGCCTCGAAGCGGTCGCAGAGGATATCGACGATATGTCGGCGGCAGCCGAGCAGATTGCGGCGACGACCGACGACCTCTCGTCGACCAGTGACAGCGCAACGGCGGCCAGTCAGGAAGCTCGCACCGCGGCGAATGAGGCCATCGAGGAGATGGAAGCCATCGAGAAAGAGACGGCCGACGCGGTCGAACAGATCGAATCGCTGACCGACAGCACCGAGGAGATTACCGAGATTGTCGAAGTGATCAACGAAATTGCTGACCAGACCAATATGCTCGCGCTGAACGCCTCGATCGAGGCTGCCCGCGCCAGCGGTGACACCGCAAGCGACGCGGGCGACGGCTTCGCAGTCGTCGCTGACGAGGTAAAATCGCTGGCCGAGGAGACCAGAGAACGGGCCGAAGAAATCTCCCGGATGGTCGAAGATGTCCGAGACGAGACGGCCGACGCTGCCGCGTCGGTGCGCTCGACGCGGGAACGTGTTGAACGTGGCACCGACACCGTCGAATCTGCGCTTCATGAAATCGACACTATTGCCGACGCAACCGAAGAAATTGACAACGGAATAGCGGATATCAGCGGTGCGACGGCTCAACAGGCGGAAACGGTCCAGACGACGGCCGCGGCCATTGACGAGGTGTCAGCGATTAGCCGCGAGACTGAATCGACTGCGGGGACGGTCGCTGATTCGATCGAGAGCCAGCGTGAGAGATTCGAATCGATTGCCAGTACGCTCGACGAGTTCGAGCGCAACGCAGAGGACCTCGTCACGGAACTCTCACGATTCCGACTCGACGCGGCCGACAGCCCGGCGCATTCACCTGCCGTATCCGACGGAGGTGACCGCTGATGTCTGAGCTTGCAATCACTGTCTCGTACTCGCTGGCGGCGGTCGGATTGCTGGCTGGCGTTGGCGTTGTCTTCGCGCTGATGCGAAGTTCCCGGGTTGACGCCAACCGCGGCAAGTTTGCGTGGCTATTCATCATTCCAGGGTTTGCGGGGCTGTCGTACGTTCTGATGGCTGCGAACATCGGTGTCGTCCAGGTCGGCGGGAACGAGGTCTACCTGTTCCGGTACCTCGACTGGATCGTGACGACCCCGCTGCTGGTGGGATACGTCGGCTACGTCGCTGGCGCGCCCCGGAAGTGGATTCTCAGCGTCGCGGCCGCAGACGCGCTGATGATTGCCGTCGGACTGGGTGCAACGCTTGCAACCGGAATCGCAACGTGGATTGGCTTCGCCATCTCGGGCGGGTTCCACGTCGTGCTGCTGGCGATTCTCTATCTGGTCTTCCCACGGTACGCGCAGGAAAACCGCGAGCGCTACCGGCTGTTCAAAATCTTGCAGAATCACGTCGGCCTGCTGTGGATTGCATACCCCCTACTCTGGCTGACCAGTCCTGCCGGACTCGGCTACGTCTCGGCAGTCGGGACAGCGATGATTATCGCGTACCTCGACTTGGTCGCAAAAACGCCGTACGTCTACTTCGTCTGGAGTGAACGCGCGTCGTTCGCGGTTGACCCAGCGAGCGCCGGCAACGCTGGAACCGACCAGACCATCGACACCGACGAGTCGCCTGCTACTGCCGACTAGGTCGCGGTGCGCTGAACTGCTTTTCAGGCGAAATCGTCGTAAGTCGGCCGCTCGTGGTCGCCGGGGAACGAGTCGACTGGGACTGCAACTTGCTCGCCGCTATCCATCTCTTTGAGCGTCACCTCGTCGTTTTCTAGGTCCTGCTCGCCGACGATAACGACTGTCTCGGCGTTGATGCTGTCGGCGTAATCGAGTTGTGCGCCAAAGGAGCGACCGGCAACGTCAGACTCGACCACGTGACTGTTACTCCGGAGTTCGCGGGCAATCCGAGACGCAACGTCCCGGGTGTCGCCAACCTGCAGAACGTAGTAATCCGTCGAGAGTTCTTCTTCGGGCCAGACACCGGCACGCTGGCACAAAAGCGACAGCGTTGCGTATCCGGGCGCAAAGCCGACCGCAGGGGTTGGCTGGCCGCCGAAGCCTTCGATCAGGTCGTCGTAGCGCCCACCGCCGAAGACCGACCGCGAGACTTCGCCAGTCGAGTCGAAGCACTCGAAGACGACGCCAGTGTAGTAATCCAGTCCCCGGGCTGTCGTCAGCGAGAGTGTACAGTACTCGCCAACGCCAAGGTCGTCGGTTGCCGCGAGAACGTCCCGCAGGTTTTCGACGGCCGCTTCGACGCGGTCGGTGTCTGCAAACTCGACTAACTCGTCGAGGTCATCCTCGCCGCTGTCGAGGAGGCTGTCGAAGTCATCAATCTGGGCCGTCGAGAGCCCGGCGTCGGTCAGCAGGTCGGCGTACTCGTCGGCGTCGATTTTCGCGCGCTTGTCGACTGCTCGGATTGCGGCCTCCGTGTCGATATTACCCTCGAAGGATTCGAGCAGCCCGCCGAGAATATCCCGGTGAGAGACACGGAAGTCGAAGTCCTCGCCCGAGAGGCCGAGTTCGGTCAGCGCGTTTGCGGCGACAGCGAGAATTTCGGCGTCGGCGGTTGGTTCCGCGGAGCCGAAGATATCGATGTTCGTCTGGTAGAACTCCCGGAACCGACCCTGCTGGACCTGCTCGTAGCGCCAGAACGGCCGGGTCGACATCCACTTGATCGGCTTCGAGAGTTCCTGCTGGCGGGCAACGGCCATCCGTGCCACGGTCGGTGTCAGCTCGGGCGTCAGCGCGACTGACCGGCCACCCTTGTCCTCGAACGAATAGAGTTCGTCGAGAATTTCTTCGCCGCTCTTGTCGGCGTACAGTGCGGCGGATTCCAGCGCTGGCGTGCCAATCTCACGAAAGCCGTGGCGGCGTGCAACGGACTCGACGGTGTCCATCACCTGCCGTCGAGATTGCATCTCTTCGGGGTAGAAATCACGAAATCCCTTGATTCGGTCGTACATATCACCGGATTCGGCAACCACCCGCTTCAATGCTTCTCTCTGTCGACGCGTCGGCTGACCGTCAAGTTCATACCCGGCGGGACTGTCCATTGTGGCAATGGACCGCCGTCCGTTTCTCCAAATCGCTAGCGTGGCAACGCTCCCGCTGGCTGCTGGCTGTCTCAGCACCGGCTCTGACTCTGCAGACGATGACTCTCCTGATGAACCGGCTCCGACAAACGAGACCGAAGACACGTCTGACGAGGACTCGTCGGACCAACCCGATAGTCAACCACTGTTTGCAGAGTCGTTTTCGGTGACGAGCCAGAGCGGCTTTCTCGCAATCAATGAGGCCGTCGAGACACGAACGCAGGCCCGCAAAGCAGGCTATATTCTGTCTGATGGCGAGGCTGACGAGACCATCTCTGTTCAGGCCACCGTCGCCGACGATGGCTCGTGGGAGTCGACGGACGTAGCGTTCCCACCCATCGAGGCCTCCGGCATCGAGGCACAAATTGAGTCCCCGGACGGGCTTTCGGGCGTCCTTACTGAGAATAGAATGACTGCAAGCGGAACACTCCGGGTTGTCATCGAGTTTCTCGACGACGAGTTCAGCTTCGAGGTCAACGCTACGACCGAGCAGAGCAACGCGTTGACCGGCGAGACGAACTTCGACGCGGAGCCACCGACAGCGACGCTGGTGGACAACGAGTTTGTTATCGAGAATTCGGCGAGCTCTTCGATTATCAACAGCCAACTCGATTTGCCAGCCGAAAAACCGGGGACGAACTGGTTCGAACTCGAAGTCGAACTCACAGACTAATCGAACAGTTCCTCGAAGACCTTCTTCTGTGCGGACCTGAGATGTTGGTGGTAAGTCGGCCGAGAGATATCCATCGCCTCGGCGAGTTCGTTCCCGTCGACCTCTCGGGGCCAGTCGAAAAAGCCCCCGAGATACGCAGTCCGGAGGGCCGTCTCCTGTCGGTCGGTGAACCGGTCGCTGAGCGCCGCACGGAACTCCTGTCTGGTCTCGACCGGCCGTTCGCGCTCGTGATAGCCCAGCAGTTCCGTACTCGGGTACTGGTTTTCGACGAGTTCGAAGAGGTCTCGCGCCTCGGCCTCGTAGGGCAGTTCGACAATAAACCGCGCCGTGCCGTGTTCGGCGGTGACCTCCCGCGGCACAGCGCCGTACTCAGTCAGCATCGCGAGCAGGGAGTCCTCGACGGTCAGTTCGAGCAGACACTCCTCTTCGTGGTCGACGATACAGGTCACACTCTGGACCGCAACGTCTTCCTCAGCGATTGCGATGAGTTCATCGGCTGCGACACCGCGGGCGGTGAGATAGAGTCGGATTGACCCGTCCGAACTGTAGTCTGTCCCTGCCGATTCGAGCACGCAGTCAGTCGCGCCCGAGAGTCGGCTGAACAACAGTTCCTGGTCAGAGATCGAGAACTCCAGTTCGATGATTTCTGTCGCGTCGAGAATCCGGCCGCGTTCGATGGCATTGATTGCGTTTGCGATGACTCGTCCGAGCGATTCGAGCACGATTCGTTCACGCTCGTCGAGTGCGTCTTGCTCCTCGGCGAGCACGGTCAACACGCCGTAGTTGGCGTCCTTGTACACGAGGGGGATAGCGATGAGTGAGTTGACTCCACTGTCGCCGGCAATCTCGGCCCAGGGGCCCGCACCGGCGCTATCGAAGTCAGTGAGTATCTGCGGTTCCTGCTCGTTGTAGGCACGACTGACTGGTTCGTTACCGCCAACGAGGGGGAACGACCGGCCACGGACTGGTACTGCGGCCGAGCCAGACCACGCCGATGGACTGAGCGTCTCCGCCGCAACGTCTGGCTGGCCAATCCACGCGAAGGCGTATGGCTCCGCTGCGGCGAGTTGCTCGACGACGCCATCTTCGAGTTCCTCACGGGTCTGTGCCTGGACGAGCACTTCGACAGTGTTCTGGACGAGGCCGTTGACGCGGTCGAGCACTCGCTCGGTGTGTTCCTGTGCCTCACGGACGTCCTGTTCGCGTTTGGCCCGCATACAGGCCGCCGCAGCACTGGTCGCCAGCAGCGCAAGCATCTGCTCGTCTCGCTCGTCGAAGGCGTTGGCTTCGGTTGTCGAGACACTGATTGTGCCGTGAACGCCCACCGGATAGTACATGACTGAGGCACCGGCACCCAGCGCTGGTGGCCCTTCGCCCTCCCCGAGGCTGTTGATAGTTCGCGGTTCGCCGGACGCGAACACTTCTCCGGGGTTGCCCTCACCGACATCGTAAACTGGACGCTCGCCGAGTACGTCGGCAGCTTCATCGGTCATCGCCGCAGGAATGAGTGTTCCCGCGTCGCTATCGTACAGTCTGAAGACACTGAGGTCGAATCCAAGCAGGTCTTTGGCGGCGTTGACCGCAATCTCTGCGACGTGCTCGCGGTCGCGGGCCTGCATCAGCGACCGTGTCGTGTCGAGAATGCCCGCGAGTTGTTCCTGTGCGGCCTGGCGCTCGGTCATGTCACGGCCGACCGTCGCGGCCCCGGTGACAGCCCCACTGTCGTCACGAAGCGGCGCGTTCGAGAACTCGTAGGGATATTGCTGCCCTTCGTGTACCGCCATCGTTGCCTCGACTGAACTTCCAACGCCGTCGAGTGCGTTTTCGATCGCTTCGGTCACGGCTGCTCGGTCCTCTTCGACCATGAACTCCGCTGGCCGTCTCCCCTCGATATCGGTACCGGCCAGTTCCTCGAAGCGCTCGTTCCAGCGGATCAACCGGCCACCGTTATCGGTCGCGAACAGTGGGTCCGGGAGGCTGTCCATCAGACTCTCGGTGAAGGCGCGCTGCTGGTCGAGTTCTTCCTCGTAGGCCTGTTGTTCGAGCAGATAGCCAATCCAGTCGGTCACCACCTCTGCGAAGTGTCGGTCGCCGTCGGTGAACGCCGACTGCTGCGCCGTGTCGTCGACGAAACAGATCGTCCCGTACTGTTCGTCGTCGACGGTTACCGTCGCACCGAGATAACACTGCAGGTCCCACTGTTCGTAGCGCTCGTCCGGGATGGTATCACTCTCGGTGACATCGCCGACTGACAGTGTTTCGCCGGCAGCGATAGTGTACTGGCAGTAGGTTTCCGAGAGCGGTGTCTGCTTGCCCGGCGTCAGTTCCGGATGGTCACCGACACTCGTGACAATTTCCTGCTGGTCGTCGGTGATACGGGAGAGAAACGCGCTCGACGTGTCGAGTTGCTCGAGACCTGCGGTCAGCAGTGCGTCGATCTTTGCGTCCCGCGAGAGTTCGCGGTCGGTTGCAATTTCGTGGAGTTCCTTCAGCGGAAAATCGGCCGGTTGAGCCTGCTGGCCGCCGTCAGTTGTCATCGGTGCAGGCTCGAGACACTGCATGACTGCGTGGCGAAGCCCAGCAACGGCACCAGCCCCGTCACGCCTGACAACATCCGTTACGCCGGCGTCGTACAGTTCGGCCGCGTCGGCCTCGCTGTCGATGTAGAGTACTGATGGAACAGACTGGCTACCGAGCGCAGCAGCCAACTCGGTGCCGTCCGCACCGGCAACGCCGACCAGACACGCACCGCTGGCCGCTTCGACTGTTGCAACACGCTGTACGTCGATGGGCTCCTCGGCGAACGCCGTTGTCAACCGCTCGAACAACCCGTCGTCTGCACCGACCACACAAACCTGCGTCGTCGCGCTCATGGGTGATAGATACTAACTCATTAGGTATAGGCGGGCATAAATACTCTGCTGGCGGCGGGGTTCTGCGAGCAAAGATAGCCGCAAACTCCTTGGGTACTGTCTCAGGGCTGGCAACTGCCAGGAGTTAGTCCATCAGGTCGTCGTTTTTCTGCAGGTGTTCGAGAATATTTTCGTGTGCAGCGCCGTTCGAGCCCAGCAACTCCTTGCGCTCGTCGGAATCGAACTCAACCGTGTACGGCTCCCCGTGGCGGTCGGTGAGCGTCGCGCCGGCGGCCCGGGCAATCACGACGCCTGCGGCGACGTCCCACGGATAAGTGCCGTATTCCCAGGTCCCTTCGGCGCTTCCGTTCGCGAGATAACAGAGACTGAGCGCGGCCGACCCGAGTGCTCGCACACCGCGAGTCTGTTGATAGAAGTGCGTGAGGAACTCTCCGTCTGGGTCCCAGCCCGAGAGCAGCATGCTCTCGTCGAGTTCCGAGCGGTTGCTGACGTGGATTTTCTTGTCGCCTTTGTAGGCGTCGCCGCCGGCAACAGCGTGGAACATCTCGTCGGTTTCGGGAACGTAAATGACGCCCATGACGGGTTCGTCGTCTTCGATAAGTCCAATCGAGATGGAGTACTGTGGATTCCCGTGTGCGAAGTTCCCCGTCCCGTCGACGGGGTCGATAACCCACTTGAAGTCGCTCGACCCGTCCTTGAATTCGGCTTCCTCCGAGAAGATTGCGTGATCCGGGAACTCGTTTTCGATAATCGTCGTGATAATTTTGTTCGCCTGGTGGTCGGCCTCGGTGACGATGTCGGATTTGTTGGTTTTGACCGTGACATCCTCGACACGGCCGTGGAGTTCTCGCAGCGGTTCGCCCGCGCTGCGTGCGGCCTCAGTTGCGACATCACGAGCCTTCTCGACGACACTCTGTTCCTCGGCCGGGAAGTCGTCGTCGAGCAGTTCGCGCGGCCCATCGGGGTCGTCGCGGATTCCCCAGCTGAGTTTCTCGGTCATCGCTGTCATGAACTGGTCGTCGTAACTCGTTCTGACGACGTGCGCGCGGCCCTCGGCACCGGTGACATCGATAACATCACCGCCGCTGACAATCTTGTGTGCGCGCCCGCCATCGACGAGGAGGCTGGCCTGCTCTCGGCTGACAACCTTGATGTCTGCGTCCGCGGAGACGACTATCGGACGCACACCCATACTGTGTGTCTGCAGCGGCGTAATCTGGAGGGTGTGGTTGTCTGCAGACATATGAATTGGGCCGCCCGCAGAGAGGGCAACACCGGTCGAGCCCGTCGGTGTCGAGATAGCGAGCCCTGTCCCTTCGTACTGGCCGACGTACTCGCCGTCGACGAAGACGTCGAGTCGGGTAATCTTCCGGTCAAATGGGTTCTCCGGTGGGACGTGCTGGAGCATCACGTCGTTGATACCGGTCGCGTCGACACCCGGCGCGTCGACGTGGAGCTTCTGGCGGCTGTCGACGGTCGCTCGGCCGCTGACGACTTCGTCTAGCGCTGCTTCGAGTTCTTCGAGTTCGACACGCGCCAGGAAGGCCAGCGACCCGGCGTTGACGCCGAGTTGCGGGATGCCAAGCGGTGTGAACAGTTTGATCCCTTCGAGGAACGTTCCGTCACCGCCCAGTGTGACGCCAAGCGTTGCCCTGTCAGGGTCGTAGGCGTCGCCGATGTCCTCGCCGAGTTCGACGACAGAGACATCGATGTCCTTTTTCGCTGCCCAGTCCTGCAGCCGCTCCAGGGGTTCTCCCCCGTCGGGACTTGTGAGAACGATAATCTTGTCCGTGGTTGCCAGTCTTCGTCCTTGCATTGCTACTACGAACGTGTGAGGCTTGTTTAATAGTTACTTTGGCGGGTATTTTATGTATCTGTCTCAGAGAGAGGTTGCCACCCCCGCGCTTGCCGTGGATTTGCTCCGTGAAACCGTAGCAAAATTTACCGTAAACACAAGAAATCGCTCCGACACCCCTGAATAAACAATAATTATATTCTTCACCGTTCAGCTTGGCTACACTCACCAGTTCAGCGCTCCACCGGGTGTGGCCACTGGTATACCCAGCTAGAATTATACGCGCTGTGATATATCATAGGAGAAACGAAACTATTGTAGGCATCTGCTGAGAAGGTGGGAGTATGGCCGTAATCGATATTGCACGGACCACTGTTGTCACCGCCAGTCCAGATACCTCCGTTGCGGACGTCGTACGGAAGCTTCACGATGAGGAAGTCGCCGGTCTCGTTGTCGTCAACGACGGAAAGCCGCTCGACCTAGTGACGAGTCGCGACCTGCTCCCTGCGGTCCTCGACGACCAGTTCGACGCGGAGAGCACACCGGTCGAGGAGTTCATCGACGGCGACATCCCAACTGTCGAGGCGGACGAGGGGATGTACGACACTGTCGAGGTGATGTCCGAGCGCGGTATTCGGCGACTTCCGGTCGTCGAGGACGGGCAACTCGTCGGAATCATCTCTATCAGCGACGTCGTTGTCCTGCTGGGTATGGAACTCCAGCACGTTGCGACTGCGATTCGGAGTTCCTCACCGGCCTACGAGCGCGACGGCTTCGATTACTACGACGGCTGACGGCCCCACCCCAGCCAAACCGCTTTTCGTACCGACTTTTCCTGACAGTTGTGACGGGAGTTCCATCTCTGCGCCCTCTGGGATATCGACGGCGGTGTACAGATATTTATTCGCGGGCCACCTCCCGGTAGGTAATGGGTGGGTACGTGTGTACCGTCGCTGGTGGCAACGGCGGTGTTGGAAAGACGACGACGGCAATCAACCTCGGCGCGGCGCTCGCGGCGCGCGGCTACGAGACAGTTGTCGTCGACGCAGACCTGGCAATGCCAAACGTTGCTGACCTGCTCGGTGTCGATGTCGACACCTCTCTCCACGATGTCCTCGCCGGGTCGGCAACGCTCAGTGAGACACTCACCGACGCCGGCGGTCTGACGATTATCCCCGGCGAGACGAGTCTCGACGCCTACGCCGGCGCCGACCCGAAGAAACTCCCGAAGGTCGTCAACACACTTGCCCGCACGTACGACGCCGTGCTGATTGATACTGCTGCCGGCCTGAGCACCGAAACGACGATACCGCTGGAACTCGCTGATGGCGTCGTTCTCGTTACGACACCAGACCACGTCTCGCTGACAGATACCGGCAAAACTGGCACACTCTCGGAGATGGTTGATAGTCCAATCCTCGGTGCGTTGCTCGTCCGCGCGACTGCAGAGACGCCGATCGCAGATATCGACGCGGAGTTCGATTTCCCGCTGCTCGGCGGGATTCCAGAGGATTACGACGCTGTGGGGGCCGAACCGATGGTCACGAACGCCCCTGATAGCCCGGCGGCCGCGGCGTATCGCGACCTCGCCGACGAACTTGCGCCTGTCTTTTTCGAGGGCGCAGCTATCGAAGCTGTCGACCTCGTCCCACGCGAGTGGATCGGGTAGTCACTCGCGGATGTTCGCCAGAAATTCCTCGAAGACGTCCTGGCAGTCTCCACAGAGTGTGTAGTTCGCATACGCCGGCAATCCTCCGCCGGGCCGGCGGTAGAGTTCGACGCCTACCACTGGCTGGTCACAGTCGTTGCCACAGAAACTGCAGTTATCACTGACTTCCCGGTAGCCAGCACCGAGTGGCTGGTCGGGGTCGACCGGTGGCTGGTCGTGGTCTGTCCAGGTGTCCAGCAGCGCAACCGGTTCGGCCGCACACTCCGGGCAGTGCGTTAGCCCACCACCGGTCAGTCCGTCGAGTGTTTGCTCGTCCGATTCGGGATAGGTCTGGAGTGCGAGCACCTGCTCGCTCAGCCCTGCGCCACAGGCCGTGCACTGCTCGCCAACCCCGCTGTCAGTCTCTGTGCGTGACTCACTGCTCATATCCCCAGTCGTAGTCCCAGCGGTATAGTGCTGTGTCAGACGGACGACTGTCGTCTGTCTGCCGCCAACGCGGGCCCCAAAACGAAGACGGTATGAGGCACCTCCTGTATTGAATGTATAATGACTGGCCAGGGAGACGCCGATCACGAAAATGCACTGCAGGACGTGATCGCTGTCGACGCCGACGACAACAAAGAAGGAATGGTCAACCGACTGGACGCACACACCGGCGACGGTATTCGCCACCGCGCATTTACGACGCTTCTGTTCGACGGTGACGGACGTATTCTGCTCGCTCAGCGGAGCCCAGACAAACGACTCTGGGATACGTTCTGGGACGGTACCGTCGCTTCACACCCCGTCGAAGGACAATCGCAGGTCGAGGCCGCGACGGTCCGCCTCGAAGAAGAACTCGGGATTGCTCCCGAGCAGTACGACAATCTGGAGGTGACTGACCGCTTCGAGTACAAACGATATTACGAGAACGCCGGCGTCGAGCACGAGGTCTGTGCCGTTCTCAACGCGACGCTCGAGGATACGAGTCTCGACCCCGACCCCGAAGAAGTCGGCGGCATCATGTGGGTACCATACGAGCGCCTGCACGAGAATCCGCAGTGGTATCGACAGCTGCGACTCTGCCCGTGGTTCGAGATTGCAATGCGCCGAGATGTCGAGTAATCACTCCCAGAACGACCGCGTGCGAGCGTACTCGCGCTCTCGCGACAGAATATCTCGGTAGAAATCGTCCTCATTTTCGCGGAGTTTGTTGATAATTCGGGCCGCGTTGTGCGGGCCAACCCCGCGGGCCGCCAGCGCGATGACAGCCTGTTTGCCGTGGCTCTGGACCAGACTGGCGGCCTGATAGGCCCGCTCCGTGCGCTTCTGTTGGTCGTCGTCCTTGTTGTTGGTCCGGACCGCAGTGACCGTTTCCTCGTCCCACGGATTCAGCGCCGCAATTCGTGTCGACTCGCAGTGGGGACAACTCGGCTGGTCGCGCACCCGGTTGACCTCTTTCGTCCGCTCGTACTCCTCGCAGTGCAGACAGAACAGAATCACCCGGTCGCCCTGCAGTCGCTCCTTGACCGTCTTGATGACGCTCGCGTCGGCGTTTTCCGGCGTCAGCAGTTCGGTGCCCGACCCGCGGCCACCAATACCAACTGGCGTGTGTTCGCCAACGGTGTCGATGGTAATCTCGCCGGACTGGACGGACGCGAGCACTTCCTGTGCACCCTCGATAGAGAGTTCTTCGTGAATCAACTCTCGGAGTGCCTCATCGTAGACCGGTGTGCCTTCGAGGGCATCGAGCAAGCGGTTCTTGCCGAATCCAGTTGATCCACTTCCGCGCCAGCGCTTCACCGCGCCGAACGTCGCGGCGACCTGTGCGAGTTTGAATTTGAGGGCGTCGGCGTTCTTCAGACTCAGTTCGATCAGCCCCCGGACGTGTTCGGGGTCGGTATCGTGCAGAATTGCTTCGACATCCGCATGAGAGACGCCGTGGGGCACGTCGAGTTCGATGCGGTACGGGTCGACTTCCATGCCGACGCTGGAGCCGGTTTGCTGGCCTAGTAGTGCCGAGAGCAGCCGTCCGAGTGTTTCGTTGATGTTGTGACCGAAGCAGGCGTTGACGACGAGGGACCCGGCACCTCCTTCGACAACGATTCGGTCCTCCGTGGCGACGGGATGGCCCGTCTCGGCCTGGTCAGTCAGTTGGTCCAACCCGGCCTCGATGGTCTCCGTGCCGAAGTCGTAGCGCCGGCCGAGGTCACGGGCCACCGCTGATTCCTCGGCACCCTCGGCGAGTTGGCTGCTCGCGACGGCGCGAACCTGTCCGACGTGCTGGGCAACCTGCCGAGTGACGGGGATCTCCTGGCCTGTCCAGGACGGAACCTCTCCTGCAGGGTCTTCGATTGGCGAAACCGTCACCACGTCATCCTCGTCGTCCACTTCGGTGATGCGCCACATCTCGCCGCCCTGAATGAAGATTTCGCCGGGGCTGGCGAAGTTGACGACGAAGCGTTCGTCGAGCGTGCCGACCTGTCGCCCGCTGGCAACGTCCTCGACATCGTAGGTCGCTTCGTCGGGAATCATCGAGAGGTTCCGGTAGAAATACTGCCACGTCCCACGCCGTTTCTCCAGTCGGTCGGCGTCTTCTTCCAGCCAGACGACGTTGTTGCTCGCTAGCTCTCGGACAATCTCTTTGAATTGCTCCGTCGAAAGGTCCTGAAACGGGTAGGCCCGGGTGATAATTTCGTAGGCGTGCATCGCCTGAATGTCGCCGCAGCCCATCACCAGCCCGGCAATCTGGTTGGCAACGGTGTCGAGGCTACCGTGGTGGATCGCCGCGGGTTCGACGTGGCCGTCCTGCGCGCTGTGGCCGATAACGATCGATTCGAGCACGTCGTCGGGGTGGCTCGCGATGATTGTCCCGCTCGAAATCTCGTCTTCGCGGTGGCCTGCGCGGCCGATTCGCTGCAGTAATCGAGTCACCTGTCGCGGACTGTTGTACTGGACAACGTGGTCGACGTGACCGACGTCGATACCGAGTTCCATCGACGAGGTGCACATCAGCCCGTCAATCTCGCCGTTTTTGAACTGCGATTCAATTTCGATGCGGCTCTCCTTGGCGAGTGAGCCGTGGTGAATGCCGACGTTGCTGCCGTACTCCTTGAGGCGTGAGCCAATTGCCTCTGCAGTCTGGCGAGTATTGACGAATATCAGCGTTGCCTCGTTCTCGGCAACGAGTTCGTCGATGACTCTGACATGGCTCGCAATTTCGGGGTCTGTGACGAGTTCGCTCGCGATTTGTTCGTCTCGCTCGGTCGGTGTCGGGCAGCGAACGTCAACATCGAGTTCGCTGCCGATATCCACGCCGGCAACGGTGTAGTCGCGGTCACCCGTCAGCAACTTTCCAATCTCGTCGGGGTCGTCGACAGTCGCAGAGAGACCGATTCGTTGCATCGGGCCGGCGAGTTCGCGCAAATGCTCCAATCCAATCGAGAGTTGCGCGCCCCGTTTCGAGACCGCGAGTTCGTGAATCTCGTCGATAATGACGTGCTCGACATCTTCGAGTGCTCGCTTCAGCTTCTCGCCAGTGAACATTGCCTGCAACGTCTCCGGCGTCGTCACCAACACGTCCGGCGGGTCGTTGGCCTGCTTCTGGCGCTGGTAGTCGGTGGTGTCGCCGTGGCGGATGTCGATATCGATATCCAGCGTCTGACCCCACCACTCAAGTCGCTCTTCCATGTCGCGGTTCAGCGCCCGCAGCGGCGTGATATACAGCGCGCTAATCCCGAAGGTTTCCTCGCCGACGATTTGGTCGAAGACTGGCAACATCGCCGTCTCTGTCTTGCCGCTGCCCGTCGGTGCGACGACGACGACATTCTCGCTGTCGATTAGTGGTGGCAGTGCGCGACGCTGTGGCTTCGTCGGCGTCTCGAAGCCTCGCTCGGAGAGTGCCGCCCGAAGGTCGGTGCCGAGCAGGCTAAAGGCTGCCGCGTCGTCTTCAAGCGTGCCCACGCCGCCGTTGTTCATCGTGGTCTAGTTGGTCTTGGGCCGATTAAGCCCGTCGAAACCTTCACTCTTCGTAGCGCATCGCTGTCGGAATCGCCGTCAGCAGGTCGCTGGCAACCAACCCATCGCCGCGCTCGTCGGCGACGATGTCGCCCGCCCGGCCGGCGACGTAAGCACCGAGTCCGCCGGCGTGAATCGGTTCGTGCTGGGTAGCGAGCGCGCCCGTAACGCCCGCCAGCACGTCGCCGGTCCCGCCGACGGTCATCCCCGGATTTCCGGTTCGACTCACTCGGGTGCGCTCGCCGTTGGAGACCACGTCGTAGTTGCCCTTGACCAGCAGCGTGTGTCCGAGTTCGGTGGCGAACTCATCGACAGCGTCGCGTCGCTCGCGCCAGTCGTCGGCCCGCGGGCCACCCATCTTCGCCAGTTCGCCCTGGTGCGGCGTGCAGATGAGCGTCGCCTCGGTGTCGATGTTGGGCACCAACTGCAGCGCGTCTGCGTCGACGACGGCGGTGCCGGTGAACGCGGTCAGAATCGCCTCGGCTGCTTCCAGTGTCGACCCATCAGCCCCGAGTCCGGGACCGATAACCAGCGTATCGTGTTCGGCAGCAAACTCCATCACCTGTCCGACGTGACCGGGTTCGAGCTGTCGTCCTTCCAGTGGTCGGACAATCAGGTCCTCGCTGTATCCCTGCACTTCGTGGGCGACTGCTGTCGGGCAGGCGACTCGGACGAGGTCGGCCCCCGCCCGGAGCGCCGCCTGTCCGGACAGTGCTGGTGCGCCGACGTACGGACCACCGCCGATTATCAGCACCTTGCCGTGGTCGCCCTTGTGGCTCTGGGGGTCCCGAGAGAGTCGAAGCAGGTCACCGCGTTCGACGAACGTCTCCGCCGCCTCGGGAATGCCGATGTCGGCGACAGATATCACGGCGTCTAAGTCGTCGAGGCCGGGCTTGCTGTCGTGGAATGTGACGACGTGGTCGGGGTCGACGGCTCCCTCGGGAACTGTTCCCGTCTCGCTGTCGAAGCCAGACGGCACGTCGACGGAGAGAACTGTGGCGTCGCTGTCGTTGATGGCCGCGGCAACCGTCGCCGCGGGTTCTCGCAACGCTCCGGTAACGCCGGTGCCGAGCATCGCGTCGATGACGAGGTCGGGGTCACCGAGGTCGACCGCTGTCGAGTCACGAATCTGCTCACGGTCGAATTCGCAGTTTTCGAGTGCGTCCCAGTTCTCCCGGGCGATTTCGGTCCCGATGGACTCGGGGCGACCGAGCAACTGGACGCGCAGGTCGTAGGACTCCAGAAAGCGCGCCGCGACGAAGGCGTCGCCGCCGTTGTTGCCGCGGCCGGCGACAATCGTAATCGTTGCCCCCGGGTCGACGAGGTCTCTGGCGACGCCGGCAGTGGCGTGCCCGCTCGATTCCATCAATTGTTTGCGGGGGATTCCAAGTGCGGCCGCGTTCGCGTCGATGACCGCCATCTCCGAACCAGCAATCATACTACCGCTTTCAGCCGGCGTGACAAAAACTGTCGGGGCCGGTCGCTCTCTCGCTTACGCCCCGGGGACGCCAAGTGCTTCGAGACTCCCGACGCCAACCAGGGTGAGCAATCCAAGCACAAACAGCGCCGAGAACCACGCGATTACGCCGACGATGCTCGCTCGCAGCCAGCCGACACCGTACTGCCACCTGACCACTGAAATCCAGACGAGCAGGCCGACAATCGAGGCAAACAGGCCTCCGATGCCGACGCTCGCGAGAACGATGTCGACCAGCGCCCACGCCACTGCGCCCAGCAGTGCCGTGACAACTGCGTCGCTGTAGTCTCTGGAGGCGAATGCGAACTTCGCTCCGATGTGAATTGCCAACCCGCCAATGAGTAGACTTACCGCGAATACGACCACGGAGAGTCCGAGTCCATGCGTTGCCATACTCCACAGTCAAGCGGTGGGAAAATAAAACGGGTGCTCTCGGTCGAGCCTGTCGAATCCCGTTTCAGTCCGGCGAATATCAGGACTTGATGACTTGTACGTTGACAATCTCGGCGTCGAGTTCGTAATCTCCTGGTATCTGGCTCCCCGGTTGGTAGGCCGACTCGAAGACGTAGAGTGGCTGTGGCGAAATCCCGCGGACGTACTCGAGTTCGTCAGTCTTGTTCCAGCGTTGTTCAGTCTCACCATTCGGAACGTACCTGAGTTCCATTTCCAGCCGTCCCGAGACACGCTCTGGAATGCGGTTTTCGATATCGATTCGCGCGACGATGTCCTCAGGCGTGCCGGGGCCAGCCCCGTCGGGTGTCGGCCGTCGGATGTTGGTGAGGGCCACAACGAGTTCGCCCTCTTCGTCGGCACCGAGATAGCTTCCGACTGCGTCGAGACAGCCCGACAGTGACGCTGCGACGGTGGCCCCAGTCGCCGCAAGCAGTTCACGTCGGGTTGGGTTTGTCATTGCCTCTGGCTCAGGGGTACGCAGACTTGTACGTTCCGGGACTGTCATGCCTGCGAAGTATGCTGAATACCAACCCTTAGGTCTGAATCGCTCGTAGACACTCCTAATGAGTAACTCGGACCTCGACACTGACGAGGTTGCGGATATCTACGACGAACTGCTGAAGACATACCAGACGGAGTGGGCCTACCGCGGCCACCGCAGTCTCCATCTGGAATACTACGACGAGGACCACGACGAGCCCGGAGCGGCCGCGATGAACACGATGCGCGTCCTTTCCGAAGCAGCGGGCATCGATAGCTCAGACCGCGTCCTCAATATTGGCTGTGGCGCTGGCGAGGATTCTGTCTGGAATGCCCGCGCCCACGGCGCAACAGTCGTGGGCGTCAACATCAGCGAGAGCCAACTCGACCTCGCACGAGAGAACGCCGCCGAACACGGCGTCTCTGAGCTGACGACGTTCAACTACGACGATTTTCACGACCTCAGTACCATCGACGACGACTCGATGGACGTTGTCTGGGGGCTGGAAGCGCTCTCACACTCGCCCGACCCTGCCCGCGCGCTGACCGCTGCCCGGCGCACGCTCCGGGACGATGGCCGCGTCGCACTCACTGACCTGTTTCTCACCGTTGCCCGAGACGAACTCACCGCAGAGCAGCGCGACCGACTCGAGCGTATCGAGGACGGACTTGGACTTCGCATTAGCGTGTTTACACAGTTCGAGCAGACACTCGACGAAACGGGCTTCGAGAACGTCCAGCGCAGAGACCTCACAGATGGAATCAAGCGCTGCACCGAGCGTCGCCGGAGTTTCGCCCGTCTTGCACACCCAGTCGGCCGCGTGCTCGGCGTTTTCGGTGTTGTCTCGGACACCCAACTCGACAGTTTCGTCGCCTCATCGGAAATTGACCGTCTCCTCGGGGCTGGTGTGTTGGGCTACTACCTCGTCACGGCTGACGCCGCCTGAGCTCAGTCCGCCAGTGGGAGTCGGACCACGAAGGCCGCCCCACCCTCGGCTGACTCTTCAACATCGACGGACCCACCGTACCCCTCGATGAGCGTCCGCACGAGATAGAGGCCGACGCCGGTCCCCTCGCTGGCCTCGCCCTGCTGTCCTTTCTCGAAAATCGCCTCCCGCTGGTCGTCGTCGATGCCCGGCCCGTTGTCGGCGACTCGGACCACCGCGTACTCATCATCGATGCTCGCGGAGACGACTGTTCGTGGCTCCGGGCTGTCGTTGTGAACGACGCTGTTCTGCAGAAGGTTGTCGAACACCGAGTCGAGCATATCGTCGGCGCTGACCTCGCAACTCGGAATCGTCCCGTCGATTTCGATGGTCGCGTGGTCGTGGCTGTCGCCCGCCTGCTGGACCTGTGTCCTGAGCGTTGCCGACAGCGATATCGGTTCCTGTGTGTCGCCAGACCTGAGCATCACCGCTGCCAAATCGCGGGCCTCCTCAGTGAGTGAAATCGCGTCCTTGGCACTGGCGACGACGCTGTCGGCCGACGAGCGCAACTCCTCGGAAACCTCCGCAGCCAGCAGTTCGCCGTGGGTCTGGATGACCTGCAGGTCGTTGCGGATATCGTGACGGACCATCTGGTTGAGCAGTCGCAGGTCGTCACGCTGGGATTCGAGTTGCTGCTCGTACTGCCTGCGTTCGGTGACATCGCGGGCCGACCCGACGACCATCTCGGCGGTTCCCTCGACGATGACCGGCGACAACACCACGTCGAACACCGATTCGTCGCCGTCGTCGGGAACACGATGTTCGATGCCGACGGTTCGCTCCTGTTCGAGACACTCCCGTGCCCGTTCGAGCAGTACCGGGTCGACCCGGCCGTCGAGTTCCTCGCCCGGAGTGAGAATCTCCTCGGAGAGCAACTGTCCCGCGATGGCGTTCGACCGCTGGAAGATAAGCGTCCCCTCGGGTGTCCTGTCGAACAGGAAGAGGCCGTCTCGGACGTTCTCGAAGACAGTCTCGAACTCGCGGTTCAACCGCTCGATGCGGTGTTCGCGGGCCTTGCGGTCGGTAATGTCCCGGAAGTAAACCGAGATGCCACCGTGTGGTTCGGGATAGGCGTTCACCTCGAACCACGTGTCCATCTCATCGAACCGCTCCTCGAAGGCGACGGGTTCGCGCTCGTTCATCGCCGTCGTGTAGGCGTCGTAGAACCGTGTGTCGACGGCCGACGGGAAGATGTCCCAGATGGATTTCCCGAGCACTTCTGCGGACTCGATGCCGAGAATCTGCTCGGCCTGGTCGTTGATTTCGATGAACCGCCAGTTCTCGTTGAGGTCGAGAATCGCGTCGGTCATCCGTTCGACGGTGCGCTCGCGGCGCTGCTGTTCGTATTTGCGGTCGGAGATGTCGCGGCTATTGACGACGATACCGTCGATGACGCTACTGTCGAAGTGGTTGGTCGCCATCACCGACAGCCAGCAGTACTCTCCGTCGGCACGCTGAATCCGACCTTCGCTCGCGACGGTCCGCCCCGGGTCGGCAATCAGTTCTGCGTAGGTCTCTTCGAGTTCGGGCCGGTCCTCGGGGTGGAACAACTCGAAGGCATTCTCGCCGATAAGTTCGTCTTGCCCGTACCCGAGCACACGCTCGATTGCCGGACTCTGGTACTTGACGACGCCGGATTCGTCCAGAACGGTGATGATATCACTCGACCGCTCCACGAAAGTCTGATAGCGCTGTAACTCTCGCTCGCGCTGTTGTAAGCGCTCGTTTTTTTCGACGAGATTCCTCGTCGTATCGCGTCGCGTGAGCAGGTTATCCAGCCGCCAGACGACCGTTTCGTAATCCAGTGGTGCCGTAATCACCTCGTCGATAACGCCCGACCCAGACGGTCCCTGTCCCGGCAGCGCCTGTTCGTCGATTCGCGTCCGCTCGCGGCGGACGAGCACGACCGGACAGAACACGGCTCCTGCCGCGCGCTTCTGTTCGCGCAGCGCCTCGCGGTGGGCCGGCACGGAGTGGTCGTCAATGAGATAGAGGTCGGCCTGCTCGACAGACTCTCCAGTCCGGACCTCGTAGCGTTTTGCTAACAGCGCAACGACGGCCTCGCGTTCGCCGGCGTTCCCGATGAGGACCTGAACCTCGCTCATCCGTCGTCCTGCCTCTGGGACCCCTCGCTATAGGTCGGTGAGCCGGTCAGGAAGTTCTCGACTGCGGTCTCTGGCGCTCGCATCTCGATACCGTCCGCTCCGAAACTGTACGGACGAACCGTCTCCTCGTGGTTGCCGATGCGCTTTTTCAGGACGCTCGCGATGCGCTCTTTCCGGCCGTCTCGTTCGATGTAATTGAGTACGACGATGTTGTCGGCGAGGTAGCTGAAGTTCTCGTCTGTCGGGTCTGTCGTACCGTCGCTGTGGTCGCTCTGGTCGAGGAGAACGACCGTCACGTTCCGGGCAGTGAGATACCGACACAGCGCGTGGAGTGAGCGGACAACGTCGCCCTCGGCACCGTGCAGAGAGAGCTGATAGCCGTCGGTCCCGTCGAGGACGACGAGGTCGGTGTCTCGGCTGTCGACATCCTCTCGAACCTGTTGTGCGAACTCTTCTGGTGAGAGCGCCAGCGGTTCGATATCTTCGAGACGCAGATTGTCGCCTACCCCAGAGAGGTCGATATCCAGCGCCTCCGAGCGGTGCCGAACCGTCGCGACAGACTCCTCGAACTGGTACATGCTTGCGGTGTGGCCGGCCTCTGTAACCGCTTCGAGCAGTTTCGTCGCGAGCGTTGTCTTCCCGACGCCCGTCGGCCCGCTGAACACCGTCACTGTCCCGCGCTCGAAGCCGCCGCCAAGCAACGCGTCGAACTCCTCGATGCCCGTCGAGAACTGCTCGGGTTCGACCGTCGCGCCGCCGGCGTCGGGCGTGAGAGAGGGATACACTTCCAGTCCCTGTTCGCGGATTTCGAGGCCGTGACTGCCCGACTCTTGGCCGACGCCGCGGTGTTTCTCGACGGTGATTCGCCGGCCCGTCGTGTTTCGTTCGAGACGGACAACGCCGTCGCTGAGCGAGCGAATTGTCGCGTCGGTGCTCGTCCCGGGTGTCTGTGTCGAGAAGACGGTGATACCCTGTCCCTGCAGGAAGCGCATAAAGGAGACCAGTCGCTTGCGGTACTGGTACTCGTTCGGTTCGATTGCCTGCAACTGCGTAATCGGGTCGAACAGAATGCGGTCCGGGTCTAACTCGTCGATAGTCTCTCGAATGCGCTCGATAATTCGCTCGCTTTCGATATCTCGCGGGTCGACAAGTTCGTACGAGCGGTCTTCGGAGAAAAAGTCCGAGTCCGGGCCGAGGTCCAGAAATGTCGCTTCGGAGAGGTCGATACCGACCGCCGCGCCGTTAACGAGGATATCCTCTTTCGATTCCTCGCCGTGGATGAACAGCACGTCCTCGCCGTTGTCGATGCCTTCTTCGAGAAACGACATCCCCAGTAGTGTTTTCCCAGTACCGGGCTCACCGAGGACGAGATACATCCGGCCCTGGACGAACCCACCACGAAAGAGCGTGTCCAGCCCAGGAACTCCGCTCGATATTCGGGGTAAGCTCCGCGTAGTCATTACCCTAATCCTAACGACCAGCGGTAAATACGTTTTCCCTCTGAACTCATGATCAGCAAGGCTAATTGCCTGCCGTCCAACAGAACGGTATGCTCCGCCTCGCCGTGGCGACCAACGCGGAAACGTACGAGCGGATGCACAAGCCGCTCCGCGAGCGGGGAATCGACCCCAGACATATCGAGACAGCCGAACGGTCAGTATCACTTGCGTCGGGAGCGTCAGCCTACCATTCTACCGACGCCGAGGAGCCGTTCGATGTCGGCTTCGTCTTCCCGTCCCGAATTGCCGAGGGCGGTGTCGCAAGTGGCTTGCTGGACATCCCGTGGGTGAACGGCCGCGAGGAGATTCTCCGCTCGCGATTCAAAGGCGAGACGCTGGCTCGACTGTCGACCGCCGACGTGCCAGTCCCGGATTCAGTCGTGGTCTCAGACCCAACCGACGAATCGACGCTGCAGGCGGCCTTCGCGCAGTTCGACCCCCCGGTCGTAATCAAACCAAACTCGACGACCCGTGGTGTCGGCGTTGCGAAGGCACACGACCTCGATTCCTTCCTTGGTATTTGCGATTATCTCGACTTGGTTCACGACTACAAGGCGACTGGCGACCAATCGTTTCTCGTGCAGGAGTATTTGCCGGGAGCGCGAGACTATCGCGTGATGCTCGTTGATGGGACAGTCGTCGGCGCGGTTGAGCGTCGTCTCCCCAACGAGGCACTGGAGTCTGGACAGTGGAAACACAACGTTCACCGCGGCGCAGAGGCGACTGGTGTGACGTTGGAACCACCACTGCGTGACCTTGCTGAACAGGCAGCCCATGCCCTCGACATCCCGTGGCTCGGCGTCGATTTGCTCGTCACCGATGAGCGGGCTGTGGTCAACGAGACGAACGCCCGGCCGACGATCGACGCCGCCACGAAGTACGAGGACGGCTTCTGGGACGACGTGGCCTCCCTCGTCCGCGACCAGCGACGTTCGACGTGATACTGATCCTTATATGATGGTGGGTCACAAGCATCCAGATAGTGACAGACTCGATTTCGACCGGATGCGAGCCGATTGATGACCTGCTTGGCGGTGGCTTCGAGCGGTCTGCGGTCACACAAATCTACGGCGCGCCGGCAGCAGGCAAGAGCAATATTGTGCTCTCCGCTGCTGTCGAGGTGGCCGCGGCTGGCGGCTCTGCGCTGTACATCGACACTGAGGGGATGCCGGTCGAACGCCTCAAACAACTCGCCGAGCCATACGAGGACGATGTCGAAACAATTGCCTCTCGTATCATTATCACTGAGGCTGTCGATTTCGCCGAACAACAGGAAGCAGTGCAGGACGCCGCAGAGTTTGCAGAGCAGGTTGATTTCATCGCGCTGGACAGCGCGACGGGGTTCTACCGGCTGGAACGGACCGAGCAGGACGAGGGTGACGCGTTGCGGGCGGTGGGTCGTCAGATTACACATCTGCTCTCGCTGGCGCGCAAACACGACCTCGCGGTGGCGTTCACCAATCAAGTCTACACCAACCCGGACAACGACGCAACGAGTGGGCTTGGCGGCCACACGCTCGACCACTGGTCGGCGATGATTCTTCGCCTCGACCGTTTCCGTGGTGGGAACCGCCGCGCAACACTGGAGAAACACCACAGCAAGGAGGCTGGCGGGACTGCGCAGTTCCGGATCACTGACAGCGGGTTGGTCGGCGCGAACCGTTAGCAGGTGGCCAGCAGACACGCTAAAGAGGGGGCGGCGTGAACGAGCGGCTATGGACGAACTCGAGGGAGCCACAGCGTTTGTCACCGGCGCGAGCCAGGGTATCGGCGAAGAAATTGCGGTCACGCTTGCTGAGTATGGCGTCAACGTCGCGCTGGCGGCGCGCTCGGATGGCATCTACGAGACAGCCGACAGAATCGACGCGCCAGAGCAGACCCTCGCCGTCGAGACGGACGTGACCGACGAGGCCACCGTTGAGGCTTCGATTGCGGAGACTGTCGAGACCTTCGGCGGACTGGACATTCTCGTCAACAACGCGGGTATCGAAGGTCCGACCGCGCCGGTCGGCGAAATCGATACCGAGGCGTTCACCCAGATGACGGACGTGAAAGTGACTGGGCCGTTCCTCTGTCTGAAACACGCCGTCTCTCACCTCCGTGAGAGCGACCGTGGGACAGTCGTCAATATCTCCTCAATCGGCGGAAAGCGCCCGTATCCGAATCGGACGCCGTACGCGGCAGCCAACATGGCGATGATTGGAATGAGTCGGACGTGGGCACACGAACTTGGGGGTGACGAGATTACTGTCAATACGATCTGTCCCGGGCCGGTCGAAGGGCCACGGATCGAGCGCGTCATCGAAGCACAGGCCGAGGAGCGTGACCTCCCGCCCGAAACCGTCCGCGAGGAGGAGTTTTTCTCCGACCTCGCGCTCTCGGAGTTCATCGACCCAGACAGTATTGCTGAAATGATCGCCTATCTTGCCAGTGACGCGGGGCGACAGATAACCGCACAGGATATCAACGTCGACGCCGGGATGACGTGGTACTGATTGATTGAGAGAAGATAGCACGATTCATAACCCTCCGTCTCCTCCGGGCGAGTATGAGTGTTATTGAGCCCCCGACGGACCGAAGCTGTGAACGGTGCGGACGTGTCGAGCGGTGGGACGACCAGCAACAAACCTTCGTTGCCGCCGACCAGAACGAACCGGGCCGCCCGCACTGTCTGCACGAGTGGGATATCAACGGCCAGTACAACCCTCTACAGGAATCTGAATCCTGAGATGCCGACGGCGTATATCACCGCGCCGCCTGACGCTGCCGAGGACATTGCTCGTCACCTCGTCGAAGACCATCTCGCGGCCTGTGTGAATATTCTCGACTGTCAGTCGGTCTACCGCTGGGATGGCGAGATTCACGACGACGAGGAACGTCTCCTGCTGGCGAAAACGACTGACGACCGGTACGACTCACTGAAAGAACGGGTCGTCGAACTGCATCCATACGAGGTGCCCTGCGTCGAACGCTTCGAGGAGACAGACCTGCTCGACTCGTTTGCCGAGTGGCGCGAGGACGCGACGCAGGAAGACAGCCGGACCGCGTGAACTCGGTGTCGGCGTCAGAGGTACGGGACTGCAGACGCGTCGAAGACTCCCGCGAAGACAAGTAGTGTAACGATTAGACTCGCTACAAGCAAGGCACCGAACCCAGGGTCGACGTGTGTGTCACCGTGGGCGTACACCACTCGCTGGACGAGTTCACCGAGCACTGCGCCACTTACCCCGAAGGCTGTTCCGACCAGCAACCCGACCGGGAGCGTTCCACCCACGGCGAGCGCGCCGATGGCTGCCGGCAGCGCAATGTGGTGTGTGACCGGAACCGGGTACTCACGGACTCTGCGGCCAGCAACCACTCCGAACAGACTGGCGAGGGCGAGCCCAAACGGTAACAGCACACTCTCGGAGACGAGTGCAATCGCCGCGGCGAGAGCGCCGCCAACGACGCCCACTCCGAGGACGACGAGCGGTTCGTAGTAGCTGGGTTGCCACGGTTCGACCACGTGGCGGCCGGCGATTCCCTCGCTGGTCTCGTGGCCGCCGTCGCCCCAGTACGCTCCTGCCCGGAACGGCGACATATCGAGCACTCCTGTGCCGTCGAAGCGACCGAGTACCGGGTAGCCGACAGTCAGGCGGGCAAGCAGCCCCGACCCGACCACGGCGAAGGCAACCGCGTCCACCGGCAGGAGACTGCCAACGGCGGCCAACCCGACGCCAAGTAGTCCGAAGACGCCGCCGACAGCCAGCGCTGCTGGTCGGTCGTACAGCGGTTGTCGAATTTGCTTTGCCTGATGGTACCGAAACGCTGTGTCGACTGTCCCCTTCCGACCCGCGTAGGCCGCCGCGCCGACGCCGCCAGCGAAGGCAACGTGTGGACCCAGCAGTGGCCCGAGGCCAAGCGCTGAGAGTGGCCCCGCAGTCAGTGGCGCAGCGTCGACGCCCAGTGTCGCAACCAGCCCAACAGCACGGCCGTCGACAAACAGTTGTGCGAGTTCGCCGACAACGATAGCGAGGCCGGACAGCGCGAGCGCGGCGAGGGCTCCAACTGCAGCCCCGAGGACACCGCCGACGAACCCGGCCAGCAAGACGAGTAACGTCCCGACGGCCAGTATCATCGCTGCCCTCCGGCGACCGGCAGCGCTGGCTCACCATCGGCGAAGCAGTTCATTACCAGCCACTCCGTCCAGGTGGCTCATAGTTGTGACGCTGTTCGCCCGGTCACATGTACATCCGGTCCGCGTAGAAATCCCGGTCGTCGCGCGATTGCTCGGCGGCTTCGAGTTCGGCCATCCGCTCGCCGAGTGTCTCGTAGTGCGTCTTGATTTTCTGGGAGAGGTCTTCGAGACTGCTCTGGTCGACGCTGAAGTCGTATACTGACTCCAGCGCGTCGAGAAAGAGCAAGGCAGCGTCAACATCCGGGCCGGGCGGATGCGCAGGGGTGACGTATACTCCTGTCGGGGGTGCATCTTCCGTGAGGCTGTTACTGAGGAATTCGCCGGGGACGCCGTCTAACACGCCGCCGCTCATCGGTTGGAGCTCACCGTTTAGCCGTTGCTCACGGTACGGTTCGGTCGCGACGAAAAACACCTGATGGTCTTCGGGTGCATGCTCGTAGGGAACCGGGTGCAACATCGCAATCTCCGCAATCTCAGCGTCTGCGGCCCACTGGGTGACCTGTTCGACGAACGGACGTGCGGCAAACGGTGGGACGAACAGTTCGCTCAACAGGACGACAATATCCGTATTCTCGAGGTCATACAGGCGGGTGTGATGACGGGGGACACCGTCCTCGAAGGGCGTGATTGCGGGCAGTTCGGCCGGCGAGATGTGGCCGATTTCTGTCGACTCGACGCTGTCGACAATGTGTGAGACGGCGGTGAGACTCGCCATCCCGGGCGCGGCGAGGCCAACGAGCAACGTCTGTCCAGATTCGACGTCTGGACAGTTGATTGTAAAACTCCGTGACATACGGTGTATGATTCGGCTGACCCCGGATAAAACGCTGGAAAGGCCGGAGAGGGTCAAGAAAGCAAGACAAACAGATTCCAGGCGGTCACGGCCACGCCGACGACGGCCAGTGCGAGGGGAATCGCAACCCGTCCTGGCGTTCCAACGAGATACCAGACAAGGAAACACGCCCCAATAAATGACAGCTTCACGCCGAGAAATCCAGAGACACCGCCGTATTCGAGGGCGTATAGGGCGACGGGCCCTGCCTCTCCTGTTCCCTCTCCGTGGAGGCCAAGCAGTGTCGTGACTGCGTCACCGAGGCCGTAGAACAGAACTGCAACGACCCACAGCACTGGCTGATTGTCGACCACCGTCGCGACAAGTCCGGTACTTCCTGACACACTCGGCGATTTGCACGCAGATATGTAAGTGTATTCGTTATAGCACGACGAGCACTGTCGCCGCCGCTGCTGCTGTCAGCACGAACAACACGAGAAAATCAACGAAGGGCGAAATGTACGCAGTCGACTGTGTGCCCGACTGCTCCTCGTCTACGTCCGTCGACGCTCTACCGGATTCCGCCCGTCCCATACCCTCAGCTTCAGGACTGAGTTGCTTAAACATCGCCCTGCAATTATCGACGCTGAAAATTGGGCCGGACTCACTCGACCGTATTTTCGAGTGTCCCGACGCCGTCAACGTGCAGTGCAACAGTATTGCCCGATTCGAGGAACTGACCGAGCTCGAGGCCACAGCCCTCGCCGACAGTTCCACTACCGAGAATGTCGCCGGGATAGAGTGTCTCGCTTTGAGAGACGTGTGCCACGATGTCGGCGAAGGAGTGATACATCTCTCCCGGTGTTCCCTCTGACCACGTCTCACCGTCAATTTCGGCGCGCATCTGTGCCGATTCCGGGTCGAAGGCGTCGGCTGTGATGAGATACGGCCCGAAAGCGTTCGCGAAATCCTTCCCTTTGGCTGGGCCGAGGCGGGCCTCCATCTCCTGGCCCTGGATGTCTCTCGCGCTGAAGTCGTTAAAGATGGTATAGCCGGCGATATACTCGTCTGCGTTCTCGGCCGGTATTTCGGTCCCTTTCTTGCCGACGACGGCAGCAATTTCGAGTTCGTAATCCATGAGGTTGGAGTACTCGGGCCACTGGATTGTCTCGCCAGTGCCGACGACGCTGTCGGCGTTGCTCTTGTAGTAGACGGGCATCTCGTACCAGACATCTGGTGGGTCCTCACCCATCGCGTTCTTGACGTGCTCCTCGAACACCATGAAATCACGAAGCGAGTTGGGCCGTGGCACCGGGGCGAGTAGGTCCACCTCGGCCTCCTCGAACCGCAGTTGCCCCCCGCTGGGTCCGGTTTCCGCGTCCGTCTCGCTGGCGTACTCACGGGCGCGTTCGGCCGCGTCCATCGCGCGGTCCCCGCGTTGCAGGAACTCGACCATTCTCGGCGGCGCGTGGGCCTGTGCAATCGTCTCGGGGTCAGCCTCACCGTCGGCGTCGAGTGCTCCAGCGTAGGCGGTGGTTACGTCGACCAACTCGTCGTCGTCGACGACGCCAACCCGGCGCTTCGTCCCAACGCGCGTCTCGACAGCGAAACTGGCGAGTTTCATGTAGCCACCCCCATGGACGTCGCAAGTGGTCTCAGCGAGCAGGCACTGCCGTCTTCGCGTCCATTCCTCAGGTCGGCTACCGGACAGCTCGCAAACATACCTCAAACGGCGGCGGCCATCGTTGTATAGTTTCGGCCAAGGGACTGAAGCGAATTTCAGTAATTACGACTACAGAATTTTAATTCAGATTACACTTATCCCTGTACAGCCCCTCGAACTAGATACAATGGCAAAACACTACAGTTCCCAGCACGATTCGGTCGAATCGGTCACAAGTGCCTACATCGCAGTGGCACTGTTGGCTGCAGCTATCGTCGCGCTCAGCCACGTACTCCCCGTCGTAGTCGGTGCCAGCCTGTTGGTGACTGTCGGGGTCGCAGCTCGGGTAAGCGACCCGCCCCGACGCGAGGGCGGCTTACTGTTGGCCGCGGTCCGGCACAAGACGGCACTCGTGAGCGAGCCAGCACACGAGAGCTGTCCCCGCTGACTGCCGCCGACGACTTCTTGATTACCTGATTTTGCGCTATCCCACTGTCTTTTAGCCGTGGCTCTTCTATAACGCTGTGTGTGCACACTCACCCTCGCCTGGCAGTGTTTCGAGGACGCGCCGCTGCTCGTCGCGGCAAACCGTGACGAACTGCTCGCGCGTCCATCTGAACCGCCCGCTCTCCGCGAGTGGGGTCGGCAGGTGGTCGCACCCCAGGACCGCGAAGCGGCGGGGACGTGGATCGGATACAACGACGCGGGCGTGCTTGTCGCGATTACGAACCGCTGGACCCCAGAGACAATCGAGGCGGAACGCTCGCGAGGTTTGCTCGTCCGGGACGCACTCGGCGAAGCGACTGCCGACGACGCGATGCGACTGGTCGAGCGCGAACTTGACGAGCGCTCTTACGATGGGTTCAACCTGCTTGTTGCCGATACTGCGAGCGCACTGCTCGCGGAGTACGACGGTAACCGACGCATCTCGACGCTCGACCCCGGCGTCCACGTCATCGTCAATGTCGGCGCCGACGGTCACTACGACATCCCGACCCAGCGCCAGGAAGACGGCCAGGCTCAGGCCGAGAACGCTGACAGACTCCGCTCGACGCTCCGGCCCGAACCCGGCGAATCCGGAACGGGGTGGCTCGACCGCGCCGCGACGACAATCGCGGACCACGACTACGGCGTCTGTATTCACCGCGACCAGTTCGGGACGCGCTCGTCCTCGCTGTTGTATTTCGGCGAGGAAACGCGCTATCGCTACGCCGACGGCCCACCCTGTGAAACTGCGTTTGAGCCGGTCGATATTCCCTTCTGAAGCGCTCTCACTGTGGACTGTCGTATCGTGTGCTCCCACAACTGTTCCTCCGTCACCGGAACACATCGGCCGCAGTGAATCGAAGGTCAAATTTATCCGGCCAACCTACGGTGTATCGAACATGAGTACGCAGACTGCCGAAGACGAACTCTCCGAGGACGAATACCGGGGGCTGGAACTCATCCGCGAGACTGGCGGCATCCACCAGAGCAACTTCTGGAAAGAGCTGGATGTCTCCTCCCGGAAGGGGAGCCGAATCGTCGAATCGCTGGTCGAGAAAGAACTGATCGACCGCGAAGAAACGGTCCACGACGGCCACAACACCTACTATCTCTCTCCGACGGCTGCCGACCTCGAATTTTCGCTGTTGATGGCCGGTGACATGCTCTCGCCGTTTGTCGGTGACGAGGAAGTCGACGCGCAGGGCGACACCTTCTCGCAGTGGGTTATGAACCTCGCGTACGAAGAATAGCGACTCTCCGACCGTTTGAAAACGGCCGCAGAAATCCGCTGGTTAGTTGTCTTCGAGCGCGTCGGCAATCCGGTCGAGTGAGCGCCGCATATCGTGCACTTCGTCGCGGAGCTTCCGCATCTCACGGGTGAGTTCTTCGTTGTCAGAGCCGCTCTCTTCCTGACCGGGTCGGCCAGGTGGGCCGCCGGGGCCGCCACCCATACCGCCGCCCATTCCGCCAGGGCCGCCGCCCATCATCCCGCCCATCATCTGTGCGAATGGGTTGCCGCCACCGCCGCCACCCATGTCGCCACCGCCCATCCCGCCCATCATCTCTTCTGGGGGTGCGCGCTCACCCTCGCCGCCCTCGCCGTCGCCTTCTTCGGCGCGGCGCTGTCGAATCTCCTCGACGCGCTCGCGGAAGGATTTCTCCTCGCCATCTCCGCCCTCTGGTGTGTTCTCGCCCGCTTCTGAATCCGTGTCTTCAGGTTCTTCTGGCATACTGTCGTGTTTCGTGTCCCGGGGGAAAAGGGTGTCGTCGCTCCATCGTTGGCTGCCGCACCGAACCGCTTTTGACCTCGCCAGCGCAAACAGCGACAGATGGACGTACTGCTCGTCGGCGCCGGCGCAATGGGTCGCTGGCTCGGCACTGTTCTCACCGAGAGTTCCCGCCCAGCCAGTGTCTCGGTGCTCGACACGAACGCCGAGCTAGCAGGCGAGACTGCCGACGCCCTCAACGGGACTGCAGTCACCCCCGAGACAGTTTCGACGGTAGACCTCGTCTGTATTGCTGTCCCGATTCCCGCCGCAGCCGACGTAATCGCAGCGTACGGAAGCTACGCCGACCGCGCGATTCTCGATGTCACAGGCACGATGGCGACGCCAGTCGCGGCGATGGCCGACCACGCGCCCGACGCCGAACGCCTCAGCCTCCACCCGCTCTTTGCCCCTGAAAATGAGCCCGGAAACATTCCTGCAGTCATCGACGCCGGGGGACCGATTACTGACGACGTCCTTGCGGCGCTGGAAGCTCGCGGCAACGATGTCTTCGAGACGACTGTCGACGAACACGACCGGGCGATGGAGACAGTGCAGGCCCAGACGCACGCCGCCGTCCTGGCCTTCGGATTGAGCGCGGAGTCGGTCTCCGAGCAGTTCCAGACACCGGTCTCGGCGGCGCTGACCGACCTGGTCGAACAGGTCACTGGCGGAGAGAGTCGCGTCTACGCTGACATCCAGTCAGCGTTCGATGGTGCTGAAGACGTCGCCGATGCAGCCCGACAACTCGCCGAGGCAGACGACGCGGAGTTCGACAAATTGTACGAGGCAGCGCGGCTATCCGACACGGACGGCAGTGAGTGAGCATGGACGACACACAACGGAACCAAGTACACGACAACGCGAAGTATCTCAGAGAAGTTCGACCAATCGACCCCGAAGAAATCCACGAGTACGTCGACGGCCAGCCACACCCAGCGGCCGTCCGACAGGTGCTCAGGGAGTCGGCAGTAGAACTTGGATTACTCGAACGCGCTGACGGGAGTTTCGAGCCGGCTCCAGACGAACCAGTTTCTGTTTCCTTCGAGGGAGTCGAGGCGCTCCCCCAAGAGCTTGCCTTAGCGGTTGAAGAGCAACTGCTCGACGCCTTTGGCGCGGGCTGGCCCGACGGGACCGACGGCGACCGTCTGCGAGCGACGATTCGAGATTTCAAACAGCAGTATCTCAGCGGCGGTGAGGTGACCTACGACGAGGTGACGGCACTGGGCTACGCAATTTATCATCTGCCAACGTACTTCGCGGCGACCCAGCACGTCCTTGCAGACCTGGCGGCTGATGGGCTGCTGTCGGGGTCGCTCCGCGTGCTCGATGTCGGAGCTGGCGTCGGCGGCCCAGCGCTGGCGCTGGACGCGCTGTTGCCCGACGCGCTGGTCGAGTACCACGCAATCGAACCCAGTGCGGCCGCCGACGTTCTGGCAGAACTGCTTGACGAGACCGGGCGAAACTTTCACCCGACAATCCACCGCGAGCGCGTCGAGACTGCCGAGGTCGAAGGAGAGTTCGACCTGATTCTCTGTGCGAACGTGCTCTCGGAACTCGACGACGCCGAGGCAGTCCTGCTGGAGCTGTTCGAGTCACTGTCTCAGGACGGAACGCTCTGTGCTATCGCCCCTGCCGACCGCAACACGGCAATCGACCTCCGGCAGTTAGAGCGGGCCGTGGAACGCGAGGCGGGCGCAACGATCTACGGGCCGACAGTTCGACTGTGGCCCCACGAACGCCCCGAGAGCACGTCGTGGTCGTTCGACCGCAAGCCAGATCTGGACGTTCCGGGGTTCCAGCGCCGACTCGACGAGGGCGAGCGCACGCAAGAGTTCGAGCAGCGCAACAGCGACCGCGAACGTGGTGACGGCGAGTTCATCAATGTCGATGTGCAGTACGCGTACTCACTGCTGCGTCGCGACGGGACTCGCGCTCTCGATATCGACCTCACTGGCGGTCGCTTCGCAAAACTGGCCGAGAGCGAGAAACACGTCACCGACCGAATCGACCTGGCTGGCGTCAAACTGAGCCACGACCTCGCCGAGAGCGGGAATCCACTCTTTCTCATCGGCGATGGGAGCGAGATGGTCGACCACTTCGCCGTGTTGACCAAAGAGACGCTGCTGAATGGGGATTTAGCTGAAGCCGACTACGGTGATTTCCTCCAGTTTGAAAATGTGCTCGTGCTCTGGAACGACGACGAGGCGGCGTACAATCTGGTGGTCGATGACGAAACGATTGTCGAGGGACTGCCAGACTAATCCTCTGTTTGGCTGACACTCAGAGAGCGGAGCCTTGAAAGTCTCGCCCGCCTGAACGGTGGTATGAACGATTTCGATATTCTCGTGACGAACGACGACGGGATCGACTCCCCCGGCTTTCACGCGCTCTACGAGGGGCTCTCTGCGGTTGGGTCGGTGACTGCCGTCGCGCCGGCAGACGACCAGAGTGCTGTTGGTCGGACGGTCTCACAGAGTGTCACCGTCGAGGACCACGAACTTGGGTACGTCATCGATGGGACGCCTGTGGACTGTGTCGTTGCTGGTCTCTCGTCGCTGTGTCCCGAGACTGACCTCGTTGTCGCGGGCTGTAATCAGGGTGCAAACATGGGAGCGGCAGTACTGGGCCGGTCCGGGACGGTCAGCGCAGCAGTTGAGTCGGCCTTCCACGGCGTGCCCGGCATCGCGACATCGCTGTATATCCCCAGTCCGGACTGGGAGAAAGCCGAAGAGATTCCCACCGAGTGGTACGTCCCCGCTGTCGACGCGACGACGTATCTCGTCGACCGCGCATTCGGGTCGGGACTGTTCGAGAAGGCTGACTACCTGAACATTAACGCGCCGACGACGCGAATCTACAACGGCGAGATGGCGGTTACGCGGCCATCGCAGGTCTACGAACTCGCCGCAGAACAGGACGGTAATCAACTCAATCTCGTCAATCCCATCTGGGAGAAACTCGCAAGCGGCGATATCCCGGACTCTGGGGGGACCGACCGGCGGGCGGTTATGGACGGCAAAATCAGCGTCTCGCCGCTGCAGGCACCACACGTCACCGAACCGTCGGAGCGTCTCGACCAACTGGCCTCGGAGTTCCCGACGAGATAGGGACGCGACTACCGGCGGTATTTTGAGCCCTGCCCTCTATCGGGTTGGTATGGCACCGACGACAGGCGACCAGGCACCTGAGTTTGAGGCGTTGCTCTGCACGGGCGAGACGTTCCGCTCGACTGAACTATCGGCGGCGCTGGACGGCGGGGGCGTCCTCGTGTTCTTTGGCTTTGCGTTCTCGGCCATCGACGAGAACTGGTGGAAGCGATACGACCGAGCGGACTGGGACGAGTTCGACGTGCCAGTGCTGGGCGTGAGTCGTGATGGCCCCTACGCACAGAATGCCTTCATCAGGTATCTCGACAGCCCGTTCCGGATGTTCTCCGATACTGACGGCAACGCCTCAGAGGCGTTCGACCTGCTCACCGAACGCGGCGGCATGGCAGATACCTCAACCCCAATGCGGTCAGTGTTCGTCATCGACGACGAGGGCGAAATTGCCTACGAGTGGGTCGGTGACGACTGGATCTCGCCGGTTCCGCGCGAGGAAGTCGAGGCTGCGGTTGCCGAGCTCTGAGTCATTTCCAAACTGTAAAGACCGGTGGTCGACCTATGACGGGGTATGACTGTACGTGCAGGTATCCTGGGCGCGACTGGGGCGGTCGGACAGCGGCTTATTCAGTTGCTCGAACCACATCCTGACTTCGAGATTGCGGCACTCACGGCGAGTGCAGAGAGCGCTGGCTCGCAGTACCGCGAGGCAGCGAAATGGCGAATCAACATGCCGATTCCGGACTCCGTAGCTGAGATGACTGTTACCGAGACTGATCCCGACGCAGTTTCCGACGACGTCGACCTCATCTTTTCGTCGCTTCCGTCAAGCATCGGCGAGGAAGTCGAACCGGGGTTCTGTGAGGCAGGCTATCTTGTCTCCTCGAACTCCTCGAACGCCCGCGCAGACGACGACGTGCCGCTGACGATTCCAGAGATCAACGCCGACCACATCGACCTGATCGAAGTCCAGCGTGACGAGCGTGGCTGGGACGGCGCACTCATCAAGAATCCAAACTGCTCGACGATTACGATGGTGCCGCCGCTGGCTGCGCTCGAAGACGCGTTTGGACTCGACAGTGTCACCGTCTCGACGCTGCAGGCTGTCTCGGGCGCTGGCTACTCCGGCGTCTCGTCGATGGAGATCATCGACAACGCCATCCCGCACATCGGTGGCGAGGAGACGAAAATGGAGACTGAATCGCGGAAACTGCTCGGCGAGTTCGACGGCGCGGAAGTGTCGTGGCTCGACGCGCAGGTTGACGCCTCCTGCAACCGGATTCCAACGCTTGACGGCCACCTCGAAAACGTCTGGACGGACACGACTGAGGACGCAACCGTCGAGGCAGCCAAAGACGCAATGAGGAGCTATCCGTCGCTCGACTTGCACACCTCACCCGAACAGTTGATCCACGTCTTCGAGCAGCCAGACCGACCACAGCCCCGACTGGACCGGGACGCTGAGAATGGGATGGCGATTGCTGCCGGCGGCATTCAGGAGACCGACAGCGGCCTCCAGTTCAACTGTCTGGCCCACAACACGCTGCGCGGCGCGGCCGGTGCCTCTGTCCTCAACGGCGAACTCCTTCTCGAACGCGGCTATCTCTGAACAGACGCGCCGAGCACGCTGGCACTGTTCACTCCCGTATCCACAGACCAGTACGTATAGGTGACCGTATCACGAAGGGCCGGTGTGACAGGGAGCGACCGGACAGCGATCCTCGGCGGGACGTTTACACCGATTCACAACGGGCATCGAGCGCTCTTGCACAAGGCATTCCAGACGGCCACACACGACGGCTCCGGCGATGGCCACGTCATTATCGGGCTCACGTCTTCGGACCTGGCGACCGAAACCCGAGACTCGGCCGGCCACGCCAAGCGACTGGGGACCTACGAGGACCGCCACGCGGAACTGCAGCGAGAACTCGATATTCTCGTGGACACGTACACAGCGTCGTACGAGATCGTCAAACTCGAAGACACGTACGGTCCCGCGGCCACACGACCAGACGCTGACGCGCTCATTGTTTCTCCGGAAGCCAAAGCCCAGCGCCGTGCAAACGAACTCAACGAGGAACGGATTGAGCGGGGGCTAGATAGGCTGGAAATTCATACGGCACCATTCGTCGTCGCCGAGGACGGCACGCGGATCAGTAGTACGCGGATCAGAAACGGGGAAATCGACCCCGATGGCCGTATTCTCGACAAGGAATCCTAGACCGAGTACTCGGACTCCCGGAACTGGACGTAGCCGTTGTTTCTGAACTGGCGCTTGGTTCGCTTGTAGCCGTACAGCAGTTTGAATCCGGTCAATCCTGCACGAATCGTACTTCGCCAGTTGTACTCCCCGCGGTTGACCATCGTCGCTGCCGCGCCGAAGGCTCGGTCCCAGTCACTCGGCTGGTACCCTCCGACGAGTTCGGCCATCGTTACGTTGCGGCGGAACTCGGTTCCCAGCGCGTCCTGCCACTCGCGGTTGTAGCCGCTCAGGTCTCCTTCGCCCGCGAGTCTGCCGGCGATCTTTCCGGTTCTGACGGCAACGTGGTCGCCGCCCTCGTGGAAGGCCGAGGTGCCGCCCATTGCGCCGCCGACCACCGCAATTCCCGCGTCGGTTGGTGACTCGATGGGTCGGGTCGAGGAGATTGGGTACGTCTCGGTGCCCGTTCGTTTGCCCCGGTCTTCGGCCAGCGGGAAGTCTGCAACATCGTAACCGGGATACTCCCGCTCGATCAGTCGCTCGATGTACGTCTTGCCCTGTGGAATCTGCGTGTCGTCCTCGCGGAGCAGCTCCCAGATTCGGGTGTCGTAATCGTCGATATCCAGCCCGATGGGCATCGTCAGGCCGATTCGGGCAACCTGACCGTCGTTCGGGAAGACCCACGGATAGGCAGTGTGGCCCGGCATCAGTCCCCACCAGAACTTCAGCCGACCGGGTTCGTACAGCTCCTCGGGTACCTCGCGGTGCTCCTGATAGGCGATGTGGTTCACTTCGGTCGGGTTGAGCACGTCCTCGATAACCCGGTCAGTTGTGAACTGGTCCAGTGCTTTGGTCGTGACCGTCCGCTGTGGACCGTCCGCGAGAATCAGGTGCTCTGCGGTCACCGCTTCGCCGTTCGACAGCGTTAGTGTATGTTCGTGACCGCTCCCGTTGACCGTGCTCTCGACACTGGTGACGCTATCACCAAGGTGATAGTTCGCGCCCGCGTTCTCGGCGCGGTCACGGAGCCAGTCGTCGAACTTTGCCCGGTGAAAGGCCAGCCCGAACTCGGGGTAGCTCGCGTCGATACCCGTCTCGTCCATCTGGAACTTCTCTGACGGGCCGATGAAGTCTGCGCCATCCAGCGAGCGTAAAATCACGTCGTCAGGGATTTCGCCCGGTTCGAAACCCATGAGGTCGATCCAGTAATCGAGCAGGCCGGCCGCGTCAGTCGAGTCGGGTCCCAACCCCTCGCGGTCTTCGCGTGGGACTCCCTTCTCGATGACGAGCGCGTTCGCGTCCGCCGACGCGGCTGCCGCTGCCGCGGACATCCCGGCGGGGCCACCACCAACGATCGCAACGTCGACACGCTCCATACCTGTAGGCCAGCCACTCGGTGCTTAAATCCACTGCTATCTTGATTCAGCGAGAGAATCTCGCCCTTCCCGTGAGGGATGAGTGTTCCGACGCTTAGTCGGAACCGCGGACCGAACAGGGCGTTGACAAATCGCGGAGCGATTTATTAGCACACCAGAAATCAGAGATTTCTGGGGACGGGAGTGAATCGCGTAAGCTCCGACACCCAGCCGACATTGTTTCTCATAGCAGGATATTCACTTCGACCCGAAAAATTAAGTCATTGTGATGTCATAGGCTATGTATGGTGGATTTGGTCACAACGCGCACCATTACAGTGGCACTCACCAACGACCGTGAGGGTGTCGTGTGTGACCTCGATTCACTCGCTCGTTCCGGAAGTAAAATCTGGAACGTTGCGCGGTGGACCACTGGCCGCATCTGGGACGAAACGGGTGAAATACCCGAGGAAGGGCCACTCAAGTCCTACATGAAGAACCAATCGTGCTGGAAAGATTTGAACGCCCAATCAAGCCAGGCAATCGTTGAAGAATTGGCTGGCGCTTTCCAGTCCTGGTTCGAACAAGACAACCCCAATGCCAACCCACCAGGCTACCGCAAACACGGCGACCAACGACCACGTTCAACAATCACGTTCAAAGAAGACGGTTTTAAGCTCGATACGAAACACCAGCAGGTCCGGCTGTCGAAAGGCAAGAACCTGAAAGATGGGTGGAGTGACTTCATTCTCTGCGAATACGATACCGGTCCAGACGCAGACCTGACTGCCGGAGAAGACGTACAACAGGTCCGCATCGTCTGGAATGGTGAGCAGTGGGAACTGCACTTTGTCTGTAAAGTTGCCATTGACGCCACTGACTTGTCTGGCGAGAAGACTGCTGGTGTTGACCTCGGTATCTGCAACACTGCGGCTGTCTCTGTTGGTGACGAGACGCTGTTGTATCCGGGGAACGCCTTGAAGGAGGACGCCCACTACTTCCGCCAGGAAGAATACGACACGGAAGGCGAAACCGGTCATAGCACCCATGCTGAGTGGGCGCGTCAGAAGAAATCAAGCCGGCAGACCCACTTCTTGCACGCACTCTCGAAAGACATCGTTGAGCAATGTGCAGACCGTGGCGTGGAGACGATAGCGGTTGGACATCCGAAGGACATTCGTGCGGATGAAGACTGGGGTCGCCACGGGAACAAGCGTCTGCATGACTGGGCGTTTGACACCGTTCTGAGTCACATCGAGTACAAGGCCGAGGAACGTGGTATCGAGGTAGAGCGGGTTGACGAGTACAAGTTGGCCACGTCGATAACCTGCTGTGCGTGTGGGATGAAAGCCGATTCGAACCGTGTCAAGCGTGGATTGTACGTGTGTGAGAACTGCGAACTGGTCGCTAACAGCGACTTGAACGCGGCGGAGAATATGCGACAGACGGTAACTCCGAATCCTGCACAGGATAGGAGTAACGGCTGTCTGGCCCAGCCATCGGTGCGCCTGTTCGACAAATCCACGGGGCGAGTCGCCCCACAAGAACAGGTCTGCCCGTAGACCAGCAAATATCCCAACGCTGGCGGTGCGGTTCGGGAAGCCTCGCCGTCGTCGGGCTACGCCCGACTGCTTGAGGGAGCTTCGCTCCCTCTCCGTTCACGGCGAGGAGGAGGTCACCCGTTCCGAGTGGACGGTAGCTTCTTGCGCTCCGGGTCCAACGACTCCAGTATGAGTCTCATCGTCCCCTTCGACAACTCTCCACTCGCTAAAGCGGCGCTCGTCCGCGCACGACAGTTCGACCAGATCCTCGAGGAGGGGGTCATCGTGGTGAGTGTCATCCCGGCTCAGAACGCGGAGTACGCCCGTGAGCGCGGCTGGATTGGTGAAGATGAACCCTTCGACGGCGAGCAAATCGTGGCAACACTGCGTGAGGCCGTCGAGGCGGTCGCTCCCGACGCCGAGTTCGAGTACATCACTGTCGACCGCTTTGCGCCACACGGGGTGATCGGCAACAAGATACGGAAGTTCGCCCGAAACAACGGGGCAACAATCGTCTTTCTAGGCAGTCAGAATGCCGGCCGAATCGTTCGCTCGACCAGCGTCGGAGCGAGTGTTGTCACGGACCGGAGCTACGATACGATGGTGGTTTCGGGTGCCCAGCTACCGGAGATTCCGAAACTCGAGGAGAAACTCCCGGTAAAAGAACTTCTAGAAACCGACTGAGAAGCGACGGGACGAACCAATTCACTGCAGTTGTGGCGCAGCGGGAGCGTTGCTGTCTCCAGCGACGCCTTGCAGCGACTGGAACGCTGTTTCCCAGTCGAGTTGCCTGCCTTCGAGAATCGAGTTTGCGTCCGCTTGCTTCCGTTCAGCCTGCTCGCGGAGTCGAAGATACTCCTCGACGGTTTCGAGTTGGTCGCGTGGCGCTCTCGTCTCTGCACGACCAACGGTCGCACTGACGGCGAAATACTCAGAGAGCGCACTCTGGTAGAGACGCTGGGTTGCAATCTGCTCGACAGTCGAGACGAGTGTCTCGCGGTCGGCGGGTTTTTGAACGTAGTCGTCAACCGGCGAGTCTGAGATATCGAATTCCCGTCGCTCGGAACTGACCATCACAATCTGGCAATCGTATCCCTCCGAGCGGATTTCTGTTGCCACGTCGAGCCCAGATGGGCCAGGCATGTTGCGGTCGAGCAACACAATATCAGTCTCGTTGCTAATCTGGTCGAGAGCGACCGTTCCGTTGGGCGCGGTCGATACGCTGTACTCCCCCTCGAACCAGAGTGAATAGAGATCACGGCAGCCATCCGTATCGTCGACAATCAGCACGTCAAGTGGTCCCGTCATCTATCTTATCGTAGTAATGCATTCCTACTTAATCACCCCTACCGTCCACAACCGTTCATACTGTTTATTATTCCGTTTTAGCCGACGAAACTCGCGGAGCGGCCGTAACGGCAAATCCGAGAGTGTGAGCAGCGAGCCCAATATTCCTGTCGCTGTGATTGAAGATACACGTCTTTCTCGGTGCGGTATCGTCGAACTGTGCCCGGGGTGACGAAGGTGATAAACCGCTGGCCAGCCACTGTCGTGATGCGTGCCCCAGTCCCCGCACGAGCCCACCCATTCGGGTGCAATGACACCGCGGTGAACCCGGGCATGCGACATATGTGACGGCTGACGCCGTCTTGGCAATTGATGGCCCACAGGGCCATCCGCCCGGCACGAGGGTTAGCCGGCTGACCGGAGCACACCGCTTGGGACGATGCCGGTCGTTAGTGTTCCGGGCGTACACTTTCGAACTACCGCAGATACATCTCCAGTGAGTCTACGACGCGATCCGCGAATTCATCAGTAACTCGGCCCTGCCACGCGACGAGGTCTTCGCTCCGGGGCGAGTGAATCGCCCACGGCGAGACGAACGACTCTCGGGGAACACCGCCCGTTTCCCAGACATCCTCCCCGAGACGAAGCGAGTCGTCGTATCCCTTCGTCGAGATAGCGACCGCGACGTGTTGCTCGTCGGCGAAGGGGTGGGAACTGTTGTTCACGACGAGCCACGGTCGCTGGCGATCAGTGCCGAGTTTGAACGGGTCGGTACTCCTGACGACATCGCCGCGTTCCGGCTCCATCGATCACTCGTCCTCGCCCGAATTCTGTTCGCTCGGATGGGGCTGGTCGGGTGCGACAGCGTCCCAACGCTCCGACTCGATTCCACCGTCGGCTTCGTCCAGCTGTTCGCTCACGTCGTGCAGATCGTACGCTGCGGCGACCCGTTGTTCGTCCTCGGTGATTGCCCAGTACTGCCCTCGATGGCGGACGAGACCACGTTCTTTCAATCGCGTGAGCGCGGTGCCGACCGTGTTCGGGTTCTCGTCGATGGCAGTAGCTATCTCCGACCGGGTAAACGCCGCGTCCTGGTGCGTGTGGAGGTACGTAATCACCTGTTCGGGTACGCTCGGCCCCTTCGGCAAGTCCCCCGATTCGAACTCGTCAATACTCACGGGCATACTGCAAAATTAGCGTGCTTACGTAATGAATGTACTGCCGTACTTTGAGTGCGGATCCACTAGTAGTTCCTCGCCCGGTAGTGTTCCGGGCGTACATTTTGAGTATACCATTAGAGTTATTTATAAATAATATCAGTAGCCGTGGCTACAACCACTCATTGAGACAGTATCCAGCGTTGACGCCCTTTTTTGCCGTACTTGTAGGAAAGAAACCAATGATACGCTTGGTATGAGATCTGCCGGGAGTACTGATATTTGTCAGGTTTGAACGTCTGTGCTGAATACAGGGGGCGTATCTCGCGCGGTAACAGGCCACGAGTCTGAGTGCGGGAATCGGTCGGTACAAGTAGTCTATCTGAATGAGTTTCCAGTAGTGTGCCGACACTCAATCTTGCCGGAACTTATTAATCTGTCTCAATCATTTGCAAAATTATGGGTGAATCTGAGCTAGATCCCCATATTGAGCGAGCGATGGAGACGTTTAATGAACACGACCTCGACCAACATATGACGGAGTTTGCCGACGGGGCGACGTTCGTCGATCCAGTTCTGGACAGCAGTGTGACTGGCGAGGACCACCGTGATTACCTGGCTGAGGTCATTGCGGCCTTCCCCGATATTCACCAAGAGATAGACCGGATACTCTGCGCTGGCGAGCCGACAGTTATCGAATCCACGTTTCGAGGGACGCACGAGGGCGAAATCGAGGGGATTCCGCCGACAGGTAATTCCGTTGCCGTCCCTCTCGTTTCCATTATCAGCGTGACCGATGATGGTATCACGTCTTGGCGGGACTACTGGGACCAGCAGACGTTCCGCGACCAGCTCGGATTGACCGTGCCTGCAGTTTTCGGACACCTGCCGAGATTCGCGCGCTGGAAACTCAGTGAAGCGCTGTGAATTATGATTCGGCCAGGACCCTCACTTTACAGTAGCACGCGTTGAATACACTCTCTACGTCTTGCACGCTATTTGTGACAGCAACCGTCTGGAAGGATTCGACGCTGCTGAATACAAGGCGCGTATCGGCCAACCGTTACTTCCGACATACGCTAACTGGTGGTCAAACGCCTTTGTGTGCCAAGCAGTAATGTAATACCACCAGTCATGTTATCAGTTATCATGGAAGTGGTCATGAACCGAGTCACAGGAACAGTCCACAAACACGAGACCGGTAAGTCAGATTGTCAGACTCTCTGTGGAATTCACTATCATCTCTCACATGATAATCTCCACCCCACCACAACTGAGCAATCAAAAACCGCCATGACTGCAAGCAAATGTGGGCGTTGTTTTGACAGCGGAGGCGGATACTGAAACCCCCGTGAAAAAATAGGCAGTAGCTACAGAGCAAACTCAACAGCCGATATCGCGGAGTTATTCAGCAGCTAATCCTGTCCCCCTCGCCAGCACATTACGCACATCCATGCCGCTTACTTTCGGTCAAAATATTCGGTAACCAATGTTGGAGCAATCACGTCAACACCGAGTATCAAAGCAGCTGTTTCCCACATCGGGGGGTTGGAGGGTGCTCAGGGGTACAAGTAATAGCATTGTCAACATCACGAAACTAGCTATTATCTTGTTTTCATGGAAAAAAAGTAATGTATCTATTAGAATTATTTGAAATAATGTAAATTACTTCAATTATCATTCCTTTCTATGACTATTCCTTCGATATTGACCCCTCTATCGCTGTGTTTATAAAAGCAGCCGATGATGACCAGCCAGAGCGGAAGTCTGCTGGGAAGACTGACAGCTGTCAGCTTTGGATACCCTTGCTGGTTACAACGCGCATTTTCAATGATGATCGCACCCGGTGTCAGTGTCCCGCACACTAACTATCGAGGATAGAACCCCAATACCACGACAATACGGCAGATATCTTTCTCTACAGATCTACTACAAGATACTGTATTTGGAACTACGCGGAGGTAGTTCCAATTGATACTACGGCCCAACGTCACGCTGCGAAACGAGTGCTTTGATGAGTTTCATTTCAGCTTTCTGAAGATGTTCACTGACCGTGTTCGGCGCACATCCAAGTTGATCGGCTAATTCTGCGTGTGTTGTCTCCCGAGGGTGCCGATAGTACCCGTGTTCAAACGCGAGGCGAACAGCTTCACGCTGCCGAGTGCTCAACTCGGAAAATGGGTCTGTCCGTAGTGAGGGGCGTGACCCGATTTCTTCGACAGTCACGTCGATAGTACTTGGTGCGGAGTCAACTGCGGCCTGAAGGGCCTCAGCGTCTCCCACCACCTCACCGCTCGTTTCGAAGTCGCTGTACACGACAGGGGACCTGACGAGTAACCCCGCCCGTGCCGTCAACACGAGAAAGATCCTGAAAAACGGGAGTGCCTCAGGGGTCGCAGTGACCAGTACAAATCCTGAGCCACCGGTAGAAGGAGGTACCGTTACGTCCTCAATCCCGTCGGTCCCACGAGTTGCATCGACGAACACGTCTGTGTCTCCGTCAACATCGTACAGCACAGTTGCCACATCCTCTGCTGCGAGATTCCAGTCAACGAGCCGCAACTGCGAGACCGCCAGTGACTCCGTGACCGTGACGTAGAACGACGGAAGCACCGAGGGGGCCAAAGACGCCGATATCTGGAGTCGAGTCAACGACATCGTCAGACGTACCTCCTGTTTCATCACCTCCGGTATAAAAACCCCATGACGATACCTGGCAGAACACTCACCGGGTACACTGTCCTACCCGCAACTATGACGGTAACTACCGGTGAGTTGGAAGATGAAACTGAGGGCACGGTTACCGACGCAGATCTCGTGGTACACGACGCAGTGGTCGTGACTGTTGACGAAGACAACAGAATTTACGAGAACGGTACGGTCGTGGTCAAAGACGGTGTAATCACCGATGTGCGAACGACACGAGAACGTGACCGGGCCTGTCATGCCGACCGTCTCATTGATGGCGAGGGCGCCGTTGTAATGCCTGGTCTGGTCAACGCGCATACCCATCTCGAATTGACGCCGCTGCTCGGTGCGTTCAGCGACCTCGATCTGATGGAGATGATGGGCGGGATGACCGCCATCTTTGGCCACATCGCTGAGGGAGAGTACGACTACCTCACCGAGGCAGGCTACGAACTTGCGGCACTGAACTTTCTCACGGGTGGTGTCACCACCGTCAACTCAATGGATGTCCGTCCCAGCGGAGGCGCAGAGACGTTCGGCGAGGCGGGTCTCCGCGGGTTCTTCGGGGTAGCGCTCTCCGACCTCTTCTGGGATATCCCGGTTGACCAGCAGTTCGACCGCGCCCGCGAATTTATAGAGGAATACCACGGCGCCTTCGACGGACGCATCCGGGCGACGATCAACCCCCACGACGACTGGTCGTGTACCCGCACGCTGTGGGAGCGTACTGCCGACCTCGCCGCCGAGCACCCCGATTTACTCGTCCACACGCACCTACTCGAACTGGAAGCGAGCAACACGATGGCGCGCTCGAACGGAGCCGAAGACTCGCTTGACCTTCTTGACGACGTTGGCCTCCTGGACGACCGACTTGTAGCTGCGCACTTCCGGCTCGCCGACGATGAAGACATCCAGCGGACGGCTGAGGCGAACGCGTCGGTGGCACACTGCCCGTCGATCTTCTGCTACTGGAATACAGACGGTGATGTGCAGTGGACGCCGGTGCCGGAACTGCGCGCCGCGGGCGTCGATGTCGGTCTGGGTATCGACGACCACTATTGGCACGACTCTTACAGTCTGTTCGGCGAGGCGAGGCAGGCCCGGCTCGCAGCGAACCTCAAGCGTTCGACCGGTCAGTATGACTCGATGGAACTCGTGCGAATGCTCACCATCGAAGGGGCGGAGGCGCTCGGTGTCGGTGACGAAATCGGGAGCCTCGAACCTGAAAAACGGGCCGACATCATTCTGCTCGACGTCGAAAAGCCGAAGTTCACCCCACTGACGAACATCCCAGCACAGGTGGCTAATAACGCAGCGCCGGCTGACGTGGAGACGGTGATAGTGGACGGTAACGTGCTACTGGAAGACGGCGACGCGAAGACGATGGACGCCGATGCGGTACGCGACCGCGTCGAGGCCGCCGTGGACCGTTTTGAGTCAGAGACGAACTGGGAACTCGGCATCGGCGGAAGTGAGCCGCCGAGTACGATGGATGTCGTCCGCGACCTGCCAAAACGTGGCCCCAGTCAGTTGCTCGGAAGACTCGCGTTCCAATCAGTTAGAGATACGTTTTCATTCTGATACAGGCAGTCGAACCTTGATAGATATATCAAGTTATTGAATTTCAGCCTGTAAAGTGCTCGATTTCAGTTTCACCGAGCCTACTAGTAGTTTCTCACTCGGTAGTGTTCCGGGCGGACATTTCGACTGCTTCGAGCGCTCGCTTTGCGCGCCGTTCGCTTGAGAATCCTCGGCCAAACACTCAAGAATCGCGTACACGTATCTCAGGTATGGCGACAATCGAGATCGACGACGACGTCTACGAGGCGTTACAGCTCCCGGAAGGAGAGCGCTCGCCCGCGATGAAGCGGGAGTTGGCGGTCTCGCTGTACGCCCGCGATATTCTCTCGTTCGGAAAAGCCCGTACGTTGGCGGAGATGTCGAAACGAGAGTTTCAGGAACTCCTCGGCGAACGTGAAATTGCCCGGCACTACGGTGAACGAGAACTCGAAGACGATCTCGACTATGCCGGATAGCGGGCTGGTCGTTTCTGACACGTCGCCACTCCTGAATCTCGCGCTCATCGAGCGGCTTGACCTCCTCGAATCGCAGTTCTCCGAAGTTACGGCTCCATAATAGGTCTGGAACGAACTTACCGGTGGGGAAGATGGACTGGAGGGGCTCCGTGAGTTGCGCGACGACGGACTTCTACATCTCGTGGAGGTGGAACGCTCGAATTTGTTCGTGGAGCTCTTCCACGAGCTCGACTTCGGTGAGACAGCGGCGATCTGCTATGCCGTCGAGCAGAATGCCGATCTCGTTCTACTCGACGAGCGCGACGGACGGCGCGTCGCTCGCAGACACGACCTGAACGTCACGGGCGTGATCGGCGTCCTGCTTCGCGGAGCGAAGACCGGCGTAGTGAACCTGGAACACGAACTGCAGGCCCTCCGTGAAGCTGGGTTCTGGATTACTGACGAGCTCTACGAACAGATTCTCTCCGAAGCCGATCAGTAGTCTTTCCGACGGATAAATAGCCGACACCGCCCGATTACACTTCCATTGAGCCTACTAGTAGTTTCTCGCCCGGTAGTGTTCCGTGCGTACATTTCGAGTAGATTAGTACACTTATTTGAAAATAATATAAGCTGCTTCAGTCAGTGTCGTTCGATGAACGAGATTTACCCGTAGTAGCCCCTCTTTCTCGCCGGATCTCGAAAACTCTCGATGAATGACGACCCAGGAGTGAGGTCTGCCGGGGATACTGGCATCTATCGGCTTCGGATGACCGCGCTGTATACAACGCGCAAACGCACAACGTCCTGTTTTCTCAGGTTGAAACCATACGTCTTAGCTTTCGTTCCTGGGGTATGCCGACTTTCCGTCGTGATGTGCACGGACGAAGGCCCGTCGGAGGACTGTCAACAACACATACGTCTCGTATTTCTGGGTTCGGCAGTGCTCACAGGGTTGCATCTCTGCCGTGATGTCGTCGATCTCGTTGTCGTACTCGTCGGTCAGCGTGGCGAGTGCTGCCTCAACCTGTGGTTGGACGGCATCGATCATCTCCTCGATAGCCGGGTCGGCTGAGTCCGGCAGCGAGTACGAGAGAACGGTCGTGTTGGCCCCGTAGTATTTCGTCGTCCCGCCACGCCCCTCTTCGAACCGGACGACATCAACGAGGCCGGCGTCGCGAAGTTCGTTGATATGGTGGCGCACCGTGTTCTCTGTGCGGTCGATGCCTCTGTCAGCGAGACGGTCATGGACCTCGCTTGCTGTTAGCGTCTCATCAGCGAGTATATCGAGAATCATAGCCCGCATCGGTTCATCAATGGCATCAGACACCCGTGTATCTCGAACGGCGATATCTTCGAGTTCATTCTCGCCATCGGAGGTGCTCATATGTGAATCGATGGCGTGTACACGCTAAGTAGTAACGACCGGTACATAGGCCGTGTTTGACGCCTTTTCCGCTGGTTCAGTGAAAGATCTAGACGACTCGTTTGTCCGCTCAAACACCTTGTATAGGCATTCAAACATATCATCTAAAAAATACTTTAGTGGGTACGGGTACTACGTAGAACTGTGATGAGCGAAACGACCCAGTTCCGCGTGATGGACTTCGACTGTCCGAGTTGTGCAAGCACCGTCGAACGCGCCCTCTCGAATCAGGACGGCGTCGAAGACGTTGAAGTACACTACTCGACCGGTCGCGTCGAGATCGACTACGACGACAGCGTCGCCGACCCCGCCACGTTCGAACAGACCATCGAAAACCAGGGCTACACGCCCCAGACCGCCTAAGGAGGAAGATCATGGATACTCAATCAGTCAAACAACACTACCGCAAACACCGGAAGGCCATCATCGTCGTGGTGAGCGGCCTGCTGTACGCCGGCGGCTGGACGCTCGGCTACGTCTCCACCTTCGATACGGCAAGCGCCGCAATTCTGATCCTCGCAACTATCGTCGGCGGCTACGACATTGCCAGAACCGCCTACCACGAGGTCAAAAGCCGGACGCTCGGCATCAAGACGCTCGTGACGCTGGCCGCCGTCGGAGCAATCGTCATCGGCTCGTACTGGGAGGCCGCCGCGGTGGTCTTCCTGTTCGCACTGGGATCGTACCTCGAAGGGCGGACGATGCGCAAAACGCGCAACGCCCTCGAAGAATTGCTGGAGATGACGCCCGACGAGGCCACCGTGCGCCGCGACGGCGAACAAAAAGAAGTGCCCGCCCGTGAGGTCGAAGATGGCGAGATTGTGATCGTCAAGCCCGGTGAGAAGATTCCCGTGGATGGCGACGTCGTCGAGGGTGAAAGCGCCGTCAATCAGGCCCCCGTCACCGGTGAGAGCGCGCCCGTTCACAAGGCCGACGGAGACGAAGTCTACGCAGGCACGATCAACCAGGAAGGTTCGCTGGAAGTGCGGACGACCGGCTCCGGGACGGATACGACGCTCCAGCGGATCATCCAACGCGTCGAGGAAGCCCAGGAAGCCCAATCACCGACGGAGAGCCTCATCGACCGGTTCGCCAAATATTACACGCCAGGCGTGATGGCGCTGTCAATCGGCGCCTTCGCCGTCACCCAGAACGCGATCCTCTCGTTGACGCTCTTGGTCATCGGCTGTCCCGGAGCGCTGGTGATCGGGCCGCCGGTCAGTATCGTCTCCGCGATCGGCAATGCTGCTCGGAGCGGCGTTCTGATGAAGGGCGGCGAGCACCTCGAACAGGCCGGGAAGATCGACCTCGTCGCCTTCGACAAAACGGGGACGCTCACGAAAGGCGAGACCGCCGTCGCCGACGTTGCTGGGTTCGACGCCGAAGCCGGCGACGTGCTGGAGCTTGCGGCCATCGCCGAGAAGAAGAGTGAACACCACCTCGGCGACGCCATCCTCGACGCAGCGCAGGACCGTCCGGCCGCAGTCACTGATGGCGGGACGACGACTACCCGGGCGGCCGACAATTCAGCGGCCACGGACGCGCGGTCGCTCCCCGACCCGGACGAGTTCGACGTGGTCGCCGGCAAGGGCGTCGTCGCCCACACCGATGTCTCCGGCGAAACCGGAGGCTCGTCGGACGAGTCCGACGGTGGTCGTGAAATCGTCGTCGGAAACCGCGCACTGCTCGACGAACGCGGGATCGACGTTCCCGACGAGGTCGCCGACTACGTCCGCGAGCGGGAGAAGCTTGGCGAGACTGTCGTCCACGTCGTCCGTGACGGTGTCGTCATCGGCGCTATCGCCATGCGCGACGAACTACGGGAGGCGGCGGGCGGCGTCGTCCAGGAACTCCAGGACGCCGGTATCGAGACAGTGATGCTGACCGGCGACAACGAACGCGTCGCGGCCGCGGTGGCCGAGGAAGTTGGCATCGACGACTACCGCGCGGAACTGCTCCCCGAAGACAAGCAGGCAGTCATCGAGGAGTACCGCGAGGACGGCCACGTCGTGGCGATGGTCGGCGACGGCATCAACGACGCGCCGTCGCTGGCGACTGCCGACGTGGGTATCGCTATGGGTGCTGCCGGCACGGATACCGCCATCGAGACGGCGGACATGGCGCTGATGGCCGACGATCTTGAACGCATCCCCTACGCGGTGAAACTCAGCAAGGCCACCCGGTGGAATATCTACGAGAACGTCGGGCTCGCCGTGCTGACGGTGACGCTCCTACTGGCGGGCGTCCTGACGAGCTACGTCACGCTCGCGCTCGGGATGCTCGTCCACGAGGCCAGCGTCCTCGCCGTGATCGGCAACGGGATGCGCCTACTCCGATACTAACAGCACAGAGCCACAACTACCCTCGACAAGTCACGACCAATGTCAGAAACAACGAATCCGACCGACACGAACCGCAGCAAAGAGCACTGGGCAGTCGAATACGATGTCGAACCGATCCGGATCCACGACCCCGTCGCAGAGACGCTCGCGGTCCTCGAACCAGGCGAACCATTCGTCGTCACTTACGAAGATCTGGTCAAAGCGGCAGGCCACTCCTGTCCGACCGCGTCCGGCGCCTACCGCATCGCACAACTGGGTCTCGACGCGCTGTACCCAGACGACCAGCCGGTCCGAAGCGAGATCGAAGTACTCGCGGCAGGGCCGCGCGATGATGCCACCTACGGCGTGATGAGTCGGCTTATCTCGTACGTGACCGGTGCAGCCCAGGAAGACGGCTTCGGTGGGCTCGCCGGCGGTTACGGTGATCGCCACGATATGCTGATGTTCGACGCGTTCGAGCCCGACAGCGCGGCACCGACGTTTCGCTTTCGTCGGACGGATACGGGCGAGACCGTCGAGGTAACCTATCACGTTAGCGAGGTGCCGGATGGTGGTCCAGCACTCAGCCACCTCCAGCAGATCATCGACGGGACCGCGAGCGAAGACGACCGCGAACTGTTCGCCGACGTGTGGCGCGGGCGCGTCCAGAGTGTCCTCTCCGACGACTCGCTATTCACCGTGACAGCCATCGAACACTAATCATAGAACACTCGATTTCACCGCCACCGAGCCTACTAGTAGTCTCTCGCCCGGTAGTGTTCCGGGCGACATTACTATCTGAGAGCGTTCTCTGAACATGTGGTAGAAGCCACTACCCATGCACCTTCGTTCCCGTTCACACTGTCTGTCAAACCGAAACATACCAGATAAACATTCAAACACAGTGGGCCAGATATCGAGATATGGAACTCGTCGAAGCGACCGAAGCTGATCTTGGTGCGATTACGGACCGCTGGTATCGCCTCGCGAAATCTATGGAGAACTACTCCGAGTTGAACGAACTCGTCTATGACGACGCTAGCGAAGTTTCCGAAGAAGGGTTCCGGAATCTGCTTGCGGACGATGAAACAATGCTCTATCTCATTACAACGGAGGGTGAGACCATTGGTTATCTCATGGTTCGTGAGGGCGAGCATCCGTCTCGCCAGTACTCACAGTATCTCCGCCTCGTTGATATCGCTATCGACGAACAGTACCGAAATCAGGGGCACGGGACAGCGGCTGTCGAACGCCTGAAGGAACTGGCCCAACAGCGTGATTGTGACCATCTCAAGCTCTCTTGTGAGTGGCAGAATGATCGTGCACGGCGGTTTTACCGTAAACTGGATTTCCAGCCGAAACAAGTCGAGTACGTCCAACCGCTTGAGTAATCCAGCTTTCCTCTCAATCGTTCATCTACAGTTGCGAGTAGCTCTGCAGGCAAACTGTGGATGTGAGAGGCACAACGGCTAAGCTTTTCCCAGTAGTAGGCCCCGCCGAGCCTAAATGCCCGAATTTTCTCCCCGCAAGCAGCAGGTAGCCAGCGGCCGTAGCAGCACGCTCGTCTGGGCTGGTGCGGCGCCTGCTCGCGGTGAATCTGTACGATTACCAGTGTGGCGCGAAGGCGATCACGGCAGCGGGCTGGGAGCGGGTCCGCCGGCACCGCTACGAGTTCGGCTTCGCCTGGGACGTGGAACTGGTTGCCATTGCCGGCCCGCTGGATCTTGACGTGGCGGAGGTCTCCGTTCAGTGGCACGACCCGCCCGGCACGAGGGCTAGCCGGCTGACCGGAGCACACCGTTTGGGACGATGCCGGTCGTTAGTGTTCCGGGCGACACCACCGCTCCGGGAGAGAATTCTTAATTATTCGTATGTTGAGACAGTTCAGCTGGGGTTAGACGGGATGACGGCGCACAACGCCTCCGCCAAAGAAGGTGTTCAGTTTGGTATTTCGGGCTCTTTCCACGGTGTGTCGCTTCGGTGGATGCTTCTTACCCGTGGTGACCGTCCTCGGTGGACGTGTCTTCGTCGTGATGACCGTCTTCAGTCGACGTTTCTTCGTCGTGATGACCGTCTTCAGTCGACGTTTCTTCGTCGTGGTGACCGTCTTCAGTCGACGTTTCTTCGTCGTGGTGACCGTCTTCAGTAGACGTGTCGTCGTCGTGACCCTCGCCCAGAATGTCCCGGACCATCGTGTTGAGTTCTTCCAGTTTCCCGTGCACTTTCTCGGGCTTGTCGGCAGGCATCGCCTGGAGGGCCCGCTGGTCTTCGAGATGGGGTTGCCCGACGATGACGGTGGCCACCATCCCGAACTGCTCGTGGGGGGTACAGAGGTAGTGGTACACACCCTCGGTCTCGAAGGTGTGCTTGAACGTTTCACCTTCCGTCGACATCGTTCCGCTGTCCCAGCCCTCGGTCCCTTCGGGGACGAGTCGCGGTTGGTCGTTGCCGGGGTGGTACGCAGTCGCGGTGTGGCTACCGCTTTCGAGTCGCCACGTGACCGTTCCACCTGGCTCGACCCACGTCACGTGGGGGTCGAAGTGGTACTCGGCCGACCCTTCCTGACCCACCGTGTTGATCGCCACCTCGCGGGACGCTTTTGGTTCGCTCACCGTGTCGTGACCGTGGCCTTCTTCTCCGTGACCGGAGTGGTCGTCCCCCTCGGACTCGTGGTCCGTGGGAGTGTCATCTGTCGGCTGTTGCTCTGACTCGGTCGGAGCGCCGGTACAGCCAGCCAGTCCAACGACAGCAAGACCGGCAGTTCCTTCGAGCAATCGCCGTCGAGTAACTTGTTTTTGACTCATAGCACAGGTCACCTCACATATGGAGGTAGGACGACCGAGATAATAGACAGGCTCCCTGTTTTGCACGCGACGCAAACCTGCTTCTTATCTAAGTACCCTGAAGTACGTAGTGCATATTGCGAGGAACAGCTGTGCCCACTACCGACCGCTCTGACGAGCTCCTGGAACTGCTCGGTCAGGAGCGGGTCCGGCAAATCCTGTCGGCGGCCAGCCGTGAACCCAGGTCGGCGAAAGAACTCAGCGAGGAGTGTGACGTTGCCCTTTCGACCATCTATCGACAGGTCGAAGACATGGTCGAGAGCGAACTGCTCGTTGAGCGGACACAGCTCGAATCAGACGGGAGCCACCACAGCGTCTACGAGGCGAACATCGACCACCTCGACGTCGACATCGAGGACGGGACAATAGACGTGAGCGTCCACGTTCGTGAAGACCCCGCCCAGCGGTTCTCGCGCATCTGGAGCGACATCCGGGAGAGTTGAACACACCATGCACATCGAACTCGTAATCGCGAAGCTCGTCACGGTCGGATTAGGACTGTTGATAACGTACCAGGCGTACAAGGGATATCGAACGTACGGGAGCGAGCCGATGCTCTACGTCGCTGTTGGCTTCCTGTTCATCAGCGTCGGGTCCGTCATCGAGGGGGTTCTCTTCGATGTCGTCGGCTTGTCGATATTCCTGTCGGGGACCATCCAGACTGCTATCGTCGCGGTCGGGATGCTCGTCATTCTGTACTCCCTGTACGGCCAAATCCCACAGCAGGGGACGGGGGACGAGGGCCGATGACCGCACACTGGGAGCTCGCGCTCATTCTCGTTCGTATCCTCTTGCTCGTGATGGGGCTCGCGACGACAGCAATCAGCGCTCGGGCCTACCGCCGAGAGAAAACTCGATATCTCCGTGACGCGACGATTGGCTTCGGATTCATCACGCTCGGTGTCCTCATCGAAGGAGTGCTGTACCAGCTTACCAGATTGACGCTCACGCAGGTCCACATCGCAGAATCTGTGGCGCTTGTCGTCGGTCTGGGTGTGCTTCTCCGTTCGTTTATCGAGTAGCTGGGCCGTCGGCGTTCGATTGTGGCGGTGTCCTCGAACGACACTGTCTCTACGCTCCTGAATTCCTTCACTCCGGGTCCGGAGATAGCGAAACGAACTCCAACCCACGTCGGTCGAGCAATTCCTGTGCTCTGTCTGTCACTGACGGTGCGACGAGAATTCCTCTCACTGTGCGCTCTGCGTGGAGTTCCGACCCGAGTGCCTCCACGTATCGGTTGAGTTGGCTCACAGCGTCCGGTCCGACACGGCGACGCTTCAGTTCGACCACCACGGCACTGTCGTCGCTGTCAGTTCCGTAGATATCGACCGCACCCGCCGACGTGTCTCGTTCGGTCGCCCGTGGCTCGAAGCCCGGTTCGAGGAGGTCGGGGCTGTCGAGAATCCGCTCGCGCAGGTCCTCTTCGGTACCAGTGACGGTCACGTCGCGCTCGCCGCTGCCGTCGTAGGTGACAATCTGGTCGACCGTCTCGAACACCACCAGCAACTGCTCTTCTGGATTCGAGCGGACACTCTCGACGTGGAGGCGGTCCTCGACGATGTAGCCGTCGTGGGTACAGCCCGGCGGTTGCCAGTTGACCGGTTTCTGGCCGCTGTCGGTGTGGACCAGCACCGTCCCGTCGGGTTTGAGGACGACCAGTCGGTTACCCCAGTCCAGCGAACTCGCCGCACGGCCGTCGTATTCGACGCGACAGCGGCCGAACATCGTCGTGAGGCGCTCGGCCTGGATACCGGCTTCGAGTACCTCCAGCGCCGCCGCCGCCGTCGGCGCTGTTTTGGCCTGTAATCCCTGCTCAGTCACAGCTACTCTTCCGGCGTGAACCGATATGTGACTGGCGATTCTGGCGCTCACGTCTCCGGGTCGCCGAGCAGGTGTCGCGCACTCGTAGAGACGTGTTCGATTCGCGCTCGAAAACGAGCCAGCAGTCGCTTCTGTGCTGTCGTCGCGTCGATGTTCCCACACTCGATTGCCTCCCCGAAATGGGCCTTCTCGAACCGGAGTCGACGGCGAAGTCGGTTGTACTCTCTGACTGAATCCACTCGGAGGAGGACGCCACAGTTGGCTGGCGTCCTGTCATGCTTACCCGCTGGGACGCCTGTCCAGACCGGGAGGTATGCTGTGACCTCTGGACCAGCGCACTCGACGCAGAGGTCGAGCGTCAGATACGAGAGGTCATCGAGGAGGTCTTCGCAGTGCCATCGGCTACACGTGGTCCAGGTGTCGTCCCGTAGCAATTTGGCGATGGCGTCTCCCTCGCTTACGGCCCGGAGCAGGCGTTCGGTATCGGCGAACTGTGACCGGAAGCACTCGTAGCGACCGTCTCGGTGGCGCTTCGCCAGCAAGACGCGTTCGCTCACGGACGCCCTCCGTCGAAACTCATGGGCCGCCTGGTCGGCCCTTCACAGAAAAAGCCGTGGGTTATCTCGGTCGCTGTCCGGCTCCGAACAGCCGCAGTACACCGATAACGATCAGAGCAAAGGGGAGAATTGGCAAGAAGAGCAGTCCAATCGTAATCGCAATCACCCAGCCGATTACGCTCATCCCGCCCTTGCTGCCGTACTCGCGTTGGGGGGTCACGGTGTCAGTCATAGCTGTCAGTACTCCGGCCGGTCCAAAGAGCGTGTCGACTCGTTTGCCGAAGTATTTACTGTGCCCCACGGAGAAGAGTAGCCAAACCGGGTATGGGTACGATAATCGACCTCACCGACGGACAGGACCACGACGTGTTACACACGACAGCAGCGGACGGGCTGTTCGGCGGCACGTATCTCGACGGCCAGCCCCTCGAGACGTACCTCGAACCGGACGAACAGCCCGCCTACGTCCTCCAGAACAAGAAATCGGGCCTCGAAATCGACGGCCAATCCAGCCGAACGCTCAAACCCGAGGGTGACTTTCAGGCATTTGCCCTCGTAACTGACCTCCGCGTCCTCTTTGTCGTCGGACAGGCGGGCGGTGACGAGTCGCTTTCGCTCGCTCTCGAAGATATCGTCGAAACGACTGCCGACAGCGGCATCCGGACGAGCACGCTCACAATCGAGACGCTCGAGGGCGAGCAATGGTCGTTCCCGTGTTCGGACGACCCGACGGCTGTCGCGACCCATATCGAAAATTCGGCACAGGTGTGGGCCAACGCCGCCCGGTTACTCGACGACGTCGAGGCGGCGCTGGGCAGCGCGGGAGACCGACTCAGCCAGGGGGAACTCGAGACCGCTCGTGAGGGTATTGACGGCCTACAAGAAACTATCGAGACTGCGACAACCAGAATTCAGGAAGTCGGTCCCGCCGCCCACGCCCAGATTGCAGACCGCGCGGCGGAGTTACGCTCCTGGCTCACTGCGCTTGAACGGCAACTGATCGCCAGTGACGGGGCTCGCGCTCACGCTCGCGCTCACGAGGCGTGGCAGGCAAGCGAGTACGAGTCAGCCGCGACGTCGTACGACCGAGCAATCAAACACTACCAGACGGCGCTCGATGTCGAGGGCTCGACACCAACGTCAGAGACGCTCTGGAGTCGGCTCCGGGCCGGGGCTGCCGAGCGCGAACTGCTCAGGGTCGGGCCGCTGGTCGACGCCGACACCGCCCGCAGACGTGCGCTCGCGCTTGCCGACCCAGAGGACGCCGCCGGTGAGTGGGAGCGCGCACTGGACCTGTACCGCGACTTGCTTGGACTCGACTGGGGGAAGACCGAGGATGGATTCGTCGCCAACCACGACCTTATTCGCGAGCAGACGAACGATATCGCCGACGACGCCATCGGCGACCACTACGAGGCGGGGGTCGAGTGGCTCCGGTCGGGCGACAAACTCGCCGTACAAGACAGACAGACACAGGCAACACAGGTCTACGAGCGAGCGACAGAACAGTTCCAGCACGCCCACAACCTCGCCACAGAGATCCGCCCCGACCGCTTGTCGGAGGTCGAAACTGCGATTGCGGCGGCTGAAGACCGTCTCGATGGTACCCGTCCGACAGACACTGTTCCAAACGACCCGATTGCCTTCGAGCCGAGTGAGGACACGGGCGACGAACTCCCCGAAGACGAGAGCCCGGTCGAGGACGGAATCGAGGGCCTCTCGTTTCACGATTCTATGTCGACAGCAGCACAGCGCGACGACTTTTCAGCGGACCCAGACAAGTCGCCGCAGTTCGAGTCCTCGAGCTCAGAGTCAACATCGGTTCTCGACCAGATTCAGGCACAGAAGCGGGCGTCGACAGACACCACCAACGACGCTGACGCCCCAGAGGCTACAGACGCTGACACTGACACAGCAGCCGCCGACATCCCCCTCGAGGAACTCCAAGAACGTCTCGAAGCGCTGGATGGAGAGACACTCCGGGACCTCGTCGCGCGCCTCTGGGACGCGAATGGCTGGACAACCTCCGTTGTCGACGGGGCTGGTGACGCTGTCTACGATGTTGTGGCGATGGCCGAGGAGAGCAACGACCGGGCATTGTTGTGGGTCGTCGAGTCTGGGGCCGGCCCAGTTGACAGGACGGTTCTCGACCAGTGCGAGGCGGCGACGCAGAACAGTTCGCGAACTGACGAAGCAGTCGTCGTTACGACGGCGTCGACGACACCGTCGGCGGAGTCAGCGGCCGAGCAGTCGGGCGTCTCCATTATCGGTCCAGCAGCGCTCGCCCGCCGACTGGACGCGGCGGGACTGGCAGGCACTGTCCCGACGCGGTAATGAGCCCGCAAACTTAAGACGCTACCATTCCCGAGTACTGGTACATGGAGTACACGCTGGCGATCGAAAACACGCCGGAGACGATTCCTGCCGGCACTGGGTTGTTGCTCTTGCACCCGAGCATCGGCGAAACCGACCGAATCGACACGCAGTTTCTCAAGACGGACACCGACCACCTGCTCGTCATCTCGACACGGACGACCGCGCGCGAAGTCGAACAGAAACTCGAACACTACGAGGTTGATGAGGACAGCGCAACGATTCTCGACACGCTCTCGGTCGAGCGGGGATACACCCGCCGCCAGAGCGACCACGTCAAGTACGTCACCACGCCAGAGGACCTCGACGCAATCATCGAAGAGACTCGCAAGTTCCTTGATTCCCGCGAAGGCAAACTACGCGTAAGCCTCGATTCCATCACCGAGATGATCTACTACGCCGACGAAGAGCAGGCCCGCGAGGCGGTCGCCGAGATTCTCGACCTGTTGGACGAATACGACGCTGTTGGGCTGTTCCACCTCGCCCAGGGCGTCCACGACGACGACGTTCGGGACTCGTTCAGCGAGTTGTTCGACGGCGTTATCGACCTCGACGAGTCCGGAACTGTTTCGTCCTCGCTGTGAGGGCACAATTTGGCTGAGCACCAACCATTATTACGACGCGGCCATACTGGTACTCTGTATGCCGGAATGTCAGAACTGCGGTGCGTTTGTGACGGCGGATTACGCACGAGTATTCACACCGAACGGGATCGACAAGCCGCGTGTGTGTCCACAGTGTGAAGACAAAATCCGGGACGGTGCCGATGTGCGCCAGGCCCGGTCCACGCGGCGGGGGTAATAGCGGACCGCTTTCCACGTTTTTGCCTTTTCGACACCTCTGATTGTCAACGTATAGCCACTGTAGGCTTGCCTGTCAACAACCCACTTCTGAGTCGCCCGTGACCCGCTCAGATTAGCTCTCGCGGGCCTTGGCGAGCAATTCCATCGCCAACTCCGCAATCTCGGTTGTGCGGGCCTCAGTGCGCGCCTCGGCAGTCATTCGGATAAGTGACTGCGTCCCGCTGGCTCGGAGCAGGAACCAGCCACCCTCGAGGTCAACGCGAACGCCGTCGAGCGCCGAGACAGACTCGAACCGCTCAGCGACGAGTTCACTGACCGCGTTCATCACCGCTGCTTTTTGGCTGACTTCGACGCTGTTGCGCTCGATAGGATACGTTTCGACTTCGGCCGCACGCGCTGCCAGCGGTCGCTCTGCCGCCATCGCTGCGATTCGACACGCTGCCAGCGGTCCGTCGGGACACAGCGTCTCTGACGGCCAGATCCACGCACCGCTGGGTTCGCCGCCGAAGGCAACGCCCGTCTCGCTGGCTGCCTCCGCCACGTAGACATCGCCGACCGGTGTTCGGCGCGTTTCGATGCCCCCCGCCGCGAAATGGTCTTCGACAGCCAGACTCGTATCGACCGGCACGGCCACAGCCTCGCCCTCAGAGGCAGCCTCGCGGCCGAACAGCGCGAGCAGGACATCACCAGACAGAAACTCACCGTCAGCCGTTACGGCGCGCATTCGGTCGGCGTCACCGTCGTGGGCAATTCCTAAATCGGCGTCGGACGCGCCGACGAGTTCTGACAGCGACTCACAGTTTTTCGATGTCGGCTCGCTCGGTCTGCCGGGAAAGGAGCCGTCTGGCTGTGCGTTCAGCGTCTCTACGTGACAGCCGAGTTCGTCGAGTGCCTCGGCAGTAACCCCGCCTGTGCCATTGCCAACATCCAGGATGACAGACACAGGCTGGTCGAGTGTGACAGCATCGAGCAGCGCGGCCCTGTGGCTGGGCTGATGGTCGACGCGCTGGTGCTTTCCGAACTTGTCCCAGTTGGCCAGCGCCGTCGTTTCTGATTCGATGCGCTCCGTAATCTCTTCCCGGAGTGCGGTGTCGAATGCTTGCCCGCTGGGCTGCCAGAGTTTGATGCCGTTGTCTTCTGGCGGGTTGTGCGACGCCGTCACGGCAATGCCAGCGTCAGCGTCTTCCCAGGCGACCGCCCGCCCGACCGTGGGTGTTGCCGCGACGTCGAGGTCGACGACGTCTGTGCCCGACTCCCGGAGTCCTGCGGTTAGTGCGGCCTGCAGTGTTTCGCCGCTCTCGCGGGGGTCGCGGCCAACGACGACGCGGTCGGTATCGACGCCGAGCGCGCGGCCGACCCGCAGTGCCAGCGCCGCCGTTACCTCCGTGCCGACAGGACCGCGAATCCCGCTGGTTCCAAACATACCTCTCTCTGTTCGCGGCCACCGCAAAAAGAAATCCGGTTCGCCCGCTTAGCGCAGTCGTGCGGCGATCAGCTCTTCCAGATCGTCGCGGAGTTCGTCGACTTCCACCTCTTCGAGCACGGGCACGAAGAAGCCCTCGACGAGCATGTTCGTCGCCTGCTCCTCGCCGATTCCGCGAGAGTTCATGTAGAACAGGTCCTCGAAGTCGACCTGTCCGACCGTGGCCGAGTGGCTGGCCTCGGTGTCGTGGTTGTTGATGATGAGTTTCGGCGAGGCGTCGGCCTCGCTGTCGTCGCTCAACATGAGCGTGTTCTCGCGCTGGTAGGAGTTGGTATCCCACGCCTCTCGACCAACGTCCTGCACACCCTCGTAGACCGAGCGTGCCTCGTCGTCGAGGACACCTCGGGTCACGAGGTCGGCGGTCGTGTGTTCGGCCTCGTGCCAGACTCGACTCGCGATGTCGATGTGCTGGTCGTCGTGGCCGAAGAAGGCGCCGACAATCTTCGACTCGCTGCCGTCGCCCAGCAGTCGGGTCTCGACCGAACTCTTCGTGAGGCGAGTGCCGATGTTGCCTTCGATCCAGTTGACCTGGCCTGCACGGCCGGCGTGGCCGCGCTTGACCTGGTAATTGTAGGTCTCCTCGGAGAGGTTCTGGAGCGTGCCGTACTGGACGTGAGCGTTCTCACCGGCGATTGCCTCGACAACGCCGCTGTAGTACTGTCGTCCCTCCAGTTCCTCGCCGGTGGACTGCCGTTCGAGAATCGTGACGCTCGCGGATTCCTCGGCGATGACGAGCGTGTAGTTGAACAGCGACTGTGAGTTGATCCGCGTGCGGATCTTCACGTCTTCTGCAACGACGCCTTCGGGGACGTAGACGACCGTCCCGGCGCTAAACAGCGCCGTCGACAGTGCCGTCAGGTAGTCCCGTTCGGGGTCGACGACGCTACCGAAGTGCTCTTCGATAAGGTCGCCGTGTTCCGCAACGGCGTCTGCCCACGAGAGCACCTCGACGCCCTCGGCGTCGACGCGGTCTTTCTCTTGGGCCATCTCCAGCGGGTCGATGAACTCCTCGTACTCCAGTGCGTCGAGGTTCGTCCAGTCACGACCCGGCGTCCGGATGACAGCGGGCATGTCCAGCTCTTCGAGCGCGTCGAGCGCGTCGAGGCGTGTTTCCAGCAGCCACTCGGGTTCGCCGAGTGATTCGCTGATCTCTGTTACCTGTTCTTCCGTCAGATTTGCGTGTACCTGCGTACTCATTGTATCCACCTCGGAGTTACCCGAGACTCCCCTCCATTTCGAGTTCGATGAGTCGGTTCATCTCAACCGCATATTCGATGGGCAACTCCTCCGTGAGCGGTTCGATGAAGCCAGCGACAATCATCTGTTTGGCGTCGTCGTCGTCGAGGCCACGCGATTCGAGGTAGAAGACGTCCTCGTCGCCAATCTTCCCAACAGTCGCTTCGTGGGCGACGTCGACTTCGCTCTCCTGGATTTCCATGTACGGCATCGTGTCCGACGTCGAGTCGTTGTCGAACATCAATGCGTCACACTCGACGGAGGTTGAGGCGTTCTCGGCACCGTCTGCGATGTGGACGAGGCCGCGGTAATTGGTGCGGCCGCCGTCCTTGCTGATACTTTTCGACTCGATAGTCGAGGAGGTGTTTGGCGCGTTGTGGTAGACCTTTGCGCCGGTGTCGATGTTCTGTCCCTCGCCAGCCATGGCGATGGTAATGTGGTTGTCCGTCGCACCGGGGCCTTTGAGCACTGTGGATGGGTAGAGCATCGTGGCTTTCGAGCCCATCGAACCGGAGACCCACTCCATGGTGCCGTCGGCTTCACAGATTGCTCGTTTCGTATTCAGGTTGTAGGTATTTTTCGACCAGTTCTGCACCGTGGAGTACTGAACGTGCGCGCCTTCGTTGACGAAGACTTCCACGCCACCACTGTGCAGGTTGAACTCGGAATACTTCGGCGCACTACAGCCTTCGATGTAGTGGACTTCCGAGTTCTCTTCGGCGATGATGAGTGTGTGCTCGAACTGACCCATTCCATCGGAGTTCATCCGGAAGTAGGCCTGAACAGGCATGTCGACGTTCGTGTCTTCTGGCACGTAGACGAAGGAACCCCCGGACCAAATCGCGCCGTGCAGCGCGGCGAACTTGTTGTCGCTCGGCGGCACGGCTTTGGTCATGAAGTGCTCTTTGACGATTTCTTCGTGTTCCTGGACAGCCTTGTCCATGTCACAGAAGATGACGCCTTTCTCTTCCCAGCGTTCCTGCATGTTCTGGTAGACAATTTCGGACTCGTACTGGGCACCAACGCCGGAGAGAGCGTTTTTCTCTGCCTCAGGAATACCCAACTTATCGAAGGTGTCCTGAATCTCTTCAGGCAGGTCTTCCCAGTCGTCGACACCGCCACGGGTCTCGATATCCGGGCGGATGTACGGGACGATTTCGTCGATTTCAATCTCGCTCAGGTCGGGTGCGCCCGGCCAGTCGTCGGGCATCGGCATCTGCTGGAACTGCTCGAGCGCGCGGAGACGCCGTTCGAGCATCCACTCTGGCTCGTCCTTATCCTCGGAGATGACGCGAATCGTCTCCTCGGTGAGCCCCTTTTCGGCCTGGAACGCAGACTTCTCCTCTTTCTTGAATTCGAATCGTTTCTCGGTGTCCGTCTCTTCGAGGTGGTCTTGGTCTGAACTCATAGTTTCACCTTAGGCTGCCTCGTAGACTTCTTCGCGGACCCAGTCGTAGCCCTTGTCTTCCAGCTCTTCTGCGAGCTCTGGCCCACCGCTTTTGGCGACTTTGCCGTCGATCATCACGTGGACGTGGTCTGGCTCGACGTAATCGAGCACGCGCTGGTAGTGCGTAATCTGGAGAATGCCAGCGTTCTGGTCGTCACGAAGCGCGTTAATTCCTTTCGAGACATCCTGCAGTCGGTCGATGTCCAGTCCGGAGTCGATCTCGTCAAGCACCGCAAATTCGGGTTCGAGGATTGCTGCCTGCAGCACCTCGTTTTGCTTTTTCTCTCCGCCGGAGAAGCCAGCGTTGAGATAGCGACTGGCGAATTTCTCGTCCATGTCCAGCAGTTCCATCTTCTCCTGCAGAATCTCCTGGAACTCGGCAACGCCAATCTCGCCCTCTTCGACGTCCCCCTCCATCGGCGACGTATCGTAGCCGGCGGCGTCCTCGTTGGTCGCCTCTTCGGCTTCTTCCTCCGCTTCGTCCTCGTCCTCGAATAGCTCTTCTCGCTCTTCGAGTTTGGCGTTCAGTGCGGTTCGGAGGAAGTTCACCATCGTGACGCCCTCGATTTCCGCGGGATACTGGAAGCCGAGGAAGATACCGAGCGCGGCGCGCTCGTTCGGTTCGAGGTCGAGGAGGTCCCACTCCTTGAGGTCGTCAGTGATATCCTCGTCGAACTCATCGCCGTCGAGTTCGAGCGTCACCGACCCGCCTGTCACTTCGTAGGAGGGGTGTCCGGCGATCACTTTTGCCAGCGTTGATTTCCCGCTGCCGTTCGGGCCCATCAGCGCGTGGATCTCGTTGCTCGCCACTTCGAGGTCGACGCCTTCGAGAATTTGCTCGCCGCCATCCTCTGCCACCTTTGCCTGAAGGTTGTTGATTTTAAGTACTGCCATAGTAATCTTAGGTCATCCGAAAAATGGGGCGACTGACGCATAATAGTTTCGCATTTGCGCGTCCTCGTTTCACTGCTGGGAACTCTGTTTTTGGTTTATCGAGAATATATTTTCTAAAACCTCGAACGTCCTACGTGTGGGCTGTCATTAAATTGTCGGTAGAGCGCCTCTTGGTACTGTTTATGGCAAAATCGGGCAGTAAAAAACCTGCTGTTTGCAACAACACTGTGGCTATCGAACGAAGTAGCCGGTAGTTCTACATATAATCGCCGAGTCCCTTCTGCTCCTGGCCGGATTTGACTTCCTCCCAGGAGACGCCCAGTGCTTCGAGGATACGCTCAATTGGCCCCTTGAGTGTCTTGTCGAGCATCTTCTCCCAGTCAATCTCGAACTCCTCGGGCAACTGGTCAGCATACTCGAAGCAGATGACGTCGGGGTTGCGTTTGAACTCTCCGTACAGCGGGTCGTCGTTGACGTTGATACCCTCTTCCTCCTCGATTCGTTCGAAGAAGTCAGCGTGGACGCGGTCGAGATAGACGCGCTTGGGTTTCGAGCCACGGTTAAAGTTCGTCCCCAGAAGAAGGTTCGCGTACTTGGCTCCCCGGACCTGTGCGGTGTCGGTGTCGTAGTTGTCTAATCGCTTGCCGATGCCGCCGGGAATGCCGATCTCTTCGGGACTGACCTCGCCGGTCTGGAATCCTTCGATTATCTCTGTCACGTAGGATTTGATGGACTCAATATCCTCGCCGGTGACGATTCGGTCGATAACCTCCTTCTGGACCTCCTTCGTAATTGGCGCGATATCTGACCGCTGGTGCTCGAAGCCCGTGATATCGATATCGTCGACATCTTTGCCCTCCTTCCAGACGATGTGACCGGCGTAGCGTTTCTTTTTGCCCGCCTGGAAGAACCGTCTGTAGAGTTTCTCGAACTCGATCTCGAAGCGGTGCTCCTGTGCGTTCAGTTCTTCAAGGGCAAATTCGTCGTAGGAACTGTTAATTACGGCTTCGAGCTCGAACCCTTTCTCGACGGTCGCTGCAATTGTCTGCAGTTCTTCTTCGTCCATCTTGGGATGTTTCGCCCGCATTTCGTCGGTGACCTCTACACCACCCTCGACATCGTCTGGGCCAACTTGTCCAAATTCTAACATGACAGAATCGGTATCCCCGTACACCACCTCGTACCCTTCGTTTTGGACAACTTCGTCGGTATACTCGATGACATCACGACCGGTGGCGGTCACGGCTGCGCCCATCTCTTTGTCGTACAGGCGGAACCGGTCCCATCCAAGAACGCCGTAGAGCGAGTTCGAAACGTTCTGGAATTTGCCATTTCTACCAGCGAGCAAAGTGTTATTATCGGCTACAGTGACACAGTAGACTCCGTCCTCGGCAGTACTTTCCGATCCGTCTCGGTGCATTCGGAACGAATTTTTTCCATTTTCTGCACAGTAGATGCGCCAAACACCGCTGTTAGACCCGTACGATACTGTCAGTCCCAGATGCGTGCACAGTCGCAGTACGTCATCTCTAAGTTGCCTACTCTTGGTGCTATATCGCCAGGAATTTTCTTGTCGGTCTCCGTCGCCATCAATCAGCACCTGAAGGAACTGTTCTTTTTGCTCCTGTGACGATTCAAAGACGAGTTCTGGAATCCGCTTGTTCTCGCTTCCGCTGCCACACAACTCTCGCAGCAGGTCTCCAAGGACACGACTGGAGCATTGTACGTGTCGCTCTGAAGTATAACAGTAGTCTACTATTTGTTCTACGGTATCACGAATCTCTTCTCTTTGCGTCTCATTCTCTTGTGCTATTTTTATACGATGGTTCCCGGTGTCCGCGCGATACACATTTCCTTCGGTAATATACCAAGCCAGTAGTTCTAAGAACTGATCGGCACCAATTTGTCGAGCAACATTTGGCTCTCCATACTGTGCTCCGATTTTCGCGCCGCCATCAGCCACTATCAGCGGAGTCTCAGTGTGTTTCCGTGCTAATTCGCCGAGATCAATCTCGTCGCCGAGACTCCCAGAGTGCGAAAAGTTCCAGTCGTGAGGCATTTCATAGTGGCAGTAATCGTATAACTCTCCCGCTTCGGCGAATTTCCATCCCTCCTCAGTAATACCGTTTCTATCGTTTTTCTTGACGAGCATCCGGTGGTTCGGCGTGACACTGAAATCAATCTTGCTCGTCTGGATGTCGACCAGTTCCCCCCGGTAGTCCGGGTATTCGTGCGTCTCAGTGACTGGCTTGACCTCCATCTCCATCGTCTCCGGGTCGAGCGAGTACACCTCGTCGCCGACCGTTAATTCCCGAATCCCTCGAACGCCATCGGGCGTCAGAACCTCCGTATCCGGAGTGAAGCAGTTCATAATAACCTTGACAGCCGCCTGCTGGCGGTCGTACTGGTCGTATTCTTGCTCTTCGGGGTCGTGCTCGTTTCGCAGCGATTTCTTCTGTTCTCGCTCTTCGAGCAGTTCGTCGACCATCTCCCGAATCGCGCCGTCTGGTTCCTTCCGGAACCGGGTGCCGTTCGGTGCCCGGAATGTCTCGCCGTCGTACTCCTCGGGGTCAACCTTCGTCTCTGGCGATGCGTTAATTGTTACCATGCACATCGGATAGAGGCTCTTTAAGTCTAGTACGCTGACATTTTCTCGAACGCCCGAAATCGGGTCGAAAACCGCTCCACCTTCATAATCCTCAGACTCTTGTTGGCCTTTTGATGGGAGCGCGAACTGGTTGTGGAGTTTGTGGAGGACGTACATGTCCACCGCGTCGCCGGGTGTTGTCGCGTCTTCGATCTTACAGCCGACAAACTGTCGGACCTCGTTCCAGAAGGCGATGATATCCTGGTCACGGTCGAGTTCGACACACAGCTCCACGTCCCGGAGGTTGTACTCTAGCAGGCGCTCGGGGTTGTCCTCCCAGAGGTCGCCGATGTCGCCCGGATACCGCTCTTTCCCGATACCAAGTTCGCGCTGCCCAACGTCTTCGAGACGATAGGAGTCGAGTTCGGTGAATTTCGTCCGCTGGTACGCATACAGCAGGTCGAACATCACCCGCCCCTTCACGTCGGGGCCTTGCCAGTCGCTTCGCCAGACCTCGTTCACCCGCGACAGGCGGTTCATATCAAGGTTGTGGTCAGTGTTGTCTTCGAGGACTTCCAGCCGGTCTAACAGATAGGGTGCGTCGAAATCCGTGAAGTTCCAGCCCGTCGCAAGGTCGGGTTCAGTTTGCTCGAAATAGTCGAGGAAGGCTTCGAGCATCGCTTCCTCCTGCTGGAAACTCCGGATGTCGTAATCGAGCGTGCGGGTCGCGCCGTCGGCCACGTCGATTGGGTCGTAGCCGTCGAGGTCGGCCGGTGCCTGTTCGCCCGTCGGTGGCTCGTACAGCCAGAGAATGTACTCATCGTCGTAGGAGTCGTGGCTTGCGATACAGATGATCGGCTCTTCGCCGTCCTCCGGAAAGCCCGAGCGGTCGTCTACCTCGATGTCGAAGGTGTTGACTCGCGGCCGGGCGTCGACATCGACCGGGTCAACCTCATCGTGGTGGACACGTACTGTCCGGGCGTCGTTTGGCGTCTCGCCCTCGACGTCGCGGGCAGGAATCTCGATCCCGCTGGTGATATCTTTATCAATCAAAAACCGGTTCGGAAAGAGAATGTCGGCCTCGTAGTGGTCGAAGTCGTCGCGCATCTGGCCCACGTCTCGCGGCGTCTGGCCGAAGATTTTGGTCAGTTGCTCCCCGCGAATCGACTCGTAGCCGCCGTCGTCGCCGGCCTCCTGCCAGTCGGTGATTCGCTCGTACTCTTGCAGTCGGCTCTCAGTGACGCTGTCCGATGGTGCGTAGAAGTACGGCTTGAACTCGAAGACCTTGGCGTGGACGAGTTCTTCCTCCGCGGTGCGGCCGAAGACGTGGATGATGGGGTACTCCTCGTCGCCGTACCCTTCGACGGTGTAATCGACCTGCATGACGGCCATTTCGACCGTCTCTTCGACGGGTGCGAAGAGCTGTTCGGTCGTATCGACCTGGGCGGCGTTGGTCGCGCCGCTCGAGCCGGCAATGGCGCGGGCCTCGGCGTCGGGGCGGTCGCCGTCCTCGTCGCCTTGCTGGAAGGCTCCGAGATCGGTTTGGGACATACCGTTTGTATGAGCGTGCCCGGGTAAAAACATCCGCGGTCCAGCCCGCCAGCTTTAACCGAACACTCACCGATGGCAGAGGCATGGACGTTCGTGGGGAAGCGGCGACAATCTACCGCGAGACGTTTCCCATTCTCGTCATCTCTCTCGGGGGCGGCCTCTTCGCCGGCCTCGTTCTCGAAGGGCTTCTCGAAAGTGTTGCGAAGTATCCTGGTCTGCTGGTGATGGTTCCGGTGTTTCTGGCAACGCGGGGTAACGTCTACGGCGCGCTTGGCGGCCGTATCGCGAGTGGACTCCACCAGGGACTAATCGAGCCAGAACTCCAGTACGACGAGCGCCTCGCTAATGCTGCGCTCGCCTCGCTGGTCAACGGCATCGGAATCTCAGTTGTTATCGGCGTGCTCACGTGGCTCGTATTAACGATCTTGCCAAACTGGGAGCCGGCGATGCTCGTTCAACTGGTTGCAATCATGTTCGTCGCAGGTGTACTCACCTCCCTGCTGATGATTGTCGGGATGCTCGTGCTCATCTTTGCAGGCTTCAAACGCGGCTACAACCCCGATAATCTGGTCGGCCCAATTGTGACGACACTGGGCGATATCTTCGGGATGGTCTTTCTGCTGTTCTCGGTCTGGCTTGTCGGGGTGGTGCTCTGATGGTCGGGAGTGGCAGTTCACTCGGCACGTGGCAGTGGTCGCGTATCGTCCGGACGATGTTCCCGATGCTGGCGGTGCTTTCGGTCATCGTCCTCTGGGCGGGCATCACACTCGAAAGCGCGCAGTCGCTGCTCGAGGAGTACGGTATCCTCGCGATCATGGTCCCAACGATGGTCGGGACGGGCGGCAATCTCGGTGCGACGCTGAGTTCGCGACTCTCCACACGATTTCACCTCGGGACGACGACACTCGACCCCCGTGACCGGGTGCTGTGGGCCAACGTGGTTGCCATCCTCGCGCTTGCCGTCTCGATTTTCACCGCGCTCGCGTTCGGTGCCTACCTGCTTGGGTTCGTCATCGGCTCGAAACTGGGGTTGCCGACGCTGTTGCTCATCTCGCTCACCAGCGGCCTCTCCGTGGCTGTTATCGCTATCGTATTTAGCTTCCTCGCCACGTACCTCTCCTATCGGTTCGGAATCGACCCTGACGACACGACCATCCCAATCGTCACGAACGTCGTCGACGTGTTCGGGATGCTCATTTTCATCGGCGTCGCGGGGTTCGTGCTCAGTTAGGTCGCCTCCAAGAGACGCTCGGTGGCGTTCCACGTGCCACGGACGAGCAACACATCACCGCTATCGACTGACTGCTCGGCCTCGGGATAGAACACCCACTCGCCGTCGGCGTCGTGGATTGCGATGATCGAAACACCCGGCGTCTCGTCGCGGATACTGTCAACAGTTCGGTCCGCAAGTGGGCTCTCAGCGCCAATCTCTGCCCGACGGACTGCCACGTCGCTTTCCTTGACTGACTGAGCGATAACCGGATGGGTGTCGATATCGCGGAGAATGCCTTCGGTAATCTCCAGCGCAGCGTCGCTGATCGTCTCGCTGCTGTTTGCCAGCCTGAGCAGGCCACGCAGCGCAACCGGGTCCTCGACGTCCTGTGCGGCCCGTAACGCCCACGCTTCGAGGCGGGAGTGAAGGCCATCGACCTCGACTTCTAAGGAGTTAACCTCCTCAGCCAGTTCCTCGTCGTCGAACAGCACGCTCGCGTACGCGAGGTCGACAGCGAGTTCGCTGACGTTTTTCATCAGCACGATGGTATCGACAGCGCGTTCGAGGTCTGCCAGGTCCGTCTCTACCGTCTCGGGTGGCTCGTAGGCCGTCCCGGTGACGTGCTCGTAGACCGTCGCAACACCCGACTCGCTGCCCCGGAGCAGGAGACTGTCGCCGACAGAGAGCTGTGAGTCCCAGTCGGGGTCGAGATTCCAGCCGCCATCAGCCCTGATTCCGATGACGCGCACGCCGGTTTCGGTTTCGAGGTCGATTTCACCCAGCGTTCGTCCGGCATACGCTGACTCCTCGGCCATCGTGGCCTGTTCGAGCACTTCGATTGCCTCTGGGAGCGCCGTCTGAATCGCACCCGGGAGTGGCTCCTCACCGAGCACGATTCCCGCAATGTCGCCGGCAGCGTCGCTAATTTTCTCGCCAGCGCCGATAATCCCCAGCACCGGCGCGAGTTGGCGGGCGTCGTCGGGATTGCGCGCGGCCATCAGTGTGTTCATGCGAGCCTGCAACTGCAGGAGGTCCATCTCTCGTTCGAGTTCGAGCACCTCCTCAGCGAGGTTCTCGTTGTTGTACAACAGCGCGGAGTACGCCAGATCAACAATCAGCTCCGAGCTGTCTTTCATCGCGCTCAGCAGGTCTTTCACCCCAATCGGCTCGTACGTCACCGTTTCCCCCGCCGCGTCAGCGCCGAAATTGTCCATGCCTGGCCGTACTCGACACTCCGGTTTGGGTCTATCGCTCCGCTCAGGCGTCGGCGGCCGCCGCACAGACAGACTTCCATCGGCCCTCCTCTTCGAGGGACTGCTGGAGTTCGCTCGCGTACTCCTCGACCAGTGCTGTCGCGGCCGCGAGTTCGTCCTTGTCGACGCTTGCGCCGTTGGAGTCAGAGTCATCGAACCCGAGCACGCTCTTCAGGGAGTCGACCACACCGCCGCTATCGTCGTGGCTGCCGTCGGGTCGGGCCATCCCCTGTGGGATGTTGTCCAGTTCGGGCATAATCTGTTCGAGATTCTCCGTGTTTGCGACCATCTCTGCCTGCTCGGGGTCGTCGGGACTCTCGATGTCGAACTCGATAGCGGTCATAATCAGTCCCCACTCCTGGTTCGAGAACTGCGAGTCGAGCACTCGCTGGTTGAACTCCTGGTCGACGCGCATTCGGGCACCGGCTAGTTTGTCTCGCCACCCATTGCTCATACTGGCTGTTGGGGCAAACCGCTAAAATGGGTTCCGACTGACTCAGAAGTCGACTTCGTCTTCGACGCTGATGTCGGCGTGGAGTTCCTCTCGTAGCGCCGCGTGGACGTGACAGATCTCTTCCGCTCGCTGGACGACATCGTTCACGGAGTCGCCAAGGAGGCCTTCGACGTGGATGTCGAAGGAGACGTACTCGAGGTCGTCGTCTTCGTCCAGGTCAGCTCCGACGTCGACTTCGATCTGTCCGAGGTCGTCGAGTCCTTCTTTGTTCGCGCCGACGCGGAAGGCCGGAATGAAACAGGACGCGTACGTCGCCGCAAGCGACTGGTTCGGGCTCGGGCCCTGCTCTTCCGTCGCGTCGATACCGAGTTCCCACTCGCCGATGAGATTGGTCGTTGCGTATCCTTCTTCGCTAATGCTGGTTACTTCGATGTCTGGCATGTCACCTACTACGACGGCCTCGCTGAAAACAGTATGTATCGAGGCGAGTGTTCAGTACTCGAAGCTTTCGTCGCCGTCGAGCACGACCGCTTCGGTCCCCGGCGCGTTGCCGTTGACCGCTCGGACAAAGTCGTCGGTGTCGATTTCGATTGGCGGGAACGAGTCGTAGTGCATCGGCAGCGCGTACTCGACATCGACCCAGTCGGCAGCGATGCCGGCCTGCAGCGGCCCCATCGTGAAGTGGTCTCCCGCAGGCAGTGCCGCCACGTCGGGTTCGAGATAGGAGCCAATGACATCTTTCATCTCGGACATCAGCGCGGTATCGCCAGCGTGGTAGAACGTCTCTGACTGTTCGTCGGCGACTTTCGTCGGGTTCGTATCTGAGATGACGAACCCGGCAGGCATTCCACCGCTGTTCTCGTAGCCGGTGTCGAGGCCGTTCGTGTGGTCGGCCCGGACCATCGTCACGAACGCGTCGCCGAGTTCGATGGTGCCGCCCATGTTGAAGCCGACGGTGTTGTCCTCGTCGATCCCGTACTCGTCGACGACGTAGCCGGCCAATTCCGGCGTTGTCGCCACCGTGGCGTCCCCGAACTCGCCGACGTGTGCGATGTGGTCGGCGTGGCCGTGAGTCAGGAGGACGTGGTCTGGGTCGAGGTCCGACGGCGAGGTGTCAGTCTTCGGATTGTCGAAAAATGGGTCGATGAGCAACGATGTTTCCCCGAGTTCGACGCCCCATGTCGAGTGACCGTACCAAGTGAGTTCCATTGCATGTGGTATATCGCCTACGAGACACTTATACGTGGGCCAACCGGCGAACCTGTGCTGTTCCCGTTCGGTGGTCTCACACGTCCACCGGGCCTTTATTTTCGTCCCGACCCAACGATAGGTATGTCCGACAAGCGGCACTCACGACGTGCGTTTCTGACGGCGTCCGGGTTCGCCCTCTCCTCGCTGCTGGCTGGCTGTACGTTAAATCCACCACAGGCCAGTCCTGTCGAGGAGAGGACGGGCTTTCCCGAGGACCCGGCCGCCCCCGAAACAAGCGAAGAGTTCCCCGCAAACTCACGGCTCGGTGAAGTGTATCAGGAGACTATCGACTCCGTGGCGGCCGTCCAGGCAGCAAGCACTGACGGGGTCTCCGGCGGCACAGCCTGGGTTTACGACGACTCCTATCTCGTCACGAACAACCACGTCGTTCGTGGTGCAACCGACTATTTCCTGCGGTTTCGCGAGTCTGGCTGGCTGGAAGCTGACCTCGTCGGCTCGGATGTCCACAGCGACCTCGCCGTACTGGAAGCGAGCACGCTCCCCGACTCGGCGACAGCGCTCGACCTTGCTGAACAGTCCTACCCGGTCGGCACGCAGGTCGCAGCACTGGGTAATCCATTTGGACTCTCTGGGTCGTTCACGACGGGAATCATCAGCGGACGGAACCGGACCATCGCCATTCCAAACAGTCCGTTCTCGACGCCAGACGGCATTCAGACAGACGCTGCGGTCAACCCCGGCAACAGCGGCGGGCCGCTGATTACGCTGGATGGCGTGGTCGTCGGCGTCGTCAACGCGACGCAGGGTGACAACGTTGGCTTTGCCATCTCGGCGGCGTTGACTGAGCGAGTGATTCCAGCCCTCATCGAGACAGGCAGCTACGACCACTCCTATCTGGGCATCGGCCTGTCGGACGTCTCGCCGGCTGTCATCGAGGCCAACGACTTCGGCGATTACACGTTCGGTGTCTACGTGAATCAGGTCCTTCCGAGTGGGCCAAGTAACGGGAGCTTGCGGGGGTCACAGACAACGACCACGATCCGCGGGCGAGAGGTGGGCGTCGGCGGTGACCTTATCGTCCGGATGGGCGATTGGACGATTCAGAACCGGGAGCGATTGTCAGCATATCTGGCCCTGGAAACCACACCCGGCGATACCATCGATATTGAGGTTATCCGCGACGGCGCGCCCAGGACTGTCAAGGTAACTCTTGGAACACGTCCGCCGATCAACGGGCAAGGATAGACTCAGTTCAGTTCTGGACCCAGCCGAGGCAGTTCGACGTTGACTGTGGTCTGGCCGTTCTGCTCTGCTGCCGCCAGTTGGCCGCCAAGTTCGCTCGCCAGAATTTCGGCGTGCGCGAGATTCATCCGACTGCCGTGCAGCAGTGCTGCGGATTCGTCCCGCTGGAGGAATCCACGTTCGCCCTCAGTTAGTTCCTCACGCTCGCTGGTGACGGAGATGACAATCCGGCGTTCGACCGCAACGTCAACCTCGACGACAGGTGTTTCGCTGTCAGCGTTCTCAACGGCGTGGTCGACGAGCTGTTCGACGATTCGTCGCGCGATATCTGGTACCGGCACGGGCGGAATGTCGTCAGTTAGTTGGACTGACGCTCCGTCGTGTTGTTCCCCAACTCGTTCGTCAACGCTGGCAAGGAGCGCGTCGAGTGCGACCGGTGCAGGTGATTCGACGCGACGAAGGTCGCTGTTGATCCGCTCGGCCTGGTCGCTGAGTTGGATCAGTTCCTCGGTTGCGTCGATCAGTCGGCCCGAGAAATCTGGCTGGTCACTCGCCTCGTCGTCGACTACTTCCTCGCCCACCGCGTAGATGACGTTCAGTTTGTTCCGCAGCGTGTGCCGCATAATTCGGTGGAGAACGCCGAGGTGCTGTTCTCGCTGTTTCAGTTCGGTGACGTCGATCGCGGAGACAATTATCGAACTCACCTCACCGCCCTCGGTGAGCGGGTGGGCATACAGCTCTACCTCGACGAGTGAGCCATCTCGTCCCTGATGGGTCGTCTCTAACCCGACGATACGCTCGCCGTCGAGCACTCGCTCCATGAACGTCTCTCGTGTCTCAGCGTCGGTGAACAGTGGATACTGCTCGTCGGTCACGGTTGCGCTCTCCCAGCCAAACGTCGTGGACGCCGCGCGGTTCCAGCGCTCGATGGTTCCGTCGGCGTCGAGCAACATCATCGGAACCGGTGAGGCCTCGAAGAGTGCCTCCAGTCGGGCAATCGTCGCCCGGAGCGTCTGTTCGCGCTCGATCTGTTCGGTAATCTCTCGGCACTGACAGAACAGAAAGGAGTCGCCGCCATCGTAAATTCGCTCGACGGTAATTTCTACTGGCCGCCGTTCGCCTGCCAGCGTCTCGATTCTGATCGGTGCGCCGTCCTCGAACCGGTCGAGGCGTCCATCGGTCGTCGTTTCGAGCAGTCCGAGAAACGCCTCGCGGTCGGTCGCCGGACAGCACTCCGCCCACTGCGTCCCGACAAGCGCGTTGGGTCGGCAATCGAACAGCTCCCCGGCTGCGTCGTTGACCGCCGTTATCTGGTGGCTCTCGTCGAGAAGCAACACTGGGTCGGGGATACTCTCGAGAATCGTCTCCAGCGGCACATAGGCGGTTGCAGTTTTGCCCCCCGTGTGCCGGTCTTCCATCGCCAACAAATTTCTGTGCGTCGTACTTAACTTATTCCTGCGAATATCAAAACAGATACCGAGAGATCCCGGTCGTATCGCGTCTGAAACCTGTGGTTAGTGGGGATAGTTGTGATGATAATCAGAAAGTAACTCGGCGTTAGATGTCGCTCTCGAAGTCGTCGAGGCCGTAGGTTGGCTCGGCACCGCGGCGGTCGAGCGTCTCGTTGGCCAGCAGCCAGTAGACGACCGACAGCGCTCTTCGACCCTTGTTGTTTGTCGGGACGACCAGGTCGACGTTGCTGGTCGTGTTGTTGGAGTCGCACATTGCGATGACGGGAATGCCAACAGTGATGGCTTCTTTGACAGCCTGCGAGTCACCAATAGGGTCAGTGACGACGATGACATCCGGTTCAATGTAGCCCTCGTACTGTGGGTTCGTCAGCGTGCCCGGAATGAATCGGCCGGTTCGAGCGCGTGCGCCGACAGCGTCGGCGAACTTCTCTGCGGGGAAGCGACCGTACTGTCGCGACGATGCGACGAGAATCTGCTCCGGTTCGTAGTTGGCGAGGAAGTCTGCCGCCGTTCGAATGCGGCTGTCGGTCATCGACACGTCCAGCACGTACAGGCCGTCCGTGCGGACGCGGTGGATGAACCGCTGCATGTCGTTGGTGTTCTGCTGGGTTCCGATGTGAACACCAGCGCCGAGGTAATCCTCGACAGGGATCAGCAGGTCGGCCTCCTCGTCGGACATGACGTCCTCGTCGAGTTCGGGACCGTCTGTTTCTGCCTCGGCCTCCTCGACCTCAGCGGGCTGTTCGTGCTCGGCTGTCTCGGCGTCCTCGTCGGCTGTGACCGCATCGTCGGCAGGGTCGACATCCGACTCGGTTGCGTCGAGACCTTCGTTATCGTTTCCGCTCATGCGTTGTGTTCGATTCTGATTAGTTCGTTCAGTTTTGCTGTTCGCTCGCCACCGACTGCCCCTGTCTTGATGAACGGGGCACCCGTCGCCGTGGCCAGGTGTGCGATTGTCGTATCCTCCGTCTCGCCGCTGCGGTGGGAGACGACTGCGTCGTAGCCATTCTCGGTCGCCAACTCGATGGCGTCGACAGTGTCCGAAAGCGTGCCGATCTGGTTGGGTTTGATCAGGATGCTGTTTGCCGCACCCTGCTCGATACCCTCCTGTAGTCGGGCAGCGTTCGTGACGAACAGGTCGTCACCACAGACCAGCGTGTCCGTGCTGATGCGGTCGGTGAGTGTTGCGAAGCCCTCGAAGTCTTCCTCGTCCAGTGGGTCCTCCACGTAGACGAGATTGTACTCGTTGATGAGCCCCGCAATGTAGTCGATCTGTTCCGCGCGGCTCCGGTCGCCGTCGCTGTACTCGTAGACCCCTGCTTCGGCGTCGTACATCTCTGCGGCGGCAACGTCGAGTCCGAAACGCATCTCGAAGCCAACTTCGTCTTCGACGGCGTCGACAGCCTGCTCGACGACCTCGAAGGCCGCTTCGTCGGTGATTGACGGTGCCCATGCACCCTCGTCACCCTTGCCGCAGGCGTGTCCGCGCTCGTCGAGAATGTCCGCCACGGCGGCGTGTGCAGCCGCGTTTGCGAACACTGCGTCCTCGGCCGATGGCGCGCCGACCGGCGCAACGAGAAACTCCTGAATGTCCGTTGCGTCTGCTGCGTGTTCACCGCCGCCCACGACGTTGCCAAGCGGTGTTGGCAACTCGTCGCCCCGGAAGGTGCCACCGAGGTGCTGAAAGAGTGGTGCACCAAGCACATCTGCGGCGGCCTTCGCCGCAGCCATCGAAATCGCCACTGCGCTGTTGGCGCCGATTTCCGAGAAATCGTCGGTCCCGTCGGCGGCGTGCAGCGCTGCGTCGACCGAGCGCTGGTCGCCGGCATACACTTCACCGACGAGCCGCGGGACGGCCTGTTCGCGAGCGCTGGCGATGGCCTCACTCACTGGAAGCTCGACCGCCTCGTGTTCGCCAGTACTCGCACCGGACGGTGCCTTTGCGCGACCGAACCCGCCGTCGTCGGTGTACACGTCGGCTTCGACGGTGGGATTGCCCCGAGAGTCGAGTACGCGTCGCAACCCGACCTCGGTGATCAGCGTCACGACCCGTCACCTCGCCGCACAGTGAACGGGAGTACGTCGGAGTCGTACTCCTCGGCCGCGATCAGGATTGGCTCGGTCTGCTCGGTGTCGATCAACACTGGCGCACCGTAGGCTACCTGCAGTGCTCGCGCACCGATGATTCGCGCCCGTTCGTAGCGATTGTCTGTCCGTGGCATTATTGATACGGAGCGACGATATCGACGAGGTCTTTGTGCGAGACGAGCATGCGCCGACAGCAGTGCCGCTCGACGCCGAGTTCATCGAGTACCTTGGCCGGGTCTTCTGGCTCGTCGGCCTCACGGGTCCGATGTTTGAACTCTTCCCACTGTTCGGCGACAACGTTACCGCACGTGAAACACCGGACTGGTACCATCATAGATGATCACCGATAGGATTTCTGGTAGCGCGCCCGGGCTCCCGGACCGCCCCACTTTTTGGCCTCGCTCTGGCGAACGTCGTTGACCAGCAGCGACCGGTCGAACTCCATGTAGGCGTCTCGCAGTTCTGCGTCGTTCGTGTGCTGGACCAGTCCTCGCGCGATGGCTGTTCGGGCGGCGTCAGCCTGCCCCATTACGCCACCACCCTCGATGCTGACATCGATATCGATGTCTGCACGGAGGTCACCATCGGTGATGCGGAACGGCTCCAGGATTTTCAGCTGTGCCATCTCTGGGTCGACGAGTTCGACGGGCTTGGAGTCGATTCGCACCTTCCCCGAGCCGTCGCGGATCGTCGCCCGCGCGATTGCCGTCTTCTTTTTGCCTGATGTGTTCGTTACCATGTGACGTTTGCTCCGAGATAATCGCTGATCTCCCCGAGGGAGACGAATTTGATGTTCGAGAGTCGGTCCAGCGAGGTGCCGTCGAGAATCTCTCCGTCCTCGTCGTACGGATTACCGAGGTAGACGCGAACGTTTCCGAGTGCCTCTACTCCGCGTGGCTTCTTGTGCGGAACCATCCCGCGAATCGACCGCTTGAAGATGCGGTCGGGCTGTTTGGGATAGGCTGGCCCGCGGTCCGAACCAATGTCTCGCCGCTTCTCGAATTTTTCGAGAATCTGCTCTTCTCGACCGGTGATCACCGCTCGCTCGGCGTTGACGACGGCGATGCTCTCGCCGTCGAGTGCGCGCTCAGCAACGTGTGAGGCGACGCGGCCGAGGATGCAATCGCGTGCATCCACGACGAGGTCGGCCTCGATTGCGCTGACGCTCATCGGATCACCCGGACGTTCGATCCATCTTCGTGTTGTTCGAGTGCCGTTTCGAGTTTCATGGTATCGCCAACCTGGTCGATCTTCGTCTCTGCTGTTCCCGAAAAGTCCACGGCGGCGACGGTGACCTCTTTCTGCAGGACACCGCTGCCGAGAACCTTCCCGGGCACCACGACTGTCTCGCCATCCTGTGCGTACCGCTCGATGCGGCCCAGGTTGACTTCGGCGTGGGTGCGCCGGGGTTTCTCCAGCCGATCGGCGACGTCACTCCAGACGTCGCCCTCGGAGTTTCGGGCAGCCGACTTCAGATCGGCGATGAGACTGTTTAGTCTCGGGTTCGTCTTACTCATGACCTACCTCCTGAAAAATGCAGGGAGCAGGATTTGAACCTGCGGACCCCTACGGGACAGCGCCCTGAACGCTGCGCCGTTGGCCAGACTTGGCTATCCCTGCACGCGTCTGTAGTTGGTGGGCGTCCCCCCAAACCGCTTTCGGTTCGGCCGGTGTCGCCGCTCTCCAGCGACACGGAAAACCGGGTCTGGGAGGTGTGCCCTGTCATAGTTGCACTGACTCTTTGAGTTCTGCCGCGCGGTCCTCGATGGTTCCAACTGCCTCGACGACGAGTTCGTCGACGCTGAACGAGCCATCCGTCTCGACATCGAAGACGAACGCGCCATCGACATCCGTCACTTCCAGTTCCTTGCCAGGATACCGGTTGGTCAGGTCGTTGTCGAACGCTTCCGTCGGGACCAGTTGACCGTTCTCGGGTTCGAAGCCGCCGGTCTCGACGGCGTCCTCAGCAGCCTGTTCTTCGATGACGCCACGCAGGACGTGTGGCTCTTCGTCATCGAACTCGCCGGCGTCGCCGACGACTTCGACCTGCTGGAGGTGGCGGTACGAGACCGCAACACCACCCTGGTGTTTGGCGTGTTCCTTGCCAACGTCCAGAACGGCGTCGGCCTCAAGTTCGAGGCGCTGGTCCTCTTTCAGGTCGATAATCGGAATCTTGTCGTCCGCGGGACCGACCATCCCGTCGCTGGACTCGAGGTCGCCCGAATAGGCCGTCTCCGGCCCCTCGACATCGAGCGAGAGGGTGACTTCCTCACCCATCTGAAACTCCCCAGGTGAGGTCGTCAGCGGCACGAGTCCCAGTCGGAGTCCGATCTGCTCGTCGAACATCACGCTCGAGTTCTCGATGAACCGGACGGTGTCGATGCTGAAGGTTGGGACGTCAGCGATCATCGCCCGGCGAATGCCGTTGGCAAACGCCGGCGTAATCGGCCGGACGACAAAGCGCGCTTCGCGCTCCGATCGGTCGACGAACTGGACCTCGTAATCCTCCATATGTTAGAACCCAGCGTTTTTCGGCCCGCGTGTTCCGTCGTGTGGAATCGGGGTCACGTCTTCGATACGGCCAATCTCGAGGCCGGCTCGGGCGAGTGCACGAATCGTCGCCTGTGCACCTGGTCCGGGGTTGGTCTGCTGGTTGCCACCAGGACCACGGACGCGGACGTGAACTCCTTCGATTCCCTGTGCCTGTACGTCCTCGGCGACCGTTTCGGCCATCTGCATCGCCGCGTACGGCGAGGCCTCGTCACGGTTCTGTTTGACGACCGTCCCGCCGCTGGATTTCGCGATGGTCTCAGCGCCGGTCTGGTCGGTGATCGTAATGATCGTATTATTGAACGATGCGTGCACGTGGGCGATGCCCCATTTGTCTTCTTCAGCCATTTATTGTTCCTCCGCTCGTTCTGGGTGGAGTTCGTCTGTCAGCGGCGAGTTCTCGTCGAACTCGACGGTGCCCTCCTCGCTGGTCTCGACCTTGTAGGAGGGGATGCTGACCTGACTCCCGTCGACCGTGATGTGGCCGTGGGAGATGAACTGTCGCGCCTGTTCTGGCGTGTTCGCGTAGCCCTTTCGGTAGACGACCGTCTGGAGTCGTCGTTCGAGGATATCCGTCACGTCCAGCGCCAGCACGTCGTTCAGTCCGTCCTCGTCACCGAGCACGCCGATGCGTTTCAGTCGGGTCAGGAACTCTTCGCCTTCGACGCCTGCAGCGTCGGCGTCACCGCCGGCCTCGCCAATCAGACGACGGGCCTCACGGCGGAACAGTCGCAGTTCCGACTGGGCTTTCCAGAGTTCTTCTTTGTTCTTCAGGCCGTACTTCCCCGACAGGCCCATCTCCTCGGAGATCCGCTCGCCCTGGTAGGGATGATTCGGCGTCTCGTAGAACTTCGTGTTCTGTCCAAGTGCCATCTTACTCGTCCTCCTCGCCAGCCGCTTCCTCGGCGGCCTCCTCTTTGATCGCTTCGACGTTGACCCCGATGGTCCCCTCGGTACGACCGGTGGACTTCGTCCGCTGGCCGCGGACCTTCTGGCCGCGTTTGTGTCGAACTCCTTTGTAGGAGTCGATCATCTTCATGCGGTTGATGTCCTGCCGTTGGGATAGCTGGAGGTCGTTGCCGATTTCGTGGGTTGTTTCGCCGCTGAAGAAGTCGTTGCGGTGGTTTGCAAGCCACTCGGGGACTTCTTCTGCGAAACCTTCGACGAGGCTTTTGATCTCCTCGATTTCGTCGTCTTCGAGCGCACCGAAGGTTGCGCGGCGGTCGATACCTGATTTGTCGGCGATAATACGCGCTGAACGCCGACCGATACCGTCGAGTTCGGTCAGCGACCGCTCGACTGACTTGGTGCCGTCGAGGTCGGCCTGACCGATGCGGACGAAGTAACGAATGTCCTCGTCTTCTTCCTCCGCGTCTGTGGGTTCTTCTGCACTCATGGATGGTGGGTAGTACACGTCGTGGCGGGGATTCGAACCCCGGAGGCAGTACGCCACATGGTTAGCAACCATGCGCCTTGGGCCGCTTGGCTACCACGACACGTGTAGCTGCAGTTCGGGTCTATTTTCGCCCGCTGACGCGGACTCGGGGTCGGACACCCCTACACGATTCTATCCTGTATTCTGATGGCGGCCTATTTAAACACCACGATTCCCCTTCCGGCGCGGGAGCGGCCCACACACTATCCCTGCGTTGTCGTGTGGTATTCAACCAACATTTATAGGCGATGCGCCACCGAGGGGCGATACATGAGCGTGCGATGGAATCTTCCACGGAACCAAACGCTGGCCGCCGTAGTGCTTTGTTGTGTACTCGTCGCCCTCGCAGGGTGTAGCGGGTTATCGGGGTTCGGCGACGATGGGCCGAGCGACAACGAGTCGATGGGTGACGATGAGAGACGCACGCAACTGGCGAACGTCTCGGAGACACACGCCGAGTATCTCCGGACCGCCAGCAACGTCACGGTGACGCGAACGTTCGAGATTAGTTCCGAGACGACGGCGGCCGACCAGACGACGCGGTGGCAAATCGACTTCGAGTCGGGTCGGGCCTACAAGACGACAGAGCCACTCGGCGGGGACCCATCGGAAGCATTCCAAACGGCGAACGGAACGGTCTACGAGCGCTTCGGAAGCGGGGGCCGTGGGTTCGTTCCGCCTGAACAGACCGACCCGCTCGACCCCGAGCAGGCTGTGACGCTGTCGACGCCACTTGCCTCCGCGGCTGACCGCTACGAACGTCGTGGAACTCGGACGACAAACGGCGTGAAGGCAACGGTGTACGTGGCAGACGACCTCGCCGCTGCACCGAAAGCGTACCGCGAGAACCTGAGCACCACCAGTGTCGAGCGCTATCGGAGTGTCGTCGTTGTCGCACCCTCGGGGTACGTCATCAACGAGACAGCAGCAGTTACCATCAGCCGCGAGGGGGAAATGAGACAGTTTCGCGAGACAGTTCGGTACACTGACGTGGGTCAGACCAGCGTCGAGGACCCAGACTGGCTGGCCGACGCGAAGGCCTTCGCCAGACAACCCGGTCCCGGGGACGTGGTGACGCGCAACTACAGTGTCGAAGGGGAGAGTGGGCTGGCCGAGTTGGAGGTGAGCGCCGAGAAACAAGAACTCGACCCACCTGCGACCGTTGGCCCGCAACTCTCGGAGAATCCGATCTACCGGAACGATCTGCTGAATTCCGTGCGGGTCGGGAGCATCGCCAGGTACTATTTCCTGTTAGATACGGTCGAGCGCGCGGAAATTCGCATCCACTACGACCAGAGCCAGATCACTCCCGAAAACGAATCCAAACTGCGTGTCGCGGTCCGGAATGACACCACTGGCTGGTGGGACCTGTTGAACACGACTGTCGACGAACAAGCGAATGTCGTGACGGCGACGATAACTGACCCCGAGCAACTGGAGAAGTATCAGGGCAAGACGATGATAGCGATGCAGTTCGAGACATTCGTGAAACGACTGCAGGAACAAAGTCGGCGGTAAGTAGCCGGTAGCGGAATCCGTCGGACACAACCCTTTTCTCTCGTCCATAGCCTACAAATAACTATGACAGCAGCCCCTCCCACGGAGGAGGACATCCGCGACCGCCTCTCGGCCGTCGAGGACTCCGACCTCGGCGACGACATCGTCTCGCTGGGTCTCGTCAACGGCATCGACATCGACCACGACGAGGAGGTTATCTACCTCGATCTTACCCTCGGCGCTCCCTTTTCACCGAGCGAAACCGCCATCGCAGACGACGTGCGCGACGCCTTGGCGGGTGTCGAGTACGACCTCGAACTGTCGGCGTCGGTCGACCGGGGACTCGACCCCGAGGACGAAATTCTCCCACACGTCCAGAATATTATCGCTGTGGCCTCCGGCAAAGGTGGCGTCGGCAAGAGTACTGTCGCGGTGAACCTCGCGGCCGGCCTCGCGGACATGGGAGCACGCGTGGGATTATTCGACGCTGACGTCTACGGCCCGAACGTCCCGCGGATGGTCGACACCGACGAGCGCCCCTCCGCCACAGAGGACGAACAGATCATTCCCCCGGAGCAGTACGGAATGAAACTGATGAGTATGGATTTCTTGCTCGGCGAGGACGACCCGGTTATCTGGCGTGGTCCGATGGTCCACAAGGTCCTCACGCAACTGTGGGAGGATGTCGACTGGGGTTATCTCGATTACATGGTCGTCGACCTGCCGCCGGGGACCGGTGACACGCAATTGACGATGCTCCAGAGCGTTCCCGTGTCGGGAGCGGTCATCGTCACGACACCGCAGGACGTGGCGCTGGACGACGCCCGCAAAGGGCTGGAGATGTTCGGCGAACACGAGACACCAGTGCTGGGTATCGTCGAGAATATGTCCACATTCCACTGCCCGGACTGTGGCGGCCAACACGACATCTTCGGAAGCGGTGGCGGGCAAACGCTCGCCGACGAGGTGCAACTGCCCTTCCTCGGTGAGATTCCACTCGACCCTGCCATCCGTGAGGGTGGTGACGACGGCCAACCGATGGTGCTTGGCGAGGGCGAAACCAGCGACAAACTCCGTGAGTTCGCGGAGACGGCCGCGGACATGCAGGGTATTGTCCATCGTCGCCGCAAGGGCGGTCGGTGAACACTCGGCGTCCGTTACCCTGAACTGAAAACACAAGATTTTCGCCTTCTTCGGTCGGGCATTCAGCCGTTGATGACGACAGAGTCCCCGAGCAGTGAGGGTGAAGTCTGGATTCCAGCTCCGCCGCCGGGCTACAGCAGCCCCCGACCACTGGGACAGTCGATGCTCGTGCTTCTGCTCGGCAGCCTCGTACTCACGACTGGGGCGCTACTTGGGTCGATTGTTCTGTTCGCGGTGCTCGACACGGGGACAGACGCGGGGATCATCCAGGCTCCGTTCTGGGCCATGGTGTTGTTTGGACTCGTTTTCACTGCCCTCTGTCACGAAGGAATTCATGGACTCGTCTACCGGTATTTCGGCTACGAGGTGGAGTACGGTTTCGCCAGCGGTGGGCTCTACACCGCCGCGCCGGGGCAGATACACACGAGAGAAGAAAGTGTGTGGATCACGGCTGCTCCGGTGGTGACCTTGACACTGGTCGGTCTGCTGTTTCTGCTCGCCCCATCGAATTCTCTGGGCTACGTCGGCGTGACGGTGCTCGTGCTCAATACGTCGGGTTCTGTCGCGGACATCGAACAGCTCTCTCGTCTGCTTGCCCTTCCGACAGGAACGCTGGTCTGTGACGCCGACGCGACGTACATCTACGTGCCGACAGACACACACTGAGCGGCGAGTCCTCAGATGCCCTTGCTCATGAGGTGACTGCGGAGCACGTCTGCCTCACGGTTGGCCGTTGCAGGATTAACTAGCACAACTGACTCGTCGTCGAGGGCTCCCGCTGCTGTGAGTGCCTCGAGCGCGGCCACGGCTGTCGCGCCGGTCGCGCTGATGGGGACACCCTCACTTGCGAGTGTTGTGCCCGCTTCGAGCAGGTCTTTATCATCGACGGCCACCGCGCCGCCGTCTGTCTCGGTGAGTGCGTCGAGGACGTATTCACCGCCGTCCGGGTCGGGGATTTCCAGCGAACCAACGATGGTATCTGGATGTTCGACCGGCGTCGTCTCCGACTCACCCGCGTCGAAGGCGTCGACAATTGGAGCACAACCCTCTGGTTGTGCGGCGTACAGCCGTGGCAGGTCTTCGACAGCGCCGGTTGCGGCCAACTCCCGAAACCCGCGATAGAGTCCGAGCAGTCCTGTTCCGTGGGCGGTCGGGTGGATAACTGTGTCCGGTGGGTCACCGACGCGCTGAGCGAGTTCGTACGCGACTGTTTTGGCTCCCTCGTGTCGGTATGGTGTGTCAAATGGTGCGAGCGAGAACCAGTCTTCGTCCTCGCTGGCATCGGCGAAGGCGTCGGCGGCGTCGCCGTACCGGCCGCCAACGACGTTCATCTCGCCGCCGTGGACGTTGATCATCGCTTTCGTCTCGAAGGTTGCTCGCGAGGGGACGAAACTCGTCGAGTCCAGTCCCGCGCGAGCAGCGTATGCTGCGGCGGAGTGGCCGGCGTTGCCCGTCGTCGGGAGTGCAACGTCCGAGGCACCCTCGGCGTCGGCGGCGGCGACGGCCACGGCCATCTCTCGGTCAGTGATTCCACCGGTTGCGTTCCGGGCTTCGTCCTTGAGATACACCGTCTCGGGACCGGAGTCCTCTGCGAGCGTCGGGCACTCAACTGTTGGAGTGCCACCCTCGTCGAGTGTTGGAATCGCCCCAGACGGGAACGGCAAGACAGCGGCCAGGGCTGTCAGTTCGTCGGCCTCCTCACCAGCCAGAAGTTGGTCGTGAGCCTCGGAGAGAACAGCTTCATCGTAAACTGGCTCCAGTGGCCCGTGACAGTCCTCGCAGCGGTTCGGCCCGTCGACACCGAATGTCGTCCCGCAGTCCAGACACCGAAATCCATCCAAGCCGTCTGTGTATTGCATACTGTGGAGTTGGGCTGGGTTCACTAATTCCTGCCGTCTGTTCTCACGAACGGCCAACCTGCGCTGTCTGGTACCGCAGCTCTGTCCCGAGCACTCCCTCGTAGCCGTTTTACTGGTGGCTGACTACTGTTTGAGTATGACCGACGTGATTGTCGCCGGCGGGGGCCTCGCTGGACTGGTCGCTGCACGCAATCTCGCGGCCGACGGACTCGACGTAACGGTGTTCGAGGAGCGCGAGACTGTCGGCGGTCGCGTTCGCACCGAGCACCGCGACGGCTTCACGTTCGACCGCGGCTTTCAGGTACTCTTTACCGCCTACCCTGCGGTGCAGGACGAACTCGACCTCGGCGCACTCGACCTGCGGGCGTTCCGTCCGGGGGCAATTCTCGCCAAACCCGGCGAGCGCTCGACACTTGCCGACCCACTTCGCGACCCGAAGGCACTGCTCCCTTCGATGCTCAACCGCGACGTGACTCTCGGCGACAAACTCCGCACACTGCGACTCCGATTTGCAATGAGTCGCAAGCCGATTGCGGACATTCTCGCAGCCGATTACGAGAGCATCGACGAGGCACTGGTCGAACTGGGCTTTTCTGAGCGGTTTCGCGACCGCTTTGCAGCGCCCTTCTACGGCGGTATTACGCTCGACCGCTCGCTATCGACTTCTCGACTCGTCTTCGAGTACACGTTCAAGATGCTCTCGACTGGCAAGATTGTCGTCCCGAAAGATGGGATGCAGGCGATTCCCGAACAGCTCGCAGCGTTTGCCCGCGACGCCGGTGCGACCATCGAAACTGGCCGGTCAGTCGACTCGCTGAGCCAGGACGCAGACGGCGTCGAGTGTGTGGTTGGTGACGAGACAGTCACTGCCGACGGAGCAGTTGTTGCCACGGACCCGAAGGCCGCCGAAGACCTGACGGACTGCCAGATTCCGACCGACGGCGCGGGCTGTGTCACGCAGTACTTCTCGCTGCCAGAAGCCCAGGCGCTGGGGACCGACGGCCGACTGATTCTCAACACTGTAGACGACCGCCCCAACCAGATTGCGCCGCTGTCGGCAGTCGCGCCGGAGTACGCGCCCGACGGCCAGCAACTGCTGAGCGCCACCTTCCTTGGCACGCCCGACGAGAGTGACGAGGAACTTGCCGAGGAGGTCCGCGACACGCTGGCGTCGTGGTATCCCACGCGCAACTTCGCCGGGCTGGAACTGCTCGAAACCCATCGGATTCCGTTCGCGCAGTTCGAGCAACCGCCCGGCTTCACTGAGGGTCTGCCCGATGTCGACGCGCCCGACGGACCGGTCTACTTGGCTGGCGAGTTCACAGAGTGGTCCTCGATTCAGGGTGCGGTGGAAAGTGGCCAGCGGGCGGCACGTGTTGCAGGCCGAGAACTGTTGTAACTCCGGCTATAGCGGTCAGATTCCTTCTAGCGCACGGAGGTTCGAGGCAACGTCAGACGGCACTCCACTGGGGCCATCTGTGACACGATGGGTCGGAATGAAAATCGGTGCTGGATTCGCCGCGAGTGCGTCCTGAATCGCGGTGAGGTCGTCCTCGTCGCCGTCGCTACGGCCGGGCACCATCAGTGCCACCTGCCGGACGGTGCCGCTGTCGCCGTAGGGTATCTCTCGAACCTTCTCCAGCACATCGCGCTGGTCGGTCGCCATCGTCAGCGCGACGGTCACATCCTCGAAGTCGTCTTCCTCGCCCTGCAGGTACGCCTCGATTCGGTCGAGCAGTTCGTGCTCCGATTTCGCATCGTCATCGGGGGTGTGTGGAAACTCGACGGTGAGAACTCGTCCCTGTGCGATACCGAGTTGGATGTATCGGTCCAAAAAGGCTGATTCGCGAGCGTAGATTCCGGCGTCGTCCATACTAGTGGTTCGACGGCTTGTGGTTTGTGTGTGTCGCTGGCTATGAGTTGGATTGTCTGTTGGAATGAATTCCTTTGTGACCGCAGACAACCAGAAAGCCCCGGCGCTCTCGACTCCCGCGACTCGCTGCGCGCGCTCTTTACAGTCGCGTGCTTACGTCGTCGGGGTTCGCCGAGAGCGCCGCCCCTTTCAATCCCATCCGCGGTGGCCCGTGACACAAGCAACAGAGTGGGACTGAAAGGGGCCGCCTGTTCGAGGAAGTTGGACGAGGCAAGGACCCACAGGACCGCAGCGAGTCCCCCGACTCGAACAGGCGGGGGCTTTCTGGTTGTTTGCAGTCACACAGCCAACTCTCCTACATCCAACTCCCCCTCATGCACGAGAATTTACAGTCACGTAGTCCAACTTACCGTCGATGACCGAACCTGTCGTTGGCTCTGCCCCCGACTACGAGATGGGCGGAAACCGAGTCCCGTGGGTCCTCGGCACGCAGTTACATCCTGACGTTGGCCCACTCGCCCGCGCACCCGAAGGCAGTCGCGTCTGCATGATCGAAGCTCACGATTTTGCCCGCCGAAAGCCCTACCATCACGATAAACTCACGCTCGTCTTCGCTGCGATGCGGCAGTTCCGCGACGAACTCCGCGAGCAAGGCTACGAGGTCGCCTACATCAGCGCCGACAGCTTCGGCGATGGGCTGGAAACCTATTTCGAGCGCCACCCAGAGGACACGCTGGTCGCGATGCGCTCGCCGAGTTACCGTAGCGGCCCGCGGATGGCCGAACTCGTCGGTGAGATTGGCGGTGACCTCGAAGTTGTCGACAACGAACTGTTCGTCAGCACGCGCCGGGCCTTCGACGAGTGGGCCAACGGCGACACCGACTCCTTCCGCCACGAGAACTTCTACCGGTGGATGCGCCGCGAATCTGGCGTCCTGATGGACGACGACGGCCCAGTCGGCGGCGAGTGGAACTACGACGACGAGAATCAGGAGTTTCCGCCGCCGGAGTGGCGCTCGCCAGACCGCTTCGAGATTGACCACGCCGACACTGTCGAGGAAGTCAGCGAGTGGGTCAGCGACGAGTTCGATACGTGGGGCTCCAGCGAGGAGTTTGTCTGGCCGACGACCCGCGAGCAAGCACTCGCTGTCCTTTCGCAGTTCTGTGAGCGCCGGCTTCCCGAGTTCGGCCCATATCAGGACGCCATGCGAACCGACGACTGGGCGATGGCCCACGCGCTGCTCAGCCCGAGTCTCAATCTTGGTCTCATCCATCCGTGGGAGGCAATCGAGGCCATCGAATCTGCGTACGAGTCCCGCGAGGATATTCCGCTGAACTCTGCCGAGGGAGTCCTGCGACAACTGCTTGGCTGGCGGGAGTTCATGCGCCACGTTTACCGCCACGCGATGCCTGAACTGTCGACGGCGAACCAACTCGGTGCCAGCGCGGACCTTCCTGAGCTCTACTGGTCTGGCGAGACACAGATGAACTGCCTCGCCGAGACTGTCGAGGACGTCCACGAACGCGGCTACGCCCATCACATCCAGCGGCTGATGGTACTCGCGAACTTTGCGACGCTGTGGGGCGTCGAACCGGAGCAGTTGAACGACTGGTTTCACGCCACATACGTCGACGCCTACCACTGGGTCACGACGCCGAATGTTATCGAGATGGGGCAGTACGGCAGCGGCGTCTTCGCGACAAAACCGTACGTCTCCTCGGGGAGTTACGTCGACCGGATGAGCGACTATTGCGGGGACTGTCACTACTACAAAACCAAGGACACCGGCGAGCGCGCCTGCCCGTTCAACGCGCTATACTGGGACTTCCTCGCCCGCAACGAGGACGACCTGCGGAGCAATCACCGGATGGGACTGATGTACTCCCACGTCGACAACAAGCGCGAGAGCGGTGACCTCGCAGAGATTCACGAGCGCGTCGACAACCTGCGCGAGATGGCCGAGGCTGGCGAGCTCTAGCGGTACCGCACCGCGAGTTCGCCGCCAAGCCCGCCTAGGAGTGCAGGAACAACCAGTCCGACGAGCAACAGCACGGGAATCATCCGAATCGCCGTGACTGCACCGTTCGTCGCGAGCAGGAGTACAGTTGCGGCCAGCGTTAGCGGAAAGTAGCCGATAACGACCGCCTGTCCTGCCTGAAACCCAGCGCTTTGCTTTTCTGTTTCGGTAGTCACGGCGAACCCGGTTCCAACGAGTAGTGCGGCGAGACACAGCGTAACTGGAACGAACGCCCACTGCGGTCGAAATTGCCAGACAGGGAGGTGACTTGCCTGATGGACGAGCAGGTAACCGGGGCCGTCAACCCGCGTCCATAATCCTGCCTCGGGAAGCAGGCCAGTCAGGCCCGCGACAACGACAACTCCGAAGCCCAGCGTGTACGCGGCCGCTCCGGCCACTGCACCGCGCCGCGCTAGCCCATCACGCTCTCGAACGCCCATGCACGTCGTTCACGGCAGTCCCACAAAGCGTTGTCGGGGTGTGGAACCGGCGGCAGCCACCAGACGTGAGCCGTGGTCTTTTTACATAGCAACTCCATGCAGTATGACAATGAACGGCAACCGATTCGGTCGGCTCTTTCAGGTGACGACGTTTGGCGAGTCTCACGGCGAGGCGATGGGCTGTACAGTCAGTGGCTGTCCCGCTGGCGTCGAACTCAGTGAGGAGGATATTCAGGCTGAACTCGACCGACGGAAACCCGGCCAGTCGATGATCACGACCTCTCGGGGCGAACCTGACGAGGTGTCGATCAAATCTGGTGTGCAGGACGGCTACACGACTGGCACACCCATCGGGATGGTCATCCAGAACAAAGACGCCCGGTCGGGCAAGTACGAACCCTTCGTCACCGCACCACGCCCCTCTCACGGTGATTACACCTACTCCGCGAAGTTCGGAACGCGCAACTGGGGCGGCGGCGGTCGCTCCTCGGCACGAGAGACGGTCAACTGGGTCGCTGCTGGCGCAATCGCCAAGCAGGTCCTCGAACAGAGCGAGTACGACACGCAGGTCAAGGCCCACGTCAATCAGGTAGGCGATATCGTCGCGCCCGAGGTCAGTTTCGAGGAGATGCTCGAACACACCGAAGAGAACGAAGTGCGGTGTGCCCATCCCGAAACAGCCGAGGAGATGCGCGACGCTATCGACGAGTACCAGAAAGAAGGCGACTCAATCGGTGGGTCAGTTTACTTCGAGTGTCGTGGCGTCCCGCGTGGCCTCGGCGCGCCACGGTTCGATTCCTTCGCTGCCCGTCTCGGGCAGGCAATGTTCTCGATTCCAGCAACGTCGGCTTTCCAGTTCGGCAAGGGTCGGGACACCCGAACGATGCGCGGCGTCGAGCGCAACGAAGACTGGGAGTTCGACGACGGCGAGTCCCATTCCGAGACTGTCAGCGAGGAGGGTGACCCCGTACCGGTCGGTAACGACCATGGCGGCCTCCAGGGCGGTATCACGACTGGCGAACCGATCTACGGCGAGGCGACGTGGCACGCCCCGACGAGCATTCCGAAAGAGCAGACGACGGCCGACTGGGAGACCGGCGAGCGCAAGGAAATTCAGGTCGTCGGTCGTCACGACCCCGTCCTGATGCCTCGGGCCGTACCGGTTGTCGAGGCGATGCTCCGGCTGACGATTCTGGACTTCATGTTGCTCGGTGGCCGAATCAATCCCGACAGGCTCGATGGCCACCCTGGACAGTACGACACAGAGTATCACCCGAGTAGTCCGGTTGACGACCCTGACGACGCAGAGACGCACGCAGAGCGTCTCGACGAATAACTGGGGGCTCACCCATCATGCTACAACTGCCAAACTTGCTCGGAATCGCGGGGACAGTCGCGACGGAAACCTACAGTGAGTTTGGCCTCTTTCAGCCGGACAAGCCGCTTTCTGCGCTGGAACGGCGATACATTGACGACAGCTCCGAGTTCGTCGAGGTGAACGACACCCGAATCCACTACCGAGAAGCAGGTAACCCCAGTGACCCGACGCTGGTCTTGCTGCACGGCACCTACTCTTCGCTGCACACCTGGGACGGCTGGGTCGACCAACTGGAAGACCGGTACCACGTCTACAGGCTGGACATGCCCGGTTTCGGGCTGACTGGACCGCGACAGGACGGTGAGCTGAAACTTGAGTATCTTATCGAGGCTGTCGGGGATTTCTGTGACACGGTTGGCATCTCGACGGCGACACTGGTCGGCAACTCACTGGGCGGAGGCGTCGCGTGGCGACTCTCGATTGCCCGGCCTGACCTCGTTTCACGCTTGATTCTTATCGACGCGGGCGGTGCAACGCTGCTCGCCAGACTCGCCGGGAACCTGACGAGTTTTGGCAGTGACTACGTCCCACGGTACGTCACGCCGCGGTTTGTGATTCGGCTGATCATCAGAGACGCCTACGGCGACGAGTCGAAGGTTACGCCCGAACTCGTGCGACGGTATCACGACCTGTTGTTGCGGACTGGCAACCGTCGCTCGGTGGTCGAAATCGCGCGAAACTACGCCACGGACCACCCCGGCAGTGAAGCCGACGACATCTACGGCACGCGGATTCCATCGCTCCCGTCGACGTACACACCGTCGCCGCACATTGTCGACCATTACGACATCGAAGCGGTCTCGGTGCCAACGCTGTTTCAGTGGGGGAGCGAAGACGAGTGGCTGCCAGTCTCGTTCGGGAAGCGACTGGCCAGTCGTATCCCTGATAGCAATTTCATCACGTACGACGGCATCGGACACCTTCCCATGGAAGAAGCACCCGGTCCGACTGCCAGGGACGCTGACAAGTTCCTCATCGAACGGCCCTGAGCGCGAGTGCTCAAACGGTGGTAAGCGTTTGGGGTATTTCGTCCGTTACTGGTAAGCAATTGATAAAAATATGAGACACAGTTAAGTATGTGCGCCGACAGAGTCAACCAACACCGATGGTATGTGCTAGTGACTCACAGCTGTGGCGTGTTTCAAGAGGGGCCACGCCGTCTCTCGGAGCCACCCAGCCCACAACCGGGGGGATGCTGGTATGTTAGCATTCCCGCTGACGACTGGTATCGAGATGGCTCAATCAGTGGTGTCCGAGACCTACAGCGAAATTGTTCCGTTCCAGCCTGACCGGACACGGCGAAATCTGGAGCGGGACTATCTCACCGACGCCTCTCGATTTGTTGACGTCGACGGAACAGAGATTCACTACCGAATCGAAGGCTGTGAAACCGGCCCGACTGTGCTGTTGATACACGGGACATACTCCTCGTTGCACACCTGGGATGGCTGGGTCGAAGAGCTAGCCGAGGAGTTCCGGTTAGTCCGCCTGGATATGCCCGGCTTTGGACTGACAGGTCCGCGTGCTGACGGTCCGAACCGACTGGAGGGGCTTATCGAGTCCGTTGCCAGGTTCTGTGACGAACTCGGGCTGTCGGAACTGGCTGTGATCGGCAACTCCCTCGGAGGCGCCGTGTCGTGGCGACTCTCGGTCGACCGGCCCGACCTCGTCTCGAAACTCGTCTTGCTAGACGCGGGCGGAGCGACGCTGCTCTCGAAACTCGGGCGGAAGTACACGCCGCTGGGCAGTGAGTTTCTCCCCCGGTACGTCACGCCGCGGTCGGTAATTCGGCTCATTCTGAAAGACGCCTACGGCGACCCCTCGAAAGTCACGCCCGAGGTCGTTCGGCGGTATCACGACCTGCTGTTGCGCTCGGGCAACCGCGCTGCAGTAATCGAGATTGCGAGCAACTACCAGCGTGAACACGACGACGAGCACAATTCGCTGGACCTGCTGAACGTCCGTCCCCCGGCACTGCCATCGAGTCCGGACATCCACCCCAACGTTCAGGACGGCTACGACATTTCCGATGTGTCGGTGCCGACACTGTTCCAGTGGGGAAGCGAAGACGAGTGGCTCCCGATGTCGTTCGGGCGTGAACTGGCCGACGCAACGCCGAATTCAGTGTTCCAGAGCTACGAGGGAGTTGGCCACATTCCGATGGAAGAGGCTCCCGAACAGACGGCCGAGGACGCCGCTGCCTTCCTCCGGGCGACCGATTCGGCCTGATAGCCGAACAGGTTCGCCGACCGCCCCACTATCCGGCTCTCGAAATCGAAGCTTTCAATCCGGCAAAGTAGTAACTCTCAGCTAGACTCACCGATGACACCTGACCTGAACCGACGAGAGTTGCTGGGAACTGCCGGTGCTGGAGTGGCTGCGACGCTGGCTGGCTGTGGCTTTTTCGTCGACGGCCGCGGTGTGCCGGGCACAGAGGGCAGCGAATACGACGGCGGCCAAGACAACGGCAGCGGCAGTGAAATTCCAGAGGGCGTTCCGGAAGCCGTCCACACGTGGATGATGAACGGTGACGGTGGACAGGCGGCCAAAATCTACTCCAGCGAGCCGTCCGCGGCAGACATGACCGGCCAGGACAGCGCGACAGTGGCCGTCGGTGCCGGCAACGGGTTCGCTTTCGACCCGCCGGTGATGCTGGTCAGTCCCGGCACGGAAGTTACCTGGGAGTGGACCGGTGCCGGCGGCGGTCACAACGTCGTGACAGATATCAACTCAGACTCCGTGCCTGTCGATATCGAACTCAACAGTGGCTCCGCAGAGAGCGGGAGTGACGTGACCTACTCGTTCACCTTCGAGGAAACCGGTGTCGCGCCGTACGTCTGTATTCCTCACCGCTCGGTCGGGATGATGGGTGCCGTAATCGTTCAGGAGTCCGGCTCAGGGATGGGCTCAGAGTCCGACTCGTAAGCGTTCTCCCCGTTTCTGTTCTTGCTGCTACCAAAACCAGTGAGCAGACTCACGTCGCCTGAGAGAGCGCCAGCTCAGACTGCTGTTCCGCACTGACACACCAGTTACTCGCGCTCGTCGAAGAGATGTTCCGCCAGAATAGGCACGAACGTCCCGATATCGGTCACCATACCGACAGCCTGAGCGCTCCCTCTGTCGACCAGTTGGGTTACCGTCGCGGGGTTGATATCGACACACACCGTCCGAGTGGTCGACGGTAAGCAGTTGCCAACCGCCACCGAGTGTAACAGCGTCGAGAGCATCATCACGAAATCGGCCTGATGGGCCTGCTCGCGAATTGCGTCCTGTGCCTCGATGGCGTCGGTGATCGTACCGGGAAGTGGGCCGTCGTCACGGATTGACCCGGCAATGACGTAGGGGATGTCGTTTTTCACGCACTCGTACATCACGCCCGACTCGACAAGTCCATCCTCGACTGCGGCCTCGATACCGCCAGCCCGGATAATCTCGCTGATCGTGTAGATGTGGTGTTTGTGTCCCTTTCGGGGGTGGTCCAGCTCTTCGGTATCCATCCCCAGCGAGGTGCCGTAGAGGTCTCGTTCGAGGTCGTGGACGGCGAAGCCATTGCCGATAGAGAGCATGTCGATATACCCCTCACGCACGAGCGCAGCGAGGTCCTCACGCGCACCAGAGTGAATCAGCGCCGGGCCACAGACTGCGAGGACGTTGCCGTCTTCGCGTTTGGTCTCCTCGATTGCACCGGCTATCTTCCGGATTGTCGATTCTGATGGTCGTTCGGAGGAGACGCCACCCTGCATGAAGCCGAAGGCCCCTTCGGAGTCTCGGGGGCGGTCCGGGGGATTGACGCGAATTCCCGCGTTGCCAGTTACGATCATATCGCCTTCTTCGACAGCGTTGAGGACCTTCGTGTAGGCTCGGGGGTCGTCACCATCGTCCACGACGACAGCACAGTCCATCTCGATATCCTCGACAGAAAGCCACTCGCCGTCGTAGCGAATCTCAGTTGGGTGGTTTGTCGTCGAATAGAAGCCCGTCGGAACCACCTGGTCTTCGGGAGCGGATTCGAGCGTTGCGTCGATAGGGTTGGCGGGATTCGCGCCGTTCTGGTGGAGTTCGTGAATTATCGACTGTAGGGTCTCCTCGTCCTCAGCCTCGACCAGCAGTCGCGCGTGAGAGGTTTCGGTCTTCTTGCGGCCGATGTTGAACTCTTCGACCTCGAAGGAGCCACCCATATCCATGATGACCCGGAAGGATGTCTCCATCTTGCCGGAATCGATAATGTGGCCGTCGAGTTCGACTGTCCGTGAGTAGGGCATGCAAAGACGCTAGCGAGGGGCCGACAAGACGGTTTTGGGTTCCGCCAGCCTACAGGTCGGTGCGCGGGTCAGCGTCACCGACCACCTCGTCGAGCGCGGCGTCGATGTCGGTCCGGAGCGCTCGCATCTCGCCGACTAACTGGTCGTACTCTGTGGAGTCTTCCTTGTTGGCGTTTTCGAGCGCCTGCTTCTTTGCCGCGAGTCTGAAAAATCGCTGAATCTGCTCGTCGTGTTGGCTGCGTTTTTGTAGTGTCTCGACCAGTGCAAGCAGTTCGTCGTTGTCTATCGGTTTGGTTACGTAGTCGTCGAAAGGCATCTCCACGATATCAACATCCGGTTCGACTGCCGTGAGCATCGCAACGGCCGCGGTCACGCCCCGTTCGACGAACTCAGCCAGTACCTCGTCGCCCGCCATCCCAGGCATTCGGCGGTCGAGTAACACCACGTCGACGGCGTCGTCAATTTCTTCGAGCGCCTGCGCTCCGCTGGTTGCTACCCGCGTCTCGTACTTTGTCCCCACGACGGTTTCGTAGGCCTCTGCCAGTCCCTCCTGATCCTCCACGATCAGCACTGTCGTCGAGTTGTCTGTCATATGTTGGTGGTCACAGTTGACGCAGCACAGTCGAGCGAGGAATCTTCAACGATAACTCTGTTCTCATGTCGTCTCGCACCCATTCCCTGATACGTGTGTAGTTGTAATGATATCCACAAGTAAGTTGGGACCAAATCCGACTCGGCGGTAATATTTTGTTTACCGACAGGTAAGGGATATCTATGCCCATCATGTCGAGCGACGACTTCTCAATTCACCGCGATGGCTGTGACGAAGTGGGTGATGGAATGCCGATTTCTGACCTCCCTGACGAAGTTGAATCTATCGAGGACTTGGACTGTCCCTGCTGGAGTGAACTCGACTCGTTAGCCGAGATTCCCTGACTCGTGGACCGGTGTCTCTCGTGTGATTTCCGGTCAAACTCACGGAAATCGCTCGCTCGGAGAACTCGAAAAGTACTTAACGCACACTCTAATTACATCTAATTACATTATGCCAGAGCAATCTGACTTCCCAGAGTACCTGAACGTCGATTACGACGCCGGTGACGGCGAAGAGCCGGCCGACTACCCGGGCATCGAAGACAAAATCGAGAAAGCCATCGAGGTAACCCGTCAGGGTCTCGAAGAGTACGAGAATCCGGTTGTCATGTGGACTGGTGGGAAAGACTCCACGCTTACGCTGTATTTCATCAAGGAGGTCGCAGAGAAGTTCGACCTCGAAGTCCCGCCAGCCGTCTTCATCGACCACTTCCAGCACTTCGACGACCTGCACGACTTCGTCGACAAGTGGGCTGAGGAGTGGGACCTCGACGTCATCTACGCACGTAACGAGGACGTTGGTAATTACGTCGAGGAGAACGACCTGACTCCCGGCGACGACATCCCGGTCGACGAACTGTCCGAGCACAACCAGCACCACATTCGTGACCTGCTGGAGTACGAGGAAGATACCTTCCCGTTCCTGCTCGACACCTACGTCGGCAACCACCTGCTCAAGACGGTTGCCCTGAACGACGCCCTCGAGGAGTACGATGTCGACGGCGTCATCTCTGGCGTTCGCTGGGACGAACAGGAGGCCCGTGCCGACGAGACGTTCTTTTCGCCGCGTCACGACCCAGACATCTACCCACCGCACGACCGCGTCCAGCCGATCCTGCAGTTCGCAGAGCCTGACGTGTGGGAAGCGTTCTGGCACTTCGTCGTCCCCGAAACCGTCGAAGGCTATCCGGACGACGGCTACGTCCCGCAGGCCGACGACGACCTGCCGGGCGACCTGACTAAAGAGGACATTCCTGTGAGTCCGAAGTACTTCGCTGGCTTCCGCTCGCTCGGCAGCGAAGTGAGCACAGACAAATCCGCCGAAGAGCCTGCCTGGCTACAGGACATGGCCAACACCACCGAACGCGCGGGCCGCGCCCAGGACAAAGAGGACCTGATGGAGCGCCTGCGCGACCTGGGCTACATGTAACTCGGTGCTCGCAGACGCCCCCCGATTCAGGCTGTCGCCTCGTAGAACTGTGACGCGGCGACCAGAAATCCGATTATCGCGGTAATGAACCCAACTGCACCGATAGCGAGGGCGCCGATTCGGAAGAGCACACCATTTAAGCGCTGGGACGCCACCACGATGAACACTGTTGTCACGAAGACGACCAGCGTGAGAATCCGGGCGAATCGCCCGGTATCGACGGTTGCGTTATTGGACATACTTTTGAAGTTCCTTGAGAACGCCCTCGTAGTCCTCGTCCTGTGCCGACCCGCCAAGCGAGTGGATCGACTGGCAGATCCACATCCCCGCGGTGAAGTTCACGAACGCCACAAACGAGACGAGTCCAATTTCCCCCTCGACGAACAACCCCGTGACAACCGCGCCGATGAACGTCACCGCCATAATCCCGTGAGTTATCACCGACCGCGTCCCGAAGTCGATAAACGGGTTCGTTGATTCTGTTGACATCGTGTTAGATTGGTGCGCACACGAATAAATACACGGCTGGTGTCACGACATGCTGTCCTCGTCGGCGTGGCCGCTAATCTTGCGCGGTCAATCTGCGGAACTCACTCGACGTGGACGCGAGTGACGTGGCCGCCACAGCCACATTGGTCGATGTATTCCCAGTCAATGGACCGCCCGTCGTACTCAGCCAGCGCGTCGTAGAGAAATGACGACGGATGGCCTAACTCGCCGTGAGTCACGAGATTGACGTGGTTGCCGGTGGTCGTGTGCTTGATCGCGCTGATCCCGTCACGAACCGCTCGGTCCGGGGCGTCAGCGTAGGCGTCTGTTTCGAGATTAACAGACCAAGAGTTGTCGTGTATCTCGTCGGTGACTGGTCTCGCGTCGTGGTCGTCTGCTGATGCCATACGCCACTGTTCAGTTTCGTTACACTTCAGTGCTGTCCACCTTCTCGGCCGCTGGGAACCCAGTTACTGCTCCTGCACGACGCCAAGAATCTCCTCGTAGTCGGGTTCGTTGGTCGGGTCATCGGCGACCCAGTCGTAAACGACTGTGCCGTCGTTGTCGATCACGAACACCGCACGGTTGGCAATGCCGTAGAGACCGAGGTCGGCAATATCTATTTCCAGCCCGTAGGCGCGGATTGCCTCGCCGGACATGTCGCTGACGAGGTCGAACTCGATACCGTGTTCTTCTCTGAACGACCCCTGACTGAACGGAGAGTCTGCGCTGAGTCCAAGCAGCGTCGCGCCTGCATCCTCGAAGGCGTCGAGATGGCCCTGGAATGCGACCATCTCGTTGGTGCACGGTGGCGTAAAGGCACCGGGGAAGGTAGCGAGGACGACTGGACCGTCTCCGATGTGGTCGGCAAGGTCGAACGGTTCGTGGTCGCTCGTTCCAACTGTCGCGGTGAATGTCGGTGCGTCGTCGCCGGTCTGTGGTGTTGTCATCGTTTATACACTAGGGCTCGGTTTTGATAAAAGTAGAGCCGAATGGGTATGGTACGCACACGCTTCGATTCACGCTATCCGTGCCACGACGACCAAATTCACAGCGTATCTGCTCGGGGAGTCGGACTCGGCCCAGTTCCCAGTGGCGTTGGGAACGGGCCGACCCGGCGACCCTCAGTTTGAAGAGTCGTCGTATTCGCCGACTGTAATGGTAAACTCCGCGTCACGGAGCCGGTCAGCCAGTGGTTCACCAATCGCCGACGCAGGCGTCAGGACGCCACCGGACAGCGGTGAGTCGACTTCCCCACGCAGGAGACAGACCGCAGATTCACCGAGCATTCGAGCAGTTGCGCCGTACCCTGGGTCTCGGTTTGCTCCGACGACCGACTCGACCACGAAGGGCCCGTCCTCGCCGGTACCACGGCCGAGTGCTCGCACGGTAAAGCGGCCGTTCTCCATCTGCTTTTCCGACGGTCCTTCGCCGGGGTCAGGGAAGACGAACTGTTCGAGTGCTGACCGGGTGGGTGCGAACGACATCCCGAGCGTGAACAGGTTGATGCCCCCGGCGACAAGTCCTGCGGCAGTCGCACCACCGACGCTCCGACCGGTTGGGATGACCTCAGAACAGCGGAACTCCCGCCCGTAGGGATAGTCGAGCAGGGCGTTACTGCGGCGGATTATTCGCTCGTTCACTGGCGCCATCGGCGAGGGTGCGGTCCACGCCCCGCGGAGCCTGTCGTTTTTGAACCAGCGTTGCTCACCGCGGTCAACACCGTTTCGCTCTCCGGCCGGAGCCAGCGAATAGGGGTTCCGCAGTGTCTCTCGGGCGACTGGGTCGCTTGAGGCCGCTTCGAACATCTCTGCCGCGCTCGCGAGTGTCCCGCCGCTCACTCCGCCGCTGGTGTTCTCGACGTAGAGCCGAACCGTATCACAGGGCGCGCCGAACTCCTCGCGTGCGAAATTCTGGGCACGGAGTGTCCCCAGGTCGGCCGGTACCGAGTCGAACCCGCAACTGTGGACGATGCGGGCGTCGTTCTCGACGGCGCTGTCGTGGTAGCGGTCGATAATCTCACGCACCCAGGTGACCTCGCCGGTCAAGTCACAGTAGTCTGTTCCTGCCTCGACGCAGGCCTCGACCAGCTTCGTCCCGTATTTCGTGTACGGGCCGACGGTCGTACAGACGACTGCTGTCTTCTCGGCAATTCTGTCCAGACTATCCTTGTCCGTTGCGTCACCGAGTACGATTGGCACCTCGTCCCACTCGTCACTCGCTTCCTGCAGTTCTGTGGCCACGTCATCCAGTTTCTGCTCGTTGCGGCCACCAATCGCCAGCGCAAGCTTTGCTGGACTGTACCGCTCGGTGAGATACTCGGCAACGAGTTCACCGGCAATGCCGGTGGCGCCCCACACGACGATATCGTACTCTGGGTCATCCTCTGGCATATGTACTGTTACACAGTTGAATGGTCAACCGCTAAACGATTGTGAAACGACGTCGCAAGGAGACTAGCTCTCTTTTCGAGGGTCTCGTACCAATTCGTACAATCCAGTCCCCTCGTGCCGCTTCTGGACGTACTCTGCCGCAAGGAGTACGTTAAGCCGATTGTGGATGTGCTGGCGTGAATACGTCAACTCCGCTGCCAGATAGCCGACCGTACATCGACCATCGGCCAACATCTCCACAATAGCGCAATCGGCTTCGGTTAGGTCTACGGACACAGTACCTGTTCACTCACGAGGGCCACACGTATTACTTTCTAACTTCCTAGACTGAGGTTACAAACACACTTTACAGATGGTAAAATACAACACGAATGTATACATACGAGAATCGGAGAAGCGCGCCACAGGAGCGTAACTGTGGCCGCCTGCTGGAACAGGCGACCGCGCTTCTCGGAGGCGAGAAGCAATGCAAGATACAAGAGAATCACACAAAGAAGTTACTGGGAATCGTTCGAACGACCACCGACACACATCATTGGGAAGAGGCAGATGACTCGGCGATATCGCGACGCTGCGTTTCTTCGTGAACAGTACGTTCGCAAGCAGAAATCGGCTCCTGAGATTGCAGTCCTCTGTAACGTCTCTTCAAGTACGATCAGCCGCTGGCTGGATCGTCATGAAATCGAGCGCGACCGTCGATATCAGGACCGAGAATGGCTTCTCCGACAGTATGTCTTCCGACGGCGTGGCCAACAGGAGATAGCAGCGGATTGTGGGGTCGCAAAGACGACAATCTGTTACTGGCTCTCACGACACGAAATCACTGATGGCGAATCTATGGAATCTGATACGTGCGAGTCCTGCGGAAAATCGTTCCGGTACTATCCCTCTGTTGGAGACTGAACATTCTGCTCAACTACGTGCGCCAATGAAACACGGAAACGGCAGGTTGAGGTCACCTGCCCGAACTGTGAGACGTCTTTCGAGCGCTGGGCGTCACTTGACACTGAATACTGTTCCATGGCTTGCTGGGGCGAAGATTACAAAACTAACACTGACGGCTACTATCTCGGACTTTGGCGACAACAACGAGAAAAAGCCCTAACACGTGATAATTATGAGTGCACGGTTTGTGGAATCACAGACGAAGCACATCGAGCGAAATTTGGCCGTGGGCTGGAGGTCCATCATGAGACTCCTGTTCGGTTATTTAAAAAGTGGGACAAATCTCCAGAAGACGCCCATGTATTGCGGAATCTCACGACTGTATGCCGGACACACCATCCAGATGCACCCGGTAATACTGTTGACCCGAGTGATTCATGATGATATAAACTTGGTTGCCGACTCTTGAGAGAATATGTAAGAAATTTGGGGAGTGGGTTTGGGCAGATTTGAACTGCCGGCCTCCTCCATGTCAAGGAGGTGTCATAACCGAACTAGACCACAAACCCTCGCTTGCAATCACCAGTTGATGGCAGGGACAATTAAAGGTCACGAATTAGTCCCAACGCCCTCTGGGGGTGACCCGTTTTCAGTGTGCTGGCCGTCACAGCTACGACGCAACCTATTTGTCTCCGCCGGTCACGAACAGCAGTATGTTCGTCCTTGTCAATTTGAAAGCCTATCCCTGTGACCCTGTTGCGGTGGCCGAGGCCGCTGCCTCGGTCGACAGCGGTCCCGCTGAGGTTGCTATCGCCCCGCAGGCCGCTCACCTCTCGGCCGTCGCCGACACTGGGGTGCAAACATGGGCCCAACACGTCAGCCCAGTCGAGCACGGCAGCCATACCGGAAGTACGCTCGCCGAGGCCGCCGCCGACGCCGGCGCGACTGGCACGCTGCTCAACCACTCCGAGAACCGCCTGAAATTCGCCGACATCGACGGCAGTCTGGCCGCCGCCGACCGTGTCGACTTCGGAACCTGCGTCTGTGCGAACAATCCCGACCAGATTCGCGCGGCGGCGGCGCTCGGTCCTGACGCTGTCGCTGTCGAACCGCCGGAGCTCATCGGCACCGGAACGCCCGTCAGCAAGGCCGACCCGGATATCGTCCGCGACGCTGTCGAGGCCGCCGAGTCGGTCGACCCCAGCGTCGATGTCTACTGCGGCGCTGGAATCTCGACGGGTGAAGATGTCGTTGCCGCCCGCGAACTCGGTGCAGATGGCGTCTTGCTGGCAAGCGGCGTCGCCAAAGCTGACGACCCCGCAGCGGCGCTGCAGGACCTCGTCGCTCCGTTGTAAGTTACCGTTGGATGACACAGGGTCTTTGTCCGCCCGGACCAAGAGTTAGGTATGCGTGTTGCCGTACTCGGCGCAGGATACGCCGGACTGACAGTCGCCCGCCGCCTCGAACGCTTACTCCCGCCAGCGGTAGATATCGTCGTCGTCAACGAGTCGACCGACCACCTCGTTCAGCACGAACTCCATCGACTCATTCGCTATCCTGACCTCGAATCAGCCATCACTGTCTCGCTCGAGAAGATTCTCTCTCGCGCCGAACTCAGACAGGCAACGGTAACCGACCTCGATACCGACGCCGGCACTGCCACGCTTGAGACTCCCGATGGAACCGAAGCGCTCGAATACGACCTCGCTGCGGTCTGTCTCGGCGCTGAAACTGAATTCTACGGGCTGGATGGTGTCGAAGCGTACGCCACGCCGTTGAAATCAGTCGACGATGCCACAGCAATTCGGGAGTCAGCGCTGGACAGCGAGGGAGAAAACGCCATCGTCGGCGGTGGCGGACTTTCCGGGATTCAGGCCGCTGGCGAACTCGCAGCACTCTCGGACCGCGAGGAGTTGGACCTCGATGTCCGAATTGTCGAGATGGCCGACCGTATCGCACCGGGGTTCGACGAAGCCTTCGCCACGGCAGTCAGAGAAGAACTCGAAGCCCGCGGCGTCACCATCGAGACTGGCGTTGCGGTAGACTCCGCTGACGAGGAAACGGTCAATCTCGACGATGGACGCTCGCTCGGCGCAGCGGTGTTCGTCTGGACTGGTGGCATCCGCGGCCCAGCGGCGATGGGTGGCGAGCGCCGCGCTGCTGCCCGGGACCTCCAAGTCAGCGACAGTACCTTCGTCGTCGGCGACGCAGCAGCCCTCACTGACGAGAACGGCCAACCTGTGCCGGCAAGCGCACAGACTGCTACCCGCCAGGCCCGCGTCGCGGCGACAAACATCGCCGCGCTTGCCGGGGCAGACGGTGCTGATATCTCGGTCGACACCGCGGTTTCCGACGAAGGCAATGACGGTGACGATGTCTCGGAGACGCCGCTCGAATCTCGCCCCGAACTGTCTGTCTACAACCCCGAAACGGCTGGCTGGGTCGTCAGCATCGGCGACGGCGCAGTCGCACAGGTTGGCCCCTTCATCTTCAGCGGTGAACCAGCCAAGGCGGCCAAAGCCGCAATTGGCGTCGGTCATCTCGGCTCCGTCGGTGCAATCCGGCAGGCCTCCGAACTGGTCGCCGAGGAACTGGACTGGCCGACCGCGGGCGGCAAACTCGACGCCTTCGATGGCAAACCCGCCGACAGACTCCCAACAGACCCGGGGTCGCCGAGCGAACTTGGCGGGCCAGCATTTGCTGTCCTCGCCGCCGTCCAGCAGGTAGTCGGCGACGGCCAATCCATCGACCTGACGGCGCTGACGCGGCCGACTGACCGGAGCTATCCCGGCAATCCGTTCGCAAATGTTCAGCAAACGCTCGTCGACTCCTTCGAGGCTGCCTTTGGAGGCTCTACAGAGACCGGCGAGAGTGTCGAAATTGATGTTGTCGAAGATGGCGCGTCAGAGAGCGACGGTGCGGACGCCGACGACGGAGAGTAAGCCCCGACTGGTCGACAACAACCATTTTGACCGGCCCGTCCCGATGTGAGATATGGTTTCGGAACTGTTCGACGACTCGCGCTGGGAGTCTGTTTCGGCGTTCGATTTCACCGACATTACCTACCACCGCGGGACTGACGTGCCCGCGGTCCGCATCGCCTTCGACCGTCCGGATGTGCGCAATGCCTTCCGCCCGGAGACGGTTGACCAACTGTACACGGCGCTGGACCACGCCCGCAAACAGCCTGACGTTGGCTGTATCCTCCTGACTGGCAACGGCCCCTCCTCGAAAGACGGCGGCTGGGCGTTCTGTTCCGGCGGCGACCAGCAGATCCGTGGCGAGTCGGGCTACGAGTACGAGGACGACGACAACACGGCGTCACAGGCCGGCGTTGGCCGCCTCCACATTCTCGAAGTCCAGCGACTCATCCGATTTATGCCAAAGCCGGTCATCTGCGTCGCGCCGGGGTGGGCGGTCGGCGGCGGCCACTCCCTGCACGTCGTCTGTGACATGACGATTGCCAGCGAGAACGCGGTCTTCAAACAGACTGACGCCGACGTTGGTTCCTACGACGCTGGCTTTGGCTCTGCGTATCTCGCCCGGCAGGTCGGCCAGAAGAAGGCCCGCGAGATTTTCTTCCTCGGCCGCGATTACGACGCCGAAGAGGCCGCGGAGATGGGGATGGTCAACGAAGTCACCGACCACGAGGAACTCGAGGATGTGGCGCTGGAGTGGGCCGACGCCATTACCCGCAAGTCACCGATGGCGATTCGGATGCTCAAGTACGCCTTCAATATGATTGATGACGGGATGGTCGGCCAGCAGGTCTTTGCCGGCGAGGCCACGCGACTGGGCTACATGACCGAGGAAGCCCAAGAGGGTCGAGACGCCTTCAACGAGAAGCGGGAACCGGAGTTCCGGCAGTTCCCGTGGCACTTTTAGACGCCTAGCTGCCCGCGAACCATCGACATGCCCGTCTGGAGGAGGGAAGGACGAGTTATTTGGTCGTGCTCCGCTCGCGTGAGTTTGAAATCGAAGATGTCGATGTTGTCGGCCAGATGTGACCGAGAGGTCGACATCGGGATTGTCATCACGTTCTCGTGTTGAGTCGCCCACCGAATCGCAACCTGTGGACCGCTCTTGCCGTACGCGGTGCCGATGTCGGCGAGCAGTTCGTCGTCGATGGCACCGCCGTTTGCCAGCGGACTGTACCCCGTCAGAATCACATCTTCTTGCTGGCAGTACGAGAGCAGTTCGCGCTGTGGCCACCACGGATGAAAGAGCACCTGGTTCGTGAAGATGCCCGTATCGGTCAGTTGCTGGGCCCGTTTGAGTCGGTCCACGCCGAAGTTGCTGACACCGATAAAGCGGGTCAGGTCTTGGCGCACACACTCGTCGAGTCCATCGATGACTGTCGGCAGGTCCGCCAGCGGGTGCGGCCAGTGAATCAACAGCAGGTCGACCTGCTCGACATCGAGTCGCGCCACGCTCTTTCGCGCTGACTCCACGATATCGTCGACGCTTCTGTTTTGGGGATTGACCTTCGTCGTCAGGAATAACTCCGAACGGTCGACGTCTGATTCGGCGATGGCTCGCCCGACACCGCGTTCGTTCTCGTACAACTGTGCGGTATCGACGTGGCGATAGCCCTCCTCCAGTGCCATCGAGACGCTCTCGTAGGCAACTTCGGTCTCCATCTGCCACGTCCCGACACCGACTTTCGGGACGTCGACGCCTGATTTTGTGACGTATTCCATACTGTAAATAGGGTCTGAATACTCAAAGTGGTATTGATTGGTGTTCGTGACCACTGCACACAGTAGCCGTCCATCTGGCTGAACGTCCCCACGACGACGGGTCAATTTTGCCCACCCGCTACCGGACGAACACGTACGTTTTTTTGTGTCAGTCATCAACTGTGGGTATGGTCGACCGAGAGCAGGTCTGTGTCCTCATCCCGACATACAACGAGGCCACAGCAGTTGGTGATGTGATCGAGCGGTTCAGAGCGGTCGGCTACGAGAACATTCTCGTCATCGACGGCGGGTCGACAGATGGGACACGAGAAGTTGCCACCGACGCTGGCGCACGCGTCGTCCAGCAGAGCGGCGACGGAAAGGGCCAAGCCGTCCGGGAGGCGGTTGGACTGGTCGAGGCACCGTACGTGCTCATGATCGACGGTGACGCGACGTACCGCCCAGAGCAGGCTGACAGACTGGTCGGACCACTCTTCGATGGGGTGGCCGACCACGTTATCGGCGACCGCTTTGCCGACATGCAACCAGGCGCCATGAGTCGGCTGAACCAGAGTGGCAACCGCATCATCAACCGCGTGTTCAGCGTCGTCCACGGCCGGGACCTGCAGGACATTCTCAGTGGTTACCGCGCGTTCACCACCGACTCCTTCGAGCGACTGTCGCTGTCGGCCGACGGCTTCGGCATCGAAACCGAACTCGCCGTCGAGTGTGTCCGCCACGACATTGTCACGACGGTTGTTCCGGTCACCTACGAGCCCCGTCCCGAAGGGTCGGAGACAAACCTCCGGCCGTTCCGCGACGGCGGCAACATCCTGATAACGCTGTACCGACTGGCGAAAAAGAACAATCCAATCTTCTACTTCGGTAGTGTCGGCTTCCTCAGCGGCCTCGTTGGGTTCGTTCTCGCAGGCTTCGTCGCGTTCTCCTGGGTTGTATATGGCATCTCCCGGGAGGTGATTGCGCTGGCCAGCGGCGTTGCTATCCTCTTTGGCCTGCAACTGGTGATGTTCGGCGTGTTGTCTGACCTGATCGTCACAGCAAACCGCCAACAACGCCAGCAGTTCCAGCGTATCGAGCGCCGAATTGAGGAACTGGACCGTGACGACTCCCCTCCGGAGCCAGACGGACCTGGTGCCGTCGACACTGACGACACAGTTTCGGTCACGGACGAGTCGGAGTAGTATGGCAGTGCTGGCGCTGTCGGGCTGCTCGGTACTGGACCGAATAACCGGGGAGCGAGTCGCAGCTTATTTGGGACTCTCGTAATCCGGGTTGGTCATCTGTGCCGACATCGGTGCCGGGTCGCCCTCGGTGAGATTGTACTCCGAGAGGTCCTTGACGCCGGCCTCCCAGAGCAGTTCTTCGTCGTAGACCGCGTTGCCGGTGAACTCGGCAGGGTCGCGGTTCAGGATTTCGAGCACTGTGTCGGAGACAATCTGTGGCGTTCGCCAGTCATCTTCCGTCCCCATCCCGAAGTACCGGGTCGCGCGTGTATCGATAGCTGTTGCGGGCCAGAAGGCGTTACAGCCGATGTCGAAGTTGCTCAACTCGCCGGCCAGCGAGAGCGTCATGAAGGTCATCCCGAGTTTCGACCACGTGTAGGGCCCACTGCCAGGTGCGCGGTCGGTCTTGATCGGCGGCGCGTTCGTCAGCACCCACGTGTCTTTGTCCTCGATGCTCTTGAGGTGGTCAACGAAGTAGTGGCAGGTGAGATACGTGCCACGAACGTTGACGTCGTTGAGCAGGTCGAAGCGATTCGGCGGCAGGTCTTCGATCTTTTCTGGCTGAATCGCGCTGGCGTTGTTGATGACGATATTGATTTCGCCAAAGTGGTCGATTGCTTCTTCGACAGCAGACTCGACGTTTTCTTCTTCGCGGACGTTGAGTTTGATTGGCAGTGCCTCGACGCCGTGTTCCTCGGCTTCGCGGGCGGTCTGCTCGATACTGCCTTCGAGGTCTTTTTCCTCTTTGTAGTCGTCGTTCTCGCTGGTTTTGCCGGTCGAGACGATGTTACAACCCTGCTTGGCGAGGTCCAGTGCGATGGACTTGCCAATACCGCGGGTTGTACCTGTAATGAAAGCTGTGCTGTCTGAAAGATCTGGCTTGTCGATACCCATCTTGCGCTGGTTCGACGGCCGCCCTAATAAGGCTGCCCGTATTCGTGACCGAAGCCCATATGATTGGGCTTGCCTTACGGCCAGCCGTGACAGCGGAGTACGAGGCAGTCGTCTACGACCTTGACGGAACACTCGCCCGACTCATTGTCAACTGGGGGCAGGTCCGTGACGACGTAGCCTCGAAACTACGTGCTCGTGATGTGGATGTCGCGGAGATGGACCTGTGGGAACTGTTCGAGCACGCTCACGGCGGCCCCCTCCAGCGCGCCGTCGAGGACGCGATTCAGGAACACGAACGCGAGGGCGCGCGCCGCTCTGAACGACTGGCTCTCGCTGACGAACTTCCCCTCGACGTTCCCATTGGGGTCTGTTCGCTCAACTGCGAGGCAGCCTGTCGAATCGCACTCGAGATGCACGGACTCGACAGGCACGTTCAGGCTATTGTCGGGCGCGATACCCTCGATTCGTACAAGCCAGACCCAGAGCCACTCCTGCACACGATTCAGTCACTCGATTGCTCACCAGCCTCAGCACTGTTTATCGGTGACTCCGAGACTGACGAGATCGCCGCCGACCGCGCTGGTGTGGACTTCCAGTATGTCTCCGACCGGCTCTGATTACAGCGCTTGCTGTGCGATCCAGTAGACTGCGATTGCCGGAGCGAACACCCACAGCAGCACGAATCCAATTGTCTCTGAGGAGGGCGCGGAACTCACCACGGCGCTGTAATAGAAGAGTGCGGCCGTCGACACTGTCCCGGCGATTGCCCCGAGATACTCCGGGTCTCGCCAGGTCGTCGGAAAGCCACGCTCGGTCATACGACTGACTGGCATTGACAACAAATTAGTACTTTTGGTCTCACGTGTCGCTGGCATCGAACTCGTGTCCACACTCCGGACAGCAGACGTCGTCGTGTCTGAGTTCGACGCTGTGTTGGCGCACATCCCGCATCACTTCGGTAATGCGGTCTTCGGCTTCGAGTTCCTCTTCGACAGAGAGATTGACGCCTTCGACTTCCAGCAGGAACTTCGCCACCTCGGTGGCTTCGTACATCACATCGTCCAGTTCTTCTGCGGTGAAGAACTCAGACATTGCGCCGTAGAGGAAGGTTGCGCCGGACTTGCGGACTTTCTCCTCGAAGGAGTGCCGGGCCTGATTGACAGCCTGTGGGCTGTAGGTGTCGGTCATGAAAGGGACGAGATGCGGAAGGTTCTCCCCGATTTTGGTCATCTCGACACCAGTCTCGGTCCGGAAGTCAGCACAGAGACGGGCAATCGCCCACTCACGGGCCGTGATGTAGGTGCGTTCACGGAGAAACTCGTTCGCCCGGTCGTAGGTGCTCCCGTCGATTTTCGAGAACTTAGTGTAGGCTTGGACATCTTCGGGGACGTCTGGTTCTGGGGTCGTCTCTGCGTTGGCCGACTCATCGTCGCTGACGAACTCCTCGGCGTCCGGTGTCGGACTCTCGGGGTTCTGGCTCGGTTCGGCTTCCTCGCCCTCGGGGTTTGCGTCGGCGTCGTCGCCTGCGTTCGTTGGCATATCCGAGGCTGGTTCGCCGTGGTGAAAAACGTACGTGCTCTACCGGGTGCCGCCGCTGTGCTTTTATATACGGCGGCCGACAGTTCAGATATGCGTGTCCTCGTCGGGATCGAAGATACCACCCACGGCATCGAGGCGCTGGAATCGACAGTCGAACGCGCCAAGCAGACCGGCGACCAACTGACAATCGCCATCTATGCGGCCGACGGCCCACTCGACGAGACAGTGTCAGCCGTTCGCGACCGTATTCAGACACTCGGCGTCGACTGTGGAATCAAACGCATCGAATCAGACCCAGGGAGTCGATTAGTCGAACTCGCCGAGCGCGAAGAGTTCGACCAAATTGTCCTCTCAGGCGGGCAACGAAGTCCACTGGGGAAAATCAAACTCGACGACGTTCACGAATTCGTCCTCATGAACTCCCGAACGACGGTGAAACTTATCAGATGAGCGTGGAATATCCCGACGAACCTGTTGACGGCTTCCCAGCCCCGCCCCGAACGATTACCGACGGCGAGGGTCGCGAAATCGAACTCAGACAGGCCGATAGTGACACTGAGGCACTTGTCGAGATGTATCTCAGTTTCGACTCCGAGGACCGGGCACAGGGGATTCCTCCGACGAGAGAGCCAGACATCCGAGACTGGCTTGACGCCGTCATGACCGCGGAGGAACTGAACATCATCGCCTGGCACGAAGACAGCGCTGTTGGCCACGTGATGCTCGTTGGTGACGACGAGGGTGCCTACGAACTCGCGATTTTCGTCCTCCAGCCATACCAGGGTGCGTCGATTGGTACCGCACTGGTGGAGACGGCACTGGGCGGTGCCGCTGAGGAAGGAATCGAGTGTGTCTGGCTCTCTGTCGAACGCTGGAACAAACCGGCGGTCAACCTCTACGAGAAGATCGGCTTCGAGGCCTGGGAAAACGAGCGCTTCGAGCGGATGATGTCGCTCCGGTTAGCCTGATCAGACCGACAAGACAGGCTGTTCTGCGTATTCGAGCACGTGCAGCGCGGCTTTTCCGAGCACCTCGTCGGGCGACCCGTGAGCAGTAACGCGCGGGACGACCAGAAAGTCCGCCTCAAGATTGTCGGCAACAGTCAAGATAACACTACCCGGTGTCTGGTCCAGTCGGTCCTTCGAGAAGCCGATAGCACCGGACTGGGTGAGTGTCACCGACCCGTCCTCGGGAAGGTGCTGACGAGCGTGGCCGGTGATCCATTGCTGTCGGTCGGCGACGACCTCACTTGGCAGGTCGCCAGTTTCGAGACCGCGGACGATCCGTTGGTCAATGACGTGCAACAGGTGAAGATCCGCGTCGTATCGGGCCGCTACTTCGGCGGCGCACGCGGCGGCTTCGGCGGCTTCTTGGGTGTTATCGGCCGCCGACAGCACAAGGTCAATCTCGGGGGTCATTGTCAATTCTGCGGAGGGCCGAATAAAAAAACCCGCCGGTCAGCTACCATCCGTCTGGAACCCACCCGTTTTTTGCCCTGCCTGCCGATGGGTGGAGTATGTTCGATACTGTGGTTATCGCGACCGACGGCTCCGAGAGTGCTGCCCGGAGCGTCGAGACGGCAGTCGATTTCGCCCGACGGTTCGAGGCTGAGGTCCACGCGTTGTATGTCATCGACACCGACGAAATCGAAAACTCTCCTGCCGAGATCCGTGAGGACCTCGCAACTGCCATCAAATCCGCGGGGGATGACGCACTCGCTTTCGCCGAGGACGAGGCAGGTGGCGCGATCGAACTTGTCACGGCCGTTCGCGAGGGAGACCCACATACAGAGATTACGACTTACGCCGACGCAGTTGACGCTGACGTGATTGCGATGGGTACCCGGGGCCGCGACGGTGACCACGCCTTCCTGCTCGGCAGCGTTGCCGAAGCAGTGGTCCGCTCGGCCTCACAGCCCGTGTTGACCGTCAGACAACTCGAAGACGCTGAACCGGCCTGAGTCGGTCGACCGGCGTCCTTTTGAGGGTTGCTCTGCTGGATTGAGTATGAAAGATTGGCTCATCGACGACGACAACCTCTCTCTCGGTCGGAAATCTCTCCTCCCCGGAGAGGGCTTTTTCCGACCGGACTCAATCGAAGCTGAACAGGAGGAACGCGAAGCAGCCGAGACACTCGCCGACGCCTCGGTGATTGTTGTTGCCGACCCCGACGCCGACGGACTCGCGTGTACGGCACTGATTCGTGCGGCCCTCGGTTCGGGAACGCTGCTCCCGACCAGCCCCCACGAACTCCGGGAGTCGTTCGAGTGGATTGCCGAGTACGCGCCGTCGGAGGCCAGACTGTTCATCTGTGACCTCTGTCCCGACCGGACTGGTGATATCGCGGACCTCCCCGCCGTAGTTGACCGTCTCGGTGGGGCGACGTGGTACGACCACCACCAGTGGGACGAGGACCTTGCCGCCGAGGTTCGCGAGAGTGGTGTCGACCTCACCGTCGGTGACTCTGATGCGGTCTGTACTGCCGATGTTGCGCTGTCGGAACTTGACGCCGAGTTCGACGACAGCCTCGTCGACCTGGCCGCAGTCACCCGTGACCACGACCTCTGGATTCGCGACGACGAGCGCTCGGACGACCTGGCGGATTACGCCCACTGGGTCGAACCCGAGGAGTATATCGAGACGGTGCTCGAACACGGCCCAGACCTGCCGCCCGAGGCCGCGGAACTACTCGCCGAGCGCCGCGTCGAGAAAGAAGCGCTGATCGAGAAAGCCGTCGACCGCGCCGAGATTCACGACATCGGACCGTGGACGGTCGGTGTGACCTACGGTCGCTGTTCGCAAAACGAGGTTGCCGAGGCGCTCCGAGAACAGGGCACGGACGCGGCTGTCATCGTCAAACCTGCTGGGTCGGCGTCGATTCGTGGGACCGACTCCTTCGAGCGCTGTCACGAGGTTGCCGAACAGGTCAGCGGCGGCGGCCACCCGAAAGCGGCGGGTTGCAAGCCAGAAATCTACGATGACATGCTCGATTACGCCCACCACTGGACGACGCAGGGTGCGGTCGCAAAACAGACTATTCTCGAGGCGTTCAAGCGCCTCGCGGCGGAAACGGATGCACAGGCGAGCCAGGCTGAAGATTAGTTTCCACCAACGGCGACGAGCCTGAAGCCCCACTCGTAGTCGGTCCAGTCCCGATTGTCTGCTTCCGAGCCGGCACGATATGACAGCTCGAATCGAAGCTCGTCTGGGAGCTGGTCCGGATTTTTGTTGATATCGTTGACGACAACAACTCGCTCGACTCTCGTGCTTTCTCCCGGTTCTAGCGTCCCGACCTGATACTCTTCGGTCCGAGCGATCACCTCAGTTTTCGTCCACCAGCCGTCCCTGAAGCCGTAGAACTGGCCGCCCGCCCCGAGTAAAATAAATCCGTTCGCACGGGCATCGAGGCCCAGCGCACTCCGTCGTTCCCCGTAAGCGATTCTCTCGTCACTCTGGTTCGTGAGCTCAGTTCGAGTCTGAGCGGGCGCCGCTCGTCTCGAAGCCCTCCGTACAGGACGTTCACGGTATGTTCGAGCGGTCTCCCGTCGTCGGTTTTGTCGTTCCGTGCCTCGTATGTCATCATCGGTGTCCCTTGGTCGGTATCGTCTCCCCTGTCTGGGGAGTCAGCGTTCCCGACACAGCCAGCTGCGAGACCAGCTACCGCCACGCCGGTGGCGGCGAGATACCGTCGTCGGTCCATGTCTCGCCTCAGATTGCCCAGCAACGAGACGTTTGCGGTCACTCAAGCGACGGTTTACGCGTCGACGACCCACTTGTCGGAATATCGCGTCCCGCAGTCACATGCGACGTAGGCGTGGATGACGGGCCCATCAGCGTAGATGCCACCAACCTCCTCGTTCTGTTCTTCGGCGAAGGCGAAGATGAACTTCGGTGCGTGGTCGTCGCCCTCTGGACAGGTCGCTGCCGTGCAGTCCTCAGTCACCGACCCGTCCTGCTTCATCGCCTCCTGTGCGAGTGCCATCGGGTCGATACCGGTCGCTTGCTGGAAGACACTCCGGGCCTGGTCGCCGTCCATCACCAGCACGATGCCTTCGGCCACGCTCTCGCCGTGTGCTTGCAAGGCTTCAGCGTTCGAGACACTGTCCTCGTGCAGGAAAATGTGAATGTCCGACGGCCGCTCGCCAGCCAAAAACGCCTCGCGTTCGCTCATTGGCACATCATCTGCTTGCTGGCCGAATAAGCCCTCTGGAATCCGCTACTCCTCGGCGTAGTTGGTCTCGGCAATCTCGCGGCGCTCGCCGTCAGGGCTGTCATCCTCGTACCTGTTGACTGTGCCCTCGTCTTTGTCTGCTGTCATCTTGTGCGACCCGTCACAGAGTGGCTTTTCCTCGGAAAGCCCGCGGCGACAGATGAACGCCTTGCCGTCGTTGCCGAAATCACTTTCATCCATGGCTGTGGTCTCGTCTCCTCGTGAGTAATCTCTCGTGCCACACAGGGCAGACGACCGCGACGTCATCAAAACGGCAGACTCAGACCGAGAGGAAACTGCTGACGACAACCCGTGTCAAGATTGCAGTTAGCGCCGCAATCCACGCCAGCGCGACGAAGTGTACGTAGCTGTTGATCTTGTGGCCGCCGTCGACGGTTCGGATCATCAGCGACGATAGCATCGCCGAGAACATGATAACGATGACCAGCAGAAACTCGATAAGCGGGATGTTGTACATGCTCGTACTGATGAGTGAGCTCGCGCTGAACCCGCTGCCGCCGGCGTTACCCAAATCGAGTTGCATGTTACTCAGAATACGAACGACTTCGAGGCCGATGAAAAACGCGAAGGTCGCTGCTGCGTTGATTCCGTGGAGCAACCCGACCATCGTCGTTGCTGCCTGGTTACGCTGCTGCCGGAGACGGTTCACTTCGCTCATGTTCTCACCGATTAGCTCGCCGAGAATTTGTGGGTCGCCACCCATCTCTCGGCCGATGAGATACATCTCGCTGAACGTCTGGATCAGGTAGGAACGACAGTCAGCGGTGAAGTAGCGCCACGCCTCCGCCGGCTCGATTCGCATATTCAGCCGTTTGTACAGGTCGTCGATGTTGTCGGTCAGCGGGCCGAAGTCTTTCTCGCGTAGCGTCTGGAGTACGTCAGAACTGGTCGATTGTTTGACCGACTCCGTCGTCCCCAGCGCCCTGATGAAACTCGGGAACTCGTCATCACGGGCCTTGACGAGTTTCTCCTGTCGGTACAGCACAATCCCGGGGATGAGTAGTGGAGTGATCGGAATCACCGCGTACAGTGGGAGCGGCATCGGCGTGCCGAAAAACGGGACAATCATCGAGATTCGAACTGGGAGGATTCCGAGCAATCCGCCGTAGGTGACGAACGCCAGCACACCACAGAGCGCAACACCGGTCCAGAAACTCGCTCGAATCCGGGGCTTTGCCTTCGAGGGTTTCTCTGGCGGGTGGTACCACCGTGGGTCGTACGGCGAGAGCGACCGCAGTGCCATATAGAAGCCAGTCTGGATGAAGATATACATCACGATGACCGCGCTGACGGTCATCGTCGGATTCGTCCCTGTCAGCACCGGCAGCACGACTGCGAACACCAGCGCGAACGTCATCGAGAGCACCATCGACAGGTAGAGGTCTTTCATCACGTCGAGGTTGTTCAGTGTCGATTCGTAGACCGTCGCGTACTCCTGAATGATGCTCTCCTGCTCGGTCAGCAGGTACTCACGGAGTGACTGCCCGGCGCTGATGGTGTAGGCGAGTCGCTCGAAAAAGTCTGCCACCGTTTCGCTCGGGACTTCCTGTGCCCGGCGTCGGCAGGCGTCGTCGAGACTCTGGTTCCAGGTATCGACGAGTTCGACGACCCGCCCCATCTCCTTGGCGAGTTCGCCGTACTCCTCTTCCTGAGCCAGCGACCGAAAGACCTCCATCCGGTCGATTTTCGTGATTGCCAGCACGGTCATGTGTGTAACCATCAGGTGGAACTGGTTGTTGAGTTGCCGACGGCGCTGGCTGACCAGAATCTTCGGGTAAAACACCGCCGAGATAAAGGCGAGCAGTCCGAGCAGCGGAATTGGCACGCGAACGACCAGCGGTTGGCTGCTGAGCAAAAGCGGCATGAAGATGGTCACGAGGAAAAACGCCAGTGCTGGGACGAGAATGAACGTGACGTATTGGCCCATCGGCATCTCCATCCGCCGGTAGGACTCAAGCAGCGACTTGATGTTCTCGGTAATCGTCAGGTCAAAGGCTGGGTCCGCACTATCGGTGGCCATTAGTCTTGCCTGTAGATGTCGAAGGGGAGTCCCTCGACACCGTCTCGCTGGAAGTCAGTTATCAGTTCGTTTACTTCGTGGTAGCCGACGATTCCCTCCTGAATCGCCCGCTCGATAATCCGCGCCCGGAAATCCAGGTCGTCGTAAATATCTCGGGTGTCCTCGTAACCCAGCAGGGTCGCAATCTGTTCTTCGAGGACGTAGGAGTTGTTTCGACCCTGGAAGACAATTTCGTCCTCGACGGGGTCCCAGTAGAAGGCCTGGCGGGTCACGACGCCGTCCATCTCCTTGGAGTAGCCCTCGATTTCCTGCACCGAGGTAACCCGTCGAAGCACGTCATCGCCCTGTTTGACACGATTCTGGAACAGTGCAACGTCGGCGTTATCCATGAACGTCTCGGGAATATTGATCGGGTCACCCGTGAATCGCTGAATCATGGAGACGATATCGCTGGCGTGGAAGGTCAGCATCACCGGGTGGCCGGTCTGTGCTGCCTGGAACGCCATCCGACCCTCCTCACCACGAACCTCGCCCACGATGATGTAGTCAGGGCGAGAACGGAGGGCGGCCGCGACGAGGTCGAACATCGTAATCGACGTGGACTCGTCGTCGCCCTCACGAGTCAGCAGTTGTTGCCACGTGTCGTGTGGCGGCATGACCTCTGCGGTGTCCTCCGCGGTGTAGACCTTCGAGTCCCGCGGAATAAACGACATACTCGCGTTCAGCGTGGTCGTCTTCCCTGACGCTGTCTCCCCAACGACGAAGACGGTCTGCTCGTTTTCGAGACAGAGCCAGAGATACGCCGCTAACTCGGGGCTGAGCGTGCTCCAGGCGGTAATCTGGAAAATCGATAGCGGCACCTCGTCGCCCTGACGAATCGTCAGTGAGGGGCCTTTGAGGCTCACGTCGTCCGAGTAGATGAGGTTGAGACGTGACCCGTCGGGCAACGTCGAGTCCACAATCGGGTCGCTGTCGGACACTGGGTCACCCATCCGCTCGCCCATGTTCTTGAGCCACTGGTCGAAGTGGTCGTCACTCTCCCACTCGACAGTCGTCTCGAGCATGCTGTAGACCGAGTGGTCGGTGAAACACTGGTTTGGCCCGATAACGTGAATATCCTCGTTGGCCGGGTCGCGCATTACCGGTTCGAGCGGGCCAAGTCCGACAATATCGCGGTTGAGCCGATAGCGGATGTTCTCGTAGGTCTGTTCGGTCAACTCGACTTTGCCTACGTCAGTAATATTCTTCAGCCGCGTTAGAACGCCACCATCTGCCTCTTCTTCGGGTTGTTTGATCTTCGTCGTCTCCTCCATCAACTCCTCGATACGGTCGTCGTACTCCGCCTCGTCCTGTGGTGCGGGCTTGGTGACGCTGCGTTCGAGCAGTTTGTCTCGGACTTTGTTGAACACGGACCACTCATCGTCGGACAGGTCAGGTTCGATGACGTAGTATTTCATATCCTGTCCGACATCGCCGTAGATGTGACAGTAGATGGGTCCGCCGACGGGATAGAGCACGTTTGGCCGCTGAGACTCGTACTCGTCGTCGGCTTCTTCGATGAACAGCGGAAACTCCCCCGTAATCTGCTTGAACTTCATCAGATGCTCACGGAGATGTGGCCGTCGGGCCGCGTGTTGTCTGAGTTCATCTGAGGGAGTTGGCTGTCCGTGGTCTGTCATAAGTTAGGCGACACTACGTGATTCGATGACGATACCGGTCCCCTGTCGGACGGAGAAGCCAATGGTGTCACCCACCTGCTCACCCATCCCCGCAAACCGCAAAACGTTGACCTGCCGCCGGGTTTCGTTGCCGACTTCGACCATCTCTAACTCGATGAAGACGTCTGCAATCGAGCGGAACGGACCGAGTGCCTCCTCGTCCAGTGTCGTCGGGTCGACAGTCAGGATGATGACCTTGCCTTCGGAGATGATATCACGGAAAAACGAGATAATCTCCAGTGCGGCTTGGCGCTCCTCGTTCTGTCGGACCAGCGCCTCGAACTTGGGGTCGTTCCGGAGGATGGCGTCGAAAGTATCGATAATGACGACATCAGAGTCCCACATCACTTCGGCTTCCATCAGTCGTCGAAGTAGCTCTTTCCGGTCTTCCTCGTCGTCGTCGTCCATGGTGAAGGTGTTTTTCGAGTCACCGATGGCGGCGTGCAGGTAGAGGATGTTCTCGTCGAGCATGTGGTCGACCATCCCGTAGTCAAGCGAGTGCATCTGTTCGAGGAACGAACCGACAGTCAACTCTGTCGATAGCAGTGAGACCATCGTGCCTTCCTCGCACAGCCCGTACGAAAAGCGCTGGCTCATCGCAGACTTGCCGGCACCGTATTCGCCCTCGACGAGGACGATGCTGCCGGGCGGAAGTCCGCCGCCGAGTTCTTTGTTCAGTCGATCTCGCTCGCCAAGTCCAATCGAGTATAAATCCTGTTGTGCTAGACTCATCGTGACACTCCCTGGGTATCTGGTTGTATCGGCACCTGCCGCTCCGCATTTGCTCGTGCTCGCTGCTCAACTACAATGTTTGTGAGTAACCGGGTTAACGGTGTTGGCTGGTGTACGACCCCCACAATTTCTCCGATGGCGGGGCTCACAGTGAGTCACCACCACCGAAGATGGACGCCTGCGTATCCTCGCCTCCCCTGAGTTGGTCGATGTACGCGAGGCTCTGCCTGTGGTGCTCGGTCGAGAGCGACCCTTGGTGGCCGTGCTCGAACTGGCCGAGGTGGGCTTCGAGTTCGGTCGCAACGGTTTCAGTCACCCAGTCAATCGTCTCGTAGTACTGGATTGCTTCCGACGCACCCCGAGCACCCACTTCGTCGACGAGATATTCCAGCCACTCGACGACGACCAGATCACCAGTGATGCCGCCCGGAACCTCCCGAAGATACGGCTTTCCGGCGGTCGATTCCTCAGTTTCGGAGGTCGACGAACCAGATTGTGTTTTACTCTGGCTTGGGGCTCCGTCGTCCGCTCGGCTCACCTGTTGATCGTCAGGTTCGCTGGAGGCGGTATCCTCTGCAAGCAACTGCTCGTCGCCCATCTCGTCGCCCATTTCGTCGCCGTCCGCTGTCGGCGTCTCCTCGGTTTCTTCGAGGCCATCGTCAAAGTCGCCGCCCATCTCTTCAAACTCCTCGCCGGCCTCGTCGAATTCCGAAGCCTCATCGAAGTCGTCGTCGAACTCCTCACTCTCGTCGAGGCCATCGTCGAACTCCTCGGTCTCTTCGACCTCGGCTTCAAATTCGTCGGCGTCGTCGAGGCCGTCGGCTGTCTCCTCGTCAATCTCACCGAATTCGTCGCTTTCGTCTTCTTCGACGAGGTCGTCGTCGAAAAAGCCCTCAGCGTCGGCGTCGGCGATATCCTCGTCGACACTTTCCTCTTCTTGCTCTTCGTCGTCGGCGAACAGGCCAAATGAGCTATCCTGGGCGTCCATCTGGCCGCCACCCATCCCGCCGCCGCCCATCTCGTCGGCGAAGGGGTTGACACCGCGGGTTACCATCTCGTAAATATCCAGTAACTTCCGGACATTCTCTTCGACTTCTTCGACGCTATTGGAAATTTGCTCGTTTTCGTTGCGAACGGTATTGACCGTCGAAGAGAGACTCCCAACCTCGTTTTCGAGTTCGTCGAGTCGGTGTTCGAGTTCGTCGACGTTGCCGCCACCGCCGCCTGCCATCTCGTCGCCACCCTCCATGTCGTCGAAGCCGTCGTCCAATCCGCCCAAATCGTCACCGCCGTCGTCGAGGTCCCCGAGGTCCTCGCCCCCGTCGTCTAACTCTCCCAACCCACCAAGGTCGTCGCTACCACTCATTGTAGCGCACATTCGCGCGTGCGCCTATTCAATCCACCGTTTTTGCTATCAGTCTTGATAATAGTTCCGGGATAGTTACCGGACCAGCCGCGACGCAATCCGCTGTGCGCCGATGGCTGGGGCAATGTCGGGCCGGTCTGGCGCGGTTACCGCTATCTCCGCGTCGACAGCCTCACGGAGCTGTTGCTGACACTCCTCGACAAAGCCGGGTACGCACGCCATGCCACCAGTGAGAACCACTGGTTGATCCAGTGCTAACCGCTGTACGCGTCGGTACTGGCCAGACAACTGCGGGAGGAACTCGCCGGCGAAGTATGCCACGACGGTGTCGAGGTACTCCTCGACCGGGTCCATAATTGAGCGGCCGATTGTAAACTCGTGGCGGCCACCGCCCTGTTGCTGTATAACGTCGGTCAGTGGCTCGAAACCCTCGAAACTGGCGTGCTGTTCTTTGTACTCTCGGGCGGTGTTGATGTCGATGTGGACCCGGCTCTGTGTCTCATTTTCGACGTTGCTAATGATTTTCCGGTCGACCTCGTTGCCCGAGACTGCTGCCGTTCGGTACGGGGCGACCTGTTCGCCACGGCGGAAGGCGGCGGCCTCGACGTGTGTTGCGCCGAGATTCATCGCTGCAAATACCGTCTCGATGGCCTCCAGGCCGTCGCCGAAGGCCGGAATCGCGCCACACAGCATCTCTGGGTAGCGCTCGATTCCTCCCGTTCCAATCGGACTGTCCGCAATCACTCGGCCCAGGTTTTCCTGCCCCGTCGCGTTCTCGCTGAGTGGCGTGACGTAGACGACGACGCTGTCTTCAGGAACGTCGTGTGAGTTGAGGACGGCATCGAAAAACTGTGCCGTGCGCTCGGTCTGCTGACTCGAATCAGGCAGTCCCGACCGGAGTGGGAACTCGACGCTGTCGGGATACTCCGTCGCGGCACTGTCACCGTACGCATACTTCGTCTCGCCGGTAATCGGATTCTCGTACTCCGCCAGACAGGTTAGTGTCCGGATAACCTGTACACCGCCGTCCGGTGCTGGAAACGCGATAACAGTCCGTGTCGAGCCGATTTTGACACCAACGGGCACCGGTGACCCACCGTCTGTGGCTGGCTGTCGTCGCCGGTCGGTGTCAGTCATGTCTCACTGTTTTAGACACTCAGTGATATAACAACCGGAAGGAGATTACGTGAGGCTGCCGCCGCTGAGTTCGCTGTTCTGTCGGTCTCTCTCGCCGAGTCCAATCGAATACCGGTCTGTTGAGTGAGCTTCAGCTTACTCTTCGCTTGCGTGCTGGAGTTCCTCGACGTAATCGAGGCTCCGGAGGTGGTGTTCGACCGAGAGTTCCTCCTGGTCTGGCTCCTCGAAGGCGGCGAGATACTCGTCCAGTTCCTCGACTGCCTCCTCGGTCAACCAGCCAATCGTCTCGTAGTACTCGAGTGCGCGAACAGTTCCGCGAATGCCGACCTCCTCGACGAGATACTCCAACCACTCGACAGTCATCAGTTCCGTCGAGATATTTTCAGGAAGCGACTCGACGTACGGTTTGCCGTCGCCAACCTCTGGGCTCCCAGTCGGAGATTCCGTGCCCGGGGCGACTGCTGGGGACATCTCCGACTCCTCCGTGGACGGCTCAGACGTGCTCGCCGCCTCGGTCGGCGCTTCGTCCATCTCGAACGATAAAACCGGCTCAGTGTCCGGTTCTGGCCCAGATTCGACGGCACTCTCTGTCGACGTTGTCGTGTCCGGTGTCGACACGTCAGCGTCGGTCGGTTCGAGCAACTGCCCACCATCGCTGGCGGCCTGTGTCGCCCGTCCGTCTGTGTCGATCATTTCTTCAGTCCCAAACTGCGCTCCGTCTTCGGTGTCCGTCTCGACGGGCGTTTTCGTCTCGAAAACTGCCTCGAACTCGTCGTCGATACTCTCCTCGGTCCCAGACTCGTCCGGTTCCGACCGTTCGGCCTGTTTCTTGCGCTGGAAGGCGTCTTCTGGCTCGTTGCCGGAGGCGACGACTTCCTCGACGCTGTCGACACAGTGTTCCTCTCGAATCTCTGCGTCAGGGCTGTCGAACAGCTCTGTCGCGCTGTCGTCAGCGACCTCAGTTTCGATTTCTTCGATCTCGTCTTCTTTCGAGAACTCCTCGTCTGTCTGGTCGTGTCTGACCGCAGCCGAGTCAGGCTCTTCGGACGCGTCGTTCGCGAAGGGATTGGCCCCGCGAGTCGCCATCTTGTAGAGGTTCAGCAGCCGTCCGGTGTTCGCTTCGATATCCTGCACACTCTCTGAAATTTGCTCGTTTTCGTTGCGGACAGTCTTGACCGTCGAAGAGAGGCTGTCGACTTCGGTTTCGAGTTCGTCGAGTCGGTGTTCGAGTTCTTCGTCGCTCTCCTCGGTCGCTTTGGCTGGGTCCTGCGTGGCTTCAGCGTTGGCAAAGCTGGTTGTGCCACCGTCACTGATCGGTTCAGCGGTGGGTTCGTCGGTCAGGACTGCGCCCCAAAGTACCCGGGCAAGTACGGCCAGCACGACCGCCAGCCCCACAGCGACCGCGACGGTCGCCGTCAGATCCTGCTGCAGTAACTGCAGGATACTCTCGAGGACAGTCGTATTCATAGTACAACTATGACGGATGACACTCTTGAATGTACCGTCTCCAGCATCACAATTGACACTAACCTACAGTATCGTCAGAACAGACAGCAAACCAGAAACGCGCTGTCGTTACAGGTTGCTGGCGAGGCGGGCTGCGATTCGCTGTGCGCCGATGGTCGCTGAGAGGTCTGCTCTGTCCGGGGCGATGGCGTCGATCTCTCGACCCAGTTCTTCGCTGGCGCGCTCCTCGAATTCTTCGACAACGCCGGGGATGCAGGCCATCCCGCCGGTGAGCACGACAGGCTGGTCGAGGGCAAGCTGGTAAACCTTCATGTGGTCGCTGGCCAACTGTGAGAGGAAGGTGTTAGCGAACTCGTCGACAACCTCGTCCAGATACTCGTCGACGGCCTCCATGACAGACCATTCGATGGTGAACTCGTGGCGGCCACCACCGGGCTGCTGGATGATGTCCGTGAAGGGCTCGAAGTCCACGAAGTCGGCGTGCTGTTCTTTGTACTCTCGGGCAGTGTTGGTGTCGATGTTGACTCGGCCCTGAGTTTCCTCTTCGACGTAGTTGGCGATGGCGCGGTCAACTTCGTTTCCGGTCGTTGCCCCGGTTCGGAACGGCGAGAGCTGTTCACCGCGGCGGTAGGCGGATGCTTCGAGATTCGTCGAACCAAGGTTTAGTGCGACGAAAATCTCTTCGACAGCTTCCAGTTCGTTGCCGACGGCCGGAATTGCGCCACACAGCGACTCGGGGTAACTCTCGATGAGCTGGTTACCGATTGCGCTCTGTTCGATGACCTCACGCAGGTTCTCGATTCCCGCCGGGTTGTTGATCGTCGGAACAGCGTAGACGACGACGCTGTCTTCGGGAATATCGTGTGACTCGATGACCGAGTTGAAAAACTGTTTGGTGAGTTCGGCGCGGTCCTCGTCCTCTGGGAGACCCGAGCGAAGCATGTACTGCACCTTGTCGGGGTACTCCGTCGCGGCTTCCTCACCGTAGAGATATTTCGTCTCGCCGGTCAGTGGGTCTTCGTACTCTGCCAGACAGGTGAGCGTCTGGATCGTCCGGAGCCCAGAACCGTGCTCCGAGGGAAGGGCAATCACGGTTCGGGTGCTCCCGAGTTTCACGCCGATTGGTGTTGCTCCGCCTGACGATGCTGTTCCAACGTCTCCCGCCGTCTCCTCATTCTCTTCGTTTTCCGGGCTCTCTTCTGCCTCTGAATCTGCCTCGCTACTCATACAAGCGGCTCTTGAATGCGCTGAAATATATAACAACCGGTCGCCACTACGCTGGCTCTTCCCAGATAAAGACATCTTCGCCACCGCCAACGACGACCTGTGCCCGATTCTCTCCGGGATCGATATTAACAGATGACACGTCGACGACGATTCTGAGGACGTCACCCTCACTCCAGATCTGTGCGCCATCGAGCAGGCTGATCCGGCCCGAGCCAACTCCTGTCACAAATTGGCCATTTATGAGGATATCAATATCTTCAGGTCGTGTCGATAAATCTGAACTGCCAGTATTCTTGACGTATAGGGTGACGTTACTGTCGTTGACCGCTGTCGCGCCGGCGTCGTTGATAATCGTGATGTCAGACCTGATGTCGTCGCTGGTCGCCAGTCCCTGGTCTTCGATCGCGTCGCCGATATCGTTGACAGTCGATGTCAGCAGTCCCGCAACGGACGCGGCAACGAGCATCGCTGCGATAAACAGAATCAACTGTGAGACTGAAACACTTGCCACTGTTAGTTCACCTCTGTGATGGTCACTGTATCGGCGATTTCTGTCTGGGTAACAAGTTTGACCGTGTCTCCCACATCGAACGAGTCAGGCAAGTCGGGGTCGTTGCCGTTGAACGTCAGTGTCAGTTGCTGTTGTGGCACCCAGAGATCTTCTCCGCTTGGGTTACTCAGCGTCAGATTCTCTGCCCCGAAACTGACGAACGTTCCGTTAATCAACAACGACAGCTTTGACGGTTGTAACGGCTCTGCGCCGGTGTTGTTCGCGGTGATCGTCAACTCGCTCGGATCCTTAGTTGTGTTGTACACTGCCGTTCCCAACTCAATCTCGGTATTCAGCGTCTCGATGTTTTCCTCCTGTGTGTCGACTTCAGCCTCCTGAATCTGGTCCATCGCTCCCATCGTGGCTGTGTAGAACGTGCCGAACGAGATCAACAGGGCGACAAACAGCAGGGCTGTAGCACCACTGACGCTGAACCCCATGTGTTAGCGCTTGCGTCCTCCAATCGTTTCGAGTCCAGCAGTGGAGACGTTTCCGTTGAGCTGATTGATGAATTCGAGGCTCTGTTTGTGGTGGTCGATCACGAGCGAACCGCGGCCAGTATCCTGAAGGCCACGGAGATACTCGTCCATCGCCGTTGCAACGTCCTCGCTAATCCAGCCGACTGATTCGTAGTAGTTCAGCGCCTTCGAGGTTTCGCGAATACCGGCCTCGGAGACAAGGAATTCGAGCCACTCGACGACGATCAGGTCCGCAGCGAATCCGTCCGGAAGCGTCGCGATGTAGGGTTTTCCGTCGCTACGGGACCCGCTCTCGGGCGTCTGCGTGGACTGGGTCGTCGTCTCGACTGTTTCTGTCGTGGTCGGTTGCGTTTGTTCGGTCGTCGCTTGGGCTGGTGCCTCCTCGACAGTTTCGTCGAAGAGGTCATCGTCGCCGAGGTCATCATCCGTCTCGTCGAACTCGTCGGTCCCCTCGACTTCTGCGTCCGATTTGGCAACCTCCTCGAAGCCACCGTCGTCAAAGTCGTCATCAACCTCCTCGAAGCCACCGTCGTCGAAGTCGTCATCAACCTCCTCGAAGCCACCGTCGTCGTCGAGGTCTTCTTCTTCGTCCCAGTCGGCTTCTCCGGATTCGTACTCGTCTTTGAGGTCTTCGAAAGAGGTCCCGCCGCCGTCGTCGGCAGACTCCTCGGACGTGTCCTCGAGGTCCTCGTCCATCCCACCGAAGTCATCTTCTTCTCCTTCTTCGACGAGGTCGTCGTCGAAAAAGCCCTCAGCGTCGGCGTCGGCGATATCCTCGTCGACACTTTCCTCTTCTTGCTCTTCGTCGTCGGCGAACAGGCCAAAGGAACCGTCCTGGGCGTCCATCTGACCGCCACCCATCTCGCCGCCACCCATCTCGTCGGCGAATGGATTGACACCACGGGTCACCATCTCGTAGATGTCGAGCAGTTTGCGGACGTTCTCTTCGACTTCTTCGACGCTGTTGGAAATTTGCTCGTTCTCGTTGCGAACGGTATTGACTGTCGAAGAAAGGCTGCCAACTTCGTTTTCGAGTTCGTCGAGTCGGTGTTCGAGTTCGTCGACATTGCCGCCACCGCCGCCGGCCATCTCGTCGCCACCCTCCATGTCATCGAAGCCGTCGTCCAATCCGCCCAAATCGTCACCGCCGTCGTCGAGGTCACCGAGCCCACCGAGGTCGTCGTCACCACCACCGCCGTCCATTCCGCCGCTCTCTTCTCCCATCAGGCCGCCGCCACCGCCGCCGAGGTCGTCACCGCCGTCGAGGTTCTCTTCTTCGTCCTCGTCGGCCATAATCGAGTCGACCATATCACGAATACTCATCCTGACCACCCCGGGCGCCGGAGCTCTGGCGCCCGTAAGCAAGCCAACCCCAGGGCCTGCCGGCTGCGGGCGGACAGAGAGCTAGTTGTCGCGCTGTCTGACCTACTCATCATACACATAGGTCCGGACTTACGCTCTTGAATGTATTGTTTCTGGTATCGCAATTGATAATATTCATTTTGTTTCAAAACTAAGTTGGTGAAACTTACGTGCCAAACTCGAAATAAAGAGCGCGCAGCCGTTCGCGGCTACGAACTGTTGGCATGAGAGCTGTTGTCTGTCAGCCGTCTGACGCAGGCGCAGTCCACTCAGAGTCGCTGGTCGTCGCGGTTCGCGCTTTTGACCAGCAGGTCACCGGTTTCGGTTTCGATACTGAGTGACCGGCCGTGGTCACCACCGACATCTTCACCTACAATTGGAATTCCAGCGTCCGACAGCGTTTCTTTGACCGTGGTGATGTTGCGGTCGCCAATCCCAGAACCGCCTTCGGAGAAGTCGAGCATGTCGCTACCCCCCGCAATCTTCGCTTCCAGTTCGCCCGGTCGTGCGCCTGCGGCGTCCATCTCCTCGATAAGCAGTTTCGTTCCTGTGTCTGCGAACTTCGCAGGCTTTCCATCTTCCATTTCGTCGGAGACGGGAAGCATGACGTGAATCAGTCCTGCGATGTTCGTCTGCTCGTGATACAGCGCCACGCCAACGCAGGAGCCGAGTCCGCTCGTCGTCAGTTCGGCTGTGTCAGTCGCCACTTCGTACTCGGCAATCCCAACTTTGATTCGCTCCGGTTGGGCGTCGGTTGCTTGCTCGGTTTGGCTCCCGTCGTAGACTTTCATGTTCAGAATATCTGACCAGCGTCTGCGTCGGTCTGGTCTGCTCGTTCGACATCTAGCTCGTCGAGTGCTTCTCGCAGTTCCTGCTCGTTGGGCAGTGCGTGAATCTCACTCTCGAATTCGACTTCGTCAGTTTTCATCTTCGAGTCGATGACGAAGGCGTGGCGTTGGTGCTGCCCGAGCTGGGCCGCCAGTGGGTCGATAATGGCTCGTCCCATGTCGTGGACTAACCGTGGGGGCGTATGGTCGACGGATTGCTGAAGCACGTTTGCCCACCCGTCGACGAAGCCGCTGGTCATAATGTTACCCAGTTCTTCGATGGCCATCTTGTGTTGTTCGGTCAGTTCGTCACTGTCCATCTCCATGGGCATCAGTGCTTCCGCAACCGTCACGGCAGACTGTTCGTCAAACAACACGAGCAAGAAGCCACTCGGCGCACCGGTAAACTCGACGGCGGTGCCCACGTACGTCTCCTCGCCGAACTGCCGTGGCACGTCCTCGATGGGGACGAACGATATCTGGGAAACCTCTGCTTCGGTCTCGATTCCAGACATCTGTTCGACGTTTTCGGCTGCCCGTTCGGTCCCTTGCTGGGTCATCTGGTTGAACACGGCCAGCTTTTCGATTGGGATGGCGTCTGCCCCTGTCTCGGCGTGTTCGGCCATGAGTTCCGCCATCGGTTCGTACTCGGGCAACATGTAGATGAAGAAACTCACACTCTCACCTTCCCAGGTAATCTCGCTGCGGAAGACGAACACTTGGTCGTGTTCGCTGGTTTCCGGGCCGTCGGGCAAAATCGCAGCACTGTCTCCCTCGACGTATCCCGGCGGGGTGTGGTCGATGGTGGCGCCGAGATGTTCTGCCCAGCCGTCGATGAAGCCACTCATCATGATGTTCCCAATCTCCTGGACCGCAGATTGACCCATGCTATCGTCCGTCGACGCACCGGGCATCATTGCGTCGACGATTTCCTCGCTTTGGCCCTGCTCGAAGATGAGAACGGTTTCACCGCTCAACGCACCCTCGAATCCAAACTCGACGCCGACGAAGGTGCCGGTTCCGAGTTCCTCGCCGATATCACTTCGGTCAATCAGCGAGATTTTGGTCACGTCGACTGTCGCGTCGATGCCCGTCATCTGGGCCATCGACGCCGTCGCTTCTTGAGCGCCCTCGTGGGCTAATTGATTGAACGTATCGAGCGACTGAACATCGACTTTCATTGCTACGTTGGGACGACGTCCTGAATTGCTTCCATCACGCTTGGCTTCTGGAAGGGTTTCGTAATATACCCGTCAGCACCTGCTTTGACGGCTTCTTTCATTTTCTCTTCCTGGCCGACACTCGTACACATGATGACATTCGCGCTCGGGTCGGTATTTTTGATCTCGTCAGTCGCTTCGATCCCGTCCCGAATTGGCATCACAATGTCCATCATGACCAGGTCTGGCTGCTCCTCTTTGAACACCTCGACGGCCTCGACACCGTTTTCGACCTCCCCGACGATGGTATGGTTCTCTTCTAAGATTTCGCGGAGGAGGTTTCGCATGAACTCGGAGTCGTCGGCAATCAGTACTTTTGCCATATTCTGCTCACTCATTCATTCCCCGAACATCCAAATAAATGCTTCCCGTTAATTATCGGCGTTGATACTAATTAAATCGGCAGAAACAACCGCTCTGTCACAGTTTGACGCCGTCGTCGTCTCGGACTGCTTCGAGCAGGTCGGCGATGGTATCGTCCGGGCCGAGGCCAGTGGATTTGATGAGGGTCTCGACGCTCTCTGGCGGGTACCGAATCGGAACGTTCGATTCCATCAGCAGGATACCGAGCACTTCCTCGACTGGCATGTTGCTGTCGACTTGCTGACCGTACCAGAGCATCAGACTCTCGAACACGGTAATCAGGTCGTTCGAGGCGAGTCGGCGCTGGCTGACGGTGCCGTCGAACTGCGCCGTCACGTCGAAGGCGTATTTCGAGTTACTTTGCTCGTATTTTTGGCGGAGCCAGCGCCGAACGTCCTCCTCGGAGAGTTGGCCTCGGCCACCCTGTGCGCTGGGTTGGGTGTTTTGTTGTCTCTGGTTCGCAGGCGCACCTCTTCCAGCGTTGCCGCCAGCCGGCGGCTGATTGCCCGCCTGTCCGCCCCCAGACCGGGCGGTGTCGCGGCCTCCCCCGCCACCGCTCGGTGGGTTGCCGCGCTGTGGCGTCCCCTGACCAGCCCCATCGCCAGCGGGGGTATCGCTGCCTGTCCGTGCGTCGGGTGAGACGACGAATCGGCCGTCGTCAATCTCCTCGACGTGCTCACTTTCGGTGATATCGAGTTCGTTCGGGGTGAGTATCCTCCCTTCGTCTGCCCGGCCCCCGTCGCTCGAGTCGTCGCCTGACCCCTCGACCATGGTTAAACTCTGTGGCCCAACCCTAAAAGGATGTCTCCCGGTGTCGCACTTGCGTCAGACGCGTCACTCGGGAATTGTTGCGATGGTCGTGATCGCAGGAGGACTGTTCGCGCTGGCCTGCTGGATTCGGTGTTCAAATTCCTCGAATCCGGCCTCGCGGAACATCCGGTCAGCCTCTTCTTCGTCGTAAAATAGCATGATGGCGTCGGCCACTTTCTGGAACACCGTATTGTTCGGGTAATCCGGCCCGACGATCAGAACTTTGCTGCCGGGCTTGCCCACCCGGCGACACTCCCGCAGTGCGGCAACCGGGTTCGGCCAGTACTCGATCGAGCCTGAGGACCAGACGACATCGAAACTATCGTCGGCGAAGGGGAGTCGTTCGGCGTCGCCCATATGGAATCGAACTGGGCCTCGCTTGCCAAATTTCCCGAATGCTTTCGACAGTTGGTGAGGGCTCTGGTCCAGTCCGTAGATGTGTTCGGTCTTCTGTAACAGCCCTTCGGTGGCAAAGCCGGTGCCACAGCCAATATCGAGTACGCGGTCCTCTGGTCCAATGTCGAGCCAGCTAATCGCCTCGTCTCGCATTTCTTCGTTCCAGATGAACGGGTTGATCCGGTCGTAGACCTGCGAGAGATACTTGTAGAAGGTGCGTGCTCGCGCCTTATCTTCCAGTACGCCCATTACGTAACTATTGGACTCTGTGGATATAATTCTCCGGATTGCGGGTTTGCCCGCCGGTGGTGAGCGCCTGCGTTCTCAGTCGTCAGCCTCCGTTTCGAACTGCTCGCCGTCCGGACTCGCGCCGTCCAGCCGCTGCTTGAGGAGGTAACTGAGCCCACCTGCCCCACCGAGTGCGGCCGGGATACCGAAGCCGGGACCGCCGTCGTCTGAACTCTCCGAGCCGTCGTCACTGCTCTCACCGTCGCCGCTTTCGCTCCCGTCCGTGTTTTCGCCGCCATCCATATCGCTGCTCCCGTCGTCAGAACCATCGTCGGAACCGTCGTCGCCGTCGTCCATCTCACCGTCACCCATATCCTGTCCCTCGGGCAACGGCTGGCTCGCCGGCATCGACAGTGTAACCTCTGTCCCCTCGCTAATCTCGACACCCGAGCCCTCTGGCGTGTTCAGGTAGAGGTTCCCGCCGAAGACTGTCGACACGTCGGCGTTGCTCAGCGGACCTGCCCGGGCACTCATCGCCAGCCGGAGCGTATCGCCGGACTGGAATCGGCCCTGCACGCCCGAGAGGTCGAGTTCGATCGTCTCCTCGGCTTCGAGCCGATAGGGGGTGACTTGCTGTTTGAGCGTCGTCGCTTCGCCCTCGCGGACGCGCTGGACAGCAAAGAAGAGGTGACTCGGTCCATCGCCGGTTGGGGTCGCTTCGACAGTCACCTGCGGGAGCCCGTTGACCTCCGTTTCCTCGCTGATTTCTCGGTCGATGGTCGCCACGTTTGCGTCTCCACCAGTGAGTTCGACTGTCTCATCCATAGCATACGACAGCGACTTGCGCTCGTACGGCGGGAACTGGTCGGCGGCCATGAACGCGTCGGCTGGTTGTTCGGCGTCCGCGGCGGCTTCGGCGTCGAAGTAGTGGTACGTCGAGAGTCCGTGGTTGCCGTCGCCTTTGAGGTGTGCGTTCATCCAGGCGAGCGCCTGCCGGCCGACGAACTGCCGTGAGAGGCCCGACCCCGGCGGGTAATTGTCTCCCTGGCCGAGGATGTGTGTGCCGTCCTGCCCAGCGATAAGTGTCGTGTCGGCACCACTGTCCTGGATTTTCCGGAAGTTTCCAACCCCCTGATTCATCGGGAACAGTTGGTCGGTCCACTCCGGAATGAGCAGCGCTGGCGTATCGATTTCGCCGTAATTTATCGGCGACCGAGAGCGGTAAAATTCGATGTCTTCCTCGGTCATGTATCCACGGTCCAGAATCGCCTGCGATTTCTGGTTGACTTCCGGAGCGACATCGCCAGTTGGTGGGGCCCGATTCGCTCCGAGATCGAGCGCTCTGAGCCACCCAGTCTTGAGAACGCCGTTTATCTCCAGCGCCTCTGCGAGGTTGTACCACGTTGCTCGCGGCACGATCGCGTCGAGGCGGTCGTCATTCGCCGCGGTACGCAACTGAATCCCCCCACCGTACGAGACGCCGTCCATTCCGATGCGTGGATTGGTCTCGCTGTCGGTCATCACGGCGTCCTGCTGCGCAAGATAGTCGATGAGTGCGCTGGCGTCTCTGCGTTCGAGATCGCTGGTCGAGTTCACCTGTCCCCCCGAACCATCACTCTCCTCAGTCTTTCCGAATCCACGAGAGGTGTATGCCAGCACGACAAATCCATTGCTTGCGTACACCTCCGCGAGTGGTTGCAACTGACGCTTGTCCCCACCCCATCCGTGAGTCATCAGCATCGCCGGATGCGGTCCATCTGCGTCTGGATTGTAAAACGTCGTGTCGAGTTCAGTTCCGTCGAAGGACTCGATTACGCGCTCCTCCGTCTGGAAGGAGCCGTCACTCTGTAACGCTGCAACTGGATGCGCGAACGGATCGAACTCCGTCTGGCTCGCAATTCCCCCAATCCCTATCGCTGCACCGAGATACTTCAGTACGTTCCGCCGTGTCTCTGCTGGTCGGCTTGGTTCGTCCACCATGTCACAAGTGACCACTCAGATTAATCACTTTAAGGTTTGGTAGCACTCGGTGGCAGGGTTTATAAGTGAGGCGTATACAGTAAACTATTCGCCCCAAATTAAGTACAGCGTAACCGGAACGAGGGGAAGAGAAAAACACTGTATATTTTAATCGCGACTCCCCACGAGTCAGCGCGTTACGTCAGGCCGGGTCTGGGTCGAAGATCTCGGGTTCGGGTTCACCCTCCACATTGATGATACCCAGTAGGCCCTCCCGTGCGACTCGCGTCAGTGCGTGGTCGACCAGCTTGATCGGCTCTGGAACTGGGGTGTCGATTTCGGCGATTGCGACACTCCCTGGGACCACTGGTGCGGTTTCGACGTAGTGGTCCGGCTCGGAGGCCACCGCACCGTCGCGGTAGAACGTCTCCCAGACGTTGCCGATGGCGTGCCACGAACTGGTGAGGTTCGGTCCACCGTTGGCGTGGAATATCCTGATCCGTTCGCCTTTGTCGACGTTGACTGGCCCGTAGCCGTCGCTCGTGATGGCGTAGGCTTCGCCGTTGAGGCAGGTGTAGGTCGGGTCTTCGGACTTCATCGCTTCGAAGTCGAACTTGTGGTGGCCCTTCTCACCTGCTGGGCTGTCCGTGTAGATTTCGTGCTGGCCGAAGTAGAGTTCGCGGTCGACTTCGGGCAAGCCGTCTTTCGGTTCGACCAGAATCGCGCCGTACATCCCGGAGCTGATGTGGTAGTCGAGGTTCGGGACCGCACAGTGGTAGACGAACACACCAGGGTATTTGGCCTTGAACTTGAATGTCTCCGTCTCACCAGGCTGCACCGTCGATGCTGATGCACCACCGCCCGGACCGTAGACGGCGTGGAAGTCGACGTTGTGGGGCATCGCGTTAGACTCGTCGTTGGTGAGTGAGACGGTGACCGTGTCATCTTGGCGGACACGGACCATCGGGCCGGGGATACGGCCGTCGAAGGTCATGTAGTCGAAGGTCACTCCGGGCTCGATTTCTGCCGTCTGTTCGAGGGTGGTCATCTCCACCTCGTGGTGGCGAGGACTATTCCAGTCGACGGGGTCCGGCAGTTCCGTCGGGTCGGCAGCAACTCGGTCCGTGTCGACCGACTTCGCTGGGGATGTACCGTTCGATTCCGTCTGGTTGTCTGCAGGCTTGGCGGTAGAGTCGTCATTGACTGCGTTATTGAGACAGCCTGCAACAGACATTGTGCCACCGACACCCGCGGCTTTGAGTACGGTTCGACGGTTTTGTGGATTTCCTTCAGTCATTGGTGCTCACATACTGTCGTTGTATATCCATGTATAAAATCCGGCCAGCAGGTTCCCAGGCCCTGGATACCCTTCTCATTGGCCGAGAGGCACCCCGGACAAAATCGGTCGAGTCTTTAAGTATGTATTCGGCTACAGCGGAGACTTGCTCGTTGCGGACGGTTCGCACGCGACCCGGTGCAGGCGCCAGCGTAATTCCCGGTGGTGGCGGATGACCGCTCAGTTGCGTTGGAGTCGGGGGAGAAACTGACCGGCAGTGTACTGAGACCAGCAGGAACTACCCGCTCACAGGGAGTTGCTCGTCGGAACCGATCCGCAACAACCAAATACGCATTCATACAAGACACGGATGATTGAGGAATGCCTGACCAGAAGGTACTACGGGAAATCAAAGAGTCCGAGGCAGAGGCCGACGAACTGATCGCAGAGGCCGAACAGGAGGCCGACACACGGCTCCAGGAGGCTCGGGAAGAGGCCGAGCAGATCCGCCAGGAGGCCCGCGAGGAGGCCGAGCAGGAGGCTGAAACGCGGATCGAGGACGCACGCGAGGAGATCGAAGAGGCTCGTGCGGAGATTCTCGACGAAGGCGAACAGGCCCGTGAGGAACTCGAATCGAAGGCTGAGGGCCGCATCGACGACGTCACGGAGTATACACTGGAACAGTTCAAGGAGGCGATTCATGCTCAGACCTGAGCAAATGTCGAAGGTCTCGGTGGCTGGCTCCAAACGCGTTATGAGCGACGCCATCGAGACGATGCACCAACTGAACCTCGTCCACATCACCGACTACGACGGCTCGTGGGACGGCTTCGAGCCCGGTGACTCGCTGGAAGGCGCTGACGAAACGTCCAGCAAACTGGTCACGGTCCGGGCACTCGCAAACAGTCTCGACCTCGACGGCGACGAGGTCAACACCGACGCGGCGGTCGACCTGACCAACGCCGACGAACAGCTCGAAGAGATTCGCACACAGGTCAACGACCTCGACGACCGACAGGACAACCTCGAGGACCGACGCCGCGAAATCGACGAACAGCTCGACCAGATGGAGCTGTTCGCAGATCTCGGGCTGGACCTGGACCTGCTGTGGGGCTACGACTCTCTAGATGTCGTCGTTGGCGAAGGTGACGGCGAGGCTATCGCGGAGTCACTCGAAGCGGCCGAGCACATCGCAGCCTTCGACGTCTTCACCGGCGACGAGTCGAACAGCGTGGCTGTCTTCGGCTACTCCGAAGATGACGCCGACGACGACCTCGACGACGCGCTCGTCGGTGTTCCGTTCACGGCCTACGAAGTTCCGGAAGTCGACGGCGACCCACAGAGTAACGTCGCCGACCTGCAAGAAGAGCGCAAACAGGTCGAAGCAGAACTGGAGAAAATCGACAACGAACTCGAATCCATCAAGATCAACTCCGGGAACTTCCTGCTGGCGCTGGAAGAAGAACTCACAATCGAGGCCCAGAAGACCGAAGCGCCGCTGCGCTTCGCGACGACGGACCACTCGTTCATCGTCGAGGGCTGGATTCCGACGGAGAAAGTCGAGGCGCTGCGGCAGACCTTCGACTCCAAGGTTGGCGACCAGCTCGAAGTCTCGGAGATCAAGCGCGCGAAGTACACCGACGCCAGCGGCCACTCCGAAGAGGAAGTTCACGAGGAGGAAGCCGCAACTGATGGCGGACAGCCGATTGCGGACGAAGACGATTCCGAACCAGAGGTGATGGCTGACGGTGGCAAATCCGATGGTGACCTCGTTACCGTCGAGGACGACCCGCCGGTCGTCCAGCAAAACTCGAAGCTCGTCAACCCCTTCGAGATTCTGACACGGGCGGTCAACCAGCCGAAATACTCGGAGTTCGACCCGACGATTACGCTGTTTCTGACCTTCCCGCTGTTCTTCGGGTTCATGATTGGCGACGTGGGCTACGGGCTGCTGTACGTCTTCATCGGCTACGCAGTCTACCGAAAATTCGACAGCAAGGCGCTGTCTGATTTCGGCGCCGTCGTCGTCTGGCTCGGATTATTGACGACGCTGTTTGGCTTCCTCTACGGTGAGATACTCGGCCTGCACTTCATCGAACAGATGGGGATGGAGCCGGTGCTCAAGAAGGGAATCGACTCGACTGCGTGGGCGATTACGTGGCTGTTGGTCTCGGTGGTCGCCGGCTGGCTCCACCTGAATCTGGGCTACATCTTCAACTTCGTCGAGGAGTGGACCATCCACGGCGCGAAACCGGCCGTTGTCGAGGTCGGCTCGTGGCTGCTGATGCTGAACGGACTCTGGGTCTTCATCTTCAGTGACCTGTTCTCGGGCGCGAAACCTGGCTTCTTGGTCGGCAGTGAAGCGCTGTTCGCGACTGGACCGCTCGGATTCGGCTTCGAGGGCTTCCCGGCGATTGCGGGCATCGTTGGCCTCGCACTGTTCGCTCTCGGTATCGTCATCATCATTACCGGGCCGTGGTACGAGGTTGTCGAGTTCCTCGTTCCGCTCGCCCACACACTGTCGTACACGCGGCTGGCAGCAGTCCTGCTGGCGAAGGCAGGGATGGCGCTGGCGGTCAATCTCCTGTACTTCGGCGCGTACCGAGATTCGGAAGGGTTCCACTTCATGCACACCTACGAACCCGGCTACACGCCGAAACACGGCGAGGTTGTCTTCGGCGGGCTGGCGAACATGGGTAGCACATTTCCGCTCGGTCCGTTCCAACTCGGACTGGAGGGTGCAATCCTCGGCTTGCCGGTGTATCTCATCGGTCATGCCGTCGTGTTAGCAATCGGAGGAACCGCCGCGATACAGGCTGTCAGGCTCGAATACTTCGAGTTCTTTGAGAAGTTTTATGAAGGCGGTGGCAAGAAGTATGAACCGTTCGGACACGAACGAACGCACACATCGGACTAATAACACAACCCCCAACACATACCAATGATTGAACCCCTAAGCGTTGCACTAAGTACAGGAGGAGGACTTGCACCACAGTCAGCCGCAGCAATCGCAGTCGGACTAGCTGCACTCGCAACCGGCTACGCACAGCGCGGAATAGGATCCGCTGCAGTAGGTGCCGTCGCAGAGGACAGCGACAATCTCGTCTCGGGACTGATCTTCACGGCAATTCCTGAGACGCTGATTATTATCGCGTTCGTGACCATCTTCATCGTGGGTTAACGGCTCACACCCCCCTTATTCACCTATGAGTCTGGATACAGTTGTCGAGGACATCAGAGAACAGGCCCGCGCGCGTGCGGACGAAATCCGCGACGAAGCGGAGGCTGAGGCAGACGAGATTCTCGCCGACGCCGAGTCCGACGCCGAGGAGATCCGCGAGGAGATTCTCGCCGACGCAGATCGGACAATCGAGCAGGAGCGCGAACAGAAACTCTCGAGTGCGAAACTCGAAGCCAAGCAGGCTCGACTGGAGGCACGTCGGGATGTCCTGCAGTCCGTTCGGTCGGACATCGAGCAGGACGTTGCAGAGCTCTCGGGCGACGAGCGCGAGGAACTGACCGCAGTGCTCCTGGAGGCAACTGCCGAGGAGTTCGACGACGGCGAGTCTGTCGAAGTCTACGGCCGTGCCGACGACCAGGAGCTACTCGAAGACCTGCTCGAAGACTACGACGGCTACGAGTACGCTGGCGAGTACGACTGTCTCGGCGGCGTCGTCGCCGACAGCGAGCAGTCCCGCGTCCGGGTCAAAAATACGTTTGATTCGATCCTCGACGAAGTCTGGGAGAACAACCTCCGTGAAATCAGCGACCGACTGTTCGAGCAATGAGCGCGACTGGTAGCTCCAACCCCGAGTACGTGAATGCCCGCGTCCGCTCACGCCGAGCTGCGCTGTTCGCCGAGGAGGATTACCGCAAACTCGTCCGGATGGGCACGGGTGAGATCGCCCGCTACATGGAAGAGACCGAGTACGAGGCAGAGATGAACGACCTCGGTGCTCGCCACAGCGGTGTCGACCTGATCGAATTTGCGCTCAACCGGAACCTCGCCAAACACTTCGAGGACATGCTCGAGTGGGCGGACGGCGAACTCCACGCACTGATCGCAAACTACCTCCGGAAATTCGACGCTTGGAACGCCAAGACGGCGATTCGTGGTGTCTATTCCGGAACCAGTCCCGACGACATCGAAGGCGACTTTATCCGTGCCGGCGAGTTCGACGACCAACTGCTGAACTCGCTGGCAAACGCTGGTTCTATCGAAGAAATTGTCGAGTTACTCGACGGCACGATATTCGAGGAGGGGCTGGAACTGGCGTACGAGGAGTTCGAGGAGCAGAGCGTGCTCGTCCCGCTGGAAAACGCGATTGACAAGACGTTCTACGAGCACCTGCTCGACGACGTGAACATGGTTACCCTCAACCAGTACAGCCCGAAAGGACTGTACGTCGAGGTCCTGCAGGCCGAAATCGACTTCCGGAATATCCGCAACGCACTGCGGCTCTCCCGGACCGGCACGGACCTGGACCCCGAGGAGTACTACATCGACGGCGGCAAACTGTTCAAAGAAGGGCAGCTCCGACAACTGGTTGGCAGCTTCGATGACCTGGTCGAGTACATCCGAGACAGTTCCTACGGTGACGAACTGTCGGCTGGCCTCGCGGAGCTGGAGTCGGCACAGAGTCTGAGTGCGTTCGAGCAGGCGCTGGACGCTGCACTGCTCGAATACTCGGACACGCTGTCGCACTCACACCCAGTGTCGATCTGCTCGGCGCTGTCGTACATTCTCGCCAAGGAGCGAGAAATCGAGAATGTCCGGGCAATCGCCCGGGGCCGGGAGGTTGGTCTCTCGGTCGAGGAAATCGAAGAGGAGTTGGTGGTAATATGAGCCAGGAAATCGCAGTTATCGGCAGTCCTGATTTCACCACTGGCTTTCGCCTCGCCGGCGTCCGCAAGTTCCAGAACATCCCCGAAGACGACAAGTCTGAGAAGCTCGATGCCGCAGTCGAGGAGACATTGGCAGACGATGGCGTCGGAATCGTCGTGATGCACGACGGAGACCTGGATTACCTCTCCCGAGGAGTTCGACAGGACGTCGAGACGAGTGTCGAACCAGTTGTGGTGACACTGGGCGGCGGTGCAGGCAGCAGTGGATTGCGCGAACAGATCAAACGAGCAATCGGAATCGACCTGATGGACGAAGACAACAATGAGTAAAGCAACAGAATCCGATGTCCGTGAAGACGGCATCATCGAAAGCGTAAGTGGCCCTGTCGTGACCGCGGTCGATCTGGAAGCGCGGATGAACGACGTCGTCTACGTCGGCAACGAGGGGCTGATGGGCGAAGTTATCGAAATCGAAGGGAACCTGACCACAATTCAGGTGTACGAGGAGACTTCCGGGGTTGCTCCGGGTGAACCTGTCGAATCGACGGGTGCGCCACTCTCCGTGGACCTCGGACCGGGCATGCTCGACTCCATCTACGATGGTGTCCAGCGCCCGCTCGATGTCCTCGAGGAGAAAATGAACTCTGCATTCCTCGACCGTGGGGTCGACGCGCCGGGTATCGACCTCGAGAAAACGTGGGATTTCACCCCAGAAGTCGAGGAAGGTGACGAAGTCGGTAACGGCGACATCGTCGGCTCTGTGCCGGAGACGCCGAGTATCGACCACAAGGTGATGGTTCCGCCGGGAACCCTCGAAGAAGACGAAACCGCAGAGGTCGTCTCAATCGAGTCTGGCGAGTTCAACGTCGAACAGACAGTTGCCGAACTCGAAACCGGAGACGAGATTCAGATGCGTCAGGAGTGGCCGGTTCGAGAGGCTCGGCCGACCGAAGAGAAACAGACGCCGACCGAACCGCTGACCTCTGGGCAGCGAATTCTCGACGGGCTGTTCCCGCTCGCAAAAGGCGGGACGGCCGCGATTCCTGGGCCGTTCGGCTCGGGCAAGACCGTTGCACAGCAGTCACTCGCGAAGTTCGCAGACGCCGATATCGTCGTCTACATTGGCTGTGGCGAGCGTGGCAACGAGATGACCGAGGTCATCGACGACTTCCCGGACCTGCCGGACCCACAGACCGGCAACGCACTGATGGCCCGGACCTGCCTCATCGCCAACACGTCGAACATGCCTGTCGCGGCGCGTGAGTCCTGTGTCTACACGGGAATCACCATCGCAGAGCACTACCGCGACATGGGCTACGACGTGGCGCTGATGGCCGACTCCACCTCACGGTGGGCAGAGGCCATGCGAGAGATTTCGAGCCGACTCGAAGAAATGCCCGGTGAGGAGGGTTACCCAGCATATCTGGCCGCCCGTCTCAGCGAGTTCTACGAGCGAGCCGGTTACTTCGAGAACATCAACGGGACCGAGGGGTCGGTCTCAGCCATCGGTGCTGTCTCGCCGCCGGGCGGGGACTTCTCGGAGCCAGTCACCCAGAACACGCTGCGGATTGTCAAGACGTTCTGGGCGCTGGACGCCGACCTGGCCGAGCGACGACACTTCCCGGCGATCAACTGGGACGAATCCTACTCGCTGTACCGCGACCAGCTTGACCCGTGGTTCAAGGAGAACGTCGCTGACGACTGGCCAGAACAGCGCCAGTGGGCGATTGACGTGCTCGACGAGGAGGGTGAACTGCAGGAGATTGTCCAGCTCGTCGGGAAGGACGCGCTGCCGGAGGACCAGCAACTCACCCTCGAGGTGGCTCGCTTCCTGAAGGAGGCGTGGCTCCAGCAGAACGCGCTGCACGATGTGGACCGCTACTGTCCACCGGAGAAAACCTACCAGATGCTCGGCGCAATCAAGACATTCAACGACGAGGCATTCGACGCACTCGAAGCCGGTGTTCCGGTCGAGGAAATCACCGACGTCGACTCGCTGCCGCGGCTGAATCGTATCGGCACCACGCCGGACGACGAAGCCGAGGAGTTCGTCGAGGAACTCGAAGCAGACATCACAGAAGAGCTACGCGCACTCTACTAACAATGAAAGAATACCAAACTATCACGGAAATCAGCGGACCGCTGGTCTTCGCCGAAGTCGACGAGCCCGTCGGCTACGACGAGATCGTGGAGATCGAGACTGCCGACGGCGAAATCCGCCGTGGACAGGTGCTCGACTCCTCGAGTGGCACCGTTGCCATTCAGACCTTCGAGGGAACCGGCGGCATCGACCGCAAGTCCTCGGTTCGATTCCTCGGCGAAACGATGAAAATGCCCGTTACCGAGGACCTGCTCGGACGGGTGCTCGACGGCTCTGGGAACCCAATCGACGACGGCCCGGATATCGTTCCGGACGAGCGTCGTGACATTGTCGGTGCAGCAATCAACCCATACTCCCGGGAGTATCCCGAGGAGTTCATCCAGACTGGTGTGTCGGCCATCGACGGCATGAACACGCTGGTTCGAGGCCAGAAGCTCCCGATTTTCTCGGGTTCGGGCCTTCCGCACAACGACCTCGCACTCCAGATTGCCCGACAGGCAACTGTCCCAGAGGACGCCGGCGAGGACGAAGAGGAAAGCGAGTTCGCAGTCATCTTCGGCGCAATGGGAATCACCGCCGAAGAAGCAAACGAGTTCATGGACGACTTCGAGCGTACGGGCGCACTCGAACGCTCGGTCGTCTTCATGAACCTCGCGGACGACCCTGCAGTCGAGCGGACGGTCACGCCGCGACTCGCACTCACCACCGCGGAGTATCTCGCCTTCGACAAAGGGTATCACGTGCTGGTCATCCTGACGGACATGACCAACTACTGTGAGGCCCTGCGTGAGATCGGTGCGGCACGCGAGGAGGTTCCGGGCCGACGTGGTTACCCCGGTTACATGTACACCGACCTTGCGTCGCTGTACGAGCGGGCCGGTCGAATCAAGGGCGAGGATGGCTCTGTCACCCAGATCCCAATCCTGACGATGCCCAGCGACGACATCACGCACCCGATTCCGGACCTGACAGGCTACATCACGGAGGGCCAGATTATGGTCGACCGTGACCTCAACAGTCAGGGTGTCCAGCCGCCGGTCAACGTCCTGCCCAGCCTCTCACGGCTGATGGACGACGGGATTGGCGAGGGACTGACCCGTGGCGACCACGGTGGCGTCTCTGACCAAATTTACGCCGCCTACGCCGAGGGTGAGGACCTTCGTGATCTGGTCAACATCGTCGGTCGCGAAGCACTCTCCGAGCGAGACAACAAGTATCTCGACTTCGCGGACCGCTTCGAAGAAGAGTTCGTCCAGCAGGGGTACGACACCAACCGCGACATCGACGAGACGCTCAACGTCGGGTGGGACCTGCTCTCGATGCTCCCAAAAGACGAACTCAACCGTGTCGACGAGGAGAACATCGAGAAATACTACACCGAAGACGAGTCGGTCGAAGTCACTGCCGACGACTGACCGGCGCTTTCTTATTCGGCTCGGATTCGCCACGTCGTTCCGTTTGTGTATCCCCACTTCTCGATTGTCAGTCCGACTGCCGAGTTCTGTAGTTTCGCCATCATCGCACCGACCTCCTTCGACGAGAGGTCGATGTCCTGCGCGATAAACCGACTCTTGAGGTAGGATTCGCTCTCGACCTCGTTGTCGAGATACGCGAGCAACTGTCGAGCTTTCGGCGTGAGCGCTTCGTCGTCGGAGGCATCTGTCTTTGCTGCGTTGTGGGAGGGCATTGTTAGTTCAGATGTCGTCGTCCGGCAAGGAGGCACAGCACGTTCAGCGTCACGAGTACTGCCAGCGTCGGGAGTTTCAGCTGTTCGTCGAGACCGTAGAGGACGGGGAGGTACGTCGCGGGAAGGAAGACCGTCCCCCAGAAGCCAATCCGCTCGGCGGCGCCGAAGGCGGCACGCGAGAGCACGGTAGAAGCGGGACCAATTCGCTCGTTCATACGTACAACACCGTTCCCCGATTAAAAGGGGCTCACGGAGACTCAAACAGTCCTTTGACGGTTCACGATTCCCGCAACTACCTCGCCAAAACTGTGATTCCCTCTGTCGTCGACAGTCGAGTATATGTCGACCGACACACACCCACCGCCGGATTCCGAGCCGTGGACAAATCCTGATTACTGCCCATTCTGTGCCGCGGAACTCACCGACCCCGGCGCAGGATTCATGGACCACCTCGACGAGGCCCCGACCTGCCAGAGGCGGTTCGACGAGTGGCTTGTCCGGATTCGCGACGATATGAGTGGGGCGGGTAAATCAGACTCAGGACCACTCGAAGCCTGTTGGCTGTGCTGGTGGAGTAAGCGGACTCCGGGGCAACCCCGACTCGGGGTCGGGGTCGTTGTACACTCCCGGCGCGACGTCGTTCGGTGAGTTGGGGTAAAATAGCGAGGCCAGCGCGTGGAGGTGTTGTCGACCGACACCCAGCTCGAACTGACCGCCGCCGTACATCCTAATCGAGCGCTCTCGGCAGTACTCGATAGTCGCTAACACGGACTCGACCGAGCCGAACCGAGAGGGCTTGATGTTGAGCCACTCTGGCTCGAACGGCAGGTTCTCGACGCTCCCGACCCCAGTAATTATCGCATCCCAGGAGACACGGTCCTCCTCACCGTCGAACAGCGGTCGTGTCTCTGGCGTGAGGTCGGGGTCTTCGATGACAGCCTCCGGGAACGCTTCAAGCAACATCGCGTACAGCTCCGGGTCGCCAGACTGGTCGACATCAGTTCCTTCGTAGGTGCCTTTGAGGTCGAGCGTCCGGACGGCACCAGTCGCTGCGAGGTGGTCGACAATCTCCTGGGTCCACTCCGAGGTTGGGTCGAGTTTGAACTCGATATCTGGATTGTCTGCGAGAAGGTTGTCGACGCGGTCGGTCGTCGGTGGCTCGCCGAGGCGCGTACTCGCGATGAACCGAACTGAGTCGTACTCCTGGCCCAGTTGTGTCGCGAGGTCGGTTCCGGCCTGTGTTAGCGCGAGGTCCAGCGCGGCGCTCTCGAATCCCCACCGGCGATAGGAGCGGTAGATGTCGTCTTTGGGTGGGTCGCCGACGAAGAGGTCGGTCTCGCCGATGAGTTCGGAAACGTCCGCGAACGTCTCGACGTTCTCAAGCGGCAGGTCTGGCGGGTCGTCGACGAGTTCGTAGTGTGGCTCGCTGTCGTAGGTTACGTCCTCGCCGCGGCCTGTCTCGCCGTCGCCGTGGAGCGAAATCACTGTCGAGGTGCGGACGAAGTCACTGGAGGTATCACGTTCGAGGAGTTCGAGGTCGTAGTCATCTAATTGCAGACCAAGGTCAGAAATGTGGTCATATAGCGTCATACTACAACTCTACCACGCAGGACTGTAAAGCTCAGTACAGTTCGTCGAGTTCCTCGGCGACGTGGCTGTGTTCGTCTGCCGGGAACTCTCCGTCTTCGACGGCGTCGACGTACTCGCCGATTGCGGCGGACATCTCCTCGCGGACATTTCCGAAGGACTTGGCAAACGGTGGTGTCCGGTCGGAGAGGCCGAGAATATCGTTGATGACGAGCACCTGTCCGTCGCAGTCCGAGCCAGCCCCGATACCGATGGTCGGAATCGAGAGCTCGTCAGTGATCTCGGCGGCCAGATTCGACGGGATGTGTTCGAGAATGCAGGCGAATGCGCCGGCCGCTTCGTGTTCGCGCGCGAGTCGTGCGATTCGCTTGGCCGCTTCTGGGTCCGTCCCCTGCCGGGTGTATCCGGTCTGGTTGACGCTCTGTGGTGTCAGTCCGACGTGTGCCACGACGGGAATTCCGATGTCGGTCAGTCGTTCGGTCAACTCGATCGTGTGCTCACCGCTCTCGATTTTGACCGCGTTGGCCCCTTCCTCTTTGACCATCCGGCCGCAGTTCTCGACGCTCGTCTGGAGGTCCGTCCCAAAGGAGAGAAATGGCATATCTGCGACGACGAGTGTGTCATCTGTCCCGCGTGCGACCGCGCCCGTACGCGAGGCAACCTCTTCGACAGTGACAGGGAGGGTGTCGTCGTAGCCCAGCACAGCGTTGCCCATGCTGTCGCCGATCAGCGCGATATCGACGCCAGCCTCCTCGACCAGCGTCGCGGTGACGGCGTCGTAGGCTGTCACCATGGTGATCGGTTCCCCGCCGGGACTCGCTCGAATCTCCTGCACGCTTGGCATACTCGGAATTTTCTCCGACAGAATATATGTGCTTGGGAGCGGCCCGAAACCACCAGTTGCTTATCGCCCCCTGTCCTAGCGGCAGTTGTGAGCCCAGAGGTACGCACGTCAGACCCCGATGGAGTCGACTACGGGTGGGTAATGCAGGTGACGTTCATCTCGACGATTTTCATCGGCACGCCTGTCGTGACGATTCTCTCGGTGTTTGCTGAGTTGCCTACGTGGCCTGACCGGGCACTGTTCGCGGTCAGGGTCGGGGCCGTGATCTGGCTCGTAACCCTACTGGCGACCTACACGTACGCCAGTCGCTACCGTGACACTGACAGCGAGGCGGACGAAGAAGAGACAGAGTCGGCCGACGGTGGGGCCACGTCCGGGAAGTAGCAGGGCAGTCTTATTTACCTCTCGTACCTAGCACAGGCAATGGGTACGGCACGACGGCGAGCACTGTGGGTGGATTTTTCCCTCGGGTTCGCTGCAGTTGTCTTCGGCGTCTTGGCTCGGGGGACGCCACGCTCGCTCGATGGAATGCTCATCGCTGGAACAGGACTGTTCGCCTTCGTCACCACGCTGTACGTCGCAGAACACACTCGCGTTCTCGCATTCATCAACAGAACCAGGCCGATGTCACTCGTGCTCGCCTGCGCTATGTTCACCGCTGTTGGCGTGGCCTTGCTCGTCGGACAGGGTGTCGTCGCGACGCCGTCGGCAACGCTGCTGTTTGGAATGGGTTTCGGATTTGTTCTCTATCGCGTCCGATTCGGTGTGACTGGGCCGCTCCCAGACCGCAGACTCGAACAGGCACGCCTCTGGGGGTCACCGCCTGAACGCCAGCCCTGAGCGGTTGTAGTTCGCAAATCTGAATCAGCGGCTGCGGGTCCTATCTTGATTCAGCGAGAGAATCCCGCCGTTCACGGCGGGAGTGAATCGCGTCAACTCTGGTGAAATACCGACACTGTTTCTGCTGACAGGATATTCAACACTTGAATCGCAACCGTTAAATCACTCTGCTATCATGGGCTATGTGTGGTGAATCTGGTCACGACACGTACCATCACCGCGTCACTCACGAACGACCGTGAGGGTATTGTCTGTGACTTCGATTCACTTGGTCGTTCTGGCAGTAAGATCTTCAACGTTGCTCGGTGGACAATCAGCCGCATCTGGGATCATACCGGAGAAATTCCAGATGAAGGTCCGCTGAAGTCCTACATGAAAAACCAACGGTGCTGGAAAGATTTGAACTCGCAGTCAAGTCAGGCAATCGTAGAAGAATTGTCTGGCGCTTTCCAGTCATGGTACAAACAAGACGACCCAGACGCTAACCCACCGGGCTACCGCAAAGACGGTGATGAACGACCACGCTCAACTGTTACGTTCAAAGAAGACGGCTTTAAACTCGACACGAAACACCAACAGGTCCGCCTCTCCAAGGGCAAGAACTTGAAAGACGGATGGAGTGATTTCATCATTTGTGAATATGAAACCGGACCAGACGTTGACCTGACCGACGTAGAAGACGTACAACAGGTCCGCATCGTCTGGAACGGCGACCACTGGGAACTGCATTTCGTCTGCAAAGTCAGTATTGACGCCGCTGATTCCTCAAGTGAGAAGACAGCTGGTGTTGATCTCGGCATCTGCAACACGGCGGCTGTCTCTGTCGGTGACGAAACACTGCTGTATCCGGGCAACGCCCTGAAAGAAGACGCTCACTACTTTCGGCAGGAAGAGTACGGCACGGAAGGTGAGAACGGTCCCAGTAACCATGCTGACTGGGCACGACAGAAGAAATCCCGACGACAAACTCACTTTCTGCACGCCCTCTCGAAAGACATTATTGAGCAGTGCGCTTCCCGTAATGTTGGCACGATAGCGGTTGGTCATCCGAAGAACATTCGAGCTGATGAAGATTGGGGCAGGCACGGGAACAAACGCCTGCACGACTGGGCGTTTGACACACTGCTCAGTCACATTGAGTACAAGGCTGAAGAACGTGGGATTGAGGTTGAGCGGGTTGATGAGTACGAACTGGCTACGTCAATAACCTGCTGTGGGTGCGGTATGAAAGCCGATTCGAACCGTGTTGAGCGTGGCTTGTACGTCTGTGAGGAGTGTGAATTAGTTGCGAATAGTGATTTGAATGCGGCTGAGAATATGCGAGTGACGGTAACTCCGAGTCCTGCGAAGGATAGGAGTAACGGCTGTCTGGCCCAGCCATCGGTCCGCCTGTTCGAGAAATCAACGGGTGAGATACTCCCACAAGAACAGGTCCGACGGTAAACCGGTAAATATCCCAACGCTTCGGTGCGGTTCGGGAAGCCCCGTCGTTCACGACGGGGAGGAGGTCACGCGCCTTGCTCGTACTTGTTGCGGATGATGATCGCCGTCGCGTTCATCGCCAGCAGCACGCCCAGAAGGGTCAACACACCAGCGGCGACGACGCCAAACCGGAACTCGGCCGAGGGGTTGTTCGCCCACGAGAAAATCAGCATCGGCATCGCGTTCAACTGGCTGAACAGGCCCGAGGGTGGACTGAACGCAATCGTCGCCATCCCAATCATAATCAGCGGCGCGGTTTCACCGATCGCTCGACCCAGTGCGAGGATAATGCCAGTGAGAATCCCCGGCATCGCTTCCGGCAGCACGACGTTTTTCGTCGTCTGCCAGCGCGTTGCACCCATTGCCAGCGAGCCATCGCGGTGGTCGTCCGGAACAGACCGAATCGCTTCCTGTGCCGAGATGACCGTAATCGGCAGAATTAGCAGTGACAGTGTAAGCGACGCACTGATTGCCGTGCCAACACCGAACCCTGCTATATTGACGAACACCGCCAGCCCCAGCAGCCCGTAGACCACCGACGGAACGGCGGCGAGGTTCGCGATGTTAACCTGAATGAGCCGCGAGACTGCACCGATTGCTCCGGCGTCTCTCGTGTACTCTTCGAGGAACACAGCAGTTCCGACGCCGAGCACGAACGAGATGAGTGCGGTCAGCGTGATGAGCAAAATCGAACCGACAATAGCCGGGAACAGTCCTGCACTGCGAGCCTGTGTGGTCTGTGTCGTGGGTGTCCCGGTGATATACGAGAGGTCGAGCCACGGGTCCGGTGATTGTACACCCAGTGCTTGCACGAGGACAGCCCCACCGAGCGCGCCGGCGATGAGCAGTACTGGAAGGCCAAGCCCCGCTCGACCCTCACTGGTGCGGAACGTGCGGTTGAGATATGTCACAGTTGGCACGGCCACGCCCAGCAGCAACAGCACGGCCGACCGCTGCGTTGCAGCCACGGTAGAGAGCCCGAAGCCACCGCCGAGCGCGATGGCCAACACGACTGCTCCGACCGCGAGACCCGTTCGGAGGTCGTACTGCCTGGCTGTCAACAGTGCGGTCAACGCTACAACTGGCAAAACCAGCGACCACGTGAGGATGATGAGATCTGTTGGATACGTTGGAACACTCCCGCGCAGACTCACAGCAGCAACCGTGCCAACTATGCCGACGACCAAGATGAGTAGTCGGTTGATCAGCTCAGTCCCCGAGCTTTCGCCAAGGGCCCGAGCGATAAGTTCCCAGTGCTGGAGCGCATATCCCAGGACTGCGGCCGGCAACAATCCAAAGGTGTAGACGAGAAAGTACATCTGAAGGTCGAAGACGACGAAAATAACGAGAATCCAGGCACCCAGCGCCGCACCGCCAACAAGCCGGCCCAACAGGCCGAAGCCAACGCTTCCGGTCGGTGTATTGCTACCGACGACAGTGACGTACCCGACCACTGGAACGACGACGAGAAACAGATAGATGAGTTGCCACGTCATCCCCGGAATCGGACGAATGACTGTCTCAATGGCAGTAAACGTCACTGCAATTACTACGAGCCCGACGCCGAGGGTTCCCAGTGCCCTCCGCTTGATTAGGTGGTTCGTTTCGTACAGACAAAATCCAATATAGGGCACAACTAGGGTGAAGAAATAGACGAGCAACCACTCGGGGCTGGCCGCTTCGAGGTCGAACGCGTCGATTGTAACGTAGGTGAGCAGTGCAGCGAGGGCAACGATGCCTGTCACCGACGCGACGAATGTCACTGACTCGAATAGCTGCCCTTTGAGTCGACTCACCCGTCCGAACTGATTTCCTGCTGATTCTGTCGCCATCTCAGTACACCTCACGGTACCGTTTTGCAATCATATCACTGACCACGTTCAGTAACAGCGTGATGAGAAACAGCGCCAATCCGAGCGCGAACATCGCCTTGTAGGGGAGCGTTCCGCCGGTCAGGTCGCTCACGGCAATGTTCACCATTGCGACAGTGATTGTCGCGCCGTCCTGGAGCAATACGTCTGCCGGATGGATGTATGGAATCCCGAGGAGTGTGCTCTGAACGTCCGGCATATTGGCCTGTGACCCCATCGCAACGACGACAATCATCGTCTCGCCAATCGCCCGCGAAATAGCTAAAATATACGACGAGACGATACCCGAGACCGACGCTGGGATGACAACCGATGTCGAGACCTCGTATTTCGTCGCGCCGAGTCCATAGCTCGCGTTCCGAAGTCGGTCGGGCACAGCACTCATCGCGTCCTCACTAATCGAGGACACCATCGGAATCGTCATGATACCGATCATCAGTGACGCCGAGAGTGCGTTGAACGTCCCCAGGTTCGGGAAAAACGTCGCCTGCAATGCCGGCGTCACGTACACGAACGCGAAGTAGCCGTAGATGACCGTGGGCACGCCGGCCAGAATTTCGAGCATCGGTTTCAGAATGGCACGAATCCGGCCTGTCGCGTACTCAGAGAGATAGACCGCAGTGAGGGTCCCGATTGGAATGGCGATGAACCCCGCCATAATCGTCACGGTCAGCGTACCGATAATCAACGGGACGATTCCGAACGCCAGCGACCCGCCGGCGGGATTGGGGCTCCACGCCGTCCCGGTCAGAAAGTCCATGACCGAGACATTCGAGAAAAACTCGATAGCAGGTCCGACTAGCGTCACAAAAATCGCGACTGTCGTCACTAGTGTGACCGCCGCACAGAGTGCGAACACGCCGGTGGAGGTTGCTTCAATGAGTTGGTTGAGGCCAGACTCACGTGTCAGGTCTGGGCTCTCAGATTCGCTGCTCACGGCCCGTCACCCCGATTCGCTCGCAATCGAGGCGCTTGCCCGGCGTGGTCAAGGCAGTCGTACATACTCACCTAGTTTGCTTGCTCGATTGCGTCTTCAAGTTTCTGCATCTGTTCTTCCTGGACTGCGTCGCTGAGCGGAACGTATCCGACATTTTCGGCGACCAGTTCCTCATTGGTGGTCTCCCCGACTACATAGCGAGCGAAATCTGCGATATACTCCTTGCCAAGTGCCTCCATCGACGGATAGGTGTACAGCGACCGAGTGAGCGGCTGGTACTCGCCGGTCCGGGCTGTTTCCAGCGACGGTTTCACACAGCCGTCGCCGCTGTCGATGCCGACTGCCTTGAGTCCGTCTGGGTTCTGGAAGAAGTACGCGAAGCCGAAGTAGCCGACGCCGTTCTCGCTGCCTTTGACACCCTGGGCAATCTGGTTATCCTGCTCGGTCGCGGTGTAGTCGCTCGTGTGGCCTCGCTCCTCGCCCTGAATGTTCTCGATCAAATAATCGTAGGTTCCAGAGGTATCAGACGCGCCGAAGCGGTCGATTGGCTCGTTCGGGAACCGGTCGGCAACCTCGTCCCACGTTGCTGCCGAGTCAGATTCCCAGACCCGTGCCAGCTCTTCGACGGTGAGACAGTCGACGAAGCTGTCTTCGTCGACAACGATAGTCAGCGCGTCCGTTGCGAGCGTGAGTTCGACGTACTCGACGTCGTTTTCGCCACATTTGTCCTGCTCTGCGGGCTGGATTGGGCGGCTCGCGTTGTTGAAATCGGAGTTACCGACACAGAAGTGATTCGAGAACCCGCCACCCGACCCGGTACGGTTGACCGTTGGCTTGATATTTTGGTTTTCTGCTGCGTACTCCCCGGCGATGGCACTCATCAACGGATACACGGTACTGGACCCGGTGATGGTGATGCTTTTGCTGCCATCATCAGCGGTTGATGATTCTGTACAACCAGCAAGCGCCAGCGCACCTGCGGCGCCCGCGGCCGCTGTCAGAAACTTCCGTCGTGATGCTGTTGATGACGCCTCGGAGTTGAGCTCCGTCATTAGCTGTAGCGATGGCTGTTGAACGTAAATACTGTACTAATTGGTATATATCCCTATCTGAATCTATATTTTGATAGATATATTTCTATATAGCTCTTCCATGGGATATTGTGGCTCATCTTGGGACGTACGGATTCAATGGGGCCGTGGCCAGTGCGACCCGCTGGATCGGGGTCGTGGGTGTGCTGTCAGGCTTCCTTGCGGCGGTTCTGAATGACTGTCCGCCACAACTCGGACACTCGGTGTGGAACTGGGCAAGCGTGTCTTCACAGGCCAGACAGGTGTACTGTCGACGCGGGTCGGGGTCATCGAGACTCATTGGAATCGTCCAGCTAGCTACTGACTCTCTCCTGTAAGAAGCGCTTATATGAGCCGAACGTCCGGTACTGGACCGCTCCGTTCGTGTCTGTTAGAGGTTGTATTTGACGCCCGTCTGTTCCTCGGAGACGGTCCAGAGACGCTCGGCTGTTTCCTCGTCACGGGACCGCTCGTTGGACTGTTGAATCTCGGGTGTGCCCCGCATGTTTACGAACCCGCCCGGACCGACGTACTCCCCGCCTTCGATACTCTCGTCTGTTGCAGCGTACAGAAGCGGGAGTGCACCGGCTTCGGCGGATTGGGCCAACACGAAGTTCGCGAGTTTCATCCCCGCCAGCCGCAGCCGTGAGCCGGACTGTTCGGGGCCACGGCGCTGCAGGTTGGTGTCCGCGTAGCCAGGGTGACAGGCCGTGCTGAGCACGTTTGAGCCGGCGTCGTTCAGTCGCCTGTCGAGTTCGTAGGCGAACAGCAGATTCGCGAGTTTACTCTGGCCGTAGGCACCCCATTTGGCGTACGAGTCCTCCGAATGGAGGTCGTCGAAGTCGATACGACCACGTTCGTGAGCGCCACTGCTGTGGGTCACGACTCGGGCCTGCCCGCTCGTCGATTCGAGCGTGTCGAGCAGCAGTCCCGTCAGCGCAAAGTGTCCGAGATGGTTGACCCCGAACTGCATCTCGAAGCCATCTTCGGTCTCCTGGCGCGGAATTGCCATCACACCCGCGTTGTTACAGAGGATATCCAGCGAGTCGTACTCATCGGTGAACGTCTCGGCGAACGAACGGATTGACGCCAGGCTAGCCAGGTCGAGTTCACGGACAGATAGCGACGCGGCGGGGAATTCTTCACGGATGGAATCCCGTGCGTCTTCCCCGCGTTCGACGCTGCGGCAGGCCAGTACGACGTGAGCGCCTTTCCCGGCCAGCACCTTCGTCGCCTCGAAGCCAAGTCCGGAGTTTGCACCGGTGACTATCACTGTCTGTCCGGACTGGTCTGGTACCGAGTCTGCTGCCCACCCGTCTGAAGAGAAAATTCCTCGCACACCTATTAGTGCGTCTCACGGGACATAAACTCCGCCGATTGGGCTACGAGCCTGTCAGAATCCCACGCCACCGCCGAACTGCGCCCTCGAAGCTGTACTCTTCGGTGATGGTCTCGCGACAGCGCTCGCTGATTTCTTCGAGGTCGGCTCGGTCGAGTATCTGCTGTATTTCCTCGGCGATGGCGGCACCGTCATCGTCGACCATCAGAAATCCAGTCTGGCCATCTCTGACGACGTCAGGCACGCCCGAGACCGGCGTCGCGTAGGCCGGCGTTCCACAGGCCATGCCTTCGAGAATTGCAGTGGGTAGTCCCTCTGTCGGATGCGATGGGACGATTTGCAGGCGCAGTCGGTTCAACTGCTCGGGGACAGCGTCCCGGTCCACCCAGCCCACCACGTCGACGACCCCAGCCTCGATTTCTGCCGCAAGTTTGCGTTCGAGATGGTCGCGGTAGTCGCCGTCCCCAACGAAGACGAACGTGACATCTTCAGGCAACTGCTTGGCGGCTTCCGCCAGCGCTGGCACTCGCTTCTCCACGTCCAGCCGCCCGACAAAGCCGACCGTTCGTCCGCGCTCGGCAAACGGCGTCGACACGTCGAAGCGCTCTGTGTCGACGAACCGAGCACCGTTCGTATGCAGTTTCTCCTCGTATCGCTCCAGCCCGAGCTGGTCAGCCATCGCTGGCGTGTAGCTAATTACGTCGGTGGCCAGCCAGTAGTCGAGGCGTTCGAGTCCCGAGACAGCACCGGCGAGAACACGCGCAATCAGTTCCGGAAGCTGTTGCTCCCAGCGGAGCCGTAACGACAGGGGTACGTCTCCCCGCGGCAGCACGAGCACGCGCTTGCCGAGAAGGCGGCCACAGAGGACCGGCAGTAGATAGGACGTCGTTCCGAAAAACAGGATAGACTCCTCGTCCCGGCGCGTAATAATCCGACAGAGCCGCAGTTGGTTCAGCAGAAATCGGAGTGCTTCGACCAGCACGAACTCTCCAGTTCCGGCGCTACTGAACTCGACGGTATCGTGGTCGTCACGAATCGCCGCGTTGGCCGGGAGATTCGCTGTCAGCACTGTGACGGTCGTAATCTGAGCGATGATATCTGCAAGGTCGTGCGCGTGGTCTTTCCCGACCTGGCCTCGGTGGGGCTGTGTCACGAGACAGACGCCGCCTGTGTCGTCCATTCACCTCGCCGTTTTATCGCCGCCGGCTTGAACGTACCGCCCTAGCGCGAGAGTAGGGCCCAGAGATACCCCATGCCGACTAATCCAGTCAACACGACCTACATGATCAGTTGAGCGACATTCGCTCCCGAGGGCGCGCGAATAGCGAGTTCACGCGCCGCGGGACGTGTTCAACGAATAGCGTTTGCCCATTTATGGAACTCTGACATACGCGGACAGATTTATAATACTGAAACCGGTCTGTGCCATTGTCTATCTTTGAGCCACTGCAAATAGATATCCCATCCCGACGCTGGTCGTTAAAATAAGTAACATACACAACTGCTCAATGTCTTTTATCGATCTCTCTGTGGCGAGTCGCCTAAATCGCCGAGGAACGCCTGAAAATACGAGATTAGATATAAATTCTTGTTCTTTACTACTGCCTGACTGGTGGCTTTCCTCATCGAGAATTCGCTTTGAGTATCCTTGCCAGAACGCTCGCCTGCACAGCCACCGTGGGTCGGTGCGAGACTGGAAAATTTTGTGCCGAACAACTGCATCTGGCTGATAAACCATGCCCTTATTAAACGCCCGTTGCATGCGGATTGCGAGCTCTGTTTCATCAGCCTGAATCTGACTGTCGGCGGTTAATCCTACGTTCTCGTCGAATCCGCCGATCTCCTCGAACACTGTTGAGCGGAACGACATATTCGACCCGAAGGTGTTTCGAACCTCTTCTAACGCCTCTGCTGGCTGCTTATGATTTACCCCAATAAGCCAAAAAAACTCCTCGGGAAGATATGACGGTCTGTCTGCGACCCATTCTGGAACCATTGGGCCACCGACGGCAATTGCGTTGGTCTGAACGTATGTTTTGACGAGTTCTGTGATCCACTCGGAATCCGCAACTGCATCGTCGTCGATAAATGCAATAACATCACCAGTCGCCTGCTCCACGCCGCGGGTTCGACTATAAGACAAGCCCCGGTTTTGTTCATTTAAAATAACTGTTATGCTATCCACCCCGGCGAACCTTTGCTGGGTGCTTTCGTAGACCGACTCGTTTCCATCTATAACGAGTATAATTTCGACTGAGTCGTACGTTTGGTCAAGCAGACTTTCGACTGCTTCGACGAAGTCGCTGAATAGAGCAGAGTCGTACGTACAAACGACAACGGAAACCTCCATGGCGGCAGTTAGGCCCGTTGGAAGTCGAAGTCAATGGCGAGTTCGATCCACGCCCGACCGGGTTCCTCGACAGGGAGGCCGAGGACGCTGTTCAGCACGGCGTCGTCGGTGGTATCGTTGACAGTGTACTCGTTGTCGACGATTGTTGCCGTTCCCGATTCACTGTTGAAGTCTGCCGACCCGGTCAGTGCGCCACTCTCGCCGGTCGTCGCGGCAATGCTGTAACTGAAGCTCTGGTCGCCGCCGACCGTGACCATCAGTTCTCCTTCCACGGTCATCAGCCCGGCCTCCTCGTCGAAGGTGCCGGAAAATCCGTTGACGGCCTCGACCTGCACGGAGAAGCCACTCACTGTCAGTTCCTTGAATTCGACGTTGGTTGAGGTCCACTCGCCATCCGAAACGTCTCCGTTGATTATGACATCGCCCGGCGGGAAGCTAATCCCGTTTTCGCGGGCGCCTGACTCGTTGTCTTCCGCGAAGGCCGTGAACCCGGAGGAGTTGATGCCGTCGAAGGATGAAACCGCACCGGTCGCGCTGGCGGCGAGTTCGACAGTCGCGCTGGTCGTTTCATCCGCTTCGATAGTAACGGTCTGGGTTGCCTCTAACTCACCGGAAGTGATTGTCAGGTCGTAGTCTCCGGCCTCGAGTTCGAGCGTGAGGACGCCATCGCTGTTAGTTGTCTCGTCGATTCCGTCGCCAGTGACGCTCGCGCCGCCAATAGCGACGCCATCTGCGTCGACAACGTTCAGTTGGAGCGTCCCGGGTCCGGTTTCGACTGGCAGCAGTGTGAGCACGCCTGTTGCCTCGTCATCAGGCGTCCAGACGCTGTGCTGTTCGACATCGGTCGAGAGTCCACTCGTGTCGACGCCGCTAAACTCGACGGACTGGTCGGCGCCTGCCGCAAGCGTCACCTCCTGCTTGAGCAGCGTTCCGCCGTCGATTCGGAGTTCGACATCTTTGGTGTCTTCGACCGGCCCATCGTTGACGACCGTCGCGCTGATGGTCAACTGCTCGCCAATCTGGACTTCGGCCGTCGCCGGCGACAGGTTCTCTACGACGAAATTGCCTTCGGCGACGGTCAGCGTCGCCGTCCCCTCACTGTCTTCGGTCAGGAGCGTAAACTCGTACTCACCGAGGTCGAGGTCGGTGTCCGGTTCGAACGTAACGGTCTGTTCGCCGCCGCCGTCGAGTTGCACATCCTGGCTGGCGACCACGTTGCCTGCCTGTCGAAGTTCGACCGTTTTCGTCCCGCTCTGTTCGCCCGTGTTCGTAACCGTTGCTGTCAGTTCGACCGACGCCCCGGCGGCCACCGTCGCCTGACCCAACGACACGTTGCTGACCTCGAACACTGCCGGCGCTGGCTGTTCTTCTCCTCCATCGTCCGTTTGCCCTCCATCGTCCGTCTCTCCCCCATCGTCCGACTGGTCGGTATCGTCTGCTGTCCCGTCGGTTGACCCGCCGTCTGAGCCATCGTCGTCGTTCCCACTGCACCCTGCAATCGCTGCGGTCATCGATCCACCCGCGAGCACCAAATAGTCCCTACGTCTCATACAGGCGACATCATATCGGCACTGTAATAGTAGTACCGCTTCCTATCACAGCGACTGAACGCCAGATGGTTCATATTTGTCGACATGTTACACGTAGGAAAGATATCGTCGGCTCGACCACGGGGGTGCAGTCAGTTACGACTCTCTCCCGTCGAGTCGACTCGCAACGGCCGCGCGGTCGGCGGACGTATTCACATTCTGGCACCAGCCGTCCAGTTCGACAGTTTCCAGACGCCGCCCGGCCTGCAATAGCAGGTCGATGGCGTCAGTGAGTTCGTACTCTCCGGTTCGCTGTGGCGTCACGAGGTGACAGGCGTGGAGGATTTTTGGCGAGAACGCGTAACAGCCCCGAGGAATGAGTGTCGATGGCGGTTGTTCGGGCTTCTCGACAATGCCAGTGATCGACCCATCAGTTAGCTCGAAGACTGCCCCTTTGCCTGCCTCCGAGCGGGCAACCTGTTCAGTCAACGCCGTCACGTCGGCACCAGTCTCCTGATGGCGGTTCACCAGTTCGGCGACGTTCGCTCGGATGACGTTATCACCGTTCAGGAGAACGAAGTCACCAGTAATTTTGTCCTCGGCGGCCAGCAGTGCGTCCGCGAGTCCGTCTCGGGACTGCTGGGTGACGTACTGGACTGGTACGCCGTCGAATGACTCGCCGTATCGTGCTTGGATTTGCTCGCCTCGGTAGCCGACGATGACGACCAGTTCGCTCACACCCACTTCGAGTAGTGTCTCGAAGACGTGTGTCAGTAGTGGCTTCCCGGCTACTTCGACCAGTCCTTTCGGTTTGTCGGCCGTGAGTGGGCGCATCCGTGTTCCTTCGCCCGCCGCCGGGACGACACCCTGCATCAGGCCGCTCGCTGGAGAAGTTGCTCCAGTGTTGTCCGGTCCTGCGCGCCTACTACTCGCTCGACAGGCTCACCATCTGCGAAGACGACCAGCGTCGGCACGCCCTGTGCGCCGAGTTGCTGGGCGAGGCGCTGGTGACGGTCGACATCCACCTTCGCGACTGCTGCCTCGCTCTCGGCGGCGAGTGCTTCGATTGTCGGCTCCATCATCTGACACGGCCCACACCAGTCCGCATAACAGTCGACGAGTATGAGGTCGTGTGTCGATGTCACTTCCTGAAAGTGTGGCTGGTCCTCTATTTCGATAGGTGAGGTCGGTGTCTCTCCGGCCTCGCTACTTCCGGCAGCTGACCCCGCATTCGCGCCAGCGTCACGCTGTTCTTTCAGCTCTTTGCGCTTCTGTTGGCGAATCCGTTCGAGTTCGTCCAGTTCCTCGCTGTTGCTCATTGGCTAGTCGTACACGGTGAGTGCTGTAAAACGTATCGGCAATCAGGTCAGTCGTCCGCAGAGACGGGCTCTTGCTCCTTTTCGTCCTCTTGCTGCTGTTCACGCTCCTCGCGTTCTTCCTCTTCTTTCTTGGCTTTGATTTTCTTCAGGCGGAAAATCTCTTCGCGCTCCTGCTCTTCGAGTTTCTGCTCGATGTACTCCTGATTCTCGTGCAGGTCGGGCAGCAGTTTGAACTCGAGGGCGTTGACGCGGCGCTTGGTCGTCTCGATTTCGTTGAGCATCTTCTTCATCGCCGTTTCGACCTCTGCAGCGAGAATAATCTGGTCGATCAGCTCTTCGTACGCCTCCGCTGCCTCGTCGATGCGTGCGCTGGTGCCGAGGACACCGTACCCGCGCTCCTGGAGGTTTTTCTGGACCTTGGTCGACTCAATCTGTGGCACGACCACACCCATGATATTTTTCGACTGGGTCGTAATTTCGGGATGCTCTTTCAGTGCCGACGCCGCGCCCCGAACGGCGACGTCGCCCTCAGTCGCCCGCGCGATATCGATTGCGCGCTGGGCGTCCTGATAGTTGGCTTCGAGGTCTTCTCGAACATCCTGGGCCTGATCGAGAATATCCATAAACTCCATGATCAGGCCGTCACGCTTCTTTTCCAGTGTATCGTGCCCACGCTCGGAGAGTTCGATGCGGTCTTCGATTTGCATCAGGACCTTCCGCGTGGGTTTGACGTCGTCGGCCATTTGATCGCTCCTACTGGGCGTAGCCAGTTAATCGTTTCCGAACGAACCTGAAATTCCGAGCAGGCCTGCGCTGTGTGCTCACTCTGTTGAGGACTGCTGGCGCCGGTAGTACAGCTGTGAGCCCCAGAAGACCAGCCCACCGAGCAACAGCAGGTCGAATAGCTGTGTATCTGGGCCAGTTTCGGCGCGAAACCGCCACGCCCACAGCGCCAGAATTGCGACCATCAACACGCCAAAGCCGTTTCTGGCGGCGCGCATCACTGGGTCTGCTTCGACCATTATCGGTCCTTACCGCCCCAGGACATAAACAGACTCTGCTTTCGGGAACTCCTCAATCGGACGCGTCGATGGCCGCGAGGACACTGTCGATCTCTCCGAGACTGTCGATAACATAGTCTGGTTCGATATCACTCCGTTCGATATCGTTTCTGTCCGCGACACCGGACAAAACGAGAACGGTCGTCATCCCGGCCCCATCACCCATCCGGAGGTCGGTATCGAGGCGGTCACCGACGACGAGGCATTCTTCGGGGTCGACACCGAGACGGTCCAGTGCAGCCTGAAGTGCCGTCTCGGATGGTTTGCCCAGAATCGCGTCCGGGTCCCGTCCCACAACCGCAGCGACCGAGCCAATGATTGCGCCGGACCCAGGAACTGCCATCCCATCCTCCATCGGGAAAGTTCGGTCGGGGTCGGTTCCAAGAAACGGCGTGTCGTCGTCGACTGCTGCCAGTGCGTCGCGCATGTCTCCGAAATTGAACTCGCTGGTCCAGGAAGCGACCAGCACTTCTGTCTCAGTTGGGGTTGTCGTCACGTCAAGGCCTGCGGCCCGGAACTGCTCGCGCAGCCCCTCGGCTCCGATGCAAAATACCTGGTCGTCGGGGTGGTTCTCGACCAGATACTCTGTCGTAACGACGCCAGAAGAACAGGCCTCGCCCGGGTAGACATCGAGTCCGAACTCAGTCAGGCGCTCGACGTAATCATCGCCGTTTTTCAGGGGATTGTTCGAGAAAAAGAGGAGGTCCAGTCCAGCCTCTCGGATACTCGTGATACCCTGAGCCGCCCCGGCACAGAGGTCCTTACCCCGGTAGACCGTGCCATCGAGGTCGATAATCGCGCCGCGTACTGTCATTACCACTGCCAGGGGCGGACTCGGCATAACGCCGACGATTCTCGATATTTCCACTCACCGAACGCGTCGTCTATATCTCTCTTGATTGCTCTATCGTCCTCCAGAGCCGGCTGTAGGTGGCTACACAGCTATTATAAACGTTCTTGGTACTCTCACTCGCTGCTTCAAACGATGCCCGCTCGGCCAGCACAACCGCTCCCAGAGACGGTACGTGACGCGCTCTCGGCGACCGATACACCTCAGCAGATGGCAACATTCGACCATCCGCGCGGCCCCGAGACGACTATTGCGGTCCTCGCCGACCCGCACCTGAGTCCCACTGCTCACGGTTCGATCAAGGCCTACCACCGGAGTGAACAGCGCCTCGCGACGGCGCTTGCCGACGCCGACCGGCGAAACGTCGACGTAACAGTCATCGCGGGTGACCTGACAAAAGACGGCGAGTGGGCCGAGTACGAACTCGCGACCCGACTTCTATCTGGGAGCCCGGAGCCAACTATTGTCGTTCCTGGCAACCACGACGTTGCCTACGACGGTGACCGGGGGCCGGTCCCCGACGGTACCGCCTTTGCCGCGTGGTGTGGTCAGTCGGAGTTCCCCCGCGCGCAGAGGGTAGGAGAGTACCAACTTCTCGCAATCGATAGCACACGAACTGATGGAACGACGAAAGTCGGCGGTGCAGTCGACCCTACCACACGCCGGTGGCTAACGACGCTCTCGGACGAGCGAGACAGACGAATTGCGGTCTGTCATCATCCACTCAGTCCGGTCCCGGACCCACTCGACGAAGCGCTACCTGAGCAGTCGTACCAACTTGACAATGCCCGCGTCGTTGCCGACGAACTCGCTGCAGCAGGTGCCGACCTCGTCTTGACCGGTCATGTCCACTGGCCGTACGCTGGGAAGTACCGGGGACTCAACGTTGTCGGGATACCCAGTGTTTCTTCGTTTCCACCCGCGTACCTGCTCGTCCGTGTCACTCCGGCCGGAACCTCCGTCTCTCTCGTGCCGCTGGCCGGGCAGACGGGCCTGACCGAAGCCTACGAGCTTGCGGCTGCAGACGATAATCGAGGCAAGGCAATCCAGAACGCAGTTTCGACCGGATATTTCGACCCGCTTTTGGACGAGCGGGCCGAGGCAAACGGGACTCCCTCAGCTCTGGGCGTCCGCTGAGCCGTCATCGTCGGTCTTCTGTTCGACAGTCTCCTCGACGGTCTTCTCGACAGTTTCTGCAACGGTCTCTTCAACAGTATCTCCAACAGCATCTTCGACAGTTTCTTCGACGGTGTCCTCGACCTTCCCTTCGACAGCATCTTCGACAGTTTCTTCGACGGCGTCCTCGACCTTCCCTTCGACAGCATCTTCGACAGTTTCTTCGACGGTGTCCTCGACCTTCCCTTCGACAGTCTCCGCGACCGTCTTCTCGACTGTCTCCTCAACCTTGTCCTCGACCGTTTCAGCAACTGTCTCTTCGACGGCACCCTCGACAGTTTCGCCGACAGTATCCTCGACAGCTCCTTCGACAGTTTCACCGACAGTGTCCTCCATCGTCCCCTCGACAGATTCGGTGACGCTCGTTTCAACCTGCTTTTCCACAGCGTCCTCGACGCTTTTCTCGACTGACTCGGTAACGCTCGTTTCGACCTGCTTCTCGACTGCAGTCTCGACGCTCTCGTTGACGGAGTCGTCGACTTGCTTGCCGACAGTTTCCTCGACGCTTCGCTCGACTGTCTCTTCGACGGCCTGAGTCATCCACTCGGGATCAAATCGTGCCATCTTCCAGACAACGTGCAGGGCGTAGGAGACGATTATCCCAACACCGAAGGCAATCCCTGTGGACTGGCCAACGACGGCCATCATCCCCAGCGCAAGGAAAAGTAACACTCCGTAACCGAGGTCGACTGCCATATCTACTCTCGACGGATCCATACCCCTACTTCTCTATCACGGGATTAAGCAGTTCCGAAGCACCTACAGCGCCACAAGCAAGACCAGTGTTAACACGGCAACGAGAATCAGTACTGACGTACCGACGCCAGCGCGGATGTACAGCCGCGAAATCGACCCACCGTCCGCAGAGATGTCTTCTCGTGCGAACGCTGGCTGTAACGAGCGCGGTAACTGCCTGCTAACTCGAAGGACGACGGACACTGGATTGGACCCTGCCCAGTAACAGAGGCGGACGAACCGCACTGCAACGCGGTCGACCGCCGCGAACAGTTCGGTGGTGCCGACGATGACTCCTCGGCCGCCGTAGAAGGCCACGCGGTTGTAGACTGCGTCGATATCGGGCACACGACCGATGTGATGCAGCGGGCCACGCAATATCGCGAAGCCGACGAGTCCAGCAAGCGCCAGCCCCACACCCTCGACGACGTGTGGCACCGTGAACGTGGTGTACTCGTAGGCTTCTGCGGGCACCGGGAGAATTGTAACCAGCAGGTTCGGTGCCACACCGAAGGCAACACACAAGCCTGCGACCGAGACCATCGCGACGCTCTGTCCTGTGTTCGCGTCTTTCACCTCGCCGGTGTACTCGCCCTCGATGAAGGCGAAGTAGCCGAGTTTGATGAACGAAAGGAAGGTCCCGACTCCACCAATCAGCAACAGAATCCACAGCGCTTCTAGCTTCTTCTTGTCGGCCGCGCCGATAATCATCCCCTTCGAGACGAAGCCGTTGAAGCCAGGGAAGCCAGCAATCGACAGTGCTGCGACGGCGAACGTTATCGCCGTGAGCGGCATCTTCCGACCGAGGCCACCGACCTCGTCGAGGCTCTCCTTGCCGGTGCGATAGATGATGACGCCGACTGCCATGAACAACAGCGCTTTGTAGAGAATGTGATTGAAGACGTGACCGAACGCACCGGCAGTGGCGAGGGCGTCGTAGTAGTACTTCGAGCCACCGTAGCCGATTGCCGCACCGCCGAGTCCGACACCCGCGACCATGTAGCCGACCTGTGACTGGATGTGATAGGAGAGCAGTCGGCGCATATCTGACTGCAACAACGCGGCGAAGGCACCGAAGACGGCCATCGCGCCGCCCATGTACGCAATCCAGAGGTGACCGTCAGGGAAGGCGCGGAACATTCCGTAAACGCCCGTCTTCGTCGTGAAGACACAGAGGAAGACACTCGCGGCGATATGCGGGCGCGGATAGGTGTCCGGAAGCCACGCGTGCAGTCCGACAAAGCCAACGTTGACGCCGATACCGACGGCGGCGAGTGCGGCCGGGATTCCGCTTACGATACCGGGATTCGCGGCGAACGCCACAGAGCCAACTTCGACGTAGTGCCAGACGATGGCGGCGAGCAGGAGGCTCCCACCGATTCCGTGCAACACGGCGTACCGGAAGCCAGCCCGGACTGCCGCGCCGCCGTAGTGCCAGACCAGCAGCGTGCTGGTGACTGCCATCAACTCCCAGAAGAAGACGAGTGTGAGCCAGTCACCAGCGTACACTGTCCCGATACTGGTTCCGACGTACGAGAGTGCAATCGCGGTCTGGATATTCTCGGCGTCACTGGCGTAGGAGTAGAGCACGGCAACGACGCCAATAATACCGAAAATCAGCCCCATCAGTCGCGAGAAGGGGTCGACGTTGTAGATGATGGCGTCGAACGCGCCGAACAGCAGCACTTCCACGTGCGCGCCCTCGGGGACGAACCACGAAATTGCGGCGACCCCACCCGTGGCGAGGATGCCAATTCCGTGGGCGATTCGACGTTGCGGAATCACTGCCATCAGTAGTGCTGCGGCGAGGACGAACACCGCCGGGGGAACGATATCGAGCACCATCAGCTCATCACCTCCTCGGCGACAACCTCGATGAGTTCGAGGAAGCCTGTCTCGTACGGGACGATTCCAAGGACAATTGCGCCCGCTGCGATGACGAGAATTGGCCCGAGCATCAGCCACGAGCCTTCCTGACCGGTCCAGCCGACGCGCTCCCAGCCACCCGGCCCCGGGCCGCCGTGATGGTCGTGGTGGTCATCGTCGTGGGCTTCTGTCTCGTCATCGTGAGCCTCGCCGCCTTCAGCACGACTTCCGCCGTCGGTGGCGACAGCCTCCTCACTCGCTCGTCCGCCAAATGAGCCCCCGATCAACGGCTTCGCGTCCGCGGAGTCGTGGGACTCGAAGAAGGCTCCGTAGACGATGGGCCAGAAATACGCGATGTTGAGCACGCCGGAGATGAGCAGTATCACCGCGAAGATTGACTGCCCTGCCTGGACCGAGCCAAGCAGCAGGAACCACTTGCTGACGAACCCAGCTACCAGCGGAATTCCGGCCATCCCTGCCGCCGCGACAGCGAAGGCAGCCATCGTCAGCGGCATCCGTTTCCCGATACCGTCCATCTCGCTGATGTAGTCGGTGTGGGTTTCGACGTGGATGAATCCGGCACAGAAGAACAGGGTGAGCTTCATGAACGCGTGTGCGGGGATGTGCAACAGCGCCCCCCAGATAACGAATCGCAGACCATCACCGCCGCTGGTGACGGCCGGCCCCACGAGTGCTAACCCGAGGACGATGTAGGACAACTGGCTCACCGTCGAGTACGCCAGCCTGCGCTTGAGTCGGTCCTGTCTGAGCGCGATGACACTCGCCACCGTGAGGGTAAAGGCAGCGACGGCGGCCAGCGGCAACCCGAGGCCGAACTGGCTCATCGCGTTGGGTCCGTACACCTCCAGAACGAGGCGCGCAATGCCGAACACACCGCTTTTGACGACTGCGACAGCGTGCAGTAGTCCCGAGACTGGTGTTGGCGCAACCATCGCGTCCGGTAGCCAGGAGTGCAACGGCATCAGCCCGGCTTTCACGCCGAAGCCAGTTGCCAGCAAGGCGAACGCAGCCTTGGCCAGCGCGGGGTCGGCGTTGGCAAGCGCCTGCCCTGTTTCTCCGAACGTCGTCGTTCCGGCGAGGACGAATACCAGTGCCGTCCCGCCGAGCACGAGCACACCCCCGCCGAAGAAGGTGTACGCGAGATACTTCCGGCCAGCGGCCCTGGCCTCGGGGTCCTCGTTGTGGGCAACCAGTGGATACGTCGCCACCGACAGCAGTTCGTAGAAGACGAAAATTGTCAGGAGGTTCTTCGCGAAAGCGACGCCGACTGCTGCCGAGAGACTCGCGGCGAAGGCCGCGAAGAATCGCGTCTGGGAGTGCTCCTCCAGCCCGCGCATGTACCCTGCCGCGTAGAAAGCGGTGAAAATCCACAGCAAACTGGCCAGCGTGGCGAAAATCATGCCCAGCGGGTCGGCCTGCAGTGCAAACTCGATACCGCCGCCACCGCCAACCAATGGTCCCATCGACCACTCGTATCTCGTTCCGTCGAGCACGCCCGGCAGCATACTGACTATGATGGCGAACTTCGTCAGCGCCGCCAGCACCGACCAGCCCTCCCGGACGTTCGGGCGATTGTGCGAGGCGATGATGAAGACAATCGCAATTGCCGAGGATAACACCGCAAGCAGCGGTCGTGGGTCTGCGACGACTTCTGTCATGCTGTCACCTCTGGTGCGGACTCGGCGACTGCTTGCCAGACTGGGTCGAGCAGCGCGGCGAGGTCTGCCCCGAGGAATCCGAGGCTCACCGCGAGTATCGCAGCCGTCACTCCGACACCAGCCATCCCATACGAAAGCGTCTCGCCGCCGTCAGCGACGACAGATGTGAGCTCAGCGTCGGCGTCAGCCCGGATGTCGGAGCTGAAGTACAGTTTTTCGAGCAGTTGTGCCGTGTACAGAAGCGACAGCACCGTACTGGCGAAGATGACGGCCACGACTGCCCAAAGTTGTGCGTTGACGGCTCCGACGCCGATGTACCACTTGCCGACGAACCCAACCGACGGCGGGACGCCGACGAGGCTGAGTCCGAGCACGGCCATCGAGCCAGCGACGAACGGTCGACGACTCGCGAGACCGGCGTACTCCTCCAGTGTCCGTGCGCCTTCACCTGCCGCGAGTGAGCCTGCGGCGGCGAACAGCCCACTCTTGATGACCGCGTGGCCGACGAGGTGGACCGCCGTACCGTAGACCGCAAACTGTGTTGCCCGCTCGCCAGCGGCCGGGTGGACAGCGACGCAGATTGCGGCGAAAATCAGCCCGAACTGTGCCACCGAGGAGTAGGCAAACACTCGCTTGACACGGCGTTGCATCGCCGCAAGGGAACTGCCGACGACGACGCTCACACACGCCAGCACGAGGACGGCTTCGAGGAGGCGGCGGTTCACGGCAAAGAAGTCGGGCGTGAACACCATCCACGTGATTCGTGCGAAGGCATAGGCCGACGAGGTGGAGGCAAGCGCCGAGATATAGACAGTCACTGCGTCAGGTGCCTCGGAGTAGGCGTCAGGTTGCCAGGTGTGTAGCGGGAAAATTGCGGATTTCGTCGCCAATCCAACCGCGATGAAGCCAAACCCGGCCACTACAAGTGGTTCGCTGTACAGCGCCCCGTCGAACCACGGCGCTTCGCCCGCGAGCGACCGCGACACGTCGACCATGTTCAATGCGCCCGTTTCGAGGAAGACGTAGCCGACACCGATCAGGTAGATTGACGCGCCGGTTGTCCCGACGACGAGATACTTCAGCGACGCGACGGCAGATTCGACGTCTCGACCAGTCGAGACCAGTGCGTAGGTCGCCAGCCCGACGATTTCGAGGAAGACAAACAGGTTGAACAGGTCGCCGGTGAGCGCGACACCCATCAGCCCGCCGGTCATGATGAGGTAGACGGTATAGAAGACGTTCCCGCGAGGACCGGCGTGTCGCGAGTATACGAGCACGCCGAGGGCAACGGCAGCGATGAGGATAACGACGAGTCCGGAGAGCGCGTCCCCGACCAGTTCGATACCGACGGTGAAGTTGGTCGTTCCGCCGTCGACGGTGATGGTCTTGCGCCCGAACGTCTCGCCGCCGAGGATGTGAACGAGTCGGTCACCACCGACGTAAATTGCGTAGGCGAGTCTGGCGGCCAGCGCAGCCTCGACGGCCAAGATAACCGCGGCGACCCACCAGCCGCTGTGGTCGCGGACGAGTCCAGCACCCAGCGACAGCCCGGAGCCAACGAGCGGGAGGACGATAACCAGTCCGAGCAGGTAATCACTCATCGGCACGCACCTCCCGGAGTGTCTCCTCGTCGAGTGTCCCGTACTCGGAATAAATGCGGACAATCAGCGACAGCGCCACCGCAGTGAGGGCAACGCCAACGACGATTGCTGTTAGCACGATGACCTGTGGCAGCGGACTCGCGTACAGGCCGTCGCCGTCGATGACTGGCGAAGAGCCGCCCTCGACGAACGCAGCGGTTATGAAAAACAGGAAGATAGCGGTCTGGAAGATACTCAGCCCAATCACCTTCTTCACCATATTTGGGCTTGCAATGAGGATGTACAGCCCGATTGCGATAAGCGCCGCCACGAGTACGTAGGTATAGCGGTTTGCGAACGTCTCAATCATCGGTATTCACCTCTTCGTCCTCGGCTGTGAATCCCGAGGCGATGGCGAAAAATAGACCGGTGACGATACCGGCGACGATGGGTGCAATGCTGAGGATTTCGACGCCCTCGAGGGCGTACTTGGTCTTGATTCCGAGTTCCTTCTTGAACACCGGATGTGCGAGGAAGGCGTCGCCGTACAGCATCGGAATCAGGCCGATGAGTGCGAACATCGCGACCCCGCCGGCGGTCAGCAGGACCAGCGTCTGGTTTTGTACCCAGTCTCGGGTCGGCTCGATACCGAACGCGAAGGCAATCATCAGGATGGTTGCCCCGGCGATAGCGCCACCCTGGAAGCCACCGCCCGAGGAGTCGGCGCTGTGAAACATCAAAAAGAGACCGTAGGTGAGCGAGAACGGCGCGACCAGTCGGACGGTCGTCATGATAATCTGGCTCTCGACGTAGGCGGACACGTCGCGGTCGCCCTCGGCGTTACTCATTGGTAAACACCTCCCGTTTCAGCACCAAAAGAGCAGCCATGCCGGCCAGGAAGACGACCATCGCCTCGCCGAAGGTATCGAACCCACGGTAGCCGGCGAGCACGGCCGTCACAGCGTTTTTGACGCCGGTGTCGTCGTATGCGTTGTCGATGTAATACTGCGTGATTGCGGGATTGTCCCACGCAATGGCTGGGTCACCGACGACGGGGAACTCGGTAATCGTCAGCAACAGGACGGCGAACAGACCGGTACAGACGAGCAGTGCCGGGACGTTTGGCCGCTCGATGGCCCGGTTGTGGTCCTGGCGAACGGTACGGGTAACTGTCAACAACAACAGCAACGTCGTCACGCCGGCACCAATTGCCGCCTCGGTCATCGCCACGTCCGGCGCGAGCAAGAAGGCGTAGAACAGCGCCATTCCGAGGCTGTACGCTCCGGAGATGATGATTACCGCCAGGATGTCCCGAAGTACGGCTGCCGCGAGCGCCGTCACGAGGATAAACACGAACAGGACAGCGCCGAACGCCGAAATCATGCTGGCTCACCTCCCTCGCTCGGGTCCGGGTCGTCTGGAGCGGACTCGTCGGCGTCGGCTGTCGCCGCCGTCGGTTCCTCCGGGCCCTTTCGCTCGACGGACCGGGTATGGTCAGCGGCGGCGAACAGGTCGCGGTCTGTCTGGTCGTCGTCTGTCGTCCACGGTTCGATCCCCTGCTCGTGGGCCGCGCGAGCAACAGCGTGGGCCGCGGTGGGGTTCGTCACGAAGATGAAAAACAACAGCAACACGGCCTTGATCGTCGTTGCGTTGACTCCGAGGGCCAGCACCACGCCCGCGAGCGTGAAGCCAGCACCGAGCGTATCTGCCTGTGAGGCCGTGTGCGAGCGTGCGTAGATGTCTGGAAGCCGCAACACGCCGACCGTCGAGATGAGGGTAAAAAACAGCCCTATCGCGACCAGGCCCACTGCTCCGCCGGTCCTGACGGTTTCGATCACAGCACACCACCCCGCTCGACGGTGAACTTCGAGATTGCCATGGCCATCAGGAAGTTCAACAGTGCGTAGATGAGCGCGATGTCGAGCAGTGCGGTCTCACCGAGGGCGGCCGCCAGCAGCGCAAGCACGACCACCGTGTTCGTCCCGAGCACGTTGACCGCCAGCACTCGGTCCTGTGTCGTCGGCCCCTTGATAGCGCGGTACGTTAGCGCAATCGCCAGCACCATAAACAGCGCTGCTGCGCCGAGAAACACGTCTTCTATGAACGGCGTGACGGCGCTCATTGGTCCCCCTCCGTCTCGTCGCTCTCATCCTCGTTTTCAGCTTCCGGCTGGAGATTTTCGGTGTCGCCGCGCTCCTGTGGCGTCGGGATTGCCATTGCGTCGCGTCCGTAGAACACGAACCTGACCGCTCGCTCCAGTCCGCCCTCGAACAGGTCCTCACGGACAGAGGGCAACAGTGTGTGGACGTAGAGATGGTCACCACGGACGCGGACCGTCAGTGTCCCCGGTGTGAGGGTGATACTATTTGCGAGCACTGTCACCGGAAGGCTGCCCCAGACGGCCGGCCTGACCTTCGTGAGCCGTGGGTCGATGGGCATACTCGGACGAAGAATCACCGCCGAAACGATGATGTTTGACTTGATGATTTCCCAGAGCAGGTACGGCACGTAGACGAAATGTCTGAGCACGACCAGCAGCGTCGAGCTATCGGGGTCGCTGCTGAACGTGAGTCGAGACATACTCACCGCGACGATAGTTGCCGCCATGACGCCCGTTACCCACTCGAACCAGTAGAACGGGTTGGCTGCAAGCAGCATGTAGAAAAACAGCGAGGCAACGAAGGTAGCACCGAATCGGAGCGGCGAACTGCCTGTCAGTAGCGGGCCCCGCCGTGTCTGTCTGGTCACTGACGCAATCTCGTAGCTAATCCCGAGGTCGTCGAGTTCGTTTGCCAGCGGCCGGAGCAACGGCGACCCGACACCAGGGTCGTACTCGGGGTCGAGGACGATCGTGTCGAGCTCTCGAGCCTGTAGTTCCCTGTCCAGTGCCCGCGCCACGTCCTCTGGGCTGAACAGATACTCCTCCAGTCCGACGTGGTTCGTTTCGATGGTCAGCGCGTTACTATCGTCGCCCGCGTCTTCTTCCGCCCAGATTTCCGCGCGGCTGAGCAGGTCATCGGCCGCCTCGGTATCTCGACGGAGTTCTGTCGTCGGCACGTCGCCACTCGCCACGTCTGGCGCGTGGACGACCACGAACCGGACAGTTCCTGAGCCGTCTGCTAACGCCTCTGAAACGGCGTACTCGACTGTCTGCCGGAGCGTCTCGGTCTCTGAGATAGGGACGAGCAGCTTGTTAGCGGACATATTTGCTCCGTTGTCGACGGACGGATGCGCTCAGTTCCATCACTACGCTCTTAGTTGCCCATGTGTGGGTTGCAACGAAAACAATTTCGCTCTCATGTGGCCGCCAATGGGTGCCGTGAGTCGAAACGCGACGCTTATTCGGCTCCTCGGGTTAGTTGTTGTATGGAGTGTCGGCAGTGTGCGAGTCCACTTGACCGGCCCGGCGATTACTGTCTGGTCTGTCGCACGGCCAACGCCGACACACTCGTTCTCGAACTCGACCGCGAACGTGCGACGGTGACGGCTGTCCACGACGGAGACGTTGTGAGCGCACGGACGGTTACGACCACTGCCGAGACGGACGAAGAGCAAGTGAGTTCAGAGTTGCGCTCGTTTGCTGGGCAGATTGCCGACGAAATCCGACGCAAACGCCCCGAAGAGGTCTACGCTACGGGCGACCGCGAGGTGCTTCGTGCGGTCCGGGCACAGGTGCATTACTCGTTTTATCGCATCGAGGCGGACGACCCAATCGAACACGCGCTCGAACGACAGGGTGAGGCCGAACTGGAAGTCGTCGAAGCCTCAGTCGCAGAGAAACTCGGCGGAACTCATTCGACGCTTATCGGCGGCCGGACGGGACGGAAAGCGCTGGAGGTCGTTGCCGAACACCCACACGTGAAGAAGATCATTCCTGGCCCGATCGACGCCAGCGGCTCCAGCAGCGACGGCGGCCTCCGGGCGAAGGTCACTCGGGCAGACAACACTGGCAACGTTCGACTGCTCGTTCGTGACGGCTCCAGCGTTCAGGAAAACCGAGTGGTGACGACGGCTGACGAACGCAACATGGGTGAACGCGTCCGCGACGACATCAATCAGGCGCTGGTCGAATCTGAGTTCAAAGAGTAGTCTCTCTATCTCGCTGGCAGGCCGTCAGGCCCATCGTCGAGAACAGCAAGCAGCGTCTCGAGGTGGTCCTCGCGCGAACGCGAGGAGAACAGCTCGTGACCCCCGTCGTAGAGCACGATTCGCTCGCTGGGGAGTTGCTGCCCGATTGCTCGCGTGGAAACAATTTTGTCACAGAGCGAGCAGAAACAGACAGCGTCGTGGCGAGCCGGCGGCAGTGTCGCGTGCGCGTCTCGCATCGTACCAAGCAGTGCTGGCGAAACGTTGTCTGGCACGTCGGCAACCTGCTGGGCCGTTGCGTACTCGCCGAGCATATCTGGGTCGTCGATACCACCGGGCAGGAACTTTCGGTTGGTCGGAAGTTGCGCTATGAGACCCACGACGGGATTCTGTCGACTCGGCGGTTCACCCCAGAACGGGCTGAGATAGGTTACTGTTTTCGCGTCGATGTCAGCGTGAGCAGCCGTGAGGCTGCCCGCGCTGTGTGCAAGCACCGCAGGCTCGTCCAGGTCAGCGGCGTAGCGCTCGACTGGGCGCACCCACTCCTCGGGAATGTTGGTGACGTGAACCGGCAGGGTTGCAGTGTGGACGTGCCAGTCAGCGGCGGTCAGGTTGTCGATGAGCCAGCGGACTGGCTCGTGTGTGGTTCGATTCCCCCAGCCGAGCACGAACAAAAGCGACGGGTCATCTCCGTCGCCAAACTGGTCGAATTCCATAGACTCGATTTGACGAGCTAGTACAAAAAAATACTACCAATTAATACCAGGTCCACGCTCTGTGAAAGAGTCACCCAGCGCTGTCGATCACCCAGTGGGCTGGGTTCGATGGTCACCGTCCCGAACTCGCAGGGTTTTTGTACTCGCTGGGCGGAGATTGTGCTACTATGAGTAACGACCAGAACCGGACCGGAAGTGCCGGTCGATTCGGCGCACGCTACGGGCGGGTTGCCCGACGGCGTGTCGCACAGATCGAACGAGAGATGGAGAATGCTACCGTCGACGGCGACGACGTGAAGCGAGTCGGCACCGGCATCTGGGTCAACAAAGAGACAGGCGAGAAGTTCACCGGCGGGGCCTACAAGCCACAGACCCCGGCAGGAAAGACGGTCAAACGCTCGATTCGTGCCGCGCTGGCTGAGGACGACGAATGAGCTACAAGTGTTCCCGCTGCAAGCGTGACGTGACGCTCGATGAGTACGGCGGCGTCCGGTGTCCCTACTGCGGTCACCGCGTCCTGCTCAAAGAACGCAGCAGGGACATCAAGGAAGTTTCCGTCCAGTAACGTGAACCACGAGGCTGTTCTTTCCTTTACGTACAACTCTCCGGCAGCGGCGCGACAGGTCACCGACGCTATCGGGCCGGAAATCGGTGCTATCGACGACGAGCGCAGTCAGGTTCGACACAGCTGTGAGGGTGCTGAACTCGAACTCACCGTTCAGGCGCGTGACCCAAGTGCACTGCGTGCCGCAATCAACACGTGGTGTTCGCTGGTCAGCGTCGCCGAATCGGCCGGCGGTGTCGAGGAATCACAGACCGACTGACCGCGAAAGCGTGGGTTTAACACTCCGGGTCACGACGTGATGGATATGCAAGGAAATCTACCACCGGAAGCACAGGACAAGCTCGAAGAACTTCAGGACCTGCAGGAGACCGCACAGGAGGTCGCGGCCCAGAAGCAGGAAGCCGAAAACCAGCTCCGCGAGTCCGAGACAGCACTCGACGCACTCGACGAAATCGAGGGTGACACGAAAATGTACCAGCAGCTCGGCGAACTCCTCGTCGAGACAGAGTACGACGAGGCAAAAGAGGACCTCGAAGAGAAGGTCAGCAGCCTCGAAGTCCGCGTCGACACTCTCAACAAGCAAGAAGACCGCGTGCAGGAGCAGTTCGAGGAACTGCAGGAAGAACTGCAGGAGATGCTCGGCGGCGGTCCCGGTGGCGCCATGGGCGGTGCCGGCGGCGCATAAATGACGACGGGGGAGCGCCCGGACGACCAAGAAGTTGTTCAGACCGCAGCGGAAGCGGCCGAAGACGTAATCTTCGCCCGCTATTCGCGGTCGGATGTGCGTGACTTTGACGTGACTGTCAGTTTCGAGGACGACCAACTCGAACTCGACGTCTATCTCGACGCCGACGACAGCCAGCAAGACCCAGAAGTGGTCGCCGATGACGCGGTATTGGCGGCCCGCAACGCGGTCGACGAACTGCTGGCATAACCTTTTGAGCGTCGGCGCGTATATCGAGATATGGAACACGAGGCCACAGTCGAGGGTGTGGGCGTCGGTATGAGCGACGAAGGTCCTGGCGCGCCGGTCGTTCTCCTCAGCGCGCGCGAGGAGTTGATTCCAATCTTCGTCAGCGCCGACCAGGCGCAGTCGATGCAGCTGGCGCTTGACGGCGAACCGTTCGAGCGTCCCTTGACCCACGACCTGTTCGTCGAGATGGTCGCGGAATTCGGCGCTGCTATCGACCGCGTCCGAATCGACGACCTGGCCGATGGCACGTTCTACGCGAAAATCGACACTGAACAGTACAGCGGGGGTGAGCGCAAACAGGCCGTCTTCGACGCTCGCCCCTCCGACGGCATTGCTCTCGCGCTTCGAGTTGATTGCCCGCTCATTGTCAGCGACGACGTCGTCGACGAGGCTGGCCGACCGCCAGACGCCTTCGAGGACCACGACGCCCCAGATGACGCCGACCTCGGTGACGTTGACGACTCCGCGGACGACGAGTTTGATGACGGTCCATTCTCATGAGTTACGACGCACTGCTGCTCGATTTTGACGGCGTTGTTGTGAACGTCCTCCCAGATGACCAGCGAGTACCAGCGTTCCGTGAGCAGATTGCAGAGCAAGTGGCCGAACATGGGACCATTGACGCGGACGTCGTCACTGAACTCTCTCACAGCGTCACACCCGAGCGACTGGAGCAACTGAGTGACCGGACCGGAGTTCCGGCGGAGACGCTCTGGCAAGCCCGCGATGACGCACTGGCCACCGTTCTTGACCGGGCTGGCGCCGAAGGTAAAAAAGCGCCTTTCGAGGATGTGCACGCACTCTCGACGGTTACACACCCGATTGGTGTGGTGAGCAACAATCAACACCGCGTCGTGGAGTCGCTCAGCGACCGGTTCGACCTGACACCGCAGTTCGAGACGATTCGGGCACGCGAGCCACACCCGAACAGTCTCCACGACAAGAAACCAGAACCGACCTTTCTGCACGACACGGCTCGCGAATTGGGCGTCGAGACGGCGCTGTTTGTCGGCGACAAGGAGACTGACATCCGGGCGGGACAGGCCGCAGGCATGGACACAGTCCTGCTCCGGCGTGAGCACAATGCCACTATTCCGGTAGAGGCCGAGCCAACCTACGAGGCAACGTCACTCACCGAGGTTGTCTCGTTACTCGATGGGTCGGCACGCTGATTACAGATGAGGCCTGAGTACCAGTAATGAAGCATCTCCCAAAACATCTCCAGCCTCGCTGGCGGTATCTCGCCGTCGCTATCGAAAGCTGGCCCGACACCGAACTCGACCGCAAGGAGTTCCAGCGCCAGTTGTGGTACAGTGCCCAGAACCTGCTGGGTGACACTGGCAGTAGCGAGCTGGACCTGTCCGTGGTCAGGTTCTCGTACGAGGGCGGTGACGGCGAGGCACTGGTCCGGACACGTCGGGGTGAGCAGTCCCGGGCACGGGCCGCAATCGCCTGTCTCGACAGCGTTGAGGACACACCAGTTGGCGTGCGAATCACGGGCGTCGGCGGGACGATTCGTGCCTGTGAAGAAAAGTATATGGGGCGGGGACGGGAAGACCCAGAGCAGAGACAGGTCACGTTCGGCGACGCCGACCGGGGGGTGGTTCGCGGGTCGCGGATCGACGTCCCAACTGCAACGGCGTTTACCGGCGCGACGAACCTCGATTGTGAGTAACTATGCAGGGACAAAACCAACAACAAGCGTACGACCGCGGGATCACCATCTTCTCCCCAGACGGTCGGCTGTATCAGGTAGAGTATGCCCGCGAAGCGGTCAAACGCGGGACTGCGAGCATCGGCATTCGAACTGAGGACGGCGTTGTCCTTGCGGTGGACAAACGCATCCGCTCGCCGCTGATGGAACGGGACAGCGTCGAGAAAATCCACAAGGCGGACGACCACATCGGCATTGCAAGTGCCGGCCACGTCGCCGACGCGCGCCAGCTGATTGACTTCGCACGCCGACGCGCGCAGGTCAACGAACTCCGCTACGGCGAACCGATTGCTGTCGAGACACTGACCAAGGAAGTCACGGATTACATCCAGCAGTACACGCAGGTCGGCGGTGCCCGCCCATTTGGTGTGGCCCTGATCATCGCCGGAATCGCCGACGGCGAACCCAAACTCTACGAGACTGACCCATCTGGGACGCCATACGAGTGGAAGGCGCTCGCGGTCGGTGCTGACCGTGGCGACATTCGTGATTACCTCGAAGAGCACTACGAAGAGGGAATGGACCTCGACACTGGCGTCGAACTCGCGCTGTCGGCGCTGGCGTCGGTCAACGACGACTCCCTCTCACCGGAAGGGCTCGGTCTTGCGACGATCAGCGTCGACGACCAGCAGTTCCACGAACACGACCTCAGCGAGCGTGAGGCGTATCTCGACGGGTTCGGACTGCTCGCGAGCGAGCAAGAGGAGGCTGAGGAAGCCGACGACTCTGACGAAACCGACGAAGAGTAAGCGATTCACTCGCTCGGCCCGCGGCCGAGCCTACTTTTTGCGGCTCCACACGTGCGCTGAGTGTCTATCAGCCACTGGCTCGTCGGTGTAGTCACCCGTGCATTTTACGGGCAGGCAACAGGGTTGTACGACACTCGACGGAGCATAAGTGTGTATAATAAATATGATGTTTTGCAGTATAGCAAAGAGGCCGGCTTACGAATGGGGTGTATGAAACCACTCGAACGTCCGACCTTCCGGACAGACGCGAGCAAACAGATATACCAGTACGTCGAGCGCCACGGGACTGCGGCGCGTCACCAGACACGGAGCGCAGTTGGACTGTCTTCCGAGGAGTTCGAGGACGAACTCGAATGGCTCATCACGAAAGGCTATCTCGAAGACGAGGGGGGAACACTGCGTATCGGCCTCAACGCGGGGTCTGTCGAGGAACACGTCGGTGCGGACCTCACCTACACGATTCGTCCGGCCAGACAGGAGGATTTCGAGGGACTGGTCGATACGATTCGTGATGTGACGTCCGAGGATACCTACGTTGTTGCCGAGAGTATCGCAGACCGATTGCTGTACGAAGATACGGTCCAGCGCCACAATACTGTCGAGTCTCGGGTCTTTTTCGTCGCGGCACACGACGGCGATGTCATCGGCTGGATTCATCTCGACTTGCCCCAGTCAGACAAACTCCAGAGCACTGCCCAGTTGACCGTCGGGGTTCGGGGGGACTTCAGACAACAGGGTGTTGGCAGCCAACTGCTCGGTCGGGGACTCGACTGGGCAGAGGCCAACGGCTACCAGAAGGTGTACAACAGCGTCCCAATGACGAACGACGAAGCGTTGTCGTTCCTCGAAGACCACGGGTGGGAAACTGAGGGAATCCGGCGTGACCACTACACGATTGGGGACGAACTCGTGGACGAAGTGATGATGGCTTATACATTCTAGCTGGCATAATGTTGATGTAAGCGGCCGGTGTTGGGTGAGCCAAGCCTGCGGAGCATGGATTCAGAAGAATACTTCGAGCGCGTCATTCGATTTTTCGAGACGAAGGGTTGGAACACCTCGACGACACAGGTCAACGAATCTGTCTACATCGTCACGGGCACACGACAGAGCGACACCTACTACGACCGGATGATGGCGATGGTCGGACTCGGCCCGGAGACGACGTTCGGCCAGACACACGTGCAGTATCTCGTCGACGCGGCGGCCGACCACGATGTCGACCAACTTCTGGCCACGACCCGTGGCGGCTTCGAAGACGGGACTGAAGACCTCCTTGCCGAGCACGGCATCGATGTTATCGACCCAGAAACTATCGACGACGCCTTCATCGACGGCTTCGAGGTCGAACCGGAGCCGGACACCTTCGAGCAGGCGGCCGCGTCGGGCGCCGGATTCCTCGCGCTCGGACCCGACCGATTCCGCCACAGCTTCGGCTCGCTTCTGGCGCTCTATCTTGTCTCCGGACTGCTATACGGGCTCATCGTTGGGGCGCTTGGAGTCTCCGGCACCGCTACTGGTCCCATGGCGACGGTGCTCGCGGGCGGGCTCGTACTCGTCGGCCCGGTGCTCGCACTTGTGGGAACGCTTGCTCTCGTTGCCAATCGCCGTGTTCCGTCGCCGGCGGGACTCTTTTTTGGCTCTGTTTTCGGCTACCTGTTGTTCGTGGTACTGGTCGGCGGGGCCGGCGGGCTCACGGGGCTGACTGCCTCGACGGGACTGTTCGGCTCGGTCGGCGAGACGCTTCTCGTATTCGCTCTCGGTGTCCCGGCCGGCGTTGGTGCTATCGGAGTCGCATACGCGTTCGTCTCGCTCGACACCGCCGAAACGTAGCGACGAGAACACGTCCCCTTCGAACGCCTCTGGGTCAGTCGTCCTCGTACCGAACCGTCGGTGCCCGCCGTCAGAGCACGAACGACAGGATTGCCAACACTAGAAAGATGATTACGAACCACTTCGCAATGGTCATGCTAACCCCTGCGACGCCGCTTGCTCCGACCGCTGCGGTGACGAGAGCGAGGATGAAAAAGAGGATTGCTAACTTGATGAAATTTCCTGACTGTAACGGATACTGCTGAAGGTGGGTCACCGACCCGTTCACGACTGATGCACCAGTGCTGGACATGTTTCCTATCGGTCCCGGATCCGTATTGTTACCAGCCACATATTCCCGCGAAGACAGAGTACTCTGCTTGAACGGAGTTGCCGTGCGAGGTCTCTCGCGGGCCGGCCCCTCTCGGGTTGATACGTACGTTCGGAAACAGGCTGTCGCCGGAACCCCAGTGTAACTACCGGAGGTCGTGAAACTCCACCTCGTCAGTTTCCGTATCGAGTACGACGCCTGCGGGTGGTTCGGACTCTTCGGTGCCGGTGCCGATGCCACCGGGGTTGATTCGGACAGTTCCGTCCTGCTCTTCGTGGGCCCGAGCGTGCGTGTGGCCGTGCAAGACGTAATCGTAACTCCCAGAGTCGACCAGTGCCTCGATGATTGGGTTGCTGGTCCCGTGATAGACAGCAATGCGCTGGCCACCGAGTGAGAGTTCGCCCATCTCGCCGAGATAGGCACCGAACCCTCGGACTGCGTCACCGAGTGCCCACTCGCCGTCATTGTTTCCCCGAACCGCATAGAAGTCGAACTCCTGGTCGAATTTTGCGGCTGAAAAAGGCGCGACGATGTCGCCACAGTGGACCACCGCTTCGACTTCATCAGTGAACAGTTCGACAGCCGACTCAATGACGTCCTGATTGTCGTGTGTATCAGAGACGATTCCAATCTGCATACGGCGCTGTTCTCTCGGTTGTGGTATCAAACTTTCTGGGCTTGCAACTAGCTTCACAGACGCACAGAAATTGCCGCGTCTCACGGCTGGGACTCGACGGTCGGTCAGGACCACCACACACAAATCAGTCGGTCCCAAGGAGTATCTATGAGCGAGGCGGCCCCAGAGTGCCTTGAGGGAGTCGACACCGACGCGGTCCAATCCGCACTGCTTTCGTGGTATCGCGAGGACCACCGGTCGTTCCCCTGGCGGGAGACAACTGACCCCTACGAGATTCTGGTCTCAGAAGTGATGAGCCAGCAGACCCAACTCGGGCGAGTTGTCGAGGCGTGGGACGACTTCCTTGACCGCTGGCCGACAACTGCCGACCTTGCGGCGGCTGACCGCGCTGCTGTGGTTGCGTTCTGGAGCGACCACAGTCTGGGCTACAACAACCGCGCGAAGTATCTCCACGAGGCCGCCCAGCAAGTCGAGGACGATTACAACGGCTCCTTTCCCGAGACGCCTGACGAACTCTCCGAACTGATGGGCGTTGGTCCATACACCGCCAACGCCGTCGCCTCCTTCGCATTCAACAACGGCAACGCGGTCGTGGATACCAACGTCAAACGGGTACTGTATCGGGCTTTTGGCTGCCCAGACGACGACACAGCCTTCGAGCAAGCAGCAAACGAACTGATGCCCGAGGGTGAATCGCGGGACTGGAACAACGCCATCATGGAACTCGGCGGCGTTGCCTGCGGGCAGACACCAGCCTGTGATGCGCAGTCCTGTCCGTGGCGCGAACACTGCGACGCGTATCACTCTGGGGATTTCACCGCGCCGGATGTCCCCGAACAACCGGATTTCGAGGGCAGTCGCCGCCAGTTCCGCGGCCGTATTGTCAACACGCTCGGCGAACACGACGAACTGGCACTGGACACACTCGGCCCCCGAATCAGGGTCGATTACGCTCCCGACGGGCAGTACGGCCGCGACTGGCTACGCGGTATTCTCACCGATTTGGCCGACGACGACCTCGTCGAACTCGACGAAAGCGGCCCAGAGACCGTGGTCCGACTTCGGCGGTGACCGTGCGTCAGTCCCAAGCCAGCAACTTCATACGTTCCTGTGAGAACTATCAGCCATGATCAAAGAGACCCTCAGTCTGCTCTGGTGGTTGCTTATGCTCCCAATCCGGCTGATTATGCTCCCGTTCAAAATCGTCTCGTTCGTCGTCAGCCTCGTCATATACGCCGTCGTATTGGCCCTTCTCGTCGCCGTCATCTGGTTCGTCATCTTATAGCTCCGACCAGCCGTCGTCTCGTGCCTGGGTCTGGCGGGACTGCTGCAACCGTCGACCGTCGCGTGGGCAGTAATCATACTCGTCATTCAGTGTCTCGAAATCACACTGTGGACACTCGTGGACGGTCTGTTCAGGTTGCTCACCATCGCCCCCTCCCCGGAACAGAAACGGCACAAACGGGAGAAACAGGAAAAACAGGAACGTGTCGAAATACAGCCACAGTGCGGCGGTGAGCGCGAGGCTGGCGACCAGCCCTACGGCGGCGGTGAGCAGTCGCGAGTTCACACGTCCTGTTAGTCGGTTGCCGGTCAAAGGGATTGTGTCAGGACTCGCGGTCGACTCGCAGCTCGTAGTGTGTCGCGTAGTCGTCGTACCGCGTCAGCAACTTTTGAGCGGCCGGCGGGACGTGCGCTCGCTCGGCTGGCTGGCCGGCAAACTCTTCGACGGCCTCGATAGCCTCGAAGCGTAGCATCGTGCAGAACTCCACTTCGTCGCCATCCTCGCGCCGGAGCACTCGCACCCCATGGTAGCCGTCGATTTCCTCGGTGAGGTCCGCGAACACCTCCTCCCGGAGCAGTTGCTCGTAGGCGTCTGCGTCTTCGGGTGCTGTCCAGCCGTGCCAGTGGCGCTCAATCATAGGGACCGTAGCTCCGCGTCAGGCAAAAAATCGGCGACAGTCGGAAGTGCTTACTCGCCCTCGAACTCGGGGTCGCGGTCCGCGGAGAAGGCGGCGACGCCTTCCATCATGTCGTCGGTCGTCAGCAGCAGACCGAAGGCCTGGCTCTCCATTTCGAGGCCAGCGTCGAGGTTCTCGTCTGCTCCCTTGTTCATGACTCGTTTGGCCTTGCGCAGCGCAATCGGCGGGCCAGTCACGAGGTCGTCGACGAACTCGTCGACAGTTTCTTCGTACTCCTCGCCGGAGGCCGAGCGGTTGATGAGTCCCCAGTTCTGTGCGCGGTCTGCGGAGATGTGCTCGCCGCGGAAGACGAGTTCTTTCGCGCGGGCGTCCGAGAGGTTGCGGATGGTTCGCTGGGTGCCACCGCCGCCCGGCAGCAGACCGAGGTCGATCTCCGGGAAGCCGAAACTCGAGGACTCGGTTGCGACCCGGAGGTCGCAGGCGAGTGCGAGTTCGAGGCCACCGCCGAGGCAGTAACCGTCGATTTTCGCCAGCGTCGGTCGTGGGTACTCGGCAACTGCCGAGAACACTTCCGTCGGCTCGGAATCTTTTGCGGGGTCAGAGTTGCTGAAGGCGGTGATGTCGGCACCGGCACAGAACGCTCGGTCGCCAGCGCCCTCGAAGGTAACTGCTCGAACCTCTTCGTCGTCGACGGAATCGAGCAGGTCGACGATTGCGCCCATCAGGTCCGGCGACAGCGAGTTGAGCTGGGCTGGTCGGTCGAGTTCGATTTCGAGCAGGCCGTCGTCGTGCAGGTCGTAGTTGATGGTGTGGTAGTCACCGAGGCCGTCGTCGGAGTCGTACTCGAAGAAGCCTTTGCCGGAGTCGCGTCCGGTGTGGCCGTCCTCGACGAGGTCGACGAGATAATCCGATGGCTCGTAGCGACCCTCGCCGTGGTCGTCGCCGTACTCTTCGTGGAGCTCTTCGAGTTTCTCGACGATGGTGTCGAGGCCAGTCTTGTCGGCGCGACGGCACGGCCCTTCTGGGAAGCCTGCACCGAGGCGCAATCCTGTATCGATGGCATCAGCCGTGGCCACGTCGTTCTCGATGAGTTCGGCGGCGCGGTTGACGATGACGGACTCGATGCGTAGCCAGTCGAAGTCGTCGGTGGCGTCGGTTGGCTCGTACTCTGCGCCGTCACCGTCCTCGTAGTCGTAGTAGCCCTTGCCGGTCTTCTGGCCGAGGTCCTCGGCGTCGACTTTCTCCTGGACGATTGGCGGAATCGGCATGCCCGCTTCTTTGCGGACGTGGTAGCCGATGTCGATGCCGGTCATGTCACCGAGCTCGAACGGCCCCATCGGATAGCCGCGCTGGGCCATCGACGCGTCGGCTTCCTTGATTGTCGCCGCACCCTCGGAGACCATCCAGGCGGCCTCGCCGCCGAAGGGACCGAGGACGGTGTTGACGACGAAGCCTTGCACGTCCTTCCGGACGTAGATTGGCGTCTTGTCGATTGATTCGATGAACTCGTAGGCTTCCTCGGCGGTGTCGTCGCTGGTCTCCGCACCGTAAATCACTTCCACGAGGTCCATCTGGACTGGCGGGTTGAAGAAGTGCAGTCCAACGACGCTCTCGGGTCGGTCCGTCGCCGACGCAATTTCTGTAATCGAGAGCGACGAGGTGTTCGAGGCCAGCAGTGCGTCCTCGTCGGCCATCTCGTCGAGGTCGCCGAAGATGTCCTTCTTGAGGTCCATCTGCTCCGGCGCAGCCTCGATGACCATATCTGCTCCTTCGACGGCCGACTCGAGGTCGACCATCGTCGAGACGCGGTCGAGAACGTCGTCAGGGTCCTGGTCGATCAGACTCTTCTCGCTGAGTTTGTTCAGCGACCACTCGATGTCGTCGTAGCCATCCTGAACGATATCCTCTTCGATGTCCCGCATCGTTACGTCGTACCCCGCGAGGGCGACGACCTCCGTGATTCCGTGTCCCATACTCCCTGCGCCTAACACCGTGACGGTGTCGATACTGTCTATTGTCACGTCTGTTGGGTTCTCACGAAACCAATATTAAAACATCGGTCCGAAGCTGCTTACATTGCTCAGATATCTCGCTTGCGGAACAATAGAATAAACAGGGTGGGGCGTACAGGTGGTGGTATGCCAACCAAGTCGATGGACGAACTACAGGAGCTAGTCGGCACCTCGGTCGTGACGGTCGAGGATTTCGAGATCGAGGCCGGCAAAGTCGAGGAGTTCGCTCGCTCAGTCAAGGACGACGACCCGGTCTACCGGGACGAGGCGGTCGCTGAAGAACGCGGGTTCGACGCGATTCCCGCGCCGCTGACCTTCGAGCGCGTCTCGATGTTTCCCCGGTATCGGACGGTCGAAAAGTACGGTATCGACCTCGGCTTCCAGGAGGAGTACACCATCCACGGCGAGCAGGCCTACGAGTACGAACGACCACTTCTCGTCGGGGACGTGCTCACCGGCGAGACGACCCTCGCAGAAATTTACGAACGTGACGGCAAACGCGGCGGGACGATGACCTTCGCCGTGCTGGAAACCGAGTACACCGACGAGGACGGCGACCTCGTCCTGACGGCGCGGTCGACGGCGATCGAGACCGCCGGCGCGATTCAGGCAGGTGATGACGATGAGTAAGGAGATCCCAACGGCCGCAGACCTCGACGTAGGCGACACGGGGCCAGAGCCACAGATCGAAGAGGTCGAACGACGAGATTTCGTCAAGTATGCCGGGTCGAGCGGCGACTTCAATCCGATTCATTACGACCAGCGACTCGCCAACATGGCTGGCTACGACGGCGTCTTCGCGCAAGGGATGCTCACCGCTGGCTTCGCCGTGCAGGCGGTGACAGACTGGTTCGGCATCGAAAATATCGAATCCTACGGCGTTCGCTTCGAGTCACAGGTCTGGCCCGAGGATACCGTGACTGCGGTGGCTGAGATTGTCGATATCGACGTTGACGGCGAGGGGGCCACCGTCGAGACGGAACTGTCGGTGACAAACCAGGACGGCGAGGAAGTGCTGAGCGGCGAGGCGACGGCGACGATTCCGGCCGAGTGACCCGTCCTCGGCGAAATAGGTTTGTGCTTGTGTACACAAACACAACACATGGGGACGAAGACAATCGGCCTCCGGGAGGACGCCTACGAGAAGCTGAAGGCTCGCAAACGAGAGGACGAGAGCTTTACAGACCTCGTCGAGCGGTTGCTCGAGGAGTCGACTGCGGACTGGCGCGATGGGTTCGGGACGCTCCCAGAGGAGGACGCCACAGAACTCGAACGGTTCGCCGCTACATCTCGCGACCGAGCCAGCGAGGGCACTGCCACGAGACAGCAGGAGGCTCTCGAAGAATTATCGTCGGTTACGGACGGTGAACGCGATGAGACTGCTTGACACAACTGCGCTCATCCACTACTGGGGCGGCGTCGACGCTGTCGGTTCGTATCTCGAATCGAACGAGGGCCACGAATTTGTGACGACGACGCTGAACATCAAGGAGATTGCCGTGGGTCGAAAACTCCAAGAGGCGTTTGACCCGCAGGAACTTCTCGCTACGTTTGATTGGGTAACCACCGTGCCGTTCGAGAGCGAACACGCGTTTCACGCTGCCGAGATGGAGGCGGGTCTCCGCCGAGACGATGGTATCAACCGGGACAAAAACAACTCACTTACCGGGGACCTCCTCATCGCAGCCGTTGCGAAGGCAGAGAATGCACCGGTCGTCACGCGGAATACTGACGATTTCGAGCAGTTTCCTGGTGTTTCTGTTGAGTCGTACTGACGTTCTGTCTTCTCTCGTGTGCTGTCGATACGTGGCTCTGAGTATTGACCGCCGCTATCCCGACAATTTTGATAGTTGTCCCAAGTACTGTGCAAGATACAAAACGGAGTTGTTGTACGAGGCCGAGGCTACTTCACTGAATTACCTGAATTGAGGCGCTAAGGCCCCTTCCTCAACGAGCGACCGAAGGGAGTGAGTAGGGAGGGGATACAGCCGTCACCAGAAGCCTGCGGCTTCTGGTTGGCAGCCAGAATCTTCGATTCTGGCAACGCCCGCACGGTTCTCAAACACACGTTCTTCGCTCGGCCCACAGGCCCACGCAATCGCAACCATTTAGTACGTATTTTGCATAACTTCTGGTATGGCAACGCGTAAGACCATCTCTATCCGCGACGACCAAGAGGAGTGGATTCAGGAGAACCATCTGAGTCTGTCTTCGTTCGTCCAAGAGAAACTTGACGAACACATCGAAGAACGCTCGTAAATGAACTACAACTACAGGTATCGTCTCCGGCCGTCCGACGCTCTCGCAGAACAGTTAGCGTGGACTGTCGATACCTGTAGACAGGTCTACAACCACTTCCTCCACCGACTCAACCGTACCGACGACACCTCGGCATACAGCGAACAGAAACGCCTGCCGAGCCTCAAGAAGTGGTGGAACGACCTGAAACAAGTTCACTCGAAGGTTCTCCAGAAAGTCGTCCAACGACTGTACGACAATCTTTCGACGCTCCGGGGTCGCAAGAAGAACGGCTACCATGTCGGGACGCTCACCTGGAAGGCACCGGGCGAGTATCGCAGTTTCACCTACAGTCAATCCGGTCATCAGACTACGTCTGATGGGCAATCAGAAATCACAGATTTCTGATGACGGCTTCAAGCTCAAAAACACGAGCGGTCGGACAAAACTGTGGCTCTCGAAACTCGGAGAAATTCCGCTCACTTTCCACCGCGACCTCCCCGACGACGCCGAAATCAAGACTGTGACGGTCAAACAGGAACCGACTGGCAAGTGGTATGCTATCTTCGGTGTCGAAACCCCGGAGGACCCGCCGGGGAAACCGGCGAATCCCAAGCAGTGCGTCGGAATCGACGTGGGAATTCTCAAGTACACCCACGATACAGATAGAACTGCTGTCGAATCATCTGACCTGTCCGACGAGCGAGAGCGGTTAGAACGCGCACAGCGTGACCTCTCGCGGAAGGAACACGGCTCTGCGAATTGGGAAGAACAGCGGAAAATCGTGGCCGAACGCCACGCCGACCTGAAGCACAAGCGCCGCGACTTCCTCCACAAATTGTCGAACTACTACGCTACCGAGTACGACTTGGTAGCCGTGGAGGACTTGGACGCGAAAGGTTTGGTCGAACTACCGGGCACCTCACGGAATCGAGCAGGCGCGGCGTGGGGGACGTTCCTCCGGATGCTCGAATACAAGTGCGAACGTGAGGGAACGCACTTCGTCGCCGTCGAACCAGCAGGAACGACGAAGGAGTGCGCGTCCTGTGGCGTCAAGACGGACAAGCCGCTGTGGGTTCGTGAACACTCCTGTCCTGCCTGTGGTTTCGAGGCGGATAGGGACGCGAACGCGGTCGTCAGACTACGTCTGACGGGCAGCAAAATCGCTTCGCGATTTTGCGACGGCGTGGAACATTCTTTCTCGCGGTCTTGAAGAAGTAGGAGTGGGTCACTCCGAATCAACGTCCTCAGAATCGCAGAGCGATTCTGATGGGCTGCGAAAATCGCGTGGCGATTTTCGAACGCCTGTGGAGACTGCGCTCCCTACGGGAACCAGTACGGTTCCTGCAAAGCGCGTCCTAGAAGCAGGAAGCCCTACCCTCAAGGAACGAGCCGCGTCAGCGGCGAGTGAGTAGGGTAGGGTAGTTCACTGGGAAAGGTCGGCATATAGCTGTGTCACTCCACACTCCGGGCAAAGGAACGCATGAAGCGGAGTTTGATACCCGACACCAAGGCGGTCAAGCACACCACCTTCTCTCTCAGTTTCAACATATAGGTCTCCGATTCCTTCTGCAGTCACGTTTGTTTTCTCCATCTGGACGTCACAATCCGAACAATAGCGTTCCTCCATTGGTATCACATCCATTTTAGCTACTGATTCGTGAAAAATTCAGGTCATGGTTTTACGTTCAGAAACACGGATGTTTTTGATGCTGACTACACCCTCTCTATCTTGTACGGTAATCTTGCCAAATTCCTGATAGAACGTCCATCAGATCAATCACTGACTCACCTGCACTGTGCGCCGCTGGGTCTTCGAGCATAATCCTGCAACAGAGAACGATTCCTACTGCTGGAAACTACGACGGATGGTTTCGTGAACAGCCGCGCCGAGAGAAACCTCCTAGGTTTAAGTTGTTGTACCAACCCTATCTGGTATGGAGTATCACGACTCTGAAAAAGCGAAAGAGGTTGCGAGCCGGGTTGAGGCCTTCATGGACGAGGAGGTCATCCCGCGCGAGCGCCAGGCGCTGCAGAACCGCGACCCAGTGACAATCGACGAGATGCAGGATTTCTGGGAGCAAGCCAAGGACCGAGACCTGTTCGCGCCGCAGGTCCCCGAAGAATACGGCGGACAGGGCCTCGGATTCAGCGACATGCTGCCCTCCTTCGAGCAGGTCGGGCGCACGATGCTCGGCGCGATGTCGATTCGCGCCCACGCGCCACAGGAGGGGAACATGCACACGCTCGAAGCAGTCGGCTCTGAGGAACAGAAAGAGGAGTGGCTTCGGCCGCTCGTCCAGGGGGACATCTCCTCAGGCTTCGCGATGACCGAGCCACAGCAAGGTGCCGGGTCGGACCCGAAGATGCTGAAAACCACCGCCAAGAAGGACGGCGACGAGTGGGTCATCAACGGCCACAAGTGGTGGACCTCCGACGGCTACGACGCCGACTTCCTGCTGGTGATGGCTCGGACAGACCTCGACAAACACCCATACGAGGGGACGTCGATAATTCTCGTTCCGACCGACGCAGACGGTGTCGAACCCGTCCGAGATATTCCACACCTTGGGCACTTCGACGACCTGATGGACATTCAGCGCGGCCACGCCGAGTTCAAGTTCCACAACGTTCGCGTCCCAGTCGAGAACACCGTCGGCGCGGAGGGCGCTGGCTTCGCCATCGCACAGATGCGACTCGGTGGCGGTCGACTGACCCACTGTATGCGCTACACTGGGATGGCGATGCGCTCGCTCAACATCGCGAAAGCGTACATCCAGCACCGCGAAGGCTTCGGCGGAACCATCTCCGAGAAACAGGCACTTCGACACCGGATCGCCGACGCCGAGACGGACCTGCACGCCGCGCGGACGATGGTGCGCCACGCAGCCCGCGAACTCGACCGCAGTGAGGCCCGCGTCGAGGTGGCGATGGCCAAGACGTTCACTGCCAACGTGACCACCGATGCAGTCGACCTTGCCTTGCAGGCCTGCGGTGGCAACGGGATTGGCAAGGACCTCCCGATTGCGTACTTCTACGAGTCAATCCGACCGTTCCGTATCGTCGACGGGACCGACGAGGTCCACCGTCGGACCATCGCACGAGAGGCCTTCGAGGATGTCAACGACGAGGACCTCGAAAATATCATTCAGTTCGACCCCGAACTCGACAAAACTGACGAATAGGCGACGCCACCCCTCTCTGTCGAGCCCCGTTCCACGACCGGCCTGTCGTGGCGAACTTCTGAGTTAGTTTCAGCACTATTATCGGGATTCTCTTTGTTATCCCGCTGGTCATCGCTGCGTGGCTGGTCTGGGCAGCAGGTGTGTCGCTGGTCTCGCTCGCGATTGCAGACCGGTTGGTCGGCCACGAGGACGGGTGGCTCGTCCCGCTGTTGATTGCTGCTGGGATTAACGCAGCCCTCGCGTTGAGCGGCGTCGGTGCAATCATCTCGATTATTCTTGGTGCGCTTGGATTCGGGACGATTCTGTCCGAGCGGTTCGGCTGAGTCCGGTTAGTACCGGTGGGGTCCGATGCTTTTAACCGGATGACACTCCGATGTTTGTCTAATGGCTTTTGAGGAACTGCTCGAAGATCCGGTCATCCAGAAGTACCTCCACGAACTCGTCGGGCCGAAAGGGATGCCAGTCGCGGCGGCACCGCCAGATGGTGAGGTCACTGACGAAGAGTTGGCCGAGGAACTCGGGCTTGAACTGAACGACGTCCGTCGAGCGCTCTTTATTCTCTACGAAAACGATCTGGCGAGCTACCGACGACTCCGCGACGAGGACTCCGGGTGGCTCACCTATCTCTGGACGTTCGAGTACGAAGAGATTCCAGAACAACTCGAAACGGAGATGCACCGCCTGCTGGCCGCGCTCGAAGACCGATACCAGTACGAGATGGACAACGAGTTCTATCTCTCCGAGGAAGCGGGCATTCGCTTCGAGTTCGGCGAGGCGATGGAGTTTGGGTTCCAGTGTCCCGAGACGGGCGCGGAACTCCAGCCGATGGAAAACACCCGCCTCATCGAGGCGATGGAAGAACGAATCGAACAACTGCGTGACGAACTCGGCGTCGAGAGCGCCGAACTCGAGGCCTGATGGTCGTCCTCGCGACGAAGTGCTACGTTGAGGGTGACGCCCGCGAGCGCTCGCTACAGTCGTTTCGCTCGTTGATCGACAACGCTGTCGGAGAGCTGGATGTCAGTGTCGACGTCGAGATTCAGGATGATGACTTCATCAACTGTTCGCTAGAGGGGCCAGACGCCACGGCCGCGGAGAACCTGCTCGGCGAGCAGTGGGGACTCATTCCGGAGCACTTCGAGACTGGCGAAACCTACGTTGGGACGCTCGATTCGTGGGACGACGAGGCGCTGGTGCTTGATGCCGGCCGACCTGTTCGGATTGGTCGGGACCAACTCGGACTCGGCCCAGGCGACCCCGAATCCATTCGAACGCGATTCGGACTCGTCCAGCACATGCCGTTGCGGTTCGTCTACGACGACCCGCCACGGCTGGCCGAGAGCCAGCAGGACCAACTGTACGACTGGCAGCGCGGCACTGGCCGCGTCAACGTCAACAGCGCAACCCGGGCAGAGGTCCGAGCCACAGTCAACCGAGCCGGCCACGCACAGGATATCGTCACCGTCGAACGGGTTGGCCTGCTCGAGCAGAGTATCATCTGTACGGAGGATACCGACCCGCCGGGACTACTCGCCGGCATTGGCCAGTATCTCCCGGCTGAACTGCTCTGTGTCGTGCCATCATAATGAACAACAAACATCGTGCGGTACTCGCGCTGCTCGCGGTCATCTTCTTGTCAGGCTGTACGCTGTTTGGCGGCGGCGAAATCAACGAAGACCAGTTGACCAGCGAGCAGGAGTATGACTGGGACTCGAACGCGACGACGACCATCAACTTGAGCGTCTCGAAAAACAGCTATGGGGCTGTCATCACACTCGAAGAGCAATCTGAACTGGAGATTTACCAGGAAGACACCTTCCGGGGTGAGACGTCCGTTCCCATCGAGGCGCTGAAATTCCGCTTCACGAACGGAACTGTGGTGGACGCAACGCACCCACAGCTTCGGGCAGTCAAAAACCGCGACGAGACGCTGGTCGAACTGCCAGCAGAAAACGGGTCGGTTGGCTACACGGCCCCACGCAGCGGCAAGGGCTGGACCGGTCCGATGCTGGTCTCTGGTTCTGTCGAGATGCAACTCCCTGAAGGGACTCGTGTCGGACTCTGGGGGCTGTCCCGTGCGAACCCCAATCCAGACCGGAACACCATCGAAAACGACCGGACGATCCTCGGCTGGGACAACGTCGAGCAGGGTGATCCGATTTCCATTCGGTATTATCTGATGACGGACGCGTACATCTTCGGTGGCCTGCTCGCGCTGGTCGTCTCGCTGGGTATTGGCGGCGTCACCTACTATTACCGGCAGGTTCGTCGCGCACAGCGCAAACGCGAGGATGTCGGCCTCGATGTCGACATGGAAGACGACGATATCGGCGACGACGGACCGCCACCGGGGATGCGGTAAGTCGGCAGTCAGTGCTCCTTTGTACTGTCGCCCACCTATAGAGGGTATGCGAGTTGCGCTGATCGCCGTCGGCGACGAGATTCTGTCGGGGGATACAGTCAACACCAACGGGTCGTGGCTGGCCGAGCGGCTGTCAGCGGCCGGCGCGACTGTTGCTCGAATAACTGTCGTCCCTGACGACGTGAGCGAAGTTGCCCGGGTCGTCAACGAATACCGGGCAGCCTACGAGGCAGTCATCGTTACCGGCGGACTCGGGCCGACACACGACGATATGACGATGGAAGCGGTCGCTGCGGCGTTCGGGACGGAGTTGGCCGCCGACCAGGAGGTTGAGCGCTGGCTCACCGAGGGCGGCGGCTACTCTGGCGACGACCTGGCTCCCGGGACGACGCACATTCCAGAGCGTGCGAAGATGCTGCGCAATCCCGAAGGTGTCGCACCTGGCTGTGTCATCGAGAACGTCTACGTCCTCCCGGGCGTGCCCCGAGAGATGCGCGCGATGTTCGAGCTCGTGGCCGACCAGTTTGGTGGCCGACAACAGCATCGCGCCGTCGTCAAGGCGGCAGAACCGGAGAGTCAACTGCTCGACCGGATTCGAGACGTCCAGGAACAGTTCGGGGTGAAAGTCGGGAGCTATCCCGGTGAGTACGTCAGACTGCGGATTCAGAGTACGGACGAAGAAGCTGTCGAAGCCGCCGCTGCATGGCTTGAGCAGCGAGTCGAGTCTCCCGACGACTGACTCACGTCGTTAGCGAGCGAACCCACATCGCGGCGAGAACGATACCACCGATGAGAACGACGGCGGCGGCGATGTTGACCGGCCCGGCGCCGACACCAACCTGTGTCGCGTTCAGTACTGTCATGTAGGATGGTGGCAGGTGGTCGTAGTAAGGCGTTCCGGTTCGCTTTTGTCTACCTCGTTCCTAACACGGTTGATGCGACGACTCGGGGTTGTGGTCAACCCAATTGCAGGCATGGGTGGCCGCGTGGGACTGAAAGGAACTGATGGCAAAGTCGCGGAGGCACGGGAACGCGGCGCAGAGCAACGCGCTCCCGACAGAGCGCGGGAGATGCTGACGGAACTGGCCGACATTGGCGCAGATGTACAGTTAGTTAGTTGGGGGGGTGAGATGGGCGAAACGGCCGCCAAAGCCGCCGGCTTCGAGCCAGAAGTCCTCGGCCACCCAGAAGGGGAGGAAACAACTGCCGAGGACACATGCCGTGCAGTCGAGGCTTTCCTGTCTGCCGACCTCGATTTGGTACTGTTTGTCGGCGGTGACGGCACCGCCGCTGACGTTGCCGAAACTATCGCTGACGCCGACTCGGAACTTCCAATTCTGGGTGTTCCCGCAGGTGTGAAGGTGTATTCGGCTGTGTTTGCAGTTTCGCCAGAGGCGGCTGCTCACGTCGCTGCTTCGTTCGAGTCGACCGAACGCGCCGAAGTCAACGATATCGACGAGGACCAGTACCGTGAAGGGGAGGTCCACACCGAACTCCGCGCGCTGGCGTCTGTTCCGGTTGCCCCTCAACGCCAGAGCAGCAAACAGCTCTCCGGCGGCACTGTCGAAGGGCTTGTCGAGGGATTTGTCGACGAACTCGACCCAAGCCGCACCTACGTGCTTGGCCCCGGCGGCACGCTCAACACGATCAAAGACCGACTCGGCATCGATGGCACAGCCCTCGGCGTGGATGTGTACCGTGACGGCGAAGTACTAGTCGCCGACGGCGCGGCCGACGATATTTTGGACGCACTTGGCGAGAACAATACGGTCGTCATCTCTCCTATCGGAGGACAGGGATTCATTTTCGGCCGTGGCAACCAACAGATTTCGCCGGACGTGATCCGCCAGTGCGACCTCGAAGTGGTTGCAACCCGGCAGAAACTGGACGGCATCGGTGCCTTGCGGGTCGATACCGGTGACGCAGAACTGGACGAGTCGCTTCGTGGCTGGCAGCGAGTCCGGGTTGGGCGGTACGAGACACGACTTGTGGAAGTTGTCTGACATTCATATTACCACCTCCTTGGTGTGACCAAGGACGTATTGATAAGATTAAGGTACTCGCGGCAACGTAAAGGAGATATGGAAACCCGGAAAGTTCAGCGGCTGGGTCCGTCGACGCTTGCGATGACGCTGCCCGCAGAGTGGGCACAGGAGTACAATGTCGAGAAAGGTGACGAGGTTTCACTGCGACTCGGCGGAAAGGGCACGCTGACGGTGATGCCTGAGTCCGTCCAGTCTGAAGAAAGTGAAGCAATCATCAACGCCAGTGGCCTCAATGCCGACGCCGTCGAGCGGGCAATTGTCGCACAGTACGTTCTCGGCCGGCGAGTTATCCACGTCCGCGCCGACGAAGGTGAAACGCTCGACAGCGAGCATATCAATGCCGTCTACAACGCCGAAACGCAGTTGATGGGGCTGGGCGTTATCGAGGAGACGCCAGAAAACATCGCTATCCGGTGTTCAGTCGACCCCGAGGATTTCACGCTCGACAATCTCCTCGAACGACTGGAATCGACCGGGTCGACGATGCGCAACGAGGCAGTAAAATCGCTTGCCCACAGCAACCCTGACCTCGCACAGCGCGCGCTCAACCGAGAGCGACAGGCCAACAAGATTTTTGTCCTGTTGCTGCGCCTGATTTTCACCTCCTACCAGAACCCGAACCTCGCGCGGGCAGTCGGCCTGACCGATGGCTTCCCACTGATTGGCTACCGCTCTATCGCGAAAAACCTCGAACTCACCGCGGACAACGCTGAGGATATCGCCGAGATTGCCCTCGAAGCGGAGGGCCACTCGCTAAACATCGAACAGGATACGATGCGACGCATCCGGGAGTTCACCGACGAAGTGAACGAACTGACGAAACTGGCCGTCGAGTCGGCAGTCAACCGCGACTACGACGCTGCCATCGAAGTGAAACAGCGCTTCGAGGAGATTAGCTCACGCGAACAGGAGATCCTCGCTGACCTGCCGGAGATGGAAAACGAACAACTCCTGCAAGTGCGTGAAGTGCTGGTCAGTCTCGACCAGACCGCACAGTACGCCGTTCGGAACGCCGAAATTGCGACCAACCTCGCGCTCAACGAGGAGTCCGACCACATCTCTATCGACTGAACTCGGTCACTCCGTTGGCATATTGCTCCGGTAGCCTTCTGCAGTCAGCACAGCATCGACCGACTTGGCATAGGCTGCCTCGCGCCAACTCTTCTCGCGGTCAGCTTCGGTCTTACGGGCCGCAACGTCCTCGAAAGCCGTTTGCATCTGTGTTCGTAGTTTCTCTTGGACAGTCTCTTCTGTCCAGTATTCGTTGGTCGTGTTCTGGACCCACTCGAAGTACGACACCGTTACGCCGCCTGCGTTCGCGAGAATATCGGGGATAATCTGGACGCCGTTGTCGGCAAGGTACTGGTCTGCCTGTGGTGTCGTCGGCCCGTTTGCCATCTCTAACACCACATCAGCCCGGATGTCTGCCATGTTCGCGTCCGTAATCTGGTCTTCGATTGCTGCGGGGACCAGGACATCGACATCGAGCGTTAGCAGTTCGTCGTTCGAGAGTTCGGCCGCATCGACGTCAAAGAGGTCCTGTTCGTTCTCGTAGCCCTCGAACAGGTCGGGTATCGGGAGTCCTGTCTCATCGTAAATCCCGCCAGCAGCGTTGCTGACAGCGACGATATTGTAGCCACGTTCGTGCAAAAAGAGTGCAAGATGTGAGCCAACGTTGCCGAACCCTTGCACTGCGATATCGAGACTCTTGTCGAGTCCCTCATGCCTGACAAAGGCGTCGAGAATCTCCGCGCCGCCGAGTGACGTTGCGGAATTTCGGCCTTCGCTGCCCCCGAGCGCTGGCGGTTTCCCGGTGATTACGCCGGGGGCCTGATGGCCGGCCACCTGCTCGTACTCGTCGCGCATCCACGCCATAATCTGGGCGTCGGTGTTCATGTCCGGCGCAGGAATATCACTCTGTGGGCCAACCACATCGTGATACTCTCGAATGTAGGCCCGCGCGAGTCGTTCCAGTTCGCCCACCGAGAGCTCCTTGCGGTCGACCTGCACCCCACCTTTGGCGCCACCGAACGGAATGTCGACCACGGCGCATTTCAGCGTCATCAGAAACGCCAGTTCGTCGACTTCCTCCTCGTCGACGCCCGGATGAAACCGAATGCCACCCTTTGTTGGCCCGCGTGCGCCGTTGTACTGGATTCGGAACGACGGGAAGACGTCGATAGAGCCGTCGTCCATCCGGACTGGAATGTTGGCGTTGATTCGACGCCGCGGTTGCCGAAGCAGTTCGATATCCTGCTCGGTCAACTGAGCGACTTCCGAAATACGGTCAAGTTCGACCTGACACACCTCACAAACCGTTTCGACCCCCTTCGGTCCGAGTTCGCTGTCCATACACTTCGTTGCAGAGCCGCCCATAAGAAAATCCCTCACGGTCAGGCAACCCTCACTTACTCGTCGCGGAGCTTGTACTTCTGTATTTTTCCGCTGGCTGTCCGTGGGAGTTCGTCGATAAACTCCACCTCACGCGGGTGTTTGTACGCTGCAATGCGGTCGAGGACGAACTCTTGAATCTCTTCTGCAGTCACATCCTCGCCGGGTGTGACGCCCTCCGAGGGGACGACAAACGCTTTCGGGACCTCGTTACGGCGTTCGTCTGGAGTTGCGACCACTGCACCCTCGGCGATTGCGTCGTGCTCGACGAGTAGCTCCTCGACTTCGCTGGGGTAGACGTTGTACCCCGCCGTGTTGATAACGTGTTTTTTCCGGTCAACAATCGCGTAGTAGTTCTGCTCGTCGCGTCGGGCGATGTCGCCTGTCCGGAAGTACCCGCGCTCGGTAAAGGCTCTCTCGGTCGCCTCGGGCAGTCCGTGATAGCCCGCCATCACCTGCGGGCCACGGACGAGCAGCTCACCCTCCTCGCCGGGGCCAACCTCTTCGCCCGACGCGTCGACAATCTTGCAGTCGGTCATCCGCATTGGCTGGCCGACAGAGCCGTGTTTGGTTCCGTACGTGGAGTTAACCTGTGTGTGGGTCGCGCCATGAGTTTCGGTCAATCCGTAGCCTTCGTCCATCTCGACGCCGGTGGTGGTCTGGAACCGTTCCTGTACGGCTTCGGGGAGTTTCGCGCCACCCTCTGCGGCCATCTCCAGACTCGTCAGGTCGTAGCTCTCGAAGTCATCACGTTCGACCATATCGACGTACATCGCGGTGACCCCGACGAAGTGTGTGATTCCCTCGTCTTCGATGAGCGACAGTCCTGATTCGCCGTCCCAGTTGGCCGCGCTGCGGAGATAGACACTGCCGCCGCGCAACAGCGGTTGCCACGCAGTGTGAGTGAACCCTGTGATATGATACAACGGGAGCCAGACGAGACTCTTGACCTCCTCGTCAGGAATCGAGTTCGATTGTCCGAGCACCTGATACATCTGTGCGCGGAAGTTCGCGTGAGTCAACTCCACGCCCTTTGGTTTGCCCGTCGTCCCGGAGGTGTAGGGCAACAGCGCGATGTCTTCGTCGTCCTGTTCGCGCAGTAGCGGTTCGCCCCGACACTCGGAGAACATCTCGACATCCTCGTCCGTGCTGGCGACGGCGACAACGAGCGGGTCCCAGTCGATCTCCTCGAGTGCTGGCCGCAGGTGTTCCAGCAGTGCCGTATGCGTCAGCACCACCGCCGCCTCGGTGTCTTCGAGTTGGTGGACGAGTTCGCGCCTGCGGTACTGTGGATTTACCGGCGAGACGGCGACGCCGGCTTTGAACGCGCCAAGCCCACCAATCAGGTATGCCGGACAGTTCGGCAAATACTGTAACATCACCTCACCCGCCTCGACGCCGCGCTCTGCCAGTGCCCCGGCAAACTCGGCACTCTCCGTCCGCAACTCGTCGTGTGTCAGCGTCGTCCCGTGATATTCGACGGCCAGTGCCTCCCCGTGGTGGCGGGCGGTTTCGTCGTGTAACTTCGCGGCGTTGCCTGACTTTGCCTCCTCGGAAATGTCACTAATGTCCATGTGGGTTCCTCACACAACGGCCTGTTAAGTATTGTCCCGGGGCTAGGAGTGGGCTACAAGTGCCCGGCGCGACAACTGTGCTGTACAATGAACAGGTACGACGTACCCGACCCCGACCCAGGAGAGGTCAGCGACACAGAACTGGTCGTCTCCGACGACGTTCTCGTCAAGGCCTTCGCGCTCGGTCCGGGCGCAGAACTGGACGCACACGACCACCCCGACTCGACGAATGTCTTTCACATCGTCGAGGGAACGGTAACAGTCATTCAGGATGGCGACGAAGAAGAAATCGACGCGCCGGGCGTCGTCCACCACGACCGCGGCGTCGCTCACGGCGCGCGAAATGACACCGACGAGCGGGCGGTATTCACGGCGAGTCTCTGTCCGATGCCCGGCTAAAGTGAGTCCAGTGTCTCGAACTCCAGAGAAACTCTGTTGCCGATGTCGTCTTCGCGGCGGGCAAACGTCAGGTCGCCGTTGACGATATCGGTAATCCAGCGTGCAATCCAGAGGCCCAGCCCTTCGTTGTGTCTGAGTGGCTGTTCTTCGCCACGGTCGACAATCTCGACAACTTCCTCCGGGATGGGTTCGCACTCATCCTCGACGTGGATAGCTGTCTTCTCCGGGGTCCGCTCGATACGCACTGTCACTGGACCGCTGGAACTTGGATGATGGACGGCGGCGTTCTCCATCAGTTCCATCAGTGCCACATCGACCGACGGCGGCGCAAGTGCCGGTGCACGGTCAGGGAACTCCGTGGTGACCCTCGACGCCGGCTGCTTGATACCGAACTTCTCGACGACCAGTGTCGACATCTCGACCAGTTCGACGCGACAGTCCTCCTCGGGCGGAACGTCGAGGTGTTCGTGTGCTTTCCGGGCTTTGTCGGCGAGGTTGATCACCCGCTTTCCAACCTCTTCGACTTTCTCAGCAGCGGTCCGGTAGCTGGGGTCCTCGATTTCCTGAAGGGTCGCTGCATGACCGACGACGAGGTTCATCTGGTTGCGAATGTTGTGCCGCAACGCTCGCGTCAGGATGTTTAGTTTCTGTTCCTGCTGGGACTCCTGACGGATGTCCTCCACCCGGCCGACAATAGCGGTGGAGTCGTCGGTTGTGACGGCCGTCTGTTCCACCCGGACCGGCAGTTCCGTCCCGCTCTTCGAGACGAACCGGCAGAACCACTCGACTGAGTCCTCCTCGGACTCGTCCAGAAACTGCGCGTGGCGCTTGCGCTCCGCAACTGCGTCGGGATGATACACCCTCGTGACCGGTTCGCCGAGCAGTTCCTCGCGCTGGTAGCCAGTCAACGCAAGCAGTGGCTGATTGACTGTCTCGAACGCCCCGTCTTCCGAGACATACAGTGCGTCTTCGGCCTGGTCGAGTGCCTGCCGGAGCACTGCGTCTTCGGTCGTGGAATGCTCTTCGTTCATCTCTTGGTCGCGTTGGCCGTCCACTACGCCGCCAGACGTGCTGGCGGGAATCTACCCACAGCTACACTTTGCTTACTTAACTGGTATTTGCTAGCTTAATTTACACACTTCACGCCGAACACGGTGTCGATCCCGGTAACACCGGTGTCAGCGCGAATTGAAGTGAGTCCGACCCCTATCTGAGAGTATGACAGAACCAACACCGACACCCGGTATTCATCACGTCACCTGTATCGCGGGCGACCCCCAGCAGAATCTCGATTTCTGGGTGGAGACACTCGGACTCAGACTGGTCAAACGGTCGGTCAACCAGGACGACCCCGGCACGTATCACTTCTTCTACGCCGACAGCGAGGGCACCCCCGGGACGAGTATGACCTTCTTCCCGTGGGAAGAGATGAATGCTGGCAAAGTCGGCTCTGGGCAGGTCTCACGGACGGCGTTTCGCGTCCCCGAAGATAGTCTCGATTACTGGGAATCTCGCTTCGATGACTACGGCGTCGAGTACGACGACCGAATCGAACGCTTCGGCGAAACCGTCCTGCCGTTCCGCGACCCGGACGGTCTGCCGGTCGAACTGGTCGAGACGGAGATTCCCGAGGACGACCCCACAGAGCCGTGGACGGAGTTTGTCCCAGAGTCGAACGCGATTCGTGGGTTCCACTCGGTGACGTTGTGGGTCGCCGACCCGCAGCCAACCCAGGAACTGCTCGGAACGATGGGACTAGAGAACGTCGGCACCGAACAGGCACAGGGCGACACACCCGGCGACGAGCGAACACGCTTCGCCGCGGAGGGTCCAGTCGGCAAATACGTCGACGTGTTGCCGACGATCGAAGGCGCCCGGCAGGGCCACGGCACGGTCCATCACGTTGCCTTCCAGACGCCGACCGACGACGACCAGGAGTCGATGCGAACTGCTGTCCGCAAGGACGGACTCAATCCGACAGCACAGATCAACCGCCACTGGTTCCGCTCGGTGTACTTCCGCGAGCACGCGGGCATCCTCTTCGAGTTGGCGACCAACGGCCCCGGATACGACAGCGACGAACCGCTCGCTGAACTTGGTGAGCGACTCGTGCTGCCTGGAAAATTCGAGGCAAAGCGTGAACAGATCGAATCGAATCTCACCTCGGTCGACATTCCGCGGGCAGAATCCCCACCAGAACAGTAACTACGCCTCGTCGACGCGCTTGCCAGCAGCTTGCGGCACGACGTTGCGGTCGGCGTCCTCCCACTCTCGGTCAAGTTCTGCACCCTCGAACAGGTGGTCGAGAAAAACCGCAAGCGAGGCAATCTCAGAGTGTGGCTGGTTCGTCACGGCGACGTTGTAATCGGCGTTCTCGTACACGTCCCACGGCACTTTCTCTGCGCCGACGACGACCAGCAGCGGACCATCCTCGTGGTCTGTGCGAATCTCTGTTTCGACATCCTGCACCGGGAGGCCGTACATCGTCAGGTGGACAATCGTGCCGTCCCAGTCTTCGATGAATCCTATCGGGTTGTCAGTCGTCTCGACGGCGAAGGGACCGCCGAACCGGTCGGTAATGTCTTCGATAGTGCCCTGCTGGCTCGCGCCGTCCTTGGCGAGGATAGCGCGGTCTGCACCGAGTGCTCGCGCTGTGAGGCCAACGTGTGTCGTCATTCGCTCGTCGCGGCCGGGACGGTGGCCTAGGCGCAACACGGCGACCTCTTGGGTGTCCTGCATGAGTTACTCTGAGAGTTTGGCGTCGAGTGTCTCGCGGGCGTCGGCGAGGCCATCCAGTATTTCACCATTAACGACGAACCCGGGCGTTGCGTTGACGCCGATTTCTTCAGCTCTGGCTCGGTCCTCGGAGAGACGCTGGTCGTGTTTCCGGTTCGCACCAGCCTGCTGGACCAGTTCACGGTCGAGGTTCTCAGCCTCCGCAACGTCGCCGAATACGTCGGGCGCATCACTATGAATCTGTTCGCCCTTGCTCATCAGCGAAGATTTGTACGACCAGAAGGGTGTGCCGTAGGAGCGATACACCTCGCGTGCGGCGCTTGCGGCCTGCCACGAGGTGGGGTCGATAAACGGCAGGTCACGGTGGACGTACCGAATCTGCTCAGATTCGAGATACTCCGAGCGAATCTCGGGAAAGCCATTGGCGTTGTAGTCCTGACAGTGCGGGCAGTTGAAATCCTCGAAGACTTCGAGCGTGATGTCGGCGTCCGGATCACCGAGTACCGGCGGCCCGTCCGGTGGTGATTCGAGTTTTTCCGGGCCGTCATCCGCCTCGGTATCCTCGCCCCCGCTGCACCCGGCGAGCGCGGTGGCCCCCGCGGCGACACCCGCGAGGAACTCACGTCTGGATGGCTGTCGATCTGTCGTCATAGCCGACAGTTACCGGAGCACCGTCTTGAGCGTCACGACTCGCTCATCGCGAGAGTTTCTTCCCGTCGAGTTTCTTCTTTGCGCCGCTGGCCGCTTTGATCAGCAGTGCTGGGCCGTCGTAGCGCATCTCGACGAGGTTGTAGATCTCCTCGGTATCACCAACTTTCACTCGGGCGTATCCTTCTTCGTCGAGTTCGATGAACGCAAGCGGCGCTTTCTGGCTGCCCAGTGTGACCTCCTTGTCCGCGATTTCGACCTCCTTTTGCTGGGTCTTGCCCCACCGGAAGACACAGCGGTACTGGGTCCGAGAGCTATCGGCCCGGTCGTGGTCGATCCGTTTGCGCGTGTCGAAGTCGAAGCCACAGTGATTGACCCACCGCTTGAAGTGGGTGTCGTCGAACCGTTTCATCGGCTTGCCGCTGTCTGTCTCGCGAGTCCACAGCATATGTGCCTTCGACGGCCGGCCGCGAAAGCTCCCAACCTTCACACCGTATATTTTGCAGTGAGCCAGTAAAAATCATACTGACTCGTGTTCGTTCCGTGTCGTGTCAACTGACAGACTGCACCCGTATTCAGGGCGGGATTTAATTGCACTCCTCGCGCAATCGGAGTGTATGGCTGCAATCGAGGTCGATGGGTTGCGCAAGGAGTACGGTGATGTCGTGGCGCTGGATGGACTCGACCTTACCGTCGAAACTGGGAACCTCTACGGCCTGCTCGGCCCCAACGGCTCAGGCAAGACGACGACTATCGAGATTCTCACCGGCCAGCGCAAACCGACCGCCGGGAGCGCACGCGTCCTCGGAACTGACCCCGTTGCCGACCCAATCGAGGTCCGTCGCTCTATCGGTATCCTCCCCGAACGAGAGGACCCGCCGAGTTTTCTCACGCCGCGAGAGTATCTCGAATTCGTCGGTGACGTGCGTTCGCTGTCGGATATCGAGGACCGGATCGAGCGACTCGCAGACACGTTCGACTTTCGGGGTGTGCTCGACACACTGAGTTCGGACCTCTCCGAGGGGGAACGCCAGCGCGTGATGCTCGCGCAGGTGTTCATCCACGACCCTGATCTCGCGTTCATCGACGAACCGCTGGTCAACCTCGACCCGCTGATGCAGGCCGAAGTGAAATCATATCTCGAAGAGTACTGCGCGGAGGGGAATACGCTCTTTCTGTCGACACATTTCGTCGAGGTGGCCGAACAGCTCTGCACCGAGGTCGGAATCATCGCTGGCGGCCGCCTCAGACTCCACGGTGTGCCCGGAGAGATGGAGTCGGGCCTGCTCGATACCTACGAGGCGAACGTGGGGGAGGAACCGCCACAATGAGCCTGACGACGCGCCTGTTCTCGCGGATGTTCCTCGAAGAGTACCGTCTGCACGCCGAACTGTTCGGTCGCGACCGCTTCCTGCTCTTTCCCGTGCTGACGGCGCTGCTGACCGGCGGCGGACTGTACCTGTTCTCGCTGACCGGCAGTTCCGTCGCAACCATCATCGCCGGAGTCCACGCGCTCGTCTTCTTTTTCGGGTTGCAGGTCGGGACTATCGGCCTCGTTGGCCGGGACGCTCTCCGGAACGTGCTCGGTGATGTGACGCTTTTGGTCTTTTCCGCCCGGACGCTACCGGTCTCGCGGCGACGGCTACTCGGCGTGTTCATCTGGAAAGATATCGTTTACTACCTGTTCTTTTTCCTGACGCCGCTGGTTCTCGGCTTTCTCCCTATCGGATTGACTGGCGGGCTCTCACTCACCTCGCTTGCGTTGCTGTGGGTCACCGTCGCCGCAACCTTTGCACTCGGAACCGCGGGAAGCCTCGCGCTTGCCGGCGTCGGAACGCGAAGCAAGCTCGCTCTGATCGGTATCGTTGCGCTGCTCATCGTCGGCATCATTCGCGAACCGGCGACACTGGTTGGATTCACGCCGTACGCGCTCTATCTCCAGCCAACGCCGACCACTGCCCTGACGAGCGTCATCGTCCTCGCTGGCGCGCTTGTTGCCGGGCCACTGCTGTTCGAGCCAAGCGCCAGCCGCTCGCTCCGCCGAACCGACGCGGGGCGCTTTCGCTGGCTGCGCTCGGTCACTGACGTCTACACGGCTCGCTCGTTGCTCGAAGTCAGCCGGTCCAGTGGCTCGGTCTGGAAGGTGGGTGTCTCGCTGGGTGTGTTGTTCGGCGTTGCTGTGCTCTTGCTCGAACGCTTGGCCGAGGCGACAGCTATCTCTCCCTCCGGTGGGATTGCCTTCGGAACGCTGCTCGGTCTTGGCACCTTCACAACCTACAACTGGGTAACACAGGTCGATGACCCCGACGAGTATCTGCGATATCCAGACGCTCTCGGGGCTGTCTTCCGTGGCAAACTCCGGGCTTTTTACGCCTGCTCGCTGCCGTTTGGATTTGCGTATCTCGCGCTCGGTGCGCTTCGCTACCCGCTAACTGACCTCGCGCTTGGGATTATCGTGTTCCCGTTGGTGGGACTGTACGTCTTCGGGCTGACGGCCTACATCACCGGCTTTTCGGCGAACGAACTGCTGTTCGATACGGCACTGTTTGGGCTCTACGGCGTTGGCCTCGCGGTGGTTTCGGTGCCCCTTCTGGTCGCCGCGCTCGCCTACGGCACCGCACCAGTCCAGTCGGTAGGGGTGGCACTCGGCGTTGCAGTTGTTGCCGCCGCAATTGGTGCGGTCTTGGCCCTCCGCGCACCCGGACGCTGGCACGAGAAACTCCGCGCCGAGTGAGTTACACCAGCAAGGTATTCAGCGCGTCGGGCACGACGAGCACGTCACTGCCCGGTTCGATTGCTTCCTCACTGCTCTCGCTAGCGTGCATGAGACAGTCCTCAACGAGGTCCGGACACTCGCTGTTTGTTACCCAGATATCGTGCTCGCGGAGCGCTCGGGCCAGCACGAACGCGCGCTGGGTCCCCGGTTCGTACCCCGCTCGGAGTTGCTCGTACAGCGTCGCTGCGTCGTCGGCAGTCGAGAGCCGGTCGACAAACCGCTGCTCGCCACGACCAGACCCAGCACCCTCCGGGAGCCTGGCCGGCAGGACTACTCGCCCGCCCGCTCGCAGTGGGTTGTTCGCACCGAGAACGACGTACGTTGCTGCCCGACTCGCCTGATAGAGATTTGCGTCCTTCGGCGCGCCGATGCCTGCGAGTACCGCATCGTAGGTGCCGTCCACCTCGACGGCTAGTCCTTCTCTGGCTGTCTCCGCGAGTGTATCGACAACTCGGCGTGGGTCGCCTGCGGCGACGCCTGTAATCCCCGCAGGGCCGTGGGTGACGTTCAGGCAGAAACCGACGCCAGCCGCGTCACCAGCGTCGTCGATAAACTCTCTGAAGGGGTTGTCCTCGACCCGGCCGAGTCGCACGCCATCGCGAGCGAGCATCTCCGGGCCGTGGCTGTACCGAATCTGTGACTCGCCGCCAGCCCCGATAACTGCCGTCTTCGCACCGCCGGAAAAGCCCGCGTACTGGTGGGGTTCGACCATTCCCGTCGAGCAGACGACGTCGGCGTCGGCGACCTGTTCGAAAATATCGATCTGACAGCCCTCGACGGTTCCCACTGTTCGCGTGTTGTCGGGGTCGTGGTTGACCGCCAACTCCGCGTGGTCACCCAGCGCCGCCTCGATTTCCTCGTCGGTCATCGGTCGGTGGAGCCCGAGTCCGATAACGACAATCACCTGCTCGCGGGCAACGCCTGCTCTGTCGAGTTCTGCGAGCAACGCATCGAGCAACACATCGTCTGGCGTTGCCCGTGTTACGTCGGTAACGACGATTGCGACCTGGTCGTCCGGGTCGACACGGTTGGCAAGTGTGGGGCCAATCGGGTCGGCCATCGCGGCCTGGGCCGCTGCCGATACGTCGACTGCCTCGCCACCGTCGGGCGCGGCAGTCGTAACCGTACAGGATGGGAGTGAAACCTGGAGTGTGGTCTCACCGTAGGGCACCTCGACCATAGCGGGCAGAAGACGCGGCTGTCCAAAACCGTTCGGATAGATCAGTCGGTTGCGGCTGTTGTCGTAATCTGGTGGACGCGGTGACCGTTCTCGCGGCACTCCTCCAGTGCGAGTTTCGCGCGGTAGCCGGCGTCGTGGGCAGTGCGACCCCGACCGACGCCGACCTGCATCTCGATGTCGGCACGTTGTCGGACGGCCGCTTGTGCGTCATTGAAGGCAGACTCGGGCAGACGCGGACAGACCGCGATGATGTTGTCACCGCCGACGAACCGCGCGACGCTGTCGTGTTCGGTCTGCATATACTCCGCGAGTTCGAGCGTTCCGCGGCGCACGTCGAGCGTCGTCCGTGCGGCGTTCTGGGCGTCGGTGTAAGTGCCGGTCACGTCGACAATATCGAAGTGAGCAATCGTCACTTCACCATCGCCTGGGTCGACGGTGCCGTCGGTCGACAGAATTTCTGTTCGGTCCGGGTCCTGTGCGCTCCCGGCGTCTTGTAGCTGCCGAGTGGCCTTTCCGAGGGCCGACAGTGGCGTTTCTGCGGCACCGACGCCGATGCTCGCGGTCACCGGATACTGGTTGCGAACGTGTTCCTGAAATCGTTCGTGTGTCCGGCGGTCGATGCCGTTTGTCACACCAATGATGTTGTCGAATCGGTCGAAGAAGGCATAGCCGTCATCTCGGCCCACGAAGTCGGCAAAATCAGCGTAGAGGCGGGCCTGGAGAGACTGCAGATCAGTTTCTCGCCGTGGCGACGGCGTCACCGTCCACGGACCGTAGTTGTCCAGTTGTACCAGGGACAACTGGACCTGCTCGTGGTTACTCGTCACGACCGATTCTTAGGCTTGAGACGTATAAAGCAACAGGAATTCCATTCGTGGTTTCCATCACAGATTCGTGATTACCCCTCGATCAGCGGTCGTGTCGCGTTCAGGCTCACCGCACAGATGGTCAGTACGGCCGCGCCCATCACGAACAGCGGGTTCAGAAAACCCGCCACGGCGAGTGGAATCATAATCACGTTGAACATAAGCGCCAGACCAGTGTTGGTTCGGAGTCGCTTGCGCGCACCGGCGGCGAGCTCGAAGGCTTTCTCGACGCTCGAGAGGTCGTCATCGAGAACGGTGATGTCGGCGGCTTCTGAGGCGAGGGCGGTCCCACTGCCCAGTGAGATACCCAAATCAGCCGCGGCCAACGCCGGTCCATCGTTGGTCCCGTCGCCGACCATCGTGACGTGGCCTGTTTGCTGGAGGCGGCGAATTGTCGCGGTCTTGCCCGCGGGCGAAACGCCCGCGAAGACGTGCGTGACGGCGTCGTGGTCGGCAAACAGCGAGGCTGCGGCCTCGTCGTCGCCGGTCAACACGACAGTCTGGATATCTCGGGCTGCGAGGCTATCGAGGATCTGCTCCCACTCCTCGCGAGGGTTGTCCCCGAGGACGACGACGCCTTCGGCTTTCCCATCCCGGCCCACGACGACAGGCATATCGCCGCGCTTGCGGTGTGTGCGGGCTTCTCGCTCGATTTCCTTCGAGACTGCCCAGTCCTCCTGTGCGAACAGCGCCAGATTGCCCACGAGCATCCGGTCACCGCCAACCGTGCCCTCGATACCCGTGTCGTGGCTCTGGACATCGGTCACCCGCCCCGTGGTATCTGGTGTGGGCGTAGCACCGCCGTCAGGTCGCGCTTGCGCGCCGAACTCGACGGCCGAGGCGATAGCCTTGCCTGCCGGGTGGGCAGCGTGTTGTTCGAGTTCGGCCGCTTTCGACAGCGCGTCGGCAGGTACCTCCGCACCGAGGAGGTTCATCTCGCCGGTCGTCAGCGTCCCGGTTTTATCGAAGACAATCGTGTCGGTCTCGCGGAGACGCTCGAACACCGTCTCGTCGAAGACGATGATCCCGTGGCTGATCGCTGCCTCGATGCTTCGGGCCACCGACAGCGGGGTCGACAGCGCGATGCCCCACGGATTGACGACAAACAGCACTGCCAGTCCCGCGAGCACGGTCGTAATCACGCCGCCACCGAGCGCCAGCGTCACAGCACTGACCGCCAGCGCAACAACGAGCACCACCGGAATCACCCGCTCCGAGAGCCGGTCGCTCCAGCGCTGAATCCCGTGGGTCGAACTCTGCAGGTCCCAGACCGAGGTCGTGAGCGCGTCGAGACTGCTCGTCGGCGGGTCACCAACGCGGATTGTCGCACTGTCGTCGGTGACAATCGACCCGCCGATCAATTTTTCGCCCTGCTCTTTGCGCACGGGTAACGATTCCCCAGTCACGACGGCCTCGTCGACGGTACAGCTGCCAGATTCGAGCGTGCCATCGACTGGCACACGCTCGCCCTCTTTGACCAGCACACGGTCGTTCGGTTCGAGGGCTTCGACATCGACTTCCTCGGTGGTACCGTCTGCGCCGTAGCGGTGGGCGTCTGTGACCTGTGAAACGGTCAGTTCCGTGAGCAGGTCGACCGCCCGTTGTTTGGTCAGTGATTCGTAGAAAATCATCGCAACGACGACGCCGGCAATCAAGATGGTCAAGTCGTAGAAAATGTTGAGATTGCTGGACAGGAAGGCGATTGTTCCGTAGACGTACGCGCTGGTGATCGTCAGTGCAGCCAGCAGGTCGAGATTCGGCTGGCGCATGACGATACTCACGTACGCCCCCCTGAGCAACGGTAATCCGGTAAAAAATAGCACGACGCTGGTGAGAATGACGAACAGCGGCAGGATGATCAACGCGTCACCAGGGCCGGCCCCGCCGGAGAAAAAGGCAAGATCACCGGTGCCGAGGAGGTCCATGAGGTGGACCGGGTAGACGACGGCGATGTAGGGCAGCATCATCGTAATGCCAAAGAGAATTCCAGCGGCGTAGCGGTAGCCGAGCATATCGTCTAACTGACGGTCATCCCACCGTCGGTCATGGACATCTGCCACCGTAACGAGTTCCTCTCGTGGGACGACACTGTAGCCGACAGTTGTCAGCGCAGTTTCGAGCTCTTCAATTGAGACCTCTTCGGGAGCGTATTCGATTCTAATCGTTTCAGTCACGTAACTTGCGGCAGCACCGACGACGCCATCCTGGTTCGTCGCGCGCCGTTCGAGAAAACTCTCACAGGTCGAGCAGTGCATCCCGTCGATGTGGAGATACACCTCTTCGAGTCCGTCGTCCAGGGTCTCTGCTGGCTGGCTCTCGGCCGCGGATGGCTCTCCGTCGAGCGTTCGGTCGACCTGCTGACAGCCAGGCGAGCAGTAGTGGCCGTCGGCCGTCGCCGTTGCGCCGAGTGGTTCCTGACAGAGCCGACAGGTCGCTGGGTCTGAACTCATCTCTCTGGGGCCAACCGCAGACTACCTGTTCCTTGCTAACACTACTACATAAATGGTCGGCGTCAGCGTGGTTCCGGGGACTTCAGCCACCGTGGCCGGGGTAGTCTCGCTCGAAGCGCCCTTCGAGTTCGTCGGTGTCGAATTCGACGATGACAGGACGACCGTGTGGGCAGGCGTAGGGGTTCGCACACTCTTCGAGCGCGTCCAGTAGGTCGACTATCGAGCCGTCGGTGAGGGAAGTGTTACCCGTGATCGAGGGATAACAAGCCAGGTCTGCGAGCAGTTCGTCAGCGGCGGCCTCAACTGTTGCCGCCGCGGCCGCGTCACCACTCACGAACTCTCCGAGCACGTCACGGAGGAGGTCTGGGTCGGCCGCCTCGGCAACCAGCGAGGGAACGGTCGTCAGTTCGATAGTCCGGTCATCCACGAGCGTCGCACGGAAGCCAAGCGTTGCCAGAGCCTCCTTGTGAGATACGAACAGCTCTCGCTCCCCCGCTGTCAGTTCCATCTCGACAGGAGTGGCAAGCGCCTGTGTAGTCACCTCGCCGGTCAGTGATTCCCGGAGTCGTTCGTAGTTGATCCGCTCGTCGGCGGCGTGCTGGTCGACCAACACCATCCCGTCAGCTGTTTCGGCGACGATATAGGTGTCTTGTATCTGCCCGAGAATCCGCATCGACGGCAGGGAGTCGAACTCTTGGTCGCTTGGTGAACTCTCGATGAGGCGGCGCTGTTCGCCAGCCTCGAAACTGGGGCCAGTGGTTGTCTCGCGCTCGTCTTGCGAGGTGGCGAGCCCCCTGTCTGGAGTTATTGGTTCAGCTTCCTTCTCACGCTCGTTCGTGTCTCCACCGCCTCGGCCGCTGTCGGCCGTTGCTGGCTGTTCGCTCGCTCCCGGAGCACCGCTCTCGGACCCGCTGTCCCCACTCGAAGCCTGCTCTTCACTTTTCCTGGCTGGGGGTTCGCTTCCTGTTGTCTTCGTTCTGCTCTCCGATGAGTCATCCTCGACAGAAGCTGTCTGCGTCTCAGCTGTCTCTTCTGGCTGACTCTCGCTGGTCTGGGGCTCGATTGTCGCCTGCTCAGCTGCGGAGACGCCCCGCGGTGCGGAACTTCGTACCAGTCCCTCTCGAAGGAGTGCGGACTCGACAGCCTCCGAAATCTGCTCGCTGACGGCCTCCTCGGCAGCGAAGCGAACTTCGAGCTTTCTGGGATGTACGTTTACGTCGACGCTCGCAGGGTCGAGTTCGAGAAAGACGACGGCGAATGGGTATCGGTCCGACGCCAACTGGCCACCGTAGGCGTCGAAGACGGCGTCTCTGACGGTGTTTGCGGTAACGTACCGGCCGTTGACGAACGTCGAGCAGTATGCGCGACTCGCTCGATTCGTTTCCGGATGGCTTACCAGTCCGGAGACGCTTTCGAGCGGCCCCTCAGAATCAGCTTCAATTTCGATCATCGATTCTGCGACTTCGCGGCCGTAGACCGAAAGCACAGTTTCGCGCAGGTCGCCAGTGCCGTTGGTTGCGAACGTCTCACGGTCGTCGTGTTCGAGTGTAACCCCGACGCCGGGGTTCGCCAGCGCGTAATTCGTCACAATCCGATTGATGTGGTCGAACTCCGTCGACTCCTGTTTCAGATACTTCCGCCGTGCCGGCACGTTGTAAAACAGGTCTTCGACTTCGACCGTCGTTCCTTCGGGACACCCTGCTGGCGAGACGCTTGTCACCTCACCGCCTTCGACGGTGAGTTCTGTTCCGGTGGCCTCGCCTCGCGGGCGAGTCGTTATCGTCAGCCGCGACACGGCACCGATTGCGTGCAGCGCCTCCCCGCGGAAGCCGAGCGTCCCGACGCCAGACTCGAGATCGTCGATGTCGCCGATTTTGCTGGTCGTGTGCTCCTCGACGGCCTGGCGAACCGTCTGCTCGGACATCCCGATGCCGTCGTCGCTGACCCGGAGGTACTCTGCGCCGCTGCCCTCGACAGCCACAGTCACCCGGGAGGCGTCGGCGTCGATGGCGTTTTCCAGCAGTTCCTTGACCGCCGACGCGGGGCGCTCGACCACTTCGCCGGCCGCAATTCGATCGACAGTCTGGGCGTCGAGTTCGGTTATCTCCTGGTTCATATCCGCTGTTAGCCTGAATCGGGGGGCAACGGACTTCAGACTGCCGACTATCGGTCCCGAACAGCGGGGCTTTTGGGCGTGGATGGCACATCTACGGGTATGACAATCTCGGATGGAGACGTCGTTGAGATCGAATACACTGGCCGACTCGAAGATGGAACGCTGTTCGACACCTCGGACCGCGGCCTCGCCGAGGAGAGTGGACTGGCTGCAGAGCATCCCGACCGGGCCTACGAACCACTGACGGTCAACGTCGGCGAGGGCAAAGTGATCGAAGGACTCGAAGAGGCACTCCGTGGACTCTCTGAGGGTGAATCGACGGCTGTCAAAATCCCACCAGAGAAGGCATACGGACCCTACAAACAGTCCCGCGTGGCCGAATACGACCGCGACGCATTCGAGAAGATGCTGAGTGACCACGACATGGACGGCGACCTCGAAATCGGCTTTGAGGTCGAGGGCAAAGAGTCCGGGTTGCCCGGCGAAGTGACCGAGATACGCGACGACGTGGTCGTTGTCGACTACAACCACGAACTGTCCGGCGAAACGCTGGAATTCGAGATCGACGTTATCGACGTCTCCTAGTCGAACTCGTCGAGGCGGGCGTTGATTCCTGATCGCACGTCTCGGATTCGGGTTCCGTCGAGGTCGAGTCCGAGCACCTTGACTGCCGCTGTGCCCACTCGCTCGCTGACCCGCGGTGGCGCGTAGACACCCATCCGCCACTGGTCGCGCTGGGCCTGCTGCAATGCTGTGACGAGCGTGGACTGTTCGGCCAGGGTTCGAACCTCGCCGTTGACGAGCACGCGCGACGAGGACTCCTCCATCTCGGGTTTGTCGGGAACGTCGAGAATCACCTCCGAATGGTCGACGTTGGCTGTTTCGGCAATTTCGTGCTCGTACCGTTCGATTTCGGCGTGTTCTGCGCCGAGTAGTTCTCCCGGCACTGAATCCAGTTCTGTCCAGAGCGCTCGCTTGAACAGTTCTCGGTCGTCGAGTCGTCGGGCAATCTGTTCGGTTTCCTCACAGCCTCTGAGCGTCACCCGCAGGTCATAATCGTCCATCCGGCGGAGTTTCTCGGCGTTTGTCTTCCCGGACGCGAGCAGTTGCTTGACACCGCGACGCAGCATTGCCTTGGCAATCCGGGCGACGTGGTGGGCGTAGACGGTTGGGTTCATCAGTGCCCGGGCGAGCAAGAGACTCTCGGCAGTCTGGACGTTGTTCTCGTCGAGGACGAGTTCGCCGTCGACAAGCCGGAGTTCGCGCACGAGGCGTTCGTGGTCGATGGTGCCGTACGGAACGCCCGTGTGGTGGGCGTCTCTGACCAGGTAATCCATCCGGTCGACGTCGAGTTCGCCCGAAACCAGCTGCCCGAGTTCACCCGTCCCGGAAATGAGGTCGGCGATTCGGTCTGGATTGAGGCCGTGTTCAGACAGTATCTGGGCGACCGGGCCAGAGTCGACCAGGTCGTGAACTTCGTCGTGGTACTTCCCGGTGTGTTGGTAGATGATACTCTCGATGTTGTGGCTGTACGGACAGTGTCCGATGTCGTGCAACAGGGCGGCACCGCGCACCCGTTCGGCCTGGTTGCCCTCGATGCCGAGGTGGTCCAGTGCTCGGTCGGCGAGGTGATACACGCCGAGGCTGTGCTCGAAGCGTGAGTGGTTCGCAGAGGGATAGACGAGACCGACTGTGCCGAGTTGGCTGATACGCCGAAGCCGCTGGACCTGCGGCGTGTCGAGCAACGCCTCGGCCACACCGTGAATCTCGATGTGGTCGTGGACACTATCCTTAATCGTCGCCATACCGGGGGTAATTCCCCCTGGGTGAAAAGACTCAGTACTCGCCGGGCGTGGCACGGACCTGCTGGAGAACCTCGAACAGTTCGGACTCTGCGGTCGCCTCGTCGTCACTCTGTCCGAGTGGGTCTCGACCGACCGAATGGACGGTACTCACCGCTCGCTCGGGTCGATATCTGCGGTCGTAGGTCAGCCACGCCGCCAGTACCTGTCCCGTCCGGTCCAGTCCCGACAATCCGTAGACAACGACTGCTTCGTCGGAATCTTTTGCCTCGTCGAGAAACGGCAGGATTTCTTCTTCGAGTAGCTTTGCGTCGACGATTCCGCCCGTCGGGACCGGGGCGTGGAGGGTTCGGTCGGGACCGAAGGCGTCGGCACAGAGTCCAAAACTCGAATCGGCGGCCTCGTCTGAGCTCTCGGCGAGCACACTACAGACTCGCTCGACGCCTGCGTGTTGCATGTCTTCGACCCACTCGCGAACGCAGGTCTCGTGGTCTGCTGCGGCGTGCCAGCCGGGGGCACAGGAGCCGTAAACATGCTCCTCGTCAGGAGCTGCGGGGCCAAACCGATGGGCGTCTTGGAGGAGGGCTTGTGTCTGTCCCATCATGCTAATAACTGCGCTGGAACCACTTGAGTTTGTGTGTCGGATTCTCACAGCTGAGAAGTGATGCTGGTGGAATTACGGCGAATTGAGTAAACGATGGAAAACTACTCCCCCGCGAAGATGGGAAACTGTTACCTATCTGGCCCGTGACTGTGACAAGCGTATGAGTGACGAATCGGTTCTACTCGACATCGACGACGGCATCGCAACCATCACGCTCAACGAACCAGACCGGCGCAACGCCCTCTCCCAAACTATCGAGTCGGGGATGCTCGACGCGCTGGACGACATCGACGACAGCGACGCAAGCGTCGTCGTTATCGAAGGCAGCGGTGGCTCGTTCTCCGCAGGGGGCGATATCGACCGGATGCTCGAAGGACTCACAGGGGACGTTCCACTCGACGAGCGCGCAAAAGAACTCGAAGATGGAACGCCGGAAACGCTGACCCGAATCTACAACTACCACCTGCCGACCATCGCCAAAATCGACGGACCGGCCGTCGGCGCGGGTGCCAACCTCGCTATTGCCTGTGACATTCAGGTCGCCAGCCCCGAGGCCAGTTTCGGCTTCGTCTTCCGACAGGTCGGCCTGAGCGTCGACGCCGGCACGTCGTTCCTGCTGCCGCGACTCGTGGGCTCGAATGTCGCGAAAGAACTCGTGTTCACCGGCGACATCTTCGGTGCCGACCGCGCCAAGGAAATCGGCCTCGTCAACCACGTCTACGACGCCGACGAGTTCGACGAACAGGTTCACGAACTCGCCGCGAACATCGCCTCCGGGCCAGACGTGGCCTTCCGACACACCAAACGCCTGCTCAACGAAGCCTTCGAGAAGTCCATCGAACAGGCGATGACCGACGAAGCAGTTGCGCAGGGAATCGTCTTCCAGACTGACGACCACCACGAGGGCGTCGAAGCCTTCATGGAGGGTCGTGACCCCGAATTCCAGGGCGAATAACTAGTCCAGCCGGAGTTCCGGCTTTGACTGCAACGAGCGCTCGACCGGACTACATTCGAGTCGCTCACCACGTTCAGCGAACAGCGACAGCGCTCCGAGTTCACAGTGTAGCTGGACGTTCTCGCCGACTGATGGTGGCGAGTCGGTCTGTTCGATATCGACTTCTTCGTCGCTGTCAAGCGCGACGGACACCTCGTACCGGCGGCCGCGGTCGGTGACTGACGTGACAGTCCCGGCGAGCACGATTTCCCTCTCTGTCGCCGGTCCGACGCTGAGGTCCCGCGGGCGCAGGTGTGCAACCGCACGGTCTGGGGTTGTCCCCGGCTGGTCGGTCCGTACTCTGAGGAGTTGGCCACCGAGTTCGACCACCGGCGTGTGCCGACCGCTCACTGGCAGCACAAGCGTGTTCGACCGGCCGAGAAACGAGGCGACAAACCGGTTGGGTGGCCGCTCGTAGAGTTCCCGCGGCGGGCCAACAGCAGAAACACTCCCAGCCTCCATCACAACGAGTCGGTCAGCCAACGCCATCGCCTCTTCCTGGTCGTGGGTAACGAACAACGTACTCACGCCCGTCTCGTCCTGGATTGTTGCAATTTCCTCCTGTAGTTGTGCGCGAAGCTGTCTGTCGAGTGCCGACAGCGGTTCGTCGAGGACGAGCAAATCTGGTTCGGGCGCAAGCGCTCGCGCAAGTTCGACACGCCGTCGCTGTCCGCCACTCAACTTGTCCGTCCCAGCGTCGGCGTACTCTGACAGCGCAACGAGGTCGAGATAGGACGAGACTTTTGCGTCTACTTTTTTGGCGTCGAGATTTCCGGCTTTGAGTCCGTGTGCGACGTTCTCGCGGACGCTCATGTGGGGGAACAGGGTGGGTTCCTGAAAGACAAGCCCAACGGCTCTGGACTCTGGTGGGTCGCCAGTCACGTCAGTTCCCCTGAGAGAGACTCGACCCGCTGTGGGGTCGAGATGGCCGGCGATGGCCCGCACGAGCGTGGTCTTTCCACAGCCACTGGGCCCGAGCACCGCGACCAACTCGCCTTCTCTGACGCCGAACGAGACGTTCTCGACTGCTGGCTCGTCGTCGTAACAGTGGGTCAGTCCGTCGAGTTCGAGCATCATTGCTCTATCACCGTCTGGACGCGACCGAGGTGCTGGATGGCCGCCACCACGGCAACTGTAATCGCAAGCAATGTTAGTGCTAACGGGACGATTCCGTCGATGCCGCCGTTGAAGAAGGCAACCCAAATCTGTGTCGGCATCGTCCGCGGGTTGTACGCGACCATCAGCGTCGCGCCGAACTCACCGATTGCCCGCGCAAACGTCAGCACAATCCCGGCGACAATTGCACCGCGAGCCATCGGCAGCGAGACGTGCCAGAAGGTGCCAAGCGGCCCCCAGCCAAGCGACCGCGAGGCCTGTTCGAGTCGCTCGTCGACGGCACCGAATCCAGCACGGGCAGTAACCACCAGGAAGGGTGCGGCGACGAACACCTGTGCGAGAATCACACCGAGCAGGCTGTTCGTCAGGGGGAGGCCAACCCCGTGGGCCGCGGAACCGAGCGGCGTAAATCGCCCGACTGCGGTCAGCAACATTACGCCACCGACGACCGGCGGGAGCACCAGCGGCAAGACGACCACTGCTTCGACGAGGCGTTTGCCCGGGAACGAGCGTCGCGCGAGCACGTACGCCAGCGGCACCCCGAACAGCGTTGCGATGGCTGTCGAAATGGGTGCGGTAATCAACGAGTTTCGAATCGCGTCCTGTGCGGCTGGTTCCGACAGCCCCTGGACGACGTTTACCGCCCCAGTCCGACTGAGAAACGCCACCAGCGGGAGCACGAAATACACGAAGAGAAGACTCCCCAACAGCGCTGGGATGAGTAGGCCTCGGTCGGAACTCCCGACGAGTTTTTCGGCGTAGCTCATAGTGTAATCCCCTCCGGCAGCCTCCCGTGCGCTGTCGGAAGCCCATCTCTTACTGAAAGTCCTGCGTCAGTCAGTATATCCGTGCTGTCGACGAGAAACTGCACGAGTTCCCGACCAGCGTCGGGCGAGTCTGCTGATTCGTGGACTGTGGCATTGTACAGAATCGGACGCCCCTCCACAGTCGTCCCTTCGTCGGTGGTGTAGGTGGCTGAGGCGTACCGCTCGGCCCGTGATGGCTCGGCGAAGTTGTACGCCGCCGGAAACTCGACGAACGGAAGGTCGTGGTCGACTGCCATATTCCGATATACGACCGCAGCAGCGACCGACCCCGTCTCGACCTCGGCCATCAGCTGTGGCTCCTCTGGCTCGACGGTGACGCTTTCGAGCATATCTCGTTTGAATCCTTCGAGCTCGTGCTCCTGTTGGGCCAACTCGAATGCCTGCACCGCCCGATAGCCGAGCGGGTCCAGGTCCGGGTCGCTAATTGCCAGCCCCTCGCTCTCGGCGACTACCTCGTACCACGGGTCAGGCCCGTCCAGCGCAGCGCCAAGTTCCGTCTCGGGGTTGTAGCCGATACCCAGTGCGTTGCTCGCAAACACGACATCCCAGTCGACAACGCCGTCGAGTTGGCTACGGAGGAGTGTTGCGTCCGCGCCGACGATTACGTCCGGCTGTTTGGTGCGGTCCTCGACCAGTCGAACGATAGTGTTGGTGCCAAAATACTGGCCGCGGAGGTCGATTCCGTGCTCGGACTCGAAGGCTGGACCGATGTACTCCTCGAATGTTGTCGCCAGACTCCCAGCGGAGAGCACACGGACGGACTCTCCGCCGAGTCCAAGACAGCCTGCAAGTCCAGTACCGACCAGTCCCGTCGCCGTCGCGAGTATCTCTCGGCGGCACGCTCGCTGCGAACTCACTCGGGGACTCATTGGTCCCTGTACTCTCTCGGCGTACAAAAAACCAGCACGGGGTATCGCCTACTCTGAACAAACGAGTTACTCCTCGTCTTCCGCAGTGTTGTCCGCTTCTGTGTCGTCATCTGGCGCTGTCTCGTCGGGTTCGTCTTCGCTGCCCTCCTCAGCGTCTGCTTCTTCGGATTCCGTCTCGTCGCCAGCGGCATCCTCGCCCTCTACTTCGCTTTTGTCTTCGTCGGCTGCGTCGTCTTCAGCAGCCTCAGGCTCCGCGTCGTCCGCGTCTTCCGCTTCGTCGTTCTCTGAAGCCTCTGGCTCGGCTGCGTCATCTGCCTCAGACGATTCGTCGTCACTGTCCGTCTCCTGCTCCGCTTCTTGGTCGCCGGACTCGGCTGGAATCGGTCCGTCACCGAGCACCTCCGTAACTGCGTCCTCAAACTCCTGACGGGTGGCGAAGTATGTGTGGTCGACGGCCCCGAGCAGGTCGGCCAGTTCCTGTGGTCCGTCCGGTGTTCGAACCACTGTCTCGCCTTCGCGCTCGATGATTGCACTCTTCTCGATACCCCACATTAGCCGTGCCGAGACGCGTGCGAGCGGTGCTCCCTCGACGGCCTGTTTGGCTCCCAGGGTCACCGTGGGCTCCTCGCTGTCCTCGTCGTCTGCCATACTTCCAGTTCAGGTGGCCCGTGATTATGGTTTTCGGCTCGCACTCGTCTGACGGTCGTCTGACGGGTAATTTTGTACGTGTTCGAGAGACTAGGGGACATGACTAGCCTCTCGGACGTTTACGAGGGCGGCATCAACACGGTCGCAGACCCCCGCCAGCGCCGTCTCGGGATGGCGCTGTTCGCTGTCGGCGCGGCGATGGTTGTCGGTTCGATCTCCATCGCGACGACGGACCTGTCGACGCTACTTGGACTGGATGTCTTTGCCGCCCGGGAAGTTGCCGGGACGCTCGCGGGGCTTGGAATCCCCGCCGCGTTTGTCGGCCTCTTCGTCGTGGTGCCGGCGAGCAACAGAACCCGCGCTGCGGCCACGATGGGTGCAAGTCTGGCTATCCTCGGCGTGTTGCTTTTCAGACAGGCCTACCCGTACCGCTGGCTCGCGAACGACCCACAGGTTGCGCTGATAACCACTGTCGTCTACACTGCTGGGATGCTGTTGACTCTGTGGGCGCTGTTCATCAGCATCGCAACCTTCAACCGCCGCATCGACCCAGGCGGGACGGCTCGGATTGCAATCACTGAAACCGGCGAGGTGAAGGTTATCTCAAACGGGCCAGATGGTGGGTCGGGCAGTGTCGGCCTCTTCGGTCGCGAGCCAGACGGCTCGGTCCCGACGCAAACGAACGCCGGTCAATCCGAACCGACGCCAGCAAGCGACGGCAGCGGTGCCGTGAAAAACGACGCGCTCGTCGACGACGAAATCTTCACTGCGACGCAGGAACGCGGGAAACCAGACGAATACTGTGGGAACTGCGACCACTTCAAGTACGTCCGACTCGACGATGACCTCGTTCCGTACTGTGGCCTTCACGAGGACCTGATGGACGATATGGACGCCTGCGAGCAGTGGGAAGAAAACGCTTAGTTACTGAGAAACCCGCCCTTTTTATTACAGGCCCGGCATATCCGGTGACATGGAATTCTGTGACGAGTGCGGCTCTATGATGAAAACGGAGAACGGTTCGTGGATTTGCAATAGCTGCGGCTACGAGAAAGTCCGCGACGAGAACACAGAGGAGGGAATGGTGACGACATCGGGACAGGAGGAGTCTGAAGTTGTCGACGTGAGTGATGTCGAGGACCAGGGCCGACCGACGACGACTGCGCAGTGTCCGGAGTGTGACAACGACCAGGCGTACTGGTACATGCAACAGATCCGAGCGGCTGACGAGAGCGAGACGCGGTTTTTCGTCTGTACCGAGTGCGAGCACAAATGGCGTGAAGACGACCACTAAATGACCACTGACCCGCCGGACCCACCCGTGCCCGAGGCGATGCTCACCGAGGCGGGCTTCGAACCCGTCGAGCGTCGCACGGAGACACTCTTCGAGGTGGGGGCGGTGCGGATCGAGGGTATCACACACCGATACGAAGACAACCGCTCGAGCGAAGCAGCCCGAGACGCGACTGACGGCGCGCTCGACCATCCGATACGATTCTTTGCCGTGACGCGATTGGTCTTTCAGCCCTCGCTCCCGTTCGGCGTGTCGCTGTCGATGTTTACCTCGACGCTTCGCCGTGAAGCACGGTCCTCGTTCGCTGCACAACTCGAAGACCGCGGATTAGGTAATGTCGAACGGGGCTCCTCTCAGAAGCTCCGTTTCGATGGCTCTCGCGTTCGCGTCCGGGAGTTTTCAGCAGAAGACCTGCTTGGAGAGGGTGACGGCCGCTCATTCTCACTGTCGTTCCGTCTCTCGGTGCTTACGCACCGCGGAACAGCAATTGTCGTTACTGCTGGGTTTCCAGCCAGTTCGGTCGCTGAACAGTTCGACCTGACAGACCCTCAAGCGATGCTCACGCAGAGTGCTGCGGAATACCAGGCCACGTTCGAGACGTTTCTCGGCGGCGTCTACGAAGAACTCACGGCCTAGACTGGATTCCGCGCGAAGGTGAGATAGCCGGTGTGGCCCACGCCGGCAGTCGACGGCCGTGTACCGCGCTCGCCGACATCCATCTCTCGCTGAATCGTCTCCAGACTCTCGACCTCTTCGAGACCGGCGTCTCGGGCTGTCTTGACCACCTCGCTCGTCGCCTCAACGAACGGTGAGTAGACAGCCAGAAAGCCACCAGGTGTGAGCAGTTCTGGGGCGTGCTCGACGACCGCAGGCGCGTCCGCGGTGTCGAGTGTAATCAGGTCGAATTCGCCAGCTAACTCGTCAATTTCCTCGGTCACGTCGCCCGCCGTTACGTCGACAGTGTCCGCGATACCAGCTAGTTCCATATTCTCACGGGCAACCTCGGCGAACTCGGGGTCCTGTTCGTAGGTGACCACTGTCGCGCCGGCGCGACCCAGCGACGCGGCGAGGACGCCCGTTCCGGTCCCGGCGTCGAGCACACGGTCGCCCTGCTTGACGCCAGTATGGCCCATCACGAGACCGATATCTCGGGGCATCATCGGCGCGCCAGTGCGCTCGAAGTGATGAAACAGGTCCGGTCCGCGAAGCGCTCGTGCGACGAACTCCGTGCCGAGATGTGTCTCGACAGTCTCGCCGGCGTCGACATCGTCTGGCACCTGCAGAATGCCGAGGTCAGTTTCCAGTCGCTCGCCTGCTTCCAGCAGGTACTCTCGTCCCTCTCCGACGAACAGATACGCCACTGTCACTCCGAGAGGTGCTCGATTGCGTCCAGTGGCATCCCGTCTGTCTCCTCGAGTGCTTCTCGTGCCGCGTCTTCGCTGACGCCGGCCCGGTCGGCAACTGTCTCGATGTCTTCTTGGGGAATCTCGTCGTCTCCACCATCCTCTGACTCGTCCGAGTCACTCCCGGCCGGAAGTTCGCCTGCCTCTCGTGTCTCAGGGCTGCCGACGACGTTGTAGGTCTCCTGGCCCTGTGCGTCCATCCGCTGGACATCAGGATTGTCGAAGACGAGTTCCTTGTCTGCTGTTTTGATGATCACTTCCTCGGCATCGAGTTCGTCGATGTCGATGCCCATCTGCTTCATCATCTGTTGCATCTTGCGCGAGTCGAGTCCGCCACCGCCTCCTCCAAACATACCCTCTCTTTCTCACCACGTCACAAAAAGGGCTACGTTGCAACACCAGCAGCTACTGACCGGGTAAAAAGATCGGAAAAGCAGGTAGCTGGCCGTGAGTTAGGCCATGCCCTTCTCTTGCAGTTCGCGGGCGATGATGTTCTTCTGGATTTCGGTGGTACCCTCGTAGATCTGGGTAATCTTCGCGTCGCGGTAGAACCGCTCAACATCGAAGTCGTCCACGTAGCCAGCACCGCCGTGAATCTGCAGCGCCTCGTTAGCCACATCAACAGCGACACGGGAGCCGTATTCTTTGGCCATGGAGGCAAGCATCGTCAGGTTTGCGTCAGCGTCGTTCTCGACGGCCCACGCAGACTTGAGCGTCAGCAGGCGTGCAGCCTCGATTTTGGTGAACATGTCCGAGAGCTTGTGCTGAATGGCCTGGAACTCACCGATAGGCTGACCAAACTGCTCGCGCTCTTCGGCGTACTCGAGCGCGCGCTCGGCAGCACCGCGGGCGATACCAACACCCTGCGCAGCGACGCCGGTTCGGGTCTCGTCGAAGAACTGCATCTGCTGGAGGAAGCCAGCGCCGCGCGTGCCAACGAGGTTCTCCTCGGGGACGCGCACGTCGTCGAAGATGAGTTCGGCTGTATCCGAGGACCGAATCCCCATCTTGCCGGTGATCTTGTCGGCGTCGAAGCCGTCGCGGTCGGTTTCGATGATGATCTGCGAGAAGCCGTTGTATCGGCCAGCGGCGTCAGGGTCAGTCTCACAGAGAGCAACGACGAAGTCGGCGACCGTCCCGTTCGTAATCCACATCTTGTTGCCGTTGATGACGAACTCGTCGCCGTCTTTCTCGGCGGTGGTCGAGATGGAGGAGACGTCGGAGCCAGCGTGGGGCTCACTGATCGCTGCGCCAGAAATCTTCTCACCGCGCGCAACTGGTTCCAGATACTCCTCTTTTTGCTCGTCGGTTCCGAACTCGACGATGTTCTCTGTCCCGAAGGATGTCGACATCACACAGAGTGCAATGCCAGGGTCGGCGGCGAACAGTTCCTCGGCGATGACCATATTCTCCACTGTCGAGTAGCCCGCACCGCCGTACTCGATAGGAATTCCGGAGCCGGTCAGGCCCATCTTGGCTGCTTCGTCGACGACATCGTGGGGATACTTCTCCTCACGGTCGTATTCGCCAGCGACTGGCTTGATTTCGTTCTCGGCGAACTTCCGTACTTCCTCACGAATCTGCTTCTGTTCTTCGGTGAGTCCAAACTCCATACCCCCCTGTTTGTTCTGACGCATATAGGTGTTGTGTCACAAACGCACGCTAACAACTGCTATCCGGCTACCGCTCTGCAACCACCGACCCCACGATGAGTAGGTGGCCGACTGCACCCGCTGTCCCGACTGTTCTGCCGAGCGTCGTCACCAGGTCCATCCCCGAGAGTATCCCAGCAACTTCGATGAGCAACCCCCCGCCGAGCAGGGCGAGGGTGAGCTGTGCTGTCCGGTCATCGACCAGGGAAACGGAACTCACGCCAGGCGGGTAGAACTGATATGTAACGCCGACGATTGTCATTCCCAGTAGCCCGAGCAGATTGAGTCGCGCGTGTGCCGCAATCCGTGGGGCTGTCACGCCATCTACGGCGAACAGCAATCCAAGTCCGACGCCCACCACTCCAGCGCCAGCGCCAAGCAAGACCCCATACAGTCCGACTCGACGTCGCTCAGACCGCGTAAACAACACACCAATTGCAACAGCGTAGCCGGTGACTGCTGTCGCCTGAAGGACGGCCCCGACAGCAAATAACTGGCCGGCAGGAAGAGAGAGAGCAATAATCGCCGGTCCGAGCGCACCTGCAGTCAGCACGACCAGCGCGAGTCGGCGGTCGACAGTTGCGACGAAAAACCGTGGAAGGAGCCGAAAACCAACGGTAAACAGCAGCAATACGCCGCCGCCTGCGGCCAGCAAATGAGCGGCTCGCGGTGGGTAGCCGTCGAGCAGCGTCGGCAGCGCTGTGTCCGCGGCGAGCAGGCCGTAGGAGCCCACCAACACGTAGCCAAGAACAACAGGGAGAAAGCGGTTTGCGGTGCGGTCGAGCGGTTCGCGGTGGCTGGAGGCGTCGCCGGTGCCCGTCTCCGAGCCGACGAGATTGGTCCGGATTGTGAGGCCAAGCGTCCCGACAAAAAGACAAATTGTCACCGCCCACGCCATTGCACCCAAGCGGCGTAGCGCTGGCGTTGCTGTCTGCATACCAACCGCGAGCAGTGCTGTCGCAAGATTTCCCAGCAGGAAGTGAACGGGCAGTAACCGGGTCGTGACGAGCGAGCGGTCGAAATAACTTGGGACCAGCGAATACGCTTTCCCAAAGATAGTCTGAAAGACGAAACCAAACAGTCCGAGTACGACCGCCGCCCGGTGAGAAACCCCGAGAACAACGCCAGCTTGCCAGATGACCAGCCACCCGGCACCAGCAAGAACGAACCGCCGTGACCAGCGAGATATCACTTCGGCGGCTGTCATATGATGGGTGACAGCCGCCTGCCTGTTCAGCGTTCCCCCGGACATCTTCGCGCTCGGGTTCCGCCCTACCGCTGGCAGTCAGTCCTGCGCTCCGTTGACCGGCGTTGCCTCGGTTGCTGTTACACTGTCTCCGCCGTGCTCGGTCTCTCGGTCTCGAATCTGTGCAGCGTGGACCGTCTCGGTCGCATCGTCGACGATGAGCACCTCTCCCGTCGCTGTCGGCATCTTCTCTTCGAGTGAGCCGTTCATGTAGGTCGGTTGCGCGGCCTGCAACGCGTCGACATCCGACTGTGCGGTCAGTCGATGCGAGATGAGAATATCCGACTGTGAGATTCCCACCGCGGGGACTGCGCTGGGACGCTGAGTGACCAGTACCGTACTCACGCCGGGTGCCCGGCCGCGGGTGAGTATTCGCTCCAGGGCGGGCTGAGCCACACCCTGAAAGAACGTGTGTGCCTCGTCGACCAAGAGCCACGGCAATCGCCCGATATCGTCCCGGACTCTGGCCCGATAGACTGATTCGGCCACGCCTCGCACGACGGCATTCATCGGTCCATCATCGAGTCCCGAGAGGTCGAGAACTGTGATTTCTGAACAAGACAACGTTGACGCGTTGAGCCCCTCCGCCGCGTCGAACACCGCCCACGAATGAGCCATTTCTACGTGGTTGATTGCTGCACGCTTGTCGGCCTGTGTTGCGTCGGACTCACGGATTTCCGTTTGCATCCCGTCGAGTGAATTTGCTCGCTGGGCGGACTGCCAGAGCAGTGCACCCGCGCTGCTCTCCGGCGAGAGTCCGAGCAGTGTACACCACGAGCGTGGTTCCAGTGAGTTTGGCGTCACTGCGGGCTGAGAGAACACCGTTGCGGAGATATCGTCGTGGATTTGGTCTCCGAGCGTGTCGAAGGCGCCCATCGGGTCCACGATAATCGGTGCGATGGCCTCTGTTTGGGCCAATTCTTCGGCAATGACCCCCATCGTGTAGGATTTGCCGTAGCCTCGCTTGCCGACGACGAGCACTGCGTGTGGCCGGTCAACGTCGAGATACAGTGGTGCGCCCGCGCTGCCATCGAGTGCGCGATAGCTTCCGAGTCTTCCGGTCGGTTTCCTGTCTATTTCGTCCCGTCCACGACCAATGACGAAACTCACGGGCAGCACTGCCTCGTGTTCGCAGAAAAACCTCGGGGCTCAGACTTTGATCTGCTCGGCGATACTCTCCCGAATAATCGTATCACAGTAGACACAGCGGACGCCGTCATCGAGCACCTCGAAGTGTGTGTCGATGGGTTCGTCTTCAGCCGTGATGCAGTGCTGGTTCGGACATTCGAGCACGCCAGTCACTGAACTCGGGCGCTCGACGAGGTTTTTCTCGACTACGTCGTACCCGCGGATGATGTTGATTGTCGCCGCCGGCGCAATCAGCGAAAGGACGTCGAGTTCAGACTGGCTCAGTTCTCGGTCTTCGACCTTGACCACGTCTTTCCGGCCCAGTCGGTCCGAGGGGACGTTCATTCCAACAGAGACAGTCTCGCCGCGACTGCCGTCGATACCGAGGATTGCGAGGACGTTGAGTGCCTGTCCGCCGGCGATGTGGTCGATTACGGTGCCGTTTTCGATCTTGCTCACTCGGAGTTGTTGGTCGGTCATTGGTCACCACCTAGGAGTAGGTCAAGCAGCGCCATCCGTACCGGTACCCCGTTGTGGGCCTGCTCGAAGTAGGTCGCGTACTCGGTATCGTCGATATCGTGGGCGATCTCGTCCACTCGTGGCAGCGGGTGCATCACGGTCAACGAGTCCTTTGCCAGTTCGAGGGTCTCGGCGTCAATCTGGTACTCACCAGCAACCTTGCGGTACTCGCTCTCGTCGGGGAACCGCTCTTTTTGAATACGCGTCACGTACAGCACGTCCAGCGAGGGAAGAATCTCTTCGAGGTCAGTGTGTTCTTTGATCGACGAGCCCTGCTCGTGCAGGTCGTATCGGACGTTGCGGGGCAGTTTCAGGCTCTCTGGGCTGATGAAATGCTGGCGCGTGTCGAAGTTCGTCAACGCGTACGCCAGCGAGTGGACTGTCCGACCGTACTTCAGGTCACCCATGATTCCGATTGTCAGGTCGTCGAGTCCTGCGTTCTCTCGAATCGTGTACAGGTCCAACAGCGTCTGCGTGGGGTGCTGGCCGGCCCCGTCGCCGCCGTTGATCAGCGGAACGTCGACGAACTCGCTGGCCATCTGTGCCGACCCCTCCTTCGGGTGGCGCAGCACGACTGCGTCGGCGTATCCTTCGACGACGCGGACAGTATCGGCCAGACTCTCGCCTTTCTGAACGCTGGAGGAGTCTACTGGCCCCATGTCGACGATGTCGCCGCCGAGTCGTTTGATGGCCGCGGAGAAACTCATCTTGGTCCGCGTACTCGGCTCGAAAAACATGAGCCCGAGTAACGCTCCCTCGTGGCGGTCAGCGTAGGCCGCGGGGTTTCCGGCGATTTCGCCCGCGCGGTCCAGCACCGCCTCGATATCGCCACGCGAGAGCTGTTTGGCACTGGTAATGTGGTCGTGACGCATCGGTCGGATTGGGGACCCGGACCCTCTTCAATCTCCCGAATACCAGTTTTACCCAGAATGCTCATATGATACCAGAACGTACCAGACATCCGATGAACAGCGGTGACTACGACTTCTGGCTGCTGGACCTCGACGGCACGCTTATCGACGTCGAACAGCAGTACATCTACGACGTGATGAACACAGTCGGCACGCGGTTTGGCGTCGGTTTCAGCGAGTGGGAAGCCGAGCAGTTGTGGTACGGCCCGAGTCACTCCCGGGCTACTGTGATGGACCGCCACGGAATCGACCCCGAACCCTTCTGGGACGCGTTCCACGAAATCGAGACGCCAGACCGCCGGGCCGCCGCCTCACATCTCTATCCCGACACAGAACCCTTCGTCCAGGCAGTCGACGCCCCTGTTGGCCTCGTGACACACTGCCAGCAGTATCTAACCGGGCCGGTACTCGACCGCCTCGGCATTACCGAGTGGTTCGACACTATCGTCTGTTGCTCTGACCAGACCGGCTGGAAACCCGACCCTGGGCCGGTCGAACTCGCGATAGAGCAACTCGACGTCCCAACAGGAAGCAGTGGTGTCCTCATCGGCGACGACCCGAGCGATGTGGGGGCCGCCTGGAACGCTGGACTGACCGGCATTCACATCCAGCGGCGAAGCCCGAACCGCGTCGGACAATGTGTGCGCGGTGACCACCGTATCGACTCACTCACAGAACTGCGCGAGCACCCCGCCTGACTCAGTATTTTCGCTCGTCGGCAGAGAGGTCAAGCGCGTCGTAGAACGACTCGTCGACACGGTTGCGCTGGGAGAGCCAGTTTTCGTACGTTCCACGGTCCTCTGGGTAGGCCTTGTACACGTCTTCGTAGTCTCGCACGTAGTTTCGCGTCTCGATGACGCCCATAATCGACTCATACAGTTCCCCGGCAGTGACGCCAAGTGCCTCGAACGTCCCGGAGCGATACTCAGTCACGAGATTTTTCAGGACCCCGGCACCGACGAGCGCTTTCGAGGTGAGGTCGGAGACGTTCGTCTCAGTCCCGACGATATCCCGGATTTCGTCTTCAGGGAGCAGCGCAGCGACAGCCCGGAGAATGTTGACATCGATGGTACTGCCGGCAACGTTGTAGGCGTCGCGAGAGGCGAGCATCGCCGCTTCGCCGTGTTCTCGGTAGAGCCAGCGGTTGTGCTCCCAGAGGCCGTACTCCGTCAGGTCACCGTCTTCGACAGCCTCTGCGGCAGCCCGGCCTGCGGAGTAGCCCGAAAAGGCAGCTCCCCGAATGCCCTTACCCGTGATTGGGTGGGTTGTCCCGGCAGCGCCGCCAGCAGCGAGATATCCCGGTGCAACCATCGAGTCGAGCGGCCGACGTAACGCGATTGCGGCACCGAGTTTGTCTTTCTTGTCGAACTTCTCGGCCACGTTTGCGCCCTGGTACTCCGGGCGGTTCTCGATGTCACGTTTGAGTCGGTCGGTGAGCGGAATCGGCTCTTTGTTCATCTGGAAGCCGAGTCCAACGTTAATCTGCGTTGGCGTGCGCGGGAAGTACCAGATGTAGCCCATCTCTTCCAGTGGCTTGCCGACGATTGCGTTCTCGTACTCGACAGGTTCGGGTGTCTCGATAATCTCGCGGTATGCCGAGCCAAAGTGCGTGTAGTGTGGCTCCTCGAAGGTGGCTGCGCCGGGCGTATTCAGCTGCTCGAAGTCGACTAACTCCTGAATGAACGACTGTGCCCCAGCGGTGTCGATGAGCACGTCGCTCTCGTAGGTGACTGGGTCACCCTTGCGAATCGCCTTGACACCGGTGACCCGCCCGTTCTGTGTCACCTCGTTGACGACTGTATCGTAGTGCTGGTCGACGCCGAGGTCAGCAGTCTGCTCGAGGATGCGCTGGCCGAACTCGTAGCGGTCGATGACGTTGCTGTTGTCCTCGTACGGGAGCACTTTCCGGACGCCGAGCTCTTCGTCACGCCACTCAATCTGGTCGATATTGCCGTCGATCAATACCGACTCGTCGTCGGCGATTGCGTCCATGTCCAGCGGACCTGGGTACTTTTTCGGGTCCCGCGGCGCTTTCATCGCGTCGCCACAGGCGATGTGGCCGCCCTGCTCGCGGGGCTTCCGTTCGAGTTGCACGACGTCTGCCCCGTCGGCCGCCGCGGCCGCCGCCGCAAAGCACCCTGCAACACCGCCACCAACGACGATTACCTCGTAAGTTTCGCTCGGCATGGCCTGTTACCCCTTATTTGGAAATCGAGAATGTAACTCTTTGGTGTTCCGACAGCCCTGGCCAGTGAGCCGACACCGCAGTCAACACTCCGGCAACTGGGCGGCAAGTTGGTCGAACTGCTGGCGGAATCTGACCTCTGCCCGACCCTGTGCGAGTTCTCCCGCGTCCGCGAACGCGGCGTCGAACCCGAGCATTCGCCAGAGCAGCGTCGCGAAGTAATACACTGCACGCCGGTCAGCGAACGCGTCGTCGGGCTCGAACTCCAGGTACTTCCGGTAGCCGTCGTAGAGTTTCTGCCGGAGTCGCTCACGGGTTCCGGCGTCCTGAAACGCGGGGTCGATGAACAGAAACTCTGTCCGGGCGACGTGATACTCCGCGTCAGCCGCAAGTGCGAACTGCCAGTCCAGGACAGCAGTGATTGGATTCTCCTCGTCGGCGTCGAACAACATATTCGCCGGCCGGAAATCGTCATGAACGAGCCGTGGTGGTCCCGTGCTCTCGATACAGCCTGCCGACTGGTGGAGATACTCTCTGGCAGTTTCTTGTAAGTCTGCAAACGGTGTATCATCGAGCCTGTCGATGTACGACTCGACGAGGTCAGTAAAGAAGGCCTGCCAATCCCAGGAGAACTCATCGACGACCAGCCGTTCGTCGGCATCGTTCAGAGCGAGGCGGCCAAATCCCTCGAAACCGACATTCGAGTGCATGTCTCCGAGCGTCTGACCAGCGTGTTCGATGACTCGCTCACGCGTCTCCTCGGTAATCTGTCCCATCGACTCCGCGAGATTGTCTCCGCGAATTCGTTCCGTTACGAAGTACGGGTCGATATCGAGGTCCGGCGTCTGCTCGAAGACAAGAATTCGCGGGACTGGCACGTCCGTCCGGTCCGCGACGTAGTTGTGCAAAAAAGGTTCGAGTGCGAAATCTGGGTCGCCGGCCTGAAACTTGATCACGACCTCGTAGTTATCGCCACCAACCTGGAGCGTGACCATGAACACCTCTCCCTGATGGCCAGCAGTTGGCCGCTCGTAGGAGAACGAATCGTAATCCGGGCCAGATTCGTCGAGGACTGCTTCGATATCGCGCTCGGGACTCGACACAGACTCCGCTTCGGTGTACCGGACAAAAAACCTATCTGTCTTACTCTCTTCCCAATATCGAGTCCCTAACTTGACAATCGGAACACTGCGGCAGTATTGTTCTTCACTTGCCGACGGCCATTGCCGTTTTTGATAATCATGGTTGGCTTCCTCAAGAGTAACTATTTACCCAGGCCGTGATGGCTGTTTGGAGCACGCACCGGTGGGGGTCAATTCAGAGTGACTGTAAATCCAACTGCCGGCTTGCTCAATGGCCTCGGTTCCGAATCGGTTGAGCAATTTGGCTGCCAGCCCCAGTAAGAACACACGCCCAGCGTTCGGCTTACTCCGGACGAAATCTGATCAAGACTGCGGCGTCTTTTGTATCTGGCCGCCATGTGACCCACGCCTGCGTCCCGCTGTCGACCGTCTCCGAACTCGTGAATTCATCGCCTTGTTCGACAGGTCCACTCCAAGATTCGGTCTGTGTCTCGCCCGCGTGGACGTACCGAACTTGTAGGTTCTCGACTGCACCACCGCCTTGGTGACTGATAGTCAGTCTTCCGTCGTTGAGCTCCGGCCTGAAGAAGACTCGGGGTGTGACCTCGCGTCCCAAGTCGCTCGGATTGATACGGACGAAGAGATTGTCGTATCCGGGAATTGGCAGTGCAGTCTGCAACATCGCTGTTTCGGGCGTCTCTGCGACCGTCGTGCGGGCGCTGATCGTGGCCTCCGTCGTTGACATATCCCACGAATCGGCGGGGATCGAATCTGTTTCTGAGCGCTCGAATGCCGCGGTGAGACGCTCTTCTGACACCATCTCGGGTTCCAGGTAGGAGAGCGTCCGCTGTAGACTCGAGTCCGTCCCGACGCTCGCGCTCAGCCCGCCGCCGACGACCCCCTCGACAACATCGTCGAACGCGGTGGTTCCCGTATCCGCACCCAGCGGAATCAGGGCATAGCCAGTTCCTCCGCGAATCGGCTCATCATCCAATTGCTGGACCGTCTCGGCGAACGCGGGAGCGCTGTTTGCGATGGGAGCGTTGTCACGGTCAACTTGGTCGAATTCGACGGTCAGTGCCTCTTCTGCAGCCGTCTGATTCGAGTCGTACCGCTCGTTTCGCGTGACGATATCGGTCCGGCTGACGACGATGGCTCGCCCGTCCTGTACGCCCCAGGTCTCGTAGCCCTGTCCGTCCTGCGTCTCAGCGAAGAATCGCTCGTATCCGTCCATCGAGTCAAGCGACTCGTATCCATCGTTGCCCTCGAAGAATTCGACCCACGGGTCGGCATCAAACTCGCCGGTCAGATGAACTGTCTGACCGCTCGGAAGCGGGCGGACCTGAAGCGCCCCCTGACTCGCGCTGGCGTGGTAGTTACTGCCGGTGACGCGGTCGAGCGACGCTGGGTCGAGACTCCCTATGTTCTCTTCAAGAAAGGTGACGAGTTGGCCGCCGAGGCGGGGGACCGTCTCGCTCAGATCGACAGCGTCCGCAATTTCCTGCACGCGGTACTGGTAGCCCGTGAAGAAGGACGGTGGCACCTGCGCGGATGGGTCGCCCATCGAAAGGAGCAATTCGTCATCTGTGTCGAGGCCGTCGTTGGGGACCTGGCCGTTGTCATCGTTGCTGTTGCCGCCAAAGAGTGAACAGCCAGCAAGTCCTATCGCTGCTGTCGTTCCGGCGATCCCTGCAAGGAGCTTCCGTCGGGTGGTCATTTATCAGATTTACTTTATCAGTGTAATAAACTCTTGTGGCCCGCCTCTCAGTAATGAAAGGCGGAAGCGACGGATGTGTTGTTGGTTGTGGAAATGGTGGAACGATTACGCAAGGAACCGTGCGGGTCTGTCGTCGCGGGCCGGGTAGTCCCGACCACGCGACGGACCTGACGGCTGCCTGTCAGTTACAGCGTGACAGTGTCGCCGTTTTCTTGGTCAACAAGCGTATCTGGTGCAGTGATTACAACGTCACGAGTCGCACCATTATCCGTGGTAAGCTCGAGTTCTGCCTGCTCTCCCTCGTCGAGATCTTCAAGATCATTATTATCGAAGGAAAGGAACGCGGTACTGCCATCCGCTACAACATCGTCAGTATCGGAGTATCGAGTTCCGTTACCATCAGCGTCAAACGGAATAACGATTTCGTAGCGATCACCATCATCGGTTATCACGCCGTCCTCTTCACTGGCGGCGGTAATTACATCGATGAGGTAGCCCGGGTCCTCATTAGGAACATTGGACGAAGTTGCATCATCGCTTTCGTTAACCCCGTGGGTCAGTTGGGCAAAGCCATTGTCTCCGACATATTGGATGGAGAGACTCTCCAGATTAATGTCTCCCGACCCTGCTGCTCGCTGAACGGTCAACCGTGTTTCGTTAATGACGGTTTCACTGTCGCTGGTGGTGACATTGATCTGACCAACCTGCCCAATGACGTTGATGTTGTCTGAGACTTGGTCCGTGCTCTGCTGTCCCGTTGCTTCTGCCTGAGTCTGAAGGAAACCTGCCGTGTTAATCAGCACGCCTGCCGCAATGGCTGCGACGAGGACGAGTGCGATGAACACGATCAGGGTTCCGATTCCAACCTGACCTCGGTCGTTTGTCATGTGTTCTTTCATAATTGTATCGTCTGCTCTGTCTGAGGCAGACTTACTACCAGATTTGCTATTACTACTAATAAGCGATACCCCTCAATTATCGATGGTGAAAACAGATGATCTCGAATTCTCAAAATCCAAAATCAGGCCGTGGTACTCGCTCACGTTCAATGAGACCTTATCGCCCTCCTACTGATCGTAGGTAACGATACTGAAGATGATGAACAGCATCCCGAGCGTAAAGAGGCCGCTGTTGGCCATCAGCAGCCAGCGCGGATTCTCAAAGCCGTACAAGAATGCTGAAATTAGCGTCGCCGCGGCTCCCGCAACTGCCAGAGAGAAGCCCAACGAGAGATGGAGCATCGAATTTTGTGATGTTTGTACGTACGCGCGCAATCCCATTCCGGCCATGGCCAACCCGACCGCGATGAACACCACCGAACTCAGGGCGTAGACAGATTCGATTACGAGGGACACAATAGCGGTGCGTAGATTGGGGAGGAATTTAAATTCACCCCTCTCAGTCTATGCGTTGATACTACTAGCTGGCGTGGTCTCAGTATCTGAAACAATGTGGCCTGCTGAGTCCCAGCTGGAATCCTCCCAGTTTCCGTTCAGAGAATACCTGTCAATCGAGCGTGGACACTCAACTTTCCGATAGTGTTCGCCACGCTTCGTCCAGCGTGTTGGTCACTTCGGTGCGTTCCTCGATACTGACCGTTAGCTCTTCATCGAAGTCGATGGTGACTTCGTCGACGTTGCGTCGGTAGACCTTGATCCGTCGCCGGTCATCCGAGAGGATATTGTCGTGCAGTTCGAGCAAGTTGTGTTCGGTCAGTTCGTCGATTCGGCGATAACAGGTTGCGATGGGAATTTCGAGTTCGTCACTCAGCTCCTGGGCCGAGCGAGGCTCGTCGGTCGCGTCCAGGATCTCTGCGCTGTACTTATTCCCCAGCGTCTGTAGGAGGTCCACTGAAGACATTGGTTATCACGAATTAAATTGCTATTATCAATAAAGGTATCGGCCGAGACCGGCGTTTTCTGGCTGTGAAAACACCGTCCCCAGAAAATACGCTGTGTGTGTTCTCAACCGCTGAGACGACTGTTTCAGTTTAAAATAATGGGGTAAACGGTTAGATAGGTGACTCGTCTTCGCTCATCATCGAGAACGCACTGGCGTTCTGGTGGACGGTGATCCCCCCTTCTGAGATCTCCATCGGAAAGATGTCAGTATTGATGTTTTTCTTGCGCATCTTCGCAACCCAGACGTACCGGTTGACCCCAGAGTCCGTCGGCGTCTGCAGGAGGTAGATATTCCCGTCAGTCAAGAAGTTCTCGAGGCTGATATCTGTCTCAGGGAAGACGGTGCCCTGCTCGTTAGTCATCAGCGTCGTCAGGTCGTTCTCCGCGAGGATGTCTGTGAACTTCAGCAGGTAGGTTCGCTGTTCGCGCTCAGTCTCGAAGAAGAGTTTGAACATCGTCAGCGAATCCAGAACAAGTCGCTCGTAGTTGTCGTTGTCGAGTTCGCTCAGAAGCAATTCGAGTGAGGAGCTAAAGTCGTTCTCTCGGAGCAACACCTGTTTGTCGTAGACTGTAATGTTGCCGTCTTCGACGTGTTGGCCCCAGTTGTCGAGGCCAATGGACTCGGCGGCTTCCTGGAGGTCTTTCGCGTTTTCTTCGAAGGAGAGGAAAATTCCCTTCTCGCCGAACTTCTCGACGCCGTTGTAAATATACTGTAGCCCGAGAATACTCTTTCCTGCCCCCGGATTCCCACTGACCAGAGTCGTCGAGTTGTTTACGATCCCGCCGTTCAAGATATCGTCCAGACCGTCAATTCCAGTTTCTGTTAGTTCAATCATACCTACGAGTGCACCCTCTGGGGATCGACCCAGATAACGAAATCACCTTCTCCCTGTTTGATAACTCCTTTGATCGCTTCCTTGTCTTCGGCGGGAGATTGGTCGACGTCGCTGTAATCCACCTGTACAACCTGCTTAACTTCGTCGACGAGCCAGCCTGCAGCGCCTGCGTTTTCAGTTATCTCTGGGTCGTAGACGATGATCCGCTCTGCCTCCTGACCAGCGTCGTCGATGTTGAAGACGGTTTTGGGGTTGACAATCGATGTTGTCCGCCCGCGCAGGTCCATCACGCCTTCGACGTGTGCCGGCGAGTTCGGAACCTTCGTCAGGTCGCCGACGTCAACGATTTCAGTCACGTAGTCGATACTCACACAGTACGTCTCTTCCCCTAGCTCGAATTCGAGGACTTGTCCATTTGTTTCTGTCATCGCGGAACCCTCCTGCGCAGTGCAGGTTTGACGGCGGAATCCGGTACCGTCGTCTGGTTGTCTATCCGTAAGAACCTCTCGATGTAACTTAAATCTGCCCACTGGACTATCACATTTGATTACGCGGGCGGAGTCTTTATTTGATAACTGGGCGGAGTAGGAATCGAGAATGCTGACGAGTCTCGGACAGCAGCCGAGCCGGTGGCGGGTGAGTGGGCGATGACTCGAGCCGTCGTTGCCGACGACTCACACTTTATGCGGAGTGTCATCTCCGATATCCTCGACGACGGTGGGATTGAGGTGGTGGCACAGGCCCGCAACGGCGTCGAAGCTGTCGAAGCGGTTCGCGAACACCGGCCCGATGTCGTGACGATGGATGTCGAAATGCCCGAAATGAACGGGATAGAGGCCGTTGCGCAGATTATGGACGAGGTGCCGACACCAATTTTGATGTTGTCGGCCCACACCGGGGAAAACGACGATGTGACCTTCCAAGCGCTGGATAAGGGTGCAGTGGACTTTTTCACCAAACCCGGCGGCGAAGTGTCGATGGAGATGTCTCGACTGGAAGACCAGTTAGTCGACATCGTCTCTTCGGTCGCCGAGGCGAGCGTTGGGCCGAGTCACGAGAGCACGGAGAGTCCGGACTCCGTCGAGTCGACGGCTGCGTCGTCCCGTACGTCCGAGCGGACCGCGGCGGAGTACGTGGAGAATCCGACGCTACTGATTGGCTCCTCGACCGGCGGCCCAAAGATGGTCGAGCAGGTCATGTCAGAACTCCCGCTCAACGCGGAGTTCCGAGTGCTGATCGTCCAGCATATGCCAGAGGGATTTACCGGTCGGTTCGCCGACCGAATCGACTCCCGGAGTGATTACGACGTCAAAGAAGGGTCCGACGGTGACCGCATCGGCGCTGGAGAAGCGCTGGTTGCGCCGGGGGACAGCCACATGGTGGTCTCGAACTACCACGCCGGGCGACTTCGAGTCAAACTGACCGACGACCCGCCAGTCAACAGCGTCCGACCGGCCGTCGATATGACCATGTCGAGTGCGGCAGAGGTCGTCGACGACCCGATGGTCGGCGTTATCCTCACCGGAATGGGTGAAGACGGTGCTGCCGGGATCAAATCGGTCAAAGCAGTCGGCGGAAAGACGATCGCACAGGACGAGGAGACATCAGCCGTGTTCGGCATGCCCAAGCGGGCAATCGAGACGGGATACGTCGACACGGTGCTACCAATCAGTGGGATTCCAGACGGAATTCTCGATGCTATCGAGCGCGACAGACAAGAGGTGAGCTAACAATGGACGACCAGTACCTGGATGCATTCATTCGCGAAAGTGAGGAAGAAATTACGAAACTAAACAACTCCCTGTTAGAACTGGAGTCTGATCCGGAAAACCGCGAGGCGATGGATCAGATTTTCCGGACAGCACACACGCTGAAAGGGAACTTCGGGGCGATGGGCTTCGAGGACGCCTCGAATCTCGCGCACGCGATGGAAGACTTACTGGACGAGATGCGCGACGGCAACATGTCCGTCACGCCAGAGGTGATGGACCTCATCTTCCAGGGAGTCGACGAAATCGAGGCTATCGTCGGCCAAATTGAGTCTGAGGGGCAGGCGAATACGGATACCAGTGAGACGGTCACCCAACTCCGAAACGTCCTCGAAGACGGCCCCGAGGCCGCAGGTGGGTCCGCCGCCGACGGTGACGTGGCCGAGGCCGACTCTGCGGACGCCTCCAGCGGGCCGGAGTTCAGTGCCGACGCTGACCTCCGTAGTGTCGAGATCGACGCCGACGATGTGGACCGGGTTGCCTACGTCGACGTTGATCTGGGCGACACAGACATGCCGGGCGTTGACGCGATGTTCGCGATGGAGTCCGTCGAGGAAATGTTCGATATCCTCGCGACCGACCCAGACCGAACTGACATCGAGGATGGCGAGTACGAGGACACCTTCGGGCTATATCTGGACGCTGCCGACCTCGGCCGAGTCGACGCAGAACTCGACTCTGTCGGACAGATTGCGGCCACTGCTGTCGAGGATGTCACCGACGACATCCTCTCGGATTCCGACAGTGACGAGAGCTCAGACGCAGCGGCTGAGGACGAGCACTCGGTCGACGAGATCAAATCCGTCCGTGTCGATGTCGACCAGCTCGATGACCTACACGGACTTGTCGAACAGCTGGTCACCTCACGGATCAAGTTGCGGCGAGCGGTCGAAGACGAGAATATGGATTCGGCCGAGGAGACGCTGAACGAACTCGACAAGATCACCGGCAGTCTCCAGAACACGGTGATGGATATGCGGCTCATTCCGCTGAAAAAAGTCGTCGGGAAGTTCCCACGGATGGTCCGGGACCTCTCACGAGAACTCGGCAAAGAGGTCGACTTCGAGATCGAGGGCGAGGAAATCGAGCTGGACCGAACAATCCTGACCGAAATTTCGGACCCGCTGATGCATATCATCCGAAACTCGCTGGACCACGGTGTCGAGGCTCCGGAAACGCGTGTCGAGAACGGCAAACCCCGGCAGGGGAACGTGACCCTCAGAGCCTCCCGCGAGCGCGACCACGTCGTCATTCAGGTTGAGGACGACGGCGCAGGACTCGACGTTGACGGCATCAAGAAGACGGCAATCGAGAACGACGTTCGGTCACCTGACGAACTGGAAATGATGGACAACTCCGAGATCTACGACCTCGTCTTCCACCCCGGCTTCTCGACGACGGACGAGGTAACCGATACGAGTGGTCGCGGTGTTGGGATGGATGTTGTCCACGACACCGTCACGCGCCTCGATGGCTCTGTGGATGTCGACAGCACGCCCGGCGAGGGGACGACAGTCTCGTTGCGGCTGCCGGTGACGATGGCCATCGTGAAGGTGCTGTTCGTCCAGGTCGGCAACGAGGAGTACGGGATTCCGATCAAGAATGTCGACGAGATCACCAGGACCGACGATATCCAGCAGGTCAACGGCCGTGAGGTCATCAAACACAACAACGAGATCTATCCGATTGTCGACCTCGGAGATACCTTCGACGTGCCGGGCCAGACGGCAACCGATGGCGGGACGGAGGGCGGCGAGATGCTCGTCCGGATCCGCGAATCCGAGCGACAGATTGCGTTGCGCTGTGACGCGGTCAACGCACAGGAAGAAGTCGTGGTCAAACCACTCGAAGGGATTCTCAGCGGGACGCCCGGACTCTCCGGGACGGCAGTGCTCGGTGACGGAAACATCGTGCACATCCTCGACGTGGTGACGCTATGAGCACGCAGGACGACCGCTTCGATGATCTGCTCTCGTACATCGGCCGCGAACTTGATTTCGAGACGGACTTCTACAACGACTCGTATCTAGACCGCCGAATCACCGCCCGTATGCGTCGCACCGATATCGAGGAGTACGGCGCCTACCAGCGACTCCTCGACCGCGACGACGAAGAAAAGGACGCACTACTGGACTCGCTGTCGATCAACGTGACTGGCTTCTTCCGAAATCCCGACGCGTGGGAGAAACTCCGGCTGGTGCTCAGGGAGTTGACCGACAACAATCGGCGAGTCCGAATCTGGTCGGCCCCGTGTGCCGATGGGAGAGAGCCGTACTCGATTGCGATGCTGGCGCTCGACGACGACGAGATAGCTGACCACCGAATCGAAATCACGGCGACGGATATCAACCACGACACGCTTGCGGACGCCCGGGCGGGTGTCTACGAAACCTCCCAGACGAGCGATATTGCAGAAGAACTCGAACCACTGGATGACTACCAACCATACGTCGACCAAGACGAAAACCGGTTCACGGTCAGAGACCGCGTCAAAGACATCGTTACTTTCGAGCAACACGACCTCATCAGAGGCGACGAGAAGACTGACTTCGACCTGGTGCTCTGTCGCAACCTCCTCATCTACATCGATTCATCGTTCAAAGTGCCAATTTTCCAGACGATTCGGGGGTCACTGCGGGCCGATGGCTACTTGATGATCGGGATGACAGAGACGCTACCGACAGAGTGTCGTGACGACTTCGAACCGGTGCACAAACAACAACGAATCTATCGACGGAGCTAATGTCGCTGTTCCAGCACGAGCGTGACGGCAACGCACAACAGATCATCCAGGCGCTGCACAATTCTGACAGTGCAGAGGTCCGGAAACGGGCCGCAGAGATTCTCGGCCGGATGGACGAACACGAGGACCGCGGCGATATCATCACCGCGCTGGTCCGGGCCGTACAGGAAGACGAATCTGATACTGTTGTTGCCACGGCCGTCGATGCGCTGGACGAACTCGGCCAGGAGGCACTGGAAGAACTCATCACGAGCATGGCCGACCTCGATATCGGCGATGACGCGGCCGACTGGGCCAAGGCCAAGGCGTTCGTCCGTGCACTGAATGCCGACCTGCCGGAACTCCGCATGGCTGCGGCGAACGCTATTGGCGAACTCGAAGTGCCGGACGCGGTTCCGAAGGTCGTCGAGCGTTTCGACGACCCGGACCCCCGAGTACGCGCCCGTGCGGCCCGTGCCTGCCGACAGATTGGCGACGCCCGGGCGACCGAGCCGCTGACTGGACTGCTGGGCGACCCGAAAGCTGCCGTCCGCGTCGAGGCTGCCGAAGCGCTGGGCCGAATCGGCAACCGACAGGCGCTGCAAGCACTTCTCCAGTTGTACGACGACGGCGACGAGCGGGTTCGCCGGATCGCAGTCCGTGGCTTCGGCCAGTTCCGCAACGACAACCCGGTCACGTATCTCGCCGAAGCATTGACCGACGAGTCCGCACCGGTTCGTCGGACTGCTGTGTTCTCGCTTATCGAATTACTCTCGAACGTGCCGACCGAGCAGAGCCACCAGATTCGCGAGACGGTCGTCGAAGAACTCTCTGAGAGTGAGGACAACTCCGTTATCGACCCGCTGGTCGAGATTCTCGACGCCGGAACGAAAGCGGCCCAGCGCCGGAACACAGCGTGGCTGCTCGGCCGAGTCATGGAAAGCGACGAACACCGTGAGGGCGTCGACGCACTGGTCGAGACACTCGAGTCCGGCGGAAAGATGACGAAACAGTTCGCGGCGACCAGTCTCGCCGAAGTCGGCGGAACCTACACTGAAGAGCAACTGCTCGAACTGGCGACCGACGACAATCAGGATAGTGACGCCCGCGCGCAGGCGGTGTTTACGCTCGGCAAGATTGGCAACGAGGATACTGCCGAAGAGATCGAGCGACTACTCGACCGGACGGACGACGAACAGGTCCGACAGCGCGCCTTCTCGGCGCTGTCGAAACTCGGCGGACACGCACAGACTGGCCAAGGATGACCGCACCCGACCGTACCGCGCCCGAATCATTAATGACCGCCTGTGCCCAACTGACGGACAAGACCGACAGCGATGAGTGACGGCGAAAGCACGCTTGCTGACCAGCAAGGGAAGTTCACGCAGGTTGTCAAAGACGGCAACAAAGTTCCGGATGTTGAGTGGATACCCGGACGAATCCTGCTGTCGGACAAGCGAATTGTGCTGGCGAGCAACCAGGGCAAACGCACTATCCCGCTGTCGAAGGTGTCGACGATCAAGACCAAAGACGACGCCAGCCAGCCGTTTGCCAACGTCACGAGTTATCTCTCACTGCAGGTCGGTAACGACGTGACACTCGTCGCGCCGAAGGACCACGAAGAGTTCGAGCACGAACTCTATAGTGCAGTCCTTGACGGCGAGGTAGTCATCACGAAACACCCCGCCGTCAAGGGTGGCGTCATCCAGGACGCCGAGTGGCAGAAAGGCCGGATGGCAGTCGACGAGGACCAGATTGGGCTTGCACTGGCGGACGGCAGCTTCGTCGAAGTAGAGGTTGACGATGTGGGTGACCTCTCCCGTAACCGCGGCGATGTGCTCGATACGGAGCGATTGTTCATCGAAGTCGAGCACACGGTTGGAAATACAGCTGTCGAGACGCATATTTCCGGCAACCAGCGCCACGTCAACATCCTCGCGGGGCTGCTCGGGAGTAATCAGGCGACCGACCCCGATGATGTCGACCTCTCCGAGCGCGAGCAGGAAGTCCTCATGGCATTGTACTCGGGCGTCTCACCGTTCCAGATTCCGCAGTTCGTCGGGATGGATGTCGAGACGGTCGAACAGATTTACGACCAACTAATCGAGCAGGGCATTCTCGAAATCGAGCGAGAACGCCGTGAAGTCGAACTGAAAGCTCGTGGTCGCAACGTCGCAAGCGAGGCAATGGGCGAAGAGTGATCAGACGTTGACTTCTTCGAGGTGACGGTTGACGACAATCTGTCCCTTCGGTGTGAGTCTGGTACCGCTTGCGGTGTCGATGACTAGTTCTTTCTCTTCGAGTCGGTTCAGTACCATCGTTACGTTCGATGGGTCGAGGTCGACAATCCCCGCGAGAGAGACGCCTTCCTGCCCGCCGCCGGAGTAAATTGCAGTGAGAATCTCTTTTTCGTCAGCTGAGATTTCCACGTTTTTCAGTTCGTTCATCAACTCGGTGTACTCGAGGCGCAGATAGCGGCCGAGAATCGTCATTTTCCGCGGCGTGTTCATCGCTGCCATCGTCACCATCGCCTCGCCGGAGGGCATATGCTGGAGTTCGAGCACCGGCTGTTCCCCGCCGTTAATTTCGCGGTTTGACCGACTGAACTTCGTCACCGTTGCGAGTTCGACCTCGACCAGTTCGGTCTCTGTCTTGAACCGGACAGAGCCTGGTCGCAGGAACAGCTGGCAGTCGACGAACGACTCGTCGGTCACACGACCACCGACCCGCGCCGGGTGTTTGACCGACATCCGCGTCCCGTTGAGAATTGCCTTGAACAGTACAGTCGCAAATTTCTGGATTGTCGAGTCCTCTGCCTCGACGACGGCCTTGTGCCGCCGGCCCTTTAACTCGAAAGCGACCGACACTGTTGACTCGAAAAAGCCCTGAATTTCGTCGGGCACGTGGCCAACGGCGACATCGGCAATCGAGCGGAGCGGAATGGTCAGTCTGTCGTTGCTGTTGACTGCGAGGACGAGGCGTTTGTTACTCAACAGAACACGACCTTTTGCTGGCTCCGCGCGGGTCGCGACACTAGAATCGAACTGCGCGACGAAGTCTGCAATGATCGATTCCGACATGGCTCAGACTGTCCGCGCGGAACACGGAGATATTCCAGCAAACGCTGTCAGCAATCAAAAGGTTGACGGAGCGCCTCACTACAGCGAATCAGCAATGTCTGACAGTGACGAATCAGGTTTCTCCACCGGGTCGTACACGACGCGCTCGCCTGGCACCCTGAGCCCGTAGGCATAGCCGTCGGTGAGCACGTCCAGTACCAGCGTTGTCTCGGGGTCCAGTCCAACGTCGTCCAGCCACGCCGCCAGCAGGTTCTCGCCATCAGCGGTTCGCGCCAGCCGTTTGTTGGCGTAGGCTCCCTGGATGGTGGGCTCTCCCGACAACGTGGAAGTGACCTGCGCGTGTGTCTGTCGGTCAGCAAGGACGAGTCGAACAAAGTCGTCCGGTTCGCAGCCCAGTTCGTCAGGAAGGAGCACCTGTGGACGACCAGTTGACCCAACGGTCGTGAGGTCGACGCGATAGGAGTCGACAGCCGGGTGGTCCGACGGAATCGCGTCGGCCACTACGTTATTCCTCGTCGGACAGCAGGTCCGCAACCTCGCCGTCGCCCTGCTCGGAAATCTTGGCGTTAATCTGTCGGGTCGAGTCGCTGATTTCGCGACCACGGACGGTCACGCGCTTTCGCTCGCCGTCTTTCTCCGGCTTGAAGCCGGTGCCGCCGGTCAGGAGCACAGCTTTGAGACTTGCTCCTTTGACGTCTTCTCGCATCGGTCGGCCAGCGTCGTCGGAGCCACCGGTGATCGAGAGCGTGTAGCCATCGAGGCCAACTGCACTGCCCTCGACCTCTTCTCCGATTTCTCGTCCGATGAAGCGATTCGCGTCCTGGTCTGCAACGTCTACCTGGTGTGTGAGTCCCGTCTCCGGGTCGGAAACAGCGACGGTAAATTCGGCCATACGTCTACGGAGTCAATCCCGGATAAAAAGCCCGTCGAAGTACGCTCCCGGTTGGGCTGGTTGGTTGCTCTCCCAACCGCCGGCTCTTATGGTAACTTCGCTCGTAGAGTACGTATGCTCACGATCGACCTCGATGAGTTCACCTTCGAACTCAAAGACGGAACGCTGAAACACGTCGGCGCGTCGAACAAGGACGCGACAGTGAAACTCTACGACATCGAACACGCCGAAGTCCGAGAGTTCGGTGACCAGCGCAAAATTGCCTGCAGTGATGACAGCGGGAACGAAATTGAGCTCGCCCTCGACCCTGAGACTGCTGGGGAAATCGCTGATGGAATCGAGCGGTTGGCCGAAGAAAGTTCGACAACCGAGTGACCGTGTGAGAAGCCAGCATACGACGAGTTGCTTCCGAGCCGGTACGTTTAAGCACATCTCGCCACCGGGTACGTGTATGAGCGAGAACGGGAACCGGCCGCTTGACGTGCTGGAAACCTCAGTCGGAGAGAGTGTCACCGTCCAACTCAAGGACGGCGAAATCTACCAGGGAACGCTCGCTGGCTACGACCAGCATATGAACCTCGTCGTCGAGGAGGAGGAAGACACAACGATTATACGCGGGGATAACGTCGTAACGATACGTCCATGACGACTGGAACGTCAAGCCAGGGAAAGAAGAACACGACAACACACGTGAAATGTCGACGTTGCGGTGAGAAGTCCTATCACGTGAAAAAGAAGGTCTGTTCGTCGTGTGGCTTCGGCAAATCGGCAAAGCGCCGTGACTACTCCTGGGACACGAAAGCTGGCGAATAAAATGCATGAAAAGTGCGGCGTTGTTGGTGTCTCACTGACGGAGAGAGAGGCCGCGCGTCCACTCTACTACTCTTTGTATGCCCTGCAGCACCGCGGCCAAGAATCGGCCGGAATCGTCACTCACGACGGCTTCCAGCAGCACGAACACGTCGAGATGGGACTGGTCGGCGACGCCTTCGACCAGACTGACCTCGACGACCTCAACGGCGCGAACGGTATCGGACACGTTCGATACCCGACCGCCGGCGGCGTGAATAGCTCCTGCGCACAGCCGTTCTCAGTGTCGTTCAAGAGTGGCTCACTTGGCCTTGCACACAACGGAAATCTGGTCAACGCGGCGGAAGTCCGCGACGAACTGGCCGGTCTGGGTCACGCCTTTACTTCAGACGGTGATACGGAGGTCATCGCACACGACCTGGCGCGAAATCTCCTCGAGGAGGACCTCGTGCGTGCAGTTAAGTCCACAATGGGCCGCATTCACGGTTCGTATTCGCTCACCATCATGCACGACGAGACGGTTCTTGGCGTGCGTGACCCGCAAGGAAATCGACCGCTGTGTATCGGTGAACTCGAAGATGGCTACGTCCTCGCCTCCGAGTCCGCAGCCATCGACACCCTCGGTGGCGAACTCATTCGAGATGTTCGTCCGGGTGAACTTATCGTCCTCCGACCAGACGGCACTGGATTCGACAGTTATCAACTCACCGACGAGCCACAGACCGCACACTGCTTTTTCGAGCACGTTTATTTCGCGCGACCAGATTCAGTCATCGACGAGGAACTCGTCTACGAGGTGCGCCGTGACCTTGGCCGCGCGCTCTGGGCAGAATCCGGCGTCGAAACTGATGTCGTGATGCCCGTCCCTGACTCCGGCCGCTCGTTCGCGTCGGGATACGCGGAAGCAGCGGCCGAAGACGGGGCCGAGACGGAGTTCGCGGAGGGACTGATGAAAAACCGCTACGTTGGCCGGACATTCATCATGCCCACGCAGGACGAGCGGGAACGGGCTGTCAGACTGAAACTCAACCCAATCAAATCGACAATCGAGGGCCGCAGCGTGACGCTAATCGACGACTCGATTGTCCGCGGGACGACCTCGACTCAGCTTATCGAACTGCTTCGTGACGCTGGGGCCGAGGAGATTCACCTGCGGATCGGCTCGCCGGAAATTGTCGCCCCGTGTTATCTCGGTATCGACATGGCAAGCCGCGACGAACTGATCGCAGCCGACAAGACGACCGAGGAGATCCGTGAGGAAATCGGCGCAGACAGCCTTTCTTACCTCTCTATCGAGGCGATCACGAACGCGCTCGGTCAGGACCACGAAGACCTCTGTCTGGGCTGTGTGACTGGCGAGTACCCCTACGATGTCGAGGGCGAACAGACCGACCGTGAGGTCACTCGACCGGTAATCGACAGCGCTTCCAGCGCAGACGACTGACTAGATTCCGTCTTCTCGACGCTACTCGAGGGGCAACTCGACGACCAGTATTGTCGGGTCTGCCGCCCGCGTAATCTCGATATCGCCGCCGTACCGGTCGACAATGAGCGACGCAAAATAGAGGCCGAGACCGTCGCCGTTGCTGTGGTGGCCGCGGGTGTTGGGGTCGAACGGGCGGTTAGCCTCGATACCGGGGCCGCCGTCGTGAATCTCAACCTGTGCGGTTTCTGCGGTTTCAGTTACTGTGACGGACACATCGCCGTCGCCATGGATGACACTGTTCTCGAACAGTTCGGCAAAGGCGAGATGGAGTAACTCGTCGGCACGAACCGTCGTCTCGACGGCGTCGAGGCCAGAGACAGATAATTCACCTGCGGCCGCCGCCACATCTCGGCCGTCGCGGAGCGCAGTCACGAGGTTGTACGCCGCTGGGTCCGCCGCGTGTGTCTGGATGTCGACGAGTGTTTCGACGCGGTCGACAACCTGTTCCATGTGCTCACAGTGGTCCAGAATCGTCTCAGTACCGTCGTCGGTTTCGACCTTTCCTGTCTCCATCAACTCGGCCCGGCCGGCGATAGCGGAGAGGTCGTTGAGAATCTGGTGTCTGAGGATGCCATTGAGCGAAGACAGCGTTTCCTGCTGTTCGTCGAGGAACTCTCGCCGGGCCTGTTCGCGGCTGGCTTTCGTGATTAGCTCTCGAACGCGAACGTCGTAATAGCCAATCACCGCACCAAATAGCGTGCCTGCGGCGAGGACGGTGAGAAAGAGGAACATCGAATCGAACGCAGAGTTAATCGTAGGGAGGACGACTGCTCCCCACGCGCTCATCGCGGCAACGACGAGAATATCGAGACTCATCCACCCAAGGACGCGACCCATCTCGTTGAATTCCCGAATTGTCAGCGCAATTCGGGCGCCGACAGCGATCAACACGAGACAGGTTCCAACCAGCCCGGCGGCCTGCAGGAGTTCCTCGTCGGTCAACTCGCCGTCGAGAAAGACTGCAGCGACGCCAACAGCGAGCATCAACGTTCCGAGCAGGCTGATCGTGTACCGCCACCAGTCTCCAACTAGGAGACTCCGGAGTTGATCAGCCATCTGTCTGAAGTAGCAGACGGGTTAAGATAAGCCTACCCCACGCTACTCTGACTCGACGAGTTCAACGTCCAGAAACTCCTCGACAGCGGCGACAATGCTTCCGCCGAGGTTGGCCTGAATGGCCCGGCCCTGTTCGAGCGCGAGCAGGTCACCTTCGTCGACGTCGAGTTCAGCGGCGAGTTCACCGAGTTGGTAGCCGGCCTTCTGGCGCGCGTCAGTTACAACGTCGTCGTAATCGGAGACAAGATACGGAAGCTGGTCGTCATCGTAGTCCGCCCCGCTCTCCCAGTGTGAACTGTCGGGCTTGGCGGCGTCGTGCATCTTCGCGGTATTCTGTGCGGCTCGTTTCTCTCGACTCTCCCCGTCGTCGCCGGAGTTCTTACTCGTGGTGGCGTTGTCGTCGTGCTGGGCGCAGTCACTGCAGACCTCCAGTTGCGCACCGGCAACGTTCACTTCTTGGGTCTTGACATCCCCTGTCCCACAGAGTTCACAGCTATCGCCAGAACTGCCACCACCGCTACCTGTCGAATATTTGGCCATGCCGCCGCTAGCAGATTGCTCATATATAACTCTTAGTTCCTCGTTGTCAACGGTGTTACTCGTGGCCGTGCAATGACGACATCCGTTCGGTGATGTCGACACCTTTGTTGCGGTACTTCCGGACACGGTACCGGTGGACGACTGTTGTGACGCCAATCCAGCCGAGCACCACGAGAAACGCCGAGGGCTGGCTCAGCACGACGAACACGCCGAAGATACCGGAGACAGCCGTGTTCCCGACGGCAACAACCTTGAGCACTGGCATCGGCAACCTGTAGAAGGAGTGTTCGTACCGCGCCGGGAATATGTGGGGGAGTCGCCACAGCGCGACCCCGAGCATGGCGAAGGCGACGAAAATACCCGTCACGGTGACCGTCACCAGCCAATCCAACATATCGACCGCAAAGACCGAGTTTGCGTAGATGGCAACCGGAGCGAGAAGCAGTGGCGGTACACCGAGCGCGAGAATCGCCGTCGTTGGCGTCCCGAATCTGTCGTGGACTCCCGCAAAAGAACCGGGAACCACGTCGTCACGGCCCGCGCGCATGATGGTCCGCGAGTAGGAGGTAAACAGCGTGTTGATGGTCGTCGCGGCGCCAATCAATGCGGCAATCGCAATCAGCGCGGCAACTTCACTCGAGGTGAACGTTGCTGCGACTGCGGCGAGCCCACCGCCCGCCTCAATTACGGGCGCAGCCTCTTGCCACGGGAGGACGCCGGCAAGAACAACGACAACGCCGAGCGAGATAGCGACGACGATGCCCATCCCGATGGCGAGCACGCGGGGAATGTTTTTGATTGGATTCTTGAGTTCCTCACCAATCTCGACAATCATCCCGAACCCCTGAAACGGGATGTACAGCGTCACGATTGCGATGAGCAGCGGACTGTAGCCGCCGGCGAACGGCGCGCCCTCGCCCTCGGTGGGAAACAGCGGCAGGTAGTTGCCGGTATCGACGCCCGTTGCGCCGACGACGATGAAGGTGAGCAACCCCCCGACTAACAGTGCGACCATCGCCAACTGGACGCGGACGACGAGTCGCACGCCGACGTAATTTAACAGTAAAAAGCCTGCGAGTAGCGCCCAGACGACCAGCAGGGTCGGCAACGGTGCTGCGAACGAGGCGACGAAGAAGGCGAGATACTCGGCCCGGCGGCGACGAGCATCTGCGTCGGGACGATAAAAATCGACATGCCGATCGCCGTCCCGACGAGTAACCCCACTGCCCTCACGAGCCCGATTTCCCCCGTAACGAGCTTGTAATCTTCTGCTGACATGAGCTGTCTTCTCAGCAGTCGACAGCGAGTTATTTCAATGTATCGGCGCTCACGGCCGTCGGTTTGTACCGGAGCAGTGGTCGTAGTGATACTTGAGTGCCCGTGGCACTGTGTAGTAACTACTATTTATCCCCACCCCAAGGTGCGTATATGTCACAATCGTTCGATCGAGGCACCGTCGAAAGTTTCGGACGGTGGCTGGAGTTCAAACCCGGAATGTGGGCGTGGATTCTCCACAAACTCACCGGGTGGATACTCGTCGGCTACCTGTTCACGCACATCGCCGTGTTGAGCACGGCTACCGGCGTCGACCCGGCGGCCGCCGCGGCGGGCAACGACATCTACACGACGACGCTGCAGGGACTCGAAGAGCTACTCATCGTTCGCTTCCTCGAAATTGGACTGCTCACCGTGGCTGTGTTCCACATCCTGAACGGGATTCGACTGCTGTTCGTTGACCTCGGACTCGGACTCGGTCGACAGGATGTCAGCTTCTACGTGTCACTGGTCATGACCGCACTGATCACGCTGGCAAGCCTGCCAACCTTCCTCGGAGGTGTACTGTAATGGCTCAACACTACTCCTCGTTCGAGCACAAGGGCTGGCGGTGGTTCGTCCAGCGCATTACTGCCATCTTCCTCATCGGCGTCCTTGCCTTTCACTTCATCACACTGCACTTCGTCAACCACGCCGCAGAGATTAGCTTCGCCGGAACTGAAGCACGGATGAGCCAGTGGGGCTACTTCTCGCTGATGGTCACCTTCCTCGTCACCGCCGCGTTCCACGGGGTCAACGGCGTGTACAACGCACTGGTTAACATGGGACTGCAGGGCACCCAGAAGAAGGTTGTCGCCGCAATCCTTACCATTGCGACGGCCCTACTGGTATTGCAAGGATTCCGTGTTGCGACCGCTATGACTGGACTGTTCTAACAATGAGTACAGAAATTCAACAAGAGACTGAGACTGCCGACGAACAGACAGCTGAACAGATCCGTGAAGAGGTCGCAGCAGACCTCTCGGAGAAGCGCCGTGAACAGATCAAAGAGGACCTCAACAGTGCCGAGAAGACGATCCAGCTGAAGGTCTTCCGGTACGACCCTGAAATTGAGGGCAAAGAAGAACCGCGGTTCGACTCGTTTACGGTTCCATTCCACCGCGGGATGACGGTCCTCGACGCGCTCATCTACGCGCGTGACAAGTACGACTCCTCACTGACATTCCGACACTCCTGCCGACAGGCAGTCTGTGGTTCAGACGCACTCTTCGTCAACGGCCAACAGCGCCTCGGCTGTAAGACCCAGATGGGCGAACTCGACCACCCGGTTCGAATCGAACCGCTCCCGCATCAGGATGTCGTGAAAGACCTGGTCGTCGACATGGAGCACTTCTACGACCAGATGGAAGCGGTCGAACCGTTCTTCGACCCCGACGACCTCCCCGAGGGGGAACTCGAAGAACAGCGCCAGACCCCCGAAAACCGCGAGAAAGTCAAACTCTCGACGCGGTGTATCTGGTGTGGTGCGTGTATGTCTTCCTGTAACATCGCCGCGGGCGATAACGAGTATCTCGGGCCCGCAGCCATCAACAAAGCCTACCGCTTCGCGATGGACGAACGCGAGGGCAGCGACCGCAAACAGGAACGTCTGCGCATCATCGAGCAGGAACACGGCGTCTGGCGCTGCCAGACCCAGTTCTCCTGCACGGAGGTGTGTCCCAAAGACATTCCACTGACAGAACATATTCAGGCACTGAAACGCGAATCGATCAAGAACAACTTGAAGTTCTGGTAGACCAATATACCATAGATTCCACCAACCAATGTACAAACATGACGTCATCGTGGTCGGCGCGGGCGGCGCCGGCCTCAGGGCAGCAATCGCGGCACACGAAGAGGGCGCAGACGTTGCGCTCGTGAGCAAACTCCACCCGGTGCGAAGTCACACCGGCGCAGCAGAGGGCGGCATCAACGCTGCACTCCACCCCGAGGACTCCTGGGAACTCCACGCCTACGATACGATGAAGGGCTCGGACTACCTCGGCGACGCGCCTGCCATCGACACCTTCGCCAAGCAGGCACCTGACGAGGTCATCCAACTCGAACACTGGGGGATGCCATTCTCCCGTGAGGAGGACGGCACCGTCTCCCAGCGACCGTTCGGTGGCCTCTCGCACCCGCGAACGACCTACGCCGGTGCAGAGACTGGGCACCACCTGCTGCACACGATGTACGAGCAGGTTGTCAAACGAGGTATCGAAGTGTACGACGAGTGGTACGTGTCCCGACTGGCTGTCACGGACCACGACCGTCCAGAGGACCGAGAGTGCTACGGTGCTGTCGGCTACGACATCAAGACGGGCGAAATCGACGGCTTCTACGCCAGCGACGGCGTCATCCTCGCAACTGGTGGAAATGGACAGGCCTTCGACCACACGACCAACGCCATCGCAAACACCGGCGACGGCCAGGCACTCGCCTACCGCGCCGGCGCGCCGATGGAAGATATGGAGTTCGTCCAGTTCCACCCGACGACGCTGCCTTCGACGGGTGTACTGATCTCCGAGGGTGTCCGTGGTGAGGGTGGAATTCTCTACAACGGCGACGAAGAGCGGTTCATGTTCGAGTACGGCTACGCGAACAACGAGGGCGAACTCGCCTCTCGGGACGTGGTTTCCCGCGCCGAACTCACAGAGGTCAACGAGGGCCGCGGAATCGACGACGAGTACGTCCACCTCGACATGCGCCACCTCGGCGAGGAGCGTATCATCGACCGACTGGAGAACATCCTCCACCTCGCAGAGGACTTCGAGGGCACGGACGGCCTTGACGACCCGATGCCGGTCAAACCCGGCCAGCACTACCAGATGGGCGGTATCGAAGTCGACGAAAACGGGAAGACCTGTATCGACGGCCTCTACGCGGCCGGCGAGTGTGCCTGTGTCAGTATGCACGGCTCGAACCGTCTTGGTGGGAATGCCCTGCCCGAACTGCTCGTCTTCGGCTCTCGGGCTGGCCAGCATGCCGCTGGTGGTGACCTCGAGGAATCAGATATCCCAACTGGGCCGTCCGCACAGAGCGAGGACGGTGACGTCGACACGCCGGTCGAACCCGGCAGCGTCGGCGACAGTTCCGACCCAGTCGTCGCTGACGGTGGTGCCGTGGCGTCGCCGGAGGAACTTCTCGAAGAGGCCATCCGCAAAGAGCAGGAGCGTGTCGAGACGATGCTCGAACGCGACGGCGTCAACCACGCCGAAGTCCGCGAGAAGGTCCAGAAAACGATGACCGAGAATGTCAACGTCTTCCGCGAGGAATCCAACATCAAGGAGGCGCTGAAGGTCATCCGCGAGGCCCGTGAGCAGTACCAGCACGTCGGTGTCGCGGACAAGTCTCGGACCTACAACACGGACCTCATCCACACAATCGAGACGCGAAACGTCATCGACAACGCAGAAGCGATTGCGCTGGGCGCACTCGCCCGCGAAGAGTTCCGTGGTGCTCACTGGCGCGCAGAGTACCAGGAACGCCGTGACGACGAGTGGATCAAACACACGATGCTCTCGTGGAACGACGGGACGCCGAACCTCTACTACAAGCCCGTGATCCTCGAAGGTCACGAGCAGACCTACGAGCCAAAAGAGCGCTCGTACTGAAGTCGGCCTTTTTCTCCGCCGACCGATAACTAATTATAAGTTGCCATCATCGATTCTGGAAACGGCATGTACGTCGAATTTCACCACCAGAGCGAAATTTTTCATCAGACGTTGCGGGAGACGGAGGGAGTTGAGGTGGTGGTCAGGAACCTGGCGACCGGCCCGGAGACGCCGCTTCGACTCATCGCGGCTGTCACCGGAGATGGGTGTGGTGCGTTTCACGACCGGGTGGCCGAAGACCCCTCTATCGCGGAGCTAAAACTGCTCGAAGATGGAGACCTTCGGCGCCTGTACTGGGCGAAGGCTGTTCTGGGGACAGTTGACCAGCGTGCATACGAGGCGGCAGTCGATTCCGGTGGTGTCTACCTGCAGTCTCGCTGGGCCGGCGACGGCTGGTACACGACGATGAACTATCCGGACCAGGACTCGTTTCAGGATTACCAGCGGCGAATCGACGAGGCGGGGATGGAGATCGAACCGACGCTCGTTCGTGCGGGTCGGTACCTCCTCTCCGGCGGCGCGTTCGACCTCACAGAAAAACAGGAAGCCGTGTTGCTCGAAGCCATCGAAGGGGGCTACTTTGAGGTTCCGCGGGGGTCGACGCTCGGTGATATCGCCGACAACCTCGCGATTAGCGAACAGGCGGCGTCGGAGCGACTCCGGCGCGCGATGGCCTCGCTTGCCCGGGCAGCGGTGACGAACTCCGGGGAGGAGTCGGTCACAGTAGAGCAGTAACCGCCCAGTCTGGGTGATTGCTTAAATATCGTAGCGCCGTATACGTTGATAATGGCTTCGGAGCCGTCGTTTACAATTCCTGCCCGGCCACAGCGAGAGTATCCATATAGCGGCGGGGTGGAGTACGACGGCCAGACGATTTTTCAACTAGTCCCGAGCGACGACCACTCCAACGACTCTCTCTCAGAGCTGTTAGGAACGACACTGGCAGCGGGACCGTACCAGTATGGTGACTTCTATAATCTCCCGATGACGTTGTATCTCGTCCGAGATGAACACACCGGCGACGTCTTTCGGGCGTCTGTTCGGGACGGCCGAATCCGGTTGCACGTCCTCCCAGAGACGGAATCAACGGGACTTCGGCAACTCTACGACCGACTCACTGAGCGCGCTGACGATAGCTTCAGCGTACAGTGCGAGACGTCGGTCTGATTCGACCGGAATTTTAAGAAGCTGTCGGCCCGACCAGATGGTATGAAAATCTACACCGGCCGTGGTGATGACGGGCTGACTGACCTGCGGAACATGGAGCGGGTCTCGAAGTCCAGCGCTCGAATAGAGGCCTACGGCAGCGTCGACGAAGTGAACGCACTGGTCGGGAAAGTGCGACCAACGGGTCACGACGATGTGGACGAGCAACTCCGGGAAATCCAGAATCACCTCCACATCGTGCAGGCCGACTTCGCCAATCCCGACCCGGACGAGGACGACCCACAGGTCCGCCAGCGCCACGTCGACGCTGTCGAAGGGATGATCGACGCGTACGACGACGAACTCGACCCGCTGGAGTCGTTCATTCTGCCAGGTGGCTCTGACCCCGGCGCGCGTCTGCACCACGCACGGGCGGTCTGTCGCCGTGCAGAGCGGCGTGCAGTGACGTTTGCTTCTGAGGAGTCTGGCGTCAACGGTACGGGTGTCGTCTACCTCAACCGCCTCTCAGACACGCTGTTCACGCTGGCTCGGGTCGTCAACCAACGTGAGGGCGTTCCGGAAGAGAATCCGACGTACTGAGGCTGCCAGAAGAGATATATCTGGCCACGACTTATTTTCGTGTATGAACAAACACTTTGAAGACACGAAATACTACGTCAAACGCGCGGGCGAAACGGCAAAGAAAGGCATCTCTGAGGAACTCGAACCGCTCCAGGAACGGATCCAGAATCTCCGAGACGAAGAGGAAGAGCCGGAGCCGGGCCGCGTCGAGAAGCTCCGTGAAGACATCAAAGAACTGCAGGGACGCGCGGAAGGCGAGGCAAAGGAGGCCCTCGGTGAAGCCCGGGAACGGCTGGACAAGGTTCGCAACCGCGAACAGCCAGCCGAGTAACGCAACAGAAGTTCGACATAACGCTCTTTTATCGCCCACTCTCACTCCGAGTAATGACTGAACTGCGGTACTTGCCTGACGCAGACGACGTGACCACATTCGAGGCAACGGTGGAAGAGGCGACTGAGGAGTACATCATCCTCGATGGGACGTACTTCTACCCGGAGGGTGGTGGACAGCCGCCGGACCACGGTCGTATCGAGTGGGCGGACGGGAGCGCCGAGATTGACGACGTGTGGAAAGACCACGGCGACGTACGCCACGGTATTGCGTCGATAGATGGTGACCTGCCAGCAGCGGGCACGACCGTCGAGGGGCGTGTCGACGAGCAACGGAGACGGAATCTCTCACGGATGCACACGGCCCAGCACGTCGTTTCGCGGGTGGTTCTCGACGAGTACGACGCGACCACAGCGGGAAATCAGGTCTATGCTGACCGCTCGCGAATCGATTTCGAGCCAGCCTCTTTCGACGAAGATGACCTCGACAGAATCGAATCGTTGAGTAACGAGGCTATCGAGAGCGACCACGCCGTGGTCAAAGAACAGCGGCCACGCGAACAGGTTGAAGCGAACGTCGACGAGGGCCGGGCACTGCTGGATATGATCCCGGACCACGTTGACCCACTGCGCGTCGTCGCCATCGAGGAGTTCGACATGTGTCCCTGCGGAGGGACCCACGCCGACAGTCTCGGTGAGTTGGGTGAGGTGTCGATTCTCGACTGCACCTCGAAAGGTGAGGACATCGAACGGATCGAATTTACGCTGTCTGGCGTGGAGTAGGCCCTCGCGTTCGAAGGCAATTCTTAAGTCGCCAACCGAGTTAGGATGAGGTGTTCGGGTTGGTGATCTAGCCCGGTTATGATACCTCCTTCACACGGAGGACGCCGGCGGTTCGAATCCGCCCCAACCCACTTCTTCCGAACGTACTGACGAGTGGTAGCGAGTCGTACGTGAGTGAGACGTGAGACGGCGGATTCGAAGCAGGGAACGAAGCGCAGCGAAGTGACCGAGGTTCGAATCCGCCCCAACCCATACCTGAATCGTACGGACTCTAACAGCCCTTTTTTTGGCTCTTACTTCATCTATCAGCAGATTCGTCATTTTTAGTGCTTGGTTCGGGCCGGTGATATTTCGGTAACCCATACGGTCAGATAACGCGGGTCGCTTCCGTCCGGGAGTCTGGGCATATGATGCGGTGGCTGGGTAAATAACCGAGAGAAAAAACTCCCTCACGACCGTTCGTGAGCTGTATGGACTCAAATCTGAGGGGCTGCCGATAATACTTGTCTTGCAGACCAGAAGTTCAACCCATCCAATATTGAGCACAAATTTTTCCTTCCGGCCGAAGATTCTCGTAAAAATAGCTTGCTTGGTTCAATCTCACGAGGCTTCTTCTGAAGCTCGGCATCCAAGTCAAACACGGTGGCCTGCAGGTCGCTCCGATCCCACAAGGGCTCGTCTGAAACCGTCAAGTCGTTTAGTAAGATACTGTTTGAGAACGATAGCGTTGTTTGTTCCTCGTCGGTAGCAGCTACAGTAAGGGCAGGTTTCCGGAATGGATACTCTTGCAGTATATAAAATTATTAGCAGTGCTTTTTTTTTGATTACTCCCCCGTAGTGAACTCATATGCCCGAGTCATCTGAGCATAAACGCACTGTTCGTCGTGCGTTCACGGAGCAAGCTGAGGCGTACGCGGCGAACGCGGCGGTGGCAGACACGGAGCGGATCAGTCGTTTAGTCGAAGCAACAAAGGTTGATTCGGACGCCCGCGTGCTCGAAGTCGCTACTGGTCCGGGCCATGTCGCATTTTGCTTCGCTGATCACTGTACAGAAGTGATCGGAGTTGATCTGACGAAGGCACCGCTCGAAATCGCTCAAAACGAGAAACGAAAACGCGAGACAAAAGCCGTCGAGTTCATTGTGGGTGATGCCGAGAGTATTCCCTGTCCCGATAACTCGTTTGACCTTGTTGTCTGTCGGTTAGCACTCCATCACGTCGAACAGCCCAGACACGTCGTTCAGGAGATGGCACGTGTCTGTCGCTCGAACGGAACTGTCGCTGTCGAAGATCTGGTTGTCAGCGAACATACTGAACGAGGCGAATATCAAAATAGGTTCGAGCGTCTCCGCGACCCGTCCCATACTCGTGCTCTTCCGCTCAGTGAGATAATACAGATAGTCACAGACCAGGGAATAGAAATAGACCATCTCGAAACGGGTTCGGTGGTACAGAACGTTACAGATTGGTTGTCCAACGCAGAAACCCCCCAACAACAGGCGACAGACGCCAGAGCGATGATTCGGGAAGATGCCGATGAGGACTTGAGCGGGACCCGTCCGTTCTGGCGCAACGACGAACTCCATTTCACCCAACAGACCGCTATCGTCGCAGGACACATTCTCAAGTGAAACCGATTACAGGTCGTTTCAATCTAGCTTTCCGGACGAGATTGGAGAGGAAACCTTTTCGAAATCAAATAACGATGGATATTTGACTTCATGTCGTAAATCAGTAGCTATCAGGATGGATTCGACGGTATCACAGTTCGAACGGTACGCTTGGTTCGGTGTGTTCGGAGTGCTTGTCACGTTCGCAATACCGTGGTTTTGGTGGGGAGTAGAGCGAGTCCTCCTCGGTCTTCCAATCTGGTTATGGTGGCATATCGGCTGGATGCTCCTTGCGGCGGTTTCGTTCTGGACGTTCACGCAACGAGCGTGGGGACTCGGCGTCACAGGTGAGTCCGGAGCGGAATCACACGTGGAGACGAGTGAAAGCCCCGCTGAAACAACCGAGGGAACATCATGACTGAACTACTGCAGACCGCAATTATTGTCGGGTATCTTCTGGTCGCACTGGCTGTCGGGCTGGTTGCCTACCGCGTGACAGAGCGGACTGCGGAGGATTTCTATTTGGCTGGTCGGACCTTCGGCACGGTCGTATTACTGTTTACGGTCTTTGCGACACTGCTGTCGGCATTTACTTTCTTCGGCGGTCCGGACACAGCCTACGCCTTCGGTCCAGAGTGGATTCTCGTCATGGGGCTGATGGACGGGATTATTTTCGCGCTGCTGTGGTACGTTGTCGGTTTCAAACAGTGGCTACTCGGCCAGCAACACGGGTACGTAACCCTTGGCGAGATGCTTGGCGACCGGTTTGGCTCGCGCGCACTCCGCACACTTATTGCAGGAGTCTCGTTGTTCTGGCTGTTCCCGTACGTGATGCTCCAACAGATCGGCGCTGGCGGCGCACTCGCGGCACTCACGGACGGGACCATCCCGTTCTGGGGTGGTGCAACGCTCGTGACAGTGTTCATGATACTCTACGTGGTGCTGGCCGGTATGCGTGGTATCGCCTGGACGGACACACTCCAAGGGCTGTTCATGCTCGTTATGGTGTGGGCCGCTTTAGCTTGGGTACTGCTCGGCGTCGACGGTGGTATCGCGACCATTAACAGCGGACTCGAATCAAACGCGAGTCCGTTCCTCGAACTGGGTAGCGACTACTACACGCCACCGCGGATGCTCACATTCGCTATCTCCATCGCGTTTGGCGTCGCGATGTTTCCGCAGGTGAACCAGCGGTTTTTTGCAGCGAACTCGGAGGCAGTGCTCAAACGGTCGTTCGCGCTGTGGCCTGTACTCGTGTTGTTGCTTTTCGTTCCCGCGTTCCTGCTCGGAACGTGGGCCGCGGGGTTGGGGTTGGAGGCCAACATCGCGTCGGGGCAGAGTATCCTGCCGGTCATTCTCGACGCGTACACTCCGGCGTGGTTCGCTGCGCTGGTTATCGCGGGCGCAATCGCGGCGATGATGTCATCCTCAGACTCGATGCTCCTGTCGGGCGCGTCGTATTTCACTCGTGACGTCTACCAGCCGCTCGTAGACGGGTCACCCTCGGAGCGCCGAGAGGATTTGATGGGACGGCTCGGCGTGGCTGTCTTCGCACTGGCGGCACTGGCCGCGAGCATCTGGGCGGAGGCTGGGGCACTCGGTGCCGGTTCGGTTGGCTCCGTGCTCATTGGAATCGGTGACCTCGCCTTCGGTGGGTTCGCACAGCTGACACTGCCGGTCATCCTCGCATTGTACTGGCGGCGGACGACACGTACGGGAATGATTGCCGGAATTCTCGCTCCACAATTCGTCTATCTAGCTTTCAGTTTCCTAAACGTCTGGCGCGTCGCGGACGTTTCTCTCTTCAAAGAAGCCTACCTGGGCTGGGGTATCTCGCTTTACTGCATGCTCCTGGGCCTCGTGGTGACTGTCTGCGTCTCGCTTTTGACCACTCGCACGTCTGGGGAGAACGTCGATCTGTACTTCGAGGACCTGAGCGCCGACTAATCCGGTCGAACTGTGAGCTTCTCTGAGGAAGCTCTTCGCAAATAAGGATATCCGTGCCGCGTCAGAACCGACGAAGCGGACTGATACCGTTTGGTCGACACGACACACACGATGGGAAACACATGAACTCAATCACAGTATCACAGCGGTTCGACGAATCGCCCGCCACCGTCCGAGAGGTTATGACCGATCTTGAGCCGTTCATGATGGCTGCCGGATTCGACGACGTATCCATCGACGGTGAGATCATCGAAGTCGCAAACAGCGTTGGGATCGCAACGATAGAACTGACGCTCGAACTGACCGACCATCAGGGAGCGGATCTCGCCTACGAGCAGCGTGAGGGCATCTTCGAGGCGATGCAGACCATCTATACCGTAACGGAAACCGAGACGGGTAGCGAGGTGACTGCGGTCACTGAATTCGCACTCGATGTTGCGGTGGTCGGAGAACTGCTCGACGCGACGGTTATCAAACGACAGCGGCGACGGGAACTCTCGGCACAGTTCGATTGGCTCGAAGACCGGCTCGCAGGTTCGCCAGCAGAATCCGGACCCCAGTGACATCGCCTTTTCAGTTACTGCGAGGAATATATTCGCAACGACCAATATTCGTATCTCCCACAAATAGACAGTCATGTCGAAACATGCATTCCTGCTGTTGTCGCCGCCGGGGAATCCGGGGAAGATTGCAAATCCACTCGAATACGCTACACAGCTCGACGACGCGGGCCACGAGGTCGTCGTCTGGTTCGACGGTGGCTCGACCTTTTGGTTCGAGGAACTGTCGGACCGCCCTGCACCGGCACTCGACGCTTACAGAGCGGCCAAAGAGCGCGGGCTAATTACTGGTGTTTGCAATCATTGCGCGACCCACAAGGGCGTTGTCGAGACTGTCGAGGATGAGGGGTTTGAGATTACCGGAGACGCTCATCAGCCCGATGTGGGGGCGCTCGTCGACGACGGATACGAACTGCACATTGTGTGAGGTATTTCAAGTATCCTGTTAAATCCGGCTGATCCTATCGTTTCTCACAGATATTTTGCTCTGAACACGTAGGTGTCGAGCGATGACCCCTTTGTGAGCGGGGGTTGTGAATCCGGGTCAACGGCCGATTCTGGTTCAGTGCTAATACGGGACAAATAACCGTCCAGATTCGACGTGTTGATAATTCTACGGTTTTCGTCCGGAATCACACCTACCAATTCAACCGCCTCCAACGCAGCGACATGCTCGGCAGACTCCAGATGATTGTTCGCGAGCACCCACCCACCTTCTCGCAGATTACGCGTGACGATCGGCTCCTCCATGAGGCCGGCATTCTGGAAGAGAATTATATCGGCTCCCGTCTCGAGTTCGTGCGCTGTTGCGTCCGCCCAGACCGTCTCGTAGCCGGCCTTGTCGAGATCGTCCATCGCTGCCGCGTCGACATCCGCGTAGACGACACGACTCCCTGGAAATGCAGCCGATGGACTCACGTCGTGACCTGAACCCGGGTAATAGACAACCGCTGAGGTGACATCGAAATGGCGGGCAAAGGCTTCGTACTGTGTAACCCTGTCATCGACAGTGAACGGTGCCGACCCGGCGTTCATCGAAACAAGGGATGCAGGGCACATCTCCTCTGGAAGCACATAACCCGAGTTGTCGTGGTCTGGGCCGACTTCAAATCCCGCAGTGTGGACTCGCCGGGCGGCCTCCCGTATCGAGGCTGTCTCGGTGACGATGTTACCCCAATCCGTCTGTTCCTGCTCCCGTGCTTGTCCGATGTACACCGCTTCTTTCTCGCGGGCCTCTAGGTACAGCTCGTTTATTCTGGCCGCGAGGACTTCGCCGGGTCGCGTCGCCGAATCGAGTCTGTGCTCGCAACACTCATCGAGATATTGTTTGCTCTCTTCGGACAGCTCCGCGTAATCGGCGTTAGCGAGTTCCTCTTCGACAAGTCGGGTGTAGATGTCAAGTGCGTTGTCGAGTCGCTCAGCCCAGATTTCGAGGGTGACTGTCATCGAGAGCGCTCACTGGTAATTCGTCGGCTGGACCAATTAGAGATTTGGATACTGCTCCGGGACGTGAACCCGAGCCACAACCTCGTCCAAATATGTTCAGGGCCGAGCCACATATACTCCAGATAGTTTGGCATGGAAACTGCGAATTCACCGACGTCCGGTCACTCAGGGCGAACCCTGAGATATGTCGTGTACTCTTTGCGGATAAGTCGCTTTCGCTCAGATTCGATAGCCAATAGTTCGTGGGGCGTCTGGGCCGCGAGTTTCGGGTACTCTATTTTTGCCCGACGGTCGGTGCTTTGGATTCGGAGTACGTCACCACCATCCAAGTCTTCGAGAGCGCGCTGAACACGTACGATACCGTTCGCACACCCGGTCCCCCGGTTGTCGACGGTCAGTTTCGGCTCGCAGTCCGGCGGTTCCGTGGGGATGGTGTCTTGTTCAGTCATCGGTTGTCCCCTCCGTGGTGTTTATTTGATCCGTCTGGCCCATCTCCTCCAGATCGCAGACCCCCTCGATCGGAGAACAGGCTCGCCACATGGGGCAGAGTTTGAATATGACGACGAGGGCACCGATAAGTCCCAGTTTGGCCACCACGATTAGTCCGAGCGACGACCCCAGGTAGACAGTGAGACTGTTACCGAAAGAGGAGTACGCCTGATAGAGGCCAGTGACAAATATCGTCGGGAAGATGAACCGGACGACCCAGCGGAATCGTTCGAGTTGTTGCCCTGCCGCCCTGACAACTGGGATGGTCGGGGATTGCTGTCCTGTTGGCACAGCCACGAAAATGTTCCAGACGGCACCACCGAGCCAGATGGCAAACGCAAGCAGGTGCAGTGTTCGAATCCCTGCCAGACCGACAGTCCCGTGCCGAAGCCCGACTTCCGCGACGGAGGTTGCGGCGAGGAGACCAACCGCAAATGCGAACCTGCTCACGCCCAGTGCGCCGCGGAACTGTTGCTCGACTGACTGTGTGCGGAACTGTGAGATGACGAGCACAGCGAGCAATCCAATAAAAAGTAACGTCACGGACACCGAAACAATCGTTCCAAGAGCGGACCGCCAGTATCTGGGGAGAACAATCCCTCCCGTCACGGCGAGTACAATCGTTGCCAATAGGGCGATGGTGTCGAATCGGTTGTACATCTGACTGCAGTACTCGTCTGTCCCGTCATTGAGGTCTTGTGGGCGGACGAAGAGGTGTTTCCAGCACAAACCACCCACCAGAACGCCGAGACTCACCAGATATCCCCACTTCGCGACAACAATAATAAGCGACTCCACTCCGCTGAGGCGAACTGTGAGGAACGTCCCGGCGAGCGAGGCAATCAGGATGATGGTCAGCGCTATCTTTGGCAGCGTGTACCTGTCGAAAAGCTCGTTGGAACTGGCATCGGTTGCTTCGTGGCGTACCTCTCCCATTGTAACGTTCCGTTCGGACACGTCTCGCAAGTGACTGCTGTCGAAGATATTCGCACACGAATCGATACGGTAGGCCCACAGAGAACCGTTATGAGGAATGGACAGATTGCGTCACAGATGTCCGCGCCAGTGACTTGGCAGGAGGCACCCGCGACTGCGTTCGACTCGCCACTCGTCTGGAACGGGCCGTACGTCGAATGTAAACTCGAACACTCGGAACTCGAACCGACCTGTCTCGGTGACCAGTTTTTCCCAGATTCGGTACCGTACCGGTCGGGAGAGAACGACAGGGTGTTTTATTGGCGCAATCGGCTCCCGACTGTGGTGCCGCCACGCGAGGGATGGACGGGAGTCTGTGCGACGACACACGACCTCGCACCCCTCGTTCACGACTCACGCCACGAACCGACGCTGTTGCAGTCCTTCGATGACGAGTTTGAAATCGTCGTGGACGGAACAATTGTCGGTGACTCAAAGACGGCGCTGGTTTCGACGTATTCGCCTCCGCAAATCGATATTCAACACGTCACATCTGATGGTCTGGAACTCGAAATCGAGGGAGAGAAGAAACTGATCCCGGCCGGGAGCCGTCAGCGATTTTCACTTTCTGAGCAGACTGTCGAAACCGAACACGGGACAGCCGTTCCGACAACCCCTGAACTGGTGGTTCGGTTCCCGGGAGAGCGAGCAATTTACCATCCGGCTCCGAGCGATAACTACTGCCTGTTTCCGTCGTTTGGCCTCGATATCGACGACATTCCCAGACGTGTTCATGTGCCGACGAACATGGGGGAACTCGACCACGACGCTCTCGCCGCCGAGTTCGGCATCGATGTCACTGAGCGACCGTACCCAGAGCGAATCCTTTGGCAAGCCTTTGCGTTCACCGCTTTCGACCCGAACGCGAACAGTGAACCGACACTCACGCAGTTCGAATCGGGCGAATTTGCCGTTCGTGAGTGAGGCTTCGACGTGTGCTACTGATCGAAACTCTGCTCAGCTGGCTCAAGCAGTTCGCCCATTAGTTTCGACTGTGCGGTGCTGAGATGTTCGGTGAACGTCGAGGCGGTGATTCCCAACTCTTCGGCGACAGCTTCGGCATTCGAATCCCGTGGGTACTCGAAGTAGCCGTTCTCGTAAGCGACGGTGAGAACCTCGTACTGTCGCTCAGTCAGTCGCTGTCGAAGTTCTTGTGGGAGACCTGCTCGTTTGTTCTCCTGTTCGAGTAGTGCCGGTGTTTGTCGATGCTGATTGCTTTGGTCCGACGTGGGCCCGTCGTACTCAGATACTTCGGTCAAGCGCTTGATAGATGTGGTCCCGTGTCTTCGTTCGATCCCAGCAATAAGATCCCGGAGTCGTTCCCTGTTTTCGACTGTGAGCGTTAGGTGGAGATCACCGTCTTCCGCGTACACCTCGGTTACTGACTGCACCTCATCACTGAGCCATTCGTACTGTTCCTGGTGGTTATTTTCCGTTGGTTCTTCAGAACGGTGGCCGGGACTGAATTTATTCTCCTCTACAAGTTTCGCCAACCCGGAGTCGCCGGGCGGCGTTGACCCTGTCAGAATAAAATCGAGAAGGACCAGCGCCAGTGGTGTAACCGGGCCGACGGACTCTGGCAAAGTCGAAAGGGGACTTACGTTGGCTTCCAGCCGTAGTTCGGCACAAATCCGGGCCATATTAATCGGTCCCTGTCGGAAGTCGAAAGCGCGGTGTCGAATACCTTCGGGTGGGTTTCATATAAGGAGCGATGATGAGCTATCGGTCGATAATTGTGTCCAGTTGATGGTACAGTAGCGGCAAGATTATGGCCCTGTGCGTCACACACCCCGAGAAACAGGCTTCAAGACTCGTCGCTGTTGACAGCAGTCAGGACGAAGTACGGTCCATCCCAATCGTTGACCCAGTCAGGTGCCGCAGGATGGTCCTGCAATCGGTTGGCTTCGTAGGATTCGTCGGGATAGACATTCCTCTCGGAGTCAGTCGCGTCTTCGCGCGGGACCGGGAACGTCACTGGGTCGCGCTCTTCGGCGTCAGTCAACTGTCTTCGCCCCGATTCATGCGCCTTTCCTGGTGTCTCGACCCATTGCTGCGGGTGAAACTGAACGAGTATATCCTCTTCCACATCTGTTTCTGACATAATCTAATTTCGTGTCGAATTCGGATAGAGAGCCTGGCGAATACCTTCGGGGCCGTTTGATTATGACTGATTTGGTATCTGGCCTCAATCAGCAGTGATTGAGATGTCGGGCTGGTGTTCACAATCGCCGCCGAGGAACTGCTTGAGGACCTGTCCCTCCGCGCGGTGGAGGATTTCGCTGCAGGTCGACTTTGCGATACCGACTTCCTCGGCCAGTTCGACGAGTGTGATCCGACGAGGGGTGTCGTAGTAACCGCGTTCAATTGCCTCCCGCAGTAGGCCTTCCTGACGTTCTGTTAAAAGCGATTCTGACTCCGTTTCCTGTTGGATGCGTTCAACAGTGTATTTGATGCCAAAGTTATCCAGTGTCTCACCCAGCGTCGAGAGTTTCTTCTGAGAGAGCGTCGTTTCCAGTGTGAGTGTTCCGTTATCAACCTCGACGGGTAGATCGAGGGGAATCCCCGCAGTCTGAATCGCGTTCAACAGGACAGGAACTGTCGTTTCTACCTGGACCCGTCGCCGGTTCGCCTCCTGCTCGAACACTGAGAGTTCTGTGACGGTTTCGTACTGCTCTATCTGTTCACAGACCTGTCCGGCAACCGGACCGATGATTTCCAACCGGGCGACCCCTCGTTCATCGTCGGCCGTCGCTGCGAGAATCCGAAATCTCGTGGCTGGATAGTCTTGGGACAGTTCACTGATCCAGATATTCTCTGGGACCGTAACTTCGAGTTTAGCGTATGGCATGTATTGGTTGCCGCCTGTATCGGTGGCAGCTCCCATCTACATCTTTTAGGCAGACCTAAAAGTAGTTTGGTGTGAATATGTTCGGGAGTAATTTATATGTTTTATAAACTCCGGAGTGCGGTCGGCCACACTTCGATTCTCTCATCAGGCGTGACAGCAGTTGGCCCCTCCGGAAGATTCCGGACAGACATCGAGACAAGAGCCAGTAGTAAGTTCGCGTAATCGGTCGATAGCTTCGTCCGGGAGTTGGTAGCCGATCTCGAACGCGGATTGTTCGTCGAGTACCGTGTCGAGCACAGAATCAAAGAAGCTGGTGACCGCACAGAACTGACGAGTGAGATGAGTCGCAATTACTTTGCCCTCGTCGGTGAGGTACACCCCTTCGTATTTTTCGTGATCAACCAAACCCCGTTCTGCCAACTTCGTAACCATTTGAGTGACACTCGCGGGTGAAACGTCGAGATAGTCTTGAATTTCGCCAGTCGCCACACGGCCGGATTCATCTTTCGAGAGGGTTGAGATTGCGAACAGGTACTTCGCTGCTGTTCGGTTAACTGCCTGCGACGGCAAGTCTGGTTTAGGAGCGGACCCCCCAAGACTCTGTGAGGACATACGAAACGTTCCGGCACACAACGTGGAAATATCAGTCCCGAACCTGTTCGGGTCTCCGGATTGGAGCTTTCTTACACTGAGAGATATGGAGCACCGAAAGATGGTTACACAACTGGCGGAAGTAACTCACCGGCACACGCACGTTAGGTAGTCCACGACAGTTCTGCCCACATTTATATTCATTCGAGAATCAATTCGTCTGAATCTTCATCCCTCACTGTCACGTGGCATAACATACATGGATGTAGTCGACCCCTCTACCGGTGAGCGAGTCAGTACGTACGACGAACACACCGAAACCGAGGTGGATAACGCACTGGACCAGGCGATTACGGCGTTCGATGGGTGGCGCGACAGCCCGTTACGAGAACGTGAGCAACTGCTCGCGGCCGCCGGAGATGTACTCCGGGAGAATACCCGGGAGTACGCCGAGACGATGGTTCGAGAGATGGGAAAACCGGTCGGACAGGCCGTTTCAGAGGTCGAAAAGTGTGCCTGGGTCTGTGACCATTACGCCGAGCACGCGGGCGAATATCTCGCGGCGAACCACCACGCAAGTCCGCCGGGGTCAACAGTCAAAACGGTCCACGAGCCCCTCGGCCCGGTGTTGGCTGTGATGCCGTGGAACTTTCCATTCTGGCAGGTGTTTCGCTTCGCCGCGCCGTATCTCACCGCTGGAAATGTCGGGCTACTAAAACACGCCTCGAACGTCCCCGGTTGTGCGCTTGCCATCGAAGAAGTGTTCCGCGAAGCCGGCTACCCCGAGGGCGCCTTCCAATCGCTTCTGGTTCCCTCCGAGCAGGTAGACGATATCCTCGCGGATGACCGGGTCCGCGCAGCGACAATAACGGGAAGCGGCCCCGCGGGCCGGGCCGTCGCCTCGACTGCCGGTGAACACCTCAAAAAGACCGTCCTCGAACTCGGCGGGAGCGACCCGTTTGTCGTGCTGGACGATGCAGCTGTCGAAGAGGCCGCCGTAACGGGCGTGTGGGCGCGTAACCAGAATGGCGGCCAGTCCTGTATCGCGGCCAAGCGTTTTATTGTCCACACCGATGTCTACGAAGAATTCCTCGACCAGTTCGTTGCCGAGATCGAATCACTCACAGTCGGGGACCCAATGAACGAGGAGACCGATATGGGCCCACAAGCTCGAACGGGACTCATGGCGGAGTTGCACGAGCAGGTGGCTGAGAGCGCCGAAGCCGGCGCGACGATACTGACCGGCGGCGAACCCCTGGATCGGGAAGGTGCGTTCTATCCGCCAACCGTGCTAACCGATATCCCCGATGGGTGTCCGGTCGACAGGGAGGAAACGTTCGGCCCCGTCGCAACCGTCTACGAGGTCGAAAGTGAAACCGAAGCTGTACGCAAAGCAAACGATACCGAGTTTGGCCTCGGAGCGAGCATCTGGACCGAAGACCGTGACCGCGGCGAAACCGTCGCCCGTCGAATCGACGCCGGCTGTACGTACGTGAACCAGTTGGTCAAGTCTGACCCGCGGGTGCCGTTCGGCGGCGTCGGTGAATCTGGCTACGGCCGCGAGCTTGCCGGACCAGGGATTCGGGAGTTTGTCAACCGCAAAACTGTGTGGGTAGAGTGATGAAGGCCTCAAACCTACTGGTCGCTTGCCTCGAACGCGAAGGTGTCGAACACGTCTTCGGTGTCCCCGGAGAAGAGCTTGAGGACCTCCTGTTCTCGATTCGGGACTCGAAGGTGACGTTCGTACCCGTCCGGCACGAACAGGGTGCAGCGTTCATGGCGGACGTCCACGGCCGACTGACTGGTGAGGCCGGCGTCTGTCTCGGAACGCTCGGTCCGGGCGCGACGAATCTGTTGACTGGCGTCGCAGACGCACACCTAGACAAGAGCCCGCTGGTGGCAATCACAGGACAAGGTGGTCTTGAACGGCTCCATCAGGAGAGCCATCAGGCTATCGATGTGTTACGGACGTTTGAACCAGTGACGAAGTGGAATACGCAACTCGATAGCCCTGAAATTGTCCACGAATCTGTCCGGAAGGCGTTCAAGGTCGCTGAATACGAAAAACCGGGCGCGACTCACCTCGAACTTCCCGAAGATGTGGCTGCCGAGGAGACGGACGCGCAGCCGCTTCCGGTGCGTGACCGGGTGGCCGCGGCAGCTCCGAACCCCGACGCCCTCGCCCGTGTACAGGAGCGTCTACGGACGGCCCAGCGACCGATTATCCTCGCCGGCAACGGCGCCGTTCGGACTCATGCCGCCTCCCAGCTTCGAGAGTTCGTCGACGAGACCGGAATCCCGGTCGTCTCCACGTACATGGGAAAAGGCGCCGTCTCCGACAGCCGAGTACACTCGCTCATGACGCTGGATTCAGGTGAAAACGGTGAGGCTGCGACCGCCGTCGCTCGGGCGGATTTAGTCGTCACGGTCGGCTACGATATCGCCGAACACGACCCAGCGGACTGGAACGACGGGACCGCCCCGCTTGTTCACATCGACAGCGAACCGGCCGAGGTGTACGAAGCCTACGACCCAGATGTGGAAGTGGTCGCAGACATCGGCCGGGCGCTCAGTTCACTTACAGAATGGTACCGCTCAGCTGCCGTGACGTTTGATACGGAGTGGTACGCGGACCTTCAGGAACGTATCGTCACTGCTGTCGACCGTGATCCCCAGCCAGAAGCGCCGTTTACAGTAGAGGGCGTTCTGCCGGTGTTGCGCGAGGCGATGGCCTCTGAGGACGTTCTGATCTCCGACGTCGGTAACCACAAGATGGCGATCGCGCAGAATTTCCCGACGTACGAACCGAATACCTGCATAATCTCGAACGGTCTTGCTTCGATGGGAATCGCGGTTCCGGGAGGGCTCGCAGCCGATCTGGCGGTCGACGCGAATGTCGTGGCGGCAACCGGTGACGGTGGCTTCCTTATGAATGCCGCTGAGATCGAGACCGCAACTCGCTCTGGCTGTGGATACACAATTATCGTATTCAACGACAACGATTACGGACTCATATCGAAGAAACAACACGACCACACGGGCGAGACATTCGGAACTGGACTGACAAACCCGGACCTCATGACTTTCGCAGAGAGTTTCGGTATCGACGGATACCGACCCGACTCAAAAAATGCTCTGAAAGAAGCACTCCAATCTGCGGTCGGCGGTGATATGGCACTCGTCGAGGTCCCCATCGAATGACACCCACCTCTGACTCATCGAATGATAGACACACCAGACGCCGAGGTGTGTTGCTGTCGTATCTTCACCTTCGAGAATTACTGGACCAGTCTCAGCCTTGGGCTTTCAACAGCGTTTTGGCCTCCTCAAAGAGTACGTTGTTCTCCCGGTGGACGTGCATATGTGTGTCCTCTTCGAGGGCTTCGAGCCGCGAGAGCGTGGCCTCGTAGGTTGGACAAGCATCCGCCGGTACCTCGTAACCGTTAGTCAACTCGGCGATGCGGTCCAGATACTCAGCTGTCTCCTCGTGGTCGTCCTCGTAGTGTTTGAGTTCATCCTGTAATCGTGCTCGTTCCGACTCCGTCAGCGACTCGCCACGAGCCAGTTTCCGGATGATCGGGAACCCGTCTTCTTCTTCCTCCTCGATGTGGTCTCGCATCTCCTCAGCTAGGGCCGGAAACACCTCCTCGATCGTATGCAGTTCCGGGTGGTTCTCGCCGTGGACACGGCTGACTGTCTCGACGAGATCCCGGAGTTCGGGGAGTTCCTCACGGAGGTAGTCGTGATGGGTCTCGATGATTAGATCGGCGAGTTCGTCAAGCCCGTCCCAGTCACCCTCTACGTTTGCGCCACGTTGGGCTGCCGCTTCGAGTTCATCTCGGAGTTCCTCGACGGTGAAGTCTCGTTCCCGGCAGGCGTCTGCGAGGCTCTGGTCGCCGCCACAACAATAGTCAATGTTGAACGATTCGAGTACATTTGCGTACGCGGGCCGTTCGCGAACGAGGTTACCGAGTGCTCGGTTGAAGTCGATAGTCGTCTCTGACATGGCTGATTGGACTTGGTTACGGCTTTCACTGGCACCGGCGTAGCCCTGCGGGCGAATATCTTCGTCCCGTGGCCGGGGTTCTTCGTTTGAGCAGACACTTGACGAGTCCACGCCCGAACAGACATTCGACAGTCCGAACCAGGTTGAAATCCATGAAACCATCGTCAGATGAGGGTACTGACTCCGGTTCCTGAGATTCGTACTTGAACAGTCACAGTCGGCAGGTGAATTGCTTGGTAACGGTCTCGGTAGTGTCGTACCAGTCACCGACTCGGGGGTAGCAGAACGTTCGTTGCAGCGATCGGTTAGGAACAGTGCCGTTCGTCACGATTGCGCTCACGATCAATCATCTCGGTATTACGCACACCATCCCACAAAGGAAGGGTGTATTTCGAGCCGATATGTTGCTTCGAGATTGTGCGTAATTTGTTTGGCTAAATACCGCGTGTGCGCTTCTATCGCGGTCACTTCGTTCCGCAGAAAGTTGTTCCGGCAGAGATGTTAACCAGATGGCAAACGCTCGGTACATCAACAATCGAATTTGCACTCCAAGAAGGAACACGAGGTATCGATGAACGGTCTGTCTGAAAATATGCCCTGAACTGTCTCAGGGCTGGGGAGTTCGAGCATTCGGGGAAATCTCACTTTCAGAGACAAGAATATATTGCCGACAACGTATATTAGGATTGCTGTTGTTATTGTTAGCAGTTATGACTGACCAGATGTTTCCACCTGCGACCCGCGAGACGTATCAGGAACGGACCTCACTCGCACCGGAGATAAATACTGCGTTCCGTGAATTCAGTGGAGAAGTGTTCGAAGAAGGATCGCTATCGGAAAAGACGAAGCAGTTGATGGCAGTCGCCGTCGGGCACGTGACTCAGTGCCCGTACTGTATTCGCGGCCACGTGGGGATCGTCCAGGAGGCAGGGGCTACTCGTGAAGAAGTGATGGAGGCGATCTGGGTCGCAGCAGCAGTCCGCGCTGACAGCACTCGTGTCAATAGCAGCCATGCCTTTGAGGGGGTATCGGAGGAAAAACGTGGCACAATGACACCGGATACATTGGATTCTTTCCGGACGTTCACCGACCGTGTCTTCGATGATGGCGCACTGTCGGAACAGACGAAGCGATTGCTGGCAGTCAGCGTCGCTCACGCGCTCCAGTGCGAGTCCTGTCTCGTTGATCAGGCGGACCACGCTCGAGACGCAGGTGCTACTGACGAGGAACTCATGGAGGCGATGTGGGTCGCCGTCGAAATGCAAGCCGGCGGGGCGTACGCCCACGCGGCCATCGCAATCGACGAAATGGAAGATCCCGACGACTGATCTCCGAATTCTCTACTGTCCACTCAACTCACGATTCGGTGGACCGATTCACCCGTTTCGAGAAGCAGCGGATCAACCGCGACGAAGTGCGTTCCCTCGCGCTTGCAGTTGTATTCGAGCATCCGCAGGAACGTCCCCTAAGCCGCTTCCGCCTGGTTACGAGAGTTGCCCGGCAGTTCGACTAGTCCCTTCGCGTCCAAGTTCTCCACGGCCACAAAGTCGTATTCTCGCGGGTAGTAGTTCGAGAGTTTGTGAAGGAAGTCTCGTCGCTTGAGCTTAGCGTGTCGTTCGGCGACGACCTGCCGTTGTTCCTCCCAATTCGCAGAGCCGTGTTCCAACGAGATGGTCGCACTGCAGGAACATCTCGACAAAATTGAAGACCACGGTGCAGCGCTTCTCGGCATCAGTGCCGATTCCTCGTTCGTCCAAGAGGCCTTCACTGAATATACAGCGAGTAGAGAATAACGGTAAGACCAACTGCAAGGAATGTACTATTAACGAATACGCCAGTTTCTATCGATACTGAAAACAATTGGTTGGCGGCGCCGGAGAGTGCGGCACCAAGCGTAATAATCCCGAATCCAATGCTTAGTTCCCGAAGTGACCTTTCGCCGGTCCGGCGGTACGCTCTCATCGCGATGTAGGTGATTCCGCCGCCGAGCAGGAGAGTGATTGATTTGACGATGACAATCGCGGTCGTAATCTCACTCATAATTCGTCTCCCATTATCGACCAAATATCCGCGAGTCGTTCGTCAGTTGCCCGAGATGGTCGTTTGATTCCGACCGAAAACTCACCGGCTTCGTTCAGAGAGATATTCACATCCCCGAACGAACACTCGTATCGCGTGACTCGTCCTCCATTGAGACTGATTGTCTCACGTTTTTTCAAGAGTGAGGCTGCAGTAAGCACGTCGAGCTTTCGATACAACGTCGATTTTGAGATCTCGCAGGCGTCGATGAGTTCGTTTGCAGTCATAGGTTCGATTGTCTGTTGAAGGATAGCTCGGCAATCAGGGTCACTGAGTGCATCGAGAACGTCCTGTACCGACGGCTGCTCGTCCTCGGGGGTACGAGCATCTTTCATTGTCAGTGTGTACGTTTAGTAAGAAAGTGTATCGGATATAATGCGCGACTGTCGAACGGTACGCGATGCGCACTGTCTGGATGCAGCTACGTTGACTCGTCTGCTGAATCCGGTTTGACATCTAACGGGCGCATCATGTCGTGATCCTCGTGTTCGATCATGTGACAGTGCCACATATACTCACCAGTTTGGTCGTTGAATAGCCCCTCGTACTCACCGAAGTGGACGAGGATGTGGACCACTTCTCCTGGGTCGACGGAGACCACGTCACTCCAGCCTTGTTCGGACTCCTTTGGCGGTTTGAGAGATCCAGGCCTAATCTCGTCAGCAGGATCATAGCCGGCTGACTGCCGACCTAACACTTGGAAGTGGACGAGGTGGAGATGCATCGGGTGAGACATACCGGTTAAATTGGAAATGCTCCAGAGTTCGGTGTCACCGACTGTCGGTGTCTCGGTTGCCGGGTCGGTGAGCTTGTGTCCGGATTGACCATCTTCCGAACCGAGTTGGAATAGCGGTCGTCCGTAATCATCGCCCAGCTGCAATAACGGGAGATATCGCTCGTTGTCAACGTCATCCAGCGACAGTTTGGGAATTTGCGTTAGCGATGTGGGGACCTGAGAATCGGTCTGTTCCTCAGTTGACTCCGCTACGTCAATCAGCATAACTTCTGGAAGCGGTTCGACGTTATCTGCTTCTGCCCTGCTTTGGCCCCGGTACATCGCCGGCGCGTCGTTGTGGACCAGCAGTGTCTCACCCGCATACTCGCTGAAGTCGACGAGCACGTCTGCTCGCTGCGCAGAACCGAGTTCGAGCCGTCCATCCAGTTCGACCGGTGAAGAAAAGAGCCCACCGTCGGTTCCAATCTGGACGAATTCTGGGCCGTCTGCGCCTGTCTCACCAGACTGTTCGTCGTATCTCAACAATTTCAACCGGTAATATCGACTGTTTGCCCCGTTGAGCAGTCGGAACCGATACTGCCGTGGTTCGACAGAGAGCCGCGGCCACGCCTTCCCGTTGACCGTTGACACGTCACCGTAGAACTGCGGGACGATACTCGGGTCGGGACCGTCTTCGCTGTCGACAGGCCCATCCGGATAGTACATTTCACCGTCTTCAGTGAACTTCCGGTCCTGCAGAACTAGCGGAATTTCGTACTCACCGTTCGGCAAGTCAAGACTGCGCTCGTGGTCGTTACGCAGCAGATAGAACCCTGAAAGACCGGCATAGACGTTCAGCCGCGTAATTCCAAGTGCGTGGTCGTGGTACCACAGCGTCGCTGGTGGTTGGTCGTTCGCGTAATAGTAGTCTTTCTTCTCGAAATTTGGTCCCGTCTCGGCGAAATCCTGTGTGAACCAACCGCGAGCTTTCCCGTCACTAGCGTCTTCGACGTTCCCACCGTGGAGATGAGTCACCGTTCGAACGCCATCAAGGTCGTAGGGGATGATATCGTCGTGAATCGTTGTGTCGACTGGGAGAAGATGGTCGCTGGGAAGGTCGTTTTTCCATCTGACGTAGATTGGTTCACCCTGCTCAGCTTCGATAGTAGGGCCGGGGACCAGTCCTTCGTATCCCCACACGGTGGTTTCAGCCAGGTCACGGTGTAACTTCTGCTGTGTCTCCTGCATCTCGATTTCGTAGTATGGCTGTCCGTTTTTCGTGCCCGTTGGCTCGACTGTTGCGGGACGCGGAACTTCGTCAACCCACCGCTTGAGTTCTGGTGACCGATGTCCGGTCGGCAGTGACTCATCAGGCGAACTGCCATTGTTATTCCCAGTCTCAGGGTCACCCGTACTGTCAGCCTGGTCCGCACAGCCCGCCAGTGCCAGAGTCCCGGTTGCTCCGGCTGAGAGAAGAAGTTTCCGCCGTGAGAGGCTATCTGCTGGGGAGGGATATTGGTCGGTCATACAGGTATGATCGTAAGAACAGCCGTCATATGAGGGGGCTGCGTCGTCCCACCGTCTGGGAATTACGTACACATGTTCGGAGACAGCATTATACCAGCAACCAGTACTATGCAAATTCCTCACCCCCGAGGCTGTGACAAAGGTATTCGGGGTAACCCCAAGGTGAGGGAAGCCCTCAGTAATGGACGATGCCAGCAACAGATATCACCGCCGAACGCTCGTACACCGATAACCAATTCAATACACGTGAGGTATTCCAATCAGAAAACTCGAAGACGGTCTGTGGATATTTCGAGCCTGGTCAGTTCATTCCGGTCCACGCTCCGGATAGCGATGTGACCATTGTCGTGCAGTCCGGAACTGGTATCGTCCGGGACGGCGACGAGATTCACAATGTCTCTCCGGGTTCAGTAGTAACAGTACCCGCAGAACACGACCGCGGCATCCGTGCTGATAATGCCGAGCGCTTAGCGGCTGTACTTGTGACTGCCCCGCCACCGACAGACGCAGAACACGAACCAGTGCGCCGTGGTTTGCAGGCTGACGAGTTCGAGCCCGGTGTCTGAACCACGGGTACTTGACTCCGTGTCAACTGAGGGAGAGCAATTCACACTTGATTGTGGAGAATGCTGATATTGCTGTTTAGTTCCCTGTTTATCGACCAGCAGACCCACGAGCAACTGAGTGGCTCCCCTCAGGTACGCTCGTAGATTCATCTGGGTGGGGATCACACGCAAAAAAAAAGAAATCGTCGTCAGCGGAACGCGTTGTCGTCAGTCGTCGGCAGTCGCGGCGTCGCCCGTCGCGGCAGGTTCGGATTCGAGGATACTGTGGCTGCGCAGCAGGATGATACCGAATCCGATCTTCGCAGTCAGGTCGAGTGCTGCGAACCCAGCAGTCTCGATAGTCAGGCTGAGGATACCGAGTCCTTCGCTCCCGATGAGCCACCAGACTGGGTATGCCGACCAGAGGACGACGACCAGGATCCGAAGGAGATTGAACGTGCTTTTTGCGTCACTGTTGAGCTGGGAGACCTTGTCTGAAAGGCCTCCGAACAGGAAGTACAACAGCACCACCATGAAGCCGGTACTGATGCCCCACCAGACGACACGGTGAGCGTCAATCCCATCGATGCCAGTCGCGAGCGGGTCGAGTGGGATAATTGCCAGCGTCGCGATGATACCCGTGACGATCATCATCACGTCGAGGCCGACGAGAGCCGCGATGTCTTCTGAATCGGCACCTGCTAGTAGTGCCAGGTCATACAGAAGCAGCGGCGTCGTCAGGATCCAGTCTGTGTACCGGGCCCAATAAACGACCTTCTCCTCGCCACCGAAGAACGGTGCTAAGTCGATGACACCGAACCCTGTGGCCATCGCCAGGTAATTCACGAACGCGATGGCGGCGATCATGATCGTGACGATGTAGAACTTCTTCATCCTACGATCCGTGACACCCCAACCTGTAGCGATGAAGTACAACATGCCGAGGAACATCCCGGCAGTACCTATCCACAGGAAGATTGCTTCGTCTCCTGGAGTGTGGCCTAGACCGAACCCTCCAGTTGACAGTACGATTCTCTGTAGTGCTGTGACTACTGACCCTACCATTGCATATGCATCTTAGGAGTAATATGTAATAATAGTTTGGTTGGTGTCAACATCTCAAAGATGGAACATCTGTTTCTCTGACGGAATTGCAGCTAACGGAGACCCCCTGAGCAGTTAGTATTGGGCAACTTGGGTATATTGGTAGTATTCAAAGAGTTCTGGTACTTTAGCAGTAGTTTCGTCTATTTGGTAGTTTGGAGTTGTAGCTACTACAGCTCCGCTCTGGACACAGTCCGTGTCACTGCTGTGGGTCGCACCGTCCCAACGTACCCGTTCACCGCTTTGCTACCTCCATGGGTGGGCCATGAAGCTCACATCTACTACTTTGACTGGGTATATTAAAAGCGAAACTCCTGATTTTGCAGGTATCGTTCGGACGTAATGGCGGGTTTTCATCGGAGGACTCACCGAATAGCGGCCAGTATATCGCAAACGCGTGGTCAACCTCACCAAATCGGGTCTCGATACCTTACTGCGTCCGACATCGTAGTATGCTGTGGCTGGACTCGGTCTCTGTCCGAGAATAGTACCTGACATGTATGAACGCCTCGTCAGACAGTCACTGTGGCCGTACAATTGCGGGTACCGCAATCCTTTCGAGCCCCCGTTTCGTTGTGCCGATATGGTACTTTTGACAACTGGCGGACCGAGCGCACGTGGCGAGCGGCTCCGACGCCGATTGCGTGATGGGCTTATCCGCGGGGTTATACTCACTGTCCCGTTGGCGCTGACGCTCATTATCCTCGGGTTTATCGCGAATTTCATCTTCAGCAGACTCAATCCGTTCGTGAGCGTTGCTGAACAGCTGTTCGGAATACCAAACATTCCGACGTGGGTGGTCGAGATCGTTGTGCTGATCTCTCTAATTTTGCTTATCCTGTTTATCGGCCTCATTTCGATAGAGTGGAAGAGTTTCGACCGGGTCGAGAACGCCTTTGATGACCTAATGACGAGTATCCCCGGTGTTGGTCCAATCTATTCGAGTTTCAACGAGATGAGCGAACTCCTGCTGGACAGTCAGAGCCAGAGCTTCAAGGACGTGAAATTCGTTGAATACCCAACCGATGAATCCTATGCACTTGCGTTCGTGACGGCCGACACGCCCGAGTACATCGAAGACGCTGCCGGCCACGAAGATATGGTCACGTTGTTCATGCCGATGGCACCGAACCCGGTTATGGGCGGGTTCGTCATCAGCGTCAACCGCGACCGCGTCGTTGACGTAGACATGTCCGTCCAACAGGGGATTCAGGCCATCGTCACCAGCGGTGTCGGTCTCGGAACCAAATCGAAGGTTCCAGAGGAAGGCAACTCGCTGTCAGACTTCCAGGTCCAGCAGGACCCACATCCCCCGGTAGTCAACGCCGCCGAGCAAATCAACAAAGGAACCGACCCGAAGGACCCCGAAGATTCACACGACCAAGACCAAGTGTAGCTACTGCTCAGGCGTGACCTTCTCGTTGCATCGCGGACAGTAAAACGAGCCGTCCTCTTCCTGTGCCGCTGTCTGGTCGATTGAATCGTCGTACTGTCCTGCTGGCCGGCCGCGTTCGTCCGTACTGCCGTGAAGATAGCCACACTGTGGACAGGTGAGCATACGTCGTTGTTAGACGCCACTCACTTGACTGCAGTGGGCTGTATTTATCCCCACAACCACCAGACATTGAGCCTCGGTCAGGGTCGTTTGTTTGACTCGTCAAGATGTTCGAGCGCCCCCGCGACACTCCTGGCGATCTTTCGCTGTCCGCGCCGGAGATTTTTCGACACACCCGGTTTGGAAATGTCGAACTCGGCAGCGAGGTCACTCAGGGTCATCTCCCGCGGCGACTGGAAGTATCCCGACTCGAAGGCAGTCGTGATCGTCTTGCGTTCGGTCGCTGTCAGTTGCTGACTCCCCCGGAGCAACTCGATTGCGGCGTCACGCTTTTCGATCAGTTCTTGCATATCTGCGAGTGCGGTCTGTTTCCGGGAAATGATTGAAAACTCGTTGTTGCGCTCGAGGTCAGCCAACGTGTCGTTGGCCGAATTTGTCGAGTCGAAGCCGACGTGCCACGTCTCGGACCCCCCCTCGATATGGAACGGCCCAGTCACGTAGCCGTCGTTCGCCCGAATCGTCTGCATCGCGTCGGTCTCATCGATCGTTGTTCGAATATGTGCTGTCTCACCCATTCGCTTGCGCAGGGTGCAACTGTACATGTTCCGGTGGTCCTGCAGGGCCTGTAATGCGTTATCGAGGGCTTTGCGGCTCTGTCCCTCGACGACCATCCGCGTTTCGAGTTCCCGGTCCCCACCGTCGAAATTCCACTGGAACGACGAAAACGACACGTCGTGGTCTGCTGTCGTGTCGATGAATGGGCAATCCTGCTGCTCCATCTCCATCGAGATATCTATCACTGTAGTTCCCCCCGAGAAAACCATTGTTAGTACTCGTGATAAATCCTAGCATTGCCTTCCGGTTCTTGATGAAACGTCAGGGCAGCGGCCCGGGAGGTGGATTTTAGTGCATCCCCTGACAGTGGCTCGTATGCCGACTGTCCAGCACGACGGGCTCAGGTTGTACTACGAGTATGACGACGCCGAGTCTACACCACCGATTGTCTTCATCCAGGGGCTTGGCGTCGGTCGGTGGTCCTGGCACTGGCAACGTGACGCTTTCAGCGACACGTATGGCGTCCTCCTGCCGGATAACCGCGGCACGGGACACTCTGAGGCGGGACTCCCGCCCCTGGTTCCACGATTGCCACGGGCGCTTCGGCTCCTGTTGTTCACAAAACTCGCGGGGTATTCGACCGAGGGACTTGCCGCCGACATCGAAGCAATACTCGCGAATGCTGGCGTCGAGCGTGCGCATATCGTCGGTGCAAGCCTTGGTGGAATGATTGCCCAGCAATATGCTCTCGATTACGACCGAGCCGTCTCGCTGTCGCTGTTTTGTACGACCCACGGCGGCGAAGAGGCAGTGCCTATCCCTGACGATACGCTCGAACAGATGTTCGATGTTCCCGAGGGCGCAGACCAGCGCGAGACGATCCGTCACCGGATGGGACCAGCGATTAGCGACGAATTCGAGTCGAACAATCCCGATGTGATGGACCAGATTATCGACTGGCGACTCGAACAGGACGCTGGCGAGGTGGCCCGTGAGTCACAGGGTGCGGCCGGAGTGAACTTCGACGCCAGCGACCGCGTTGGGGACATCGACGTACCGACGCTCATCTTGCACGGCACCGACGACAGGGTACTTCCCGTCAAGAATGGCGACCTGCTGGCTGAGAACATTTCTCACTCTCAGTACGAGCGAATCGAGAGTGGCTCTCACCTGTTCATGGTCGAAGACAGCGAGGAAGTAAACGGTTACCTGCGGGAGTTTTTGGCCGACGCTTAGTCCGAGTCGCTCTCCGGGTCAGCGTCGGTGTCAGTTGGATTCGGATCGACACCAGCCTCCGACTCGCTCTCTGTTCGGAATTTCTCGATTCGGGTCGTTGCCCACCTACCCACGCTGTCGGCACCGAGGCGGGCCCGGAGCGTCCCGAGCATCCCAATCGGGACGAACAACACGAACACGACGAAGATAATCCCGGTGTAGAACTCTCCGTGACCGGTCATGAAGGCGTTCATTCCTTCGTCGACGGTGACGCCGCTGACTGAGGCGTTCAGCACTGACCCCGGCAAAATCTCCTGCAACCACGGCTGGAGACCGCCGCCGCTGGCTCTGCGGGCGAGGAACTCCTCGACGCCTTCGAGGAAGATGTAGCCAAATAGCGGGCCAGCCAGCGTCCCGAGTCCGCCGATAATTGTCGCAACCAGCGCGAAGCCAGTCACGAGGAAAAACAGTGTCGTGTCGGGTGAGGCAGTCCCATTGATCACGATGAGTAACGCGCCGCCGATTGCGCCGAAGAAGGCGCTAATCATGAACGCGCCGATCTTGTAGTAGAAGACGTTGTATCCGATTGCCTTCGCTCGCTGCTCGTTTTCTCTGATGGCAATCATCACTCGGCCGAACGGCGAGTGGATGATCCGCTGCATCAGGAAATAGCAGATGAGGACGATGACGCCCATCGCGAGGTAAGTGACGATGACCGGGTCGCCGAAGTCGATACCGAGGAACGTCGTCTCGCCGAATGCTGGGTGGACCGTAGCATTCAGCGGGTCGATAAACGGAATCCCAACCACCGGCTCGAACAGCTCTACGTCCGGGGGAGAGCCGGCCGCGGTGCCCGTCGCGGGGTCGGAGTCGTCCACCGTCAGGTAATCCCAGTGCTGGGAGATGACGTACATTATCTCGGCGATGCCGAGGGTAATCATCGCGAAGTAGACACCGCTCAGCCGGAAGGCAAGCAGTCCGACGACCAGCGCGAACAGCGCGGCAGCGAGCCCACCCATCAGCATGAGTATCATAAACGGCAATTCTGCTGGGAGTAACGGTATCTGGCCGTTGTATCCGAGCACGACGAAGTACGCGCCGATGCCGAAGAAGGCGGCGTGCCCGAAGGAGAGATACCCCGTGTAGCCGCTGATGAAGTCGAACGACATCGCGAACAGCCCGAGTGCGAGTATGGTCAACATTGTCCGCGGTTCAGGCAGGACCATCTCCGCGGTCAGCGCGAACAGGTCGACGAGGATGTCGTACACAAACGGGTAAGCGACGAACAACAGCACCACGGCGATGTGCACCGTATGGTCCTGCAGGTACTGTGCGGGCCAACTGTTCGCCATATCGACATCTGTGGTTTCGGTACTCATCCGTGATCACCCATCCCTTCGACACCGAACAGTCCACGTGGCCGCAGGATGAGCGTGACCACGAGGATGGTGAATATCATCAGCTCGTCGATACCCGTAAACTGGATGACTCCGGTGGTGAACGCCCACGTTCCCAAGGCGTCAATCATTCCCACCACCAGCGAGGCGACGATGGTCCCTTTGAACGACCCGAGGCCACCGACGATGACGATGACGAACGCAGGCAACAACACGTCCAGTGCCAGCGGGACACTCACGCCCCACAGCGGGTCCCACATCAGGATGACGCCGGCAGCGCCGGCGATACCCGAGCCGATGGCGAAGACGACGGTAAACGTTCGCTGGACGTTGATTCCGAGAGCCTTCGCCATCTCTTCGTCCTCGACGCCAGCCCGGACGAACAGTCCGTATCGAGTCTTGTTCAGGAACGCCCAGATACCGACAGCGGTGAGCGCGCCCAGCAGAATCTCGAACAACTGAAGATTCGTGAACTGGATAAAGAACAGCTCGGCGTCACCCAGTTCCGACGGCAGTGTCTGGCGGCGTGGACTCGCCCAGTCGAAGTTCCACTGGCCGTTGTTGATATTCCGGAACTCGACGATCATCCGCATGAACTGCTCCAGGGTAATCGCAATCCCGAACGTGAGCAGAATCTGGTATATCGGTGGGTACTCGTAGAGTCGCCGGACGAGTGTTACCTCGAGTATCGTTCCGAGGCCGGCCAGCAGGCCGAAGACGAGTGCCAGCACGACGATGAAGACGAACATCACCGTCCCAAAGCCCATCCCGGCGGTCACGAGGGCAAGCATTAGTCCGGCGGCGATGTACGCGCCGTACATCGTGAACGCGCCGTGGGCGAAGTTGATGACGTCCATCAGCCCAAAGATGAGCGTCAGCCCGCTCGCAATCATCAGGTAGAGGCTGGCTTTTGCCAGTCCCTCGACGATGACGCTGCTGAAGTCGCCGGGCGATGTGAGCAGGTCGATTGCACCGAGTGCGAGGTGGTCTATCATGCTGAGAGATACCTCCTGAGTCGCTCGTCTTCTGTGGACACGTTGTCCGTCTCGCCTTCGTCGATAATCTGGCCGTGGTCCATCACGTAAAACCGGTCGGCGAGGTCCAGCGCCAGGCCGAGTTTCTGCTCGACGAGGAGTATTGGAATCTCCTCTGCGGCGTCCATCAGCGCTCGACCCACGTCGGTCACGATCTGTGGAGCAAGCCCCTCACTCGGTTCGTCGACCAGCAACAGGTCGTTGTTTCCGACGAGTCCGCGCGCGATAGCGAGCATCTGTTGCTGGCCGCCCGAGAGGTCACCCGCGCGCTGGTCGGCACGGTCGCGCAGAATCGGGAACGTCTCGTAGGCCGTCTCCAGTGCCGCTGGCACGCCGTCGCCGTCAGGTACCGCCGCCCGAATGTTCTCTTCGACGCTCAGCCGTGCGAACATTCGGCGTTCTTCTGGAATCCAGCCGATGCCAGCCTCGGCAACCTCGTAGGTATCGCGACCCACGAGTTCCTGCCCGTCGAAGGTAACCGAGCCCTCGACCGGCGGCGTCAGCTGGAGAATCGACCGCATTGTGGTCGTCTTGCCGACACCGTTGCGGCCAAGCAACGCGACGACTTCGCCGGCGTCGACCTCCAGCGAGACCCCTTCGAGGATGTGACTCTCGCCGTAGTAGGTGTGAATGTCATCAACTTCGAGCAGCGTCATACCACACCTCCGTCGGTCGTCGCTTGCTCAAGATCGCCGGCCTCGTAGCCGCCGAGGTACGCCTCCTGGACATCAGGGTCGCCACGGACGTTCTCGGGACTATCGTCGGCGATAACTGCGCCCTGATTGAGCACGACGACACGTTCGGAGACGTCCATCACGATGTCCATGTTGTGTTCGACAAGCAGAACAGCGTGGTCGGAGGCAACGTCTCTGATCAGTGCCTTGATCTCGTCGACGTTCTCTGTCGAAACGCCGGCGTTCGGCTCGTCGAGCAGGAGTACGTCTGGGTCGCCTGCGAGTGCGAGCGCAACCTCGAGCTGTCGTTTTTCGCCGTGACTGAGATTTTCGGCAGTGAGCTGTGACTGCCCGCCAAGCCCAACTCGTTCGAGGATTTGCTGTGCCTCCTCGTAGTGGCCCTCGAAGGCGTTGACGTTGCGCCAGAACTTCAACGAGTTGCTCCCGTGGGCCTGGGCAGCCACGCGGACGTTTTCCAGCACCGTACTCGTCGGGAAGATGTTCGTAATCTGGAACGAGCGATGAATCCCGAGCTGTGCAGTCTCCTGTGGCTTTGCCTCGGTGATGTCGACCCACTCGCCGTCCTGCTGGAACTCGACCGTCCCCTCTGAGGGCGTCAACTGGCCTGTCAGGAGGTTGAAAAACGTCGTTTTCCCGGCACCATTCGGGCCGATCAGCGACGTCAGCTCCTCGCCGAGCTCGAAATCGACGTGGTCGGTGGCGGTAATCCCGCCGAATCGTTTCGTGAGACCGGTCGTGCGGAGCATGTTACGACAGGTCGCAGCTCATCTCGCTGGCCGGGATTGTTACGTTCTCGGGCGCGACAGTCTCGATTGGCTCACTCGGCTGAATGGCTGCCGGCCAGTTGTCTTGGTCGTCTGGCGTCACTTCCACGTTCGCGACGGTCATCGGCGACCGAGCCTGGTTGTTGTACTCTTGGAAGGTGTAGGCGTTCTCGCCTTTGGGCGTGTCGGTGACGGTCATTCCACGGAGGCCAGAGGTAATCGCGTCACGCGAGCCTTCGCCTTCCTTCTCGACAGCCTGAATCACTGCCGACGCGGCGGTGAACGCCCCGCTCGTGAACAGGTCCGGAACGACTCCGTACGCGCTGGTGTGGCGGTCGATGAAGGCGTCGTTGATGTCGTTGTCGTACTGGTTCCAGTGATAGCGAGTTGTGAACGGGCCGAAATCGGCGTCCGCGAGACCTTCGTTCGTGAAGTTGTCGCCGAGGACATCACTGAGCGTACTGCCGACAATGGACAGCGTCACCCGGGACGCGAAGCCGCCGAACAGTTGGAGGTCGTAGTTCCCGGACAGGAACTCTGACGCGAAGAACGGAAGCGTCTGTGCGGTGAATCCGCCGACCATTCCCTGTGCGCCGTTGCTTTCGGCCTGTTCGAGTAGTCCCTGCCACTCCTGCTGGCCGCTGGAGACTGCCCGCTCGAGTACGATGTCGACACCACGGTTTTCCAGCACTGTGCGGTAGTTGTCGACGACGGATTGGCCGAAGGTATCGTCAGCCCCGAACAGCGCCATCTTGTCGACGTCGGTGGACTCGGCGATGTAGACACCGCCGCTTCGTGCGTCCATTGCGGTGTTCTCGTTGGCCCGGAAGACCTGCTCACTGCAGGTTTCTGCGTTCGCCGTCAGTCCCGCTGAGGCGGCTGGTCCCATGATGAACGGCACGTCCGACCGCGACACGACCTGGTTGATGACCCGCAGCGCGCCCCCCGAATTACCGACGCCGAACAGCACGTCGACGTCCTGCTGGGTCACCAGATCCTCGGCGAGTGACTGTGACTCCTGTGGGTTGAACTGCGTGTCCCGAACGAGCAACTCGACATCAACGTCGCCGACGGTGTACTCGTATTCGCCTGCGTCGACCGAGTCCTCTCCAAGTGGGTCGCTGTCTGCCTTGTGTGCGAGTCCACTGTAAAATCCGGCAGTCCCCTGTTTGCCGTACTGCGGGAGTGGTCCCGAGAAGTCCTGCAGGACGCCGATACTCAATTCTGCCGATGAGCTCTCCTCTTCGCCGACTGCACAGCCGGCAAGTGCGAGTGCACCAGTTGTCCCCATCGTTCCCAGTACCTTTCGTCGGGTAAGGTTGGTTCCCATGACTACATCATACTACTGTACCAACCCATGAAAACAGAGATGTTAATATGTTAAACTCATTGGCTACACAACAGCAGTTGGCGTATTACCGTCACTGCGGTGAGGAACTCTGGTCACCGACGAACCGGCCGCAGTCTATCCCTGTCCAACCATTCGGTCTTCGTCTTCCCACTCCTGTTCGCGCAACTCGAATTTCTGGACTTTTCCCGTGGCTGTCGTGGGTAACTCCTCGACGTACTCGACCCGGCGGACTGTCTTGTAACTCGCCAGGTTCTCGCGGGTAAACTCGGTCAGTTCCGTCGCAGACACTGGTGGGTTCTCGGGGTCATCGTTCGAGGGAACCACGAAGGCCTTCGGCGTCTCGCCCCACTCGTCGTCTGGCGAGGGAATGACCGCAACATCGCTGACGGCGTCGTGCTCGAACAGCGTATCCTCCAGTTCGATGCTGGAGATGTTCTCACCGCCCGAGATGATGATGTCTTTCTTGCGGTCCTGAATCGAGAGCATTCCAGTTTCGTCAACTGTCGCCAGGTCACCGAGGTGGTAGTACCCTTCCGCGCGGTCGTTGAACGCCTCTTCCGTCGCCTCGGGCTTGTTCCAGTACTTCTCCATCACCTGGTTACCCTTGACGACAACTTCGCCGATGGTCTCGTCGTCTTGGGGCACGTCGTTGCCGTCCTCGTCGACCACACGGATTTCGGTGCCGAGATAGCCAAAGCCCTGCCGTTTCTTGATTCGGAAGCGGTCGCTGCTGTCGTCCTCGAAGTACCGGCGAGCGTCAGAGGTGCTGATCAGTGGGCCGGTCTCTGTCGCACCGTAGACGTGTTTGAGATACCAGCCAAACTCCTCTTCGACGGTGCGAATCGTGGCCTCTGGCGGCGCAGCGCCCGCGGTTGCGATCCGGACTTCGTTGTTTCCTGTCGTCTCCGGGCCGTGTTCCTCGTAGTAATCGATCAGCATGTTCAGCACCGTCGGCGCACCGCACATGTACGACACATCTTCGGTCTGAACTGCCTCGAAGATGTCTCCGGCCTCGACACCTCGCGTACAGATATGCTTCGCGCCGATGCCGGTCATCGCGTAGATGTGTCCCCACCCGTTGACGTGGAACATCGGCAACGTCCAGAGATAGATGTCGTCGTCGCTGATGTCCTGATGGACTGTAGTGATGTACGCATGAAGCGTCTCGGCGCGGTGGGTCCGACAGACACCTTTCGGGTCGCCCGTTGTCCCGGAGGTATAATTGATAGTGATGATTTCGTCTTCGTCCATCTCTGGGCGGTCGTATTCGCCGGTATTATCGATCACTTCGTCGAAGGACTCCCACTCACCCTCGACGGCGTCGACATCGTTCGTGATGAAGGTCTCTGTTGGCACTTCGTCTCTGATTGGTTCGATCTTTTCGGCGTAGTCGTAATCAGCGTAGATGGCGTCGACGCCTGCGTCTTCGAGGACGTACGAGAAATCGTCGGGCGTCAGCCGGTAGTTCAACGGTGTGTGGACGGCACCGATCTGCATCGACCCGTAGGCCGCTTCGAGGTGGTAATGTGTATTTGGGTCGAGCACTGCGACCCGGTCGCCTTTTTCTATCCCCCGCTGTTGGAGTGCGGCCGAGAATCCATCAACTCGCTCTCCCAGTTCCTCGTAGCTGTACCGTTCCCCCGTCGTCGCGACGACTGCTTCTTCTTTCCCGTAGTGGTTGCGCGCACGATCGAGAAACTCTGTGACAAGCAATGGCTTGTGCATATCAAGAGTTAACAATCACTGTGCAATCAAACCATAGGTTAACATGTATACGGGTTGGTAGAAACTGCCACCGGCGCTAGCCGTCTCCTCTCACGCTGGACGGCCGATGGCGAGTGTGGACTCGCAGGCTATGCCGCTACTGTGAGGATACTTAACTGCCCGGTGCGTACGTGTACACAGATAGCGATGGACGAAGGGGCTGAAGGCATCGAGGAACTCACCGCCGAACAGTACCGGACGTTGATTGAAGAGACGTCTGACGTGGTCTCGATAGTCGACGAGGACGGGACGATCCGCTATCAGTCGCCGGGCTCATTCCACATCAAAGGCTGGTCACGGACTGCCATGATGGGCGAAAACATCCTCGAGTACATCCACCCCGACGACCAGAAGCGAGTTCAGCAGGCACTGGAGGCGCTCGCTGCCGGCAAAGAGTTCGACGAGGAGGTCGAGTACCGACTCCGTCGTGAGGACGGCGAGTACATATGGCTGGCGACAACAGGGGAAGCCCCTGGTCCGGACAGCCCAATCGACGGCATCATTACGACAAGCCGGAATATCACCGAGCGAAAAGAAACCGAACAGAAACTCAAATCACAGCGTGATGACCTCGAACTGCTCAATCAGGTCGTTCGTCACGACATCCGTAACGACCTGCAGGTTGTGTCTACCTACGCCGAACTACTCGAAGACCATGTCGACGAGGAGGGCCGTGACCATCTCCAGCGACTCACCGAGAGCAACAAACAGGCGGTCGAACTGACCATTACGGCCCGAGACCTGACGAACGTCATCCTGCGGTCCGACAGCGACCTCGAACGTGTGCCACTGGCGCCAGCAATCGACGGGCAGGTCTCCGAACTCCGCTCGTCACACCCAGAGGCAGCGTACAACATCGACGATTCTATCGACGGACACGCTGTCCTCGCCGACGATATGCTCGATACAATCTTCCGGAATCTGCTCAAAAACGCCGTCCAGCACAACGACAAGGACCGACCGAAAGTGAGTATCGACGCCAGCGCCGACGCGGAGACCGTGACGGTGAGAGTCGCTGATAACGGCCCCGGTGTACCGGACGAACAGAAAGATGTCATCTTCGGGAAAGAGGAGAAAGGACTGGACAGCGAGGGGACTGGAATTGGGTTATACCTCGTCCGGGAGTTGGTTACTGGCTACGGCGGGGACGTCTGGGTCGAGGACCGAGAGAACGCGCCGGGGGCTGTTTTCGTACTCGAACTCCAGCGGGCCGACTAGCCGAGCAACGAGTCTTTGCCGCTGGACCGACTAGAAGGTGTATGAGTCAACAAACCGCTGAGTCAGTCCTCGTGTACGCCGATTACGTCTGTCCGTTCTGTTATCTCGGCTACGAGTCACTCGACCAGTACCAGGCCGAGCGCGATGAGCCAGTCGAGACAGACTGGCACCCGTTCGACCTTCGGAGTCGAGAACGCCGACCTGACGGAACCATCGACGATTCCGTCGACAACGGCAAAGACGAGGAATATTACGAGCAGGCCAAACAGAACGTCGAACGTCTCGCCGAGGAATACGGTGTCGAAATGGCTGAACCGCTCCTGAAAGATGTCGACTCCTACGACGCCCAGCGAGTCGCCTACCGCATTCGCGAGCAGTATCCTGACAAGTTCCAGCAGTTCCACCGGAGTGTCTTCGACGCGCTGTGGGAGGAGAACCGAGACATCGGCGACGAAGACGTGCTCCGGGAACTCGTCGACGATGCGGATATTCCGACTGAGGTCGTTGCAGACGCTCTCGCTGACGAGGAGACGACCGAACAACTCGAAGCAGCGTTCGAGTCTGCACAGAAAGAACGAATCACTGGCGTGCCGACCTTCGTCTACGGCAGCCACGCGGCCCGCGGTGCAGTCCCCCCTGAGCAACTGCGCCGGCTCGTCGAAGGGAACTGACCGAGCGTTTATATAAGAACGCTGGACCAACCAGCGTATGTCAGACCACACACTCTGGCAGGATGAACGGGCAATCGAAGGGCTGCCGATCAGACTCGTCATCGCACTTGTCGTTGGCGTTGCCTGTCTTGGCGTGATGTTGAGTGTCGTCGGTGGATTCAGTTCACTCGGACAGACCGAACTATCGACACGGCCCACACCTGACCTTGTCGAAGAAGGCAACCACACGGTCAACGTTACGGTCGTTGATACCGACGGCGAGCCAATCGAAGCGGCAACGGTTATCGCTCGTGGCGACACGGCCCGACTCGATTCACTCGCGCGTGCGGAAACCAACGCGAACGGCGTTGCACAACTCACCGTCGACGCGTCGCTGCGACCAAATCAGGCCGAAGGAAAAATCGAACTCTCGATTCAGCCGCCACAGGGCGAGTACGTCGATAAACAGGAAAATACGGGGATTCTGGTCATCGAACGTTAGTCCCAGTCAATCCAGTCGAGTTCCCAGCCTTTGCGGCGCTGCGCGTCGCGTTCGGCGAACTCTCGGTCTTCACGATGCGTTCGATTTCGCTCGAGCGTGTTCGCCTGCTCGCCTTCGACGAGCATCGGGTTGAACGCACACCCCCCGAGTTGTTCGACCTCGCCATCGCTCTCGACGACAGAAATTGACTGTGTTGCCGTCCCGAGCGGCATGACCAACTGTCCATCGTCAGCGAGTTGCTCCTCGAGCGCAGCAGGCGGGCGAACGGCCGCGGCTTCGAGCAGGATTCGGTCGTACGGGGCGTACTCCGGAAGTCCATCGGCGCCGTCTCGGCAATCGACAAGCACCTCGCCGTAGCCGGCGTCAGCGAGGTTCTTCCGGGCTTCGTAGACGAGTTGGCGGTTGATGTCGATTGCATGAACGTTTCGTCCGCCGACAATCTCTGCGAGCACCGCTGTCGTGTAGCCGACGCCAGCGCCCACGACGAGCACAGAGTCGTCTTCGTCCGGGTTGAGGGCTTCGAGCAGGCGAGCGGCCGTGCTCGGTGCCAGCACGCGCGTGCCGAGTCGCTCCTGCGTTCGGTCTGCGTAGGCCGTCTGCTCGTCACCGACAAAGGAATCGCGGGGGACAGTTCGCATTGCGCCAGCCACGTGGTCGCTGTGGACACAGCCCTTGCTGGGGTGGACCAGACTATCGACCATATCATCGCGCAGTACCGCTGGGTCCATGTATTCTCGTTGTCCCGAGTCGTAATGAATGGTCCGCTCGGTTACTGCAGCGGGACGAACCGGACGGCACCGTGTTCCGTTCGTTTCTCGAGTCCGTCCTCGTCGACGACGCCGCGAACGAGGTGCTGTCGGTCGTCACCAATCGGACCGAGGACGACTCCCCCCGGCCTGACCTGTTCGAGCAGTGCCGGTGGAAACTCAGTTCCAGCGCAGGTCAGATATGCTGCGTCGTAGGGTGCGTGGTCTGGCCACCCGTCTCGTCCGTCGCCGGCTCTGATCTGGATATCCCCGTAGCCAAGTTCGGCGAATGTACTCCGGGCCTTCTCGGCCAGTTCCGAGTGATATTCGACGCTGAAGACGTGCTCCGGACCGACTATCTCCGCGGCAACTGCTGCGTGATAGCCACAGCCAGTCCCGATTTCCAGCAGTCGGTCGCCTGGTTCGGCGTCAAGCAACTCAATCATAATCGCCACCATATGCGGCGCGCTGATCGTCTGACCGTTTCCAATCGGAAGCGGCCGGTCAGCGTAGGCGTCCGTTCGACGGGACTGTGGGACGAATTCGTGGCGCGGCACGGCTCGCATCGCGGCGGCAGTCTGCTCGCTCAGCGACTCTCGCTCACAGAGCCTGTCGACCAGTTGGTCGCGAGCCTGCTCGGTGTCCATCCTACCACGCCGACCACGCGGTGGTCGACTCGTCACGCACGTACAGCCGCTTGATATCTTTCGCAATGGCCATGTCACCCTCGAAATCCAGCTTCTCGTGCTCGTAGCCCGTCGCGTCGTCACGGAGCAGAATGCCCTCAACTGTAAACTCCTCCTCGCTCAGTTCCTCCGTCTCGTCGACGGTGAACTCGTAGTCGCCGGGCAACTGGAGCGTAAAGCTCCGCGTTTTGTCGTGCTCGCCGGATTTCGGGTGGGCAGTGACGTTGACGGAGACGTTGCCGACTGCTCGCGTCCAGATGGTCTTCACGTCCTCGACAACGGCTTCGTCGGTGCGACCCTCTGCGAGTTCGAGGCTGGTAATTCGGACTGTGAGAATCGCTTCGTCAGTCTCCAGCAGGAACTCCTCGCCGACAGCGATGGTTTCGTCGATGGGCGCTTCTGTCGAGGCGCTAAAGGACTCGCCGTCCTGAGAGACAACGACATCTTTCGTCATCGTCTGTTCTTCAGGAAGCTGTTTTTTGTGGACGTGGTCGCACTCGGTGCACCGGAGTGTCGCCTGGCCGCCGGGTGAAAGTACCTCGTGGACTGTCTCGGTGTGTTGAGAACACGCCGGACAGACAACAGCAACGCGCTCCGTTTGGTCAGTCATACGATCCGTTTGGATACAGCGGTACAAAAGGCGTCGGTGTCACAGACGAACGCTGCCGAAGCCTTTTGAGTAGTCCGAGCCTAGGATAATTGTATGAGAGATGACGACCGGGACGACCCCTTCGACGAGTTCTTCGAGGAGATCGAGCGGATGATGAACGAGATGATGGGGCCGAACGCCAATTTCCACTTCGAGCACAACTCCGGCCAGCGGCGTTCTCGCGAGGACAGCGGCCACGACGTACACATCGATATCCACGAACACGACGACGAAATCCGCGTCGTCGCGGATATTCCGGGTGTCGAAAAGGCGGCAATCGACCTCCAGTGCGATGGCGACACCCTCCAGCTTGAGGCCGGCAGCGGCGAGCGACGATACAGCGAACGTGTCTCACTCCCTGGCCGCGTCGACGAACACTCCGCCAGCGCCACCTACAACAACGGCGTCCTCGAAGTTGCCTTCGAGCGACTCGACGACTCGACGAGCATCGACGTCTGAACTCGCCCTCAGTTCCTACCGCCGCTCGGTCTCGGTGGTCTGTACTGTCAACGACTGGCGATGAGTGGTCTTTTTGTCACGCGGTGTCAACTGTTGGGTAGTATGTCAATGAAAGGCTCCGGCGATGGCGGCGAGTGGCGTGAGATCGACCGATCGGAGGACGGCGTCGGCTGGATTGCCCACCCTGACGAGACGATGCAGCGGGCCTGTCACGCAATTGTCGGTGACGACGGCGGAGTCTGGCTGGTCGACCCCATCGATGTCGACGGTTTGGACGACCTGCTTGCGGAGTTCGGCGACGTTGCTGGTGTGGTGATTCTTCTGGACAGACACAAACGTGACTGTGCGAAACTGGCGAACCGACACGACGTGTCGGTCTGGATTCCGTCGTTCATGAGCGGCGTCGCGGACGATATCGACGCACCGGTCGAACGCTTCGGCAACACGCTCGGCGACTCTGGCTTCTCGCTGCACAAACTCGTCGACAACTCGTTCTGGCAAGAAGGGGCCCTGTACAACGAGGAGACTGGTGTGCTGGTCGTTCCCGAGTCCGTCGGAAGCACGGGCTATTTCCGAACCGACGAGCGGCAACTCGGCGTCCACCCGATGTTGCGGCTGTTCCCACCGAATCGGTTGGAGGATTTCGACCCGACACGGATCCGCGTCGGTCACGGTGCCGGCGTGAGCGAGGGCGCACCGACGATACTCGACGACGCGCTCACCGGCGCACGCGCCCGGACGCCACGGCTCTATTTCAACACGTTCAAAGACTTCGTTCTTGGCTGAAGGGACCAACTTACTTACAGACACCCCTGCAAGTCGGGGTATGCAGCGAGAGTCCGCCGAACCGGAGGTCTCTGAACTACCCGGTGACCGTGGCCGACGGGTCGTCGATTTTCATCACGAACACGCGGCACCGAGTACGTACGTCTACGAGTTTGTCTGGGACCACGAAGCGCCCGCAGTTGGGCCATTTTGTACGGACGTTGACGGAAATGTCCTCATGGACTTCACCAGCCACGTCGGCGCGAATCCACTGGGCTACAACAACCCGAAAGTGCTTGACCGGTTCGACGAGTTCGACCTCGTCGACCCGCTGAAAATCGCCGGCCAAGACTTCTACCTGCCCGCGTCGAGTGTCCTCGATGACGCAGGAATCCCCGGTCCGGCCGACCTGATGGCGAAGCTGACCGACATCAGCGACCACTATGGCATGGAGACGGTCTTTCTCTCGAACTCCGGGGCGGAAGCAGTCGAGAATGCGCTGAAAGTGAGCTACGACCACACCGACGGCAAGTACGCGATTACCTGCGAGGGGGCCTTCCATGGCCGAACGCTGGGGACGCTCTCGCTCAATCGCTCGAAAGAAGTCTACCGCCGAAAGTTCCCCGAAATCGCGAGCGTTCAGGATATCCCCTACTGTACGGACCGGGCCTGCAACCCGGAGAGCTGTGACTGCGGCTTCTTCTTCGACGAGACGTCGAGTTTGCGGCAGATGGTCGGAAAGGGCGGCTACGTCAATCCGGATGAGGTGGCCGCGCTCGTTATGGAACCGATTCAGGGCGAAGGTGGCTATCGGTTCCCCTCGGCGTCGTTCGCTGAAGAGATTGCGGCAGTCACCGACGAGTACGATATTCCGCTGGTAGTCGACGAGGTACAGGCCGGACTGGGCCGCACCGGCGAGTGGTGGGGGTCGGACCACTACGCCCTCGAACCAGATGTCATCGCCAGCGCGAAGGCAGCTCGCGTCGGCGCGACGATTGGCCGAACTGAGATGTTCCCGGAAGAGACGAGTCGCCTCTCCTCGACGTGGGGTGCCGGCGACATCGTCTCCTCGGCACAGGCCGTGTTCACCATCGACGCCATCGAGGACAACGACTTGCTCGCAAACGCGACCGCCCGTGGCCGTCAGATGAAAGAGCGACTCCGCGACGAGAATCTTTCAGGGGTTGTCGACGTTCGGGGGAAAGGGCTGATGCTCGCCGTCGAGTTCGAGAGCAAAGAGCTCCGGGACGCCGTCCAGCAAGAAGCCTTCTCTCGGGGCTTTCTCATCCTGGGCTGTGGCGAGCGAACGATGCGGCTGTTGCCGCCGCTCGACGTGACCGAGCGAGAAATCGACCTCGGTGCGGACCTGTTCGCCGAGAGCGTCCGGGCGGTTTAGAACTGATAGCGTCGGTCGTCGTTTTGCTGTTGCTGTGGGAACTGGCCGCCGGTCATCTGCTCGAAGGTCATCCCTGAGAGATACTCGTCGTATGTTACGTCATACTGGCTGCGGAGGTGGAAATCGAGATTCCCTGTCTCGACTGCACTCTGAAAGAGCATGTGCACCGCTCGTCGGAGCAGTTCGTCCGTTTCGTCGGGTTCGAGCGCCACGGAGAGCATCGCCAGCTCGTTGCGTGTCTCTCTGTCGAGTTCTGCGTCGACAGTATCGCCGAGGTCCGTGTACTCATCTTCGATATCTTCGGTCAGGTCGTCGAGACTCATACCGCTCGATTCGGCTGTCGGAGACAAACGACTTTCGTCCGGGCCAGTCCGAAGATGTAGGTGGCGCTCGGCCCAAGCGCCACGCATGACTGTCCAGCACGACAATATTGCGATTGAGTGGCTTGGATACGCGACCGTCCGAATCGACGGCTCCGCTCAAACAATCTATCTCGACCCCGGCCGCTACGGCGTCCTGTCCGGCGAGTGGGAACCAGACTCTGAACGTGGCCGCGCCCACCCCGCCGCGAGAGATTACCGGGCTCAGGACGGCGACGTGGTTTGTCTGAGCCACGTCCATCACTACGACCCGGACGGTATCGACCGCGTGCTCGACAGCGACGGGACTGTGCTGGCCTGTGATGGTATCAATCCTCGCCAGAGCAGTCGCGACCTGCCGCGACTCGTCGACATCGACCACGCGGTACAGGAGACTGGCACAGAAGACGAGCAGATACTCGCCGACACGCCAATCTGGACCGTCCCCTCATACAACGAACCAGATGGACCGCACACGCGCGGGGATGGCTCACCATTCCACCCCGAGGGCCGAGGGTGTGGCTTCCTGCTCGGTATCGACGGCACGCGCGTATTCTGGCCTGGCGATACGGATGTCCTCGACGGCCACGCGCAGCTAGATGTCGATATCTTCCTGCCACCAATCGGCGGCGCGTTCACGATGGACCGCCACGAGGCGGCGGAGTTGGCCGAGGCACTCGACCCGGAACTGGTCGTGCCGATTCATTACAACACCTTCGAGGCGCTGGAAACAGACTCGGAAGCGTTTGCCGCGGACCTCGCCGAGCGAGGTGTCGACGTGGCAATCGACGAGTAGTTAAGACTGGTCGGCGCCCCCGCTCACCGCCGTCAACTCTCCGTTGCGGATTGCCTGTTGGAGGGCAATCTCTGCGATATTACCGCCGTGCTCGGCAGTGCGGCGTATCCGATTTTGCACCGCATCAGGCCCCGCGACGGTATCGAGTTCGGCCCGAACCGTCTCGCGGGTTGCAAGTGCCTGTTCAGCCTGTCCGACACCGGCGTCGTCGATGATAGCAGCGACTGCGTCAGAGACAATCTCTCGGGTCGTCTCCGCGATGGACTGTAGCTCTGGCACTACGTCTGGGTCGTCGACGCGCTGTGCTGCGCTTGCGATTCCGTTTGCGTGGTCACCGACGCGCTCGAGTTCACGGGTTGTCATCCATAGCTCGAACAACTCCGAGCGACTCACGCCGAGGGCGTCTACCTCTTCGAGCCGTTGGACGCCCCGAGAGAACGACCGAGTGATCATCGCCTCCAGGCGGTCAGCCTGGTCATCTCGCTGGGCAAACTGGTCCGGAGCTGAGGACTCAGCGAGCGCGTCGGTCGCATTTCTGTGCATCGAGAGCACCACAAATCGCAGTTGCCGGACCGACTGGCGGACTGACACCTCGTCGGTAGCTAACAGCGTCTTCACTGTGATCTCTGTCGGGGTATCTTCGACAACGGAGACACCAGTAAGATTCTGTGCAACCCGACTGAGGACCTGTCGTTGCTCGCTGGTGAACGACTCCGGATTTTTGAGAATTATCGTCTTGCTTCCCGCCGCGTAGGCCGCTCGGAGCACGCGCTCGATGGCGTCGGTCACCTGTGGTGCGAGTGTGACGGAAATCCGCGAGGGGGCCGTCTGTTCAGATTCTGGCGCCTGGACCGCTAATATCCCGTCGATGTGTTCGTGTAACTGAACGGCGTCACCTGTGGTGATACCCTGTGCGTCGGCCCAATCTTTCGGAATCGAGACGGTGTACGTGCCGCCCCCGACGGACTGGATTTTTCGTGTTTCCATAGGTTAGTAGATATATTTCGGGTCGTTTTCGACCATGTAGTAGGTCCGAGCGGCGATATTCACGGCGTGGTCACCGACGCGTTCGATGTCTCGAATCGTCAGCAACACGCGTGTCACATCGTCGAGGAGCTGTTCCAGCAGCCACCCCCCGTCGCCTGCTTCACGTTCGATTAGTTCTCGGGTCACAGTCTCACTCGTGGTCCGGCACCGCTCGTCGATCTGGTCGTCTTCAGCAACGATTTCGCTCGCGGCCGCGCTATCGCCGTGCTCGTAGGCAGCGAGACTGCGCTCGACCAGGTCAAGTGCCGCCCGACCAATCTCTGTGACCGTCTGTTCGGGCACGATATCCCGCCGAGCAGCCAGGGTATACTCCGCGAGATTCATCGCCAGGTCCGCAATCCGTTCGAGGTCGGTGATAATCTTGAACGAGGCGATGACGAACCGCAGGTCCCCGGCAAGCGGCTCTCCTTTGCCCAACAGTCGTGCACACTCGTTTTCAAGCGTGAGATAGGTCTCGTTGATCTTTTCGTCCCCATCGATGACGGCCCTGGCGATTGTTTCGTCACTGGCTGAAAGCCCAGTCAGGGCCTGGTCGAGCTGGTCGACAGCCTCTCCCCCCATCGACACCACCTCCGACCGCAGCGTTCCGAGCTCGAGCGTAGTCCCATTCCCCGTCATGTCATCCAAATTTCCCGGTGATGTAATCCTCGACGCGCTGGCTCTGTGGGTCCTCGAACACCTGCTCTGTGTCGCCGTACTCGACGAGTTCGCCCCCGGTCAGAAAGACAGCTGTCTGGTCAGAAATCCGGGCTGCCTGCTGCATGTTGTGGGTGACGATGACGACAGTATACTCCTCGGCGAGGTCCTCGATCAGGTCCTCAATTTTCGACGTGGCAATCGGGTCGAGCGCAGACGCTGGTTCGTCCATCAGGATGACTTCGGGGTCGACAGCCAGACAGCGGGCAATACAGAGTCGCTGTTGTTGCCCGCCGGAGAGTCCGAGTGCGTTGTCATCGAGCCGGTCCGAAACCTCCTCCCACAGCGCAGCGTCACGCAGACACTCCTCGACGAGTTCGTCCTCCTGCGCTTTTTGGTCGCGACCGAGCAGTCGTGAGACGAGGCCACGTTCGATATCTCCGTGCTTGCGCGGGCCGTATGCGACGTTCTCTCTGACCGATTTTGGGAACGGGTTGGGGTGCTGAAACACCATTCCGACCCGCTTTCGCAACTCGACGAGATTCGCGCGGTCGTCGTAGACATCCGCGTCGTTGAACTCGACTGTTCCCTCGACTTCTGCGCCTTTTATCCGGTCGTTCATCCGGTTGAGACAGCGGAGAAACGTCGACTTCCCACAGCCAGATGGACCGATTAACGCCGTGACACTCTGTTCGGGGATGTCGATGGAGATGTCTGTCAGGGCGTGGTCGTCGCCGTACCAGACGTTGAGGTCCTCGACAGAGAGCACCGGGTCCCCAGCAAAGGAGTACTCCCGCCACTCTGGCTGTACTCGTTCCTCACTCTCACCGGTCGTCGTCTGGTCTGGTTGTTCGTCGTCGATTCGGTCATCCGTCGTAGTCGTAGCTGAATTGCTCATTGGTGGAGTTTTCGTTCGAAGTAGCGTCTGGTTGCGATGCTCATCGCGAAGAAGCCCAGGACAACGCCGAGTAAGACCAGTGCCGTCCCCCAGCCGAAGGACTCTCCGGCACCGACGCCGGCTGTGATGACCGCGTACAGCTGGTAGGGAAGGGCGCTCGCTCGCTCGAGCAACGCCGGATTCGACACCTGAATAAACGGCGGTTGTGCGCCAACCTGGACGACGAAATTTTTCAGCACGTTCGGCCCAGAGTTCGGGAAGTTCGGCCCGTTCAATACCAGCAGTAGCGGTGCCGTCTCACCGGCAATCCGGCCCACGCCGAGGATGATGCCCGTAATCACGCCCGGAATCGACGCGGGCACGACGACGCTTCTGATGGTCTGCCACTTCGTAACGCCGAGCGCCGCACTGGCGTCACGATACTCGTCGGGGACACTCTTCATCGCTTCCCGGCTGGTGATGAGCACGAGTGGCAACAGCATGAACCCGAGTACGAGCTGTGAGGCGAGAATCGAGGGGGTGTCGCCGAACCGCGGGACGATGAACGCGAGGCCGAACAGCCCAAAGACGATACTCGGTGTGCTCCAGAGGCCGTTTGTCGCGACATCGACTGCACGGGTGAAGACGCTATCCTCGGCATACTCTGTCAGATAGACGGCTGCACCCAGCGCAAGCGGCACGGCAAACACAACCGCACCGAGAACAATCCAGATAGTGCCGAACATCGCTGGCATCACGCCAGCCTGGATCCCGAGTCCCTGTGACGGGTTCATGATGAACGGCCAGGTGACGGTTCCGTTCCCGACGATACCGAGTTGACTCGTCCCGACCGGATAGCCGGTCAGGAACGCGCGCAAACAGGCGACAGCGACGATAGCGAGGCCGGCGTAGCCCAACCAAGAAACCGGCGGGAGCGACGACGGCTCGCCAGATTGACCGGGACTCGGCCGTGTGGCGGCTAGCACCACGACGCCGAGGCCTGCGCCGCCGAGTAGCACTGTGACAGCCGCGACGCCAGCGACGGCGAGTTCGGTGCTGATGGCGAGTTCCAGGACTGTCACACCAATCGCACCGACCAGCGCCACACCGAGGCCACGGTTGATCCAGCGACCACGGGCTGTCTCGGGCGTCCAGTCACCCGAGCGCCCTGTCAGTGCGAGCAAGACCGCCGCGGCAAGCAGTCCGGGGGCTGCACCGACGGCGGCGGTCGGTTCGACCGTGACCGCGTACCCCGAGAGTGTACTGTTCGTTACGACCGTTCCGAGGACTGCAGCAGCCGCGAGTCCAACGAGCCCAACAACCGCGAGACTGACAAAGGCGATAATCTTGTCTGTCCCGTTGGCGGCTGCTGGGCTGATTGTCGTCACTCTGAGCAAAACGAACATCGTGGTTGCGAGGAGTAGCACCACTGTCCCGGCGCTGACGACGAGATTTTCGACAACGACGCCGATTCCCCGCTGGAAGACAAACAGGAGCAGGAAGGCCAGCACCGACAGCGTGAGCATCACGACAAGTGAGACCAGCACGAATGCGCCGTTCTGTCTGCCGCGGGTGCCAAAGCCTTCGGAGGCAGACGCACTCGCCCATCCAGTCGCGAGCCCAACGAACATCACCGACAGCGGAATCACGAGTGTTCCGGGGATCGTGGCTCCAAAGCCCGAAGGTTCCCACGTCCACCCTGGCGAGATGACGCCGGTTGTGAACACGGCGCCAATCAGGCACACGAGGACGCTCGCAGGTATTGTCGCTCCGAGGTCCTCTCGCAGCGCAATAGTGGCGTACCCGACGCCAAGACCAACCACGACGGCACCGAGCCAGCCAACCTGCCCGACGCCGAGTGTATTACCGAGGAATGTCCCGACAAGCAGCGTCCAGAGCAAACTCTGGATAAGCCCGACAACGAGCCCTGCTGAGCGGTCAGGCGTCGTCCGGACGCTGCCCCACCGAGAGAAGACTCCCAGCGCGGCGGTTGCCAGCCCGAGACCGAGCGTGGCGACACCGAAATACGTCGCCGCCGTGAGGCCACCGACTTCATCGGCCAGTGGCACCACATCAGCGAAGGTTCCAACCGCGAGCGCGAAGACGACAAGCGAGCCCGCAGTCACGCCAAGGGAAAACTGTTCGTAACTACTGCTGTCGCCGTCGACAAGCCGTGTCTGGTATCGTTCGCTCATTGTCCACCTCTGAGTTTTCGTTGCATGCGCTGTTGGATCAGTTGTGAGATGATTCCCAGCCCGGTGACGATGACGAGCAAGAGCACGCCAGCAGCGAACAGCGCGCTCAGAAAGGTCGACCCTTCTGGTGCGTTACCGTAGCCTGACGCGATGAGTGTGGTCAGCGTCTCGGTGCTGTCGAAGAAGTTGTAGGGTTTCGGCCCCACCATCTGTCGCCTGTGTGCAATCATCACCGTCGCGGCCATCGTCTCACCGATGGCTCGGCCGAGGCCGAGCAAGACAGCCGCTGAAATACCTGAAAACGCTGTCGGGATCGAGACGCTTTTGATCGTCTGCCAGTCTGTCGCCCCCATCGCGACCGACCCGTCTTTCATCGAGTCCGGAACAGCCGACAGGGCGTCTTCGGCCACCGAGACGACTGTCGGGAGCGCCATGAAGCCAATTACCAGCCCAATCGTGAACATCGCGCCGGCGGGAGTGATGGAAAACAGATTTCCAATGTAAGGGTTGATCACAGTGAATCCGATGAACCCGTAGACAATCGAGGGTATCCCGGCGAGCAGTTCGACGGCTGGCTTGATTATCTCTCGAAGCCAGTCAGGGGCAATTTCGCTGATAAACAGTGCGCCCGCGATGCCGAACGGTGCCGCGACGAGCATCGCGACCGCAGTCGTAATCAGCGTGCCCAAGAGCATCGGGATAAGCGAGAACTGCCCGCCCGCGACGGACCACTTGTTCGGTCCGAACGGCGAGAGAACGTGCCCGACACCCATCTCCCGGAAGACTGGCACTGCCTCCAGAAAGAGGAAAAAGGCAATCAGGCCGAGCGTCGACAGCGTCAGAACAGTCATCTGTAGCGTGAGCAGTTTCGCGGTCAGTTCCTGCCGAATGACCCATCCCACACCTGTCACGACCAGGAAGCCGTACAGCAGTGTCAGTAGCCAGTTCGACTGCAGCAGAAAGCTCACGAACGCCCCGGCAACCAACACCACCTGTGCCGTTGCTAACAGGAGGCTCACTCGGTCCATCTCCACGAGTGTTCGGACCGTCGGCGCCATCTGTTGCCGGAGCGACGACCGCACTCGTACCGCCAAGTCTTGTATTTTGTTCATGTATAAAAACGAATATGTATCGGCCGGCCGAGCGAACGGCGGCCAGTGACGGTTAGGCCTGGTCGGCCAGCTTTCCGCGCTCTTCCTCTCGTCGCTCCGGTGGGAGTTTGAAGTAGTTGTTCGGCTCGACGAAGTTCTGCTGGCCGAACTCTGAGAGGATCATGTTGATGAAGGCACTCTCTCGGTTGTCGGTGTCTTCCCAGGTGTAACAGTGCAGGTCACGGCTCAGCGGGTACTCCTTGGCACCGAGGTTCTTGCCGAACTCGTAGAGCGTCCCGTCGAGCTCGAGTCCGATTGGCGGGGTGCCTTGGTCGGGTTCGACGAACGCCAGCGCGATGTAAGCGATTGCGTTGTCGTTCTGTTTGACCAACTGGGCAACCTGCTGATTCTGGCCCTTTCGAGTGTCCGGCGAAATCGGTGCGTCTGGGTCGCCGTACAGATTCTTTCTGAATGCAGTGTCAGTTCCGGAGTTCTCTGCGCGACCGATTGCGTAAATCTCCTTGTCTGGGCCGCCAACCTCACTCCAGTTGTCGATGTCGCCCTTGTAGATGCCCCGGAGTTCGTCACCGGTGATCTGTGAGACACCTGCGTCGCGGATTTCCTCGCTGACGACGATTGGCTGGCCGTCGACTGCGACTACGTGGTCGACAATGTTGTCGAGTTTGTCGGAGTCGGCGCCGAGAATCGACTCTGCTGTCGAACTCGCGTCACCGATGTCGACGCGTTCGCTGGTGACTGCTTCGACACCGGTCCCGGAGTGGCTCAGTGCAACCTGAACCTGGAAGGGCGGCACACTCCGTTCCTCGGTCGGCTCGAAGCCGTATTTCTGCCCCCAGTAATCGGCGAGGTTCATGTCCGTATCGATGTCGTACTGGCCGGGCCCCCAGTACTCTTCGTCAGAGGCTGGTGGATTACCGTTCCAGACGGCGGAGGCGTCGTTCGTGATTGGATACACTGTGGAGGAGCCATCAGCTGTCAGCGAGGAGGGGCCAGCGGAATCGTCGCCGCTGCCGAGTGTACAGCCGGCGAGTGCTGTCGCGCCGAGTGTCCCGGCGCCAACAAGGAATTTACGTCGTGATGCGTCGTCAGACAGACGCTCTGAGTCCTGCGTCATCATCTGTGCATTTCCTATCGGTTATTAAAGCAGTTTATAATACTTATACGAACCCGTCAGACCAGTATAGACCGAACCGAGTGGGTGTGAGTTGTACGGGCCTGAAACATCTGTACGTCCGATTCTGAACTAACTGTTCTCAAACAGAGGAATATATAGCAATACGTACTGCAGTGAGTTCTGTATACCTATCATATTAATCACTAATAATGAGCCCCTCCGAATTAGCGTATCTGATGAAAGAACGGAAGGTGCAGTTGACCGGTGGGTCGACGCTGACAGTGTCGCTCCCGAAGGAGTGGGCAACGGAGGCTGATGTGGAGGCAGGCGATACACTCAGACTCTTTCCGGACGGGACACGGCTTGTTATCGAATCTGCACACGCGGACGATGACACAAAGGAGACAGCGGTTGCTGTCGCCGGAGCGACGGAAACGGAGGTCCGCCGGATGATCCTTGCCTTCTACACGAGTGGATTCAACAGCGTCACGCTCACTGACCCGACTGGCTTCGACCAGACTCGCCGCGTCATCACCGACACGACGCGGAAGCTCATCGGACTGGAGATTGTCAACGCCACAGAGACAGAGGTCACGCTGAAGAATCTCCTCAACTCCAGTACGGTCTCGGTCGGTCAGTCGACAGAACAGATGCAACAACTGGCGCTGGCGATGCACGAGGACGCTGTCATGGCACTGCTCGAAGGAGACCAGCAGGCAGCGAGTCGCGTCTCCGAGCGCGACGACCAGGTCGATAGACTGTACGCGATGGTGTCACGGCACTTCCAGCGCGCGCTAGAAAATCCAGTCAACGCCGAGGAACTCGACCTCGGACGGCTGGAACTGTACGACTATCAGACGACTGCCAGACAGTTCGAGCGAATCGCAGACCACGCAGTCAAACTCGCCGGCCTCGGCCCGCGCTTCGAGCAGCCACTGCCGCCAGACCTCGCTCGCCAAATCAAAAACGTCGGTGACAGCTCTCGTGATATTGCTACTCAGGCCGCAGCAACGCTGTTGGCCGATGGCGAGACTGAGGCAGCACACGCGGCACTGGACCGGCGGGACGCACTACTCGAAGATATCGCCGAAATCGAGCGCACGCTCCACGAGGAGGAGATTCCACAGAGCCACCTGATTGCGCTCGTCCTCGATAGTCTCACTCGCACCGCAGAGTACGGCGGTAACATCGCAGAAACATCGCTCAACGCCGCCGCTCGCACCGAAGAATTATAACAGGAGCGCACGGCAGCAGAGAACTGTCGGTGGCTCGCTTGTAGTACTCAGAGTTCTAGAGCCAGTCGTCGGGCAGTTCGTCCTCGTGTGCAGCCAGCAACGACTCTGTGGACCAGACGCTGAGACACGGGAGCGCCTGGTCGAAACGGACCAGAGGCGTCGACTCTTTGACCAACAAACACGTCATCTCTGTGATTGTTGGGCACGATACCGGACAGATTCGGGGGAAGGCCGACGGAAGTGCTACGATTGGCCGGCTACGGGCGACCCGTTCCGGTACAACTAACAGGGCCACGGCAGAATAAACGCCTAGGATGCGCTTACACGAATATCAGGCAAAAGAGGTATTTGCTGACGCTGGGATCCCGACACCCGACGCAGCGCTCGCGCGGACAGTAGACGAGGCCGTCGAGGCTGCCGGTGACATCGGCTATCCGGTCGCGATCAAGGCTCAGGTCCACGTCGGTGGACGTGGCAAGGCTGGCGGAATCAAACTCGTCGAGAACGACGACGAGGCACGCGAGGCCGCCGACGAGATTCTCGGCATGGACCTCAAAGGCTACACCGTCGACCGCGTACTCGTCGAAGAGGCGGTCGATTTCGTCAACGAACTCTACGTTGGCGTGACGATGGACCGCGGCGAAGGCAAGCCAGTCGCGATGGTGTCGACCCGCGGCGGCGTCAACATCGAAGAGGTCGCCGAGGAGGACCCCGACGCAATTGCGCGGGAACACATCGACCCCGCCTTCGGTATGCACCAGTACGAGGCTCGAAAAGTCGTCTACGAGGCCGGCGTCGACCAGGATATCGCGATGGATGTTGCGAGTATTCTCTCGACGCTGTACGACCTCTGGGAGGAGCGAGATGGCGCTGACGCGGAGATTAATCCGCTGATGGTCACCGCCGACGACGAGGTTATCGCCGCAGACGCGGTGTTCAATCTCGACGGGGACGCGCTGTTTCGCCAGCAGGACCTCGCAGAACTCGAAGACGAGGCTGCTGAGGACGACCTCGAAGCCAAAGCAAACGAGTACGGCTTCGATTACGTCCGCCTCTCCGGCAACGTCGGCATCATCGGCAACGGTGCGGGACTGGTGATGACGACACTCGACCTCGTGGATTACTACGGCGGCAAGCCCGCCAACTTCCTCGACATCGGCGGCGGTGCGAAAGCCGAACGAGTCGCCAACGCCCTGGATATGGTCTTCTCTGACGAGAACGTCGACGCGGTTGTGTTCAACATCTTCGGCGGGATTACCCGTGGCGACGAGGTTGCGAACGGTATCAATCAGGCACTCGAACAGTTCGACGATATCCCGAAACAGGTCATCGTCCGCCTCGCGGGGACGAACGCAGAAGAAGGTATGGAGATTCTCAATACAGATCTCGTTCAGGTCGAAGCGACACTCGAAGACGCCGTGCAAGCTGCTGTCAAGGCAGCTGACGAGGTGGAACAATGAGTGTATTAGTCGACGAGGACACCCGCGTCGTCGTGCAGGGTATCACCGGCGGCGAAGGAAAATTCCACACCAACCAGATGATGGAGTACGGCACGAACGTCGTGGCCGGCGCAGTGCCGGGCCGAGGCGGCCAGGAAGTCGCTGGCGTTCCAGTCTACGACACCGTCGCGGGCGCGGCCCGCGCGGAAGACGCAAACGCGGCCGTCGTCTTCGTCCCGCCGGCGTTCGCTGGCGACGCGCTGTTCGAGGCACTGGACGCGCCGGTCGACCTCGTTGTCGCCATCACCGAAGGTATTCCGACACAGGACATGAGTCGTGTCTACCGACAACTGCAGGACACTGACACCCACCTCGTTGGACCGAACTGTCCGGGCCTCATCACGCCGGGCGTCGCGAAACTGGGTATTCTCCCCGGAAACATCTTCGAGGCTGGCAACGTCGGCCTCGTCTCCCGGTCTGGCACGCTCACCTACCAGGTCGTCGACAACCTGACCGAGCGCGGCCTCGGCCAGTCGACGGCCATCGGTATCGGCGGCGACCCGATTATCGGGACGGACTTCATCGACGCACTCTCGCTGTTCGAGGACGACCCCGACACCGACGCCATCGTGATGTGTGGCGAAATCGGCGGCGAAGACGAAGAAGACGCGGCGGCCTACATTGACGACCACGTCGATACGCCGGTCGTCGGCTTCATCGCAGGCCGGACAGCACCGCCGGGCAAACGCATGGGCCACGCTGGCGCAATCGTCTCCAGTTCCGGCACTGGCACCGCGGAGAGCAAAATCAACGCCCTCGAAGCGGCTGGTGTCCCAGTCGGAGACACGCCGAACGAAGTCGCCGACCACGTCGAAGAGCTCTTCTAGGCGTCCGGCTCTTCGATTTCGTCTTGGGAGTCGGTATCAGTCTGGCGGTACGCCAACCGCGCCCCGACCGACTGAATTCGACCCGCGTGGTCGAGAATCGTCGTGAAATACGTTAACAGGCGCCGTAGGTCATCGTCCGCTGTCCCGAGCGAGTCGATACGAGACCGCGTCTCGGCGATCAACTCCCGCGCTGATTCGACATCGTCGTGTGTTGGATTCACGACAACAGCCACAGTCGCCGCCACAGCTTCGTCGACTGACTCAGCGAGCGTTTGGAGTTCTTCGCTGTCGACGCCGTCCCCCGCCGACCACCCGGAGTCGACGAGCTGGCTGGAGCTGTCGGCCATCATCACCAGGTCTGTCGCCACAGAACGATAGCCAAGCAGCGGAAAGCCGGTGTCGATGCCGACAGCGTCGTTGAGTCGCGGGTTCCGGTAGGTGGTGAAAATCAACCGGAGGAACAGACAGAACAGTCGCCAGAGCTGCTGGCTCTGTCGGTCGGCAATACCGTCGCCGTTACCGAGCACCGTCTCGACAGCGCCGTCTCTGATGCCGCCCTCAGTTCTCGCCAGTCGTTCGAGCAGATTTGTTACGTCGAACTCTTTGACTGCGACCGAACAGCGAATTACGACTCGCTTCTGTGTCTGTTCGACGACGCCAAAGCCCATCAACTGCCCTTCGAGTTCGATGATGACGTTGAACTGCTCGTTCGACAGCCCCGAATCGCTGGTGATCGTTAGCTGATGTCTGCCGAGAATATACTGGGTCAACAGCACCTGTCTGAACTGCTCGGTGCTGAACTCGTCGGCGTCGATGGTTGCCGTCTGCTCGTTCTCGTGGGGGTCGTTCGGAACGACCAGCAGCGACCCGCCGCTCTCGTCGCGCTGAACGACCACTTCGTCACCCTTCTCGAGGCCCTGCTTTTCCACCCAGTCGACCGGCAGCGTCACGGCTAGTGTCGACGAACCAACCTGCTGGAGTTTCCTGTTCGACCGAATTGGATTCCCACCTCTCATCACTCAGTCGCCCTCCGCCTGCGTGCACAGCAATCGTGTGGTCCCATTCGATGGTTCTACGCGGTGAGTCGAGTTGATTGGGCAAAATAGTTTCGCGCGCGGGGAATTGCCCTACATTCGGCCACTTTGGCTGGCTACCAGCACACATTTCCTCTCATTTGTCGCACCTCTCTGGATTGTTTGTATTAGGTTCCTTGTACAGTGGATGGCAGTACCCGCAACAACAGCGACCCCTGTGTCTGTCCGATGCGGTATTACACATTCTAAGAAGCGCTTATACGATGTGACAAGCAACAACCGATGTCGGAAGAATACGAAACGTTTGGCCACTCGCAAGGGAAAATTATGGAAGACAACAGAAACGGCGAAGACATCTACGGCGACAAGCACAAAGAGGCAAACGAACCGATTTTCAGCGGAATTCCGTCCTTTCTAAAACTCCCCACGGCGACGACGGAGGCAGAACTTGAGGACAGTGACGCAGATATCGGTGTACTGGGGGCACCGCTGGACACGGCGACGACCATCCGTCCGGGGACGCGATACGGACCACGAGCGGTACGGGCCGCCTCGACGGTCCCATCACCGCCCTACCAGCATTTTAACATCGAGACTGGGGTTGACCCGTTCGACTCCTTCAGTGTCGTCGACACTGGTGACGCGACGATTTCTCCCGGCGACACGCGAAAGAGTCAACTCAACATCCAGGAGTCTGTCAAGAACATCTCCGAGAAGGGAATGATGCCGATGGTCATCGGTGGCGACCACTCGATTACGTACCCAGACATGAAGGGCTGGGCCGAGGCGAACGATTACGACAACGTCGGACTCATCCACTTCGACTGTCACGCCGACACTGGCGACGATGGACTGACCGGCTTCGAGTACGACCACGGCGCATGGGTAAAACGAGCCTACGATGACGGTCTCTTCGAGGGCGAGAACTACACGCTGATTGGCCCACGAGGCTACTGGCCGGGCCCAGACGTCTACGAGGATATGCGCGAGGCCGACATGAAGTGGTACACCTCCTTCGACGTGATGGACGGCGACCTCTCGGCGATTGCCCAGGACGCCGTCGACCGCGCAACTGACGGAACGGACGCAGTCTGGCTCTCCTTCGACGTTGACGTGATGGACCCGGCCTACTGTCCGGGGACCGGCGAACCGGAGCCGGGCGGGCTGATGCCACGAGAGACCTTCGCGATGATTCGACAGATTGTGAAGCAGATGGACATCGACAACTTCGGCTTCGACGTTGTGGAGGTTGCGCCACAGTACGACGCCAGTGACACCAGTTCCTACAACGGTGGAATTACCTCCGGGTTTGCGAACCGCCTCTGCATCGAAGTGATGGAAGGGCTGGCTCTCTCACACCGCGGTCTCGACGAGGGCAGCCCGATCCGACCGAAAGAAGACCTCGACAAGACGCCTGCTCCGAGCGACGACTAACGACTCGCTGTCTTTCTTTTTGTTCGTAACCGCGGTCCCTGTCTACACTGAACCCATAGCTATATCCGGGCAGTTTTCGGGTCTGACCTATGGCAGTCGAAGTGACTGAGACATTCGTCCGGATTGCCGGCACGTCACCGGTAATCCAGGCGTTTGTCGGGGGCATAATCATCGCGTCGATGAACCTCTTCGGTGCATCGCTGGTGCTCGTCTGGCGCAACCCCTCCGAGCGCGCACTTGACGCGATGCTCGGATTTGCCGCTGGCGTCATGCTCGCAGCGGCATTTACCAGCCTCATCATCCCCGGCATTGAGGAATACTCGGGCGGTAATCCAGTACCGACACTGATTGGTGTGGGACTCGGTGCGCTGGCGCTCGACCGGGCAGACGTACTCGTTCCACATGCCCACTATCTGCTGACCGGCAACCGTCGAACAGACGCCGCGCGGCCGAGCGAATCGCTTGCAGTCTCAGAAGAAAAACTGACGGGTGTTGTGTTGTTCATCCTGGCGATTACCTTGCACAATATGCCCGAAGGACTCGCTGTCGGTGTCGGGTTCGGCGCTGCTGCGGGTGACCCCGCCCAACTTGGCTCCGCGCTCTCGCTCATGTTTGCAATCGGCTTGCAGAACATTCCAGAGGGACTCGCTGTCTCCGTGGCGGCGATCAACGCTGGGCTGGACCGACGCATCTACGCCGCAGTGGCCGGAATTCGAGCCGGCGTTGTCGAAATTCCGCTCGCCGTACTCGGGGCTGTCGCGGTTGCGGCGGTTGAACCGCTGCTCCCGTACGCGATGGGCTTTGCAGCGGGGGCGATGTTGTTCGTCATCTCCGACGAAATCATTCCCGAGACACACCGGAGCGGCTACGAACGCGTAGCGACACTCGGACTCATGGCCGGCGTCATCATCATGTTGTATTTAGATATTGCACTCGCCGCCTGAGTGCTGCTACTCGACAGACTTACCCAATCGTCAAGCTCCGTGTCTTTACGTGAGCAGAAACGACAGTCCGACTCATCAACGATTGATAAATAAAAAAGACGTCATCGGCTACCGAAGTTAGTCGTTTGCCTCGGAGAAGGAAGTCCGATTCGACCGAAAGAAGCCCTCCAGAAGACGGCCCCGGCCCTGAGCGACGACTGACCGGCACTTTTTTTGTTCGTCTGACCGCCTGTCGTACTGATGGACCGGTCGCGGCAGCTGCTACTAGCGTTGTTTTACGTGAGTGCGATTGGATTAGCCGGAACAGTGTCAATTCCCGACCCGACGAGCCCACTCGCGCCGGTCCCGGCGGTGGCTGGAATAGTGGTCGTCGCCCACGCGGCCTGGTCCGGACAACTGAATGCAGTCGGGTACGCGGTGGTCGCGATGTGGGCAGCGGTTCTGACACTCTCCGTCGGTGCCGGTCTTCTTACGGTCACGACCGAGTTCGGCGACGGATTCGTGCCGATTGCTGAGAATCGCTCCGCTCGACTGGCTGCAACGGGCGGTCTCTGTCTGGTCCCCGTAACGACCTATGCATACTTCCTGAAAAACTGACCCGGACGCAGTACAGTCAGTCGTTTGCCTCGGAGAAGGCACCGGGCTGGGAGGCGGGAGTGCTCGTGTCAGACGCAGCCTCTGCGGTAATCATCGTGACGGCAACGAACGTTCCAATTGCCAGCAGCGGACTGATGAACGTCGGGAAGCCATCGAAGGCTGCCGTAATCAGTCCGTTCTCGATGTACAGCAGATTGTTCGGCAGGCCGTAGGTGGTTGGTGAGAGGACGAAGAACACCAGACGCGAGCCAACGCCAACGACAATTGCCGAGAGTGCGGCTTCTCGCGTCCCTTTCGACCAGAACAGTCCGAAGATGAACGGCACGGCGACGCCGGCGAGACTGAGGTCGAAAGCCAGCACCAGCAGCATGCCAGTCTGTGGGTCTCGCACCGCGATGAGCGAGCCGAGCGTCGCAATTCCGACAGCGACAATTCGCGTCACGAGCAGGAGTTTATCCTGCTTGATAGCGCCCTCGGTGTCAGATTCTGGACGGATGCCGATGACGTTGCGCGCGATAACTGAGGAGGTGGCGAGAATTGCACCGTCACCAGTCGAGAGTGACGCGCCGACGATGCCGACAATCACGACGACCCCCAGCGCCGGCGGGAGTGCGTCTCGGACGAGCGCGTAGAGGATTGCGCCGTCACCGGCAGAAGCGCCGACGGAGGCGAGAATATCGCTCGCACCGAGCGCGACAATCGAGAACGGAATCCCGATAATGAGCGTGCCGGCTGCCGCGGCAAAGCAGGCCAACCGAGCAGTTGCGGGGTCCTTCGCGGCGTAGAGTCGCTCGTTAAAGTCCAGGGCAACAAGATTACCAAATGCCAGCGCGGTAATCGTTGCGAGGTTGATCATCGCGCCAGAACTCGGGTCCGTGACGTTGAACAACTGACCGAAGTTCGTCGGTCCGGCCCCGGCGGGAATCGTGAATCCGTAGTTGATACCGACGTAGGCAAGCAGGGCAATCGAGCCGACGAGTGCGATGCCTGCCTGAATAATGTCGGTGTAGGCCACGGCGAACAGGCCACCTGCGAGCGTGTACAGTAGAATGATGACGCTGATGAGCAAGACGCCGACGACGTAATCAACACCGAGGAACGTCTGGAAGAGCAGGCCACCAGCCACAAGATTTCCTGCGAGTAACAGTCCAAAGCTCATGACCGTCACAACCGACGCCAGAATCTCGGTCACGCGACCGTAGCGTTTCCGGAAGAAATCGGGCATTGTAATCAGTCGCATCTGGTTCAGTGGCTTGGCGAAAAACAGGCCACAGATGACCAAACACAGCGCGAGTCCGACCGGCAGCGCCGCACCAGCCCAGAACCCGAACGCAGAGGTCAGGTCAGTGTTCCCGAGCGTCGCGTTCGCGTCGAGAGACTGCGCCATCAACGTCGCCGCCGCGAGTGGGAGAATCAACGTCCGCCCAGCCACGATGTAATTGACGCTGTCGCCCTCTATCTGTCTAGCTGCCCACAGCCCGATGATGACTGTGATGCCGATGAAGAAGGCCACACCACCGAGTATTGCTTGACTACTCATCGTGGGCCTCCGTACAGTATTGTACGTTATTGTTTATCTGCCGACCAATCGTGGACATTCGTAGGGACTTCATCGCTACTGAGTTGAAACCTGTGCATACAAAAAAGATTTTTCTACAAATTATATTGCTACACGTAAGGGATGGGATACGGTAGTGACTATGCCAGTTACTGGGAACCAATGAAATGAATTAATACAAATTAAATTTCCACGGAGAGGAGCAATAGTTCTGGAATCAAATATCTCTATGAGATGGACGTTTGGCTGTTTTTTACCACATTATTTAACTTTCCAGCATCTCTCACGGATACAACAACCGCTCAACTTGTCACCTATTCAATTAGGTATCTCTGTGCTGACTCCCCCTAACGTGAGAGGGCGAGCAGACAATGGTCGGGGCGTCGTAATAACAGTATGGAGCGACTCGACGAACTTGAAATGCAGATTGACGAGGAGTTGCAGAAACTTGAGACGACGCTGGACGAATACGAGCAAACGTTATCTGCGGTCGACGGAACCCTGTCAGAAAGTACACTCGAAGACACAGACTCGCCCCGTCGGTACTCGGCCACCGGCGCCGACTGAGTTACTGTGGCGCAGCGAGTTCCGTTTCGAGGTCACTCGTCGCAAGAAAGTCCTCGACGAACCGTTCTGTTGGGCTGTTTGTTTCGGACACGTTCGAGAGGAGCACAGTTTCACTCGGGAACAGTTTCTCTCCAACGATGAGTCCGTGCTCTCGGGCCGTCGACCCGGTGACAGTCAGGTAGACACCGAGCCCAGACTCGGCGATGGCGGCTTCTTCCTCTTCACCCTCTGTTGGATACGTAAACTCACAGCCCTGGACAACCGTCGAGCCAAGCGTCGCTTCAACGAGTCGCTCGTACCGCGGCGAAACACAGAGTTTTCCAGAGTATCCGCGAACGAACTCTCTATCGAGTGGTTGGTCGCTGCCAAAGATATCTGGGCGTGCCAACAACGTGTGATGGACCGTATCACCGAGACCGGTCACGAGTCGAACGTCAGTATCGGCAGGACTGATGCGGTCGTTGACTGCCTGCAAACTCCGTAGAGGCTCGTCAGCGAGCGAGACAATCTCTTCGAGCACGAGGTCGGCGCTGTCGAACCCGAGCGCGAATTCGTGTTTCCTGAGCGCGCGCAATGGCTCCTCGCGACCGACCAACTGCAGTTCGTGGTCACCGAACTCCAGCGTGACGCTGTCGAAGACAATCCGACGGGGCATTCCCGAGCGGGCGTCTCTGAACAGCGTGTACTCTGGCTTTTGTGGCGTCGAAATACCGCTGTAGGATTGCAGCCGGTCGTAGACGCTCTGCTCGTCTGACCGCTTGTCTTTCGTTATCGCCTTCTCGTAGCGCAATGTCGAAATAATCTCGTCGGCAGTCTCCTCGAACCCGGTCCGGGCAACTCGTTCGAGAACCGCCTCGAGGGGCCGTCCTTTCCGGGGCACGGCCACGCGTATCGGCTCCATTACCTGCTCTGAAGAGACCGAGCCTCAAAATCAAACCGGTTCCAGTCGGTACCGAGCGCCGACTTATGAGCCGCTGCCCAGAACCAATTAACAGTATAGCAATGACACGAGATTTAATCTGCTTTCGTACTATCGAACAGGATTTCGATTAACATCGGTAACATTTAGGGGAGGAATTAAGAGTCCAGGGAGTCTCAATCCGGCAGGAATGATACGAGATAGGCGTGTGCGGGGTGGGGTGTGATGGACGACGACGTTCGAGACTCAATCCAGCGGGTTATCAACGACCACGAGTTTCTCTCTTGGCTGGGTGTCGAGGTAGCGACGTTCGAGGCGGGCCGTGTCGAACTGGTGATGCCCCACGACGAGAAACTCACGAACATCGTCGAAGGGTCGCGTGGAACCATCCACGGCGGCGTCACTGCGTCGCTGGTCGACACCTCGAGTGGGTTCGCGCTTCGGACCACCTTCGACGACCCGACTGCACCGGCACTGACGACGACAGACCTGGATGTGACCTACCTCCGCCCTGCACGGAGCGACCTGACTGTCGAGGCAGAGGTTATCCGCGCTGGCGAATCGATGGGATACACCGACGTAACTGTCTACGGTGAGGCTCCTGACGGCGAACAGAAAGCGGTCGTGAAAGGCTCCGCGAGTTATCGGTTGTTCCGGGAATCGCGGTAGTTACTCGCCAGTCGAGGCTGAGAGGTCTTCGAGTACTTCAGGGTCAGTCCGGAACTTGAGAACGTTGTGGACCACGGAGTTGCGGATATTGTGGATCACTTCGCCGTGTTCCTTGTAGAAGTCGTGAATCCACTTCGACTCTGCTTCTCGGTCCGGGAACATCATCACCGACTTCCACTGGTACTCTCCGTCCGAGAGGAAATAGAAGATGGTGTGTTCGTCGTCACGGATATACTCCATCGCATCTCGCCAGCCATCCTCGAACACTGTCGGGTCGAGTTTGAACTCGAACATTCCGAAGATGAAATACTCCTCGTTGGGGATGATTGCTTCTCGGAAGACTCCCTGCTCGCGCATTCCCCGGATCGATTCGCTGACTGTTACGTGCGATACGTCGATTCCGTGCTCGTCTTCCAGAATACGGGCCAGGTCCCGCGAGGAAAGCTGTGGGTCACGTGACAGCTCTCGCAGGATTAGGATGTCCCGCTCTTTGAAGTCCCACTCAGGGGCGTCGTCGTCGCTCATGCTTTCACCATCTATGTCAACCTACCCAAGCGTTTCGGTAAGGAACTGCTGGAACTGTTCGACGTACTCTTCAGATCTGTCGTACGGCAGCCAGTGGTAGGCGGCCAGTTCGACCATCTCACCGCCAAGGTCATCGACGAGGCGCTCACCGTATTCGATTGGCTGGAACGTGTCCTCGCCGCCCCACAGACAGAGCAACTCGGTATCGATTGAATCGTAATCGAGTTCCGTCGTGTGGTTTGTGTTCGTCGAGACGGCACAGCGTGATAACGATGTTACCCCCTCTTCGCTGAGCCACGGTGCGACCATCCCCTCGACGAACTCGTCGTCGGCCTCGTCGTAGACTCCGGCCTCGAACGCGCCGCCGACCTGCTTCTCGATCTGTTCGACCGGCGCGTGGCCTGTCTCCGGCAGGCCGAGGTCGCTGATGAACTCGACCGGCCAGGAGTCGTAACAGACCGCGTTCGACATGACAAGCCCTGCGACACGGTCAGAGTTGTGCGCTGTGTACCGCAGCGCCACGCCACCGCCGATGTCGTGGGCTGCGAGGACCACTTCTCCCGCTGTCAGTTCGTCGATCAACTGTTCGAGAACCTGCTCCTGTGCGCGAATCGACCGGTCGAAGCCGTCGTGCATCGAGGAGTTCCCGTAGCCGACCAGGTCCGGAACGATCACGTGGTGGTCGGAACCGATCTCCGGCGCGATGTCACGCCAGAGATACGACCACGTCGGAATCCCGTGGACGAAGACCACGGGTGGCCCTGACCCCCCCTCGAACTCGCGGTAGGCCGCCGTCAGGTCGTGCCCGTCGACGGTGACCGCCAACTCGTCTTGGCCCGCTGACCACTGCTCGTGATCCATCGTTAGATGATCTGGTCGGAGATGATGTTCTTTTGAATCTCGCTGGTGCCCTCGTAGATCTTGGTGATCCGGGCGTCCCGGTAGTAGCGTTCGACCGGGTGGTCGCTGACGTAGCCCGCACCACCGTGGACCTGAATCGCCTCGTCGGCGATATCGACCGCGTTCTCACTGGCGAACAGTTTCGCCATGCTGGCGAATTTCGTCGCAGTCTGCTCGTTGCCGGCCTCGACCTGTGAGGCGGCGCGGTAGGTCAGTGACCGGGCAGCCTCGTTCGTCGCTGCCATGTCGGCGAGTTTGTGTCGAATCGCCTGATACTCGCTGATTTTCTGTCCACCCTGCTCGCGTTCTTTCGAGTAATCGAGCGCGGCGTCGATGGCGGCCTGTGCACAGCCAACTGCCTGCGCTGCGACGCTGGTTCGGCCGGAGGCGAAGAAGTCCATCAGCTGATAGAAGCCCTTGCCTTCCTCGCCGATGATGTGCTCCTCGGACACTCGAACGTCGTTGAGCATAACCTCCGCCAGATCAGAGGCACGAATCCCGAGTTTGTTGTCGATTTTTTGAGTATCGACGCCGTCTTTGTCCATCTCGACGAGGAAGGCAGTGATCCCCTTGTGACCTGCGCCGGGGTCGGTTTTGGTCATACAGACACCGACATCTGCGACGGTGCCGTTGGTGATCCACATCTTGTTGCCGTTGATGACGAACTCGTCGCCGTCTTTCTCGGCAGTGGTTTCAATGCCAGCAACATTCGAACCGTGTGCTGGCTCTGAGATCATCGAACAGGACGCGGTTTCACCACCGGCAATCTTCGGCAGCCACTCCTCTTTCATCCACTCTTTGCCGTACTTGGCGATCATGCTGGAGCCGAATCCAGCACTGCCGACTGCGCTGCCAATACCTGGGTCGGCCCGCCACAGTTCCTCGGTGACGATCGACGACGCCAGCGTGTTCATCCCTGCTCCGCCGTACTCTGTCGGGATATTTGGCGCGACGAAGTCGTTTTTCGCGGCTTTCTTACGGATCTCGATCGGATATGTGTGATTCTCGTCGTACTCGCGGGCAACGGGCTTGATTTCCTCTTCACCAAACTCGCGCACCGCTTTCCGGATCATTCGGTGTTCGTCGGATAGCTCGAACGACATACGCAACCCTTGCACTTCCATTGTAAAATAAATTCGGGGTGGATTTTCAGCCGTTAATGAGTGATTGCGATTTTACGGTATCTCGTTACAGTATCTCTCGCATGGGTTGTCAGGCTGTTTGATTTCAAAAAAGCTGCCGCAGTCGTGCGGTTCTGTTGTGGTACGACCGTCCCACGGCAGGGGAACTCCGAAAGCCGGATTCTGAAGTCTTATGTTCGTTGTTGAATTACGAGGGAGGAAATGGAGTCTCCGAGTACGCCCGTTCAGTCACAGGCAGCTGTCCACCGGATCGAAATCGAGGTCGACTGGCCGCCGGGCCACGTCGCCGCTTATCTCGTTGACGGCCCAGAGCCAATTCTCGTCGACGCGGGGATGGCCGGCGAGGAGTCGGCTACAGCCCTCGAATCTGGGCTCGCGGAGGCAGACTGTTCGCCGTCGGATATCGAGCATCTCGTCGTCACGCACCCACACGTCGACCACATTGGGCAGGTGAACGCACTGTTAGACGCGAACTCTCCGACTGTCTACGCACCTGTTGGCGCGCGCGAGCGCCTCAACCGCGACGCGACTGACCTCGGCGACACGATTCGCCGACACGCCCGGCAGGCGGGTATCCGCGGGGACATGCTCGACACAGTGGTCGACCAGTCGGTCAACTCACTCGAACGAAACCGGAGCCTGCTCGACCCCGACGCCGTGGATGTCTGGGTCGGTGACCGTGATGTCGTCACTATCGCTGACTACGACTTCGAGGCCATCCATACCCCCGGCCATCAGGCAGACCACCTCTGCTACGATGTCGATTTCGACGGCCAACAGACGCTGTTCTCCGGCGATATCCTGCTCGAACCGTTCCGCTCTGTGATGATTCATACCGGTCTCGATACGGGTGTCGAGGACGCGGTTCCGGCCTTCCTCGGCGCACTCGACCGACTTGAGGACCTGGGCCCCCGACAGGTGCTGCCCGGCCACGGTCCGGTCCACGACCGACCGGACGAGATTGTCCAGCGCTCACGAGATAGTATCGAGCGGATGCTCAAGGGTGCGAAAGCGGCCGTCGCTGATGGAGAGCTAACAGTGCTCGAACTCGCACAACAGCGGGCCGGTGACCGTGATTTCCACTACGTGCTCCCGGAGGTCTACAGCGCACTCGCCCACCTCGACAACGAGGGAGAGATTAGCTCCCGTGTCGAAACCGATGTGCGGTACTTCTCTCAGGACTAGGCTACAGGTCTCGGGCGACCCGAAGTTCGGTATCAGTGACCGTCGCTACACTATCTGCAGGGACCTCGATATCGTCGCCGCCGGCGTCACCGAACCCGAGTCCCTGAATGACTGAGTTGGCGACGCTTGGGTCTGGGTCGACGAAGGCGACCTGTTCTTTCGGGTCGACTTCGGTGACGATACCAATTTCCTCGGCTTCGATATCGATCAATACCTTGCCTTCGTCTTGTGTCGAAAGGACTGTCATATACGGTCGTTCTGCCGCCTGATATAAAAACCCCGGCGCGCTGTTCACGGTAGACTCTTGGGGCTGGTTTGTGAAGCCGGAGGTATGTTGCGAGAGATTCGAGACCTGGGTCCGGTTGGACTCGTCCCGGCGGCGTGGCTCGCGGCGGCGGCGAGCATTCGCGGACTGCTCGGCACCGACGGGATGCTCATCGCACACGCTGTGATGGCGACGTTCATCGCCGTTTTCGCAGTGACCGGCTGGTCGGCGATGTCCGAAGGCGCGTTCCGCGCCTGGCGAGCGGTGATGGTCATCGGCCTTCCAGTCACACTCGCAGGGCTGGCTGGATTTTTCGTTTCAGGCCCAAACCAACTGCTATTCAGTATCAGTCTCGTCGGGTGGATGCTGCTGCCTGCCGCTGGCCTTGCCTACACCGCCGGCGAACTCCCGGCAGCGAGACTGCTGTACCTCGGGACGGCCGCACTGTCGGCAAGCGGTGCAGCCGTCGCTGTTGGTGGACTCGTTATTCCTGATGAGCAACTTCTGCTCACTGGCATTGCCCTCGTCGGGATTGGACAGACAATCGGCATCGCTGACGCGTCCTACCGTGACCAGAGCGAGGCGGGTTACGCCGACGCGCCCGAGTCGACCAGTCGCTGAGCCTTCGAGCGCGACTGCTCGACGATGGCAGGCCGGGCCTCAAACTCCATGATCACTTCCTCGCCGTACTCGACAGTGTTGACGTATGCGTTATCGTGAATCCACGAGACGACACTCATCGTATCGTCGGTCATCGGTAAGACAAGTCGCTCGCGCTCCAGATCTGGTAACTCGTCGTCTACCCGCTGGCGAAGACTGTCGATGTGTTCGCCCGTCCTCGCGCTGACGACTACGGGGTTCGGTGCCAGCGCGGACAGTGCTTCTTTCGTTTCGCGAATTTCTGCGTCGTCGACTTTGTCGCACTTGTTCAGGACGGTTACGATGGGTGCTTCGTTGCGCTCGTACAATGTGTCGTGACTCGTCACGATCTTTTCACGGATCTCCTCGGTTGGTTCGCTGACGTCGACCACTAGCAAGACGAGGTCTGCCCGGTAAACAGCGTCGAGCGTCGACTTGAACGACTCGACCAGCCAGTGTGGCAGGTCCGAGATAAATCCAACTGTATCGGTCACGAGCACGTCCCGACGGTCGAGGTCGGCCTGTCGGGTGGTCGTTCCGAGCGTGGTGAACAGTCGGTCCTCGGACTCGGCGGTGGTGTCCAGGTCTGGATGGATGTCCTTGTTTTCGTCCACGTCGAGGTCAGACGCCAGTCGACGCAACAGTGTCGACTTGCCGGCGTTCGTGTACCCGGCAAGCGCGACCAGATCAAAGCCTGACTCGCGGCGCTGCTCTCGGCGGTGCTGGTCGGTCTGTTCTATCTGTTCGAGTTCCTCGCTGATGCGAGCTATCTGGGACTTGATGTCACGCTCGCGGCTCTCGTCGTACTCACCCAGCCCCATGAACCCGGGCCGCTCGTCGCGCTTGGCGAGGCTGGCCTTGGCTTCTGCTCGTGGGAGTTCGTAGCGCAACTCCGCGAGTTCGACCTGCAACTGGGCTTTGCGGGTCTGTGCCCGCTGGCCGAAAATTTCGAGAATCAGCCTGAAGCGGTCGATAACGCGGACTCCTTTCGGGAGCTTGTTCCCGATGTTGTAGGTCTGGTACGGTCCTAATTCGTTGTCGACGAGTATCGCCGTCGCGTCGGTGGCGACGACTCGCTGGGCAATTGTCTCTACCTTCCCCTCGCCAAAGTGGTAGGCAGGGTCTTCGGTTCTGGTCTGGGTGACGATATCCTCGACTGTGTAGCCCGCGGCTCGGGCTAGTTCGATGATTTCGTCGGTCTCAGCTTCTCCGGCGTCGACACGCTTTGCGACGACGGTCCGCTCTGGCTCTCCTGTCACTCACTCACACGTATGGCGTGACCGCATATAAACCCAAAGTCCGCGTCAGCGCGTGTCGAGGTCGTCCTCGTCTTTGATGATCTGTGTTTCCGCGTTCCCGCTCGAAACCTCGTTCACGAGGTCGTAGAACTCGTTTTGTATCCCGGCGGGGAACTCGACGACGCCAATCCACGAGCCGTCAGGCTGCCACTCCTCGCTCTGGAGGTCACCGAACTCCCGGATTTTCGCCTGGCCGCTGCCGGCGTAGTCCGCTGGCAGATTCGCGGCGACAGTAATCGTGTCGAACCGAATCGGAATCACTGGCCGGAGCGCGTCCAGTGCCTCGTCGACCTGCGTTCCGACTGGCTCCATCGGGTCGATTCGGAAATCTGTCTCTTCGAGGGCAGACTCGATCCGGTCGGGCGGATGGGGTGCGTCGTCCATCTGCGGGTTGACCGCATTGCGCGCAATGCGGTTGACGAGTTGTTTGTGCTTTTTTTCTTTCATTTCCTTGCGCTGCTCTGCGGTGATCTGTATCTCACCCTCTTTGACGACCTGTGGAATAATCTCCATCGGGTCAGTCGTGCCGAAGACTTCCTCCAGGGCGTTCTCTGGCGGTCGGTCTCCGCGAGAGGCGTTCTCGAAAATATCTTCGGCTGCGATCACGTCTTCGAGCTCTCCGTCGAACTCGCCGCGTTTCATTGCCAGCGCGGCGTCTGGGTCGACCAGCACCTCGAATCGCTCCCCGTGAGATTCGAGCCGGGCGGTCACCGCTTCGTCAAGCGATATCATACCGTGGTGTACTCTTGGGGCGGTTAAGTTAGTTATGACACGTCAGTCGAGCCACGCATCCTCGATCTGTAGCTGCCCGCGTGTCCCGTCGAACTCCGACTCGTACTCCAGTTCGATGCGCCGGTCCATGTGCGGCCCGTCACGGACCAGTGTCTCGAACTCTCCGCCTTCGCCCAGCGGATGTACACCGTGGCTTTCCTGTAGCTCTGCGAGGTCGGCAATCGCGTCGGCATCCAATGGGCGGCCGAGCCACGACTCGTCGAGGCCACCCGCCGCAACGCGAATGATGGTGGTCTCGAAGCCTGCCGCGAGCATATCGGCGGCAATCTGTTTGGGGTCGCGCTGCCACAACGGCGCAAACGTCTCGATGCCCAGTCGCTCGCTCATCGCCTCGACTCGGCTGTTCTGGAACTCACTCTCCACCGCGCCGACGGTCACTCCGGCGAGTCCGTCCGGACGTTCGTCGTCCAGTTTGGTCAGCGCCTCCTCGAGCACCGCCAGTTCGGCGTCGCCCTGCTCACCGGCGTCGGTCGTTTCCTCGGCACCAAAGTCGTCTGGATGGACATCGACGAGTTCGATGCCGATACTTTCTGCTGCCAGTGAGGCAAGTTCTGTCGCTGGGACGTGATACATGTACGAATCGCCCGGCGGGTGGACAGTGAGCAATCGCTGGACGTCGAGGCCTTCTTCGAGCGCCTGATAGAGCGCCCACGAGGAGTCTTTGCCGCCAGAAAAGAGACTTACCCATGCGCCGTCGGTCATACCACGTCTATCGGCGTCTGGGATTTACGCTTGCCGGTCGTGACCGTCAGGTTCTTTGAGCGATCACTCCTGGCTCTTGCTATGCGGCGACGTGAATACCTCACGACGGTTGTCGGTGCCAGCACGCTCGCCGTTGCTGGCTGTTTCGGAAATTCTGATACCAACAACCCCCGTGCTGTCGTGAGCGCGTACATCGAAACCGAACAGCAGGGTGACGCCGACGCCCTCTCAGCCCTGCTTCACAGCGAGTCGCCAATCGAGCCGACGGAAGCGGAGTCCTCCGAGACGAACCGCTCTGTCGACATCAACACGGTCACAATCTCTGAAAGGGACCTCTCCGCGGAACGCCTTCGCTCACTGAATATGAATCTGCCCGACGAGGCAACCACAGCGATTGGCGACGCCGAAAACGCAGTTGTCGAGGCTGAGTACGAGATCGACGCGCCGACAGTCGAAGACGGCGGCGCTGGCGCAACCAGTGACCGGCTGTCTGTCCAGAATTCCTACCTCACGGCGCGCGAGGATGGCGAGTGGCTAGTCGTTGCGTTCAGGCTTCGGTAGTCGACTCGCTGACCGTAATGGTCACCGCGCCACAGGAACACTCGTAGACACGGCGACGGCCGGCCGCAGTTTCGTAGACTATTTGACACTGGCTGTCAGTCAACGTGCTGTCACAGTCGGTGCAGTTGCAAGCCGAGGCAAGTTCATCGAGCATATTCCACTATTGCATGGGTGGGAGTATGAAGGCGAGCCAACCGCGCGGTGAAAGTGAAAGTGAACTCAGAGGCGGTGTCTGAACGCGCCAAGCGGCGGAAATTCGAGTGTCTCTCTCGCGTCACGGTCCCGTACAATCGGTGCGAACGCGTCGGCGTCAGTCACGAGCGGCGACATGAACTCGCTGGCGCGCATGTCGTTGACGCGGACTCCCCGAACGAAGTCGTTGAACGATGGGAGCATGATGACATCGGCACCATTGTAGACGTCCTCGCCAGCAAGCACGCATGGACGGCGCTGCCCTTCGATTTCAATGGTCGGGTGGTCGTGACCGATGATGTAGCGCTCGGCGTCGCGCTCGGGTTCGACGTGGCCGTGACAGACCACCGTCTCACCGTGGCTGTACTCTGCTTCGACTGGGCCAGCCCAGACTGTGTCGAGCATCGTATCGTGATTGCCCGGCGTGACGACGATTCGAGCGCCCACGTCGCGGGCGGCCTGTTTCAGCCCACCGAGTGTGTTTCTGACAGGGCCGGGAACCGTCTGGAAGGAGTGCAGGAGGTCACCGGCGATGACGACTTCGGAGGGTTCACACGCTACACAGAGGTCGGCGAAGCGCTCGACCATCTGGTCGCCGTCGCCGACCGGCAGTTCGACGTTCGAGGCGGCACCGCGGCCAACGTGCAGGTCGGCAACGACGAGTACGTCCTCCAGCGTAACCGCCAGGTCCCGCACGGAAATCCCCGAGAGTGCCGACATACCCCGTCGTTGGGTTGCAGTGCTGAAATGTGTGCCGACCCGTCACGTCAACAGCAGAATTGGGCCTACGTGGAGACTTCCGAACCCGAGCAACAGGCCAACAGGGAGTCCAGGGCTCGACTGCCACAGGAGCGAGTAGTCGCCCGACGGTTTGCCGCGATAGAGCGTCGCACCGGCGTCGATAGCTGCGTAGACAACGCTGACGAGTAGCGACGCACTTAAGACGGTGACGCCGAGGGCTGGACCCACGAGGAGGCCAAGCGCGAACCCAACCGGCGCGATAACGCCCGCCTGGACAACCTCACCGGCAGCGGCGAAGCGCCGCTCGTGGTCACTTTCCGAGTCGTACTGCGCGTAGACGGTCCGGTAGCGCGAGAGGTCAGTCGGACTCACCCACTCGTCGCCGTCAGAGAGGGCAACGTAACGGGGAAAATACGGGGCAACGAGTTTGATGCGGTCGGCCGGAATCTCGACGATGCTGCGGCCAGCGTAGTAGTGACCGAGTTCGTGGACCAAAATTGTGACCCAGATGACGGCAAACGCGAATGCAACTGTCAGGATGGTGCCGCCAACTGGCGTTGCCACGACCATATCGCCACTCCGGGGGCGGGGATAATCAATCCCGCCGTCGTGGACATCAAAAGTTATGCGCACGGCGCGGCCCTAGTAGGATATGCCAACATTCTCCAGTCGTGTCGAGAAGGTCTCTATCAGCGGCATCAGGGAAGTATTCGAGGCTGCCGGCGAGGACGCGATCAATCTCGGACTCGGCCAGCCCGACTTTCCGACGCCCGAACACGCCCGCGAAGCCGCCGTCGACGCGATTCGCGCCGGCGACGCTGACGCCTACACGTCCAACAAGGGTACCGAGTCGCTGCGCGAGGCAATCGCCGACAAACACGCACGGGACAACGGCCTCGATATCGACCCCGAAGATATCATCGCCACGGCTGGCGGCAGCGAGGCGCTGCATATCGCACTGGAGGCTCACGTCGACGCCGGCCAGGAAGTCATTATTCCCGACCCCGGATTTGTCTCCTACGAGGCGCTGACACACCTCACTGGCGGGACTCCTCGGCCGGTCACACTCCGCGATGACCTGACGCTGGACCCGGCCGCTGTCGAGGCGGCAATTACCGACGACACGGCCGCGTTCGTGGTTAACAGCCCCGCCAACCCCACCGGCGCAGTGCAGTCCCCCGAGGATATGCGCGAGTTCGCCCGTATCGCCGACGAACACGACGTGCTCTGCATTTCTGACGAGGTCTACGAGTACCAGATTTTCGACGGCGAACACCGCTCGCCCGCCGAGTTCGCAAACAGTGACAACGTGGCAATCGTCAACGCCTGCTCGAAAGCCTACTCGATGACGGGCTGGCGACTCGGCTGGATTACCGCCTCGACGGACCGAATCGAGCGCATGCTGCGAGTGCACCAGTACGGACAGGCCTGTGCGAGCGCCCCGGCACAGTACGCGGCCGAGGCCGCGCTGAACGGGCCCCAAGATGTTGTCGAAGAGATGCGGACATCCTTCGAGGAACGCCGAGATATTCTTCTCGAAGGACTCTCCGAGATGGGGCTTGACTGCCCCCGACCGGAAGGCGCGTTCTACGCCATGCCGAAGGTCCCCGAGGGCTGGGTCGACGAAGTAATCGAGCGTGGTGTGGTCGTCGTTCCCGGGTCAGCCTTCGGCGACGGCGGCGAGGGATACGCGCGTATCTCGTATGCGACCGACATCGAGACCATCGAGCAAGCGCTCGACATCATGGCTGAAGCCACCGAAGCGGTCCAGTAGAACCGACAAACCGAATATGCTGGGGACCAACTGACTGTATGGATCAACTCTCTCCCCAGCACGTTCCTGTCTACGAGACGAACGCTGAACAGCAATCGCTCTGGGAGCGCTGTCAGTCGGAGGGGCGGCCGGTTGTCGGTATCCGCAACGCCACCCGTGGCTACATCGTGAGATACGACCTCCAGCATCTCGACACGGAACTCACATCCCAGGCGTTGCGTCAACTCAGACGGCGGACCCGAGCACAGCGCTCGTATCCCACCGGAGAGCCAGAGACGTTCCCGACTGGCACGGACCCTATCTCGGAGACAGAAGGGATTGGCGGCGAGGCTGGCGCTGTGTCGGGAGAACTACACGCAGAGACAGAACAGCAGGCACGAGACCTAGCGTCGAGGCTTTCCGCAATAGTCTTCGACCGCAGCGAGTGGAACAGCTAGACTAGTTTATGGAACGCATCGGCGGGTTCGTCGAACTCCATCACCGTTTCGTCTAGGTCGTCTTTGAGCGTCTCGGCGCGCTCTTTGATTTCTTGGACGTCCTCGGACTCTTCGAGTTCCTGTGTGGGCTTTTCTTCTTCGAGCAACCCGATCTTCGTGTTGAGTTCGAGATACTCGTCGACCTGCTCGTCGTACTCACTGGCGGCGAGTTGGTCCTGAATCGCCCCGTGGAGGTCTTCTCTGTCCACTGGCTTCTGGAGATAGTCCTCGAAGGGCATATCGACGATATCGAAATCAGGGTCGACCGCCGTTACCATAATTACCCGGCAGCCGACGTCGCGCTCGTGAATCTCGTCGAGCACTTCGTCACCCGATTTGACCGGCATTCGGCGGTCGAGTAAGACGATGTCTACGGTATCATCCACTGCCTCGAGTGCCTCTTCGCCTCCGTATGCTGTCCGGACATCGTATTCCCGCTGTAACTGTGCGGTGTAGGCGTCCGCGACGGCTGTTTCGTCGTCCACGACCAGTACGGTCGTGTCATCCTCAGCAGCTCCCATATGCTACAACCTTCGTCGCCGACGGCTTGTAACTACCGCTAATTATCAGTTCTGAGTCTGTGGTTTACAGTATTGTTACTCCGAATCAAGGCCTAAATCATCTAGAATCGCTTGTTCCAGGTTTTCCAGCTCTTTGTCAATATTCTTCTTGAAAAATCGCTCGACGCCGGGCACTCGGCCGTCGACGCTAAAGGACAGTCGGAGTTCTGTCTGGTCATCGACCTCAGTGAGTTCGTGCTCACCGATTACTCTGAAGGCTTTCGAGTCACCGACAAATTCGACGTACTCCGGCGGGGTCCGGTTCTGGTCTCTGGTCTCGACCCGGAGTGTACGGTCGCTGAGCGGAATCGGGAGCGAGACGTGCCAGACTGCTTCGCTGTCGGACAGTAACTCGAAATCTTTGACGACGCTAATCGGCCGTGCTCGTTTCTCGGCGTCGTCGATGAACTCCCAGACGCGTTCACGCGGGGCCGGGATCGTTACGACTCGCTCGGCACGAACAACCATACCGCCCGTTACGGGTACGCAACTAAAAGCTTAGCTCTGTGTGACGCGCCAGGTTGTCGAGCGTGCCCGACCCCACTTCTCGATTTCGACATCGTCGGACTGCTCGTCGAGTTTCGGGAGTCGCGCACCGACCTGTTTCGAGGAGAGTCCGAGCTGTTTAGCGATAGTCTTCGAGCGGAGATACTGTTCACCCCGGGAGACACTCTCACGCAAATAATCGAGAATCTCTCGATCTGTCTCGCCTAGTTCCGTCATTATGCGTAATTACGTGTGCGAGGTTCTTAAATCAGTTGTCTGTCGGGTCAGTCATACAGATGGACTGCGGCGACGGCGATGCCCGAGGCGAGCAGTGCCACAGTCAGAAAGACACCCGAAAGCAGTTGAAGCGTGTCGTCGTGGTTCGCGAAGGCCAGAAAAGAACTGCCACCCATGGCGAGGGCACCCAACGCTCCGAGTACACTGAACGTCACGACGAGCCCTTTGCCGAGGTCAGAACTCTTAGTCTCTGCCATATACGTGATTTCGCAGGTCTATACTTAACGTATGCGGTCCGCCGCAGGCTCTTACAGCCGCCACTGGACAGCGACCCGCCACGGGAGCAAGAACAGCGCGCCAAAGACGACCTGCACCACCAGGAACACAACTGGTGAGTTCCCTGGCAGCGCCTCGGTAGCCCGCAACGCTCCGCCGATAAGGACAGCCCCAATCCACGCAGCAAACACGGTCCCAACGAGTTGTCCAATACTCAGTTGTCTCACTGGTTCGGGGACAAAGAGGCCAGCGAGCAGTCCACAGACGAGCCAGCCGAGGGCGAACGGCGCAACTATCAGTGCGGTCCGCTCCGGTCGCTCCCAGAACAGGTACCCGTGTCGACTCTGTCCATACGCGAAGACAGCAAACAGAACGAGCAGGTCACCGAGCACCACGGCAGCGGCCGTCGGTGTCGTTGGGATGCGAGCGCGCACCAGTGGTCGGACTCGTTGTCCGTAACTCATTGGGGGCACTTTGGCTCGAATACGTTTTTAGGTATCGTTCCGCTGGCTCAGACCACGCCACCGATACGGTCGACGGGCATCACCGAGTAATCAATGGACAGCGTGTCTTGCGTGGCTCGAATCTTCCCGACGAACGTCGAGATATTCTCCAGATCTCCCTCCAGAATAAACAGTTCCATGCAGTAGTGATTGCCCACGTGGTTGTGGACGTGTGAGGTCACAAGATGGTCGTATTCGTGGCGCAAGTGCATCATCTTCTGTTCGACGTCAGTCGACTCGAAGTCGAACAGCACCGTAACGACGCCCATCAGTTCCCGCTCTTCGAGCTGTTTATCCTGAAACTCCGTCAGGAGATTGCGCGAAGCTTCTCTCACAACCTCGCTTCGACCCGTGTAGCCGTGTTCTTCGGCGAAGGTGTCGAGTCGCTCCAGCAACTCGTCCGGCATCGAGACGCTGACAACTGTCATGTATTAACTCAACGGGGTCAGAGTAATAGAATCTTATTATCTTCGTAACTGCCCGGCTCAGACTCGGTCCGAGGCCGCACCCAGACTCAGTGCTGTGCCGAGGACGAACAGCACCGCGCCGAGGGCGATGCTCGTGGTCTCGGAGACGACCACCGGATACGCGTCGACCTGACCCGAAAGCGCGATGAGTACGCCAAGCGTGACGAACAACACGCCACCGAGACCAACAATAGTGCCGCCGACGACACCGAGTCGGCCGCCGGTCTCCTGTTTCTGCAGTGCCGCCCCGACCTGATTTTCGATAGTGTCGCCGATGTCGTTTTCCAGCGCCTTGATCCGTTCGCCGACGACGTTCTCGATACGGTCGACTCTCCCATCCAGTGATTCGGCAACCCTGTCGTCGACGTAGGTGTCGAGCACTTGCTCCTTGTCATCCAGTTCGCTCGCTCGTGCTTCGAGTTGCTGTTCCTCCTGTTTGATCGTTGCCTCGCGCTCGTCGAGGTCCGTCGAACGCTGTTCAAGTTCACTCTCCCACTCGTCGAGGTCAGCCTGCCGACCCTGGAGTTGTCCCTCGAACTCTTTGAGTTCGGCCTGCTGCTCGTTGAGTTCGGTCTCGCGCTGGTCGAGTTCGGCCCGTAACTGGTCGAGACCCCGCTCTCGTTCGTCGAGGCGTCGTTCCTCCATCGCCAACTCTTCGGCGCGAGACAGTTCTTCCTCTTCTTCCACGTCTTCGTCTTCCTCGGCCTCCTCGGCGGCTTCGGCGTCGTCCCCACCCTCACCGTCGGTGGTGCTCTCGGAGTCCGACTGTTGCTCCTCAGCCTCGACGGCCGCTTCGGGTGCCTCGGCTTTTTCGTCCGGTTCGTCCGCTGTTGTCTCTTCGGTCTCCACGTCGGCTTCTGAGTCTGCCTCTTCCTCTCCAGGCTTCAGATCACCAGCCGGCGGTTCTCCGTCGTTACTCATACGTAAGTGACGTGTTCACACCGCGTCACGTAACTCTTTGGGGTCCGTCCCGGGATGGAATCCGAAGACAGGTCAGCGACTCTGGCCTGACAAATTGCGCGTCCGCCTGGGCTCAAGGGGCAGTTACTCGTCTGGTGTTCGGGTTGTCAGTTCGACGGCGTGGATGTCCGTCGTCATGTGGTCATCAAGTGCGTCGTAGACCATATCGTGCTGCTCGACGAGTGATTTACCATCGAATGCTGGCGAGACGACAGTTGCAGCGAGGTGGTCATCGTCGTCAACACCTCGTGGTTGCCCTACCTCAGCAGTCGCGTCGGGGATATTCGACTCGATGACCGCTTTGACTTCTTCAGGTGTCATACATTACCGAACGCGTCGCAGGCGAAAAAACGTCTCGCACTCGCCGGGACCGAACCACTCACAAAGGCTGGCCCAAATGTGTGGGTATGGTTCTCGGTATCGACCCCGTCCGGATCGGTATCGTCACGGCCCTCCTCGTTTCGTTCGGCTACATCTGGCTGCTGGCAGGGCGAGGGCGGTGGTACGACCGCCTCTCGGAGCGGTTCGTCCTCGGTGTCCCGTGGGGGACGCTCGTCTCGATTACGTTCGTTGTCTGCTTTTATCTCTTCGCCCAGAGTGGCCTTGCGTACTGGAACGCACCTGTCACGCTCCCTTTTCGGAGCTGGTCGTACTTTTCACCAATTGGACTGCTTGTCTCTGGATTCGCCCACGCTGGTCCGGGCCATCTGACGGGCAACATGATTGGGACACTCGTCCTCGCGCCAATTGTCGAGTATGCGTATGGCCATTATCCGCCCCAAGGCACGACTAGCGACTACGAGTATCCGCCGCCGGGCGCACACGGTTCTGGTTCCGAAACGGAGAGTGCGCCAGACTCGGTGTGGGCACGTCCGTGGGTTCGCGCGCTCGTCGTGTTCCCGTTCGCGGTCGCAGTCGTCTCACTTCTCACCTCAGTACTCGCGTTTGGCTGGTCGCTCGGGTTCTCGGGCACCGTCTTTGCCTTCGTTGGGTTCGCAACGGTGTACTTTCCAGTTGCTGCCGTAATTGCGATGGTTGGATTCACCGGAACCGCAATCGTGCTCAATTCGCTGCTCAGTCCGGTGGTCCGAGCGACCGCCAGCACGAGTTCGGGGCCGCCGGGCTGGTGGGGCGTGAACGTGCAGGCACATCTGCTGGGGTTTCTCATCGGGGTCGTGCTCGCGTTGATTCTCCTCCGTCGCCGTAACGAGAGTCGACGGCCCAGCGCAGTCTTCTTTGCGACAGTGCTGGTCGGCCTCTCCCGTGGGTTGTATATTTTCACACACTCGCCCGAGCACGACGTGTTCCTCCAACTCCGCGGTGTGGGCGTTATCTTCGTGCTCGGACTGGCGATTATCGTGACCGCAGCAGTCGCCGCAGATGACGCGCCATTGCCCGAGAGGCTTCCAAACATCTCCTGGACGCCGACGATGAAACCGCTCGCAATCGTCTGGCTCGGGGCGGTCGGTGTCCTCATCTGGTCAGTCTGGGCGGGCACGATCGACCGGGGGACGATTCCAATTTTCGGCATCGGGACTGTTCCAGTCCTCTTGTTACTCTTGCTCTATCCGTTCTTTCCTGCAAACCGGCCCGCGCGAATCGGGACACAGCTCTCTCGGCGGGACCTGTTTCTGTTCGCTATCGCGTTTATCATCGGAATTGTCCTGCTGCCCAGCCTCTACACGAACTACGTCCGGATGGGTGACAATCCGGTCCCCGACAGCGAGACGATTACTATCGAGGGGTACGAGATTACCTACGCTGAGGAGACGCGCCACGGCCGGCTTGGAACCAACGAGAGTGGTCTCATTGTCGTCAACGAAAAGCGAGACATCTGGATTTCCGCCGTCGATAAGAGTGACTTGGCAGATAGTGGTGAGGCAACTGTCCCTGTCGGTGGGATAGGGTGGCGCGACACTGTCACCGCAACCCGTCACGGCTGGAATGTAGTCGGCAACGGGTCGGCATATGCTGTCGACCTGCGCCACGACGACGAGACGATTCGGGTGTTTCGGTCTCCCGGCTCAGCGGCCCGCGCACAGATTGCAAACAAGACCATCGCTGTCGAACCAGTCGACGACCACTTCCGACTGAACGTGACGCGTGGCAGCGATATCCTCGGCAACGTCGAACTTCCATCGACAAACGAGACGGCGAGCGTCGGCGCGCTCGAGTTCGAGACTGAGACTGTCGACGGAACCTCATCGGTATTTGCACAGCAGAACGGAACCCGTGTGTTGATCGCCGAAGAGGAATAGACTGTCAGTTGAGTGGCTCGGAAATCTGTTCGACTGTCTGTTCTGCCGCCAGCGCCGCCGGGTAGACGATGTGATTGACGTGGTCGAGGTGAGCGTACGCCTCTTGGCCGTCGTCGTCAATGCGCAGGTGGGTCTCCGCCGCTGGCGCGATTTCCTCGGCCAGTTCGCAGATATGCAGATTTGTCTCGACATCGTCGGTTAGCGCTGCCACGATGTCTGCAGTCTCCACGTTTGCCTCCTGCAGAATCTCGACCTCAGTTCCGTCTCCCTCGATAATTCGTCCGGCCAGCGGGACTGGGAACTGCTCAACCATCTCCGGATCTTTCTCAACTACTGTTACCATGAACCCGTCGTCAGTCAACTTCGCTGCACTGTGTCGGCCGACCCGGCCGCCGCCTACAATGATAATCTGTCGGAGCATCCGTACACTATCATACGTCATAAACCGATAAACAAGTAGAGATATCCCCAGAAATTGCCAAGGCGAGCACCAAAGAATCAAAAACAGAATCGAATGATGTGTTAGTAGTGTATTAACTAGGTGAAACAAAAATACGGACAGGGATTTTTCGAGAAGTTCGGACTCCCCGAAAAAATCCTTACAGAACGGTGCCGTGTTTCTTGTCTGGGAGTTCCTTCTCGACAGTCTCGTAGAACTCGAATCGGTTGGTCAGTTCAGTCCGGAGCGAACTCGGCGGGACAATCTCGTCAATGACGACCTCGCTGGCCATCCGGTGTACGTCGATATCCTCGCGGTACTCCTCACGGAGTTCTTGCTCTTTCTGTGCGCGCTCGTCGGGGTCGTCGATGTCTGCGAGCTTGTTCGCGTAGACGGCGTTGACTGCTGCCTCGGGACCCATGATCCCAATCTCTCCCGAGGGAAGCGCGATTGTCGACTCTGGCTGGTAGGCCGGTCCAGCCATCGCATAGATTCCCGCGCCGTAGGCTTTCCGAACGATGACTGACTGTGTCGGTACCGTCGCCGAAGACGTGGCGTAAATCATCCGTTTGCCCTGTTCGAGAATTCCCTCCTTCTCGACCTGTGACCCGGCCATAAATCCGGGAGTATCACAGAGATACAGCAGCGGGATGTTGTAGGCGTCAGCGGTCCAGATGAACTGTGCGGCCTTCTGTGCAGCGTCGGGGAAGATTGCCCCCGCGCGGTTGGCTGGCTGATTGGCGACAATGCCGACCGGCCGGCCGTCGATGCGTGCAAAAGCAGTAATTATCTCACCCCCGTACTCCGGCCGAAGTTCGAGTACAGAACCCTTGTCTACAACACGGTCGATCACGTCGTGCATATCGTAGCCCTTGTTGGGTTCCTGTGGAACCACCGAGTCGATTCCCTCCGGTGACTTCACTGGGGCAACCGACTCACTCTGCGGTGGGTCCTGGTCGCTGTTGGCCGGCAGATAGCGCATCAACTGGGCCACCAACTCACGGGCGTGTTCTTCGTCTTCGGCGATCAGGTCTGCACTTCCCGAGACGGAGGTGTGCATCTCCGCGCCACCGAGGTCCTGCATATCGATTTCCTCGCCGGTCACCATCTTCACCATCCGTGGTGAGGCAATTGCCATCGCGCTCACATCCCGGACCATGATGGTGAAATCAGCGAACACCGGCGTGTAGGCTGCGCCAGCGATACACGGCCCGTAGAGCACGCAAATCTGGGGCACACGGCCAGAAAGCATCGAGTGGTTGTAGTAGTACTTGCCGATACCCTCACGGTTGGCGAAAAAGCCAGTCTGCTGGTCGATTCGGCCACCAGAGGAGTCCATCAGATACAGCACTGGGCGGCCAGTTTTCAGTGCCCGGTGTTGCATCCTGAGGAACTTCTCGACACCCTTCTCGGCCATCGACCCGGCCTTGACCGAGAAGTCGTTCGCCATGAAATGGAGGTCTCGGCCCTCGAACTCTGCCGCTCCAGTCAGGAGCCCGTCTGCGGGCAGGTCTCCCTCCGCGTCGAACTCCGCAAAGGTGCCGTCCTCGAAGGCGATGCCGTCATCGCCGAACCACAGGTCGAGGCGGTCGCGGACGAATAGTTTTCCTTGTTCTTCGAGACGGTCTCGGTACTTCTTCGGGCCGCCTTCCTTGATTTCGGCAATCTCTTCCTGCAGGCGGCGCTCGCGGTCGGTCGGGCCGAGGTCGTCTGCTGGTTCCTCAGGCTCCGTTCCATTCGTCCGCTCGACAGTCGCGAGTGGCGTGTCGCCGTCGCGGGTGTAGACCTCGATATCGTCGTCGAGATGTTCTGCGAGTGCCTTCGCGATAACGTGGGCGTCCTGCTCGGTCGTCTCGGAGTGGACACGTATCTTCATCAGTAGGATTTTGGGAAGCCAATCTGCTGGCTGATGTGGTTGTAGGCCATCTGCTGAGTCACTGGTGCAAGTCGCGTGAGATTAATTTCGCGCCACCAGCGCTCGACATCGTATTCCTTGGCGTAGCCCCATCCGCCGAAGGCCTGCATCGACTCCCTGACGGCCTCGATACCGGCCTCCACGGCGGTTGCTTTGGCGACGTTGGTCTCGTAGGCACAATCCTCGCCGTTGTCGAACTTCCAGGCGGCTTTCTCGCGCATCACCGACGCGGTCTCCATCTGTGCGTACGCTTCTGTGATAGGGAAAGAGACACCCTGGTGCTCGCCGACCGGGCGGCCGAACACCTCGCGGTCGTTGGTGTATTCGATAGCGGAGTCGGCAGCGAGTTTCCCGATACCAGTCCCAGCGGCGGCGAACCCAATCCGCTCGGGGTTAATCATGTGAACCAGTGGTTTCCAGCCCTCGTCCTCCTCGCCAAGCATATTCTCCTCTGGCACACGTACATCGTCGATAAAGACCTCACAGGAGTTGGAGTAGTTAATTCCGTGTTTCGGAATCGGTGAGGTTTCGATGCCGGGGTCGTCCATGTCGATGACGAACAGCGAGATGCCGTCGGTTGGCTTTTCCACCTCTGCTTTCGGCGTGGTCCGCGTGACGAGGACCATGTTGTCGGCAATATCTGAGAAGGTGATCCACGCTTTCTCGCCGTTGAGGACGAACTCGTCGCCATCGCGTTCGGCACGAGTGGCGACGTTCAGCGTGTTCGTCCCGGCCTCTGGTTCGGTGATGCCAATCGAGAAGTTCCGGTTGCCGGCAGCGATGTCGGGCAGATATTTCTCGCGCTGTTCTGGCGTGCCGTAATCACGAATGCCGAGCGCGGCCATCCCTCCCGTGAGCACGAGATACCACGTGCCGGCCATCCCACAGCCTTCGGCACACAGCGTCTCCATCGCGATGCCCATCTCCTGCATCCCCATCCCTGCGCCCTCGTACTCTTCGGGCACCAGCAGGCCGTGGAAATCAGCGGCGGCGAGTTCGTCCCAGAACACCTCGGCAAACTCCCCTTTCTCCTCTTTCTCGCGCCAGTATGCTGGTCCGTACTCCCCCGCAATCTCCGTCGCCGTCGACCGGATGAGATTGTGTGTTTCGTCGGTCGCAAAATCCATACCTAGGGGTAGGTGAGTCCGTCTCTTAGTAGTTGGTGCTGCCGCGCCGATAGTGTCGTCGGCGAACTCCTACGACCCCCATCTTTAAGACGCTGTCAACCGCTGCTGTTAGCGTGGTTTACGAAACGGGAAATCAGACGATAGATGAGGCGGTCCGGCGAGTCCTCGATGGGGAGACACTCGACCGGACCGATGGACTGGCATTGCTGGCCCAGCCAGTCGAGGAACTTGCCGCCGCCGCCGACCTCTTGCGGCGGGAGTTCTCTGACGGCACCGTTGACGCCTGTAGCATCGTCAATGCGAAGGCCGGCAACTGCGCCGAAGACTGTGGCTTCTGCGCCCAGTCAGTTCATTTCGACACTGGTATCGACACGTACGACTTTCTCGGTCCGGAGAAGGTCCTCGACGCCGCGAAACGCGCCGAGGCCGACGGTGCCCAGCGGTTCGGCATCGTCGTCGCGGAGAAGGGTGTCTCGAAAGAGAACCGCCCCGAGGAGTGGGAAGAAATTTGTGAGGCAATTCGGCTGATACGCGACGAAACTGACGTGGAAGCCGACGCCTCGCTGGGCCTGCTCACCGAGGAGGAAGCCCAAGAACTCGCCGATATCGGGCTCAATCACTACAATCACAACATCGAGACGTCTCGGCGATACTTCGACGAAATCGTCGGCAGCCACGACTTCGAGGACCGACTCGTGACGCTGCGCCGCGCGCGAGAGGTCGGGATGGACCTCTGTGCCGGCGTCATCCTCGGGATGGGGGAGTCGCCCGCCGACCGGGTGGACGCAGCCATCGAGTTGCAGGAGATTGGCGTCTCCTCACTGCCGGTCAACATCCTCAACCCCGTGGCCGGGACGCCGCTTGGCGACCAGGACCACGCTGACATCACGAAGTCGGAGATTATGAAAACAATCGCAGTCTATCGGTTCCTTCATCCAGACGCACGCGTGCGACTCACGGGCGGCCGCGAAGCGAATCTCGCGCCGGAGGACCAGCACCTGCCGTTCGAGGCTGGGGCCGATGGCCTGCTGACCGGGGATTACCTGACGACGGAGGGACAGGACCCCGGCGACGACATCGAGATTATCGAGCGAGCGGGCTTGGAACCGAACCGCTCGTCGAACGCCTTCGACCCGGAGGCAGTGAAGGAGCGACACCGTGAGCCAGACCCAAGCAGTGCGGCGGGGACAGCAACGAGCAACGCAACCAACATCGACGACTGACAATGGACGACGTACATTTCGCAGTACTTGGGACCGGAGGTATCGGCCGACGCGCAATCGAATACTCGAACTCGAAAGCGCACCTCACGCCAGTGGCGGCCTGTGACCGCGACGGCGTCGCAATCGACCACGACGGGCTCGACGCGGACGAACTGCTCGCCGCAACGGAGGGTAACATCGCTTCTGACGGCGGCGCGGCAGTCAAACAGACTGGTCAGGACCAGGGTGTCGTGGCCTCGGCACAGGCCTCGCCGACCGAGACACCGATTGACGACATCATCGCCGAGTCGGATACCATCGACGCCGTACTGATCGCGCTGCCGAATCTCGAACACGACTTTATCCCACGAATTGCCGAACGCTTTGCCGAGGCAGAGTACGAGGGCGTCCTCGTAGACGTGCTCAAGCGCTCGCGAGTGATTGGGATGCTCGACGACCGCGCCGAGATGCTCGAAGACAGCGGTATCACATTCGTCTGCGGCGCGGGCGCAACACCCGGCTTTCTCACAGGTGCGGCTGCACTCGCCGCCCAGTCTTTCGTCGAAATCGAGGAGGTCGAAATCTGGTGGGGCGTCGGCCTCAAATCCGGCTACGAGGATAATCGCGGGACAGTTCGGGAGGACATCGCCCACCTCGATGGCTACGATATCGAAAGCGCACGCGCGCTCACCGACGAGGAGATTGAGGAGATTGTCGACGAACACGATGGTGTTATCGAGTTCAACGACATGGAACACGCCGACGATGTACTCCTGGAGCGCGCCGGCATCTGTGACGCCGAGGACGTGACTGTCGGTGGCATCCTCGACGTTCGCTCAGACGAGAAGCCGACGACGACCACCGTCCGCGTGACGGGGCGGACCTTCGACGGCGAAGTCGGGACCAACACCTTCGAACTCGACGACGCGACCAGTATGGAAGCGAACGTCAACGGGCCAGCACTGGGCTATCTGAAGGCTGGCGTCCGGCGCAACCGGGCCGGCGAGTACGGCGTCTTCGGCCCGGCCGACCTGATGCCCGGCTTCTGAGATGTCCAAAACGGTCGATTTCGGTTTCGAGATAGAAGCCAAACTGCGCGAACGAGAAGCTAACGGACTCCGGCGTGACCTCTCGCCAGTCGAGTCCGTGAGCGCCAACAGCGCTGTTGCCGAGGACCCCGGTGGGAACGAGCCAACCTTCCGCGACGAGCAGACCATCTTCGCGGCGAACAACTACCTCGGACTGGCGGGAGACGAACGCGTTGCAACCGCCGCAGCGGAGACTGCCCGCACTGTCGGGACCGGCGCGGGAGCCTCTCGGCTGGTCGTCGGCGACACACCTGCTCATCGCTCACTCGAACGCTCGCTGGCAGCCTCGAAGGGGACAGAGCGAGCATTGGCGTTTTCGTCTGGCTATGCCGCCAACGTCGGCACACTCACAGCCCTCTCTCCGGATGTTATCTTCTCCGACGAACTGAATCACGCGAGTATTATCGACGGCGCGCGTCTCTCTGAGGCTGACGTTGTAGTGTACGACCACTGCGACCCCGACGCCCTCGCCGCAGCGATGGCCGAGCGGGCCGGAGAGACCCGCGCCGAACAATCTTGGCTGGTCGTCACCGACTCAGTCTTCTCGATGGACGGCGACATCGCCCCACTCGCTGAGTTGTGCTCGGTCGCCGAATCCTACGGTGCGTGGGTGATGGCCGACGAAGCGCACGCGACGGGCGTCTACGACGGCGGTGTTGTCGGCGAGCGCGGGCTGGAGGACCGGGTCCAGATTCAACTCGGGACGCTCTCGAAGGCACTTGGTGCACAGGGCGGGTTCATCGCTGGCTCGGAGCCACTTATCGAGTGGATTCTGAACGCCGCCCGGTCGTTTATCTTCTCGACGGGACTGGCACCGCCTGCGGCCGCCGCGGCCGAGCAGGCCCTCGAACTTGCTCCGGAGCAACGTGACGCACTCTGGCACAACGTCGACCGACTCAGAGAGGGTCTGGAGTCGATGGGCTACGACGTGATGGGGGAAACCCACATCCTGCCCGTGCTCGTGGGCTCGCGCGAGGATGCCGTTGCACTCGACGAGCGTCTGGAGGAGGCTGGCATTGTTGCGCCAGCGATCAGGCCGCCGACAGTGCCGGCGGGGACGAGCAGAATCAGGGTTGCGCCACAGGCAACACACACCGACCGCCACATCGACACCTGTCTCGCTGCCTTCGAGGCCGCTGGCGAGGAGGTCGGGTTGCTGTGAGTCTCGCTGTCGTCGGCACGGACACCGGAATTGGCAAGACTGTCATCACCGCGGGACTGGTCTCTGCCTTCCGCGCGGCAGGGCAGGCCGCTCGTGCAATCAAGCCAGCCCAGACTGGATTCCCTGAAGATGACGACGCTGAATTTGTTGCCGAGGTCTGTGGCGACGAGTCGGCAGCAGTCCGGCTCCGAACGCGCGCAGAACCGCTTGCCCCTGCCGTCGCGGCCCGCCGGAGCGATGACCCAATCGAGTACGACTCACTGCTCGCGGACACCCGTGAGGCAGTGGCTAACTCGGAGGTGGGCATCGTCGAGGGCGCTGGCGGCCTCCGCGTCCCGCTGTCGAACGACCCACCGCAAGAGATTATCGACCTCGTTTCTGACCTTTCGATTCCGGCGATTGTCGTTGCTCGCTCTGGACTGGGGACGTTAAACCACACGACGCTGAGCGTCGACGCCCTCCGAGGGCGTGACGTTCCGGTCGCTGGTGTCGTCCTCAACCAGTACGACGGGGCCACAGTCGCCGAACGCACGAATCCCGGTGAAATCGAACGGATGTGTGGCTGCCCGGTGTGGACTGTCCCGACGCTATCTGACCCAACCGACGGAGCGGCGGTCGCTGAACAGCTCCCGGAGCCGTCGACATTCCTGTAGCCCGGTACGCTTATTCGTTCCCCAGCCGGTGACTACACATGGCTCGGGAGGAGCGAAACCGACTCGCCGAGAAGATGGCCGGTGAGATTGCACTGAGCGACGACCCCGGTGCGACGCTGCGCAAATGGCGCACTGATTTCGAGATTGCCCAGACTGATCTCGCCAGCGAACTCGGTGTCTCGCCCTCTGTCGTCTCTGATTACGAAAGCGGCCGGCGTGATAACCCTGGGATTGGGATTGTGCGGCGCTCTGTCGACTCGCTACTCGACATCGACGACCGCAACGGCGGCCACCACATACGCCAGTACGCCCGTGTGCTCTCCGCTGGATTCGATAGTTCAGTAGTGCTCGACCTCCGGGAATACCCCGCGCGAATCCCGCTATCCAGATATTACGACGCGGTTGACGCGACAGAACTGGTCAGCGGGACCCGCGACACCATCGCTGGACATACGATTATCGATAGTATCGAAGCAATCAAGCGACTCTCCAGTGACGAATTTTACGACCTCTACGGCGAGAGTACGAACCGCGTCCTCGTGTTCACGAACGTCACCCGCGGTGAATCCCCACTGGTCGCACTTCGCGTCGTCAAGCCGACGCCACACGCAGTCGTCTTGCACGGCCTCGAGACTAACTCGGTCTGGGAACACGCGCCAGAATTGGCCCGTGCAGATGGATTCGCCCTCGCGACGACGAAAATGGAGTTAGAACCGATGCTCGAACGCCACCGCGAGTTGCCATAGTGGCGCTTTGGGCTCAGACAGTAGCGTACTGCCCAAGGACTAAGCCGTGTCAACGCGAATGTCAACATAGCAATGGCGGCGGCCGATGACCAGATCCGAGTCAGCGACAGAGTGAAACAGCTGCTCGACAGGCGGCGGCGAGAGGGGGAAAGTTACAACGACGTTCTCGAACGCATTCTGGACGAGGAGAGTAATCGCGACCTTCTCGCTGGATTCGGTCGGTGGTCGAACGAGCACGCAAATCGTGTTCGAGAGCGCCACGAAGGACAAAAAGCGGAGTCAAAAGAGCGAATGCGTCGGTTGGAAGAAGACGAATGAAGGTCCTTGACGCGACGTTTCTCATCGACTACTTGAATGGTGTGGACGCGACTGCGGAGTATCTGCTCGCGAACGATACCGAGCAGTTTGTCCTCCCAGTGCCAGCGTACGCCGAAGTACTCGTTGGTGAAGAAAACCTCCCGGATGGCGATGTTGCCGAAGCCAAAGCCGACCTCGCGTGGGGGGAGGTCTACGAAACGGACGAACAGACGGCAGCCGTTGCCGGGGAAATCGCGGACGAGATTGGTCCTCCGGGGCCGTTCCTTACAGGGATGGACGCGCTGATTGCTGCAGTCGGACGAGAGGTGGGTGCGCCAGTTGTTTCGGCGGACGACGACCTTACACACGAAGAGACACGGAAGGTCATCGATATCGAGGAATACTGACTTACGGGAGGCTCATCGTCACTGACTGCTGCTTGTCTCGACAGTTCGTCTGTCTGAGCCATTCTCGCGTGAACTGAACCGCCGTCACTCAGCTCCCGCAAACTCTCTATTCGACGTAGGTGTACTTCCGCTCACCCATCCGGCCCCAGCCGTCGAAGACGAACTCGTTGTCTGGAGTGGTCAGCGGCTCCATATCGGTTTCGGCGTCGTGGTTGTGCACGTCGTGAATCGCTTCGTACTCCTCGAAGGTGATCACCTCGCGGTTCTCGATCTGCTCGTCGATGTCGAGTTGGCTAACTTCGTCTTTCCAGTTCGGCTGGACAGTCTCAGCGTGAATCTCTGCCTGTGCGCCGCTGCCGTAGGACGCCACCAGCAGCTGGCGACCTTCGATTTCTCGGCCCTCTTTCAGTGCCTCGGCCAGTCCCGCCGCGCGGGCGATGTGGACCGAACCGGTGTACCAGTTGCCGACCTGTTCTGAGATTGCGAGCGTCGGCTTGACCGTCAGGTCGTACCAGTCGCTGTACTCCTGGGTTTCTCCGAGTGCTTCGGTGTACTCCTTGACTGCTTCGAGGTATTCGTCCTCGCCGTCGAAGGCTTCCGGACGCGGCTGGCGACCGATTTGGTCGGCGAGTTCGTCTTCGATTTCTGTGCCGCGGATACAGTGGCGATAGCCAAGCACCGCGGCCTTCCGGACCATCCCCGGGAACGGCGTGTGGAACGGAATCAGCGCGAAGTTGTCGGGATGGGTGTCGCCGCCGGCGCGCTCGAAGTCCATCATCGCTTCGCGCATGCGTGCGAGATAGACCTGCATCGAGCGTTTGCCGTCGACGCTCGGGAACTGCTGGTTTGGCTTGAGGAAGTCTGTCTCGTCTGCGCTGCCAAACCCTTGCGCGTCGCCAAGCGCCGTCACGTCTGGATTTTCGTCGATGAGCATCGCAACTGCACCGGCACCCTGTGTCGCCTCGCCAGGGTCGTCCCGTGCGTACAGCGCGGTGTCGGTGGCGATAACGAGCGCCTTCCGGCCGCGGTTCCGACCTGCCCGAATCCAGTTGTAGGCGTCGTCGAGCGCCTGTGTTCCCGAGACGCAGGCAAATTTCCGTTCGCCCTTGTTCGCGTGGTGGAAGTCCCCCTCGTAAATCTGTTCGAGACAGCCTGCGACGTACGTCGAAATCGGCTTGGACTTGTCGAAGGAACTCTCCGTCGCCACGTCGATACGGCCGATGTCGTCTGGTTCCAGCCCTTTTCGTTCGAGCAACCGCTTCGAGGCGTTCGCCGCCATCGTCACGATGTCTTCGTAGACATCCGGCAGTGACGACGAGTAGAGGCCGAGTCCCTTGGTGTACTTGCCGGGGTCATCGCCCTGTGCCGGCGCGAACACTTCTGCGAGGTCCAGTTCGAGTTTTCCTGCCCAGATTTCGATCCCGTCGATTCCGACTTCTGTCATAGATGGAGTGTCGGCGAATAGCTATAAGTGTCTGTCGACGCTGAGTTCGTTGATTGTCGAACTAAGTCTGATTTTGGTCAATCGAGAGAGTCTCGTGTATGGTCACGGGCTGCTACAGGTGAAGTCGTTCTGACTCTTTCTGATGATTTCACCTTCACTGTTAATTGTTCCTTCGCATGTTCGACTGTTGCCACTAGTATCGGTCACCTGAAGTTCGACGTCGACGAAATTACCGTTTCCGTTGGTCTTCGCACTACCGAAGTTGTCTATCGTAAGCGTGTCTGTCTGTGAAGTAGTTGAGTTTGTCCCAAGCGTAGTCCCACCGTCAAATGCTCTCACAGTCACCCTCTGAACCTCTATATTGTCCGTGGTATCGAAAGTGAACACGACTCGTTCTATATTCTTGTCGTCATTATTGGTGTCTTGGCCCTCGGCCGACGCACTCTGGAACGTCGGCGACGTTGTGTCGTATGTTGCTGTATCAGTCTCACTGCCTGCTCCATCATTGCCTGCTTGGTCTTCAGCCTGCCTCAAGATGGCCGTGTACGTGTCCTCGGCAGGTGCGTTGTATTTCAGTGTGTAGACATTGTTCGTCGAATCGGTATTAGTGATATCAGCCTCTGTCAGCGTGGCCACCACTGTCCCGCTGCTATCTTCAATCTCGACTGAGATCGTGTCTAACTTTTCGCTGCTGTCTATCTCCACAGTTAGTTCGTCTGTTGATGGAGTGTTATTTGTGAAGTTGAATCGTTCAATCGTCGGTCGCTGCGTGTCCTTGAGGACGCCGTTGCTCTGGGCAGTGAACCCACTCGGATTCTCGTTGGCGAGGTCGTCGACGACCCGGGCCCTGGCAGTTATGCTGTTATCGTCGTTCAGCGGCGTGACGTCGATGCCGGTAATCGTCGTCGTCACAGTCCCGCTCCCGGACTGGAGTGGGCCGCTCGCAGTCACGGTATTGCCGTCATTGTCTGCGATTCGGACGAACACTGTGCCCCCATCGTCGTCAGGGTTATCGACATCCACATCAACCGACACGGAGTCCTGGTTGTTGATGTTGATCGGATCAGTGTTGATGCGGACCTCGCCGGGGTCGTTCGGCTCTCGGGTATCCACGACGAACGTGTTCGACGTGTCGCGGTTCATCGTCTCGCCGAACTGGTTCTTTGCGTCGGCGACGTCAATTGTCGAGGTTACATCCTCATCGTCATCGGCTAAGGTAAACTCACTCTGCCAAGTCGTGTCGTCAACCCAGGCACCATTGCTCGCAAGCGATGAGTTGTACGTTCCACTACTTCCAAGATCGCTGAGTCCCACTGTTGGCTGGACGGAGGTATCCATTGTCTGGTTGAACTGCAGCGTCACCGAGTGAGTGACCCCGGTGTCACTCTGATTCAATGGTGCATTTTCGACGGTGACTGCAGTCAGTGCGGGCGTATCCTCACCGCTGAAGAACGTGTCTTCGCTCTCTATCCGCCAGTCACTGGCAGCGTCTGTGTCGATGTAACTGCCACTGCCGCCCGTTTCCCGCACAGCCACGTCTCCTTCATTCAACGAGAGGTCCCATCCGTTCGACGTGGTTTCACCGTTGTATCCAAACTCATCTCGGACTGTTCCAGAGCCGTCCTTCAGGAGCAGGTTGTCACCGCTGTTTGCGAGAATTCGAGTAGTGATGTCTGTGACCTGACTGGCGCTGATTCCCCACCGGTCGACGAACTTCGCCTTGTTGTATGCGAAGTACTGTTCACCATCGAAATCACTCCCGACCGCCACCGTGTCTCCGTCGGCTGTCTCGATTGTCCAACTGCTCGTATCTTCATTGGCGGGGAACTGCACACGGACGAATTCCGTATCATCGTTGCTGTTATCGTCTGGGTTCGGGCCAACGGCCGTGAACAGTGCCGGCGCTCTAACAGTCACATCTTTCGACACACTGTCCGTGGTTCCGTTACTATCTGTCACCGTCAAGGTCACTGTGTAAGTGCCGGCGCTGGAGTAGTTATGATTAACAACCTCTCCTGTTCCGGTCGTGCCATCTCCGAAGTCCCAATCGTAGGAAGTAATACTTCCGTTTGTGGTCGAGGATGTACTGGCATTGAACTCGACAGATTCTCCGACTCCTGGGTTTGTCGGCGAGAATGTGAAGTCAGCGGTCGTTTCGTCAACGATAATATTCTCAACAGTGAACTCAATTCTGTCTCCAGACGACCCACTGTTGACGTACGTATTCACCGTCCCATTCTCCGTCACTGTGAGTGTCGTGGTATCTGTGCCTGCCGAATCGGTTGTTCCGGATTGTGGACTTACCGTGCCAACGGTCTGGTTGCTCACGCTGTATGTCACATCTGCGCCATCGGCGACTGGGTCAGTCTCCATCGTGAGGTCCAGACTGTACGAGCTAGCCTGGGCATCGATAGTACAGGTCTCCGGAGGGTCAGGTGAAGATGGCGAACAGGTTACCTCGGAGTTGCCGGTCTCTGGGTTCACCCACGTCACGTTGTACGCACCGCTCCCACCGCCGCCGCCACCACTTGTCGGCTGGCGGTTGACAGTAACCGTCGTCGTCAGGTTTGTCGGCGTTGTGGCGTCAAAAGAGTTCCCAGCAGTGGGCTGGAATGACTCGATAGTTACGTTAATGCTGTTGTCGCCGGTCACCGTTCCCGTGTACTGGAGGGTTGCCTGACCGTCACTGTCTGTTGACGCGCTCGTTGTTGGATTCTCGTTTCCGAAGACGCCGCCCTCAGCAGAGGCCTGAATATCTGCTCCAGTAATGGGTTTGTTGTACCGGTTTCGCACCTCGATAGTCACCGCCTGTGTCTCACTGGTTTGAATCACCGAGCCGTTTCCGGCCACGTCAGTCACGTACGCCTTCTGCTCCTGTGTAACGCTCGTTCCAATCCCCACCTTCGAGAGTTGGAGCGTGTACGAATCTGGGGCGTTGGCTCCATCCGCAAGCTCGACGCGCAGTAGCCCGAGTTCCTCGTCTGGAATCGCTGACTGGTCTACAGACACATTCTCGATGTTTTGCTCGGTGGCCAGCAGCGTCTCCCACCGACTCTCGCTGAGCCGTGTCGGAAGCTCCAGTGTTATCGGGCCACCATCTGGCGCAATTTCGACTTCCCGAGTTCGTGTACTCACTGGCTCGAAATCGACGGACGTACTATCGACTCGGGTTTCAGTCAGCGTTCCGTTGAGCGTCACGATCGAAATCGTATCATCGCGAACAAGCGACTGCCCTGTGATCGGCAACTGCTGGTCTTCCCGGTCGAACTTGTTGTACAGCACCGAGTGGGCGTAGATTGTTCGAGGCGCGCTCTGGTACTGGTTGTACGAGGGGCTGTACTCGATCGCGCCAGTGTTGTACTGTGAGCCTTGCTGTGCCCACAACTGCGCCAGGTCGTCGTTCCCCGGCTGGGCGTTTGCAATCGTAATATTGTACGCTGGGTCTGTCGTATCCAGCGTCTGCAATGTCCCGCTGACAGGCGGTGGGTTCATGAACACCGTCCGGGAGGGATACCGTAGGCCGAGGGTGACCGTCACAGAGCGTGTCGTGTCTGCGCCGGGCATCGAGAGCACCGTGCTGCGCAGTTCGGTCATCTGCTGTTGGACCTCGCCGTTGTGGTTGAATTCGATGCCCTCGTTCTGGTCCGGAATCACGAACGCCTGCCACGTCGACAACAGAACGATAAGAACCCCGAACAGTATCACGGCTCCAACCTGCACAGATTGAGCCCTACTGTCCGAGAGAAACCGCATTGACTGTGCTTAGTCGGTGGATAACATAAACCTGTTTGCTACGTGTTCCAGATGGTCGCCCTTCGAATAGTCTGCACCCCTTAGACGTAGCGCCGCCTACCAGCCGAGAGACCCAATAAGTGAGCGAACTCGCTCGCGCTGGTGATAGCCGAGTACAGAGACAGCCGCGAGTACACCCAACAGCACCAGTGCTGGTTTGACGTCTCCCGCGGCCAGTTCGCCACCAGCATACACTGTGAGTACGTACGCTGGGAGCCGCCCAACGATGATGACAACCAGAAATGTTCTGAGCCGCCACTTGGTGAGACCACTGAGAAAACAGATGGCGTCGTCGGGTAGTCCGGGAATGATAACGAACAGAAACAGCCCCGGAATTCCGACCCGGTCGACAAACCCGTCGAACTGTGTCACCACGTCCTCGTGCAACAAGCGTTCGACAAACGGCCGCCCGAACCGCTTGGCGAGGGTAAAGGCGACGGCACTACCCAGTAGTACGCCCGTAAGACTGTACACTGTGCCCGCCACTGGGCCAAATGCGTAGCCGGAGACGAGTGCGATTACCTGCCCAGGAATCGGTGCGACGATGACTTGTGTCGCCTGGATGAGGATCAGTGCCAGCGGCGCAAAGACGCCGAACTGGTCGAGCCAGTCTCGCAACTGCTCGGCGTCGAAGATGAACGGCACATACTGCCGGACGAGATACGACAGTGTCACGACAGCGACGAGCAACAGCGCCACACCTGCAACTGCCCGCCAGCGCGCGCTCCGTGAAGAGAAGATGCGCATCTACTTTGACAGTTAGTCGACGTGAACTTGAATCCTTGAGTCACGTTTCTGAGCCTGCAGGTCGGTTGGTTTAGCCGGTGTAAGGGGTGCAACGCCGGGGAAGGCTTATTTACAATGGCATGTAACCCCACGCCATGGGCCCGCAACCCGCCGCCCTCGAACGCGTCATCGAGCGCGGTGAACGCGAGGGCGGGAGCGTGGAGTTCAAAGAACGGCTCACGAAGGACCTTCATCTCTCAGATGACCGCTTAGATAGTCTCGTCGCCCAGTTGCGACACCGGGTACTCTCGGGCGATGGGACCGCAACCTACGTAATCGGGGTCAGTGACGACGGGACGATCTCGGGAATCGGTCAGGAGACGTTCTCCGAGTCGATGGATGTGCTGTCTTTGCTCGCCGAGAAGGCAGACGCTCACATCGCCGACGTGGAAACTTGGGGCGTCGACTGGCGCGAGACGAACGACGAACAGACACGACTGGTTGGACTCGCTACCGTCGAAGAAGGGCCGGTGATGGAAGACGACGAACACATCGTTATCGGGACTGCCGGCCACGTCGACCACGGGAAATCGACACTCGTCGGCTCTCTCGTCACCGGCGAGGCCGACGATGGCCAGGGTGGCACTCGGGGCTTTCTGGATGTCCGCCCTCACGAAATCGAACGCGGTCTCTCGGCAGACCTGTCCTACGGTGTCTACGGCTTCGACGCCGACGGTCCTGTCCGAATGGACAACCCACACCGCAAGGGCGACCGCGCTCGTATCGTCGAGGAGGCCGACCGTCTGGTTTCCTTCGTCGACACTGTGGGTCACGAGCCGTGGCTCCGAACCACCATTCGTGGGCTGGTGGGCCAGAAACTCGATTACGGACTCCTGACCGTGGCTGCCGACGACGGCCCCACGAAAACCACTCGAGAACATCTGGGAATCTTGCTCGCTACGGAGTTACCGACCATCGTCGCAATTACAAAAGCTGACTTGGTCGATGACGAGCGTCTCACCGAGGTCGAACGAGAAATTGAGCGACTCCTCAGAGACGCAGACCGCTCGCCGCTGCGAGTACAGCGCCACGGCGTTGAGGCAGCTATCGACGAGATCAGTGAGACTGTCGTCCCGGTCCTTACGACGAGTGCGGTTACGCAGGAGGGACTCGACGACCTGGATACGCTGTTCGAGCAGTTGCCCAAAACCGGCGACACGACCGAGGCCGACGAGTTTCAGATGTACGTCGACCGGACGTACAATGTCACCGGTGTCGGTGCAGTCGCGTCGGGGACGATCAGAACCGGCAGCGTCGAGGCCGGCGACGAACTCCTGCTCGGTCCGATGCCCGACGGCACCTTCCGCGACGTAGAAGTCCGCAGTATCGAGATGCACTACCACCGCGTCGAGGAAGCAACCGCGGGGCGAATCGTCGGCATCGCGCTCAAGGGTGTCGACGAGGCAGAAATCGAGCGCGGAATGGCACTTCTGCCGCGGGACGCGAACCCCGACCCGGTCAGGGAGTTCGAGGCCGAGGTGATGGTGCTCAACCATCCGACGACCATCGGCGAGGGGTACGAACCGGTCATCCATCTCGAAACCGTCAGCGAGGCGGCGGCAATCTATCCCGACGATGGCCAACTCCTCCCCGGCGACAGCGGGACTGCAACGGTCCGGTTCAAGTTCCGCCCGTACCTCATCGAAGAGGGCCAGCGGTTCGTCTTCCGAGAGGGCCAATCGAAAGGTGTCGGCACAGTCTCGAACCTCGACCCGTAATCCAAACTATTACCAGCGCCGCTATGGAAGCCACAGTCGAATGTCGCACAGTGACGACGAACCCGAGCAGAGTTCCGATCAGCGCGGTGGGCCGCCCTCTGAGGGGTCGGTCGTCCGGGACCGGTTCTCTTCGGACGAAATCTTCCAGCGGATTATCGCCGCCGCAGAGGAGGAGATCACCGAAGGCCGGCGCGAACTGTTTTTCAGTGCCGTCGCCGGTGGGTTCGCCATCACGATTACCGTCCTCGTCTACGCCTCACTGCTCGCAACCACGTCACCGACCAACGAGTTCGCCGACGCCAACCGTGTGGTCGCGTCGATGCTGTATCCCATTGGATTCATCTACATCATCATCGGCGGCTACCAACTGTACACGGAGAACACACTGCCGCCGGTCGCGTTGACGCTCGAACGCCTTGCGTCCTTCCCTGCACTCTTTCGCAACTGGGGAATCGTCGCGCTCGGTAACTTCACCGGCGGCGCTATTGGCGCACTCGTGCTCGCTCAAACCGGCGTGCTCACGCCGGAGGCCTTCGGGATGGTCAAATATCTCGGGCAAAAGGGGATCGAGGAACCGGTCTGGAACCTCTTTTTCAAGGGCGCATTCGCGGGGCTGATTGTCGCCGGCGTCGTCTGGGTCGAGTACGCCTCCCGTGATACGATTTCTCGGCTCGTCGTCGTCTATCTGGCCTTCCTCTGTATCCCGCTCGGAAATCTCTATCACGTCGTCGTCTCGTTCACCGAGATGGTCTTTCTGCTCTCGCTTGGTCAGGTCGGGGCCGCGACGGGGATGCTCCAGTTCGTGATACCGGTCTTTCTCGGTAACACGGTCGGCGGCGTCGTCCTCGTTACGGTCGTCAACTACTACCAGACCAGCGAGGGACGACTCGGTCCGATGGACGACGACAGAAGCTTCAGCCGACTCTCACCCGAAGAGTGGGCCCTGGGGAGTCTGGTCGGCCGCCAGTACGTCCCGCTTCTGGACACCCACGGTGGCTCAGACGGCCCGGGTGAGGGCCACCAAATCATGGTCCCCATCTCGAATCCCCGAACTGAGTCGGGACTCGTCGAATTTGCCTACACTGTCGCCAGCCAGCACCAGAACGTCTCGGTCCATCTGGTCCACATCGTAGAGGTACCAAACCGGATGACGATGCGTGCTGGCTCCGGACAGCGGGCGCAGATTGTCCGCGAATCCGAGCGGAAACTCAGTGATTTCCGTGACCGCGCGGAGGATTTCGACCTCGCCGTCGAGAGTTCGACAGTTGTCTCCTACAACGCCTTCAGAGAAATCTTCCACCAGGTGGCCGACGAGCAGCCGGACCAGGTCGTGATGGCGTGGGACGACAACAAGCCGTGGGGAACCATCAAGTCTGCCAGCAAAATCGACGAACTCACCGGCACGCTTCCCTGTGAATTTCTGGTGCTCAAAGACCGCGGGCTGGAACTGGACGAGGTACTGCTCGCCACCGCCGGCGGTCCGGACTCGGACCTGAGTGCCGAAGTCGTTCGGGCGCTCCAGACGGAAGTTGGCGTCGATGTCTCGCTGTTGCACGTCGTCGACAGCCCCGAGGAACGCGAGGCCGGCGAACGGTTCCTTTCCTCGTGGGCCGCCGACCGTGGCCTCGACGACGCGAGACTCATCGTCGACGACTCCGGGGACGTGGAGGGGGCAATCGAGCGCGAAGCCGAGCAGCGGTCGCTGGTGCTGCTGGGCGCGACTGAACGAGGACTGCTCTCCCGACTCGCCTCGAACTCGCTGCATCTTGACGTGGTCAACACTGTCGACTGTTCGGTGTTGCTCGCGGAAAAACCGTACCGGCGGTCGCTGCGCCAGCGGCTGTTCGGCTAGGTCGTCGGCGGACGGGTGCCAAACCATTTTTATAGTGGTGCTCGTAGCCACAGACGTGTACGATGACATCTTGCTCCCATTCGACGGGAGTGACGGGGCAGCGGAGACACTGCATCATGTGGCCGAAATCGCTCACCGGGCCGACGCCACTATCCACCTCCTCTTCGTGGCCGATACGACCCGCGACAGCGTCACAGTCGTCGAAACGGACGTCGTCGACGCTCTCGTCCAGAAAGGCGAGGGTATCGTCGAAGAGGCCGAAGAGACACTGGACACACTCGGCGTAGAGTACGACTCTGACGTCGTGCAGGGTAACCCAGCACCGACGATTGTCGAGTACGGTGACGAGTACGACTACGACCTGATTGCGATGCCGACACACGGTCGTCAGGGGGTGTCGCGGTACCTGCTCGGCAGTGTCACTGAAAAAGTTGTGCGCCTGTCCTCGCTGCCGGTGCTCACGGCGCGAATGGAGCCCGACGAACAGTTCCAGTTTCCGTACGAGAACATCCTCATTCCGACGGATGGGAGTCCAAGTGCCGTCCGTGCCGGCGAGTACGGCTGCTCGCTGGCGGCGGCGCTTGACGCGACCGTCCACGTGCTGTCTGTCGTCGACGAAGGCTCGTTCGGCGTGGACGTTCGCTCGGGGCTGGCTAGACAGGAGCAGGCGGCGACCGAAGCCGTCGAAGGGGTCGTCTCCGAGGCAGCAGACCAGGGAGTTACGGCAGTCGAACACGTCGAGCACGGGACGCCACTGGAAGAGATACTCGACACCGTCGACGCCAACGACATCGACGCCGTGGTGATGGGGACGGCCGGGCGGCGCGGCGCAGAGCGAATCCTGCTGGGCAGTGTCGCTGAGAAGACAGTTCGCTCCGTTCCGGTTCCCGTCTTCACGCTGGCGAATGACGAGTGAGTCCGGTCAGGCTCGTTTCTGAATCTCTTCACGGAGCACGTCGCTCACCACGTCGCCGTCTGCCTTCCCACGGAGCGCGCCCATGCACTCACCCATCAGCGCGGAGAACGCACCCATTCCTTCATCGGCAATCTGGTCTTCGTGGCGCGACACCACCTCGACGACAGCCTCTCGAACCTCGTCTTCGCCGGCACTGCCGAGGTCCAGTTGCTCGGCGGCTTCGGACGCCGTCAAGTCGGGGTTCTCTGCCATCGCGGTCAGAAGCTCCGGAACACCTTCTTTTGCAAGTTCGTCCTTAGCCAGCAGCGTAAACAGCTCCTCGAAGTGGCCGTCGGTGAGATTCTCGACGGGAACATCGTCACGACGGAGTTCCGTGACCGTCGATTCGAGAGTGCCCGCGGCCTGGGTCGGGTCGACGCCCATCTCGACGGCGCGCTCGAACAGTTTCATTCGGCGGCCGTAGGCCACTTGCTCCGCGAGGGCGGGGTCGAGACCCATCTCTGATTCGTACCGGTTCACTTTCTCGGTCAGCAGCTCCGGCGTGTCGACTTCGGTCGGGTCGAGGTCAACCGGTGGTACGTCGGTTTCGGGGTACATCCGCGCCGCGCCGGGCAGCGGTCGAAGGTACCGCGTCGTCCCGTCCTCGTTCGCGTCCCGTGTCTGCTCGGGAACGCCCTCCAGTGCCTGCTCGGCCCGGTCCGCGACGGCGTCGATTGCGAGTTCTGCTGTCTCTGGGTCGTCGGCGACCAGCGCAACGGCGTCCTCTGGGCCAGCACCGACCGCATCCCGTAGTTCTTCGACTTCGGCTTCGGTCACGCCGTAGGCAGGTAGTTCGTCAGTGTGGAAGATACCGCCCGCGCCGTGGCGCTTGGCGTGGTCGGCGAACTCTGTCCCGAGGCGGCGGTCTGGCAGAATCTCTCGGCCGACGAGTCCGTCGAAGCCGGTCAGCAAGACAGCGTAGGCCTTTCCGCCACCGGACAGCGCGCCGCCGATGACGCCGCTGTCGGTCTCAGCGAAGACATCCGAGACATCCTGTACCTGACCGACACTGCCGTCTCTATCTGCGAGTTCGTCGGCAATATCGAGCAGTTCGACCTGCCGGCGGACTTCGTTGCGAACGATGTCGTCAATGTCGTCGAGGCTCTGGACGCCCTTGATTTCGACGCGGGCACCCTCCGCAATCGAGACGTTGACGTCCTGTCGAATCGTCCCGAGTCCGCGTTTGACTTTCCCCGTCGAGCGCAGAAGCATCCCGATCCGTTCGGCGGCGTCGCGGGCCTGCTCCGGTGAGGAGATGTCTGGTCTCGTTCCAATCTCGACCAGCGGAATCCCCAGACGGTCGAGGCTGTAGCGCACGCCAGCGTCTGTTTCCTCCACACGCTGGGCGCTCTCCTCTTCGAGCATCAGGTCCTCGATACCAACAGTCCCTTCGTCGGTTTCGATCACACCGTCGGTTGCGGTGAGCATCGTTCGCTGGAACCCCGTCGTGTTCGAGCCGTCGACGACAATTTTCCGCATCACGTGGGCCTGGTCGACTGGCTCCATATCGAGCAGTTGGGCGATTTCGAGCGTCGTCGTGACCGCCTCGGTGTCGACTCGTCGCGGCGGTTCGTCGTCTTCCTCGACCAGACAGGTGCTGTCGAAGGCGAGATACTCGAACTCTCGGTCGACGCGGCTCTCCTCGACGGCGGCCTGGTCCAGTTCGCCGAGTTCACTTTTTGTTGGATGGAGATACCGCGTGAACGTCCGGGTCGCGGCCTCCGGTTCGCGCAGGCGCGTCGGACAGTTACAGAACAACTTCGTCTCGGTATTGAGTTGCTGGTGGATCTCCAGTCCCGCAACTAACCCGAGATCGTCGTAGTCGTATTCACTCATTGCTCATCGGTGGGTTACCCAGTGCTAAAAAACGTACTATACACGCAAGTCGAGACCCGAGTGGGGCCCTCAGTTGTTTATAAGTGATGTTTTTGAGACTGATAACGTCCAGCCGGGTTTAGGTGCGTGGGGTGTTCAGTGTGAAGTATGGGAGTGGTGGAGCAGACAAGCGGCGCGGTAGAGTCGCAGCTCTCTGCGCTGGAGGAGTCGTATGGCTCGTTTTCGGTCAGCCAGCGCACCGTGACGGTTCCGACGGCACAGTACGAAAATCGGCGCGGTGAGGATGGGTGCCAGCAGATCGACCTGTACGCGAAAGTTCACAACGAACAGTCTGAGGTGTTGCACGTCGAGCGCGAGGGACCGACGGTACTGCCCTCTGCAGAGACGACTATCGACGCGGAACTCGAACGGGTGGCACGCCAGACAGTCGAAACTGAAGCGGGTGTCACCTGTCAAATTGATGGGGTTGACGCAGTGACGATACTCGGTTTACAGGACGCAACCGATACGGACCGAGAGACGGTGTACACACTCGCTGTCGTGTTTGAAGCGCAGTACACAGACGGGGCGCCTGACGACCCTGCTGTCTGGAAGTCTTTCGACGCCGAGGACCACCCGGCGTACGCCTGACCTAGATGACGCCCGTAACGCTCGCGGCCTCACGGGCTGCGTCTTCACTGATTCCATCGCCAAGAATGGTGTAGCGGTCGCGAATCGTGTGGGCAGTGGTCAACGCTTCGATCACTGTGTCATCGTCGATACCAATTTCTGTGGCTGTCGTCGGGGCGCCGATACTATCCAGCGCGTCGCGGACGTTGTGCCACTCTTCGCGGTTACCACCCTGCAGGTATGCGGTGATGATCGACCCGATGCCGACCTGATGGCCGTGTAGCGCCGTCCCCGGAGCCAGTCGGTCCAGTTGGTGGCTAAACAGATGTTCTGCCCCGCTGGCGGGGCGAGACGAGCCTGCGATACTCATTGCAACACCCGAAGAGACCAGTGCCTTGACGACAATCCAGGCAGATTCTTCGAGTCCTCGCTTGATCGAGTCTGACTGCTCGACGAGCATCTCGGCGGTCATCTGTGAGAGTGCGCCCGCGTATTCGGAGTACTCGACATTCTTGAGGCGGTGTGCAAGTTGCCAGTCCCGGACTGCAGTGTAATTCGAGATGATATCCGCACAGCCTGCGGTCGTGAGTCGCCACGGTGCGTCAGCGATGATTTCGGTGTCAGCGATGACTGCAAGCGGTGGTTCGGCGGCGACGCTATGTCTCGTGTCGCCGTCGGGGACCGACCCGCGACCAGAGACGATACCGTCGTGGCTCGCTGCTGTCGGAATCGAGATGAACCCGAGGTCACGGTCTGCGGCGGCCATTTTTGCGATGTCGATTGCTTTCCCGCCACCGAGTCCAACCAGATAGCCGGGGTCGACTGCCTCAGCGCGCGCGAGTACTTCTTCGATGGCGTCGAAACTCGCCTCCTCGACGATGATTATCTCGGGCTCTGGACCGACACTCGACAGCGCGTCGATCACCTGCTCACCTGCGACTTCCCGGGGAGTTGGGCTGGTCACGATGAGTGGTTGGCCGGGCAGATGGGTATCTGCGACCACATCTGCGGTCTGGCCGAGGACGCCGTGGCCCACCACCACGCTCCGCGGGAGTCGAATCCAGGTCGACTTCTCGAACATAGCGGCTCATACTCTCTCGGGTCCTATGAAGATAGGGATGTCTGGTGGCGAACGGTCACAGTTCGAGTTCTGAGTCGGAACCGGTCACAAAAACGATGTCCGCTACTCTCGCATCACGCTACCGCCCGGCGGCAGAAACTCCTGAATGAGGTCTGGGCTGGCAACCTTCCGGACGAACGAATCGTCTGCGAACCGCTCTCGGAACTCCCGGTAGAGACGTTTTGCGATGTCGTTCTGGGCGTATTTGCCCGGTTCGACCTCGATAACCGTCTCTGCGCGCTCACGGATCGGTTCCGGCGGGCCGCCGATGACCCGCGTCTCGGGTTCGCAGGTGATCCCAACCGCGACGCCCACCGGCGTATCCTCGAAGTAGGTGCGGTCGCCACGGATTGCGAACCCTCCTTTCTCCAAGAATTCACCGCTTTCGGGCGTCTTCGACACCTGGTCGTGGTCGACCATGTACGCGTCAGACGAGAAGCGCCCGTCCTTCCAGATAGATGAATACGAGACTGCGAACTGGGCGGCTTGCTCCTTCGAGCGGTCGGGAATCTCGAGGGAATCGTCGTAGGCCTCGCTCGGGCCGGTCGCTTTCAACACTGTTGCGGGACCGCCGTGGGCCTGCGTGTGGAAAAACAGGTCTCCGCGAGAGAGGTACTTCTTGACGATTGCCTCGTTTTCGTCTGCATTCCGGCCGCCAATGACGAGAAAGCCATCGCTCGTGTGGAACCACCGGAAGTCCTCGTACCAGTTTTCGGATTTGCGTACAGGCACCGACGAGCGCGAGAGCCAATCGATATCCTCGTCCTCGTCTTCTTCCTCGCCCTCGTCTGCTTCGCTCTGGTCTTCGGCCTCCCACTGGTCGCGGCGCTCTTTGACCGCTTCGAGTTCTTCGCGGGTGTTCTCGATGGCCTGCTGTGCACCCTCTTTTTTTCCTTCGATTCGCTTGGCCTCCGTGTAGAGTCGGTCTGCGTTCTTCTCGACGCCATCGCTGACACGAAGCGTCACGTCCTCGTCGTCAATCGTAATCGTCACCGTTCCCTCGCTGCCGTCGACTGACCTGACAGCCTCCGCCGCGGCGATACCCTGCTCTATGCCTTGCTCGAAGCGCTCCTCGATGTCCGCCCACGGTGTGCCTTCGTCGCGTGCGTTCCGGACCGTTGAGAGGATTTCGTTGGCGAGGTCGTAGTTCGCGTACAGCAGTTCAGCCTTCTCACGCTCTCTATCGGCCTGGCGCTGGAAGTCTTCGATTGCGCCCTGCTGCTGTTCGATGATTCGCTGTTGTTTCTCGATCTCGGCCTCGAAATCCGGCCGGTTGTGGTTCTCGGTCGCAACTTCTTCGTCTTCATCCTCGTCGAAGTGTGTGAAGTAATCGTCCAGCGCGTCGGTGAACTGCTCGAAGCGCTCGGGTTCGAGGTTGCCGTACTCCTCCATCGGGACCGCAGTCACGTCCATCCGCTGGCCCGACTTGTCCTCGTCATCGGTTCGCTCACGGTAGACTCGTGGGTCGAAATCTGCGGTGTCGATTCGTTCGCGGAGTTTGCGAACTTCCTCGTACAGCGCTTCGTACTGGCGCGCTTCGGCGTCCCCGATAGCCAGTGTCTTCTCGACACCGGCGCGAGTACAGAGCTCTTCGCCCCAGATACCACCAAAGTTCAACTGTGTCGCCAGTGTCCGAACAACGTCGGTGTCGGACTGGTCAAGTCGCGCCTCGAACGTATCGTAATCCACACGGAGGGGGTTGAACCGCGCGTCCGGGAACTCGTAGGTTCCGCCGGGGACAACGGTGCGAGACTTCAGCCGGATGGTATTGAGACAGTCGACGACCTCACCGGTTTCGTCGAGCACCGCGAGGTTACCGTCACCGAACAGTTCGGCGACCAGTGTCGTCGAGCCATCGCCTCGCTCGAAGGTAATCTCGACAATACGGTCGAACTCGAACTGTTCGACACTTGCGAGTTCTGCGCCTTCGAGACGGTTCCGGAGCATCATCGCGAAATTCGGCGGGCGCTCCGGGGCTGGCGGGACGTGTTCTGGTGGGGCGACGCGGAGATGTTTCGTCTCGCCGGTGTCGATGAGTAACTCTGTGCGTCCGTGGTCGAAATGTCGCATCTTCAGCCGCACCAGCCCGTTCTCGTAGAGATATGCCTTGTCGAGCTTGGCCCCCTCGTAGGCCGATAACTCCCCTGTCAGGGCGGCCAGGTCGACGCTGGTGAGCTCCCGCTTTGGTTCCATACTACGGGTTTGGAGCATCCCGGGCAAAGGCGTGTCGTTGCCGGGCCGACATCGAGTGTGGGGTTATCGTCGTTAACCACGCTATTGTAGTAGGTCGATGCCGTCAGTACCCATGTGAAGTCATGGATTGTCAAGATTGGGGCCGCGCGGCGACATGGGGTGGACGACGATGAAAGAGTCGTTACAGACGCTTCTTGGGGCGACAGGAAACGGAACGAGGGAGGAGTCCAGCAGGGCGACGAGTTCGGAACAGAGCGCGGACGCGATGGCAGAAACAATTGCCGACGACTGGTCACCAGAAGCCAGCGAACGCCAGTGTGAGTTGCTTTCGACGGTCTTCGAGGGGAGTGCACAACGAACCGAGCGCGTCCGAGCGGTTGCGGCCGACCAGCAAACTGCCGGGGTTCCCGTGACCGAGTTTCTCGGGAGCTACACGGCGGCGTTCGACGAGTTGCTCGACGACGCTTTCGGGAACCTGTCTGGCCCCGAGGCCCGAGACGCAAAACAGCGGCTCCGGACAGGATTTGAGCAGATTATGACCGACGCACAGGCCGGCGCAACTGTTTATTCCGAGGAAACCAGCACAGGAGGGGCAACACGACTGCTGGAGGCGCTTCCGTTTCCAGCGTTCCTGCTCGACGGTGACGGGACCGTCGTGACATACAACGACGGGCTTCGGAGTCTGCTGAGCCTCGGCGACGGCCACCGGGAGTTCGTCGGCAAGGACAACCGTGAGACCATCGCCGCGGCGACGTACACCGACGACAGCCGCCACTACAGTCTGGCCGACAAGGTGGTCGAGAATCCCCACGATGGCGACGAACACTGGGATATCGAGCGCGTCGACAGCGAGTACGACCACACGACAAACGTCGTCTACCGCGACCGTAGCGTCACGAAAGACCAGAGCGGGACGGAGACACACATCGAGTTTCTGGCGATGCCGCTGTTCGACGGCGGCGACCTGACGGGCGTGCTCGAACTGGTCTGGGACCGGAGCGAGGAGGTGTTGCGCGAGCGCTCGATGGCGAATCTCATCACCGAGGTGACCGAGACGCTGGACCGGATTGGCCAGGGTGACCTCGCCGCGAGAGCCGAGTTCACGGACGACCACGACGTCGTCGACGAGGAGTTACTGGCGCTGACGACGGCAATTAACGAGATGGCCGAGAGCTTCCAGGCCATCACCGAGGAAGTCGAGGAGACAGCCACACAACTGGCCAAGTCAGTGGAGACGACGGCCGCACTGGCCGACCGTATCGACGAACGTGCGGGACAACAGGCGAACTCCCTCGATACTGCGGCCGCGGAGATGAACGAGATTTCGACCGCCGTCGACGACGTGGCCTCGACTGCCGGAGACGTTGCCGAGGCAGCGGAATCCGCGCTGACAGCGGTCGAAGAGGGACTGTCTGCCGGTGAAGACGCGCGAGTGGTCGCCAGCGACGTACGCGAAACGAGCGCTGAACTGGTCGAGACTGTCGAGGAACTGGCGAACTCCGCAGACGATATCGAGACCGTCGTGGAAGTCATCGACGACGTGGCCGACCAGACGAGTATGCTCGCACTGAACGCGAACATCGAGGCCGCCCGTGCTGGCGGCGACGGCGGCGCTGGCTTCGCTGTCGTCGCTGACGAGGTAAAGACGCTGGCGACGGAGACACAGGACCACACCGAGGCAATTGCCGACCGTATTGCCGAGATTCAGTCACAGACAGAAGCGACGGTAACCGCTGCGGAGTCGACCGACGAGCAGATGGAGACGGTGGCAAAGAGCCTCGAAGAAGTTATCGACGCCCTCGAACAGTTCTCGACGCAGGTCGAAACCGTCGCGGACGGAATCAACCAAGTCTCGGCGGCCAACGAGAACCAGACCGAGACGATGGGACAGGTCGCGACCGAAATCGACGACATCCGTGACCGCGCCGTCGACGTGGCCGAGGCCGTCGAAGATATTGCCACGGAGACGGAGACGCAGCGAGAAGTCGTCACCGAACTATCCAACCGCGTCGAGACGCTGTCGGGTGCTGACAGCAGCGACGACTGACTCACTCCGAGGGCTCGAACAGACCAGACACATCGTCAACCTTGGCCTGCCGTCGGTCACAGTGCTGTTCGAGTCGCTGTGTGACGATGTCCTGTTGTGCTGGTTCGCGCACGTAATCGAAGACAAGCGGGAGGATTCTGCTGTCCGTCTCACCGCGGTCAGGTTCGGCAGTACCGTCGACATCTGCCCGCGCGAACTTGATTGCCTGTTCCAAGAGTTCCGCTTCACCTCGCGCTTCTGCCAATGCTTCGGCGGCGACAGCCGTGGCCTCGAAATCGAGGGCGGCAGGTCCAACGACGGTCCCGTGGTGGGTGAGTTGCAGTGGCCGACGGCGCTCGATTACTTCGGGGTCGCTAAGGAGCGTGTCAAGATACGCCCGGACGGCAGCAATATCGATACCGCGGTACTCGTCCGGAAGTACAGCGAGGTACTCGCCTGCGCTTTCGGCGAGGCCAGTCGCGCCGCCCCAGTTCCGGTTCCGTGCGTGATGGACGGCCGCAGTGTACTGGATTAACCCGTGGAGGAAGCGCTCGTCGTCACTGCCGCTCTCCAGGTCGAGCCAGTAGTCCTCCCAGCAGTCGTGGGCAGTGTGGTAGCCGCCGGCGTTGAACACCGCGATGCCGGCCCGGAGGTGTGCCTCCATAGCTGCCGTAGATGGCCAAGCGTCTAAAGACCATTGTACCGAACGATACATCTAACTTCGTCGCAGTCGAACTGACAGGCAATTCGCCGCCCTATGGACGACTCAACAGATGCGGCCGGCCGAGACTGGGCTCGCATCGGGCTCGTAGTGGGTGTGCTGGTTGCCGCGGTGACCCTCACGCTGGTGATGCCAGCCTTTGCCGTCGATGGACTGGCCGGTAGCCCTCTCGAACGACTGTTGCCCGGAGAAAGCGCTGACATCAGTTCCGGATCTGGGGGCTCCGGAAGTGGCCAACTTGGCGCGCTGAACCCCGGTTCCGGCACTGGTGTCGGCGGTGAAATCGGCCTCAACAGCGATACCTTTGCCTCGACGAACACCGAAATCCACTTCACCGTCACGAGCACTCAGCGGACGTACTGGCGGACGGCCGCTTACGGGACCTACACCGGCTCTGGGTGGGAACGCTCGACAGAGACACAGCCCGTCGACGGGGCAATCGAACGCACTGGCCCAGACGGGCAACGCATCGACTGGGAGGTTACGCTAAAGAAGGGAGCGTCGGCAGCACCGACGGCGTACCGACCGGCGCTCATACGTGGACTCGAAAATCCAGCAGTGACAGCCAACGGCGCGATTCAGCCTGGCTCCACACTCAGCCCCGGGGCGACAATCGAGGGTGTGAGCTACGCGCCGCGCGACGATGTCGGTTTGCTCCGGTCGACCGACGAATCCTATCCATCAGCGGTCGAACAGCGATACACCCAACTTCCGGAAGACACACCCGACCGCATTGCCTCGCGGACAGCTGAGGTATTCAACGAGGCAGACGCTACAGACCCCTACGAGAAGGCAGTCGCCGTCCAGGAGTATCTCCGCTCGACAAAAGAGTACAGCCTCGACGTCGGCGAGCGCAGTGAATCTATCGCAGATACATTCCTTTTCGAGATGGACGCCGGCTACTGCGAGTACTTCGCAACGTCGATGGCTGTGATGCTACGCTCCCAGGATATTCCGACGCGATACGTCGTCGGCTACTCCTCGGGCCAGAAAGTGGGCGACAACACCTACGAAGTTCGAGGAATGAACGCCCACGCCTGGGTCGAAGTCTACTTCGAGGACGTTGGCTGGGTTCGGTTCGACCCGACGCCGGGGAGCGAGCGTCTTGAGGCTCAGCAACAGGCGCTCGAGGAGCTCAACCAGGAGTTCGACCTGAGCGAAATCGGCAGCCCTGGCGAGCAGTTCGAGCCCGGCGGAACCACCGACACCGTCGATTCCGACGACGGGTTGCAGACCTCGCTTAACCGAACCGCGGTCCCCGGAACAGCTGTCGAACTCACCGTGACCTACGACGGACGAAATGTTCCCGGTGTTGAGGTGCTGTTCAACGGTGAGTCGGTCGGGATTACCAGAGGAGACGGCACAGTTATCGGGATAGTTCCGGACGCGCAGACACTGAACGTCTCGATCAGGGAGGGTGACGGGACGACACCGCAAGATATCGCGGAGGCGCTGTTTGGCTCCGACAGCGGGGCTGTCTCCACGCCAGACCTGGACGGCACCGACGGGATACTTTCCGCAGGTCGCTCAAGCCCCGCCACGGCTGGCGCTGGGGTTGGACGGAGCCTCGGGAGTGGCTCCGCCGAGGCGACGCTCGCCGCAACACAGACCGATGAGCCGGAGGACTCCCATCCAATCGAGCGGACGGCGTCGATCGTTGTAAGCGGCGAACCCGCACCGGGCAGTGACCTCTTGCTCACGGTTCGCATCGGCGATGTTGTCCTCGACGGTGCAACCGTCTCCGTCGACGATGAGGTGGTCGGAACCACGGACGAGAACGGACAGATAACTATCGGGTTGCCGGACAGCCCAGGTGAGATAACCGTCAGCGCCGAGCGTGACTCCCTCAGTGGTGAACGAACGATCCAGATTCCCGAGTTGACGATGGCTGTCGACACCGGTCTACTGGGGGCCAGCGCCGCCGGTACCGCGACAGTTACGGCCCGTCTCGACGGTGACCCGGTGACGGGCGTGCCAGTCCTCCTCGGTGGCGAGGAGGTAGCCGTCACCGGTCCGAACGGCACGGCACAGGTGAACCTGCCCGTGCGGCCGAGTGCGACAATCGCAATCGAGGCTGGCGGCCAGCGCAAACAAACCACGCTCACAGGACTGCTGTACGTCCCTGCTGCGGTCGGAGTTGGTCTGGTGGCGGTGTTCGGGGCCACGGCTGGATTGCTCGCCCGTCGTGGGGTGAGTCTGGGCGAGGCGGCGCAGCGAGTTCGAGCCGCTGCGAGAGCGCTGGGCCGCACCGTTCGCCGTGGCTTCGTGGCAGCGGTAACTAACGGTGACCGCTACGTCGGTATCGTCGGTGGACAGCTTGCAGGGTTGTTCACCGGCCGAACGACGCCAAGCGGCATATGGCGACGGTTCACGAGATGGATCGGTCGTGTCCTGACTATTGGCTCTTCAGAGTCGAACCACCGCCGTGACCCAGAGGCAGAGGTCACAGTGCGAGAGGCGTGGAACCGGTTTCTCGACGACGTGAGCGCGTCATCAGCAGAGACGCAAACGCCGGGAGAACTGGCAGCGCACGCTATCGAGGAGGATAACCTTCCCGAACAGCCCGTCACCGAACTCCGTGATACATTCCGAGAGGTCGAGTACGGCTCTCGGTCGCCGTCAGACCGACTACAGCGAGTGCAAGAGGCCATCGAGGAAATCGAACGAAAGGGCCAATGACACGACGAAGACGCTTCATTTTTGGAATGATTGGTATCGCCGCGGTGACGCTTGGCATTGCGCTGCTTCTCGCACCCGGCCTCGCTACTGTTGGCCCAATTGCGGGGGTGATTGAAGCACTCGATACGCTCGGAACGACAAACGTCTTGCTGGTGACTGGGCTCGGACTTATCGGCTATCTCGCGGTTGGATTGCGCTCGCCGACAGACACTGACGATACTAGCCCATTCAACTCGCCAGCAACCACACCGGAGGCGAGTGCCACCGAGATTGCCGGCGGCGAATTCGACGAGTTAGTCCAGTCTGCAGTCACCGACGGCGGCGAGTCGTTGCTCCAGGTCAAATCGCGCCTTGGCCAGACGGCGGCAACAGTGTATGCTGACAGGATGGACTGCCCGCCCCGGGAGGCGCGGGCCGCAATCGAGCGCGGCGAGTGGTGTGCAGACCCACTTGCGGCGGCTGTCCTCTCTGAACAGCAAACGGTCTCGTTTGGTGCACAGGTCCGACTATTCGTGTTGCCCAACCGCGAGCGCCGACGGCGAATCGAGCGAAGCCTTGCCGCAATCGAGCGGCTGGAGGCAGCATGAGCCGACTCGACCGCTGGGACGCCGGGCTTGTCGCCGCCCTCATTGCACTCGGCACCGGGCTCTTGCTAGCGAATCTCGTTCTCGTTTCGGGGGCTGTTGTCGGCCTCGTGTTTGCGCTCTATGGGACCATTTCGATGGTCCCGACGGACGTGTCTCTGTCCGCAACCAGAACGTTCGGTACCGGCGGCGCAACACCCGGTTCCGAGTTGACGGTCACTCTCGAAGTCGAGAACACGGGCGAGTCGGTTATTCCGGACCTCCGCGTCGCCGACGGTGTCCCCGACGCCTGTACTGTCGTGGCTGGGTCGCCACGGTCGAGCGGGCCGCTGACACCCGGCGAAACGGTCTCAATCGAGTATACCATCGTACTCGAACGGGGCCGCTTCGAGTTTGACCAGCCAACCTGTCGACTCCGCTCGCTGGCTGGGACTGATATCCAGACCCGCGCGGTTGCCGTCGAGGGCGACAGTTCGATAACCTGTGGCGCGCCAATCGCCGACCCACCGGCGACAGCCTCGACACTCCAGCATGCCGGCAGCGTTGGGACAGATACTGCCGGCAGCGGTCTGGAGTTCTACGCGACCAGACAGTACAACCCTGGCGACCCGATGAACCGCATCAACTGGCACCAGGTCGCAAAGACCGGCGAATTCGTCACCGTGCAGTACCGCCGGGAGCGGGCCGCCCGGACGGTGCTCGTCGTCGATTGTCGACCCTGTACCCGTGTCAGACGCAATCAGGGCTACCCGACGGCTGGTTCACTCTCTGTCTACGTTGCTGAACGCCTGTACGACGCACTCGGTGCTGCAGGCGTCGTGCGAACGCTCACCGCTGTCGGTCTCGACAGTGACGACGCCCAACCACTCCTTGGGCCGGATGGATTGCCGTGGGTCAGTCCAGATGCGCCCTCCGGCGCGTCGATAGCGCTGTTCGAACAGGCGACCAAGGTGGCTACCGACACGACCTCACCAGCGAACGATGCACCTGTGTCGAGTGCCGTGTCGTCGCTGGACACCGGCGGGCGGACGGGAGTCAGTGCGGATGGCGGCCCGACGCAGGATGAGCGAGTCGAACGGCTTCGGTCACGGATTCCGGGCGAGGCAGAGGTTATCGTCTGCTCGCCGCTGTTGGACGACTGGCCGGTCACGCTGGCTGAGAGTCTCAGCGCACACGGCCATCAAACGCTGGTCGTCAGTCCTGATGTCACCGGCGGTACCTCGACCGGGCAGCGAATCGATGGTCTCTCACGACGCCTCCGACTCCGTGCTCTCGCGCGGTTGGGCGTCGACGTGACAGACTGGCCGTCGAACTATCCGGTCGAATATGCGCTCGAACGAACACTTTCCCAGCTATGACCACGGCCAACCAACACCAGAACGCCGAGCGAACGCCGCCACGGACGAGTACTGTCCTCGCCACGGCGATTGGCCTGGTGGCCGCTGGAGCGCTCTTTGGCCAAACCACCGACCTCTGGACACCGGCCGCGCTTGGGGTTACCGGCATCCTCTCGTTGTCGGCCTGTTTCGAACTCGCAGCCCGCAGCGGAGCCAGCACCCAGCGTGGCTTTCTGCTCGGCGTGCTGACTATTCCCGTCGGTATCGGCTTCATCGGCGGCATCCTCGGTACCACTATCGTCCTCGTCGGCAGTCAGTTCCCCGTCCCAACCTCGCCGATGATTTCCGTCGCGATTCTCCGCATCCTCGGCGGCCTGAGTATTCTCATCGGCTGTACGATTACGCTGTTCGGGCTGGTGCTTGGTCGGCGAAACACGCTTTCGGAATCCTCGCTCAAGACGTACACCAAGACGGCCTTCGTCACTGCAAGCGCGCCAGTTCTTCTCGGACTTGGCCTCTTCGCGCGAGTTGCCCTCGCCGGCCGACCGGGCGCAACCCAGAGTTTGTTCGGCCAACTGCTCGACCAGGCAGTTCGGGTCGTCGTCGCTCCAACCCCTGCGCGCTTGCATCTTGGCTCGTTCCTGTTCGTGCTGACTGTTGCCGGAGCGTCTGTGGTGCTCTTTCTCCGGCAGATTCCCGTGGCTGACCTCCTTGCCGGCGGTGGCCGCAGGTTGACGCCGGAGTCTGCCTCGCGCCTCCAGCGACTCCTCCAGGTGGTTGTCAGCGCAACAGCGCTGTTGTTCGTTCCGGCAATCATCCTCGAAACGGTCGTCTCACCGGCACAACTCGAAGCGTCACTCGGTCCAGGATTGGTGGGCGCAATACAGGCGCTCACAACCGCTGGCTTCCTGCGGGTGTTGTTGTTCGGCCTGACCGCGGTGACACTTGGCTGGGTGGCAATCGACTCAGTGTTGGCGCAGTTTCTCCAGAGCGAGTCGGACCGCCAGCGGTGGTTTGGCCCATTTGTCGCCGGCGGGTTACTGACGGTGACGGCGGCACTGAGCGCGACACGAGCGTTCAATCTGGTGTTCCGACAGGCCACCGGCCGACTGCCAACGTCGCTGGGTGCCGAAGTGCAACGCCGTGTCCTGCCAGTCATCTCGGTGTACGGCGAGACGGCAGTCATCGTGTTGCTCGCGGGGGTCTTTGTCGCGCTGGCAGGCCTCATCGGCGCAACGTTCTGGTTTGCGGTGTCTTTCGGGTATCTTACCGACGAGGGGGCGGGCTTCTCGCTTGCCAGCGGTGGGCTCTTCCTGGCTGCGGTGGGTGCCGTTATCGGCGGGGCACCGACGTGGCTCGTACTCGGCGCACTGGTTGCCAGCCTCGTCGTTTGGGATATCGGCACCTTCGGCACGAAACTCGGTCGGGAAGTGGGTACCGGCGAAACACGAAGTCTGGAATTACTCCACGCGAGCGCGACGGTGTTTGTCGGCTTCCTTGCCGCAGTTGCCGCCTTTGGACTGTTCAAACTCGCTCCAACGTCTACCACCCCCTCGCCAACGACAACGCTCGCACTGGCCTGTCTCGGCGTCGGGATTGTCGCCCTGTCGCTCGCGATTCGCGACTAACGCTCCTCAGATTCGGCAGCCTCGCCAGACTCCTCATCCTCGTCTTCGAGTTCCATCTCGACAGTTTCTTCGGTCACTCGAATTCCTTTCTCGGCGAGGTGGCGCATCCGCCGGCGGGCAAAGTCCTCCTCCTGAGAGCCCTGCGTCGCGAGGACGTACATCCGGGCTCGTCCCGTCGGTCGCATCGTCCGACCGGCACGCTGGGTTCCCTGCCGGCGTGACCCACCCAGCCCGGACGCGACGATAGCGAGGGCAGCACTCGGAAGGTCAATTCCCTCGTCGCCGACGCGGGAGACAATCAGCGTCGACAGCGTCCCGTTGCGGAACTGCTCGAAATACTGCTCGCGGCGTGCGTGGGGCATTTCGCCGCTGATAAAGGGTGCGCCGAGTGCGTCCGAGTACGCCTGTCCCTGGTCGAGATATTCGACGAAAATCAACGCTTGCTCGTCAGGATGGCGGCTCAGCAGGACCTCGATTTCCGCCAATTTGGCCGGGTTGGTCGCGGCCACCTGTCGGCGTTCGTGGCCCTGGGCACTCACGTACTGGTTGCGAGCGTCGGTGTCACCCCACGGCACGAACCTGATTTGCACTTCTGGTTCGGCGACGTAGCCTGCCTCGAACAGTCCATCCCAGTCAGTGCCGATGGGTGGACCGATCAGCGTGAAGATATCGCTCTCGTTGTCGTCCTCCCGCACTGGCGACGAAGAGAGTCCGAGGCGGTGGCGCGTCTGCAGGTCTGCGCTCCGTCGATACACCGGCGCAGAGATGTGATGGACCTCGTCGTAGATAATCAGCCCCCATTCGCGGCTGTCGAAAAGCTGTCTGTGTCGGTCCATTCCGGCAGTTCGGTAGGTCGCGATGGTGACCGGTCGGATGTCTTTCCGTCCGCCGTGGTACTCGCCGACCTGCTCGGGTGTCAGCGTCGTATGTGCCAGCAGTTCGTCGCGCCACTGGCTGGCGAGTTCACGACCCGGCACGAGGATGAGCGTCTCGCCCTCGATTTCGCTGAGAATACCCATTGCCGCGACAGTCTTCCCGCTGCCTGGCGGGCCAACGAGGACACCAGAAGAGGTTTCGAGGAAGTTCGAGACCCACTGCTTCTGATACGAGCGCAGTTCGAGTTCGAGGTCGACTGGCAGTCGGTCGCCGCTCTCCAAGTCGCGCTCGTCTCGCACTGGGTAGCCTGCCTCGTAGAGAATGCGCTTGACCGCCGCAATCGACTCCTCGGCGACCCAGCTTTCCGTGTCGGAGATTGCAGCCCGAAGTTGGCCGTCGTCGAGTTTCTGGCGGGCAACGTTGCCCATCAGGTCTGTTGTTTCCGCCGTCAATACGGTATACCCATCCTCGTGCGTCTCGAGCACGAACTTGTTGGCTCGCTCGTACTGCGAGCGAATCCACGACTCCAGGCTTTCGGAGCGTTCGGGCAACACCGACCGAACCGTTCCGAGCAGGTCGTCCAGCGTTTCGTAGGGTGCTTGCCAGATGTCCTCCTGGCGAAGTTCGTACTTGTACGCACCAGCCCCGGTCGTGTCGATGAGATGGGCGAACTGCGAAAGCTGTGCGCGGGTGAACTGCTCGGGCTGGTCGACGACGATTTCGCGGCGCTCGGGAAAGAGAATCACTCGCTCGCGGTCGGTCATCCGCGCCCAGTCGACGGGATACCAGATAACCGGGTCGCTCGTCACGTCGAGTCGCTCTGCCGTTCCGGAGTCGGTGAGTTCGTCTAACTCTGCGACGGCTTCGTCGTGTGTGCACTCGCGCAACTGTGCGTACCGCGTCGCGGTCAGGACCGGTCGTCCGACCGCTTCGAGGGCGTCGTAGAACAGGTCTGGGTCGTCACCCTCCGCGTGCTGGTCGGGTTCGGGCACCGACTCACCATCATCCTGAGTCGTCTCGTCTGTCACTACTCTCTTTAGCCGCCGAGGATAGAAACGGCTTGCGTCAGCGGCCAGCCTCACCGGCCCGGACGACCAGCGTCACTCCGGCGAAATCACCAAGTCGCTTCCCGCTCCCAGTGACAACAATGACGACGACGGCGACACTCCAGTCGCCGAGTCCGTCGATGAGCCGTAACGCGTTCCGAAGCAACACGAACGGTTCGACCAACCCCGTCAGTCACAGAAATTCTGCGTCACCAGCACTTCGCCGTCCTGCGTCACCGCGACACCGACGCCGGTTCGTTCCCACTGAGTGCTGAGCATATTCTCGCGGTGGTCTGGGGAATTGAGCCACTGTTCGAGGAGTTCGTCGACTAACTCCTCCCTCGTTGTGTGTCGCTCACGCTCGCCGTCGGTAGTCTCGAAGGTCGTCTGCCACCACGTCGCTGCGATGTTCTCGCCGACCGACGAGCACGAGACAGAACTCGACTGGACGCGTTCGAATGCCGCGTCCCCATCTGGCGAAACGTGAGCGTAGTAATCCCGAGCAATCATATCGACGCTGTGGTTTCGAGCAACCGTCGCTAATCCGGGCTCGTATTCGACCGAGCTGCGGCCGCGGGCTGTCCGTTCGTCGTTGACTGCCGCGGCGATAGCCCGCTCGACTGCTGTCGTGTTCAGCGGGTCGCGGTCATTCGCAGCTTCCTGTCCGTCGCCAGCAGCCAACGTGAGCGGGTCTGCACCGCCAGCGACGAGGAGGCTACCGAGCAGCACCAAACCACCGACAACAGCCGCCGCGACGACGAGGTAGTCGGCACTCGCTCGTCTGCGAGCATGCTTACCGCGGCCGTCGCCGCTCATGTCTGTGCCACGGACCGGCGGGAAATGAGCGTTGTGTCCCCCGGTCAGCTGACGCGCTCTAACCGAGCACCCGCAAGCACCGCAGCGAGTCCACTGATAGCTAACACGGCCAGTCCGGGCACGAACGAACCCGTACTGTCGCGGAGGAATCCAATCAAGAACGGCCCGGCAAAGCCGCCTATCTCTCCGACAGCGAAGACGAGTCCCACTGCTGTGCCGGTCAGCCGCGGCCCAATTCCCTCCAGCGCGGGCGGTATTGCTCGGACCATCGGTGAGAGGCCGCCGACGCCGAGGCCTGCGCCGACAATACCTGCCACGGCGAGCGCAGTTGCGCCGCCGCCGATGATTCCGACGACCCCAAACCCTGCGACGGCGCTGGCGGCGACAATTGCCCCTCGCCGCGCGTCGAATCGGTCAGCGAGCCCTGGAATCGTCAGCACGCCAACCACGTTCGCACCGACGAGTAACGTCGTCGTCTGCCCGGCCCTGCCAGCGGAGAGTCCACGGGATTCGAGAATCGTCGGTAGCCAGCCCTGCAACCCGTGAATGATAAGCAAGTAGGTGATGCCGAGGACAACCACAAGCCGAAGTTGTGGATGAACCAGGACCGTCTTGAGGTCGTCAACCATCGGCATCTCCTCGCCCGCTGTGCTCTCCTGGCTGCCAAGCCGAGAGAATACCACGACCAGCAGCCAGACGACGGCGTAGCACAGAATCACCACGCCAGTCCAGAAAAAGAGGTTTCGCCAGCCGCCGAGTGCTGGCCCGATGAGTGGGCGGCCGAGACTGAACGCGGCGGCGGTGCCGGCCGACGCGCCGACCAGATAGACAGACGACGGGAGGCCCGTGGACTCGGGCGGAAAGAGTACAGAGACGAGTTTTGGGAGACCGAACGTGACCAGTGTCGCACCGACACCCAGGGTGAGTGTCGTCGCGAGTAAGCCGAGAAATCCGGGGGCAACGCTGCGAGCGAGTTGCGCCACTCCAATACAGACCAGCGCGACGAACAGACTCCGACCGGGCCCGATTCGGTCGACTGCCAGTCCGGAAAACAGCGCAAGCGGGATGTAGGTGAGCGGCACCGCGCCGGCGAGAAGCCCGGCCTGTGTCCCGGAGAGTCCAACGTCGGCGATGATGGTCGGCAGGTACGCTGGCAGCGAAAACCAGCTAAACATCAGCGACGTGTAGACCAGCGTGCCCGCGACGAGCAGGCCGTACACTCGCCACGGAGCCGACCGAGCGCTCATATGACTGCCTAGAGTGGTGCGCAAAAAGGTTCGTTCATCTCCGGCGGTTGTCCCGATACTTTATATCACTGCCGGGCGGTGGCTGTTTCATGCGACTAGAAGACAAGACAGCGTTCATCACCGGCGGCGGCTCTGGACTGGGACGAGCAGCAGCGACACGGTTCGCCAAAGAGGGGGCGACCATCGTGACGGCCGACGTTGACCTCGACGGTGCAGAGGAGACAATCGAACAGGTCGAAGAACTGGGCGGCGAGGGCGTTGCCCACGAACTCGACGTGCGGGACCGCGACGCGTTCAAATCGTCCATCGACGCCACAGTCGAGGAGTATGGCCTCGACATCCTGCTCAACAACGCAGGCATCAGCCACGAGCGGATTCACGTCGAAGATATGGACGACGACCACCGCGACCAGCTCATCGACGTGAACATCAAGGGTGTCTGGAACGGCACGGTCTCCGCGATGCCACACTTCAAAGAGCAGGGAAGCGGAGCCATCGTCAACACTGCCTCGCTCGCTGGCGTCATCGGCGCGCCGATGCTTTCGGCATACTCGCTGACGAAGGGTGCAGTCGTCAACTTCTCGCGAGCAGTCGCCGCGGAGGTTGGGCCACACGGCGTCCGAGTCAACGCCGTCTGTCCGGGGATTACCGACACCTCGATGCCCCGGCGCAGTCTCAGCGAGGAAGAGTGGGAGTACACGAAAAACGAGATGTCCGAAGAGTATCCCCTCAAACGACTGGGTAAGCCCGAAGATATCGCCAATGCGATGCTCTTCCTGGCCTCGGACGAGGCTGACTGGATTACCGGCGAGGCGCTGGTCGTCGACGGCGGTTTCTCCAGTTGCTAACCGATAGGCGAAGTTGGTGACACCGCCGAGTTCGATTGGCAACTCTATGGGCTCCCTCAGTCTCGAAAACAAAATTAAATCTGCCACATACTTCGTATTTGTAACCGGAATCGACGTGAATGGGGGTGATGTATATACTAGTATGGACCACTCACGCAGCCAGCAGTGTGGGAAACGGCTCCTCGTGACGATAGCATTGGTAGTCGTCCTCATGGTTGCTTTCAGCAGCCCTGCTGTCGCCCACTCAGGTGATGACGGCCTTCATCATCATGACGGCTGGATGGAATCCCACGGTGGGACCGGCGGGTTCCTGTGGATGGCGCTCTGGATGGTTGTCCTAGTTGGGATTCCGCTCGGTCTCGGGTACCTGTTTCTCACCCGCCGCGATGCCAGTGGTGGGACAACCGACGACGCACTGACCGCCCTGCGGCGTCGCTATGCCGAGGGTGAAATCGACGAGGAGGAGTTCGACGCACGCCGCCGTAAACTGCAAGATGGTGAGTAACTCGTGGACGACGACCACGCTCACAACGGAGAACACAGTGGTCACGACAGCGGCCACGACGACACCCAGGGTGACACCGGCGGCCACGACGACCATGGCGGTATGCACGTCGGTCACGAACAGCTGTTCCGCCGTCGCTTTTTCGTCTCGACGCTGCTCTCGATCCCGGTCCTCCTCTACAGCGAAACACTCCAGTCGTGGCTGGGCTTTTCGGTGCCTGCGTTCCCCGGCAGCGAGTGGATAAACCCAGTCTTCGCTGTCGTCGTCTTCGCTTACGGTGGCGTTCCGTTCCTCCAGATGGCCGTTCCGGAGTTGAAAGACCGGGCACCGGGGATGATGACGCTCATTTCGATGGCCATCAGCGTCGCGTTCGTCTACAGTTTGGCGAGTGTCCTCTTTCCTGCCTCCTCGGCCTTTTTCTGGGAACTGGTGACGCTCGTTGACATCATGTTGCTGGGCCACTGGATAGAGATGCGCTCGGTTCGACGCGCCTCGGGCGCACTCGACGAACTGGCAAAACTGATGCCCGACACCGCCGAGCGCATCACCGACGACGGCAGCGCGGGACAGAGTCCCGCGGGCAACCGGACGCAGTCCGGTGACACCGAGGAAGTCCCAGTCAGTGACCTCACAGAGGGTGACCTCGTCCTTGTACGACCGGGAGCGAGTGTTCCCGCGGATGGAGTCGTTGCAGAGGGCGACTCGGACGTGAACGAGGCAATGATCACCGGCGAGTCAAAACCTGTCTCGAAAGCACCCGGTGACGAGGTTATTGGCGGGACTGTCAACGGCGACGGCAGCCTCCGCGTGCGCATCGGCGCGACTGGTGACGAGACGACGCTGGCGGGGATTATGCGGCTGGTCGAGGAGGCCCAGTCGAGCACGTCCAAGACGCAGGTTCTCGCAGACCGGGCGGCGGGGTGGTTGTTCTACGTCGCCGTCGGGGCGGCCGTCGTGACCGCCATCGCGTGGACAGTTGCGGTGTCGTTCAACGCGACAGTGATCGAACGCGTTGTGACGGTACTAGTCATCGCCTGCCCACACGCGCTCGGACTCGCCATCCCGCTCGTCGTGGCCATCAACACGTCACTGGCCGCGCGCAACGGGATGCTCGTCCGGGACCGCATCGCTATGGAGCAGGCCCGCAATCTCGACACCATTATCTTCGACAAGACCGGGACGCTCACCGAGGGCGAACACGGCGTCGTGGGCATGGAGACCGTTGACGGCGTTGGTGAGGATGACGCGCTTGCACTCGCTGCCGCTGTCGAGAGCGACTCCGAACATATGATTGCTCGTGCCATCCGCGAGTCAGCCAGTGAACGCAGCGTGACCGTTCCCGACGCAAGTGGCTTCGAGGCGATGAAAGGCCGTGGCGTCAGAGCGACAGTCGGCGGTCAGGAAATCTACGTCGGCGGGCCGAACCTGCTGACCCACCTGGATAGCGAGGTTCCCAAGACCCTCACCAACTTCGCCGAGGAGGCCGGCGAGAACGCACAGACCGTCGTCTACCTCGTTCGAGACGGTGAACTCGTCGCGGCCTTTGCCATGGCTGATGTCATCAGAGACGAGAGCTATCGCGTCGTCGAGGCGCTTCACAATCTCGACATCGAGGTGGCGATGCTGACTGGCGATTCGGAGGGCGTGGCCAACGCTGTCGCCGAGGAACTTGGCATCGGGACCGTCTTCGCCGAAGTACTGCCCGAAGACAAGGATACGAAAGTTCAGGAACTGCAAGACGAGGGCAAACTCGTTGCGATGGTCGGTGATGGCGTCAACGACGCTCCCGCACTCACTCGTGCGGATGTGGGCATCGCAATCGGTAGTGGAACTGACGTCGCTGTCCAGTCGGCGGATGTCATCCTCGTTCAGAACAACCCGCTGGATGTGGTTCGGTTGGTGAAACTCAGCAAAGCCAGCTACCGGAAGATGCAGGAGAACATCGTCTGGGCGGCCGGGTACAACGTCTTTGCCCTCCCGCTCGCTGCCGGTGTCCTCGCCCCAATCGGCGTCCTGCTGTCGCCTGCTGTCGGTGCGCTGTTGATGTCGCTGAGTACCGTTATCGTCGCCATCAACGCACAACTCCTCCGTCGGGTAGACCTCTCTGTCCCGAATTTGCCCGACTTGTCCCCCTCAGAGCGTCCACAGCCGGCTGACTGATGGGTAGATGTCTTTCCTGATAACTGACTTCACACCACACCCTCGATATCTCGTGGTCCGGCGTCGATACTGCCTGGACACGGGTCGAACTCATCCGAGAGACGCAGTTGAGATTCAGTCGAGAGGTCGACCCCGTTCAGTTTCGTCTCACCGCTGGTGTCAGCACCGACGTCTCCACCCACCGTACCCCCAGTGTTTACTACCGGCCCCGTCGAACGGCCAGCGATGACAGACCACCACCGCAAACTGGAACGGATGTACCACGACCACGCGCCTATCAACGAGTTCTTCGACCCCGAACTGAACATCTCGGAGGGTGCGGCGACGCTCGAATTACCGGTCTCGGAGAAACTGTACCACCCCGGCAACGCGGTGCATGGCACGGCTTACTTCAAGGCGCTCGACGACGCTGCTTTTTTCGCGGCGAATTCACTCGTCGAAGATGTCTTTCTGCTCACGACGCAGATGAACCTCTACCTTACTCGGCCGGTCTCCGAAGGCCAGATGCTCGCCCGCGGCGAGGTGCTCCACGACAATCCCGGCCAGTATATCGCCGAGGCAGTGCTCGAAGACGACGACGGAAACCAACTCGCACGGGCAACGGCGACATTCGTCCGCAGTAACATCGAACTGGACGCCGAGATTGGCTACGAGTGATTACTGTACAGAGTTGGATTCCCTGTCTTCGTTCTCGGCCTCATCGTCGCGAGATTGGAGTTTCTGATAGGCCTCCCCGACGAAATCAAGGGACACCTCCCCGGCTTTGAACACTGCAACCAGAACATCGTCTATATTGGTTACTCCGATACGCTGGCAATTAATTATTTTCACCGATTCTCGTCCGGAAACGCTGCGGTACTCGTTCCCACGGGTAAGCCGAGAAAAATTGGCGACAGACCCCCTGAAAAGCGTGTGTGAACGCCTCGCAGCCCGCAAACGAAGCGGGGTCTTTTTAAGTTCGCGTACGAGAGTGATCGCTACAGTCTAGTGGCGCGACGTGGAAGCGTTACGGCATGACCGTCAGCGTACTCGTGCCGTCGTCGCTCGCCCGGGAAGCCGAAGACCAACGCGAGGCAACTCGCAAGATAGGCTACGTGGCCCGCGCGGCCACCGTCTTCAGGGTCGACCGATTGTCGGTCTACCCGGACCCCGACGGCGAACGGAAATACGACGACGGGTTCGTCGAAACCGTACTCCGGTACGCCGCAACACCCCCCGAACTCCGAAAGGAGGTCTGGGATACGCGGGACGAACTAGCGTACGCGGGCGTCTTGCCGCCGCTCCGCTCGCTCTCACAGACCGGCTCCGGATCCGACGATTCGGGGTCGTTAAGACAGGGAATCGTGACGAAGGCCGCATCCGATGGGCGCGTCCGGGTCAATTGCGGACTGCAACACCCAATCTCGCTCGCCGTTCCAGACGGACTGGAACTGGCCGAGGGAGAGCGCGTCACCATCGACGTCTCTTCGCGAGAGCCGGTCCGGGCAAAAATAGTCGGCAGGCCATCTGGCTACACAGTCGACGCCCCGGACCTCGATTCGGCAGTGTCGCGGTCGGACGCAGGACTCACCATCGCCGCTTCACGGCACGGTGAGGTACTGGGGACAGACCGCATTGACGAACTCGCCGCCCAGTCCGCCGACGCGGACGGGCACTCGTACACAGTCGCCTTTGGCGCACCCGAGCGGGGGCTACCCGCAATCATCGGGAATTCGCCGGAAGAGATTCGCGAAGAGGGCTTCGAAGAGACTGGAGGGTTCGACCTCTGGCTGAATACGGTTCCGAACCAGGGCAGTCAGGTCGTCCGCACCGAAGAAGCGGTGATTGGGACACTTGCCTGCCTGAACCTCATGGACTAACACCATGCCACAACCAGAACGACCACGAAAAGGCTCGATGGGCTTCAGCCCGCGTAAGCGAGCGTCCAGTGAGACGCCTCGCTTCAATAGCTGGCCAGATGACGACGGCCAGCCTGCGCTCCAAGGGTTCGCCGGCTACAAAGCTGGCATGACCCACGTCGTGATGATTAACGACGAACCTGACTCTGCGCGACAGGGGATGGAGGAGACAGTACCGGTGACCGTCGTCGAGACGCCACCGATGCGCGTTGTTGCTCTCCGAGCCTACGAAGACACACCATACGGGAAGCGACCGCTGACAGAGGTCTGGACCGACGACGTTCACTCGGACCTCGAACGGGCACTCGACGTGCCTGAGAACGGCGCCGCTTCGGAGGAACAGATTCACGAGGCACTCGAAGACGGACGACTCGGCGACGTACGTGCAATTACGCACACCGTCCCGGGCGACGTCGACGGCGTGCCCAAGAAGAAACCTGACGTGATGGAGAACCGCATCGGCGGTGGCTCGCTCGAAGACCGCGTCGAGTTCGGACTCGACGCACTCGGCAACGGCGAGTACTCCGTCAACGATGTGTTCCGCGCCGGAGAGTACTCCGACGTGGCTGCCATCACGAAAGGGCAGGGGACGCAGGGTCCCGTCAAACGCTGGGGCGTCCAGAAGCGAAAGGGCAAACACGCCCGGCAGGGCTGGCGACGACGGATCGGAAACCTCGGTCCGTGGAACCCAAGCCGTGTTCGCTCGACGGTCCCACAGCAGGGACAGACGGGTTACCACCAGCGCACCGAACTGAACAAGCGTCTCATCGACCTTGGCGAAGACGATGACCCGACCGTCGAGGGCGGATTCATCGACTACGGCGAGGTTGACAACGAGTACGCGCTTGTGAAAGGCTCGGTGCCCGGACCGGACAAACGACTGGTCCGCCTGCGCCCCGCAGTGCGTCCGAACGACCAACCGCGCCTCGACCCAGAGGTTCGGTACGTGTCGACAGCATCGAACCAGGGATAAACTATGCAGGTACCAGTACGCACAACCGACGGGGACACAGACGGGGAGATTGATCTCCCTGACGTGTTCGAAAGCGAGTACCGGCCTGACCTTATCAAGAAGGCCGTACACGCTGCACAGGCGAATCGCAAACAGGACTACGGTGCCGACGAGTACGCAGGGATGCGAACGCCTGCGGAATCGTTCGGTAGTGGCCGCGGACAGGCCCACGTGCCACGAGAGGGTGGCAAAGGCCGGCGCGTCCCACAGACTGTGGGCGGCCGCCCAGCTCACCCTCCGAAACCCGAGAAGGACCGGTCGCTGTCGATGAACAACAAGGCTCGACAGAAGGCCGTCCGCTCGGCCATCGCCGCAACCACCGACGCCGAAGTTGTCGCAGACCGAGGCCACGAGTTCGACGACGATGTCGAACTTCCAGTGGTCGTCTCCGACGACTTCGAGGACGTCCACAAGACGAAAGAAGCGGCTGAAATGCTCGACGCACTCGGCCTCGAAGCCGACATCGAGCGTGCAGACAAGACGAAGATCAAGGCCGGACAGGGTTCGGCGCGTGGCCGGAAGTACACGCGACCGAAATCCGTCCTATTCGTCACCAGCGAGGAACCATCGCGAGCAGCGCGAAATCTCGCTGGCGCAGACGTCACCACGGCCGCCGAACTGAACGCAGAGGACCTGGCACCCGGTACCCACCCCGGTCGACTGACCGTGTGGACCGAAAGTGCCGTCGAGGAGGTGGCTGACAGATGATGGACGCCATCAAACACCCCCACGTCACTGAGAAGACCGTCGACAAGATGGACTTCGACAACAAGATGGTCTTCATCTGCCAGACAGACGCGGCCAAAGACGAGATTCAGGCGGAGGTCGAACAGCAGTTCGACCTGACCATCACCAACATCAACACGATGATCACGCCGAAAGGTGAGAAGAAGGCCGAAGTAACGCTCTCCGATGACCACGACGCCCAGGAAGTCGCAAGCCGAATTGGGGTGTTCTAATCCATGGGACAGCGAATTCGTGGACAACGGCGTGGCCGAGGTGGCTCGACGTTCCGAGCCCCGTCACACCGTTACAAAGCGAGTATGGACCACCGAAAGCTCGAAGACACCGACATCGTCACCGGTGAAGTGCTCGACATCGAGCACGACCCCGCGCGCAGTGCACCCATCGCTGACGTGCAGTTCGACGACGGTGACCGTCGACTCGTCCTCGCTCCCGAAGGCGTGGCAGTTGGCGACGAGATTCAGATTGGCGTCTCGGCGGCTATCGAGCCCGGAAACACGCTCCCACTGGCAGAGATTCCAGAGGGCGTCCCGGTCTGTAACGTCGAGGCCAACCCTGGCGACGGCGGGAAATTCGCCCGCGCGTCGGGTGTCAACGCGACACTCATGACCCACGACCGCAATGTGTCGGTCGTCCAGTTGCCAAGCGACGAAGTCAAACGACTCGACCCGCAGTGCCGAGCAACCATCGGGGTTGTCGCAGGTGGCGGTCGAACGGAGAAACCAGTCCTCAAGGCCGGGAAGAAGTACCACAAGGTCAAATCGCGAGGGACCGTCTGGCCCCGAGTGCGTGGCGTTGCGATGAACGCCGTCGACCACCCATTCGGTGGCGGTGGCCGCCAGCACCCCGGACAGCCGAAAAGTATCTCGCGTGACGCCCCGCCAGGCCGAAAGGTCGGGGACATTGCCTCGAAACGCACCGGACGAGGTGGAGAACGATGAGTCCCGTCGCACGCACAGCGCGCGACGACCTCATTAGTCTCACCAGAGGTGACAGCGAATGAGCTCAGATTACCAAATCGGCCACGAAGGCGAGTTTACCTACCGTGGTCACACGGTCGAGGAGCTGCAGGAGATGAGCATCGAGGAAGTCGCGGAACTGCTGCCCGCACGCGTGCGGCGAAGTATTGTCCGTGGTCTGTCCTACGAGAAAGAACAACTGCTCGAGGAGGCCCGCGAGGCTGGCGAGGAGGAAACCGCCAACAACCCAATCCGCACACACCTCCGTGACATGCCGATTGTCCCGGAGATGATTGGGCTGACCTTCGCCGTCCACAACGGCCAGGCCTTCGAGCGAGTGAACGTCGAGCCAGAGATGCTCGGTCACTACCTGGGTGAGTTCCAGCTTACCCGAACGTCGGTCGAACACGGACAGGCCGGCATCGGAGCGACACGCTCCTCGAAGTTCGTACCCCTCAAATAAATCATGGGAATCAGCTACTCAGTCGAGGCCGACCCGGACACAACCGCGAAAGCGATGCTTCGGGAGCGGCACATAAGCCACAAGCACAGCAAAGCCATCGCCCGTGAGATCAAGGGGATGACCGCAAGCGACGCCGTCGAGTATCTCGACGCTGTCATCGAGGGCACCCAGTCGGTGCCGTTCCGACAGCACAACTCGGGCGTTGGCCACCGCAAGGATATCGACGGGTGGGACGCCGGTCGCTTCCCCGAGAAGGCAAGCGGTGCCTTCCGCGATCTCCTGAACAACGCAATCGGTAACGCCGAGCATCAGGGATTCGAGGGCGAAGAGATGGAAATCAAGCACGTTGCCGCCCACAAGGTCGGCGAGGCACAGGGTCGCAAACCCCGAGCGATGGGGCGAGCGAGTCCGTGGAACACGCCGGAAGTGGACGTCGAACTGATCCTCGAACAGACGGAGGGTGACGAATAATGGCTGACGAACTCCAGTTCATCGAGAACGGACTTCAGCGCACCCAGATCGACGAGTTCTTCCAGGACGAACTCGGTCGCGCCGGCTACGGCGGGATGGAGATTGCGAAGACGCCGATGGGCACACAGATCGTGCTCAAAGCCGAGAAGCCAGGAATGGTCATCGGCAAAGGCGGGAAGAACATCCGCAAGATCACCACCACGCTCGAAGAAGACTTCGGGCTGGAAGACCCGCAGGTCGACGTTCAGGAAGTCGAAGAACCTGACCTGAACGCGCGAATTGTCGCAGACCGACTTGCGAACGCACTCGAACGCGGCTGGTACTTCCGCAAAGCCGGTCACACGACCATCGACCGGATTATGGAAGCCGGCGCACTCGGTGCCGAAATCGTCCTGTCAGGAAAGGTCACTGGTGCACGCTCACGCGTTGAGAAGTTCAACCGTGGCTACATCAAACACAACGGCGAACCTGCCGAAGAGATTGTCGACCACGGCATCGGAACGGCCGTTGTCCAGCTCGGCACCATCGGCGTGCAGGTCAAAATCATCCCACCGGGCGCGGAACTGCCCGACGACTTCGAGGTCTACGAGGACCAGCAAGTCGAGGATTACATCGTCGACGAGGGCGAGGGTGTCGAAGACCTCCTCGCCGGCGAACCTGACGAGGAAGAAAGCGACGACGACGAGCAGGACGCGGACGCGGCGTCGGAAGACGTCGAGTCCGAGGTTGACGAGGAAGTTGTCGAAGAAGCTGCCGAGGAGTTCGAGGACCCAGACCTGCCGGACGAGGCAGATGTCGAAGAGGAACTCGAAGACCTCGAAGCTGACGTCGAGGAGGAACTCGACGAAGACACCGAAGCAGAGGCAGAAGAGCTCATGGATGAAATGGAGGATGATGACGAATGAGCGTCCTGTACACAGAAGAAATCCGTGACATGACCCCGACCGAACGACAGGGCGAACTCGAAGACCTGGAGACAGAGCTTCTGAACGCCGTGTCGGCGAAAGCGGCCGGCGCACAGCCGGAAAACCCCGGTCGGATCAAGGAACTGCGACGAACGATCGCCCGAATCAAGACGATTCAGACCGAGGAAGGCGATTTTGAAGACGACGACCAGCCTGACACAGAATAATGCCAGTCAACCCGAAGACACTCCCACGACACGAACTCGTTGGCCTCCCGGTGGAGGTCCGGTCAGCGTCGAATCCGGACCTCGTTGGGATTCGCGGCGAGTGCGTCACCGAGACGACGCAGATGCTCGGTATCGAATCCGGCGACCGCGTTCGGCAGGTGCCGAAGGCGGGCGCGGACTTCTCGTGGACACTGCCTTCGGGCGATGTGGTCACGACGGCTGGCAGTCGGCTTGTCGCACGACCACCACGACGCACAGAACATCGAGGTGACTCGAAATGGCGATAGGATTAGACGTAGACACACCACCAGAACCGGAGAACACAGAGGAGTACGAATACGAGACATGTCCGTTCTTCGGCGACCTTCCAGTACGAGGCCAAGTCCTCAAAGGGGAAGTCGTCTCGACGGACATGGAGAAGACGGTCGTCGTCGAACGGGAATACGACGTGCAGGTTCCCAAGTACGACCGCCTCATGAAACGGCGTTCGCGGATCCCGGCCCACGTGCCGGAGGTCCTGCGACCTGTTTCCGAAGGCGAGACCGTCAGAATTGCAGAAACCCGCCCGCTCTCGAAGACGAAATCACACGTCGTTGTTGAAGTAACTGAGGGTGACGCCTGATGGAGGCCCTGAAAGCAGACGTTACGCAGGGTCTCGAAAAGGGCTCGCTGATCAACTGCGCCGACAACACAGGCGCACGCGAACTCAAAGTTATCAGCACCCACGGCTACTCGGGGACGCTGAATCGACATCCCAAGGCCGGCATCGGTGACAAGATCACCGTCTCGGTCACGAAAGGGACCCCGGAGATGCGACGGCAGGTGCTCGAAGCAGTTGTCATCCGCCAGCGGAAATCGATCCGCCGGCCGGACGGCACACGCGTGCAGTTCGAGGACAATGCCGCCGTCATCATCGACGACAACGAAGAGCCACGCGGAACCGAAATCAAGGGGCCAATCGCCCGGGAAGTCGCAGAGCGATTCGGGTCGATTGCCTCGACGGCGACAATGATCGTATAGATATGAGCGAACAACCACACAAACAGCGAACGGCAACACGACGCGCTTCGCTGCACGAGCGTCACGACCAGGTCATGGCGACGCTGTCCGACGACCTACGTGAGGAGTACGACACCCGCTCGGTGCGGGTCAACACCGGCGACACCGTCGAGGTGCTTCGCGGCGACGACGCTGGCGAAGACGGCGAAGTCGTCAACGTCGACCTCAAAGACGCAGCGGTCCACGTCGAAGACGTGACCATCGAGACCGCAGACGGCGAGGAAGTCCCGCGACCGCTCGACGCGAGCAATCTACGCGTGACAGACCTCGACCTCTCTGACGACCTGCGCGAAGAGCGTCTCGAAGCTACGGAGGATAACGAATGACGAAACACCAGAAACGACTGTCCGTCCCAAATAGCTGGCCCGTCGAGCGAAAGGAAGAGACCTTCACGGTCAAGGCCGACGCCGGGCCACACGGTGAGTCGGGGGTTCCCCTGCTCATCATCTTGCGGGACGTACTCGGCTACGCCGACAGTCGCAAAGAAGCACGGTACGCACTGAACGAAGGCAACGTCGAGATTAACGGGAAAGAAATCAGCGACGAGGAGCGTCCAGTCGGGATGTTCGACATCGTCGCCTTCGACGAACGCGAGGAGTACTACCGCGTGTTCCCCGACGAAGGCGGACGACTCTCGCTGACCCCTATCGACGAGGAATCGGCACAGAGCAAACTCGGCAAAATCGCCCAGAAGTCGAACGTACCCGGCGGCGACGTTCAACTGACCCTGCACGATGGCCACACGCTGCTGGTCGAAGAAGGCAGCGACTACGACGTCAAAGACTCGATTGTCATCGCCAACGACGACGATGAAATCGTGGCCCACTTCGAGTACGAAGAGGGGGCGCTCGTGACGGCTGTCGACGGGGCACACGCCGGTCAGATTGGCGAAGTTGACGAGATTCAGGTTACGCCGGGAAGCTCACAGAACAACGTCCTCGTCGAGCAAGAGGACGCGCCAGTCTCGGCCGACGGTCGCTTCGAGACTGTCGAGGAATACATCGTCGTCATCGACGAGAACTTCGTGAGCGAGTCGGATTCCGACTCGGAAGCGAGCGGTGACAACCGCGAGCAGGGTGATGACGCATGAGTTCCGAAACTGAAAGCGAATTCCACTCGATGCGCGAACCGCGTGTCGAGAAAGTCGTCGTTCACATGGGCGTCGGCCAGGGTGGTGAGCCACTCGCACAGGCTGAGGAGATCCTCGAAGAGATCACCAGACAGCAGTCGGTCCGAACGACCGCCAAGGCCACCAAACCGGAGTTCAACATCCGCGAGGGCGACCCAATCGGCGCGAAGGTCACGCTGCGTGACGACGGTGCCGAGGAGTTCCTCGAGAAATCGCTCGATCTGGTCGAGATTGACCGCGCTCAGTTCGACGATACGGGTAACTTCAGCTACGGTATCGAGGAACACACCGACTTCCCGAGCCAGGAGTACGACCCGACAATCGGAATTTACGGACTGGACGTGACGGTCAACCTCGTCCGACCGGGCTACCGCGTTGCGAAACGCGACAAAGGCTCGCGGTCGATTCCGTCGGCGCACCGACTCAGCATCGACGACGCCGTCACATACGTCGAGACGACATTCGACGCGGAGGTCAACGAATGATGGAGGACCAGCAATGAGCGAGAGCGAACAGGAAGCAGAGTCTACCGGCGAGCAAGCCGCGAAACGCACTGAGCAGCTGCGGGAGTGCCAGCGCTGTGGCCGCAAACAGGGCCTCGTCGGCAAGTACGACATCTGGCTCTGTCGACAGTGTTTCCGCGAAGTCTCCCGGTCTATGGGGTTCAAGAAGTACTCATGACAGGAAACGACCCACTGGCCAACGCGCTGTCCGCAATCGATAACGGCGGGAGCGTTGGCCATCTCACACAGGACGTATCACCCGCCTCGAACGAAATCGGCAGCGTGCTCGAAGTGCTGTACGACCGTGGTTATATCGACGGCTTCCAGCGCATCGACGATGGACGAGCCGGTAAATTCGAGGTCGAACTGAAAGGCGCAATCAACGAATGTGGCCCCATCAAACCACGCTACTCGGCTGGTGCCGAGGAGTTCGAGAAATGGGAGAAGCGATTCCTCCCGGCCCGTGACTACGGGACACTCATCGTCACCACCTCACACGGCATCATGAGCCACTACGAGGCCCGAGAGCAGGGAATTGGTGGACAGGTCATCGCATACGTATACTGAACAATGCCAGAAACCACACTACAGATTCCAGACGAAGTCGACGCCGAGATGGACCATCTCGAGTTGACTGTCGAAGGCCAGAACGGAAGCGTCACGCGACGCCTCTGGTACCCAGACATTACCGTCAGTATCGAAGACGGCGCAGTGGTCATCGCGAGCGACGAAGATGACGCCAAGACGATGTCGACGCTGGGCACCTTCGAGAGTCACGTCCAGAATATGTTCCACGGCGTGACCGAGGGCTGGGAGTACGAGATGGAAGTCTTCTACTCTCACTTCCCGATGGACGTCGCCGTCCAAGACGGCGAAGTTGTCATCGATAACTTCCTCGGCGAGAAAGCGCCTCGAACCGCTCCGATTCACGGTGACACCGACGTCGAAATCGACGGCGAATTCGTCACGCTGAACGGACCGGATATCGAGGCAGTCGGACAGACAGCAGCTGATATCGAGCAGCTAACGCGTGTGACGGACAAGGACGTTCGCGTCTTCCAAGACGGCGTCTACATCACACAGAAACCAAACCGAGGTGACGCCTGATGGCAGACGAACTTACTGAACTCGGCGGTATCGACGAAGAGAAAGCCGGGGCGCTTCGTGAGTCGGGCTACGAGTCGCCCGAACACATCGCCGCGGCCAGCCAGGACCAACTGCAGGACGTCGAGGGAATCTCGACGGCACTTGCAGCCCGGCTGAAAGCAGAAACCGACGAGGTCGAAGTCAGTGTTGGCGTCGAGGCCGAAATCGACGAACTCGAACCTGAAGACGACGAGGCGGAAGCCGAGTCCGACGACGAGGCCGACACCGAAGACGAAATCGAAGAGCTCACCGACATCAGCGGCGTCGGTGCCTCGAAGGCCGACGCACTCGAAGACGCCGGTTTCGACACTGTCGACAAGATTCGCGGCGCGAGCCAGGACGAGCTCGCAGAAACCAACGGTGTCGGAATGGCACTTGCCGCCCGAATCAAAGCCGACGTTGGCGACCTCGACGTGAGCGACGAAGTCGACGCAGAAGTCGAAGACGAGGAAACCGACGAAGACGAAGATGTCGAGACCGAACTCCAGCCCCGGGGACTTGCCGACAAGACGCCGGAGTTGGACGACCGAGAGAAAGAACTGCTCAGCCAACGGCGCCGTGTTGGCACACCGCAGTTCGACCGACAGGACCACCACAAGAAAAAGCGGGTGCCGACCTCCTGGCGCTCGCCAAAAGGCACGCTGTCGAAACAGCGCCGCGGTATCAAAGGAAAAGGCGATACCGTGCAGGCTGGCTTCCGGACGCCGAAAGCCGTCCGTGGTCTCCATCCATCCGGTTTCGAGGAAGTTCGCGTGCACAACGTGGACGACCTGGAGGGTGTCGACGGTGACACCGAAGCAGTCCGAATCGCCTCGAAAGTTGGTGGACGGAAACGCGAGCGAATCGAAGAGGTTGCAGAAGACGAGGGCATTCGCGTCCTCAACCCAACGTACGTGGAGGTTGAAGTAGAATGACGGACTTGAGCGCACAGAAGCGACTTGCATCGGACGTTCTCGATGTTGGAAAGAACAAAGTCTGGCTCGACCCGGACCGGCAGGGTGACATCGCGGAAGCGATTACCCGCGAAGACATCCGTGAACTGGTCGACGAGGGAGCCATCCGCGCCGAAGAGCCGACAGGCAACTCTCGTGGACAGGCCCGCGAGCGCCAGCAGAAACGCTCGTACGGTCACCAGACCGGCCCCGGTTCCCGGAAGGGGACGGCGGGTGCCCGACAGAACGAAAAAGAAGACTGGACATCGAAGATTCGCGCAATGCGAAAGCACCTGCGCGAACTCCGCGACGAGGGCGACATCGACCGCTCGACATACCGAGACCTCTACAACAAGGCCGGTGGCGGCGAGTTCGACAGCGTCGCGGACATGCAGCGGTATCTCGAAAACGAACTCAGAGGTGAAATCTAATGGCAACAGGACCACGATACACCGTGCCGATGCGGCGTCGCCGCGAGGCACGAACAGATTACCATCAGCGGTTGCGCCTGCTGAAATCCGGCAAGCCACGACTGGTCGCTCGAAAGAGCAATAAACACGTCAGGGCGCAGCTGGTTACGACAGGACCACAGGGAGATAACACACTTGCGGCCGCACACTCACAGGACCTTGCGGAGTACGGCTGGGAAGCCCCGACGGGCAACATGCCCGCGGCCTACCTCACCGGACTGCTTGCAGGCCTGCGAGCGATCGAGGCTGGTGTCGAGGAAGCAGTACTCGACATCGGCCTGAACTCCCCGACGCCGGGGAGCAAAGTCTTCGCGGTGCAGGAAGGCGCAATTGACGCAGGACTCGAAATCCCGCACAACGATAGCGTGCTGGCCGAATGGCCGCGCACCCGGGGCGAACACATCGCCGAGTATGCCGACCAGCAGGACGGCCTCTACAGCGGCGAGTTCGACGCGACGGAGCTGCCGGAGCATTTCGACGAACTGCGCGACACACTGCTCGAAGAGGATATTGAACTATGAGTGCTGAAGACGGCTGGGTCCCACAGACCCGACTTGGCAAGAAGGTGGCAGAAGGCGAAATCGAGACGATGGAGGAGGCGCTGAACTCGGGCCTGCCACTGAAAGAAGCAGAGCTCGTCGACCAGCTCGTTCCAGACCTGGAAGACGAAGTACTGGACATCAACATGGTTCAGCGGATGACTGACTCGGGACGACGAGTCAAATTCCGCTGTGTTGTCGTCGTTGGCAACCGTGACGGCCTCATCGGCTACGCCGAGGGTCGTGACGACCAGGTTGGCGGCGCAATCCAGAAAGCCATCGACATCGGCAAGCTGAACCTCGTGAAGATTCCGCTTGGAAGCGGGTCTTGGGAGGACGAACCCGGCGGCGACCACTCGCTGATTCGGAAATCGACCGGCAAAGCCGGCAGCGTCGAAGTCGAGATTCAGCCAGCACCGAAAGGACTCGGCCTCGCGGCCGCAGAGACGCCGGGCCACGTGCTCGAACTGGCCGGCGTCGAGGACGCCTGGACCAAAAGCCACGGCAACACCCGGACGACGGTGAACCTGGCCAAGGCAACGTTCAACGCGCTCGAAAACGCCGCAGAGGCACGCGTGCCTCAGCGCGTTCGCGAACAGCAGCGTGAGGTGGTCGAGGAATGAAAGCACTCGTCCAGCTCCGTGGCGAAGTGAACGTCAACCAAGACACCCGCGACACGCTCGACATGCTGAACCTGGGTCGGGTCAACCACGCGACACTGGTGCCCGAAGAACCAGCCTACGAAGGCATGATCGCGAAGGTCAACGACTACGTCGCCCACGGCCAACCGAGCCAGGAGACGGTCGAACTCCTCATCGAACGTCGCGGCGAACCCGAAAGCGGCGACGCTGACATCGACGACGAGTGGGTGAGCGAGCACACGGAGTTCGACGATATCTCCGACCTCGCCGCCGCACTGGTCGAGGAAGAAACAACACTGCAGGACGCTGGACTGTCCCCGACGCTTCGGCTCCACCCACCTCGTGGTGGCCACGATGGTGTGAAAAACCCGATTAGTACCGGCGGACAGATCGGTGTCCACGAGACAGACCACCTCGACGACCTACTGGAGGCGATGCGATAATGACGAACAAAAAGAAACGACAGCGCGGCTCCCGGACCCACGGCGGCGGTTCACAGAAGAACCGACGCGGTGCTGGTCACCGTGGTGGCCGCGGCGCGGCAGGACGTGACAAACACGAGTATCACCACTACCCGCCACTTGGCGAGGAAGGCTCGGGCTTTACCCGGCCGGAGAAAGCACAGGATACGGTCGTCACCATCGACGTGCGCGAACTCGACGAGGACGCACCACTGCTGGCTGCTGACGGACTCGCCGACGAGACCGACGGCGGCTACGAAATCGACGCCCGCGATATCGTCGACGACGCAGAGGACGCTGACCGAGTGAAGGTGCTCGGTGCAGGCCAGGTCCGCAACGAACTCACCGTTACAGCCGACGACTTCTCGGCGGGTGCCGTCGAGAAAATCGAGGCAGCAGGTGGCGAGACCGAAGCACTAAACCCGGTCGAAGACGACGAATCCACAGACGAGGAATAATATGAGCTGGAAGGACACCGCCGAACCGGTACTCACGCGGATGCCTGCAGTCGCCCGTCCGGAGGGACACGTGCCGTTCCGCCGGAAACTGGGCTGGACCGCAGGGGTTCTCGTGTTGTACTTTTTCCTGACGAACGTGTCGTTGTTCGGACTCGGGACATCGACCGATGCGTTCGGTCGATTCCGGTCAATTTTGGCCGGCTCGCAGGGGTCGCTGATGCACGTCGGGATTGGCCCGATTGTCACGGCGAGCATTGTCCTGCAACTGCTCGGCGGTGCCGACCTGCTCGGACTCGATACGCAGAATAACCCACGTGACCAGGTGCTCTACCAAGGACTGCAGAAACTGCTTGTCGTCATCATGACGGCGATGACAGCACTGCCAATGGTCTATGCTGGGTTCCTGCAACCATCCGGAGACGTTGCGGCGTCACTCGGCGTCGGCGACGGAACACTGCAGGCGCTGATGTTCGTCCAGGTGTTTATCGGCGGGATTCTCATCCTGTTCATGGACGAGATCGTGAGCAAATGGGGCGTGGGCTCCGGGATTGGGCTGTTCATTATCGCTGGCGTCAGCCAGCGGATGGTCGGCGGCCTGATTGGCTCGCGAACACTCGGCGGCGAAAACGGTATCATCGCGACGTGGATCAACGTCGCACGCGGCGAACGCGAACTCTCTGGCAGCCTGCTCACGCCCTCGGGCCTGCAGGATGTCCTGCTCGGTCCCGGTGGTGAAGTGCAGGTTGGGCTGCTTGCGGTGTTCACGACGGTAGCAATCTTCGCAATCGTCGTCTACGCCGAGAGCGTCCGTGTCGAGATTCCACTGTCGAACACCCGCGTCAAGGGCGCACGGGGTCGCTACCCTGTCAAACTCATCTACGCGAGTGTTCTGCCGATGATTCTCGTTCGCGCACTCCAGATGAACGTGCAGTTCCTCGGCCGAATTCTGAACGGCCAGTGGGCCGGAATGCCCGCCTGGCTGGGCGTCTACGACGGGGCTGGCCAGCCCACCTCAGGGCTGTTCTACTTCCTGTCGCCGATCCAGACGCCCCAGGACTGGATGTGGTTCGCTGGCTTCGGTGGCCAGAACGCAGTCTGGGAGATTCTGCTACGCGTGAGCATCGACCTGACGATCATGATTGTCGGCGGTGCTGTCTTCGCCATCTTCTGGGTGAAGACGACCGATATGGGGCCGGAAGCGACGGCCAAACAGATTCACGGCTCCGGGATGCAGATTCCTGGCTTCCGCCAGAACACCCGGAGTATCGAGCGAGTGCTCGACCAGTACATCCCGCAGGTGACTATCATCGGCGGCGCACTGGTCGGCCTGCTCGCTGTCATGGCGAACATGCTCGGGACGATTGGTGGCGTGACCGGAACGGGACTGCTGCTGACAGTCTCCATCACCTACAAGCTCTACGAGGAGATTGCAGAAGAGCAGTTGATGGAGATGCACCCGATGATGCGGAAGATGTTCGGCTAATTCGGCTGTTCGCCTTCTCGAAGACTCGCTTTTCTTTCGGACTCGAATAACAAACGCCCAGACCAATCAGTCGTGAACGAGCACGTCGACCACGTCCGTCCCGTCGCTGTCGACTGCCTCGGCGATTGTCGAGGCAATCTCTTCAGGTGACTCGACGAGATGGCCCGTTGCGCCGTGGCTCTCGGCGTTTTTCACGATGTCCACAGGTGGGTCGAAGTCCATCCCGACGAACTCGTAGTCGTCTTCCTCGCCGCCCATGATGGCCAGCGTGTTGTCCTTGAGAATCCGGTAGTTGCGGTTGTCGGGGATAACAACCGACAGGTCGACGTCGTGGCGCACCGCCGAGTAAATCGACTGTGGATAGTAGAGATACGAACCGTCGCCGATGAAGCCAATCACATCGCGGGGCTCGTCCTGTGTCTCTTCAGCAATCGCCGCGCCGATAGACGCGGGCAGGCCGTAGCCCAGTCCGCCCCCCTTGTTCGAGATGTACTGGTCCGGTTCGAGGCTCCAGCGGGTGAGCATCGCGTACTTTGCCGTGACGCCCTCGTCGACGATGTAGGAATCACCGGCAACGTCTTCCATTGCGTCGACCAGGTCAGCCTTCGAGGGCCGGGGGTCGTCAGTCGCGTCGCCCTCACCCATCGCCTCCATCTTCGCGCCGACGAACTCACGGCGCGCAGCAACGGATTCGAGGCGATTTGCTCTGGTCTCGTCAGGCAAATCTCTCGCGAGAATGTCCGCCAGTTCGCTCATCACCCGGCCCGGGTCGCCGATGACGGCGGCGTCGGCGGGCTGGTTTTTCCCGACTTGCCACGCGTCGTCGCTGATGTCGATACAGGTCGTCTCCGAGGGTATCAGCTCACCCTCGTGGCGGGTGAGCGTCGTATTTGTCGAACAGCCGACTTGCAGGAGCACGTCAGCACTCATCAGCGTTCGCGCCAGCCCTTCTTCGGGCGGGATGTAGGAAACCCACTGGTCGTGGTCGGTCGGGAAGTTGACCTCACAGGCCAGAATCTCGCCGTGAACACGCGCGCCGACCGCTTCCGCCAGCGCGATGGCGTCATTGACTGCGTCGCGGCCGGAGCGGGCCACGCCGTCGCCGAGCACCATCGCGATGTCCTCGCCCTCAGAGAGCAGGTCTGCCGCGTGTGCCACCTGCTCTGGGTCGCCGCGGCCGCCGTCTGGAATTGTTCCGAGTCGTTCCGGTTCAGCGTCTGTTTCTGCGAGCATCTGGTCGAGCGGAAGTGCGAGAAAGACCGGTCCCGTCGGCGGGGTCAACGCTGTCCGGACCGCTCGGCGGAGCATCGTTGGCATCGCCTCGACCGAGCGAACCTCGTCGGACCACTTCGTGAACTGGTCTGTCATCTCGACGAGGTCACCAGAGAGGATGGGTTCCTCGTGGCGGAAATCTGTGCTGTGGATGCCAGCCGTGACCAGTACTGGTGCGCCAGCAACCGCTGCGGCGTAGATATTGCCGAGGCCGTGTGCCAGCCCAGCGGAGAGATGGAGGTTCGCAACACCCAGTGGCAGCGTGTCGCTGTTGCCCATCCCGCCCCCCGCGTTGTGTGCGTGATATCGCCGCGTGCTGGCGTAGCCCCCGGCCATCCCTGTCACGATGTCCTCGTGAAGTCCGAGAATATACTCGAGGTCAGTATCTTCGGTGGCGTGAACTATCGGTAGTTCCGTCGTCCCCGGATTCCCAAAGATATGCTCGACACCATACTGTTCGAGTGTCTCGACGAACAACTCCGCCCCTGTCCGTTCGCTGTCTGTCATACACACTTCTTCTGGCGGTCGGAGTAAAATTCTACCGGCTACAGTGAGTGAATCAACAACTCTGGTAATCACTTCCGACCGTTTGGTTTACGCCACTCACAACAGTCGGGTCCTGAATTTACGACGACTGTTACTCGGCGAGCACAGCGTCGATGATTTTCGACTCGGCTCGACGGAGCAGTTCGTTCGCTGTACTCGACGCACAATCGAGTTCGGTTGCTACTTCCTCGAAAGAGACCTCCCGGGGTGTCTCGTAATAGCCGAGTTCGTGCGCGGTCGATAGCGCTTCGCGCTGGCGCTCAGTGAGCCGTCCGATCGTATCTGCTCGGTCGGGCGAGTAGCCGCCCATCCACTCGACATCGACTGCAATCCGGTCGGTCACGTCGTCGAAGGCTCTCTGCAACGACGCTTGCTCGCCCGCAACCGTCACGCGGACGCCACGTTCGGTGAACCGAAAGGGCGGTTCGAGCAACAGCGCGTGTTCCTCGGTAATCGTGAGTAGTTCACTCAGTACCTCGTGCTCCGAGACGTGCAGAAAGGCGTAGACGTTCGTCTCGTCTTCGACGATCAGTTCGTACTGTTGGACATCCTCGTTGGATTCGATCGCTTCGCGCAACGGGTCCAGTGATTGGGCCGTGAGTCGATAGAGCAGCGTATACGAGCCATCGCTGTGCCAGCCGAGATTCATCACGGCGTCCCGAGAGACAGCTCCAAGGCTGGAAAATGTCGTGTCGATGCCGGGGAATGAGCCACCCTCGGGTAACAGCTGCAACTCGACTGCTCTCATTGTCCCACCGTCCGGCCGGGAAGAAAATAACGCTGTGGACTCAGTACTCGAACTCGGTGTCGACCTGGCCCGCAGTCTCAGTCATCACAATCGCTGCCTGACTGTACTGCATCACCTTTTGCATGTCGCCGTCGAGGTCGAACGTCCCGTCCATCATCCCTTCGACAGGGTCGATCTCACCGTTGGTGAGCTGTTTCCACTTCTCGTAGCCACCCCGGAACGCGAATCCGTAATCTTCGCTTTCAGGGTCCGTCGTCACGAAGGCGTCGAGACAGCCGCCGTCTTTCAGTTCGAGATACATGTAAACCGGCTCGCCGTCGTAGGTCCCGTCCGGTTCAATCTCGAACAGGAAGTCGCCGTTGAACCCGACACCCCATCCTTCACCAGCGTGGGTGTACTGGTCGGACTCGTTCAGTTTTTTCATATACTCTTGCACCCATTCGTCAGCCTCGCTCGGAAGTTTGTATGACATGTTGATCAGTTGCAGCCAGTGTGGTTCGTTGCCTGTGCGTGACAGTTGTGCTTCCTCGTCTTAAAACTCAGTGCAGACTGGAATACCCAGCGTGTCGAAGTCACCGAGTCGCTCCATCACGTCGGGCACCTCACCGAGTCCGCAGGTTTCGGAGACGATTTTTCCGGGCTCTATCTTTCCGGTCCGCATCATATCGAAGATCTGTTCGTACTCGTGTGGTGGCATGCCGTAGGTACCATGGAACTCGCGTTCGTCCTGCACGATGTTGTCGACAGGGAGCGACACTTGACCTTTCTCCTCAGACGTGGTCAGACCAGCCTGCAGGTGCTGTCCGCCAGGGGCGAGACAGTTGACCGAGTTCTGTATCGTCTCCGCGATGCCGAGTGCCTCGACAGACACCTCGACGCCGCGGCTCCCCTCTGTGAGCGATTTGACGGCCTGTGGCACATCTTGGACCTCCGTCGAGTTGATGGACTCGACGGCACCGAGTTCTTTGGCCAGTTCCAGCTTTTCCTCGACGATATCGACGGCGATGACGTTGCCACCCAGTGCGTTGGCGGTGTGGACAGCAGACATCCCCACGCCGCCACAGCCGTGGACCGCAACCCAGTCGCCGGGTTGGATATCGACTCGTTTGCTCACGCCGTGGAAGGCTGTTGCGAACCGACAGCCCAGTCCAGCAATCTCGTGTGCGGCGATATCTTCGGGCACTTCGACGAGGTTCTGGTCGGCGTTGCGGACCGAGTACTCCTCGGCGAATGCGCCCTTCTGGAAGCCGACGAAGCCCATCGGGACCGACGATTCACAGATATTCGCTTTCCCTGCTCGACAGTACGGACAGGTGCCGTCGCTGAGGTTGAACGGGTTGGTGACCCGGTCGCCCTCCGAGAAGCGTGTGACGTTTTCACCGACCTGTACAACCCGGCCCACGGGTTCGTGACCGAATATCAGCCCGGGCTGGGGGACAAGTCCAATCCAGTCCCAGTCACCCTGCCAGGCGTGCCAGTCGCTCCGACAGATGCCACAGGCCTCTGTCTCGACGACGACTTCACTCGGCCCACAGTCTGGCCGGTCGACTTGCTCTAACTGGAGCGGTTCTCCCACACCTTGGAATACTACTGCGTCCATATCTAACCTCCTCGCCCTCCATACGTAAAAATTTACCTCAAAAATCTGTCATAATTGGGCGAGCGTGGCGCTGTCTGTTCCTTTGCACCGACAGCGAGATGCCCTCAGAACTTGGGCACACCACCGAAGTTCATCTTGACCGTCTTGATCTGAGAGTAATCGTCGAGTGCTTCCTCGGCGAGTTCGCGGCCCATCCCGCTCTCTTTGAAACCGCCGTGCGGGGCCGGGTCGAGCAGGTCGTTGTAGGTGTTCACCCAGACTGTGCCCGCTTCGAGTTCGCTGGAGACGACGTGTGCCGTTTCCAGGTCCTCGGTCCAGACGCCCGCCGCAAGCCCGAATTTCGTGTCGTTGGCTCGCTCGATAACCTCGTCGCGCTCGCTGAACTCGAAGACCGACAACACCGGGCCAAACACCTCTTCACAGGAGACTGTCGCGTCGTCGTCAACATCCGTCAGGACCGTTGGGTGGACGAAGGGCGCGCCCGCGGTGTCACTGTCTGCGCCGCCAGCGTCAGTTTCTGTGGCGTCGTTGCCGACCAATACTGTCGTGCCGTCCTCGATAGCACCCGAAATGTACTCCTCGACCTCGCGAGCGTGCTCGTGGTCGATCATCGGTCCGATGTCGGTCCGCGGCGAGAGTGGGTCGCCAACCTGCAGGTCGGCGATGCGTTCCTGCAAGCGGTCGAGGAACTCCTCGCGGATATCCTCGTGGACGAACAGCCGCGACCCGGCGGTACACTGCTGGCCGGAATTGAAGAAGATACTCACCATCGTCCCCTCGATTGCCTTGTCGAGGTCTGCGTCGGGGAAGACGATGTTCGGGCTCTTGCCGCCGAGTTCGACCGAGACAGGGGTGATGGTGTCCGCTGCGCCCTTCAGCGTCTGCACGCCAGCGAACTTCGAGCCAGTCAGTGTGACTTTGCTGATTCCCTCGTGTGACGAGATAGCCGAACCAACCTCACTTCCCGGCCCGGTCACGACGTTGACTGTCCCGGACGGCAAAACTCGGTCACAGACGCGGGCAATCACGAGCGAGGAGAGCACCGCCTTGGAGGCGGGCTTGAAGACAACCGCGTTGCCAGCGGCAAGCGCCGGACCAAGTTTCCACGCAACGAACATCGCCGGGAAGTTCCACGCCGAGATGGCACCGACGACGCCGTACGGTTCACGTTTGGTGACAATCTGTTTCTGGTCCTCTGACGGGACGACTCGGCCCGTGTCGGCGGTTCGGGCGATTGCAGCAAAGTGCCGGAACTGTTCGACGACAATTTCAACATCGACAAACCGCGAGTGCATGTTCGGCTTGCCGGCCTCGAGACTCTCCAGTTTCGCAAGCTCTGTCTGCATATCTTCGAGTCTGTCGGCGATTTCGTCGAGTTTCTCGCCACGCTGTTTTGGCGAGAGTTGGCCCCACGCGCCGTCGAGCGCGCCCTGTGCGGCTTCGACTGCTCGGTCGACGTCGGTGCTGGTTCCGGACTGTATTTTTGCGAGTTCCTCACCCGTCGTCGGGTCGATTGCCACGCCTTCCGACCCATCTTCGGAATCGACCCATTCGCTGTCGATCAGCAGGCCGTACTCCTCGCGCGTGAGCGACTCTTCGGCCGCCTCTCGATGTCTGTCCCGCACTGACTGTGCCACATTGTAATTGTCGTCGTAGTATGTCTCTTGCATCGTTGTGAAATCTGCCTGCTCTCTCCTGTATTACGCTCCGCCGACTACATCTCTGTCGAGTTCGATACCCAGTCCTGGTTTCTCGCGTGGTCGCACCAGCCCGTCTGTCGCTTCAAACGGTTCCGACACAATTGCACCCCACGCGTCAGGTGTCCACGGCGGGTCGTGCGGGAACTCACACCACGCGCCGTCGATGGCGGCGATGACGTGCAGATTGGCGGCAAAACCAATTGCGTTGGTCCACGTATGGGGGACAAAGTTGACGCCCTCTTCTCTGGCTCGCCCTGCCACCTCGACAGCCCGCTTGATGCCTGTCACGAGTGCCGCGTCAGGCTGCAACACGTCGACTGCGTCTCGGTCGAGGAACTGGTGGAGTTCCCCAGCGCGTTCGTTGAACTCTCCGCCAGCTATCGGTACGGTAGTCATCTCGCGCAAGCGTGCGTACCCGTCGTAGTTGTGCCGGGGCAGTGGCTCCTCGAACCACTCGACGCCGCCGATCTCTTCCAGTTCTTTTGCGACCGCTGTCGCCTCCTTGACGGTCCACGTCTGCTCGTCATCCATCACTCTGACAGCCCAGCCCTTGTTGGCGTCGACCATCAGCGTCAGTTCGGGAAACGCGTCTCGAACGTCACGGACGATGTCGAGGTCCGCTGGCTCAGTGATTCGCAACTTCACGGCCTCGAATCCCTCGTCAACTCGGTCCTCGACGTACTCGATTCGCTCCGCTGCAGGGAGCATCTGCCCAGTGCTCGCGTACGCAGGGATTGGCTCGTCTGAGCCACCGAGCAGTTCGTAGACCGGTTTCCCGGCGTCTTTGCCGATAATGTCCCACAGCGCGAGTTCGATATGCCACGGCCGCGGGCCGACGAGGTCGATACTCGCCAGTTTACTCATGATCGACTCGATATCGTGTGGGTCCTCTCCCGCAAGAAACAGGCTCAGCGGCGTCTCGTACTCTAGCCCTCCTGCGAAACTCGGGCTGGCGGTCACACCGGTAATGCCAGCGTCAGTTTCCACCTCGAACACCTCGGCCTCGTGGGTGTGCTGTGCGTAGTCCGGAATCCACGTTGGCGCGAAGCTCTCTTCGAGTGGATAACTGACGTGATGCTGGGTAACGCCTGTTATCTGCATTTCACTCATACGTGGCCGGGCTGTCTGCCTAACGATTTGGACGGACTGGGCCGGTCATTTATAAGTGGCGTCACATCGACGCGGCTCACTCTCAGCAACGGCAAGCTGAATTTATAGGTATCCAGCCCCAATGGCTGCCTATGAGTAAGCAGGAAGAAACGCCACAGTCAGAAGAGGAGTGGCGAGAGATTCTCACGGACGAGGAGTACGAAATCCTCCGCGAAGCGGGGACAGAGCCACGGTTCAGCGGCGAACTACTCGACACCAAAGAAGCTGGAACGTTCCACTGCAGCGGCTGCGGTGCAGAGCTGTTCCACTCCGAGCAAAAGTACGACTCAGGCTCGGGCTGGCCGAGTTTCTACGACGCCTATCAGGAGGGTAACATCGAGACCAGCGTCGACACGAGCCACGGGATGCGTCGAACAGAAGCCGTCTGTGCGGAGTGTGGCGGCCACCTCGGCCACATCTTCGACGACGGACCAGAGCCGACCGGCAAACGCTACTGCATCAATTCTGTCTCGCTCGAATTCGAGCCTGACGAGTAACGACCCCGTCTGTATTTTGTTCAGATACGCGCCGCTGAGACCGTCGAAAATGAGTTGAGAATGCGGTTAGTTCGAACTCTGGTTCTCGTCGTCGAGTTCGAACTCTTCGTCTGGTTGTTCATCGTCGAGGTCAACCGTCGAGTCGTCGGACTCGACCTCAGCGTTGGGGTCCATCGACTCTTCCATCTGTTCCAGTTCTTGTTCGACCTCCTGTCGACCCTTCTGGAACTCGCCCATTGCTTGACCGGTCGAGCGTGCGAGCTTTGGGATTTTGTTTGCACCGAACAGTAGGACTGCGATCAGGAGAATGACGAACATCTCCATTCCACCTGGGATCGGCCCGAAGAGGGGCACGAGTGTTGAAGCCATTTCTATTGAGTTCTTACCGAGTGCCGATTATAGTCTTTTTGCTCGATACGGCCAACTTGGAGTGCTCGCATGTAATATGTTATCATTCGTTATCCAAACCATGATACGAATCGCCGTCAAACCGGTGGGTATGGTATCTGAAGGCGACGAGGCTCCAGCATTCACAGCACCGCTCGCAAACGGCGACGTCGAAACCTTCGAACTGTCGGAGGCACTCGAAGACGGCCCGGTCGTCCTCGCCTTTTTCCCCGGCGCGTTCACGAGCGTCTGCAGTCACGAAATGAACACGTTCCAGGACCGACTGGCAGCGATGGAGGACACCGGCGCAACGCTGTACGGCGTCAGCGTCGACTCTCCGTTTACGCTCAACGAGTTCCGTGACAAACTTGGACTGGAGTTCGACCTGATCAGCGACGCAAACCACGACGTAATCGAACTGTACGACATCATCACAAGCTTCGACCAGTTCGGCATCGAAGAACTCGCACAGCGAGCCGTCTTCGTCATCGACGAGTCCGGCACCGTCAGCTACGCGTGGGTTGGCGATAATGCCGGCGTCGAACCAGACTACGACGAAGTCGAAGAGGCTGCCGCCGCGGCCGCTAACTGATCCCTCGGTCTTTTTTATCGGCCTGCCGTAGCGATTCCCATGAGCGATGATTCCGAATCCAGTGACTCGGACCCTGCTGAGGACACTGACCCGCCCATCCAGAATTTGAGTGACGAGATTAGCAGTGCAGACCAGTCCGATGAAATCGACGGCAGCGACGAACTTCGAGCGTACGACCCAGAGAACGACCACGCCTTCCCTGACCACCGTCTCAACGAGGTGCTGTCGTTTATCCACTCTGACGAAGAGATCGAAGTGTATCTCGAAGCTCAAAACGTCAACCCAGTGGCGCGCAAACAGTACAACGACCACGGACCAAAACACATTGAGATTGTTCGCAACCGGGCGCTGTGTCTGTATGAACTGCTCAAACGCGGCGGTGTCACGTTCAACGGTGCCCGCCAGCAGGGGCTTGACGAGGCCGACGAACCAGTTATCATCGCACTGGCTGCGACGCTGCACGACATTGGTCACGTCGTCCACCGCGACGACCACCCCTACTATTCCATCCCGCTGGCGGCAGATATGCTCGACCGAATTCTCGAGGAGTTCTACGACCTCCGCGAGCGGGTTCGGATGAAAGGTGAGATTCTGCACGCGATTATCTGTCACCACACCGAAGAAGACCCACTCACACTCGAAGCAGGCGTCGTTCGGGTCTCTGACGCCCTGGATATGGAACGTGGCCGGTCGCGACAGCCATACGAACGCGGTGGACGAGGAATCAACACCGTCTCCAGTCAGGCTATCGAGCGGGTGATGCTCCGCGATACTCCCGGTCCAACCGTGCTCGTGGAAATTGCGATGACCAACGCTGCCGGCGTCTTCCAGGTTGACAACCTCCTGAAAGCGAAAATCAACGACTCAGGCTTGCAGGAGTATCTCCGCATCGTGGCGATCAACTCTCACGAAGACGACGAACAGATTGTCGAACGGATCGAACTCTAGTTACTCGTCTCGGGTCAGAGCGTCGTCACCGTGTCGCTCACGGAGGTCCGCCAGATATTCCTTCTGTTCTTGCACGCGCGGCGTCGGGGAGTCGTAGGGCCGCTCGAACATCTCCATCGGGTCTGGTTCGATTTCTTCTGCTTCGTCGATCATCGCAGCGATTTCGTCCTCCACTCGCTCCTGAATCGACGCTATCTGGTCGTCGGTGAGTAGCCCGCGGTCCCGGAGGAACGTTTCGTAGCGCTCTACTGGGTCGAATTCGGCCCAGCGCTCGACTTCGCTTTCCTCGCGGTAGGCGTCTGGGTCGTCGACAGTCGTGTGCGCGCCGAGTCGATACATCACTGCCTCGATCAGTGTCGGCCGACCGGCCCGACCAATATCTTCGGGTGCTTCTGCGTCCGGGTCGCGGGCCTTCTCGACGGCGGCTTTTGTCACTGCGTACACCGCCAGCGGGTCCATCCCGTCGACCCGCATGCCCTCGAAACCGTAGGCGTTGGCTTTCTGTGCGATTGTCGCGCTCGCTGTCTGGTTCTGACGCTCGATCGAGATAGCGTACTGGTTGTTGTTACAGAAAAACACCGCCGGCACGTTGTAGACGCCCGCGAAATTCAGTCCCTCGTGGAAGTCACCTTCCGAGGTTGAGCCTTCGCCGAAGTGGCACATCACGACCGTGTCGTCACCCTTCAGTTTCGACGCCCACGCCATCCCCGTCGCGTGGGGCATCTGACTGCCAATCGAGATGTTCATCGGGAAGATGTAATCCTCAGCGAGATGGCCGTTGCCCTCCTCGTAGCCCATCCAGTAGAGCAGATACTTGTAGGACATCCCGCGAACACCCGCCGCGCCGTGCTCGCGGTACTGGTACGATATCCAGTCATCATCAGCCAGCGCGTGCGTCGAGGCGACCTGTGCGGCCTCCTGCCCCGCCAGCGGCGGGTACGTTCCGATTCGGCCCTGCCGGTGCATCGTGACTGCTCGCTCGTCGAGGTGACGGGCAAACCGCATCTGTTCGTATATTTCGACAAGTTGCTCGTCGGACAGGTCTGGCACCGTCGCGTCGTCGTGGACCTGTCCATCCTGGTCCAGCACCTGCACGAGATCGGATTCCCCCGGCAGACTCCCGGTTGTTGTCATACTCTGTCTCTCGCCGCACAGTTCCTAAACCCTTTTTGCAAACCTCGTGATATGAACGCGTCTTTCGCTGCTGACCGTCTCGAAAGCCTGGATATCAGTTCCCGCAAATGCACGAAAAAGTACATACAGGCCGGTCTTGTTAGGGCCGTGTATGGGGAGAGACGGGGCCGATGATATCGACGAGGGGGTCGCGAAAGCATTTGGAATTTTCGCGCTGACAGAGACGAGTCTGCCAGAAGCGGCGAAAATGGGCGGTGTGACACGCTGGGAACTCGAAGACGCCATCGAAGACGCCGGACTCAGCGAAGTCTTTGGAATCGAGCAAGACGGTGACGTTTCAGAGACAATTGACGACTTGCTCGACAGCTAGCTCACCGGAATGTGAGACCGTCTCTGACTGCTCGAACCTGACTGAGCGCGTCTTCTGGGTCGTCGTCAACTGTCGTGATGTGGCCCATTTTCCGGAGATTGTAGACCTCACGCTTGCCGTACCAGTGAAGCGAGAGCGCGTCATTCCGGAGTGCCGCGTTGACGCCCGAGAGCACTGCGTCCTGCCGTTTTTCTACGTCGCCAAGAAGATTTGACAGTGCTGTCGGGTCGCGTCGCTCGGTTGCCCCCAGCGGCCGACCGGTGACCGCTCGTAGGTGTTGCTCGAACTGCGAAGTGTGACAGCCTTCGATAGTCCAGTGACCCGAATTATGTGGACGAGGCGCGATTTCATTCAGCAGAATCTCTCCGTCAGCACGCTCGAAGAGTTCGATGCCGTAGACGCCGCGTCCCGACATCACTTCGAGAATGTCCTCAGCCACGCCACGAGCGCGTTTGCGCGTCTGTTCGTCAGTCCGAGCCGGCGAGATTGTTTCTCGTAGAATCTCCTCGCGGTGAATTGTTTCGGTCACAGGAAACGTATCCGTCTCGCCGTCACCCTGACAGCCCATCACTGCGAGTTCGCGGTCGTAATCGACGAACTCCTCGACCATCGCCGGCCCCTCGATTGCCGCGAAGGACTCTTCGATATCGTCCGGCGACTCGACGGCCACGGTGCCGCGGCCATCGTACCCGCCTTCGCGGGCCTTGAGCATCGCCGGATAGTCCAACTCATCGAGCACGGCTCGAAGCTCCGCAGCCGAGTCGACAGCCTCGAACGCCGGAACGGGAATCCCGGCCGCTTGGAGGCGTCGCTTCTGCACCAGTTTATCCTGAATCAGTTCCAGCGTCTCAGGCTTTGGGTGGACTGGCGTCCCGGTCTCTTCTTCGACTGCTTCGAGTACGTCAGGGTCTGCGAGTTCGATCTCGAAGGTGAGGTAATCGGCTCGCTCGCCGAGTTCGCGGATGGTCTCTTCGTCGTCGAAGGCCCCCTCCACCTGGTCGCGGGCCACGAGTGAGGCGGGACACTCCGGCGTCGGGTCCGAGACGAGCAACTCGACGCCCAGCGGTGAGCCGGCCTCTCCGAGCATCCGGCCGAGTTGGCCGCCCCCGACGACGCCGACTGTAGTCGCTGGCGATTGTATTGTCATACCTGCAGGTTCCGAACCAACCCGCAAAACCGTTGTGTTCCTGCATCCAGCAGACTTTTGCCAGTTGCACGACAGTAGCGGATATGGGAAATTTCGACGGTCTCGACTTACACTCTGTCGAAGACCAACTCAACGACGAAGAGAGTCCCGACGGCGGCGGCCGAATCGTCCTCGGTGTCCTGGACGGTACGACGCCCGGTGAGCAGTGGGTTGACCTTATCGAGGATGGTGCCGTTCTCGTGCTCAACGTCGACGGCGACTTGAACGACCTCGGCTCTGGATTCGCTCGTGAGGTGAGCGAAGGCGGCGGCAATCTCGTTCACTTCCGGGGCTTTCTCATCGTCACACCGCCCGGCGTCAGCATCGACACCGACCGTCTCGACTGAGATGACCGGCATCGTCTTCTTCCGGACCGCCCACCGAGCCGATGTTGTCCAGTTTTATACGGAGTCGCTCGGGTTCCAGCAGTGGCTCGAACAGGACGGCGGGTGTACGATTCTCCAGCGAGACAATCTTCTGATTGGCTTCTGTGACGCCGACAACTCCGAGACAGAGGGGATTGTGACGGTGGCTGTCAAGGACCGAGCGGCCGTCGATACGCTGTACGATGACCTGACGAAACACGCACGCCACCCGCCCGAAGAAAACGACGAGTTCGATATTTACCAGTTCTTTGCCGATGACCCTGACGGCCGCGCTGTCGAGGTGCAGACGTTCCTGCACGAGACACCACCAGTCGAGTAACTTGTTATTCCTGGGCTCGGCAGCTTCTTCGTCTCCGTTGCCCCGTCGATGGCTGCAGCACTCGAAAGCGCCCCTGGCAGTGCTATCGGTGATGCACTGCACGGCTGAGCGAGCAATGGGTTCCGAAAAAAGGTGGTCGATCTGGAATGGTTAGTCGGTAGCTGTCCCTGCCTGTTACTGGAAAACCCCGTTACTCGACGCGTTCGATAATCGTCGCGATTCCCTGTCCGAAGCCAATGCACATCGCACAGAGACCGTACTGCCCATCACACTCTTCGAGCTGGTACGGCAGTTTGCCCAGCAGTGCCGCGCCCGTCGCACCCAGCGGGTGGCCGTGGGCGATTGCGCCGCCCCAGACGTTGGTGTTCTCCCAGCTTGCACCGGTTTCTTCGAGCCACGCAGTGAGCACGGACGCGAATGCCTCGTTGACCTCGAAACGGTCGATGTCGTCGACGGTCATGTCGTTCTCTTCGAGCAGTTCTTTCGTCGCTGGAATCGGACCCGTCAGCATCGTTAGCGGGTCGACGCCGACAACCTTCGAGTCGACGATTCGAGCCTTGGGCTCCCAGCCGTGTTCTTCACAGGCCTCGCCCGACGCGATGAGTGTCGCTGCAGAGCCGTCGACGATACCTGAGGAGTTACCCGGATGGATCACGCCGTTGCCCTCCTCTCGGAACACGAGCGGGAGGTTCCCGAGCGTGTCCATGTCGGTCCCGGGTCGTGGGTGTTCGTCCTCTTCGACGGTAATCTCCTCGCCATCGAGTTCTGTCTCGACCGGGACAACCTGTTCGTCGTATGCACCGTTTTCGGCTGCCTCTGCCCACCGTCTCTGCGAGTCAGCGGCTATCTCGTCGACTTCCTCTCGCGAGAAGCCCCACTGCTCGGCAATTCGCTCTGCCCCCTCGCCCTGCGTGGTCAGTTCGTCGAAGTACTGGAAGTACGTATCTGTCAGGGCTTGGCCGTCGAGGTCCGGATTCTGTGCCGGGTTGTCGCTGCCCATCGGCACGCGAGTCATATGCTCGACACCGCCAGCGACGACGACATCCTGCATTCCCCCGCGGACCTGGCCGGCGGCGAAGTTGATGGCCTGCTGACCGGACCCACACATCCGGTTGAGTTGCACACCGGGCACGTCGTCGTCCCAGCCTGCGACCATCGGCGCGACGCGACCGATGTTCAGTCCTTGCTCGTCGGTGGGCGAGACACAGCCGTAGACGACATCTTCGATGTCTTCGCTGCCCTCGAACCCGTTGCGCTCTTCGAGCGCGAGCAGTGGTTCGGCGGCGAGGTCCTGCGGGTGTGTGTCGCTGAACATCCCGCCATCTTTTCCGAACGGTGTCCTGACCGCGTCGACAATGTATGCCTCTGGCATACTCGTGTATTCGCAAGCATCCCGCTTAGTCCTTGTCCCGCCACCAGAGACCGATACGAAGCGAATTGTTACTCTTCGTGCTCGGTCTCGATATCGGCACTCTCGTCGATTTCGCCGTCGGTTTTCGGCAGGCGAACCTGCAGCGTGCCGTCCTCCTTGAGCGTCGCCGTCGCGCCGGTGGGGTCGACCATCGCATCGTCGGGCAACGCTGCGTGCCCATCGAGAGCGAGTCCGCGGCCGGGATAGGTCATTTCGTACTCGTCGTATTCCGACCGGAAGCGGTCCAGTCGGACGAAAATCGTGTCGTCCTCGAATCGGACGTGAACGTCGCTGCTGTGGGCACCCGGCGCGTCGAAGATTGCGAGAAAGGCCTCGTCACTTTCGAGCAAATCGACAGGGAGCCCACGCTTTTCCTGCGTGCGGGCCAGTACTCGGCCGAGCGTCCCGAACACTGCCGACCCAACCGACTCGCCCACGCCACGCATTACAGCTCAACCTCCGCGAGACACGAGCTCTCCTGACAGTACGGGCAGACGAAATCGCTCACGCCGACGCTGTCAGGCATGTCGTAGGTGTAGTGAAGCTCGAACATATCCATCTCGCAGTCGTCGTCGGTACAGACGACCTCTAGCGTTTTTGGCATACACCTACATTGGGGCGGGCCCGTAATCAATGCCGTGGCTCACTCCCGGGGTCCCCCGCGGGGAATCTATATGTACTTTTAAATGTGGGGCTACCAATACCAACATATATGCCAGAGATACTCGCCGAGAATCTCTCCGGAAAAGCCGTCATGGGTTCGGACGGAGCAGAACTCGGAATGCTGTACAACATTACGATGGACCTCGACACCGGTCGACTGGCGAATCTCGTTATCGACCCAGACGACACCTACTCCGGCGGTGACGACTTCGAGACAGACCCTCATGGTCGGCTTCTTGTTCCAGTCAGCCGTGTCCAGGCGGTCAAAGACCACATGATCATCCAGCGGTAAGGAATGTACATTCTCGACTCCTCAGCCTTTATCAACGAGTATCACACCGACGAGCAGATTGCTTCGATTCCACTGGTGCGTGAGGAACTCGAAGACGAGAGTGCCTACCGCTTCGACGCACTGGAAGGCTCGGGGATGCACATGCATATCCCCGACGCCGAAACTGTCGAGCAAATCGAGCGCGCTGCCCGAGAGACGGGCGATTTCGACGAACTCTCACGGACTGACATTCGACTTGTTGCTGCGAGCTTCGAACTCGACGGGACACTCGTCACCGACGATTACGCGATGCAAAACGTCGCAGAAAAACTCAACGTCACTGTCGAGGTTATCGCCCGCGAGGGAATTGACGACCAGCGCAGTTGGATTTACCAGTGCCAGGGCTGTGGTCGTGAGTTCGACGACAATCACGACCGCTGCCCGGTCTGTGGCAGCGAACTCTCCCGAAAGAACCCTGCCTGAGTCAGATCCGGACGCTTTCGTCGAGTTCTGCCAGCCCGATGTCGACGAGTTGGCGGAGTACTTCCTCCTCTCTGAGGTCGTTTTTTCGGGCCAGCCGTCGGAGTTCGTTGGCGCGGTCATCTGACACCACGACGCTGTACGAAACAGGCATGACTGTATAAAAGGACTCTATCGGTTTAAAACGGCGTCAGACGGGCGTCTCACAATACGCCTGTCGTCTCGGCATACAGCGAGAGGTACACCAGACAGTTCCAGACGGCGTGGACAATAATCGGGACAAGCAGATTCTCTGTATACTCGTAGAGGACACCGAGGATGATTCCCGACCCGATCGCCAGCACGACGTAGGCACCCGCGCTTCCGGCCGCGACCAGCGCGGAGTAATGCACCAGTCCGAAAATAGCACTTGCACCGAGAATACCCGGAATAACGCCGTAGGCGCGACGGAGTAAGTTCTGTACGACGCCGCGGAACAGCAGTTCTTCGGCTGGCGAGTTGAGCAGCAAGACAATCGGAATATAGTAGAGGAACAACTCAGGGTTCTCTCGACCAGTTTCGACGGCCGCGTTGGCCGCCGGCTCGTAGCCAAGCGCCGTCACCAGACGCTCGCCAGCCAGCATGAATGCGACTAGGGCGACAGCACCGACGAGCATGGTCCCGATGTCACGACGGCTGGGACCAGAAAAGCCGACGAGCGACCACTCTTCACGCCACGCTAAATACGCAAGCGGGAGGACAGCCAGCCCGAGAAAGTTCGTTGCCGTCTCGACAACCCGCGCCGTCGGTGTGTTGGGACCGACGTCAGCAACTTCGAGCGCGCCGGCGCCAACGCTGACGAACAGGCCCCCACAGACAAATGAGCCGAGAACGAGCAGAATCGAGTGGATGAGGCCGACGCGGCGCTGTTCGGCGTTGCCAAACTCGAACAGCGGCCGGCCGCCGGGCAGCCGAATCGAGGTGTGGCTGCCGGAATCGTCTGCCATTGAAACCGTTACGCGTCGCGTAGTCAAATTCGCTGTGATTACTCGATGCGGAGCTGTTCCTTCGAGGCGACAGCCTCAGCCTCCTCGGCGTCGCCAGCCCCCAACAGCCCACGGGCAGCCTTTTTCCCCCACTCGACGGCTGGCTGGGTGAACGTCTCCACATCGTAGAGTTCGCCAGCCAGAATACAGGCCGCTTCCATCTCGTACAACAGTTGCCCGACACTCTCGGCGTCGAGTCTGTCGATTTCGACACGGACGTTTGGACACTCTGCGGCCGCGAGACTCGCTTCCGTCGCCTCGAATTCGGCGTCGAGCAACTCGCCAAGGCCTTTGCCGCCCAGATAGGCGAGGTCTGGAATGCCCGTTTCGGGAATCGGTTGCTCGGGGCCGTCAGTCACCCGGACAAGCGAGACGAGTTTGTCTTTCGGGCCGGCGCGGTACAACTGCAGTTGTGAGTGCTGGTCTGTCGCGCCCAGTGCTCGCACGGGCGTCTGACCGCCGCCGTCTTTGCCGAGGCTTTCTGCCCAGAGCTGCGCGAACCACTCCGAAAAGGCCTCTAACCCCTCGGCGTAGGGCATCATCACGTTCGTCGAGTAGTCGCGCTGGTCGAGTGCGTAGGCTGTTGCGCCGTAAGCGTAGGCAGGACACTCGAACAGCGACGGCGCGAGCGAGTCTGCTCCCGCCTGCCCGCCAGCGACCAGTCCCTCGATGTCGTGGCCCTGAATTGCGGCCGGGACCAGACCAACCGCAGATAGTGCCGAAAACCGCCCGGGGACGCCCGTCGGAACAGTCAACGAGGGGAGGCCGTGTCCGTCCGCGAGGTCCCTCAGCGGCCCTTCTTCGCCAGTCGTTACGACCGTCCGCTCGGTCCAGTCGACGCCAGCGTCGTCCATCGCTTCCCGAACGACGAGGAAGTTGGCAAGCGTCTCCGCAGTCGTTCCGGACCGCGAGACAACGTTCACCGCCGTCGTGGAGAAGTCGAGGGTGGAGAGCGTCGTCTGGACATTTTTGGGGTCGACATTGTCCAGGACGTAGTGGTCAGTTTCGCTGGGGCCGAGCGCCTGGGAGATGGTGGCCGCACCGAGCGCGCTGCCGCCGATCCCGACAGTGAGCACGGCTTCGCTGTCGGCAACTGGTTCGACTGCGGATTCGATTGTGGCCGGGTCGGTGGTCGCGGGGAGGTTGAGCGAGGCGTAGCCAAATTCGTCGTCCGCGCGGCCGTCGTCGATCCGCTGGTGGGCCGATTCGACAGCCCCGTCGAGGTCATCGAGGTCCGCGCGGTCGAGCGCGTCAGCCGCGAGGAGATTTCCGATATCGATCTGCATACTGCTTTCCTCGGCGGGCGGTCGTATAGTGGTCACGGTACGGAGAGAGTCGAAACCGCAAAGAGTCTCTGCAGCCTACAGATAGCCATGACTCAGGAGGACGAGGGCGACGACTCAGCGGGCGATAACGGGGATGTGCGCGAGAACGACCCCATTGCAGGGATGTACGACGACACTGACAGCGACGAGCCGGTGGTTCCCACCGACCCGACTGGCGGCGACGACGAGGAGGGTGGACTTTCCGGCCCGCTCGCAGAGGAGCCTGAAGAACCAGAGACAAAGTACGGGACATATTACGTCAAGTACGCTGAAGACGGCGCAGTCACACTACACAATGTGGAGACGGCAGAAATTGTCACTCTCTCCGAGAATCCCGGCTTTGTGGACCACGAAATTGTCGAGGTAACGCTGATTGCCCAGCCGCCGATGGAAGTCTCGTATCTGGTCAAGGAACTGCACGACCAGTGGAAAGTCGACGTGGAGATTAGTTCGCTGTCGCCGACGACACAGACTCTGAAAATTGCGGACGAGATGGACGAAGACGAAGTAATCGCCTTCGAGCGCGAGGGCGATGGTGAAGTCCACGTCCTCAAAATCGAGCCAGACCGTGTCGAGCCGACTGTCGACGTTCTCGACGAAGACGAGCAACCGTACAAAAATGCGGCCCGTAACGATGTCGACAACGTCGAAATTCGCAGCGACGAGGACGCCGGCGTCATCGCGATTCGGTATCTCCCCTGAGACGGGGAAACGAGTAAGTGGCTGTTGGTCGCAGTAATCGTGATGACAGACGACAGCACACCCCAACTAGCGGAGCTACTGGACCGCGCCGCGGAGACGTACGGACTGACACTCTCGACGGGCGAACGCGAGGCCTACGAGACAGAAATCCAGAATACAGAGGCACTGCTTGCAGGGCTCGAACCAACTGCCTTCGAGTCTGCCCCGGCCGAGAACGTGTCCGAGGGCGACGACGAGTACAACGCCTTTCTGTACACCTGCGAGCTGTCGGGCCCGGACTCTGGAGCACTCGACGGGATGGAGGTTGCCGTCAAGGACAATATCGCAGTCGCAGGCGTGCCGATGACCTGTGGATCGGCGGCCGTCGACTTCGAGCCCTCGTATCACGCTGCCGTCACCGAGCGACTGCTCGATTCTGGTAGCCGGGTGGTCGGCACGACCAACATGGACGAGTTTGCCTACTTCACGACCAGCGAGACGTGCGCACACGGCCCGGTGACAAATCCGAACAGCGACGGCGTTCCCGGCGGCTCGTCCAGCGGGAGTGGTGCGGCTGTCGCCGCTGGCCTCGTCGACGCTGCGCTCGGGACTGATACCGGCGGCTCTGTCCGTATTCCGGCCTCGTACTGCGGTGTCGTCGGGTTCAAGCCAACCTTTCGCTCTGTCCCGCGGTTCGGATTCGCTGACCTGGCGAGTTCGCTCGACCATATCGGCTCACTCGCCCCGGATGTGGAGACAGCGGCGACTGTCCTCGCTGCAATCAACGGCCCCGATGTTCGCGACCCGTCGACAGATGGCGTCCCAACCCCTGACCCGACTGCTGGACTCGACACTGACCCAGACGGACTCCGTGCTGGCGTCGTTACGAACGCTCAACGTCGGTCAGACGACGCCGTTGCGGAGCGAATCGAAGCAGAAGCTGAGAGGCTGGAATCAGCAGGTGTGACCGTCGAGGAGGTGTCGCTGCCGGGGCTTGATATGCAACCGCTGGTCAACTCTGCAGTCACAGCAGTCGAGTTTACGGCCCTCGTTGCACAGGCCGGGCAGGACATCGGTGTCGGCACAGGGTACAGCGAACAGTGGCGCGAGGCAGTCGCGACGATGGACGCGGAACAACTGGGCGAAAACATTCGAGCACGGCTCGTCGTGGGCCGGACACTTGCGACGAGCGACGACAGCGCGGGTTACGTTGCCGCACAGAACACCCGCCAGCAGTTCAGGGAGGTTGTCGACGACAGGCTGACCGAATACGACGCGCTCATCCTGCCCACGACGCCGACAACAGCGCCCGAATTCGGCAGCGTCGAGACGGACGCCGACCTGCTCGATACCATCGCGCTGACGAGTCCGTTCAACCTGACAGGACATCCGGCGCTGTCGGTCCCCTCTCGCTCCGAGTCAGGGGGCGAGCCAGTTGGCTGTCAGGTCGTGACTGACCATTTCGACGAGGCGACGGCAGTGACACTGGGGCGGGCGCTGGAGCGGGGCTCGTAGCGACCTGCCTTCCGTCTGGGAGACCGGCGCCGGAGCGTACAAAAAGGCTTATTCAACCCCGTCTCGGAATCGTCCCTATGGGACGTATCGACGTCGAGCGCGTGCCCTATGAGGACTACACAGACCGCCAGTTGGCGGTCATTCCTCTCGCTGTGCTCGGCATCTCTCTCGCGATTATCGCCGGCGCATATCTGATGACGGGGACACCCGTCGCGCTCGGCTTCGAGTTCACTGGGGGTACAGAGATCCAATTCACGGCGGAGGATACTTCGACTGCCGAAATTGAAGAAACGCTCTCCGACTACAGTATCGAGACTGTCCGGTCGGTCGGCGTTGACGGCGACACCTACAGCGTCCAGACGCAGTTGACCGGCGAGGAGGCCGTACCGATCCAAGAGGAACTCAACGCGGCGTATGGCAGCGGGGATGGGGACGTGATTGACCGCGTCGAACAGCGCTCAGCCTCCTTCGGTGGGAGTACACAGGGGCAGGCCCTGATCGGGCTGCTAGTTGCATTCACCGGCATGAGCATTCTCGTCGCGCTTATGTTCCGGACGTTCGTGCCAAGTATCGCCGTCGTTCTGTCGGCCTTTTCCGATATCATAATTCCGCTGGCGCTAATGAACATCTTCGGAATCGAACTCACGCTCGGTGCCGTTGCCGCTCTCCTGATGATTATCGGTTATAGCGTGGACTCGGACATTCTGCTGAACAACCACATACTCAGGCGACGTGGTGGCTTCTACGAGAACGCCTACGCCGCGATGCGCACCGGTATTTCGATGACGTTGACCTCTATCGGGGCGATGGTGACGATGGTTGTCGTGGCGACGCTGTTCGGGGTCCCGCTGCTCGGCGAAATTGGCCTGATTCTCGTCTTCGGGCTCTGTGCAGACATCATGAACACCTACTTGCTCAATATGAGTCTCCTACGCTGGTACGCAGGTGATGATCTATGATCGACGTCCGAGACAACCTCCGCATCATTGCGCTCGTGGTGCTTTGTTTGCTTGCCGCCCTAGCGCTGTTCGGACCGCTTGGGTCCGGGGCCAGCGGACAGGATGTCGGCAACCAGACACAGCAGGCCAGTGACCCAACCAACCTGCAGTACGGACTGGACCTCGCTGGCGGGACACGCGTCCGGGGTGAACTTGTTGGTCAGACGGCTGACGTTGAATACAACATAGACCGCGGAAGCGAAATTCGAACGACTATCGCAAGCGAACTCCAGGGCGAATACGGAGTCGAAACAAGTGAGGTGCAACTGCGCCCGGAGGATGGCGCTATTGAACTGTACCGGAGTACAGAGGATGTTCCGCCGTCGGAGTTTGCGGCGGCACTGAGCGCGGCGGGAGTCGAGGCCAGTGAGAGTGATATCAGCAGTGGTGTCACAGAAAGTTCCCGTTCGGAGGCGGTCGATGTGCTCAACCGCCGAATCGACGAGACCGGGCTTGGCGGGTCGAGTGTTACCACAACACAGACACCGGGCGGCAACTACTTTATCGTCGTTGAAGTGCCTGGTGCGGACCAACAGGAGGTCAGAGACCTGATCGGCGACACTGGCAGTGTGCAGGTGCTGCTGGCGACACCGAACGGCACGGAAAATGCCACCAGCCCGAACACCGAGATTCTGCTGGAGCAGGATGACTTCCTTCGGATCCCCGGTGCACAGCGTGGTAATCCTGATGACCCCACAGACCCATCGCGGGTTTCGGTCCAACTCACCGAATCCGCCGCAGAGCGGTTCCAGCAACGGCTGGTCGAAAGCGGCTTCACACAGAACGGTGTGACCGGTGCGCAGGCCTGTCGCTACGAGGAAGGCACGGAGCCAGACCCGAACCAATACTGCCTGTACACGGTTGTGAACGGTAATATTACAAGCGGGTCGGGGCTCACAGCAGGCTTTGCAGACCAACTCGAAGCCGGCAATTTCGACGGCGGATACGCGATCCAGACACCCGGTTCCTTCGAGGAAGCACAGGAACTCGAAGTGGACCTCAAGTCCGGGTCGCTCCCAACTGAGCTCAGCATCGAGTCGACAAGCTACATTTCACCCAGTCAGGCACAGGCATTCAAGCCACTGGCGCTGCTGACGGCACTCCTGGCGTGGCTGGCCGTGAGTATGGTTGTCTACATCTTCTACCGCGATCTCCGTGTCGCGGTGCCGATGCTTCTCACCGCGGCCAGTGAGGTGTTCCTGTTGCTTGGCTTTGCTGCCGCAATCGGGCTGGCACTGGACCTATCACACATCGCGGGACTGATAGCCGTCATCGGAACAGGGTTGGACGACCTGATAATCATGGCTGATGAAATCTTACAACGCCGTGAAAAGGTCAAGACAGGCCGGGTCTTCCAGAGCCGGTTCCGCAAGGCGTTCTGGATTATCGGGATGGCTGCTGGGACAACCATCGTGGCGATGAGCCCACTTGCAGTGCTCAGTCTCGGTGACCTCCGTGGCTTTGCAATTATCACGATTGTCGGCGTCCTGATCGGGGTGCTCATCACCCGACCGGCCTACGGTGACGTGCTCCGCAAGCTGATGCTCGACGACGTCAAGCGGAACTAACCGCTATATTCTCTCCTGCCGTAGTGGTATTCGAGGAACGCAGTTGTGACGGAACAGCGCTATCTCGAAGCAGAACTATTCGCCGCCCGCCCCGCTCGCACGCGAATCGAGGAAGCGACAGCAGTGCCCGAGTACACTGAGCGACTCGCGTACGTCCCAGACCGGGACGTAGCGTTCTCACGGCTGGAAGCGCACATCGAGCGGTTGAAACGCGACTTGGGTTCGTTATCCGAAACGGAGCGGACAAACTCTGAGGCGTGAGTTACTGACCGGTGACACGCTTCGCAGGCTTTTCAGTCCTCCCAGCCAACTAGAGTGCGTGCATAACTGCTGGAGAGACGATGACAGGTGACGAGTATATCGAGCGTGCGGTGACGGCGCTGGCGAACAGGGAGTACGAACAGGCTGGCGACGCATACAGCCGCTCTGGCTGGTCGACGCTGGCCGAGCCCAGGGATGGCTTGAGTCCGTTCGAGGCGGACGAACACGGCTGGGTTGGGCGGGCGCTTCGCTCGCTCGCAGTCGGCGCTGTGGCCTACCGTGTTGCCGGCAAGCAGACCCGGGCCACCCGGCGCTGTGTCGAGGGCGTTGCCGTGGCGAAGGACCTCCGCACTGGCCTCTCAGAGCCAGCACAGCGGGCGTGCTTGCTCGAATTCGCTGCTGACTTTCACGCTATTGGCGCAATGAGTGGCGTTGAGGACGCCTACGACGACGCAGAGACAGCCTACCGCGATGGCGATATCGAGGAGCCCCAGAGATGGGGCACAACGCCGTTGTTCGAGGCGGCCGCGGAACCAATCAAACAACTCGCCCGTAGCACCGCTAACGGCGAAATCGCAATCAAGTGGGAGGACCTCCACGGCTCGGACCCAAGCCAGCCCGGCGCATTTCTGGCCCACCGCGCCCGGTACAAGCGCTCTCGGTTTCCGAGTCTCATCGAGACGGTTTGCTCAGAGGGGTATCTGGCCGCGCCGCGGGGCACGACGGAGTACAACAATGCTCAGTACCGCTGTCCAGCCTGCAACAGCAGCGACGTGAACTGGACCGGAGACAGCACGCTCTGCATGCGCTGCTCACGACCGATGGAGCGGTCCGATTAGATGACGTCCAGCAATTCGACGGTCCGGTCTCCAGCCCGAATGGTGATTGTTTCCCCTTCGCTGAGTTCGTATGGCGTGTCGTCGTCATCACGCGTCAACACTGCACCAGAGGACCGCTTCGTCGAGAGAAGTTCAACTTCGACGACAACAGATTCACTGCAGAGGACCATCTCGGGCGTATCGGCTGGTGTGTGAATGTTGTTGAACGCGACACCGAAGCCGTCCGTGAACGTTTCACCGGTAATCGCTGTGAAGTAACCTGTGGAGCCGAACGGCGTCGCGACGAGCACGCCATCGCCGATGAGTTCGGGGAACTCCCAGGTCGTGTCATCTTCGATACGGGCCGCGAACGTCGCCGCCAACACTGGAGAGCTGTGGTGGAGGCTGATCTCGTTGAGCGCCTGAAAGCCTCCCTCGAGCTCTTTTCCATCAGCCTCGGCCGTCAGCGTCGAGAACGTTCGGGAACTCGACTCCGCATGGCCGTCTTCGAGCGCCTGCAACGTTTCGACCAGTTGGTCGACATCGAAGGCTGCCCGGTTGCCCTTCGAGCTCCCAGCACGCACCGGGAGAATTCGCGGTTCCAGGTAGTTGCGCGCTGCGTAGAGAATTGTCCCGTCCCCACCAATCGTGACGATAACTGCCGACGGGTCGTACTCCCCTGTCACGTTCAGTCCAGCCGCTTTCAGTCGGTCGTGCCAGCGTGCTCTGCGGTCTGGATCGTTCGAGACGAGGAAGTACTGCACGTTCAGAGACGACAGCGGCCTGGATAAAATGTGCTTCGGCGTTCAGTAGAACGTCTCGCCCGTTTTCGCCTTCTCGACGAGCAGGTCACAGGGCAGCGTCTCGGCGAGTTTGTTCGTGTCCTCGTGTTTCGCGGCAACTTCAGTCAGTTTCTGCAAGATGACATCTGCGCCAACTTCGTCGGCCTTTTCGAGGGGTCCCTGTGGCCAGTTACCGCCGAGTTTCGCACCCGTGTCGATGTCATCCGGCGTCGCGACGCCGTGTTGCACCATCTTCGCGGCTTCGTTGACGATGGGTGCCCAGACCAGCAGTGTGTCGAATCCCTGCCCGGCGTCGACGGGGATGTCTGGTTCGTCGCGCTGCTCGTACTCGTAATAGCCCGCGTCGGTCTTCTTCCCGTATCGCCCCTTGTCGTACAGTTGGTGGAGCATCGGACAGACCTCGGTATCGTAAGAGAGCGGTCGGTCATCTTCGAGATGGTCCTGTTCGCCCTCCACGCGGAGTTGAATCGCGCCGGTGTAATCTGCCAACTCGAACGGCCCCATCGGGAATCCTTCTTTGTACTTCATCGCCGAATCGATTTCGCGCATCGAGTACTCGCCGCGGTAAACCATCCACGCTGGCCCCTCGCCGAAGGGCCGCATCAGCCGGTTTACGATAAACGACGGCACATCCATCTTACAGCGAATCGGCGTCTTTCCGAACGAGTCGATGAGGTCCTCTGCGGTGTCTCCCACTGCCGCTGGCGCATGCTCGGTCATAATGACCTCCACGAGGTCCATCAGCATCGGCGGGTTGAACCAGTGTGTGCCGATAACCTGCTCAGGTCGCTCGGTAACTTCCGCGAGTCGGGTGATATTCAGCCCGGAGGTGTTCGTCGCCAAAATGGCCTCCGCTGGCGCAACTTCGTCCAGCGTTTCAAAAATATCCTCTTTGACGCCCTGTTGTTCGACGGCAGCCTCCGTCACGAACTCGGACTCACTGACTGCTGACTCCTGGTCGGTCGTGAAACTGATCCGGTCGAGAGCAGCGGCAGTGTCTTCGTCTGTGGCCGCGCCCTTCTCGACTGCTTTTCCGTAGGACCACTCGATGTTCTCCTGGGCTGCTTCGAGTTGTCCCTCGTCGATATCCTGTATATACACGTCGTACCCAGCCAAGGCAGCAACAGCACCGATCCCCCGTCCCATCTGTCCCGCACCGATTACTGTGATCGTCTGGATGTCGTCGATGTCAACAACCATACTTGGTAGTTCACTCCCGGGTCGGTTAAAGATATAGTCGGTCAATCCTTATGTTCTCGCGTGTCAAACAGCGGCTGTGTTTCGCCGCTGGCTACGGGTGGGTCTGTTGATGTTTGGGGCGGCAGTTGGTTTCGTACTCTCCTATGCTGTCCCGTCGCGGTACAACCGCGGTCCGGAAGCCCGGTGGTGGGAACGCGCTCGGCGGGTCAGTTCTCGAATATTTGGCCGGTTCGACGAGGATGGCGGCCCGCGACCGATTACCGACGGGGAGTACGCCGGGCGGTTCGACGCTGACCTCGATACCGTCGAGAATCGGCTGTACGCAGATGGATTCATTCGGAATCCGATGGCGCGACTGAAAACCCGCGACGACATCCCCGAAGACGGTTCGTGGGTCTACCGCGACTCCCCGCTCGCGCCTCGACAGATACACTTCATGCTGTTCGAGAACGATGACGGGACAACTGCTGTGTACGCACACGCAGAACTGTCGAGCGTACACCCGCTCTGTGGCCCGAGACACTTCGGCGGTGTGGGCCAGTCAGTTCGTGAGGGTGTCGAATGCGCTCGCGAGTGGTACGAGTTAGATACCAGTGCCGCAACGACAGAACCACCCGACGGTTCGTGGAACCAGACTAGCTGAACTGCCCGCGGCGATACTGCGGCGGCCAGTCGATATCTTCGCCGAGTTCGTGTGCGGCCTGCAGTGGCCAGTAGGGATTCCGAAGCATCTCACGGCCGAGCGCAACCATGTCGGCGCGCTCGTTTCGGACGAGCGCGTCAGCGTGTTTCGGCTCTGTGATTCCGCCAACGGTTGCGACACCGATATCTGTCTCAGCGCGAATCTGCTCGGCGTAGGGCACCTGATAGCCCGGTCCGGTATTCGGGATCTGTTGGTCGGGGTGGAGTCCACCCCCAGAGACGTCGATCAGGTCCGCGCCGAGTTCGTCCAACTCTGCAGCAAGCCGAACAGACTGCTCGATATCCCACGAGGGTCGGTCCGGGAGCCAGTCACTCGCAGAAATGCGGACGAACACCGGCTTCTCGTCGGGCCAGACTGACCGCACCCGCTCGGTTACCTCCCGGACGAGCCGACTCCGGTTCTCGAAACTGCCGCCGTACTCGTCGTCGCGGTCGTTGGTGACTGGTGAGAGAAATTCATGGAGGAGATAGCCGTGGGCAGCGTGGACCTCCGCCACCTCGAAGCCAGCCGCGAGCGCACGCTCGGCCCCAGCCCCGAACTGCTCGATCAGTGCGTCAATATCTCCAGCATCCATCTTTTGGGTCGGAACAGTTCCCTCACTGTGTGGGTACGGCTCCGCAGACGGTCCGACGACTTCCCACCCTCCTTCGTCGGGCTGGAGTGGTTCGTTGCCGTCCCACGGCCGACTCGTCGACGCCTTCCGTCCTGCGTGAGCGAGCTGGATGCCCGGCATCGCACCCTGTGAGCGCATGAAATCGGTAATTGGTGCCAGTCGCTCGGCGTGGTCGTCAGACCAGATTCCGTGACAATGTGGCGTAATTCGGCCATCGGGGTCGACGGCGGTCGCCTCCATCATCACCAGTCCTGCGCCGCCGACTGCCCGTGTCCCGAGATGCACTCGGTGCCACTCGTTGGCCAGTCCATCCTCGGCTGAGTACTGACACATCGGCGAGAGCGTCACCCGGTTTCTGAACTCGGTCCCTCGGAGTGAAAACGAACTAAACAGCGAATCGGTCACAGGCGATAGTAGTCTCCGCTAAGGATAAGTTCTGTTGCTTTCGGCGCGCTGACCGCCTCTTTGGCTCGTTTCACTGGTTCTGTCTGTGCTGTAGACAAACACGTCCGCCAGCAACTTTTGTATCTGCCAGCCCTCCGAATGTGTATGAGCACACAGAACTCCGACCTCGTGCTGTACGAGCTACAGGGCTGTCCCTACTGCGCGAAGGTTCGTCGGGCACTGTCTGAGCTAGACCTGAGCTACGAGTCCCGGTCTGTTCCGAGCGCTCGAAGCCAACGCTCTGAAGTGCAGGAAGTAAGCGGGCAGTCTGGTGTTCCGGTTCTCGTTGACAGAACCAACGGCGTCGAGGGGATGCCCGAGAGCGACGACATCGTCGCGTATCTCTACGAGGAGTACGGCAACGGCGAATCTCCACCGCCGTCGGGGATTGTTGGAAGAGTGCTGTCTGCGCTGTTTTGAAGCGGTCTTACTGGGAGATTCGAGCCGCCTAATCACAACGTTGAAGTTTTGACTGAATCTAATTCGGGTATGAGCGAGGCGGCCGGTCGACGCCGGTTTACCCGCGCGGCATGGGTGAACGTCCTCGGGAATACTGCCAAGATTGTCGCCGAAGGAAGCGTTGGCTTGCTGTTCGGCAGCGTGGCACTGCTGGCTGACGCCGCACACTCGGTGGCGGACCTGGTGGCCAGTCTCGTCGTTCTGGTCTGGGGGAGCAGCCGATTTGATGGTGCTGACAGTGACCACCCGCACGGCCATGCCAGAATCGAACCACTCACCGCGCTGTTCGTCGGCGCAATCATCGTCCTTCTTGGCGGAAACCTGCTCTACGAATCAGTACAGAGCCTGATCGAGTCTCCAGACCTCACCTTTAGCCCGCTGATGGTCGGCGCGCTGCTGTTCGCGATGGCCGATATGTACGCCCTGTACTGGTACACTGAGCGGATGAACGTGGGGCTCGATTCGACGGCGCTCGACGCACTGGCCGCAGACTGTCTGAACGATCTGTACACCTCTGTCGCCGCGCTGGTCGGTATCGCTGGCATCGCCTTCGGGTATCCGGTTCTCGACGCCGTTGCAGGTGGTGTCGTCAGCCTGCTCGTTATCTATCAGGGTATCGCGATAGGCCGCGAGAATCTCTCGTATCTCTCCGGAAAAGCAGCCCCAGCGGACAGAAACGAGGACGTTCGGAACACGTTGTTGGCCCACGAGTCGGTCTACGGCGTGCACGACCTAGCCGTGTTCTGGGACGGGCCAGTACTCGAAGTCGAAGCCCACGTCGAGGTCGACGGTGACCTGACACTGCGGGAGGCCCACGACCTCGAAACAGCGCTCGTCACGAGTGTCGGTGAGTTAGACCAGATCGAGGACGTTCACGTTCACCTCGACCCCTCCGGTGTCGGCGAGTGGAAAACAACTCAGGAAATACCGAGTACGCCGGTCGTGTCGGATGTCACGCCAAGTGAGTTCGATGTTGCGGGCGACTCATCGCAGTCGACGGTCGGCGAGAACAGTACAGAGGAGTAGGAAGTGGCTGCCGCTTCAGTGCTCGACAAACTCCAAGAGCACGCCACCGGTCGACCCCGGGTGGAGAAACGCGACATCGTGGCCCCACGCGCCCGGTCTGGGCTCTTCGTCGATGCGGTCGATATCGAGGTCCCGAGCGGTCTCAAGACTGGCTTCGATATCGTCCGTCTCGACAGCGAGATGGTGAATTCCCGGGCCGTTGCGGTCAAGATAGGCCGAAATTGCGCCATCTTCTCGTGGTTCGATTACCTCGAAATAGCAGTTTCCGAGGTCGAGAAACGCGATTTCCATTCCGTCGAAGCTCTCTTCGTGCGCAACTGAGCAGTCGAACAGGCCCGTGTACTGCTCGACCATTGTCGTCGCGTCCTCGGTCGCGAGGCCAGCGTGGTCGACTCTCACATTGCACCACCCTGCTGGTGCTCGCCGAAGACGTTGCGCATCGCGTCACAGATTTCGCCCGTCGTGGCGTACGCCTTGACTGCGTCGATGATGTACGGCATCAGGTTCTCGTCGCCACGTGCGGCCTCTTCCAGCGCTGTCAGCTTCTCGTCGACACGCGCGTCGTCGCGTTCATCGCGCAGTTCAGCAACGCGCTCTTTCTGGCCCTCCTGCTGTTCCTTCGAGACTTCCTCGATATCGACCTCTTCCTCTTCTTCGACGGTGAACTCGTTGACACCGACGATAATACGGTCACCGTCTTCGATTTCCTGCTGGCGCTCGAAGGCGGTGTCCTGAATCTGGCGCTGGACCCAGCCAGCGTCGATTGCCTGCGTCATGCCACCTCGTTCGTCGACGGTGTCGATGATGTCGAGCGCCTCGGCTTCGAGTTCGTCGGTCAGCGATTCGACGTAGTAACTGCCAGCCAGCGGGTCGATTGTGTCTGCTGCACCGGACTCGTGAGCGAGAATCTGCTGTGTCCGCAGCGCCGTCCGCACGGACTGCTCAGTCGGCAGGGAAAGCGCCTCGTCTTTCCCGTTGGTGTGGAGGCTCTGTGTCCCACCGAGGACGGCCGCCAGCGCCTGATAGGCGACCCGGACGACGTTGTTCTCAACCTGCTGGGCGGTCAGCGTCGACCCCGCGGTCTGTGTGTGGAATTTCAGTTGCTTGGAGGCTGGTTTCTCGGCGTCGAACTGCTCCTCCATGATTTTGGCCCACATTCGCCGGGCGGCCCGGAACTTCGCCGCTTCTTCGAGGATATTGTTGTGGGCAGCGAAAAAGAACGAAAGCTGTGGTGCGAACTCGTCGACGTCCAGTCCGGCGTCCACGGCAGCCTGCACGTAATCGATGCCGTCGCCGAGCGTGAAGGCAAGTTCCTGTGCGGCGGTTGCACCCGCCTCACGGATGTGATACCCAGAGATAGAGATGGTGTTGAAGTTAGGCGTCTCGTCGGCACAAAACTCGAAGATGTCGGTGATGATCCGCATCGACGGCTCCGGCGGGTAGATGTAGGTGTTGCGGGCGATGTATTCTTTGAGCACGTCATTTTGAATTGTGCCGCGTAGTTCAGAGCGGTCGACATCCTGCTTGTCACCCACAGCGATGTACATCGCCAGCAGGACCGAGGCGGGGGCGTTGATTGTCATGCTGGTCGAGACTTCGTCCAGCGGGATGCCCTGAAAGACGCGTTCCATATCGTTCAGGGAGTCGATTGCGACGCCAGACTTTCCGACTTCGCCGGCTGCCATCTTGTCGTCGGAGTCGTAGCCCATCTGCGTCGGCAGGTCGAACGCCATCGAGAGGCCAGTCTGGCCCTCGTCAAGCAGATAGTGAAAGCGCTCGTTGGTTTCCGCGGCGGTCCCCATCCCGGCGTACTGGCGCATCGTCCAGAGTCGGCCCCGGTGGCCAGTCGGATAGACGCCGCGGGTGTACGGTTCTTCGCCCGGAAATCCCAGATCCTCGTCGTACTCGAGGTCGGACACGTCGTTGGGTGTGTACAGGCGCTTGACCGGCCGCCCGCCCGTATCTGTCTCGAACTGGTCTTTTCGTTCCCCGAACCGTTCGAGTGTTGGTTCGACTTGGTCGGTCTCCCACTCCGTTCTGGCCGACCTGATCTCTTCCAGTTCCTCGGGATCGAACATAGATCAAAACTGCACTGCCGCGGCCTTAACAGTTCCACTCTGGGGTCCGCTGGGCGAAAGTGACGGCATCACTGTGGACACATCGTAGCGGGATTCCACAGGATACTCGATTCAGTTTGTGACGGTGACGGTGGACTGTTCCAGAACTTGGCCTCCCGCTGTATCGACGACCAGCACTTCGATATCACCACTGTAGCTGTTCGGAGGAGTTTGCTCCCACCGCTGGCCGGGCGCGAAGCGGTCACCGTTCCCGTTGTCTGTCCTGAATCTATCAGCAAGGACAAACTGCTGTTCTGTCCCGCCTGTTCGAACAATAACTGTTATTTTGTTCGCGTTGAAGCCGTCTCCGCCCTGGTGTTTAATCACAACCGCAGTTGAATTTGCGGTGATTTCGATGTCTGCACGACTCTCGCCCTCCGTCTGCTCGTTCAGATCAGTCAAAATGAAAAACCCTGCAGTTGTGGTCACGACGACGATGACTGCAGTCAGCAGGACGATGCCGATTGTCTCCGACTGTGCTCGATTCGGGAGCCGTACCACGTGTCTCTCTGTTCGTTCGCAGTCGACTGAAATATGCGTTTCTACCGCACTGGCTCATCCGGTGTCGTATTTGTAGGTTGTTTCTTCTGGGTCGATACCGAAGTCTTCCGGACCTTCTTCGGGTTCTGGGTCTTCCTCTGGTTCGGACCGGGCGTCTTTGAACGCCTCGCGCAGTCGTTCGGGCATTCTGAACCGGTCGGTGTCGATACGCATCGGCACAGCTCCGGGGTCGATTCCCTCCTGTTTGGCCTCGAGTCTGCGCCCCAGCGCGTCCGGTAGCTGTGTCGGTTCGACGGGACTGAACCCAAACTGCGCGAGGTAGTCTGTCTCACTCGTCAGGGCGTAGACTGTCTCGAACTCTGTATCGCGCGCCGTCGTCACCAACCGCTCGACAACATGCGCGCCGACACCCTGCTCACGCCACTCGGGAAGCACCCCGATACTCGTGAGTTCACAGACCTCTTCGTCGGTCTTGTGCACCCTGATGCGACCGAACCCAGCCCGGTCACCGGTGTGCTCGTCGACAGCAATGACGTAATCCCGGGACCGAAACGCAGTCTCGTCCAGTTCCAGTGCCTCGATCTGGTCGAGTAACCAGACCTCATCGCGGTTTTTCGCATCCCGGACGTACATGATACTATCTAAGACACTACCCAATCAAAAACATTTCTGGGTCGACGGCCAATCCGGACTGTTTATTCGGGTTCTGTTCGTATGTCAAGATAGTGGGGTTTCGAAACCCGGTCGGCGCCCTTGCGGCCCGGACGGGCATCGCCTACGGCTGGTTCGTCGTCGCCTGTTCGTTCGCCCTGTCGGCGATGGTCTTCGGGACAATATACTCCTATCCAGTGTTCTTCGAGTCGCTACAGGGACGCTTTGGCAGCAATTACGCGACCTTCACGCTCCTGTTCAGTCTGTAGACGTTCGTCGCGTTCTGTAGCATCGGCGTGTTCGGGTTTGCCGGTAACGGCGTGAAGTTTCTCACCGGGCCGCTCTCGAACCGCGCGGGCGTCGCGCCTATGATGGCCGGGTTCGTCGCGCTCATGCGTCTGGCCACGGTTGCGGTCGTCGCCGTTCCAACTGAGATCGGTCTGCTGGCGGCCGCAGTCGCGCTCGGTGTGGGCTACGGCGGTGTCGACGCACTACTCGCGCCGCTAGTCCGCTCGCTGTTCGGTGCCGACCACCTCAGTTCCGTGTATGGCGCGGTAACACCTACTTTCGGCGTCGTCGGCAGACTCACTCCTCTCGCCGTCGGTGCCCGATTCGAGCAGTACGAGAGCTTCACAATTCCGTTTACCCTCGCTGCCGGCGTCGGAATGGTCGGCGTGTTGGCCTTCGCTGGTCTCGCTCGCTTCGAGAATTAATCGTTGGCCCTCTGTGCCGACGCTCTGGACTTCGCTTCTGTAGCCGAGTGGTACATGGCCGCTCCAGATTCCGGGTCGAAGATGTGCAGTCGGTCCGGGTCGTAAGAGAGCGTAATCTCGTCGCCGCTCTGGACGCCGATACGTGGGTCAGTCTGTACTTTGAGTTCCTTGCCGCCCGCTATCCGGCAGTACAGCAACACAGTGTCTCCGAGCGGCTCTGTAACCGTCACCGTCGCCTCGAAGGTCTCACGGGACGGTTCCTCATCGTCGATGTACTCGATGTCTTCCGGCCGCAGCCCGAGGTGTGCCGACCCCTCGATACCGTCGTACTCTGGCAACGGAACCTCGAAGGCCTCGTGTTCGGCCGTCTGGTCGGTGACTGACACCGAGAGTATGTTCATCGCAGGGTCGCCGATAAACTCGGCAACGAAGCGGTTCTCTGGGAAGTCATAGAGGTGCTGTGGCGGGTCGACCTGCTGGAGACGGCCATCGTCGAGCACTGCAACCCGGTCGCCGAGCGTCATCGCTTCGGTCTGGTCGTGTGTCACGTAGATAGTCGTCGTCTCCAGTTCCTCGTGTAGGCGCGCGAGTTCGCTTCGCATCTGTACCCGGAGCTTGGCGTCGAGATTCGACAGCGGCTCGTCCATCAGGAAGACGTCAGGGTCGCGACAGATGGCGCGCCCGAGTGCGACACGTTGGCGTTCACCGCCCGAGAGTTCTTTCGGTTTGCGGTCGAGCAGATCCTCGATATCAAGAATTTCGGCGGCCTCCTCGACGCGGCGGGTCGTCTCCTCGTCGTCGAACTCGCTCATCCCGAAGGTGATATTCCGCCGCGCGGACATGTGCGGGTACAGCGCGTAGTTCTGGAAGACCATCGCGACGTTTCGCTCGCTGGCGTCGATATCGGTCACTCTCCTGTCGTCGAAGAACAGTTCACCATCGCTAACTGTTTCGAGACCAGCAATCATCCGCAGTGTCGTCGACTTTCCACAGCCTGATGGACCGACGATAACCAGAAACTCGCCGGGCGTCACGTCGAGTGTGACATCCTCGACTGCTCGCAACGATGCGTACTCCTTCGTCAATCCGTCTAGCTGAACTGTCGTCGGGTCTATCGCGTTACTCATTATTTTGTCTGGAGATTGAACGTCGTCAGTAGTTGTTTGCGAAGCATGACCAGCAGGACCACCGGCGGCACGAGCGCGAGGACGGTTCCCGCGGTGATGATGCCCCACGGCGTCTCGCCGGCAGCGTTGCCCATCAGCCCCTGCAATCCAATCTGGATGACCGTATCGCCGCCGCTGGCGTCGACGACAAGCGGCCAGAGATACTGGTTCCACGCCCAGATGAACGAGATGACAAAGAGTCCGACCAGCATGTTCTTCGACATCGGGACGAGCACGAAGACGAGAAACCGCAGCGGGCCGATGTCGTCCAGTCGGGCCGTTTCGAGGTACGAGTCCGGAATTGCCCGGAAGTGCTGGTACAACAGTAACAGTGCGGTCGGACTCGCCAGAAACGGGACCACCAGCGCGAACAGTGTTCCCGGCCCCAACAGCGGGTGGATTGCACTCAGGTCACTCATCATCTGGAACAGCGGGACGATGAGCACCGGAATCGGCAACAGCAGCGTCAGCAAGATGCCGATCAACAACAACCGCTGGAAGGGGAACTCGTAGTAGACCAGCGCCATCGCCGCCAGCAGCGCGAGCAACACCTTCCCGGTGGCGATGAGTGTCGCCATGATGAACGACGTCGTCATGTACGACAGGAAGTTGCGCTCGAACAGTGCCGTGCTGTAGTTGTCGATGACCTGCCCACCGAGTGCGATTTCGTTGGTCTGAATCTGGGCCAGCGACTGCGTGCTCATCATGATCATCATCACCAGCGGGAAAGAAATCAGCGCCAACATCGCGAGCAGCGAGACGTGGATGTGCCACTCTGCGCGGAATTGCTCGAAGGCGACCCGGTAGCGTTCACGCCAGTCCTGACCGAATTCCTCGCCAGAGCCAACGTCGACTTCATCACTAGTTGCGCCGGCCATCTCAGGCACCCCCCACGTAGGAACTCTGTTCCGAGAGTACAAGCTGACCGACCATCAGCGCGCCGACGATTACGAACAGCACAATCGACTGCGCGGCGGCCAGTCCAGTATCTCGCTGCGCGATGCCGGTCTCGTAGAGTTCGTAAATCAGCAGATGTGTCGTCTCCGGTGAGCCACTGGTCATGATGTCGATAATCGGGTACGGGAGGAAAAACGAGTAGACCGTATTCATGACGACCAGAAAGGCCAGCGTCGGCGCAATCAGCGGCACGTATACCCGGACGAGCATCTGGAGGCCGCCGATGCCGTCGAGTTTCGCGGCGTCGTCGATACTCTCTGGGATGCCGCTGAAGGCACCGAGGATGAAGATGAGGTTGAACCCGATCATCTTCCAGATTGTCGCCAGACAGATGACCAGAAAGGCCAGCGGACCGCTTGTGAGCCAGTTGAAACTCCAGCCCGTCAGGGAGTGCAATAGTCCCGACTCTGGCTGGAGGATGAACTGCAGGGCCACCGCGGCGACCGCAAACGAAAAGCCGTAGGAGAGCATCCCGACGATGAGATACGCCGATGAGCCAACCGACACCCGGTAGATGAGAAAGCCCAGCAACAGCGAGGAACCCATCGCACCGACGACGATGACGCCTGCGAAGGCAAACGACCAGAACGCAGTCGTCCGGTACCCCTCGGAGGTGAACAGGGCGCGGAAGTTCTCGAGACCGACGAACGTCTCGACGCCACCCGGTTGTGTGATGTACATGCTCAGCCGAAACGTCTCGATTGCGGGTAGATACAGGAAGTACCCACAGGCCACGAGCGTCGGTACGAGCAGGAGGATTGCCTGCCAAGACTTCTGATACTGTGTCGACATGTGTTCAAGCTTGGCGCTGGTAGCGAGCGAGTGCAGCCTCAGCCTCTTCCTTGACCGTCTTCATCGCCGCCTGTGGGTCTTTCCCGCCGAACACTTCGTTCATCTCACTGGCGACTGCTGCGGAGATAGCCGGACTCTCGCCGGTCTGGGTGCCGATGTTCGTCGGGTGACGCTCCCAGTTTTGAATCTGCTCGCGGGCGACTTGGTACCGCGGGTTGTCCTCGAACCAGCCCTCGGATTCGAGCACGTCCCACGACCCCTGATGTGCCGGGTAGTAGCCGCTTGCTTTGTGGAACGCTGCCTGCTGTTCGGGACTGAGAGCGAAGTCGACGAACTTCTGCATTGCTTCCCGTTCCTCGTCGGAGCGGGCCTTGTTGACCGCCCAGATTTCGGCCCCGCCACGGTGGTGGCCGATGCGGTCACCGCTTAGTGTCGGGAACATCGCCGTCCGCATATCGAAACTGTCGCTGTTGACATAGGCGACAGAGGTACTCGAGTTGAGGTTGAACGGCACTCGTCCCTGTCGGAAGACGCTGGTCGGTTCGGACCAGTTCTCGATACCGCCGTTGAAGTACAGACCGTCGGCGGCCATGTCGGCCCACCATTGGACGGGTTCGAGGGTGTAATCCTCCGAGGCGTAGACTGTCGTCGGTTCACCTGCGTGGCCGTTTTCCTCGTCCATCCAGAACTCGTTCTGCTCGGCGATCCAGCACGTCAAGAACCACGCAGCGTTGGGAATCGTGACACCGTACTCGGCGCCGGTTTGGTTGACCGCGGCTTCGCCCATCTCTCGGACCTCGGCGAGTGACTGGGGCGGATTCGCCGGGTCATAGCCTGCCTCGGCGAGCATATCCGCGTTGTAGTGCATGACGATGTTCGAGATGTAAAAGGGTGCACCCCACATCGTTCCCTCGATGGTCGAGGTTGCCGCCGCTGGTTCGATGATGTCGTCGGGGCTGACATCGCTCATGAGTCCCTCTATCGGCTGGAACCAGCCCGTGTCCCGCGCCAGAATGGAGTCGGCCGTATTGAAGTGTGTGATATCAGGCATATCGGCCGGATTCCCGCCCTCGATGTTGGTGAACGCAGTCGTCCGAGAGTCCCGATAATTCGTCAGCAGATTGAGGTTGATCTTGATGTTACTGTTGTTCTCCTCGAACTCCGAGACCATGCTCCGGACAGTCTCTTCGTAGTAGCCGCCCCAGGCCGGCCAGAAGTTGATCGTAATCGTGCCGTCGTCAGCCGTCATCTGCCCGGGTTCGCCGAAACCGTCCTCTCCGGGCCCGCTATCGTTGCCGATCAGGCCCAAACAGCCAGCTGAGGCCGCCATCGCGGCCCCGCCGGCCGCGAGAACCGCCCGCCTGCTGCGGTGTCCGCCAGCCGTTTCTGTTTCGGCTCGATGCTCTGCTGTCTCATCTGAATCGGTGTGTCCATGCATACGTTAGGTGTGTCTACCTGGTAGTTGCCGCACAATCTGACGGATGCAATCTCCCGATCGCACAGAAAGTAGGCCTTTCTCGACACACAAAAGCGCTTGGAAGAGTTCTATATGTCTCTCTGATCCGTCCATATCGATCAGAGCTGTCCGGTCGGGAACATACCACAACATTTTGTAGCCGCCCCGTCACAGCAACCGGTGTGAGGATCATCGGCCACCGAGGTTGTGCGGCTGAGTTTCCCGAGAACACGCTTGCGGCAGTCCGGGGCGCCGCTCCGCACGTCGATCTGATCGAAATCGACGTTCGGCGCTGTCAGTCCGGCGAACTTGTCGTCTTTCACGACGAACATCTCGACCGACTCACGGAATCGGTCGGTCGAGTCAGTGAGACGGAGTTCGATGAGTTGGCCGAACTGACGGTCGGCGACAGCGACGAGTCGATCCCGACGCTCGCCGCCGTGCTAGACGCAGTTCCTGCTGGTGTTGGACTCAATATCGAACTCAAAGAGCACGGGTTGCGCTCGGAGCTACTGGCGCTGGCCGATCGGTTCCCGTCTGAGGTAATTGTCTCGTCGTTCGACCGGGAGGCCCTCGCTTCCTTCGACGGTGACGACAATCCAACAGCGCTGCTCTGCGCCGAGTCGTTCGAGACGTCGATCTCGACAGCGCTCGATCTCGGCTGCCAGTATATCCACCCACAGTACGAACTGGTCGATGCCGATTCGATCCGCCACGCGCACGATCAGGGATTGGCTGTCAACGTCTGGACGGTGCCGACGACGGCAGCACTGACCCGACTGATAGAGGAGGGTGTCGACGGCGCGATCGTCGATTCCTGGCGGATCGTTCCCGACAGTTTCTGACGAACCCGTCCAGTGAGGAGCCGAACGACCCCTCTCTGGCTCACCCTCAGCCTCCGGGACCCGTCTCTACGCGCCTGTCTGAGACCGTCGAGAACTCCTCAGACGGACGTGTCGCTGCTCGTTTCGACGCATACTTCCTCACGCCCACACAGTTCGTTGGCATGGACGACACACGGCTCGGAGACGGGGTATCTCGACCGTTTCCCGATCCCGTCCCGGAACCACAGGGGTGTCGTATTGTCTCGTATAACGTGCTCTACGAGGGTGTCGCACCGGACGGACACGGCTGGAACGAGCGATCCGACGCAGTGGTCGCCGAACTGCGCCGACTGCGTCCAGACGTCGTCGCGTTCCAAGAAGTCTGGCGGGGTCAGTACACCGAGTTGCGCGACTCACTGTCGGGGTTTTCCTGGGTTTCGGCAACGGAGACGCCGGCACACACACCGATCGCCTACCGGACCGACCGGTTCGATCTCGCCACCTCGGGGACGTTCTGGCTCTCGCCGCCGGATGGCGAGCCAGGGATGCCGGCGTGGGACGCGACCTACCAGCGATTGGCGACGTACGCGGTCCTCGACGACCGCGATACCGGCCGGTCGGTGACGGTGATGAACCTCCATCTCGACCACGAGGGGTCACGGGCGCGCCGCAAGGGAGTCGCGCTCACCCGCGACCGACTCGCCGACATTGGTGTCGAGGGTGAGATTGTGCTCGCGGGGGATTTCAACTGTCAGCCCGGCGATCCCGCGTACGAGCGTGCGACGGTTGATCGCGAGACTTGGCACTCGCTGTCTTCGGCTGCCGGTATCGCCGAGCGAACGGGCGGGCCAACGGAGACGTACACCGGCTTTCCAGAAGAGGAGTACCAACCGGATAACATCGATCACGTCTTCGTCTCTGACGGGGTTGCGATCGATCGGGTTCTGACCTGTCTGCCGCCGACCGGCCCCGACCAGCGCCCGTCCGACCACCGGCCGGTGCTCGTCGATCTGTCCTACTGATCACCGAGCACCCACATCTCCGCGAGCACTGCCCGTAGCTCCGACGTCGACATGACGATCCGGTTCGCCCGCGACAGGTCGCTATCGGCGTTGCCCGCGCCGCGGAGCGCGATACAGTACATCCCGGCCTCGGCTGCGGCGTCGATCCCGTGTGGTGAATCCTCGATGACCATACACTCCTCCGGTTCGACGCCCAGTTTCTCGGCAGCGACGCGATAGGTCGTCGGATCCGGTTTCGACGGTCCCTCGAAGTCGGACGACGAGACGACAACATCGTACAGGCCGTCGAGGTCGAATCGATCGAGCACCATCTCGACCCACTCACGACGAGACGCCGACACGAGACCGGTTGCGTACTTCTCCGCCTGCAAATCTTCGAGTAGCTCGACACAGCCGTCCATCAACGTCGCCCGCTCACGGTAGACCGCTGCTGCGTTGTCGTCGTACAGCGCGTCGAACTCTTCGGCGGAGACTGTCACCTCGGTGCCATCGAGAGTGCTGAGGCGGTCGTACGCGTCGGTCACGCTGAGGCCTCGCACCTTCTCGATTGGTGGCTCACCAGCGACGGCTGCCGGGAGAATCTCGTTCTGTTCGAGGTCGCGCCACACGGTCGCTGTCTCGACTGTGACGCCGTCCATGTCGAACAGCACCGCCTCGTACTGGCTCATCGGTACCGTGTTCGTCCCATCGCCGGGAAAGGCTGTCGTCATGAGCCTATATAGACCTCTATACGCCGCCGAAGCCGGCTATACAACTCATATAAGCGATTAAAACCAACTCTGCCGAACAGCGCGTATGGCCCGATTGACTCGTGATACCCCCGAACTGTTCATCGAAGACGCGGTGACGATTGTCGAGAATGAACAGCAGATTATTGCCGCTGAACTCGAAGCCTTCCAGGACTTCTGTTCGGCCGTCGAGTCAACGACGCCACACTCACCAACCGAGCTTCCTGTCGCCACACAGGACCGTAAGTCGTCGACGGACGGGTTCGCGTCGTTGCGAGAGAGTTACCGCGAGACGGTCATGTCCGTCCCACACTTCGACGGGGAGTACGGTGAGTCGCTGGCGACGAACGTCGAGTGCGAGTTCGGGGCCGACGTCGCGGCGATGTTGGCCAGTGACGGTCCCTTCGGCGACCACCACAAGCAGGTCATCACCTGCAAAACGAAAGAACTCGTCGAGGACCGGAAACAGCTACTCACGGCGCTGGAAACCGAACAGGATTCTCTCGAACGGTTCCGCGACCCGGTTCTGTCGGTGCTCGACGCCGTCGAATCCTTCGAGCGGGTCGACTCGGCCGTCGAGTCGCCAGCACTGAGCGATGGCTACCGCAAACGGATGGATACCATCGAACGGCGATGTCACGAACTCGTCGACAAGCGCCAGTCTGAGATTGTTGGGGACAGACGAGCACTTTCCCTCCCGATTAGCGGCCCCGACCTCCCCTCCTACCTCTACGCGGAGCTCCCCGTCACCTACCCTGTCGTCGCCCCGCTGACTGCTATTCTCGAACTGGCCGCTGGATTCGACCCGACGACCCAGTCCGACCACTCTATCAGTTCCTGAATCTCGGGAGACTTTTGCTCGCCCCGCACATACGACTGGTATGACCCGCGAATTCTCGGATCTCCCGGAGTCCATCCAGACGGTTAGTCCGAGACGACTCAAAGAGCGACTCGACAGCGGCGAGCAGATTACGATTCTCGACACACGCAAGCAACCGGCGTTCGAGCGCTGGCAGATTACACACCCAAACGCTCAGGTCACGAATATTCCCTTCAGCGAATTTCTCGACGACGCGGGCGTCGAACAAGCTGAGGAGCTGCCAGAGGGCATTCCGCCGGGTCCGCTGGTCACCACCTGCGCTGTTGGACTCGCGTCAAAATACGTTGCCGAGTATCTCCGCGAAGTGGGACAGGAAGCCACGATTCTCGAAGATGGGATGGAGGGCTGGGCGACCATCTACGAACAGCATCCAGTGGACACTGGTTCGGTAGCGACGACTGTCGTTCAACTCCACCGACCATCGAGTGGCTGTCTCGGGTATCTCCTTGTTGCGGGTGACGAGGCTGCCGTCGTGGACCCGTTACGCACGTTCGCTGACCGCTATCAGGAGATTGCGCGCTCCCACGACGCAACGATCAAATTCGCGCTCGATACCCACGTCCACGCTGACCACGTCAGCGGTGTCCGGGCAGTTGCAAAACAGACTGGTGGGACTGCCGTCTGTCCGGCCGGCAGCGTCGACCGTGGCCTCGAATTCGACCCTCACCTCGTCGATGACGGTGATACGCTCGCCCTTGGCGGGCAGGAGATTGTCGTCCGGTCACTTCCCGGCCACACGTCAGAGATGGTGGGTTACCTGTTCGATGGCCTTCTCGCCTGTGGTGATACACTCTTTCTCGACGGCGTCGGGCGGCCTGACCTCGAAGACGGCGACGCGGCCGAAGCAGCTGCCGGCCAACTCTGGGACAGTCTGCAATCGCTGAACGAGCTCTCCGAAGACACCACAGTTGCACCGGGCCACGTTTCCCCGACGACAGCCCCGCGAGCAGACGGGTCGTTCACTGCACCGCTGGGTGACTTGCGACAACTCCGTGCGTTCGACGAACCTCGAGACGAGTTCATCAGGCGCGTGACGGCTGACTTGCCACCTCAGCCAGCCAACTACCGCGACATCATCGCTCTCAATCTCGGCCAGCAGGCGGCAGAAGACGAAGAAGCCTTCGAGCTCGAACTCGGGCCAAACAACTGTGCTGTCTCGGAGTGAGACTGCAATCCGTTTCCCAGTTAGTACTCCCCTCAAGCCGGTCAGATTCGACCGCCAGTCTGACTGAACCGACCACTCGACGTCGAGTCGTCGTCACCGCCGAGTCGGCTGAAATCCATATCCTCGAAAAACTCCGGTGAGTCCTGCTCGGTGGCGTAGACGTACAGCGCGGTCTTCGCGATGCCACTCAGGGCCTTGCCGATGAGCAGTGCGAGCATGACTGCTATGCCAGCGACCAACACGGTTAGCGCGAATCCGACAGTTCCGAGGCCTGCCGTGACGACGAAGGTGAGCACACCAAGCGCGAGGGCACCGAGCACCAGCAGCAACGTGACGATATCGATGGCACCCATCGCGCCGATGGACTCGCCCCATGTGTTCTTGAACGTGCTTGCGCTCTCTTTGAACATCCCCGTGACCGATGGGTCGCGGAAGACGATAACTGGGACGACGAAGTAGGTCATGACGGACCACGCGACGGCGAACAACCCTGCGAGCAGTCGGGCGACGAGATTATCCTGTGACTCGATTGCTCGGATGAGAACACCGACAATTGCGGCAATCACCGACCACGCGAGTAGTGGCCATTTGTGCTCCCACGCCGTCGCCAGTGCCTCGCGGACTGAGGGTTCTTCCCCGTGGAAAACTGTTCGTGTCGCCGCGACCAGCGCCGCGGTGAAGAACGAGGCGATGAATGTTTCGACCAGATAGGCCAGAAACAGTGCGCCGTACACCAATGCGCCTGGCTGTCCGACAAGCGCCTCTGCGAAGTACAGACTCCCGAACAGTGTCAGGAAGAAGGCAATACCTGCAACGCCACCGACCAGCGGAAAGACCAACAACGTCGGGTGTGCGCGGAGCACGCGGCCGCTCCGCCGTGCCATACCGAATCCGATTTTCAATCGACTGAAAATACCCATGCGAAAACTCTCCCTCGCATTGATATTTAAACGTTCGTTTAGCTGCTGACTCAGCAACGCTCACCGCGCATTTTTATTCCGAAGCAATCAGCAAATCTGCCGCGAACTCGAACGCAGCCAGTCAGTTAGGCCGCTTCTTCGTCGTCCTCGTCCTCGTCGACGTCCTCGAAGTCTGCGTCGACGTACTCTTCGTCCTCACCCGCGCCGGCCGCGCCAGCACCTGGACCGCCTGCTGGGCCAGCGCCTGCGCCAGCACCCGGTCCACCGGCCCCAGCTGCACCCGGCCCACCAGCGCCGGCCGCGCCGGCCTGTTGCTGGTACATCTGCTTGCCGATTTCCTGCAGCTCTTCGGTCAGCGTTTCGGTCGCGTCTTCGATTTCCTCGCGCTCTGCGTCCTCGTCCTCGAGGACGGCTTCGACATCCTCGATGTGACCTTCGATGGTCTCACGGAGTTCGTCGTCGACAGCGTCTTCGTTCTCTTCGAGTACTGTCCGCGCACGCTGAGTTGCCGACTCGGCTTCGTTGCGCGCTTCGATCCGTTTCCGGCGTTCCTCGTCTTCCTCGGCGTGCTCTTCGGCTTCCGCCTGCATCTCTTCGATTTCTTCGTCCGAGAGGCCGACACCACCCTCGATAGTGATGTCTTCTTTGTTCCCGGACTCGCGGTCTTCGGCGCTGACATTGACGATACCGTTTTCGTCCAGCTCGAAGGTCACTTCGATCTGGGGCACGCCGGCCGGTGACGGCGGAATACCCGAGAGCATGAACTCACCGAGGAGTTCGTTCTCGTCTGCAATCTCGCGTTCGCCCTGGAAGACGCGAATCTGGACCTGGGTCTGGTTGGCCTGCGCTGTCGTGAACACTTTCGACTCCTCTGTCGGGATTGTCGTGTTCTTCTCGATGAGACGCTCGAAGAGGCCACCTTTGACCTCGACACCCAGCGACAGCGGCGTCACGTCGACGAGCACGATGTCGTCAACGTCGCCCGAGAGCACACCGGCTTGGATAGCTGCGCCCAGCGCAACGGCCTCGTCGGGGTTGACGTTCTTTTTCGGCTCCTGGTCGGTCATCTCTTCGACCCGGTCCTGAATCATTGGCATTCGCGTCGACCCCCCGACGAGAATCACTTCGTCGATGTCGTCCTTGCTCAGGCCAGCGTCGGCGAGTGCCTGTTCGGTCGGGTCGACGGTTCGGTCGACCAGACCAGCGGTGAGAGACTCGAATTTCGCGCGGGTGAGCGAGGTTTCGAGGTCTTTCGGGCCGTCGTCGTCAGCGGCGATGAACGGCAGGTTGATGGTCGTCTCTTTGCGGTTCGAGAGTTCGACCTTCGCCTCTTCGGCGGCCTCGTACAGTCGCTGCAGTGCCTGTCGGTCCTCGCGGAGGTCGATACCGTGTTCGTCCTCGAAGTCCTCGGCGAGCCAGTCGATGATGGCCTGGTCCCAGTCGTCGCCACCGAGGTCGTTGTCCCCGTTCGTTGCGACGACTTCGTAGACGCCGCCGCCAAGGTCCAGAATCGAGACATCGAAGGTTCCGCCTCCGAGGTCGTAGACGAGCACCGTCTGGTCGGACTCGTCGTCGAGTCCGTAGGCCATCGCCGCTGCGGTCGGCTCGTTGATGATTCGTTCGACCTCGAAGCCGGCAATCTCGCCGGCGTCTTTGGTCGCCTGTCGCTGGCGGTCCGAGAAGTACGCGGGGACGGTAATGACCGCGCGCTCGAGCTCTTCGCCGAGATAATCTTCGGCGTCGCGTTTGATCTTCTGCAGGGTCATCGCCGACACCTGTTCAGGCGTGTACTCTTCGCCTTCGAGCTCCACAGTGTAGTCCTCCTCTCCCATGTGGCGCTTGATGGACTCGATTGTGTTGTCGGGGTTCTGTACAGCCTGATTTTTGGCTGGTTTCCCAACCAGCTGTTCGCCGTCAGAGAACGCGACAACCGACGGTGTCGTTCGGTCGCCTTCGCTGTTGACAATAATCTCTGGGTCTCCACCTTCCATGACCGCGAACGCGCTGTTCGTCGTCCCGAGGTCGATTCCAAGAATTTTGTTGCTTGCCATGTTATCAGCACATACCCGATTCTGTCGGTTAAAAGTTGCTAGACACGCATCACCGAACCGGCCCATCACACCGCAAGCAACGGACTTTCAGCTCTCGGGATAACGCGAAGCTTGGGATTTATATCCGACCGCAAATCAGCCGCTTAGTGGCGACTTACTCCTCGTCTTCTGTTCCGGACCCATCGCTGACTGCCACCTGTGCCGGACGAAGCACCTTTCCGGCCATCTCGTAGCCAGAGCGGTGCAACTGAGCGACCGTATCTTCGGGCTGGTCGCTCTCGACTGTAATCAGCACCTCGTGGCGTTGTGGGTCGACCTCACTCCCGAGGTCAGGTTCGATTACCTCGACGTTTTCTCTCTCGAGTTCCTCGTCGAACTGGTCGAGCGTCGACTCGACGCCGCCTCGAATGTCGGTGTCTTCGCCCTGGTCGAGTGCGCGAGCGAGATTGTCTCTCACTTCGAGCAATCGCGTGACGAGGTTCTCGGTGGCGCGCTGTTTCTCCTCTTCGAGTTGCTTCTCCTGGCGCTTCTTATAGTTCTGAAAATCAGCCTGCTTGCGCGAGAGCCGTGATTTCAGGTCGTCGGCTCGTTCACGCTCGGCTTCCAACTCCTCACGCAGTTCCGCTCGCTCGGCTGTCAGCGTCCGGATGACTGCCGCGACCTGATCCGAGGGAGTCTCCTCGATAAACTCGATGAGGTCGCCCTCAGGCTTGCTATCCGTTGCAGTCGCTTCTGACTCCGACACCTCCGCTGTCGTAATCTCTTCGAGGAGCGTATCGACGTCTTCTGTGGGTTCTTCGGCAATATCCTCGAGCGTTTCACCAGCAGCTTCGGCGTCGGGGGCTGTCTGGGTAGCGTCCCCGTTGCCCGCCTCGTCGCTCTCTTGGTCCGCCGTGTCGGGCGTCTCGTCGTCTGCGTCCTGCCTGCTCATATCCGTAGTATGCCCGTTCGCGGGTAAAAAGCACGCGACATCAGCCAGTAGCCGAGACAGTCAGCATAGCTAGATAGTTCCGGCGACAGTGCCTGTATAGCTAGCATACCATTCCATCGAGGAACGGAGCCAGTGTATAGATATGGCAATGAAGCTCTCTGCCACCGAGCAGGACCGTGCCGAAGACAGTGTCGAGACGGACCTGACGTTGCTCGAACTGCTCGGCGACGAGTACACCCGGCAGGTGCTGGCAGCGGTGACCGAACAGCCCCGCAGCGGTAGCGAAGTCGTCGATGCTGCTGAGGTATCGAAAGCAACCGCTTATCGCCGGCTAGACGCCCTCGAAGACGCCGGACTGGTCGACTCAGAGATGGTGTTCGACCCCGACGGCCACCACCACGAACGGTTCCACGTCGTCGTCGGGTCTATCGATATTACCTTCGGTGACGACGGAGTCAAAATTGCCGTCGAAATCGACGACGAGGACTCGACTGCCATCCCCCACGGCGTGTGAGCACCGAAGCAGATCCGGCGGGACTTCTCTGCAATACTCGAACTCACTCGGACAGGCCTACTCGTTTGCTAACGACCGTAACGATGGCGAAGGCAGCAACAGCGACGCCAATCATCGTCGGAATCAACTGACCCGACCCCCACTCCCAACCGAGTAGCTGGGTTCCGACAACTGCAACAGCAGCGACAAGGACTCCAACCACCGTAATCGCCGGAGATTGGTTCTTTCCGAGGAATAACTGACGTGCCATAGTTTTAGATTTATACTGCAGAGGAATAAATAGGGACGTGACGTTTCAGGACGTGAAACACAGCCGGCTGATGCAGGGCTTAGCTCTCGACCGAAGACTGGTCTGTCGATGTCTGGGAGCGATTTCGCAGCTTGAGCAGATACCGGTAGATCGGGAACAGGTAGTCCTCGATTCGTTCGGGCACGCTGGTCGAACTGGCGTAGACGAGCACGGGCACTCCATCGAGTTTCGCGCGCTCGATGACGGAATCCGGCGTGCTGCCGAATACCCACCGGCGGAGTCGGCGGTCCCGAGAGGCACCGATCATCAAGATACCACCTTCCTCCTTGGATTTCGAGACCAGCCCTTCGGCGATACTCGCCGCAGAGACGTTGTAGACGTGTAAGTCCGGCACGCCGCCGAGTTCCGAAACTGTCGTCGCCGGGTCCTCGGTGGTCCCTTCGCCCGTCGGGTCAACCGAGATGACGTTGACACTGTATCCCTGTTCGCCCATGTTTCGGACGAGATTCGCAGCGGCGAGGTGGTGAGGTCCACCGCCAGCGCCGATATTGATCTGGCTAATTGGGTCCTCGGTCAGCCCACTCGCGAAGACGACATCACAGGGTGCAGTGTACTCGACTTTCGTGGTGATCTCTTCGTTCTCTTCGGGATATCCCATCACAATCAGGTCTGCGCTGTCCTCACGGGCAGCCTGCAGAATTGCGAATGCCACATCCCGACAGGTCCGTCCCTCGACAGTGTAGTCGGCCGAAAGGTCCTCTTCGGTGAGTGCCGATTCGATACTTTCGACCCGCTCGGTGGCGATCTCAGCCATTGTCTCGTGGGGTGTCTGCTCGGGAACTTCGGTGACAGTTAGGACCTCGATCAGCGGTGACCCGTTGTGGCCGGTCCCGAGAACCTCGGCCAGTCGGATGTACTCGGGGGCGTTACTCGGACGGGCAACTGGGACGAGAATCCGGAACTGGTCGTCGTCATCATCCGACCCGTTCTCCGTGCCCTGTCCGCTGGCTGTTGGCTCTTGTGTGTCGACTCGTTGGACGAGTTCGTCGATGTCCTTGCCGCCTCCCCAGACGACGTAGACAACCAGCAAGATAGCTGTCAGTCCGATTCCCGTCCCAACGCCGACCATCGGGAGGTTGGTGATGAGACCGATGTTTGCGATTATTCCGAACACCGGGACGACTGGCACACCCGGAACACGGAAGCCGCGTTCGATGTCGGGATAGAGCCGGCGGTGATAGATGAGTGCTGCGTTGACGACTGCCAGTGGCAAAAGCAGATTGAACGTGGCGAAGCCAGTGAGGACGGTCAGGCCGAGGTTGATTGGCAGGAACCCACCCTCGGCGGGGAAGAGCATGATGAAACTCACAATGAGCGCAACGATGGTCGCAGTCGCGGCAGTGACACTCCAGAACGGCGTATTAAACCGGGTGTGAATCCGTGAGAACGCACGCGGTGCCTGACCCTGTCGGCCCATCAGTGAACCGATGCTGGAGGCAGCCAGTATCGACGCATTCGACGCGGAGACCATCGAGAAAATCGCACCTGCAACGATGAGTGACCGGCCAAAGGGACCGAGAAATCCGGCTGCAACCTCACCCATCGCCGTTTCACCCTCTCTGGCGATGATTTCTGGCGGAACTGTCGAATTAGTCATCGCGACAATGACCAGTGCGTACAGGATGGTAACTGAGACGATACTCGCTGCGATGGCCCGCGGGACAGTCTTTCGTGGCTCGATAATTTCACCGGCGCTAGCGGCGATTGCAGAGAAGCCGAAGAAGGTAATGAACGCGAGCGCCGAGATTTCGAGAATACCGAACAGGTCTGTCGAAAATTGTGCTGTGAAGTTACTGACTGCCGTCGATGGACCGCGGAAAGCGAATGCGCCGCCGATAAACGCAAACAACACCGCAACTTTCGCGCCAGAGACAAGTAACTGGAAGTTACCCGACTCTTCGGTCCCGCGGGCGTTCAGTGTGCCAAGAAGCACCGCTGCTGCAACCGCAGTTGTTCCGTGTGGCAGCCAGTGTAGCCCCTCAGGAATGATGAATCTGAAGAACCACTCGTCCATCGTCGACAGGTAAAATGCCGTTGTCCCAGTGTAGCCAAGAAACAGAGACATTCCGATACCGTAGGTCAGGAGTTGTCGGTCCTCGAAGGTCCGAGACGTGAACAGGTAGCCGCCACCGTTCTCGGAGTAGATAGACGCGAACTCCGAGTACGCCGCTGCCGTGATCCCGGCGATGACAGCAGCGATCACGAAGGCGATGACGGCGCTCGACCCAATCTCAGCCACCGCGGTTCCCGAAAGCGAGAAAATGCCCGCGGCGATCATCGTCCCCAGTCCGATTGCAAAGGCAGTCTTGAAATCGAGCGTCCGGGTGTGTTCGACCATGTTCAGTTCACCCCTCGTACCCAACGACTGTCCATTCGCCGACAGCCGACGTACGCAGTCATACACACTGGATTATCCGGCCTCTATTTAAGTTCGTTGACCGGGAAATCCCTGGGGTCGGCGGCAGGATACCCCGGTAATCGCGGTGCTTTTTGCTCTGGTTCCCTACTAAAAATGCAATGGAATACGTACAGGAGCGGATCAGCACTCTCCACGATTATGGCAGTGCCAACCCGTCTGCACCGGTCGAGCAGGCAACGGTCGTGGTGCCGCTGGCCGAACGCGACCACGGCAGTCAGGCGACAGCCCAAGTCCTCCGGACGCTCGAATCTGTCGACCCTGGACGGGTGCTGGTTGCGCTTCGAGCCAGTGAATCCGGCGTCGAGGAGGTGACAGCGTGGCTGGAGTCGTTCGCACTCGACCTGACAGTCCTGTGGTGTACCGCACCGGAAGTCGAGTCACTGCTCAGGGACCACGGACTCGACGGCACTGCCGGCAAGGGCCGGGATGTCTGGCTTGGCCTCGGTGTCGCCAGTAGCTCTCCGTACGTCGTCGTTCACGACGCTGACGCGCTCACCTACGACGAGCGCCACGTCCCGAAACTGCTCTCGCCGCTGGCGGACGGCTACGACTTCACGAAAGGGTACTACGCTCGCGTCGAGGACAAACAGCTCTATGGACGGCTCTTCCGGCTCTTTTACGAACCACTGGTCGAAGCACTCGATACCCAGTCAGACGCGGAGTTCGTCGACTATCTCGGCAGCTTTCGGTACGCGCTCGCCGGTGAATTCGGGATGACTAGCGAACTGGCCCGGTCGATTCGCGCACCCCGGGGCTGGGGACTGGAACTCGGCACGCTGGGCAACACCTTCGAGGAGGCCGGATTCGACGCGAGTGCGCAGGTTGACCTGGGTATTCACGAGCACGAACACCGCTCAGTCGAAGGCTCCGGCGGCCTCGGCGAAATGTGCGACGAGGTGGCCGAAACGCTGTTTCACGTCGCCGAAGAACACGGCGTCGACCCAGAGTACGACCGACTACGTGAGGTCTATCGGACACACGCAGACCGTCTCGTCCAGCAGTACGCTGGCGACGCGGCATTCAACGGGTTCGAGTACGACGCGCAGGCCGAACGCGAGCAGGTCGACACCTACGCGAATTCGATCAAAGCGCCCGGTCGAGATACGCGACTGCCGTCATGGGAGGCGGCCCCAATCGAACCGGACACTGTCGCACAGCGGTCGGCAGACGCGCTGGCCGAGCGGGGACGCAACTTCTAAGAGGTGGCCGAGCAAGCGAGAGATATGGAACTCTCGGGCGACGATCTGGCCGGTGTCGTCGACACCTTCGGCGCGCTGACCCGCGACGAACTCGCCAGGGCACTGGCCGAACTCGCCTTCAAGCGGGGCGAATCAGCCGACCCCGACCGCTTCGAGAGTGTTATTGACGACGCTATCGACGCCTACCAACTAATTCGACTCACTGATTCCGGGGAACCACTGCTGGCTGTGGGACCGACTGCGTTCCCAACGCGCCCCGAGGGGACGACAGACCTTCGCCATATCCTCGATGCCGAGCCACGGGATATCGACCGCGAACGTGCGGGTGACGCCGCTACCGACCGCCTCAGAGAAGAGGCAACGCTCGCTATTCAGGCAGGAGAGACCGACCGCGTCGAGGAGCTAATCGACCTGAGTTACGACATCGAAACGTGGTCCTCGGCCGACCTGTCCGGCGTTCGGAGCCACCTCGACGAGAGTCGGTGAGCGCGAGACCGACAAATTAAGCTTCTCGGCGACTTCGATACAGGGTAGATGGATTTCGCGGGCCTGCGCAGCCACGAACCAGCAGTTGTCGACGACCAGGAGCGCGAAGCCGCGGTTATCGCCCCGATTGTCGACCGCGAGAGCGGCCCGCACATCCTGTTTACCAAACGCGCCGACCACCTCTCGGACCATCCGGGACAGATGAGTTTCCCCGGCGGGGGACGCGAACCGGAAGATGATTCCCTCGAGGCGACGGCAAAACGCGAGGCCAACGAGGAGATTGGCCTCAAACCTACGGAGGTCTCTCTCGTCGGTCGACTCGATGACATCCGGACGATTACCCGATATTCCGTCCGGCCCTTCGTTGCCGAGATTCCCGACCGAACATACGTTCCCGGTGACGGCGAGGTGGCAGAGGTGGCAGTACTCGCCGTTTCGGACCTGACCGACTTCGAGAACTACCAGAGCGAGCGCCGCGAACACCCCCATTACGGGGAGATTCGCCTGCACTACTTCTACGTCGACGGCTACACTGTCTGGGGGGCAACGGCGCGGATGTTCGTCCAGTTGCTCGAACTCACAACGGAGTGGACTGTGCCCCCCGAGCCAGACCGGGAAGTTGGGCCTGACGCCGACTATCCTGTGTAGGCAAACGACAGGGCTAAACCCGTCGAAGGACCAGTACAGCCACAATGACCGCGCTCACTGGGAGTTCGCTGACCGACGTCGGTATCGATGCCGTCGCGATTAAACCGACCGAAGTTGCCGTTGAGCGCGCATGCGACCTTGGCGTCGAGACTGTGACCGTCGATTACGAGGGCCGTGGGTCAGTGCCCGATTCGGACCTACTTCGAGAGTTGACAGCGTCGTTCGACGTTCGCGTCACCGCTCCTGTCCGGGCGGACGGCTTCGACCCCCGCGGCGACGACCATCTCCGGAAGACACTCCCGGAATCAGTCGGTGAAGTGCTGGTCGCCGGGCACCCGGCCTACCTCGACGAAGACGAGCAGCGCCGGGCGGTTGCACCGCGACTCTCTGCGGCCGCCGAGGCGGCGACCGACCCCTGGGTGGGCACCGAGAGCATCGAACGGCTCGCGCTCGCCGTCGGCCACACACAGTACGAACTGCTCGGGCCCAACACCGTCCCCACTGTCCGCGCGCTCCGCGCGGCCGGCGTCACGGAGTCGATTGCCGTCTACGCGCCGGTCGTCCTCTCAACTGACGAGGACACAATCCTCGACGCTGTCGGCGAATACGCCGCTCGCCGAAACCGGGTTCGAGAGCGACTGCCCGAGAGAGCACCACGGGATAGCTCTGCTACGGGCCAGGCCAGAAGGGAACTGCTCCGGGGCTCGCGGGCCTACGCCCTCGTCGGTGGTGCCGATGACGTTACTGAACAGGTCTCCGAACTGGACGCCGCGGGTGTCGACCGGATTGTCGGCTATCCTGCCCGTGGACTCGACCCGCTCGTGTGAACATGGCCGACCGTGTTGCGGTCATCGGTGGCGGCGTGATTGGACTCGAGGCGGCCCGCACCCTCGCAGAACAGGAGATTTCCGTCACGCTGTTCGAGGCAGACGAACTCGGTGGGCGCGCTTCGGGCCGGGCCGCAGGGCTGTGTTACGACGCCTACGCCGACCCGCGAGACGCGAGGATTGCTGCGGAGTCTCTGACGTATTTCCGTGAGCAGGACCTGCTAACCGACTGTCCGTACCTGTGGTTCGCCCGCGAGGACGGCGAGACTGCCGACGCTATCGAGACCCAGGCCCGGCGGATGGCCGACCACGGCCGCGATGTCGAGCGCCTCGATGGCCCGGCAGTCGGGGAGCGATTTCCGGGTTTGGTCGCCGACGATATCGAAACTGCGGCCGTCGCACACAACGCTGGCTACATCGACCCCGAGGCGTACGTCGACCATCTGGCGGACCGTGTGCGAACCGCAAGGGTCGATGTTCGCACCGACGTGGGAGCGACGGTGACCGACGCTGGTGCCGTCCGGGCTGGAGGGTCGGTCCGAGAGTACGACGCCGTACTCGTCGCTGCCGGCGCGGGCACGGCGGCGGCGCTCCCGACCCGTGACCTCGCGCTCGGACTCTACCGGACGCAGGCGCTGGTCGCCGGCCCCGTCGACGACGATATTCCGATGTACTACGACGCCTCTACCGAGCGGTATGCCCGACCACTGGAGGGCGGTGTCCTTGCCGGTGACGGCTCCGAGATGTACGACGGCGACCCCGACACGTACGATGGAACCACGGACGAGCAGTTTCTGACGACTCGGTTGGCGGGGCTCGGGGAACGGCTGAAAACAGACGTTGAACTGGACCGGTCGTGGTCTGGGCTCTGCACGGCGACGCCTGACCGTGACCCGCTCCTTGGTCACCTCCACTCCGAGGTGTATGTCGCGACGGGGATGTGCGGTCACGGGTTGATGCGCTCGCCTGCACTGGGCCGAGCAATCGCCGAACAGATACTGGGCGGTGACCCAGTCGAGGGATTCGACCCGACTCGTTTCGACGGCACGGAATCCGCTTCACTCCCAGTAGGCGTTACTGAGTAAGTCCAGTTAACCCTCAAACTCTCTCTGAAGGGCTATCAGTATCGATAACTGCACCAGGGAACGGGGATAAACCTGCTATGAATTTGACAGTCACTAAGTGCTGGTAGAGTGCGTATAGTGACAACGCTACTCACGGGCCGGGGAGCCTGTGGGGGGGTGTGCACGCAATGACAGAGCAAACCAGCAACCAGTCTGGGGTATCAGGGAGTGAAATCGACCGACGAACTGTGCTACAGTCGACAGCAACGGCTGCTGCCGTTGCGGCCGGCGGCGTTGGCGTCTCTGGCACTGCGAGTGCTAGTACGACCACGAGCGTCTCTTTCGAGCGGATGACTATCGAGTCCTACGACGGGACGGAACTGGGCGCGACGCTGTACGTGCCTGCCGAGTCCGGCCCGCGCCCATCCGTGCTGATGACTCACGGCTGGGGTGCGTTCCGGCAGAGTCCAATCACTGTGCCGAAAGCGATGGAGTACGCGAAAGACGGCTACGCCGTGCTAACCTACGACTCGCGAGGATTCAGCTCCTCCGAGGGAACTGTCGGGTTGAATGGGCCGCGAGAAACCAAAGACGCCCAGCGACTGATCGACTTTCTTGCCAACGAGACTGGGCAGTACGGTGTCGATGTGGCGCTGGACGGGCCAGACAACCCGCGTGTCGGGATGGACGGCATCTCCTACGCGGGCGGGATCCAGTTTCAGGTCGCCGCTGCCGACGACCGACTCAATGCGATGGTGCCGCGAATAACGTGGAATGACCTCGAATACTCGCTGGCTCCCAACGGCGTCGTCAAATCTGGCTGGCTCACCGCGCTTCTGGGACTCGGTGAGGTGAACACGCTATTCGACGGCGACGCACAGGTGACCGACAAACTTACCGAGTGGTATACCGACGCCATTGCAGACAACGAGGTTCCGGACGACGCACTGCGGGCCTTCGAGCAACGCTCTGTCGCGGACAAGTCCAACATCGACACCCCGACGTTTTTGATGCAGGGCTGGACCGACTCGCTGTTCAACCCGACCGAGGCACTCCGAACCTACCGCCAGCTGCAGGACGCCGGCACCGAGAGCCGACTGCTGTTCTACGAGGGGGGCCACGACCTGAGCGAGCTCACCGTCGAGTTCTCCGACCGTGGCCGGATGAACGACCACGCTGTCCGGTGGATGGACCAGCACGTCCGCGGGCAGAACACCGAGGTAGCGCAGGTCTCGAACTACCTCGACCAGCGTGACCGCTGGCGCGAGGACGAGCAGTTCCCGCCAGCCGACACCTCTTTCGAAACATACGAACTCGCGAACGGTGGCGAGGGGGCGAGCGCAGAGATTGAACAAGGCTGGGCCTGGTTCACTGACGAGGCAGTCACCTACGAGTGGAGCGCCGACGAAGATATCGAACTGATTGGCGAACCCGAAATCGAACTGAGTGTCGACGTGGAGGGCCCGGAAGCACGGCTATTCTTCGAGCTATTCCACGACGGCGACAACATCAACGGGATGGACCAGCCGATGCTGCTCGATGGCTCTGGGCGACACGAGGTCAGCGTTACCTACCCGGCCATCCAAGAGTTCGTGAATGAGGGCGACTCAATTGGACTGGAAGTCAGCGTCACGAACACGTGGTACCTCGACTCACGCACCTCCGACGGTACGACTATCGACGCGACCAACTCGCGACTACACCTTCCACAGCGACCTGACGGAAACGCGCCGGAAGAAGATGAGGACGAAGAAGACGACGACTGTTGGTGGTTCTGTTAACAACGTAATCTCTACTCCCGAATTGGCCACCGCAATCAATGCGAATCCGAACTGGAATTTCCGCTGGAAAGGGACAGCTATTTTGCCGAGGGTGGCTCCCTCTGTAGCATGCGACTCGAAGACAAGACAGCGCTTATCACGGGTGCAGCATCGGGAATCGGCGAAGCAACGGCACTACGATTCGCAGAAGAAGGTGCCGAGGTCATCGTAACCGACATCAACAGCGAGGAAGGCCCAAAGATTGCCAACGAAATCAACGAGGCCGGCGGTGACGCGACCTTTTACGAACTGGACGTAACCGACGAACAGCGGTTCGACGAACTCGCCGAAGAAGTCTACGAGAACCACGGTCTCGATATTCTGGTCAATAACGCCGGAACGGGCCACCCCTCTGCCTACGTCGAAGATACCGATACCTCGATGCGTGATTTCGTGATGGATGTCAACATCAAGGGCGTCTGGAACGGCTGTCACGCAGCGCTGCCACACATGAAAGAGCAGGAGTCGGGCTCGATTGTCAACGTTGGCTCGCTCGCCAGTATTTTTGGCCTCCCCAAACAGGCCGCCTACTCGCTGAGCAAGGGCGCAGTGCTGAACTTCACCCGAGCGGTCGCGTCCGAGGCAGGACCGAAAGGTGTCCGTGCAAATACGGTCTGTCCGGGCTTCACCGACACGCCGTTACTCGACCAGTTCCTCGCGGCAGCCGACGACCCAGAACAAGCACGCGAGAAACTCCGTCAAGACTACCCGCTTGGCCGACTCGGCGAACCCGAGGAAATTGCGAACTGTATCCTGTTTCTCGCCAGTGACGAAGCGTCGTGGGTGACGGGCCACGGGCTCGTCGTCGATGGTGGATATCGGACGAGTTAAGGGCGCCCGCCGCTCGAAATGTCTGCGGAGAAATTAGCTAATGAACTCGTTGTTTCGCCAGTCGACCGCGTCCTCTTCGTCTGCGTCGCCGGGGTCCTCGACGACAGTGACCGACGCTGGGCGTCGTTCGCCATCGACAATCTGGACGGCTTCGATGTCGTCCTCAGTTGCGGCAACGGCAGTGAGCGTTCCTTTCTCTGCTCGGCTCGCGATCTGACAGAGTACCAGGAACATCTCGTACTGGAGTGCCGTGTTCTGGAGTACCGTCTCGCGGTCGCCTTTGAAACAGGCGTATTCGACGAGTTCAGATTCTATTTCTTCTTCCTCTTCGAGTGCACCCCACTGCGGACCGCCGCCGGGCGAGGGGCCGCCGGGCCCTGCCTCCGGGTCTTCCTCGTAGACGCGGTTTTCGGTTACGCTGGCCTTCAGCTGGGCCGTTGGGGTGTACTTGCTAATACTATCATCATCTGGCACCGCGCTGATGATGAGTGTATTATTCCGTCGTGTGATGTCAACATCCTCGATTCCGTCCGGCAACTCCGGGTCCTCGAAATACTCGTGGACGTCCTCGAGCGGGAGTTCCAGTGTCGAGTGAAGTCTGTATACGCGGCTGGTCATAGTTTGAGGAGTTCGAGTTCGGTCGTCAGCCCTGCACTGGCGCCGACTGTTCACTCGCCTCTACGGACCCCACCCATATAGGACCTACTCTTCGAGCGCGGGGAATCCGTCCCCTCGTCGTGGCTTGGGAGAAAAAATACCGTAATTGACGCGTCCCGTGTTGTTTCGTAACGCAAAAACCAGTCAGTCGTCGGCGTCTGCCGGGGCAGTGCCGTCGTCGCTCGCCAGATGGTCCGATTCGATGCTCGGTGGGTACTGTCCACGGTCGAGTTCGAGGTCAGACTGGGGTCGGGCCATGCAGGTCAGTGCATAGTTCTCGCGCTCCTCCTCGGTCAGCCCACGGGCGGCGGGTTGGGTCACATCGCCGGACTCGATTTTCGCCGAACAGGCCAGACACATCCCGACACGGCAGGAGTACTCCTGTGCGATTCCTTCCTCGATACAGCGGCTGAGAATCGTCTCTTTGTCCGAGACTGTGATGGACTCGCCTGTCCCGACGAACTCGACGGTGTACTCTGTCATATCCACTGCTTCGGCGGTCGGTGACTAAATTCTTTATCAATACGGTGACCAGACGCGGCCGACAGAATCACGCCCCTTCAGTTACGCCAGTGACCTCCATAAGTGGGTAGCCCTCTTCGAGATGCATCGCCGTCGTGACGATGACGCCCTCATAGTTGATTTCCATCTCGACAGTCATGAACTCACCAGTGAGTTCGGTGTATTCTGCTGTCCCTGCCGCGATCTCCTCGGCGAGTCTGTCGGTGTCGATGTCGACGCGGACTGTCTCGCAGTGTGGCTGGTTCTCGATTGCTTCCTCCATTGCCGCCGCGAGTGAGGCGGCGCTGTCAGGGCTGATCGGTGTGCCGGCGAACTGGTGATACAGTGAGCCAAACTTGATGCCTGCCTCGAAACACGCGTTCTCTGTCGCTGCGGGAGTGCGCTCGCTCATAGCAACTACTTGCACTCAGACGTTAACCGAGCGTCGGTCCCGGCAACAGACAAGTCCCAGTGGAGAACCGTATGCTACTTATTACTGCCAGTGTTTGTGAGAACTGAATGGACGAGCCGGTATTACTCACTGGAGCAGGCGGCCACGTCGGGCGGACTGTCCTGAATGGGCTGCGCGATAAGTACGATTGGCGGCTGATGTATCACAGCCAGCCAGCCCACGAACCAGAGTTCCCGTACTGGACCGGTGAGGTCGAGGACCACGAGGACGTTCGGCCAGCGATGGAAGACGTCAACGCTGTTATCCACCTCGCTGGGGACCCCCGCCCGGAAGCACCGTGGGAGAGTGTCCTCTCGAACAATATCGACGGCACACACACGGTCTATGAGTGTGCCATCGAGGCGGGCGTTGACAAGATGATTTTTGCCTCCTCGAACCACGCCGTCGGCGCAGCAGAAACTGACGAACGGACGCCAGAGCTGTACCGGGAACACGATGACTTCAGACTGGAGGGCGACGAGTTCCCTCGGCCCGGTAACCGCTACGGCATCAGTAAGGCCACTGGCGAGGTGATCGGCCGCTTTTTCCACGACGAACACGACATTTCTGTCTGTAACATCCGCATCGGCAACCTCAACGAAGACCACCCGCCAATCGACTACGAGCGCGGGCAGGCAATGTGGCTCTCGCCACGGGACTGTGCCCACATTCACGCGTGTGCGATAGAAGCTGACTACGGCTTCGAGATTGTCTACGGCATCTCCGACAACGACCGCAAGTACTACTCCCTTGAACGTGCGAAGAAGGCGCTTGGCTACGAGCCGATGGACAACTCTGCAGAGTGGGACGGCGACGAGCGAATCGACGGGCGCGAAGAATCCGTCAACGTCGGGTAACCGACGCCATATTCTCAAGCACTGCTAACAGTTCTTCTCGCAGCTGTGACCGTTGGTCCCCGCGCACTGTGGGTCCGAGTTCGAGCTGGAGTCCACCGCCAGCGGCGGCCAACCAGTTGGCGAAGTTGTCCGGGTGTGTCCCGGCGTACTGTCCCTTACCTGCCACACGAACCGGAGCGTCGAGACTGCTATCGAGTCGCTCAGCAACCCGTTCTTTGGTCTGGTCGTCCGTGCCGCCGCCGACGATGACCTCGTCGTCTGCCAGCCCGTGGATGCTCAGGACGTGTGCAAACCCACGGTCGGAGATGCGGCCGAGCAGTTCGTACTCCTCGGGCGAGAGGGCGGTTGATGGTGGGTGAAACCGGTCGAATGCACTCCCCTCGCCCTCGTGGCCGAACGTAGCCCAGCAGGTTGCGTCGTCGGTCGCGGTAGCCACCTCTACGGCGAGTTCCGCGGTTCCGGGTTCGACAGCGCCGCCGTGGCCAGCACAGACCAACGTTTCGTCGTTGTCGCCGTCGTCGTAGAGCAACTCGAGCAAGTGTGCGGTGTCGTCGACTTCGACTGGCTGTGTCGAGATGAACCGTCTGCTCACAGTGTCACATCGAGTGTGAACACAATAACGCTGTCTCCGGAACCAGTGTACTCAACTGACAGCGCTCGTAACGAGCGGTATGGTCACTGAAACAGTCGCCGTCCCGCAACCGGTCGTCCGATTCCCTATCGGACTGGTCGGTGGCGTGCTCGCGACGCTGGCGATGGACTTCGTGATGGCACGGCTGCCGGAAGGGACGACGCCGCCGTCTGTCGCTGCCGGCGTGCTCACCGAGACACATCCCGACGACGCGGCCCACCGACTCGCCACTGTTGCCCACTATCTGGCTGGCGTCGGCACGGGGTTGCTGTTCGTCTGGCTCTCGCTCGCGACCGAACTCGTTTTTGCCGGTCCGTCGCTGGCCACCGCCGCCCTGACCGGTGGTGTGCTCTATGTGCTAATGGTTGGCTTCTTTGTGGTCGTGCCGTTGCCGCGAGCGCCCGGACTGTCTGCCGACCGTCGCCGCACCACTGGACGTGACTGGGCTCTCTCTGCGGCTGGCTATCTGCTCGTTCTCGTTCCCGTCGTGACGCTCGGTAACCAGTTGCTCGCCTGAACGAAGTCGATAAACTGTTACTCCCCTGTCCATTTGACCAAACTGATGAAGCAACCGCCAAGCGAGACGCGCGAGGAATCGTCTTCGGACACAGATTCGACTGGCCCACGACTGGTGGGTGCGCTGTTCGTCCTGACTGGACTGGCCCACCTCGTCGTGCCGACTCTCCTGCTCGATCTGGCGAGTCGGAGCTACGAGACCATCCTGAACGTCGAATTCACCCCCGATTCCGGCGCGTCGACGCGCGTTCGAGCACTCGGCGTTGGACTGGTTGCTGCCGGAGCACACCTGCTCTATTACGACGGCGTGCTCCCAAAGAAAGACTGACAAGTTTGGCGAGTTCCGAGTCGAATCGTCCACTGTTGACCGTAATATAATTCAACGAGTACACCAACTATCGGTTCGAATGCCACGATCGTTTCACGTGGGCCTGCTCCAGCACGACCCGACCGTCGGCGACGTGGCCGACAACCTCGAGACACTTGTCAGTGAAATCGAGCAGGCCGCACAGGCGGGTGCAGACCTCGTCGTAACGCCGGAACTCGCCTTGCTTGGCTATCCGCCGCGAGACCTGCTGCACCGCAACGGCGTCCTTGCCGCAGAGGAAGCGGCCCTCGAAGAACTCGCAGCAGCCACCGCGGATGGACCGGCGGTGGTCGTCGGCGCTGCCGTCGACTCACCCTCCCCCACTGGCCCGCCGTTGCAGAACGGGGCCGTGGTGCTGGCCGATGGCGAACAGCAGGCCCGCTACGCCAAACGACTGCTCCCGACCTACGACATCTTCGACGAACACCGGTATTTCGAGCCCGGCGAGCAACCAGTCACGGTCGATATCGACGGCGTGTCGGTTGGGCTGAGTATCTGCGAGGACGCTTGGCACGACGCGTCGATAACTGGCAAGCGCCGCCACGGGACTGACCCACTGGCCGAACTGGCCGACGTTGGTGCTGACGTAATCGTAACGCTGTCGGCCAGCCCATTCAGCCTCGACAAACCCAGTCGCCGGGTGGAGCGATTCAGTGACCACGCCACGAACGCCGGCGTCCCTGTCGTCTTTGCCAACCAGGTCGGTGGCAACGACGACCTCATTTTCGACGGTAACTCGCTGGTCGTCGACGAGGCGGGAGAGGTCATCGAACGACTTCCCGCGTTCGAGGAGTCGACGGTGACTGTCGACCCCTTCCAGAACGGCGGAGACGAACCGACAATGCGTGACTCTCGCCCTGCGCAGGCCCACAATGCCCTCTCGCTCGGGTTGGCAGACTACATGGCGAAAACGGGCTTTTCGGACGTCGTTGTTGGAATGTCTGGAGGAATCGACTCGACAGTTGCGACGGTCCTCGCAGTCGACGCACTCGGTGCCGACCACGTCTACGGCGTCTCGCTTCCGAGTACCGTGACGAGTTCGGAGAGTATCGACGACGCCCGCGCAGTCGCGGAGAACCTCGGCATCGAGTTCGATGTCGTTCCCGTCGGTGGCGCTGTCGAAACGCTCGAATCCACTATCGAATCCGCAACGGAGGAAACCGTTACTGGACTGGCGGCCGAGAACATTCAGGCCCGCGCTCGTGGCGTGGTCCTGATGACACTCGCCAACGCTCGCGACGCGTTCGTTCTGACGCCTGACAACAAAAGCGAGGCCGCGGTCGGGTACTGCACACTATACGGTGACACCGTCGGCGCACTCGCGCCACTGGGCGACTGTTACAAAACGCTCGTCTACGACCTCGCAGAGTACTACAACGACAACCCACCAGTCGGCTCGGAGGCTGTGATTCCCGAGCGTGTTATCGACAAAGCCCCCACTGCGGAACTCAAAGAGGACCAGACAGACGCGGACGAACTGCCGCCGTACGACCAACTGGACCCGGTGCTGCGCTCGTATATCCACGGCCAGGCCCCGGGCTCGGACCTCCGGGCGGAGTATCCCGACTGGGTTGTTGAAGAGGCGCTGACGCGAATCGCTCGCTCGGAGTTCAAGCGCTGGCAGACGCCGCCGCCGTTGCGGATTACTGAGAAATCCTTCGACCGTGGCTGGAAGTACCCGATTGCGGCGAGCTACGAAGCTGTTATCGAATCCGAGCCAACTGATTGACCTGCACGTACAGTTTAATTTTGGCCGTCACGTGTGAGCGGCTTGCCACCCACCGTTTCATCGTAGCGGTGACAGGCGACCGGCCGACCGTCGACACGTGCCGCCGGTGACTCTCGTTCGCAGACCGTCTCAGTCACGGCTGCGAGCGTCTGGACGGCTGTCTCGACATCTCCGCCCACGACTGCGCCAGTTGCAGTCTCGACCGCCTTTGCAATCGACTCGTCACCAATGTGGTCGGGAATGGAGAAGTACTCGCGAACAGTACTCTTCGCCTCTGCCTCGGCCACTTCGTCTGGCAACTCTCCTGCCTGCAACGTGAATCGAAACTCCGCAACTGCCCGCCAGACTGACGTTGGAAGGTCGACACTGTCTGGCGGAATTAGCTCTGGACAGCGCGTGTGGAATCGACAGCCACCGGGTGGGTCGGCGGGGTCCGGGATTGTCTCTGTCAGCGGCCGTGCGAGTGTCCTCTCCGTCGGATCGAGGCTGGGCACTGACTCGAGCAACACCCGTGTGTAGGGATGAGCTGGCTCATCAAGCACCGTCGAAACGGCGCCGCGTTCGACAATTTCGCCGAGATACATCACCGCGACTCGGTCACAGAACAGGCGAACAACGTCGATATCGTGACTGATTAGCAACACTGCCACATCGTACTCTCGGCGGATTCGGTCGAGTAGCGCCAGCACATCAGACTGGACACGACTATCAAGTGCGCTTGTTGGCTCGTCGGCAATGATGACATCTGGGTTTGTAACCAGCGAACGAGCAATCGCAATGCGCTGTTTTTCGCCGCCTGAAAACTCGTGGGGATACCGACTCGTGTCCGCCGCCGATAAGCCAACGCGTTCGAGCAAGTCCTCGACGATAGCCTCACGACGGTCGTGGTCAGAGAGTCCGTGTAATCGTAACGGCTCGGCGACAGCCTCGCCGATAGTCATCCGGGGGCTGAATGCCTCGTTAGGGTCCTGGACAATAAGTTGCACCCGACGCTGAAAGGAGCGTAACTCCTCACCGGTGAGTTCTGAGACCGGCGAACCCTCAAATCGGACTTCGCCCTCAGTCGCCTCCTCTAGTTGCAAAATCGTCCGTGCAACCGTGGACTTGCCGCTGCCTGACTCGCCGACAAGGCCGAGTGCTTCGCCAGTCTCGATACTGAATGAGACGCCGTCAACGGCCCGGACACGACCAACCTCTCGCTGCAGCCAACCTTCTCGGATAATGTAATGGGTCTTCAATTCATCCACCGTGAGGAGTGGGTCAGTGGAGTCACTCATCGTCGGACCCTCTGTTGGCTCCGTTTGAGCCTGATTCACCAGTACCCATCGTCGCGGCGATTCGGTCGGCGTTGTCCAGTATCTCGTTGGGGTTGCCGTCGCCGTAATGTACACAGGACACGCTATGCTCGCTGGTGGTCGCTTCGACGGATTCGAATGGTGGTTGCTCACCGCCCTCACACCCGTCGACGGCGTACGGACAGCCCAGACGGAACCGGCAGCCGTCAGACGGAATTTGGTCACGGGCGTATCGGTGGGCCCGCTGAGAGAGACCATCGTAGCTCTCGAACAAGGTCTGCGTATAGGGGTGTGCTGGCGTCTCGAAAACCGATTCGACGGAGCCTCGCTCGACGATTGTTCCGCCGAACATCACCAGCACGCGGTCGGCCATCGAGGCCACAACTCTGAAATCGTGGGTCACGAGCAGGAGCGACATCCCCTCGCCGGTCAGCCTCCGCAGGAGTTCGATGAGCCGGGCCTGTACTGTCACGTCGACGGCCGTCGTCGGTTCGTCTGCAATCAGCAGGTCGGGGTCGGCCGCCAGTGCGATGGCGATAGCGACGCGCTGTGCCATTCCACCAGAAAATTCGTGTGGATAGTCGTTAACACGGTTTTCGGCGTCGGGGATGCCCACTTTTCGCAACAACGAGACGGCTCGTTCACGGGCGTTGTCGGCGTTGCCGTGGAGTTCAATCGCCTCGATGATTTGGTCACCGACAGCGTAGACTGGGTCGAGTGCTTGCTGTGGATTTTGAAAGATGTGTGCGATTCGATTTCCTCTGATTTCTCGGAGCAGGCGCTGGTCTGCGTCTGCCAGTGACTCGCCATCGAATGTGATTGAGCCGTCGACGATTTCGGCCGGTGGTCTCGGCACAATTCCAGTCAGCGATTCGCAGGTGACGCTTTTACCACTGCCAGATTCACCGACGACACAGACTGTCTCACCCCGCTCAACCTCGAAACTTACACCGTCGACGGCGCGAACTGTTCTGTCCTCGGTTTCGATATGTGTTCGCAGGCCCTCAACGGTGAGCAACGAGTCCGAACTCATTGTTCACCCCGAGGGTCGAGCGCGTCCCGTAGCGTGTCGCCGACAACTTTCAGCGAGAGCATCGTCAGCGTCAGCGCCAGCGCAGGGAACGTCGACACCCACCAGATTTGGAACCCTGCAACATCCGGTCGTGCGATGTGTGACGAGGGAATCGATGCGTCGATAGATTGTCCGATGGTCTGGCCCCACGACTGGACACTGATATCGTAAAATCCCAGAAACGCCAGTCCAGCCTCATAGAACAACAACAGCGCCAGTACGTGTGTAATTGCCGGGAGCAGTGTGTTGGTGATATTCGGGACGATGTGTCGCTTCGCGATGTACGATTCCGAGGCACCCAGACTCCGCGCCACGGTGACGTGGCCCTGTCCTCGACGCTGGATGACTTCACTCCTGACGAGCCTTGCGAGTCCACCCCAACTGAGCAATCCGAATGCGACCAGAAACAGCAGCAACGACGCCCCACTAGCGACAGTGAGGAAGGCAACGAAATAAATCAAAATTGCAGGGATTGACAGCTGCAAATCGACGTACGTCAACAGGAGTTTGTCGAGTATCCCGCCGCGCAATCCAGCCGCGACGCCAACGATAGTCGCAATCGGAACGACCAGCAATCCGCCGATTGTGAGTACGTACAGCGCTGGCCGAGTCCCAGCAATCACGAGATGTTCGACCCGTTTACCGAGGCTGCCTGTACCGAGCGGGAATCGTAACGTCCCCCGGCAGACGCTCGTAAATCCTCGGTACTGTTCTGGACCCGCACACCCTCGGTGGACGTGACTAATCAACCCAGCCGGCGGATTGTAGTGGTAGCCAGGGTTCAGTAATACCTCCGGCAGCACAAACGGCGCGAGTATTCCGACAAGGACGAACATCCCGAGGTAGACAGCCGCGAATTTGGCGAGCCAACTCGAACGCAGTGCCCGGGCCACTCGTCGAACCTGCTCGCGGTTCTGAGCTGCCGGCACACCGATGTAGGACACAATAATCCCGACGGCGATCAAAAACAGCCATTCGAGCCGGTCAACGCTCCAGTCTGCGACGAGGTAGACGTGTGCAACTCTGCTGTCGTACAGATATAACAGAGCAACGACGACGAGCCAGGCCGCCAGCAGCGCTCGTGCCGGGGTCAGGATCTGTCTCGATCTCTCGACTTGCTCCCAGTCGACTGACTCGAACTGTGGCGTGTCCTGACTCTCACTCATTGCAGTCGGTTGCTGATTTTTTGCAACGGAAACATCTGGGATACTATGCGCAGGTTATGTCTGATATATCTCTCGTATGTATAAAACCCGGCCCAGAGACAAACAGTCAGTAACACGGCCTGTAGATTTATGTATTAAAAGCCAGAATCGTCTGGAAACAGTGTTCTGGTTCCGTTGAACGAACAATTCTGACAGATGAAGGCACTCAAAATCGTCACCAAGCGTCTGGTCACCGGCCTCATCACTGCGTGGTCAGTTCTGACAGTCGTGTTTCTGGCGTTTACTGCCACGAACAACTGGGTTGCGGACCGAATTGCTGGCGGTATTATCTTTGCAGCAGGCCCCGGTGGCAACGTCGAGGAAGCCAACGAACAGGCGAACAGAGCAGTACAGGAGTATCTGGCAGCGCGTGATCTCGACCGCCCACTGGAGGATATTTACATCGACTGGATGGGCAATATGCTGACGCTAAATTGGGGGAACTCGTTCGAGACAGGAGACGCAGTGTTTCCACTCATCACTGGCGCGGTAGCCAGAACGGCACTGTACGTCGTTCCAGCGGTGGTCTTGGCAATTGCCATCGGGACGACCATCGGAATGTACGCTGCGCTGTATCCAGAGAGTCGGGTTAGTAATCTGAGCCGTGCTGGTGCCTATCTCTTCTTTGCACTCCCCAGTTTCTGGGTCGGTGGGCTGTTGCTCGGCGCTGCAGAGCAGGGAGTAATTGGACACTCCCCGTTTGTATTCGAGTATATCGTCCCCGTGTTGCTGGTGACGATGACGCTGCTCGGCGGATACGTCAGTTACTCCCGGGCGTACGCGCTCGAACACGTCTCGGCGGATTTCGTCACGCTCGTTCGGGCGAAAGGCGCCGGCCCGGTGGTAGTCGCACGCCACGTCGCCAGAAATGCTGTTATCCCGCTGTTTTCGATGCTGTTCACCGAGGTTATCGGCCTGCTTGTGTTGAGCATCTTCTTGATTGAAATTGTGTTTGGAATCGAAGGATTCGGTCTGGTGTTCTTCAAAGCGATTAATGTTCGGGACTTGCCGGTGTTACTCGGCGGTACAGTCGTGTTGATTTTTGTTGGCGTATTCGGGAACGTAATTCAGGACCTTTCCTACCAGTATCTTGACCCGCGCATCGATAACGAGTGATGATGGAGGAACAAGAACAGGTGGCGAACGACCAACGGGAGTGCTCACGGGTCACTTCGTTCCCCGTTCGCTTTTCGAGACGCTCACTTTGTTCGCGTCGCGCATGCGCCGGCCGGGAGTTCACCGAACAGCGTGAGGTGAACGTCGACTGACGGAGTCAGTCGGGAGTCCTGCGAGCAAAGCGAGCAGGACAACGGGCGGCAAACGACCAACGGGAGCGCTCACGGGTCACTCCGTTCCCCGTTCGCAGAATCGAGACGCTCACTGGCGTTCGCGTCTCGCATGCGCCGGCCGGGAATTGAACCACGCGCAGACGTGCTCACTTCGCTGCGCGCGACTGCTCTACTTCAATTCCCGGCTGCTCGTACACGACACTCACTGGCGTTCGTGTCGGTACTGCGCCGGCCGGGAATTGAACCCGGGCTATGAGCTTGGGAAGCTCATGTCCTACCACTAGACCACCGGCGCACGTCGCTCACGTCGTTCACTCGTGCCCCGTAGTTCGACGAACTGCGTTCGTCTCACCACCGGCGCTCACTCGCTTCGCTCGTTCGCGCCGAGGCTCGCAAATCCCAACGGATTTGCTCACCACCGGCGCACGTCGCTCTTTGAGGCAAATATATCTATATCACTGCTTCGCTTATGCTTTTCTCTTCAGTCAAACACAGCCTACTTTTTGTAACGGACTCCCAAGGAACAACTATGCCTGAAATTGCCAGCGCAGACACGCCACTGAATTTGAGACTCTCCGAGGCTGAACTCGAAACGCACCGCGAGCACATCACCGCGTTCATCACCGAACAGTACGAGGCTGCGGGTGCAGACGTGGCCGTCATCGCACTCTCAGGCGGTATCGACAGTACGCTCACGGCCTACCTCGCCGTCGAAGCACTCGGGAGTGGAGCGGTCTACGGCCTCGTCCTTCCGAGCACCATCAATTCCAAAGAGAACACCAGCGATGGCGAGCGCGTCGCGAAGGACCTCCTCGATATCGAGTACGACGTCATCGAAATTGACCCGCTGGTGGAGGCTGTCCTCGACGCGAATCCACACGTCAGCGCCGGTGAGCAGCCAGACGACACGACCCAAACAGCAGTCGGGAATCTCCGCGCCAGACTCCGTGCCGTCGTTGGATACTTCGAGGCAAACCGCCGGAACGGCCTCGTCCTCGGGACTGGCAACCGCAGCGAGGCCGCTGTTGGCTACTTCACAAAGTACGGCGACGGCGCTGTCGACTGCCATCCTATCGCGAATCTCTACAAAGGACAGGTCCGCCAGCTTGCCCGCCACGTCGGCGTGCCTGAAGACCTGGCAAGCAAAACAGCAACCGCCGAACTCTGGGCTGACCAGACCGACGAGGCCGAACTCGGCGTTGAGTACGAGACACTCGATTCGATTCTGGCGCTACACATCGACGGCCCACTTTCGACGACAGCGACCGCTCGTGAACTCGGTGTACGCGAGGCTGTCGTAGAAAACGTCAGAACAATACACGAGGCAAGTGCGCACAAGCGCCGCGCACCGCCCGGACCGCAGAACCGCTCGTTATAGGCGACCGACGTCTTCGACGGAGACGCTCTCTACTCCTTCGACGCCCTGGAAGGCTTCTTCGACAGCTTCCGTCCCACCGGATTCGTCGGGGACAATAACCGTCGGGATGAGCGCCGTCAGACCGAATGCGACTTCGTCACGGTCGAAGCCGTTGATTTTCGCGCCCTCCGGGAGGTTCTGCTCGAGTCGCTCCTGCAGTACGTCCAGATCGATCTCTGGGGACTGCGGCATGACCTTGATTGCGGCTGCTACTTTTCCCATTGTTATGGCCCCGTGAATCCACAGTCAGGACACTGATAGAGGTTGCTCTGTTTGCGACACGTTGCACAGCGGTGAATCTCGTGGTCACACTCTGGACACGCGAACGTCGCGGCGTTGGTGCCCGCGATGCGGATGCCACAGGAGACGCACTTCTGTGACTGGTCTGATTGACTCTTGCTCATGTAGAGCTATACCGCAGCCCCGGTTTTAACCCTTACCAAGTCCGTTGACCGCTCAGCGGGTCGTCGGATCACTCGGCTGGCCCGTCGGTAGTCGCTCAGTCTCGACGGCGGGTTCGACCGGTTCGTTTCGCTCCCAGTGATAGAATCCTTCACCCGTGCTTGCCCCTGTTTTGCCCTCTTCGACGAGTCGTTCGAGAATTGCTGGCGGCTCGAATCGCGGCCCGAGCGCCTCGGTGAGCGTCGACAGCGTTTCAAGTCGCTTGTCGAGTCCCACCCGGTCCGCCCTGGCGAGTGGTCCTTCGGGATACTTGTAACCTTCTTTGAGAATGGTATCGACGCCGTCGACACTTGCAGCGTCGTCTTCGACAGTCCGCATCGCTTCGGCTTCGATAGCCAACCGAACTCTCGCGGAGACAAGCCCTGGTGTGTCTCGGACGCGAATCGGCGTTGCACCGAGGTCTGAGACGAACGACTCTGCGCGTTCGACAGCCTCCTCGTCAGCGCCATCGGGAACAATCAGCTCGACCACTGCAGCCTCGGGGGCGTCGACGAAGTGCATGCCGAGCGCCCGGTCGGGATGGCGGAGTCCGGCCGCGGCGGCGGTCACCGAGACACCGGGCTGTGTGGTGACGATCAGCGTCTCTTGCTCGACGGCCGATTCAACCACTGCGAATCGCTCCTGAAGCGCCTCGGCCTCAGTTGTCGCTGTGTCGAAGACAACCTCAGCTCCAGCAGTGGCACTACTGAGGTCTGTCGTCGCTTCGAGCTGTGAGAGTGCTTCGTCTTTCCGACTCTCGGTAATGCGCCCGGACTCGACTGCGTTGATCAATACCCCTTCGATGTCGTCGACGCGGTCCATCGCCGCGGTTGCGTCGTCGGCCTGTAAACTAACGGCGGAACCTGCCTGTGCACACCGGACGGCGATATCCCGTCCTGTCGCCCCCGTCCCGAGCACTGCAACGTTCATACACCCTCTGAGCAACCCAAGCACTGTAAGCGTTTGTGGGCCGGGATGGCTACCCGTGCGGTGACACGTCCAGCGGGGCAGGCCCCAAACATAAAAGCACCTCCACAGAGAATGGTGCGGTAACTCGGTCGCACCGTTGCAGTCATCGAGTGATACCATGGAGCTCAGAGCATGAACAGTGTTGGAGCGGGCGTCCTCCTCGTTGAGTTTGGCGTCTTTCTCGTCGAAGACGACTCCACGTTGACATTTATTACCTTCCTCGGCGTGTCGTTACTCGCGGCACTCGGACTGCGATTCTCGTACTATGCGAACCGGAACATGCGCCAGTCCCGAATCGAATCCCAGCAACAGATCTGGGGCTACCTGCAGTTTATCGGCGCGCTCGGGGCCATCTACGCGCTAGTCTGGGTACTCGAAATCGTCACGTCGATTCGCATCACCCCAAAAAATGGGATCTGGCTCGCGATGATTTTCTTTCTCGTGCTCTCACTGCGCCAGATTTCGGTTACTGCGGCCGGCGGCGTTACCTCGAATATCACACAGATTGACCAAGCAGTACGACTGGGATTCATCGGTGGAATTGTGCTGTACAGTGCTCTGACGCTCATCACCGGAGAATCCACTATCACCGCACTCGTACAGGCACTCACTGGAATCGGATTTCTCGCCTACGGTGTCTTTTACTTCCAGCGACAGACCTCGAGTACGCGACTGCAGGGGACCATGCTCGATTCGCTGGTCAGACACCTGCTTCCGGTGCTGACCTTCGGTGCGCTCGTGAGTATCGTCGCACTCGCGATCCCACTGGGCACTGACCGGACAATCGTTCTTCACGTCCAGCTGGTCTTTCTCATTATGACCGCGACTGCGCTGATGACCGCAACGATCAAACTCCGACAGAATCTCGCTGGCCTCTAGTCCGACGCAGCCACGGCCCCGTCGATGTCGACAAGCTCGTCGACTGGTGGGACGTCTGCGTCCGCGTCGGCGATGATCTCGATACGCCGGGAAAGTTTGTCAGAAGCATACTCAACGAGTGGGTCCGGATTCATATTTTCGCCGAGGTCAGTCACCGTCCCCGCGACGAAGGGGAGCAGTTCTTGCAGGGTATCCTGAACGATTGCCTCGTCGACCGTCCCCTCCTGGACGTACTCCCGCACCTTCGACATCCCGAACCCGACATGGCGGCCCTCGTCGCTTCTGATTTTGGTGATACCATTGACCAGGCCCGGCAGTTCGGCGAACTGCTCGTCAGTTACCTCGTCACTGCCGCTGTCGGAAAACGAGGACTGGATGCCGTAGTAGCCAGTCTGTGCGAGTACCGACTCGATCGCCAGGTGGTAGTGACAGTACGCCTCGACACGATTTCTCGGCGTATCCTCGGTCAGTAGTCGGCTCATCGCCGCCTCAGTGCGCTCGAAGAGTTCGTTGTACTGGGCGTTGAAATACTGCTCGGCAGTCGGTGCGGTCCGCTCGAACCCGAGTTCCTCGGCCGCAGGGTCGATTACCTCCCGCCAGTAGCGGTCGAAAAATTTGGTGTGTTTGGCCTCCTCGTAAATCTGGCTGGAGAGGAACATCTGGTCGTTGATATCCTCGGTGACCTGTGCCAGTGGCATCAGGTCCTCCGTAACTGATTCCTCTCCCGCGCCGAACCGAGCGACGGTCCGGCGCAGTGCCTCGAACGCTGGCTCTTCGGGATTCCACTCGACCAACCGGTCGTGGTCAGTATCCAGCCCCTCAATTGCCCCCGGGTCCCAGTGACGGTACACCGCGTTCGTGAAGTACTCCTGTGACAGTGCGTCGTCGTCAAGTTGCATCCCCAAACGGTCGTCTGTGGACATCACCTGTATTGACACGCTTCAGCCACCTCGGTATACTGCCGCGTATTGACTGTTCATTTAAGAGCCCGGTGTGAGACTCCTGACAGGGATATTTAATGTGTTGGCCCACAATCGAGATGCTATGCGCTACGCGGAGGTCAGCCTTTATCCCGGCCCCGAGGGATTTCACCCAGCAGACCGAAAACTGGTCGACAGCGGTGCTGTCCAGCGAACTGCCATCCATCACGTCAACCAACTCGACGACGGCACTGTCGTGGTACTGTACGAACTTCAGGGCAGACAATCACAGGTCGAGGCGGTGCTTTCGTCGGACCAGGATGTGCTGGCCTACACTCTCTCACCTGAATCCAGCGCTGATACTGCCCGGGGTCACTCGAACGGTGCCGACAGCCAGCAGACCCTGCATACTCACATCCACATCGACCCTCCGGAGACGATGCTGTCGGTGTTTCGGTTGCCACAGGAGCACAGCCTCGTCATCGATACACCGATCGAGTGTCTCTCAGCAGGCGGTATTACCGTCCGGGTCATCGGTGACCAACCGACGATTACCGACGCCGTTGGCAGTCTTCCGGAGCAAGTCGAGACGGAACTGCTCGCCACGGGCGAGTACCAGCCCAGAGCGAGAACGCTGTACTCTCAGTTGACCCCGCGCCAGCAGGATATCCTCAGGACTGCAGTCGAGGCCGGCTATTACAGTGTTCCCCGGGAGACGACCCACGAGGAACTGGCAAACGAACTCAACATTGCGCCAGTTACGGTCGGTGAGCACCTCCGTAAAATCGAAGCACGAGTGCTCGGTGAACTCGTCCCTTCAGTTGCCTGAGCGAGGACATATTAGTGGCATTATACCACCTTATTTCGGTATAGGACAGCAAGCCTATTTCAGGAATAGCCTGATATGGCTGGGGCACTTGTGTACTTGTGATATGACAGACCGACGCATGGAGACTGGTCAGGACGGTCTCGCAGACCCCGCAGACGCACGGTCGAACTGCGGGGTTGGCGTCGTGATGGACCTCGATGGCGGGACGAGCCACGAGGTCGTACGCGACGGACTCGAACTTGTCGAATGTATGGAACATCGCGGGACGACTGGTGCCGAAAAAGAAACTGGTGACGGTGCTGGTATTCTCCTGCAGATTCCACACGAGTTTTTTGCTGACAGTTTGGACGTGGACCTCCCGGACCCCGGTGAGTATGCCGTTGGCTCGCTCTTTCTCCCACAAGAAGACGAAGCCCGCGCAGCACTGAAAACCCGCGTCGAAGAGCTACTGGAGGAGGAAGGACTCGACGTCCTCGCCTGGCGAACGGTTCCGACAAACAACGACGGACTGGGACAGACCGCACTGGACTCCGAACCCGAAATCGAGCAGATTTTCGTTACCTCTCAGGACGACGTGAGCGAGGATGAATTCGGCCGCCAGCTATACGTCGGCCGAAGCGTCGTCGAAACCACTATCGAAGACGAAGCCCCAGACGGCAGCGACCGCTTCTACATTGTCTCGATGGACCGCAAAACAGTCGTCTACAAGGGACTGCTCAAGGCCGAGCAGGTGGAGGACTACTTCCCCGACCTCTCCGACGACCGGATGCGCTCGACGTTTGCGATGATCCACGCCCGTTTCTCGACGAATACACTCGGCGCGTGGCACCTCGCCCACCCGTACCGCAACATCATCCACAACGGCGAGTTCAACACGATTCAGGGCAACATAAACTGGATGCGCGCCCGTGAGACGGACATTCAGGACGAGGCATTCGGTGACGATATCGAGAAAATAAAGCCGATTATCGACGACCCGAACCAGTCTGATACCGCAAGCGTCGACAACGCGCTCGAACTCCTGATGGAGTCCGGACGCTCGCTCCCACACGCGCTCCGAACGCTCATTCCGGAAGCGTGGCGCGGTGACCAGAACAACGTTTCGGGCCAGCGTCGCGAGTTTTACGACTATCACGCCTCGCTGGTCGAACCGTGGGACGGCCCAGCGCTGGTTGCAGCCACTGATGGCGAACGCGTCGGTGCAGTGCTGGACCGCAACGGACTCCGGCCCTGCCGCTACGACGTACTGAAGGACAACACACTCGTCATGTCCTCGGAGGTTGGCGCGCTCAACTACGACGAGAGTGAAATCCGCGAGCGCGGCCGACTCTCGCCCGGCCAGTGTTTCCTCGCCGACCCGGAGAAGGGCCGAATTGTCCCCGACGAGGAAGTCTTCGAGGGCCTCGTCGACGACAAGTACGGTGAGTGGGTCGAACAGGAACAGGTCGAAATCGAGGACATCTCACCCGACGACGACAACACGCCACAGCACTCAGTCGATGAACTTCGTGCGCATCAGGCGACTCACGGCTACACCTACGACGAAATCGACCACCTGCTCGAACCGATGGCCGAGAAGGGGAAAGACCCGATTGGCTCGATGGGTGACGACACGCCACTGTCGGTGCTCTCACAGTTCAACCGGCCGCTCTTTACGTATTTTAAACAGCTGTTCGCACAGGTCTCGAACCCGCCGCTGGATTACATTCGTGAGGAACTGGTAACGAGTCTGGAAACGCGACTGGGCAACCAGCGCAACCTGCTCGACGAGACGCCGGAACACGCCCGCCAACTCGTCCTCGACTCGCCAGTCCTCACCGACCAGGAGATGGACGGCATCAAGAACGTCAGTAAGAACGGCATGTCGACTGCCGTCGTCGATATCACCTACGACGACGAAGAGACTGACCTCGAAACTGCCGTCGAGAACGTCCGCGAAGCGGCCTCCGAAGCCGCTGAAGACAACGACATCGTCGTCCTCTCTGACCGGACGACAGACCCCGACAGCGTGCCGATTCCGTCACTGCTCGCCGTGGGCGGCGTCCACCACCACCTCGTTCGCAACGGCCAGCGCAACCATATCGGACTCGTGCTCGAATCAGGCAGTCCGCGCGCAGTCCATCACTTCGCGACGCTGATTGGCTACGGCGCAGGTGCAGTCAACCCGTACCTTTCCTACCAGACGATCACCGACCTCGTTGCTGGCCCTGACGGCGCAGACCCGAACAAAGCCATCGACGCCTACATCAACGCCGTCGAGGACGGACTGCTCAAGACGATGGCGAAAATGGGGATTTCGACGGTCGAAAGCTACCAGGGAGCCCAGATTTTCGAGGCTGTCGGCCTCTCCTCAGAGCTCGTCGACGAGTACTTCGAGGGGACGGAGAACCGCACCGAAGGAATTGGACTCGACGAGATAGAATCCGACCTGCTCGACCGTCACAAAGTCGCCTGGAACGACGGGGACATAGAACGCGTCGGCGAGTACGAGAACCGTACTGGTGGCATCTACCACCAGTGGAACCCGGAGACAGTCAGCACGATTCAACAGGCTGTCCGACAGGGCGACTACGAGACCTACCAAGAGTTCGCTGAACTGGTCAACAACCAGCAGGAGCAACTCGCCACACTGCGTGGGCTGCTGGAATTCGCCGACGAAGACCGCGAATCGATCGACATCGAGGAGGTCCAACCTGTCGACTCCATCGTCGAACGCTTCGAGACGGCAGCGATGTCACTCGGCTCGCTGTCGCCCGAAATGCACGAGAACAACGCCATCGCGATGAACCGAATCGGCGGCAAATCCAACACCGGCGAAGGTGGCGAACCACCCGAACGGTTCGGAACAGAGAAGGAATCACACACCAAGCAGGTCGCGTCCGGCCGGTTCGGTGTTACCTCGACGTATCTCACCGCGGCCGACGAACTGCAGATCAAGATGGCACAGGGCTCCAAACCCGGCGAGGGTGGCCACCTGCCCGGCAAGAAGGTCAACGAGATGATCGCACACGTCCGGTACGCAACGCCAGGCGTGGGGCTCATCTCGCCACCGCCGCTGCACGATATCTACTCTATCGAGGACCTCAAGCAGCTCATTCACGACCTGAAGGCCTCGAACCCCGACGCAGACATCAACGTCAAACTCGTCGCAGAGGCTGGCGTTGGCATCATCGCGGCTGGTGTGGCGAAGGCAAACGCCGACGTCGTGCACATCTCCGGTGACTCCGGCGGGACCGGAGCCTCGCCGAAAACGAGCATCAAAAACGCCGGTGTTCCGTGGGAACTCGGCGTCGCCGAGGCCAACCAGCTACTCTGCCAGACTGGTCTGCGAGACAGGATTCGCGTGACGACTGATGGCGGAATGAAGACCGGTCGCGACGTTGCAATTGCCGCGCTGCTCGGTGCCGAAGGCTACACCTTCGGGACAGCGTCGATGGTCACCTCTGGCTGTGTGATGGCCCGGCAGTGTCACGAGAACACCTGTCCGGTCGGTATCGCAACCCAGAACGAGAAGCTGCGCGAGCGCTTCCCCGGCCAACCACAGCATGTCATCAACTACATGACCTTCATCGCGCAGGAACTGCGCGAGATTATGGCTGAACTCGGATTCAGTTCCATCGAAGAGATGATTGGTCGCGTCGACATGCTCCAGCAGCGCGACGACGTTACCGAGGAGAAAGCGAAGAAACTCGACCTCTCCTCGCTGCTGGTCGAACCCGAGCGTCCGGAGGGAGTCGACCGCTACAAGACCCAGAAGCAAGACCACGATGTGGACGAACAACTCGACTGGGAACTCATCGACGAGGCGAGTGACGCGATCGAACACGGTGAGCCGACGACGCTCACGAAGGAAATCGAGAACGTCAACCGCGCCGTCGGCGCGACGCTGTCGAACGAAATCTCTTCACACCACGGTGTCGAGGGCCTGCCTGAAGACACGCTCACGGTACGGTTCGACGGCACCGCAGGCCAGAGTTTCGGCGCGTTCACGCAGGACGGTGTCACGATGGAACTGGTCGGCTCCGCCAACGACTACCTCGGCAAGGGACTGTCGGGCGGGAAACTGGTCGTCCGGCCACCTGAGGAGGCAACCTACGACGCCAGCGAGAACATTATCACCGGCAACGTCGCGCTGTACGGCGCAACGCAGGGGGAGTGCTACGTCAACGGTGCCGCAGGCGAGCGCTTCGCCGTCCGAAACTCCGGCGTCAAAGGCGTCGTCGAATCAGTCGGTGACCACGGCTGTGAGTACATGACCGGCGGTGCGATTGCCGTGCTGGGCGAGACGGGCAAGAACTTCGCGGCCGGGATGTCTGGCGGCGTCGCCTACGTCTACGACCCCGACGGCTCCTTCGCCGAGCGTGCGAACACCGGAATGGTCTCGCTGTCGGGAACGCTCGAAGAAAAGGACCGTGAGATGCTGACCCGACTGGTCGAAAATCACGCTGCCTACACGGACTCAGAGCGCGCCGACGAACTGCTCGCCAACTGGGACGACGAACTCGAACACTTCACGCGCGTCATGCCCGACGCCTACGCGGAAATCATCGAGGACCGCGAGCGCGACGATGTGCGCAACGAACTACCCGAATCCGCAACGCTCGAAGCGGGTGACCTGTCGGCGACGATGCGCTCGAACGCAGACTGAGGTTCTGCCGGGACCGCGGCGTTTTCAACCCGGCCGCGTGAATCGTGGGTATGGACACGGCACTCATTATCGGCGGAACGCGATTTATCGGCCGTCACCTCACAGAGGAACTGCTCGATTCCGGCTACGACGTAACGCTGTTCAACCGCGGGACACGCGAGAACCCGTTTGCTGACCACGACGACGTCTCACAGTACACCGGCGACCGGACCAGTGGTGCCGCGCTGAAGGAAGCCAACGAAGCGGTTGCGCCCGACTTGGTCGTCGACTGCGTGGCCTACTACCCTGGTGAAGTCGATATGGCCGTCGACGTGTTCGATGACGTGGAAGCGTACGTCTACATCTCCAGCGGCGCGGCCTACGAGCCAGATACGATTCCCAAGCGCGAAGACGAAACGGCGCTCCGGCCCTGCAGCGAGGAGCAGGCCGTTGACGATAGCCACGAGACCTACGGCGCCCGTAAAGCCGAGGGTGACCGAATCGTCTTCGAGGCAGCCGAGGAGGGGGTTAACGCGATGAGCGTGCGACCCACTATCGTTTACGGTCCGTACGATTACACTGGCCGGTACAAGTACTGGGTCGACCGTATCAAATCGTCCGACCGCGTGCTCGCCCCCGGCGACGGCACCAACATCCACCATCTCGTCTCAGTCTACAACACTGTCCGAGCGATTCGGCAGGTGGGCGAACACGGTGTCCCAGGTGAGGCCTACAATGCCGGTGACCACCGTGTGCTCACGCTCCGGGAATTGCTCGAACAGACTGCAGACGCAGTGGGGGCCGACCCAGAGTTCGTCTGGGCAAACGGCCGTGAACTCGCGGAGGCAGAGCTTGCACCGACCGATTTCCCGCTGTACAATCCGAACGTCCACATCCTCTCGACAGAGAAGCTGAAAGCAATCGGCTGGGCGCCGGTCACCCCCGCGGAGTCGATCGAGCGGACGGTCCCGTGGGATGGCGAAACAGAGCGAGACCCGGGACCAGACCGTGCGGCGGAACAGGAGGTGCTCGATTCGTTGTAACTTACGTCGATTGAGACCAACATCACTCAGTCCGCGTGGTCCGATCGTGTCGTGTCGCCGCCGAGAGCCGACAGCCCTGCCCGATACGTGCGGCCGACGAGTTGGCTCACGCTGTCACGGCAGACAACGATCAGTCCAATTCCGAGCAGGAGATAGACCGCGGTGAAAGCGTACAGCACCATGACGCTGAGTTCCGTCGCGGTCGGGTCGGCGTAGCTTTGGATGATGTAAAACCGTCACCTCACGACGAAGTTCCTGCGGGTCTGTGCTGGAATCGGTGGAAGTGATGACGTAGTCGACGATCTCTCCCATGGTCACGTATCCTTCTGCACGGAGCAGGTACGTGAGGACGTAGCGTCGAGCAGGGTGAGAAATGACGGTGAAGATGGTATCCCCCACTCTGATTCACTCGTGGGGCCTTCCCGGCGTCGTACAGCAGGCTCCGGACTGCAGTCCGTTCAGTTTCAGACAGTAGCGTCGACATTGTCTGAGAGTTATTCGAGCCGGTTGGTGGGTCGTTGTTGTTCGTAGTTGCTGGGCCAGTTCGAGTATCAAATCTGTGCGATACACGGTAACAGTTATTCCCTCCCCCTGACGGATACACGTTGATTGGTGACACACTGCAGTGCTATTGCGGGGTAGTAACATCTCCGTGCGCGTAGCCTGCTAACCACTCACATTTGCACCCAGACCGGCGTCAACTGCTCATCGTTCCCTGCCAGCGATGACTATTAACCGCTTGTCGAAGGGAGAGACACCTGACGAACAACCGTAGAAACTACTCATCGTCGGGTGGGCGGGCAACCGAACCAGCGAGTTTGCTGGCTACCATCGTCGGGAGGTCGCCAGGCGTCGTGACGAACTGGTCGACGAGCACCATCGCCACCGCCACGCTCAGAAGACTGGCGCCAATCACCAGATTCCCACGGACCAGCAGTTCGATCCCGGCGAGTGCGAGTGGCGCTGCGAAGACGAACGTGGCCGCCGAGCCCAGCAGATCCAAGATTCCCCACGACATTACTGGGTCGTAGTCGCGGTGTGAACAAAAGCCACGCGGTTGGCTCTGTTCTCGCAGTCAGGAAGTTCTGGCGGGCAGAAGACGGTTACTAGCTCACTAGCTAAGTACCCCACTACGCAATAGCGACGGTATATCGAGCGAGGCCACTCACCAACACACCCAGAACTCCCGCTACCGTGTCAGTGCAAAAGCCCTTCTGACGACAGATGAACGGATACTGATCGTCAACGAACGCCACGGCGATGGACAGTGGTTCTGGACGCTGCCCGGTGGCGGTGTTCGCCCCGATGAGACACCCCCAACGGCGCTGGTACGGGAACTCCGAGAAGAACTGCAGTGTTCGGCTCAGATCCGGTCACAGCTCAGAACACTGTGGTACGCACATGTGAGCGCCGGCCGGGCCGTCTCCAAGTGGCAACTCTTCCACTGCCGCCTAACCGCTCCAGCCGTCCCAAATCTGTCCGCCAGTATTCTGGACGCTCGATGGGTGACCGTCGATGAACTTCCACCGAACACGCTGCTCCCCGCTCGACACCTCCTCGAAACGCTCTCCCTACCGACGCTTTCCTGAGTAGTGGTCGCCTCCTAGTTGCCACGATAGTTGTGACTAATACGATACTACTGTATCTGAACGATCACTGAGGGCTGCTGCTGGAGCTGTGCAGAGAATTGCCGCCGAACGCCGGCAAATCGACTCAAATTCTCCCAATTTCGAGCACGACTGGCCGGTCCACGTCGTCGTTGATTCGCTCGAACTCCGAGCGCATGATAGCCGTGGCTTCTGGTTCACGGGTCCCGAAATGAAACAGTTCTGAGGAAATACCAGGGTTGCCAGGCGAGAGAAGCATATAACAGTCGGGGGTAGGTGTACGGTAGTTCTCGTCTGTGAGCATCGACAATAATTCTCGCGTGGCTTGCCGGTCGAGTTGCGAACGACACGAAACGTTCACGGGATACGTTCGCAGTAGCTCTCGGAGAAATAACCTGTTATAAGTCTGTGAGAGCAGTCACAACGTCCGCTACCGAAAACAGATGCACGTCGTCTCGGGTCTGCGCGGTTTCTTCCAGTGCATCGGTGAATCCAGACCGACTAAACAGACAGTACTGTCGGGCTGCTTCCGACTCGTTCGGTGCTGTCCACTCAATACGTTCCATTCTGGTTTCGACATCGTCCAGGTGTCCCGGATGCATCGGACTCGCGGTGAACTTTGACTCACCACCGATGATGCGCCCAGCGTGATCGAGCCCAACGACATCCAGTTCCCCCTCCGAGTCCCACCACCCACCAATCCGACTGAACGACGCCTCCGGGAACAGCACCGGGAGCGCGTCACGGCACACTCCCTCGAAGACGCGGCCAACGTAGGCCGGAAAGTCCGGGCGAATCTGCTCCGTGAACGGATCGTCAGCAGTGATGTGCTGCGGGTTCTTCCCGTAGAGGAACCGGAACCAGAACCGGAACAACGGTTCCTGAATCCGATATCGTTTCGGGCTCGACGTCTCCTCTGTAACCGGTTGGTCTTCTTCGATCACCCGGAGTTGTTTCAGTCGCTCAGCGTACCGCCACACCCCACGCGAGTCATCGAACCCAGCGTAGTCGGCGATCTCGCCCGTTTCGCGGTTTCCATCAGCGAGCGCCCGGAGAATACTCATGTATCGCTCCGGTTTCCGCACACTCTCAGTCTGAAGAATGGTCTCCGGCTCACCGTGCAGGCGGCCGTGCTGGCTGATAATATGCCGGTTTACGTTCGTCGCAAGCGACTCGTCCGGCGAAATGAGCTGGAGATAGAATGGTGTCCCGCCAAAGATACTCCAACTTTCGAGAACCCCAATCGGGTCGTCCGTCGTGGCAGGGTAGTACGGGGCTGCATCACCGAGCGAGAGCGGTGCGAGATCCAATCGAACCGTGTCTCGGTTGTACAGCGGGGCATCCTGCTCCGTGATTTTGTTCGTCATGATGCTGATTGCCGACCCGACTAAGACAAGCGTCATCTCCGTCTCTTCGAGTTCCGTGTCCCACACGCGCTGGAAGTTCGTGGGAACGCTACTATCTGCCTCAACGAGGAACGGCCACTCATCGATGATGACCGTGGCGTTCTGATCGCCGAGATACCCGAGCAGTGATTCCCAGTCCTCCCGAATCCGCTCAATTCCTGGATACGCCCCTTGAGCTTCCTGGATGAAGTCAGAGATCTGAACCGCGGCAGTATCCCGTGTGGCCTGGTAGTAGACGGTATTCTCGTCGGGGATTGATTCGCGGACAAGCGCCGACTTTCCAATTCGCCGGCGTCCCAGGACGACGATGAACTCAGCGGACTCGCTCTCGTAAGCCCGCTGAATCCGCGACAGCTCTTCCGAACGGTTGACGAACGAGGGTGGCATGCACGGGTATCCGCTCTCCGATTTCATAAATATTCCGACGGCTGAACACAATATGTCTGAACACGATATGTCTGAACACGATTTGCATAATTTGAGCTATCATCTCGATCCCGAGTATTGCGTTTCAGGAGACTCATCAGTAGGCAGCACTGCTATTTTTCGGGTAATTTCTCAGTTCCTCGCTGGTAGTCGCATTTTCTGATAGGTCTCAGTAGTAGATCGGGGTCAGAATCCAGGGGTGAAGCGTCAAAGCTGGATGAATCCGTGAACGCTTAGCGGGGCATTCGCAACTGAACTTGCCGAAGTTGATATATCGTTATATACTTTATCTGTGGCAGAGCCACGAATTCTGTGTGAGAAAATGGCAATAAGAATGAAGTGATTATGCCTCAGGCTAATATATTCTGCGCGGTCAGAATGGTGAACCGATCCATGGTTCACACACATCGAAAACTTGGCTCTCGTCACTTCAGAACCGGCCCCTGTGTTGAAATTCGGCCTTGAGATCTGTTTTGGTTTCAACCCCCCTGTGAGTGGGAACTACGAGGACAACACGTAATTCAGAAACATATGCCACGATGTAGTAACCCCGACGTATGGGTCTGGTCGACGAGAAATTCGAGATCACTGGTGTTTCTCTACGGTCTGCGTACTTGTTTCTCCAGTTGATGGTACTCCATTTCGTCGCTGTGATTGGTTCCATGTGGGGCGCAATTGGATTGCCTATCGTCGCCCCCGCATTCTTCCTAGCCGTTTACGCGATGTTGAGACAAGTTGAGGGAGTGGTCACAGATTCTCTCAACCGCTAACTGATTGCGCGGTCAGGTACGTTTAGTCCTGGTATTGGCTGCTTAGAATGCCGGACGAGGTGCTGAGTGAGGTAGGCAGAATAGAGAGTTCACGAACCAATCCGTGAGTAGCACGAGTGAGTAAAGGTACAGTCCTCCCATTAGACTCGAAAGGGTACGGATGTGTCTCTGAGTGCACTTTCGGTAGCTCGCACCGTATCGGCCTATAATACGTGCTTAGTGGGCGAGTGGTTACGAGCAGGTCGGCTGATATTCTGGTACCCGGGTTCTCCGTGACTCCCGTGGATGCCCTTTCTCTCGATATAGCAGGGATGTAACGGACTGTGGAGAATGTAGCGTGGTTCTCGGTAACTAGGCCGAATGGGAATTGACAGACATTGGCCCCGAGAAGCAGTCCAGAGGCGAGGATGGCTGTCGCACACGTCGTCTTTATCGTGTTCGATTGAACTGGCGTCATCTCTCAATGCTGGCTCTCTTCCTGTTGGGCTGATTTGTCTGCCGCCGGGACTAACCAACGATAAGTTTCTGTCACTCGACGCAGCGGCGTAGACGAAACAAGTACCACCCTCCATCGTGGAATCCGTTCCAGACATCGATCTCTTCCAGCACTCAAAATCAGACTACGCAAAAGATGTACTCGATTCGCCCTCTGGACGGGCCACTCACTTCACCTGTTGTGTTTTCGCGCGTTCTACTGTCAATTGATGTACTAGTCAGGGCAGAAACCCCGGATATACATCCCCATTTAATACCTGCATCCTGTGGCGTCATCCAGACCAAACACACGGATTCACAGCCAAGAGGGCACGACAGTACAATCAAGAGTATTCGACACCAAATCGGAGCTCAAATTTTCTCAGTCTAGTGAAGTCGACTGTGGTGAGTCGAGCCCGATATTTTAGATGTGTAGCTGCATTCAATTATTGTAGTTGACCACAGACTACGCCAGTATAGGGTATTAGATACACAAATAAGGGCTTTTAGATGGGTGTGTGACATCAGATTAATGTGGGAGGCGTGTGAGACGGCCAGTATGGGCGCTGAATCAGACCAGGACACATCACGGGCGGTCGTCCAGACGTACGTGCCAACGTACCAACGAGAACTCTGGGACGACCACGCTGACCGACTCGATATGTCTCGCAGCGAGTTCGTTCGGACAATGGTACAGGCTGGCCGCCGACAGATCGGCGATGACCCTGAGCTGGCGAACGCCACTGCGACAGAGACAGATTCGAGTGAGGATGAATCGCTAGGCGATGAAGTACTGGCGCTGCTGGACGAGGATGAGGCGTTAGCGTGGGAAGAGATGCTCTCAGCACTCACTGACGATATCGAGAGTCGGTTAGACGACACACTGCAAGAGCTACAGGGCTCGAACCAGATCAGGTACAGCGGTCGTGAGGATGGATACGTACTGGTGGAAGACGCATGAGCAAGCTGAACCAGAGCTCCACAGAGCAGTCCCACGTCGAGTATTTTATCGAAGACATTGGTTACCAGGGGAAGTCTGAACGGACACAGATGGCCTACGAGCGCGTGTTAACGGAGTTCTCTGAGTATCTCGACTCACGCGGACTGGCTGTCGACGAGGCGAACCATCGGGACTGCATGGCCTATATTCACCAGTTGCGGGGCGAACTCGAAGAAAGCACTGTGGCAACGTACGCGTCGTACCTGAACCGCTTCTACGACTACATGATTCGGGTCGACGAATTCACCGAGAATCCGATGTCGATTGTCGTCGAAGAGATGGACGAACGGATCAATACCGACCCAGCACGACGAGACATCTCCGTGGGAGAAATGCGGGAATTCGTTGCAAGCGTCGAACATCCGCTGCACCGCGCTACAATTCTCACACTACTGAAAACGGGTATGCGAGCCGGCGAGCTCTGCAATCTCGACATCCGGGACCTCTCGCTAGCAGGCCAGGACAGTGAGATTCGACCACGGATTGATGGGCGGCCAAACTCGGTCTATGTCGACGATACGCCAACTGCGGGGTCGCTGTACAACGGCGAGCGCCGGGCTGCCTCGAACAAGCGCAAGCGTGCAACAACGATACCGATTGACGAGGAACTTGAGACGGTTCTGCATACCTGGCTTCAGGTCCGCCCCGACCCTGTTTCAGAGGCAGACCCGCTGTTCGTCTCGACAGCAGAACAGTGGGGGCAGCGGCTGACGCCGGACATGGTTCACCACATCGTCGAGCGTCATGCCCGAGAGTTCGGGTGGTATCGAGACCACGGTGGGCCCGAGGAAAACGTAACGCCGCACTACTTTCGACACTTCTTCACGACACATCTCCGAGATAGGACGGGGGACCGTGGCGTCGTGAAGTACCTCCGAGGCGACGTTGCTACTGACGTCATCGATACGTACACCCACGACTGGGGCGACCGTATCAGAACAGTCTACCAGAAACAGATTTATTCACTGCTCTGAATCTCGGCCGGGTTCTCCAGCGCGCGAACGCCGTTCATCTCTCACCTCGAATATCGGCAGTACGACCATATTGTGGTCTGGGCGTGACAATTCGACCGTTCGAGTGCTGTCTGAAATTCAGCTCGTAAATCATATAACGATATACTGAATGCAGTCAGTCGCGTCTGCTAATCTCGAAAGATTAACCATCAAAAATCGTCCGTCTTAGTCTCTCTACCGAGCAGAAAGCCGAGCGTCTTGATGAACGGGTTACGAACGAAGACCAGCGGGTGATTTTGTGGCCCTGTCGGTCAGCTCACCCGCAATTCAAAAGCCGATAATCGCTCCCGCAGCTATTAGTATCGCCACACCATTCGGCTTGATAATGCCTAACAAGGGAGCTGTCACTCACTGGATTCCGTTCTTCGGGAGAGAAGAACGCTCTACCGGGTCAGCCGAAAAATCGAACCGGGGTGAAGAGCCATCTGCTGGGGCTATCCAGAAGATGGAATCCCACGAAGGAGACCAAAGGGGAGCACAGTACGGTCGACTCCGCGCCGACGGCGGAACAAAACAATCCGGTGAGGGGCTATCGGGGCCCGATTCGGTTGTCGGGGCCGACGAGGACATCGAAGCGACACTGACGGAGGTAACCGAGGCAATGGAGACAGTGGCTGCGGGTGACCTCACGCCACGACTGGACACTGACCGTGAGAGTGAGACTGCCACGATGGCCGCCGAAGCGTTCAACGAGATGCTCGTCTCGTTCGGCGCCACCGTAGAGGAGTTAGAGGACTTCTCCGGAGAAGTTGCCGACCAGACCGAACGGATGGGGGCCGCGACCAGAGAGGTCAAAGAGGAGAGCGAAGATGTCGACGAGTCAATCGAGGAGATCAGGGATAATGCCGGTAACCAGTACGACCTTCTCGACGAGATTTCCGGCGAGATGAGCCAACTTTCGGCCACAATCGAGGAGATTGCCTCCTCGGCAACCGAGGTAGCGAACACGTCAGAAACCGCCGCAGAATACGGACGGACCGGTCGTGACGCCGCTGGTGAAGCGCTGGAGGAGATGGAGACCATCGAATCACGAGCGCAGACGACAATCGAGCAGGTGTCTCGTCTCGAAGAGCGCATCGCAGAGATTAGCGACATCGTCAGCCTGATCGACGATATTGCCGACCAGACGAACATGCTCGCGCTGAATGCCTCGATAGAGGCCGCCCGTGCCGGCGAAGCGGGCGAGGGATTTGCTGTCGTCGCAGATGAAGTCAAAAATCTCGCCGAGGAGGCAGGCCAGGCGACCGAGGATATCACTGATACGATCGAAGAGGTTCAGCAGGAGACCACGGCGACCGTCGAGGAGGTCCAAGCGATGGGCGAGCAAATCGACGCCGGCACTGGAACTATCGAAGAGGCAATGACGGCACTGGAAGAAACGGCAGACCTCGTCGAAGAAGCTAATGACGGTGTGCAGGCGATTAACACGGCTACTGACGAGCAGACCCAGAGCACCGAAGAAGTGTTGACGATGGTCGAAGACGTTCGGGAACTCAGCGAGCAGACGGTCGAAGAAGTCGATGACGTTGCGCAGGCGACCACTGTCCAGACCACTATGTTGCAGGAGGTGTCGGTGCAGATGGACCGACTCGCAGATGGGGCCGGTGACCTCGACGGTCACATCGAGGAGTACACCCTTGGAGCGGGCGACGACGAGGAACTTTCGTGGGATGACACAGCGGTCGACGCCGGCGGAGAGTCAGATTCAGCCGGCGGGGCGGGTGATGACGAGACAGTGGACGAAGAGGTTGCGTGGGAAGACGCCGAAGTCGATGACGGAGCAACCGACGACGCTGATGACGACCTGTCCTGGGATGACGCACAGGTTCACGACGGCTCCTGACTGTCCTCACTCGAAAAAGTCGGTCACGAGCCCGTTAACCTCCGGCACACACTCGTGGTGAAGCCAGTGTGTCCCATCCGTAACGAGTTCGAGGCGACCGTTCGGACAGAACTCGAGACTATCTTCAGCCATGCTCGCCCGCAGGAGCGTGTCCTGTGTCCCCCAGATGACCAGCGTTTCTGGCTCGACGGTCATCGAGGGCACACCACCGGGGTCGCGGCGCAGTAACGAGCGATACCAGTTCAACATCCCCGTCGCAGCGCCGGGCTGTTGCCACGCTTCGCGGTACAACTCGATATCTTCCGCGGTGAATGCGTCGGGACTGTTCGTCATATCGAGAAAGAGTTTGAGGCCGCGACAGTTGCCCGCCGTCAGTGCCCACTCAGAGAGACCCGGGACCTGAAACATAAACATGTAGGTGCTGTTAATGGTCTGGCGAACATCACCGAAGAGATATTCGTCGAACACCGCAGGATGCGGGATATTCATCGTCACCGCCTTCGTGACGTACTCCGGGTATTCGAGCAGGACCTGCCAGCCAACGGCCGCCCCCCAGTCGTGTGTGAGAAAGCGCGCTTCATCGTAGCCCAGCGTTTCGAGGAGTCCCACCGCGTCGGCAGCGAGTTCGGTCAAGCGGTACGCGTCGAGCCCTTCAGGTTTGTCGCTAAGGTTGTACCCACGCTGGTCTGGCACAATCACGCGGTAGCCCTCGTCGACAAGCGCCGGTATCTGGTGGCGCCAGCCGTACCAGAACTCGGGGAAGCCGTGCAGACAGACGACTGGGTCACCGGTTGTCGGGCCAGCGGTGACGACGTGGAGATTGATTCCATTGGTCGCTATCGTTCGATGATTTAGCTCCGGCATGGATGACATAGCCTGACTGTGCGCGGGCACGTAGAAGTAACCCGGGGGAGCCGCTGCGTTAAAACGGCCAGCACTCGAATGACGCGTATGATTCTCGAAGGGACAATCCTCCGGGGCCGAGAGTTCGAGCCTGTCGAGGGCCGCGTCATCGTCGAAGATGGCGAGATACACGATATTGAACAGCGTGCCACCCACACCGAGGATATCATCTTGCCGGCATTTGTCAATGCACACACTCATATTGGTGATTCGATAGCCAAGGAAGCAGGTGAGGGGCTGTCGCTCGAAGAACTCGTCGCGCCACCAGATGGATTGAAACATCGATTGCTGGACGAGGCCAGTCGCGAGGAACTCGTCGCTGCGATGGAACGGACACTTGGGTTCATGCAGTCAGCCGGCACCGCAGCGTTTGTCGAATTCCGCGAAGGCGGCCTCGAGGGAGTCCGAGCTATCGAGTCGGCACTGGACGGCACGGATATCCAATCGGTACTACTGGGTCGAGAGACAATCGAGGCGATGCAGGCAGCCGACGGCTTCGGCGCAAGCGGTGCCAACGACGGGGACTTCAGCGTCGAGCGGTCAGAGACGGCCGAGGCCGACAAATTGTTCGGTATCCACGCCGGCGAAGTCGACAGCAGCGATATCAACTCCGCGCTGGACCTCCAGCCTGACTTTCTGGTCCATATGGTTCACCCTGAGCCCCTCCATCTCGAACGTCTGGCAGACAGCCAGGTTCCTGTTGTCGTCTGTCCGCGCTCGAACGCAGTCACCGACGTTGGTCTTCCGCCCCTGCGAGAGTTGCTCGACCGAACGACTGTTGCCCTCGGTACAGACAATGTCTTCTTGAACAGTCCGTCGATGTTCCGGGAAATGGAATTCACGGCTAAACTGTTCGATGTTTCGACTGTCGAAGTGCTTCAGATGGCGACGGTCAACGGAGCAGAGATTGCTGGGCTGGACTGCGGCGTTGTCGAACCGGGGCGACCGAGCAATCTGCTCGTCCTCGACGGTGACTCGGACAATCTCACCGGTGCGCAGGATCCTCGACGGGCGGCAGTTCGCCGGGCCGGCGTCGATGATGTCAAGCAAGTTGTCACATCCACTAGCTGAACTGTCAACTAGCGTTAAGGCAGCGGCGGGCGAAGGTCCAGACGATGTACGAAAATATCCTACTGCCTTCAGACGGTTCCGAGGGGATGGGCCCTGTCATCGAGCACGCCCGAAAGTTGGCGGATATCCACGACGCAACGGTGCACGTGTTGTACGTCGCCAATACCGCCGCGCTATCAGACCTGCCGTTGGAATCGTCGTGGGAAGGTGTCAACAGCGCCTTGCACCAGCAGGGTGAACAGGCCATCGAAGCGGCCCGTGAGCAGATCGGCGAGATTCCGACGAAAGCTGCTGTTGTCGATGGCTCACCCTCGAAGGAAATAATCGCTTACGCCGAGGACACCAACTGTGACCTCATCGTCATGGGGACACACGGTCGCTCGGGAGTTGACCGACTGTTGCTGGGCAGCGTTGCCGGCCGCGTTGTTCGGTCCGCAGACATCCCAGTCATGACTATCAGAGTCAGCGGGCACCTCGAATAGTTCACGCGGGCCGGAGATGTTCGCAGTCGCCTGCAGTTATCTCACGTGTTCCATCGTCAGTCTCGACGAGGAGCGCGCCGGGCGGAGTGATATCGACCGCCTCACCGACGACCTCTCCTGTCGGGGTGTCGACGCGGACGCGCTGTCCAATCGTGTCGGTTAATTCTCGCCATGCGTCGAGCGTGGTCTCGGGGGGAGACTGCGCCAGCGTCCAGAACTCTGTGAGCAGACGCTGGACCACAGTCCGGCGGTCGACATCACCAGTTTCGGCCCGCAGTGTGGTTGCTGGCTGGTCGCCCGGCAGTTGCTCGACATCGAGGTTCGCGTTGAGGCCAATACCGACGACAAGCCACGAGATTCGGTCGGCCTCGCCTTCCATCTCGGTCAGAATACCGGCGAGTTTCTTCCCGTCGACACGGATGTCGTTGGGCCATTTGATCGTCGCCTCGACGCCAGAGGCTCTGACTGCCCGCGCCGTCGCGACGGCAGCAATAAGCGTGTAGACTGGTGCCTGTGCCGGCGGAACATTTGGTCGTACTAGCACCGACAGCCAGATTCCCCCACTCGGCGAGGCCCACTTGCGGTCGAGTCGGCCTCGCCCGCCGGTCTGTTTGTCAGCAACGACGACGGTATCCGAGTGTCCCTCGGCGGCTACTTCCCGCGCGCGCTCGTTCGTACTCGCTATCTCATCGTGATATTCGACTTCGAAGGGTGCGTCGAGCCCGTATTCGAGTGCTGGTCCGCCGTAGTCGGGGATGCCGGCGAGGGTGTAGCCGTCCGCCGCGCTCTCGATCTCGAAGCCGTTTTTGCGGAGGGCTTCGACGTGATTCCAGACCGCCGCTCGCGAGATATCGAGCCGAGCGGCCATGGCAGGCCCACCAACGGGCCCGTCAGCGATGGCGGCGAGTACCTGCTCCCGTGTCGGATGCATACGACGCGGTACAGTCCCCGGGCATACAATCGTTGCCCCGACGGGGCGGAAAGGAAAGTCCTTTTACTTCCCCGGGAAAACGGTGGAATGCACAAGGCGTGCGTGGGTAGCCAAGCCAGGCCAACGGCGCAGCGTTGAGGGCGCTGTCCCGTAGGGGTCCGCCGGTTCAAATCCGGTCCCACGCACTGGTCGTTTGCTCGTCCGGTGCGAGATGCACTGTACGACGGGCGAACAAAAGTGCGGGTGCATATCCCTTCAGGGATCAGCACCCACGCAACTTTTCCCGAAGCTACTCTCTGAGCACCAGCAGTAACGCTACGCTGGGACCGCCTCTGCGGAGGTTCGGTTCGAACCGAACGAGGTGATAGTCACGTCGAGACTGTCGCCAACTTCCGTCCCCTGTGAGAACTCATCGACAAAAATGACGAATCCTTCCTTTTTGCAGACGGCCTGTCGGTCACCGGAGTGATGTGAGCGAAATTCCGTGACTCCGACAGTAACGGTGTCGCCGATATCGACCGGCGGTTCGCGCTCCACCGCGTCGTCGTGTGCGTCACGAGACTGTTCGCGTTCGAGTTCGGCCGTGCTGACCGAGCGGCCGCGGTACTTCCCAATCTTGTAGAAAATGACTGCTCCGACCAGAAACGAGCCAGCAGCCACGCCAGCGAGGAGTTGTTGCACATCCAGGCATTGGCACACTCCCTGTTAACTCTCGTGGCCACAGGACCACCGTCGCGCCGTCACAGTGGAAAGCACTCGACAGTCGAGTACTCTGGCCCATCCTCCGTGAGCGTGCTCTCTGTGAGCCTGATCTCCTCGAACGCGACCGTACCGAGATCTGGGTCGCGGTTCTCGACGACATCCTGGACGAGGTCCTTCCCCCCGGCGTGGTCCATGCGCGCCAGCGTCGCGTGCGGTGTGAACTCGTGGTCCTCGGGGTCGAACCCCAGTGTTGTCGTCTGCGCTTCGATAGCCTCGTGGAGCGCAGCGAGTTTCGCGCTGCCCTCGCGGACGCCGACCCAGACGACACTGATGTAGTCGAGGTGTGGAAAGACACCGAGGCCACCAATCTCTGCCTCGAACGGGCCAGTGTCAGCGTCCGCAACCGCATTTTCGATAGCGTCGGTCAGTTCGTCCAGCCGTTCTTGGTCGGTCTCGCCGAGGAATTTGAGCGTGATGTGTGTCTGTGTCGGGTCGGTGAACCGGAGTCCACTGGCACCTTCGAACGCTGACTGGAGGTCGGCGATGGGGTCGGCGAGTCCGTCGAGGTCGGCGCTGACAAACAATCGCATACCAGAAGTAGGGGACGCAGGTCTTAATGCTCCCCGACGCGAATATCTGGTATGACCAACGAGCGAGAGGACCACGAATTCTCCGAAGGGCAGGGATTCGATGAGCCCTACGAGGGATTCGATATCGATCCCCCGGAACTCACCGTTGACGCCGACGAAGTCGACCCTGTCGACTCTCATGGCGTTGCTGACCTGCTGGATGACAGCAACCTCGCGAAAGACAAGGTTGACCCAGCAGAACTGATCGACGTCGGACTCGATTATATCCGAATCAACCGCCACGAGCGAGCAACAGAAACCTTCGAGCGTGCCGCTCGCTACGCCGACGAGGAAATTGTCGAGCAGGAAGCGTGGGTCAACAAGGGCGTTGCCCACGCCGAACTGGAAGAGTACGACGCCGCCATCGGCGCATACAGAGAAGCAATCAAGATGGACGAGGACTCCGAGCACGCGGCGACAGCAGAGACGAACCTCGCGTACGCGCTGTGGGAGTTCGGTCGAACCGAAGAAGCACTCGAACACGCCGAGCGGGCTGTCGAGATCGACCCACGATTTGGCCAGGCCTGGTACAATCGCGGCTTTTTCCTCAACGAGCGTGGCCTCGCCGAGGACGCACTCAACGCCTTCGACAATGCGATTCGACTCGGCTACCGCAGTGCCGACCTGCTCGAAGAGAAAGCAATCGCTCTAGAGAAGATGGGCGAAGACGAACGTGCCGAAGAAGTGGCCAAAGAAGCGGAGGAGATGCGCGCCGACAACGAAGAGGAGGTCATCGGCGAGCAGCTGAAGGAGTGACGATGGGCGAGTTACTACTGACCGAGCGTGACACTGGGAAGGGCCGACTCGTCTCGGTCTGTGACGCTGACCTGCTTGGTGAAACCTTCGAGAATGGAGAGCTTTCACTCACTGTCAACGAGGAGTTTTACAAGGGCGAACCGGCAGACGAACAGGCAATTATCGGCAGCCTCGCAAAGTGTTCCGTCGCGAATATCGTCGGTGAGGATGCCGTTGGACTAGCGCTGGAACACGGCTTCGTCGAGGAGGAAAACGTCCTCGATATCGACGGCACCCGTCACGCACAACTGCTGTGGCTGTGAGCGGAGCGGCAGTCACGGGGCGGTCCCTTCAGGCCTCGCCGTAGACTGGCACCGCCGCGCCGCTGGTGACGGAGCCAGCGTCACTGCAGAGAAACAGAAAGACAGCAGCGATATCTTTCGGGTCGACCCATTTCGAGAAGTCACTCCCGGACATCATGTCGCGGTTCATCGGCGTGTCGATAACGCTCGGCATGACAGCATTTGCCCGGACAGTTCCGAGATTTTCTTCGGCAATCGTCTCGGTCAGGATGCGAACGCCGGCCTTCGTTGCGCGGTAGATTCCGTCGCCCTCCCCGCCCTCCAGCGAGGACCGGGCCGAGACGCTGACGATTGCCCCCTCGCTGTCCTGCAAGTGCGGGAGTGCGTGTTTCGACGCCAGAAACATCGTCTTGAGATTCACGTTGAAGAGGAAATCGAACGTATCAGCGTCTGTTTCGTGAATCGGGTTGCCGCCGCGCCACGTCCCGGCGATGTTTGCGAGATAATCGAGGCCACCGTGGCTGTCAACAATCTCCTCGATAGTCGATTGGACGGTTGACTCGTCGGTGAAGTCGCCCTGATAGAAGTCGATTCGGTCCGGGTCGTCGAGCAAGAAGTCGTCGCTGTCTGGCTCGACGAGGTCAGCGCCGCAGACAGTCGCGCCCGCTTCGAGGTAGGCCTCAGCAATCGCGCTCCCGAGCGCGCCGCCGACACCCGTGACCAGTACCACATCGCCGCTGAAGTCAAATTCGGCTGACATACGAATACGTTCGGCCGCCGGTCACATAGTCACTTTGGCGAGGGTCGCTCTTGCCGGCAGGGAGACCGGTGGCTATAGTTGGGTCCCGCAGTATAGTGGAGACGATGGAGACGCCGGAACCGAGGGGGGCCGATATTCTGTACGGCGCGTTTCTGTTCGGCGTCATCGCCGCGCTTGCCTTGGAAGCGGTCGCTGCGCTGGTAGCCTTGCCAGTCGTAATCGGTGTCGTCGATTGGGTCGAGTACCGGGATCGGCTGTCAACTGACGAACCACTTGCAGTCGTCCTGACAATACTCGGGCTCAGTTGTCTGCTGCTGTGCTGTCGGTTCGACAGTACCCAACTCGGCACGTATGTCGGGCTTGTTGGCGTGGTGTTCTTCCTGCAGGCTGTCCGGTTTGTACTTCTGACCAACCCCGCGCCGTCGAGGCTGTTTCGGCAGGGTTACCCGAGTCTGGTTGGCCTCAGTATCATCTGCAGTGCGCTCGCCGACGGAATTCCGCAGTTTCAGTGGGTGCCGGTCTGGTTACTCGCCGGTGTCTACGTGTTCAGGAAACTCTACGTCCGGTGGTGATTACCGCGAGACGACCGCACCGAGGTCGGCCATCGTCTCGAAGAAGTCGGGGAAGGACACGTCGACGTGTTCTGCACCAGTAATCGTCGTCTCGCCATCCGCAATCAAGCCCGCGACGGCGAGCGACATGATAATCCGGTGGTCTGCTCGCCCGTCGACGGTTGCACCCGACAGTTCTGTCTCCGAGCCATCGATCGTGAGCGTCTCCTGTGTCTCCTCGACGGTTGCACCCATCTTCGTGAGTGCCTCGGCCATTGCGCTCACGCGGTCCGTTTCCTTGTAGCGGACGTGCTCGCAGTTGGTGATGTGTGTCTCGCCGTCGGCAGCGGCACCGAGCACCGCGATGGTCGGCAGGAGGTCGGGCGTATCCCCAACATCGACCGCTGTTCCGGTGAGTTCACTGCCAGTGACGGTGAGTTCTCCGGCCGATTCGTCCCACGACACATCGCCGCCCATATCGCGGACAATATCGACGATGGCCTGGTCGCCCTGTGCGCTGGGATAGGCCCCACTGACTGTCACCTCGCCGCCGGCGAGTGCGCCCGCCGCGATCAGGTAGGAAATCGAGGAGAAATCGCCCGGCACGTTGTAGCCGTCGCCAGCGTCGTACTCCTGATAGCCGCCGACAGCAAAGCCATTGGCAGTCTGCCGCGCGCTGACGCCGAATGCCTCCAGCACTTCGATGGTGATATCGACGTACGGCGCGGATTTGAGTTCAGTCTGCAGTGTCAGATCGATTCCGGCGTCGGTGACAGCCCCCGCCATCAGCAGGGCCGTAATGAACTGCGAGGAGACATCGCCGGGAATGGCCGCACTGCCGCCGGTAACTGGACCACCGATAACCAGCGGCGCCTGCCCGTTCGCGCGTGTGCTCTCCGCGCGGCCGCCCAACTGGTCGAGTGCGCGCAAGAGTGCACCCTGTGGACGGGACCGTAGTGACTCGTCGCCCGTCAGCACAGTCAGGTCCTCGGCAAGTCCTGCCGCGGCGGTCGTGAGCCGCATTGTCGTCCCGCTGTTCGCGCAGTCAATCACGTCGTCGGGTGTCTCGGGATTTCCACTGAACCCCTCGATATCGAGTTGATTGGCGTCTTCGTCGTATTCGACAGTGCCGCCGAAGGCCTCGACCGCGCGCATCGTTGCGCGCGTGTCGGCGCTTAGCAACGGGTCGGAAACTGTCGTATTGTCGGCATAGCCCGCCGCCAGAATCGCGCGGTGCGTGTAACTTTTCGACGGCGGGGCTTGGGCCGCGCCCTCGACCGTCGACTGTGAAATCGTCACGTCCATGTCTGGCGGGTGGGTGGCCGGGGTCTTGAGACTGCCGGACCGAGTAAGACCGTCGGTTTCATTTCGGTGCCTCCCGAATAGTAGGTCATGACAGAGGATGACGCCGACCTCGCCCGGCGAGCAGGAACCGCGCTGGCCGAGGACAGCGCGATGGTGGCGGTCGCAGAATCGAGTACCGGCGGGCTGGTCGGCTCGAAGTTCACCAACGTCCCCGGCGCGAGTCGCTTCTTCGAGCGCTCTATCGTGACATACTCCAACGACGCGAAACTGGACCTGCTGAACGTGGAAATCGACACCCTCGAAAAGACGGGCGCGGTGTCGGCCGAAATCGCCCGCCAGATGGCTCGCGGCGTTCGCGAGAACGCGGGCACAAAGTGGGGTGTTTCGACGACAGGTATTGCCGGCCCCAGTGGCGGCACGCCCGAGAAGCCGGTCGGAACGGTGTTCATCGGAACCGCCTGTTTCGAGGACGGCGAGGAGTCCGTCGCGGCGAATCGGTACGAGTTCAAAGGTGACCGCCTGGAGAACAAAGACCAGTTCGCCCGCCAGGCGCTGACTGACCTCATCGAAGCCGTCGAATCGCTGTCCTAAACGAGGCCAGCGCTCGTCAGCGCGAACAGCACGGCAACAACTACCGAGACAACAATGCCAGCGAGTAACGGCTCGTTCTCGAGCGCTTTCTCGTAGAACGGCATCGCCTCGTACTCTGCGCGGAACTGCTCGCGGTTCGTCTCGTCGTAGAAGTATTTCTGGCTGTAGAAGAACCGCTCAGTGACGGCACAGCCAGTACACACTGGCTCGCCAACCAGCCGTTCGGTCTCGATATGGTCGGGACAGTTGATGCTCTGGCAGTTCTGACAGTAGGTGAATGGCCCGCTGTCTGTCTCGCCACACTGTTGACAGCGGTGTACTCCATCGTCGACTGTCCACCGTGATGGCCCGGCGGCGTAGTACTCGTACTGGTAGGTGGAGGAATCGAACTCCACGCTCGCTCGGATTCGCGGGACGTAACTCGCGGTTATCGACTGAACCGAGATATCTGACTGGTTCGGCTCGCACTCCTTGTTGTAGGTGACGTTGTTATCGCCGGTGTAGGTCACCGTCGTCGTGTGTTTCCGCCGGAGGTGGTCAACTGCATACTCTTTGTACTCGGTTTCGGTCTGGCCGAACCGTCCAACGTCGGTTTCGGTAAACACGTCGCACAAGTCCGCTTCATCTAACTCGATACGCTGGTCGAGGTTGCTCGAAACCAGACGAGCGAGTGGCGGTGGTGGTGTCGACGCGCCGTCGCGTGCGGCGTCGACGACAAGTTGGTCGCGGTCGCGAATCTGGTGGATGACACCGACGCTGGTCTCGAAGGTTGCGTTCACGGTAGCGTCTACTGTAACCGTTGGCTGGAACTGCACCCACAGTTCCGGGTCCGGAAGGTCCGCGGCCTCGATATTCTCAACGTCACGAAACGCGTCCTCGACTGCACCCGCGGGCCCGCGAGTTGGGTCGTACGGTCGGAGCGTCTCGTCACAGAGAATTTCGATCCGGCCATTGTAGAGGTCGAGGCCAACTTCGTCGGCCAGTTCTCGGAGGTCGGTGCCGTCGAGCAACTCGATTGGGTAGGGGTCGCCGCTTTCGGCCAGATTCTCTGTGTACTCGGTTGCAGGGCCGGTGAACCGCCCGGTCGTCGCGACCATCCCGCGTTTCGGTCCCGCTCCGTCGTAGGTTGCGACTGCCGAGTGGAGTTTCTGGACGACTGGCCGACCGACTGTATCGGTGTGCTTGCACTCGACGATGACTGTTCGGCGCTGTCCGTCGACAGTCTCCTCCATAATGATGTCGCGGCCTTCGTCGGCCGTACGACTCGCCTGCCGGACGTTCTCGTAGCCGAGATTGCGGAACACATCTTCCATCACGTCCTCGAACTCGAACCCCGAGAGCTCGTCCAGTATAGTCACTACCTACCGTCGTTGGACTGAACTCACAAATAAGTGTCTCACCCTCCTACGGAGTATCGATGGACGACCACACCAACGCCGAGGGAGTCGATAGCCCGCCAGAGGCGGTACCGGGGTGGCTGGCCGAGGAAGACCGGTGGGAACATGCAACTCTCCGACGAGCGACTGTCCACGGCATTGCGCTGTTCAACGACGGGGCGTACCACGAGTCGCACGACTGTTTCGAAGACGAGTGGTACAACTACGGCCGCGGCACTGTCGAGAGTGCCTTCGCCCGCGGAATGGTGCAGGTCGCAGCGGGCGCATACAAACACTTCGGCTTTGAAAATGACGACGGAATGCGGAGCCTCTTCGAGACGGCGCTACAGTATCTCCGCGCGCCGCCCGCAGATTTCTACGGTGTCGATATTCTCGACGTGCGGACGACGCTGACGAACGCGCTCGATGACCCTGCTGTGTTAGCCGGGTGGCAGATTGAGCTAGATGGAACAATCAACGAAGCGACGCCGGCAGATTACGCCTACGCGGACGATCTCGATTAACGCCCTCTGCTTCTGTGCCACTCTCATCCAGTGGAGCCCGCCACTTCACAGACTCCGGTTGTGTCTCCTCTGACGGGCCAGTTACTGTTTTTCTCCGGGAAAGCCTGATATCTTGAGCGGCATTGAGCAGTATAATCAATGTTCAGCATAAATAGTAAAATAAACTACTTTTATGTTGTTGCCAGTTGAAGCGATACGTAGGGGAAAGAATGCTACTCGAAAATAGAACTTGCCTGGTAACTGGCGGATCGCGCGGAATTGGCCGCGGCATCGCCGAAGAACTGGGTGAACACGGCGCGAACGTCGTCATCAACTACCGGTCATCCGAAGACGCAGCCTACGCAGCACGCGACGTTATCGAAGAAGGGCCGGGACGGGCGGTTGTTGCACAGGCAGATGTTTCGGACTTCGATGAAGTGCAGGCGATGTACGAAGCAACCAGCGACGAGTTTGGCAATGTTGACGTGCTGGTCAACAACGCCGGTATCACGCAGGATACGACCTTCGACGAGATGTCCAAAGAGCAGTGGGAGAAGGTTATGGATGTCAATCTCGGGGGCGTGTTCAACTGTACAAAAGCCTGTTACGAAGACCTCAGAGCGGCGAACGAGGGCCGCCTGATCAACATCTCGAGCGTTGTCGGTCAGCAGGGAAACTACGGACAGGCAAACTACGCGACGACGAAAAGCGGGCTGTTCGGCTTCACCCGAACGATTGCACTGGAGATGGCTCGTGACGGGTCGACGGCCAACTGTGTCGCGCCGGGATTCGTCGAGACTGATATGCTCGCTGACGTTCCGGACCGCGTGCGCGAACAGATTCTCGAACGCATCCCGCTCGACCGGTTCGCAGAGGTCGAAGATATTACGGGCATCGTTCGCTTCCTAGCGAGTCACGAGTCAAGCTACATGACCGGGCAGATACTCGGAGTCAACGGAGGGATGGAGTGGTGACAGACGTCCACGTAGCGGGCGTCGGAATGACGAAGTTCGGCTCTTCACCCGAACGAACAGCGCGCGATATGTTCGCGCAGGCGGCCGGCGAAGCCTTCGACGACTCTGGGGTATCCCCGGACGCCATCGAAGAGCTGTTTTACGGTAATTTCATGGGTGAATTTGCCGAGACACAGGGCCACCAGGGGCCGCTGATGGCCGACGCCGCAGGTATTTCGGCCCCCGCCACACGGATCGAATCGGCCTGTGCCTCAAGCGGGGTTGCGGTCCGCTATGGCGTCAACCACGTCCGCAGCGGCGCGGCAGATGTCGTCCTCGTGGGTGGCGCCGAGCGGATGAAAAATCTCTCGACACCGGACGGAACCAGAGCACTCTCGGCGGCCGCCGACGCGCTGTATGAAGTCAACGCCGGGGTCACGTTCCCCGGTGCGTACTCGTTGATGGCAAACAGCTACTTCGACGAGTTCGGCGGCACGCGCGAGGACCTCGCTCACATCGCTGTCAAGAACCACGCCAACGCTGTCGAGAACGACCTCGCGCAGTTCAACCGAGCTATCGAGGTCGAAGATGTGCTCGAAGCGCCGACAGTGAGTGCGCCCTTTGGGCTGTACGACTGCTCGCCGATGAGCGACGGCGCTGCCGCCGCCGTGCTGATGAGCGAGGAGTTTGTGCAGGACCAGGGCATCGAGACAGACGTGAAGATTACCGGCGTCGGACAGGGCTCAGACTCGCTGGCTCTGCAGGACCGCGTCTCGATTCCACGGACACCTGCGGCAGTCGAGGCTGGTGAGACTGCCTACGAAGACGCCGGAGTTGGACCAGACGACATCGACGTCGCCGAGGTCCACGACTGTTTCACCATCGCCGAAGCGCTCGCGCTGGAATCCCTCGGCTTCTACGAGCCCGGAGAGGCGATTACTGCAGCGCGCGAGGGTGAGACGACCATCGACGGCAACCTGCCGGTGAATCTCTCCGGCGGGCTAAAGGCCAAAGGTCACCCAGTCGGTGCAACAGGCTGTGCACAGATTTCGGAACTAACCAAACTCCTGCGCGGGGACCACGTCAACAGTGAGGCTGTGTCCGACGCGGAGGTTGGACTGACACACAACGCGGGTGGCACGGTCGCAAGCTGTGTCGTCCACATTCTCGAGGAGGTGGACGCATGAGCGACGCACGCAATGAGGGATACGACGACTTCCTCGACGCCATCGAAGCAGGTGAGCCGTACTACCTCGAAGGGCCAGAGGGCGATGGCTCGCTGCCGCCAAAACGAATCGACCCGGCAACTGGCTCGCAGGAACTCACGGAAGCACCACTTCCGGAGACCGGCGAGATTGAGACGTACACACAGACACACGTCGCAGCGCCGGATTTTGCCGACGACGCGCCGTTCGTCGTCGCTGTCGTCGACTTCGGACCGGTGAGTGTCACGGGACAGATCCGGGGGATGGAACCCGGCGACGTTGAGGCTGGTCAAGAAGTTACGATTGGTGTCGACCGTACCGAAACCACGGACGAACGCCTCGTTATCTTCGAGCCAGCCTGACCGGCGACGTTAACTTTTTTAGCTAAGCCGAACTGCAGTTACGGAACCGAAACGCTGTGTTCGAGCCGTCCGACACCCTCGATCTCGACGGTCACCGTGTCCCCATCTGCGAGCGGACCAACACCCTCGGGTGTACCTGTCGCAATCACGTCACCCGGTTCGAGGGTGAGATGCTCGGTAATTTCGGCGATCAACTCCGGAATCGGGAAGATGAGATGGTCCCGCGAGGACGACTGGCGTTGCTCACCGTTGACCCATAGTTCGACACTCGCGTCTTCGGGAACGTGCTGCGTATCGGCAACAACCGGGCCCATCGGAGCAGCGTTGTCGAACGCCTTCCCGCGCACCCAGTTCTGCTCTTGGCGCTGGTCGTCTCTGTTCGAGAGGTCGACAACACAGGTGTATCCCGACACGACAGCCATCGCGTCCTCGGGTTCGACATTGCGACACTGCTGTCCGATGACGACACCCAATTCTGCTTCGTAATCGATTCGGTCCTTGCCAGCGGGCAGCGACACGGTACTCCCGTGGCTCGTCACCGTGTTTGGTGGCTTCAGGAACAGCAGCGGGCGGTCAGGCACGTCTGAGCCCATCTCGTCGGCGTGGTCGGCGTAGTTCCGTCCGATGCAGACAATCTTCGAGGGCTCGACCGGCGGGAGAATCTCGACTGATTCTGGGTCGTAGGTTTCACCGCCGAAGGCAACGAGGCCCCCCGCCCCAGCCGTTGCTGTGTCTGCCGTGTTTCCGTCCTCGTCGAGCCACTGGCCGGTCCGTACGCTCCCCGATGGGTCGCGGAATCTGACGCGTTTCATACTCACCGCTTCAGTCGGCTGAAAATAAGGTGTTGTGGTTACGCAATATCTCGGCTGGTGTCGATGGAAACCTCTTCCACAAGATCGAGTTTGATTGTATCCGAGGGGGCTCGCCCGCCGCGGAACTTCGGAATCGACATCCGGTTTTCGACTTCGTCGCCGCTGATGTTCGTCTCGAGATGGAAGACAACGTCAGCGAAATGCTCGGTCGTATCTCGCAGCGGCGGCACATCTCGTCCTTCGAGACAGTGCATAATTGCGAGACTGTTGGTGTTGAAGATGTGATTCTGGAGGTCGTTCATGAACGAGCGGAATCGCGAGGGCGGCTCCTGCGATTCGAGGACATCCAGCGGGTCGACAATGAGATTCGAGGTTTCGGGTAGCGCGCTAATCAGTTTGCTTGCGTTGTCGAGCGGTGCCTCCCCAGAGATGTGTCGAATCGTCGGGTCGCCGGTTTCAGTCGGCGTGTTTTCGATACTGTCGGTGACAGCCTCGGCCGTCCGGTTCAGTGACAGCCAGAGCGTGCCGCGGGTTGCGGTGAGTTCGTACAGGAACAGCTCCGCCTGACTCGCTGGCGACGCTGACAGGGCAACCATACTCCCTGCCGGAATCCCGCCATCGAGTTTCCTGTCGAGGACATCAATTCCTGTCCGCAACCGGTCGGTCATCAGTATGTGTTCTATTCGTTACCAGCCGTTAAAGATTCCGACTCGTTTATTAGTAAAACAGACAGTATTTTTGAACGACCGTTCCCCAATACTCCGTGCAGGCGTGTAGTTAGCGTCGAACGGAGCCTCCGTTTATCTTGCAGGTACCATCAGACCTGACGCAGCCAGCGTCGACCACTCTGCCCGAACCTGTGGGTCCTCCAGCGGCGCTTCGACAGACTCAACCCGCGCCAGAAGCGGTGACTCGTCTGGCCATTCCGTTACAGACGCCGAGGGAGTCTCACGGAGAATGGCGCCGAACACACGGGTTCCGAGTTCGCGTGCGGTGCGGGCGGTCCGAACTGTATCCGTCACTGCCGACGGTTGGTCCGTCGAGACGAGAAGCACTCTCTGGGCGTGACGCAGTGGCCGAACGGCGTCAGGCCCTGCACCGGGCGGACAGTCGAGGATGACAGTGTCGTGCCAGTCTGTCAGCCGAATGAGTGCGTCTGCGACGTTCGAGCGGTCACCGGCAGTGAGACACCGGACGCCGGGGGCCGTCGGCGATTCTGCACAGGCCCTTTCCAGTAGTTGTCCCGCAGCGAGGCGGTCGATTCCACCGGGCTGAAGCCCATCGAGCAGATGGTGAATGTCCGGCATATCAGTGTCACAGTCGACAACGATTGGGTCGCTGCCACGGCGGGCCAGCACCCACGCGAGTCCAACTGCAGTCGTCGTTTTCCCACTACCGCCTTTCCCGCCCGCGATTGCGATCATAGGTGGTGTGGCCCGCGCTTCGTATTTGAATCTCCGCCTGCTCAGTCGCGACCATGTCGGGTCACACAGTGGTCCAGGCCAATCAACTCGACCGGTTCGGAGTTGTCTGGTGAGTAGACGACCATCTGGCCTTTCTCCATGTACGGAACCTTCGATTCGAGATGTGCGGGGATGTTGACTGCGCTGATAGCGTCTTCGTCGCCGAGGTTCAGCACCATCGTGGTGTTGATCTGTTTAAATACTGGGTCGGCGATATCCTGTGGGTCTTGCGTGATGAGAAACAGTCCGAGTCGCTCCTTGCGGCCCTGCTTGGCGGCGTCGGTGAACTTCCCGATGACGCGCTGTGCCTGGACTGTGTCGGCGTCAGTCAGGAAGTTGTGGGCCTCGTCCATCCCGACGATGAGCGGCGTCTCCTTGATGCGGTCGTACTCGGGGTCGTTCGACAGTTTCTGGTCGACCAGCAGCGACGACAGTGCGAGCACGACTGTCTCGGTCGCTCGGCTGTTGGCGATGTGGTACGTCGGGACGACGCTCAGCCGACCCGGTCGAACGAACTCGTGGATCATGTCAGTAATCGGTCGCGCGTCACCGTCGAAGACATCGCCGAACCCGCGCGCCCGTCGTGAAACGGCGTCGAAGGTAGCTTCGTGGACTTTCCCGCTCTCGTCGAGTTCTTCTCGCAACGCCGGGTCGTCGAGAAACCGGATGAACTGGTCGTAGGTCCCGTCAGCGCCGTGGCGGTCTCTGAATCGGTCCAGAAGCACATTCACAAGCGCATTGTACTGGTTTTCGTTCAGACCACTGCCGGCGATCAGCCACGGATTGTCGTGGACCATCGAAAACGGAATTGTGAATTCAACCTGCTCGGCACGGTGGTGATCCGCCGAGTAAGTCGCGCCGCCGACCGCTGGAATGAACGCGACGGTATCGTCGTGCCCGCCGTGTGCGATGCCCTCACCGTCGAGTTCTCGGGCCACCACCTCGTCGTACTCGCCGTCGTCGTGCATCTGTGCGTACTCGTCCTGCGGGTCGAACTGGACGACCGCAGGCCGAACCTCGCGGTCGCTCCCGCTCTCGACGGGATAGGACCGGTCTTCGTCGAGATACTGTCGGATGATGTTTTTCGCTCCGTGGGTCTTCCCGGACCCTGTCCCGCCAGCGACCAGAGTGTGTCTGAACACCAGCGGGTCGCCGGTGTCGTAGGAGTCTTTGAGTCGATAGTCGATTGTCGGCGGCGTGGCCGCAGTCTTGACTTTCTGGCCACCGACAGCGAGATGGCCGAGGAAGACACCGTCTTCGGGCATCTTCAGCCCCGTCTTGATGTCAGTCTTCTCCGCGGCCTGTTCGATAACCGTCTCGGGTTTGGGCACGCGGTCGGTCATCCGGCGTTTCAATTCACCGCCCTCTTCGTAGAGAACGGCGACCGGCTTCAGTGAAGCCATCAGTTTGAAATCCTCTTCGTCGATGCCTTCGCTTCGCATCGCACGGCGAGCATGAATCTCGGTAGCGTCGTCGGCCCGGTACTCCTGGCTGTATTCCAGCGCTTCGATCCGACAGAACAGACGCTCGCCGTCTGGATACGGAGCCAGCAGATACGACCCGATACGGACGTCGGACCGATTCCCTGCGGTCACGTACGCACGAAGGTCGGTTTCGTCGTCTTCTTCGCTGATCCTGAGTCCTGTCGACGCAGAGAGCACCCCAATTCCGCGGTCAGTTCCCGCTGGCGAGGCGTCGTACGTCTCGAACTCGTCGTCAGATTGGCTCTCGCCAGCCGATTGGTCAGCAGTATCGGCGGCGTTGGATTCCGCCGCTGCTCGGCTCTGGTCGTCATCGCTGAGGTCGCTGCTGAAGTCGCCGAGGTCAGTCATTACTGGGTACAAGCGCGTCCACCGACAAACCCGTTTCCCTGCCGCCGCTTACGTTCGACGGCCGCACCAACGCTGATATTTGTCCAGGCCTGCTACGGTGACGTATGACCGTCGACTACCCGGGGTGGAGCTAATGGTTGCCCTGTTCGGGACCGACGTGGTGCTCTTTCTGTTGATCGGGCTACTGGCCGGCGCCCACTGTATCGGAATGTGTGGGCCGCTCGTGACTATCTATGCCCAGCAGATGGACCCAACGCGCACAGACGGCGGTCAGCAGACGGCACCCGCCAGAGGACAGCGACACGCACACCTCACGCTGTACGAAGTGCGCCAGCACGCGCTGTTCAATATCGGTCGAACGTTGAGTTACACCGCAATCGGCGCGATTGTTGGTCTGCTCGGTGGCGTCGTCTTTCTCGGTGCTGGAGAACTCACTGCGACGGCAGACCTTGTTCGCGGCGTCTTCGGCGTCGTAATCGGTGCCTTCGTTATCGGGACGGGCGTGATTTACGTCCACGGCCGGGTGACTTCGGGAGTGTCACTACCCGGCACACAGCGCATTACCCAGAAGCTCACCGGAGCGGTCGACCGCCTCGCAAACGGCCCCGGAATCGTGGGCCTCGGTGCAGTTCACGGGTTGCTTCCCTGCCCTATCCTCTATCCAGCCTATCTCTACGCGTTCTCGACAGGCTCACCAATCGCAGGCGGAGTCGCACTATTCGCGCTTGGCGTCGGCACAATTCCGACTGTGTTTGCCTACGGGACGATCATCGACAGCGTTGGCGCGACCCACCGCCGCCGGATGCATCGGGTGCTCGGCGTCCTATTCGTCATCCTCGGCTACATCCTGTTCGCACACGGGCTGATGTCGCTCGGTATTCAGATTCCGCATCCACGGCTTCCTTTCTGGGACCCACTGACGATGGCACGCTAACTGGACGGGTCGAGCACTTCGACGCCGGTTACCTCGAACCGCGCGCCGCTAGCCTCACTCTCCACAACCTCGATCTCCCAGTCGTGGGCCTGTGCGACCTGTTCGACGATTCGCAGGCCAAATCCTGAGCCATCAGCTATTGTCGAGAAGCCAGCCTCAAAAATGTCCGTTCGATCCTCTTCTGGAATTCCCGGGCCATCGTCGGCAATGGCGAACCCACTGTCAGTGAGTTCGACGTACACGGTGACTTCGGGTCCACCATGCTCCACAGCGTTGGCAAAGAGGTTCTCGAAAAGATGGTTGAGTCGGTCGTTGTCGGCGATAATGCGGCCCTCTGGTGGGGCCGGCCCGGTGAATGTAAGTTCGTCCTTGTCGCGGTCGCTGACGAGTTCCCAGGCCGATTCGGCGGCGTCCCTGAAATCGACAGGCTCGGTATCACCGATTTCCCGACCACTGCGAGCGAGCCAGAGTACGTCGTCGATAATGCGTTCCATTCGGTCGAGAGCCCGGCCGATTGGTTCGTGATGTGGCGTTTCGAGTTCGTCCTGTGCCAGTTCGAGTCTGGCTGCCGCCGTGTTCAGCGGATTCCGCAGGTCGTGGCTAACGACGCCAGCGAACTCGTCTAGCTGTTCGTTCTGGGTCTGGAGGCGTTTTTCGTACTCCTTGCGGTCGGTGATATCCCGAGAGTTGACGAGGTAGCCGTCCATCTCGCCGCCGGTATGCTCGTTGCCGAGCGCTTCCAGCCACACCCACGACCCATCGCTGTGCTCGAACCGAAATTCGACTTTGGTCGACTCCGTGTCGGGGTCAGCAACGAGTTTATGAAACTCTTCGGCAGTTTCGGTCTGGTCATCTGGGTGAACGTAGCCGAAGACGTTCTCTCCGCGCAGTTGGTCGATATCGTATCCGAGGACATCCTCGACCGCAGGGCTCTGGTACGCTATCTCACCGTCTTCAGTGAGGACTGTGATAATATCCTGTGTATTTTCGACGTAGGCCTGATATCGCTCGGAGAGGCGCTCGAATTCGCGCTCCTGGGCCTTCCGCTCAGTAACGTCGCGGCTGAACCCAGCCACCCGAACCACTTCGCCGTCGTCGTTCGTAATCGGCGAGCCTTTTACCCATACCCAGGTCGGTTCGTCTGATCCTTTAATCCTGTACTCCACATCGATCGTCTGGCCAGCAGAGAGTTCGCTCATCTTCTCCGTGACCAGTGGCCTGTCATCCTCTTTGATCACGGTGAGAAAATCCCGCGGGTTGTCTTTGAGTTCCGCGACGGGGCGGCCGTACACTTTTTCGTAGCCGGAAATGAACAGAATTTCTTCCCAGTCACGGTCGAACAGCCAGATACAGTCTGTAACGTTCTGGGTGACTTCGGTGAGTCGCTGGCGTGTCTGTTCGACTTCTTGCTCAGCGTGGCGCTGTGCAACTGCGTTTTTGATTCGGTTCGCCAGAATCGTATACTGGCTCGTCCCGGACTGTTTTTGCAGGTAATCGGTGACGCCAGCGGTGATCGCCTCGCTGGCGACAGCCTCGCTTCCCTTGCCGGTGTACAGAATGAACGGCAAGTCTGGGTACTCCTCGCGAACCTGTGTCAGAAACTCGATTCCGGTCGACGCGGGCATGTCGTAATCAGAGACCACACAATCAAACTCGTGGTCTGCAAGCAGAGCGTGTCCGTCATCGACGCTCGTCGCCGTCGTTACGCTGAACCAATCGACCTCCTGTTCGAGACAGGTCTGTGTGAGCTCGACAAACTGTGGGTCATCATCGACATGGAGAACCTCGACATCGCCACTCATTGTTATCGATTACTCCTCATCCATGAATAGTTTTTCTGGGCAGTTCTCACAGGTGATACCAGACCAATGCATCGCTATCGACCGTACACGACGACAGCCACGCACACCGCACTCACTACGGCGAGAGTCCCTCTCGCCTAGATTCGGACGGCCCTGTCCGTCACTCGCTCGGTTGATTCTGGATTCCTTCGTCGGTAATGATGTTGTTCACCAGTCTCGTCGGGGTTGCGTCGTAGGCTGGATTGCCCACCTCGAAGCCCTCGGCTGGTTCGCGCATCACCTCACTCGCGACGCGGTGTTCGTTCTGGAAAGAGAAGCCGCCTTCGACGAGTTTTGCCGAGGAGCCGATAATATCGACAGGGACACCGCTGTCAGCAGCCGTCGCTGCAATCGGATACGTCCCGACCCGGTTGTACAGTGTCTCGTTCACAACGCAGGTCATCCCGAGCAGGACCCTGTCGACATCCCGCATGACGTGTCCAGAGGCACCGTCGATGATAAGTGTCGTTTCGACCGACTCGAACTGCGCGAGTCGACGGGCCATCTTCCGTCCAATGTACCGCGGTCTGGCCTCAGTTACGTAAACCGTGAACTCTTTTCCATCCTCGACAGCGCGGGTCAGCGCCGACAACACTGTCGTCGAGTAATCGTGAGTGAGCAGCGTTTCGCCGTCTGATAACTGGTCGGCGGCCAACTCGGCAGCCTTGCGTTTGCCTGTCTCGACCCGTTCGATGACCTCGTCGATAATGGTCAACGTTTCCCCCTGTGCCGCCTCGACACTGTCGGAATCGAGTTCAGTAACGTGTTCGACAATCTGTCGCTGGGTGGTATGTAACGAGGCGTGTGAGGGATTGGCTCGACGCAACGCGTTGCTGTTGCGTTCCAGCGCTCGATGGTACTCGTCGACTGTCGGAAACTCACGCTCAGTCAGGTCTTTGAGTGCCCGCGCTGCCTTGACCGCAACCACAGACGAACTGTGTGTCTGCATATCCGCGATTTCGCCCGCTGTCTCGTCAATCATGTTCGGCTATTCGACGGGCGGGATAAAGTGCTTTTCCGACCACCTTTTTCAGCGTCGGGTGGTTCGCTCCGCTCACCACCTCTCCTTGAAAAACGTGGGCGAAAAAGGCCGGACGTGCCGACGGCGCGTCCGGTAGGAGTGTACACTTGACGGCAACCGCAGGACCAGTCTTTTGTGGGTTCCCCCGGAATGACCGCCCGTGACACGCAGACGGACAGTACTCGGAGCGCTGGCAACGACGGGAATTACGGCACTGGCTGGCTGTTCGACAAGCCAGGATGACAGTTCTGGACCCAACGGCGGAGAAAACCAATCCGCTGCAGCAGGTGTTGTCGAAACGTACTACAAAGCGGCTGCTAACGGGAACCTCGAAAGTGCAGCGGAACAACTCGCGATGACGCAGTTCGAGGGCGGTAATGCCCGGACAGTCGAGGAGATGGCAACGGCGCTCGAAGAGCGTGGGCTGAGTACGGACGGCGTAGATGTCTCACTTGGCGAGTTCAGAGAGCTCTCACTCTCCGATTTCAGAGAGTTCACGTTCCAACTCAACGGCGAGACGCGAGAGTTCACCGACGAGGAAATGAACCAAGTCGTCCCGAAAGCGTCGGCGTTCAGCGGCGACGACGAGCGCGTCTCGCTGGTCCACCACACCGGTGGCTTTCTCCCCGAGCTGTGGGTGCCGTACCAGCCACTGGAAGCGCCAGCCGACGGCTGGGGCGAAGTCATTATCGAGGTTGGCCCATTCGACGGCGACCCGTACGTCATCGGCGACTTTAGAACGTTCACCGAAATCAAAGTCGTTGATAACTGAGTGAGTCAGTCTTCGAGGTCGTCGATATACTCGGTGGGGTCACCGCCGTCGCTGACAATCTGCTGGTACTCTCGGTTGCTCACCTCGACAGTTCTCGTCTCGCCCTGCATGACGACTTCCAGCGAGACAGTTCCTTGTGGGTTGTTTCGCAGGCGAGTGCTCGCGATTGCAGTAAACACGAACCAGACAGCAATCGCACAGCCAAGGCCGTAGAGAAGCAGCGTCTCGAAAGCGAGGGGGTCCACAGTCTGGGTCCACCGAGTCGGGTAGGCGTACTGAAAGAGCCAGATACCACCTGCTGACAGTGCTGTCCCGATACTGACACCAGCGCGTGTCCGGCGACTCGCTGGCAGCGCAACGACAATGCCGAGTAACATCAGTGGGATGCCGACGCCAGCGGCAATCCCGGCGGTCTGTTTCGCGGCCGTTCCGGTGCCGGTCCAGACAGCAGCCATCGCGGCGACGATTGCGAGGACGCCGAGGCCGACCAGCACCCCGCCAGCGACTGCCTGTCGCGGTCGCGAAACGGGCGATTCCCCGCCGTAGGCCTCGTCGAGGCTCGTCATATGTGTTGATTTTGACGGCGAATACAAAAGAATACGTCAGACAGACGCGCGACAGAGCGAGTCAGTTGCTCTGAATCCGCGGTGCGAGCATGTAGGTGACTTCGCCCTCGCCTTCGGCGATGTCGAAGTGCAGTTTGACAGGGAACTCCTCGCCGAGTTCCATCGTCACTTCGGTGTCTTTTGGAATCGCCTTGTTCATGTCCTGCAGGTAATCCAGCGAGAACAGTGAGGACGCCTCGCCAGCGACGAGGTCGATCAGGTCTTCGCCGTCCAGTTCGAGGTGCACGTCGTCGGTGTCACCTTCTGCTTCGACGTAGAACACCTCATCAGTCTCGTCAACGCCGAGTTCGATGTGGTCGCTGACCATATCGGCGGCCGTCACGGCGCGGTCGATATCCCGACCCTCGATAACGATTGTTGACGAGAGGTCCAGATCCGGCAGGTCCGGTTCTTCGCGGATCGATTCGGGGTCGATCAGTGCGAGCGTGTATTCCAGTCCATCAATCGAGATGTGTAGCTTTCGAGTCTCCTCGTCGAGTTCGAGTTCCACGAGTTGGCCGCTGTCTGCCATCCCGGCAATATCCTGCAGTCGAACGAGGTTGACGCCGATCAGTCCGCCGTCGGCCTCGTACGACTCGAATGCGGAGGCGTCGAGGGAGAGGTCAACCATCCCGACGTTTGCGGGGTCAACCGCGCGAATTTCTATCCCGCCATCGTCAAGGTGGATCTTACACTCGTCCACCAGCACGCCTACGGAGTCAAGCGTCGACTGCAGCCGTTCCGCTCGCACTATCGCCTTGAACATCTTGGTGCGGGCTACGGCGTCTTCGCTTAAAAAGACACGTCATTACGAGTCGCCGTCCGCGCTGTTGGTTCGGACCGTGACGCCGCTGAACTCGAATCGTGCTCCGGGAGTGCTGTCATCACCGGTGAGTTCACTGTCAGTAATTGTCAGTTCCCAGCCGTGAGCGCGGGCAATCTCCTCGACAATCGCTAACCCGAATCCAGAATGGCCTTCACCGCCGGCATTCGTCACTCCAGGCGAGCGAACGTCCTGTTGCTGGGAGTCTGGTATCCCTGGCCCATCGTCTTCGACGTAGAATCCATTTCGAGTCAGTCCGACTCTGATAGCTGGGGCAGGGCCGGCGTGTTCGAGCGCGTTCCAGAACAGATTTTCGAGCAGTTGTTTGAAGCTATTTTCATCGGCTTTGAGATAGCCCGGATTCGCGATTTCTAGCGTCGCGTCTGACTGCTGCCCGCGGCAGTTCCGCCAACAGCCGTTGACGATATCTGCGAGTCGAACCCAGTTTTTCGACTCGACCTGTTCACCGTGTGCGAACAGCGTATGCGTGTCTGAAATGACTGACTCGATTCGGTCGTGGGCCGCAGTCACCTGGTCAAGATGTGAGAGGTCACCGTGTTCTGTCGCGAGGTCGACGCGCGATTTTGCAACGGTCAGATGGTTCGGGATATCGTGGGTAATGACATCAACGAAGGCTTCGAGGCGCTCATTTTTGCGGCGAAGGGTTCGTTCGTTTTCGAGTCGGCGAAACGCCGTTTCAGCGTTCGAGGCAAGGATCGATGCGAGGTCGATATCGGTCTCGCCGAATGCTGCCGGCCCTCGTTTGGCTATACTAATCAGTCCATACGAACCGATTGGGAGATACATGACTGAGGCAATATTGCCTCGGCTGTGGCCATCGTCCAGTGTCTCGATATCTTCGACGATAACTGTCTTGTCCTGCGTGAAAGCACGGACCCCTTCGGTGTCCTCGTCGAGGTCGTACGCCCAGCAGGTGCCGACGTCGTCGACAGCGTCGTCGGAGACCAGTATCGGTTCCAGTTGGCCGTCGTCAGTGGCGATACGGACGACAGTTCGATTGAACCCAAGCGTCTCCTCGGCAGTCTGGGAGATGACGCGAGCAATTTCGTCGATAGAGGTGGCTTCGACCAGTTCGTCGGTGACGGTATGGAGCTGATTGAGCTGGCGCTCGCGACGTTTCTGGATTGAGATATCCTGAATCGTCCCAACGTTGAACGGACGCTCCTGTGTCTGAACACGAGTCGTGACCGTTCTGACATCGACAGCAGTGTCGCCAAACGTGTGAATGGCTTCTGCTGTCCGTGTTTCACCCGCCCCAAACGAGCTCCAGTAGGCGTCGAATTTCTCGGGGTCGACAGCGGTGTTTATCTCCCAGATTGGTGTGTCGAGCAGGCTCTGGCGGTCTGTGTCGAGCATATCGGCGTATGCCTGGTTGACATAGTTGTAATGGCCAGTCTCGTCGTAGGCCCCGACCCCGACGCCGACAGCGTCGACCATCTGCCCGAACAGTTCACCGTCCATCTGCTCCACTTTGGTGGTGTTGACGTATCACTGTTTTCCCCGACGAAGGATCTCCAAGACACCAGTGTAGAACGACCAGTGAGCTTTACACTGCGCGGTGAGTGAGAACCAGCATGGATACCCGCGAACTGGCTCGCACACTCGTTGATATTCCGAGCCACGACGACGAAACTGCTGCTGGAGACTACATCGAGCGCTGGCTTCGGGAACGAACTGCTGGTGCTGTCACCAGGGACCAACACGGAAACGTCATCGCACGCCGCGGGTCTGGCCCACAGTTCGCGCTCGTCGGCCACCACGATGTGGTCCCACCTGCCGCCGAGCAGATTGACAACGGCGAGTACCAGACTGCAGTCCGTGACGGACGGCTGTACGGCCGCGGCGGTGCGGATATGAAAGGTGCTGTCGCGGCTGCGATGTGTGCCTTTCGTGACGCCGAACTCGAAAACTGTGAACTGGTCTTTGCCTCCTTCGTGGGCGAAGAAACTGGCGGCCGAGGGGCACGCGGTGCGATTGCCGACGGGTTCGCACCCGAACGGGCAATCATCGGCGAGGGCTCGACTGGCTACTCCGACGAAGGTGTGACGGATGTCGCAATTGCTCACAAAGGCAGACGTGCGGTAACGGTCGACGCCGCAGGCAAACGTGCGCATGCTAGCGAACCTGACGCGGGGACGAACGCGATTTACCGAGCCACGGAGGCCGTCGAACTGCTCAAAGGGGTGCCCGTTCCGGAAACGTCGGTGTTCGGTAACTCCATGTCGGGGTCGCTCGCCGTGACCGAAATCGAGGGCGGCACCGCGTGGAACGTGATTCCGGACTCGTGTACGATTACTGTCGACGAGCGGACCATCCCCGGCGACCGTATCGACCTGTCCGACGTGCGCAACCGCGACGGTATGTCAGTCACCATCGAACAGGATCTGCCGCCGATGGCCTGTGATGACCGCGAGTTTGCAGCGCTCGTTACAGCGGCTGCCGAGCGAGCACAGACGGCCCAGCCACAGCAGGTGAGCAAACCCCACGCAACCGACGCTGGATGGTTGGCCGACGCCGGCACGAGTTGCGTGGTCTGTGGGCCGGCCGAGCCCGGGGAAGCACACACCGCCACCGAAAGCGTCTCGCTGGCAGTGCTCGACCGCTGCCGAGAGATTTACCAGTCAACTGCCGAAGCTATCGGTGATGACCGCGACTAGCCCTGTCGACAGGCTGAACAGCCACACGGCGATGCGTTGATGGGCCAGTGGGCCAAAGCCCGAGTATGGCGAGCAAAGAGACTGCAGATTCCGACACCTACGAGTCGTTTCTGAACCACGTCCGAAAGTACAGTCATGTCAGTGACGCCGCCGGCGTGTTGAGTTGGGACCAGCAGGTTATGATGCCTGACGAGGGGACACCAGCACGCTCGAAACAGACGTCAGCGCTCTCGACACTCCAACACGAGTTACTCACCGACGATGACCTTGCTGCGTATCTCGACGAACTCGACGGTGCCGTCTCCGACAGACAGCAGGCCGTCGTCCGCGAAGTAAAACGAGACCACGAGCGCGCAACGAGGGTTCCGGAGGAGCTCGTCGAACAGCTCTCTGAAACCGCGTCGAACGCGATGCCAGTCTGGGAGGAGGCAAAGGCAGACTCAGACTTCTCGAAATTCGAGGACGAACTGTCAGAGCTGGTCGAACTTCGGCGGGAGTACGCCGCCGAGATCGACCCGGACCGAGACCCCTACGAGGTGCTTGTTGAGGACTACGAGCCGTATCTGGATATCGAGACCATCGAGAAGATTCTCGGCGAACTCAAATCCGAACTTCCGGCACTCATCGAACAGGTTAGCAACAGCGATGTCGAACTTGCCGACCCCTTCGACGGCGAATACGACGAGTCCGCACAGGAAGAACTCGTCCGGGAAGCACTCGATGAGTTGGGTTACAACTGGAGTCGTGGCCGTCTCGACACCGCACCACACCCGTTCTCTACCGGCACGCAGTTCGACGCGCGCGTGACGACACGATTCACACCAGATGACCCGATGGACGCGCTCGGGTCGACCATCCATGAGTTCGGCCACGCACGGTACACGCTTGGCCTGCCAGACGACGAGTACGGCACTCCGTTGGGTGACAGTCGTGACATGACTGTCCACGAATCACAGTCGCGGTTCTGGGAGAACCACATCGGTCGGACGCTGCCGTTCTGGCGACAGTTCGGTGCAACTGTCGAGGAGCATCTCGGCGTCGAGGCGTCACCCCAGGAGTTCTACGAGGCCGCAAACGAGGTGTACGAGGACAACCTCATTCGCGTCCAGGCTGACGAACTCACCTACCACATGCACATTGTGCTGCGCTTCGAGATCGAGCGCGACCTGATTCGCGGGGACCTCGAAGTGAGCGAAGTGCCGCAGGTCTGGAACGAGAAGATGGAAGAATACCTCGGAGTCGTGCCAGATTCTGACGCCAACGGCTGTCTGCAGGATATCCACTGGACCTACGGAAACTTCGGCTACTTCCCGACGTATTCGCTTGGGTCACTGCTGGCCGCACAGATCGACGAGACGGTGCGCGAAGAGTTCGACGACCTCGACGCCACCATCGAGGACGGCGAATTCGACCCGATAGCCGACTGGCTGGAATCGGAAGTCCACCAGCACGGCTGCCGGTACACCACGCCAGAACTGATCGAGGGAGCCACTGGTGAGGCGCTGTCGGCCCAACCGTTCCTCGACTACGCCACAGACAAGTACAGCGACCTGTACGACCTCTAACCGGAAGTACTGAGTCTCGCGATTTCTGTGCCATCAGTGATGATACGAACAGTCACAATCGAGTCTGGCGTCAGCGCTGGCGAGTTCGTCGAGGCGAGTTCGAGCGTCCCGGTTTCGCCAGGCCGCCAGGTGTTGTCGCTTGCCGAGTTGAACGGGCCGCCGGGGCCACTCTCGAAGCCACGTGCGGCAAAGAACGGAACTGGCGGCTGATGTGTAACGCGCTTCCCGTCGATTGTAATCCGGATGGTCGCCTCGGTCAGGTCGATAGACTCACCACCGCGGTGTGTAATGCTAAGTTCGTCAGTATCGGCGTCGACGGCAAGTTCGAACGACGAGACCGGGGCCGGGTCGGGGGGTTCCGTCGCGAGCGCGAGGCTCATTGTTCCCGCACCCACCACAACGAGGGAAATGAGCAGGATAACGCCGACCACAGAACTGACAGCCCGACCCATAGGGTGGGTTGGCTACGGTTCAGTACTTCAACCTACGGGACCGAAATAGAGACAGTCTCGCCACTGAGCGTGGTCGCCGTGAGCTCGAAGCTGTCGCGAGGCTGAATTACCCACAATTGCCCTCGGTTGTCGGTCTGGCCGACAACCTCACCATCGATTCTGACGACAGCGTCGACCACAGGGCGGCCGTCATTATCGAGTTGGAGACGGAGTGGTCCGGTGTCGTGGGTGAGTGACAGCGTGATATTCAGTGTTCCTGTGCTGTTCGAGACAGTCTCCTCAACGTACCGCTGGGAGGGCAATCCAACCTGGTTCTCGTGGAAGACGTTCCGTGTTGCCCCGTCGAAGTAGGTGGTCAGTTCACCCTCTGGCGTCGCGACATCGAACTTGTACGTCCGGCTCAACTGCTCAACATCCGCGCGCACCTCCGTCAGGTCATAAGACCAGGGATACAGTTCACCCAGACGGTTCTGGGCCTCGCTGTACCCCTGTGGAGTCGCCCACTGGTCGTCGTCGATACTGATGTTCTGGTCGAGTTTGAACTGGTCCTGCCCCTCGAAGTCTCGTTCGCCGAGGACAGTCGCCTGTCGCACGTACTCATCCTCGGCGACAGTTGCAAGCGTCAGTCCGTCGCCCGCTGCCGCGAGGTAGATGACTCGTGGCTCCGAGGTTGTCAGTGTCTGCTCCACCCGGTCGAGAACGGGCTGTTCCGGTGTGAGTCCTGCGGACAGCGTTTCGAGCTGCGAAATCCGTCGAATTCCAATATCGGTGTTGCTGGCGGCCCGCTCGTAATTCTGGACCTGTGTGTTTGCGATAATGCGGAAGGTGACGAGTTTTCGGAGCAGCGTGCGCTCAGAGATCTCGCCAGCAGCGTAGGATTCGTATAGTTGCTCTTGTTGCTCCGCGAGGCGCTCGAAGCGAGTCTCGACACGGTCGAGTTGACCCTCTGCAACGACCGGCCGTTCTGTCGCGTTGGCCGCTTCCAACTGTTGGGCGTATGTCCGCGTGTCGTGCGTACTGTGAATTTCCTGGGCCGCGATGCTCGCTGCACTCGAGACATCGGCACCGATCCGGTCGTACCCATCGGTACCAGTCCCGAACGGCGAGAGGTAGTTCGTCCCGTTTTCGCGTTCCGAAATCGTCAGCTGACCGGTATCCGCTGTCTGTTGAAGAGAGAGGCTTCCGACGGGGGCCCCAACTGTGAGCAACAGGCAACCGGCAAGGAGGGCAACCACAGCGCGACGAGCCGTATTCATCTCAAAAGACAGTTCTCCGCTAGCGTATAAAAACCCAGTGGCTCCACAGGCAGCGAGTGGCCCCTCTGATGTCAGAATTGTTCCGAGCCGTACAGCTACTAAGACGGCACGAGCAGTGCCGAGACCGTTTATCGAGGGCCATGACGTTTCATAGAAAGCGTTTTCCCGACAGGGGACGACATCCGGGGTATGTCTCCGCCGTCGCGTGTCGCTGCGGCTGCCCTCCTCATCGTCGGCGTGGTGGTCTGTGGACTAGTCCCTGTTGTCGGGGGCACACCGTCACCCGACACTGCCGACCAGACGGACAAACAGGACCCCTTCGGCGAGAGTCCAGACGTGCAGTTTATTGCAAATTTAGAGACTGATGGCGATGCGAGGTGGAATATTACGACCACTGTCTCGCTCGACACAGCAGAAGAAGTCGAGGCTTACCGCTCGACCGCAGAAGATTTTAAGAACGGTGAGTTACCGCCGCTCGGGTACTCAGCGTTCGAGACTGGACTGGCGGGCGTAAACGGGCAGACTGACCGAGAGATGGTTCTCACTGGTCCCAGACGAGAGACTGCCACGGAGTCTGAGATCGAGTCAGGAAAAGGCAGGTTTACTGTCGAATTTACCTGGGAAAATTTCATGCGAAGCGAGGAGAACAAACTCCAGATTGACCGTGCTGTGCTGGTTACCGAGTCTGGCACACTCTGGTTCCCAGAACTTGACGAGTCAGAGATATTGACGCTGCGTGTGCCCGAGAATTACGGGGTGCGAGACGCCAGCGTCAATACTCAGAACGGCGAACTCCGATGGACCGGGCCAGAGCGATTTACCGACGAAACGCTGCAGGCGACATTCGTTGGTCCCGGTGCCGTCCAGCCCGACGACGGGAACGACGACCAGCCAGGCGAGCAATCTGGAGCGTTTCCGTGGATTATCCTCCCAATTGCAGCTCTCGGTATCGCAGTTGCGGTGCTCCTGAGTCAAAGCGAACAAGTCACACTCGATATCCCGGATGAGTTGGACGTGGCCGGAGCGCTGTCGGCAGGAACGTCCGGAGCAGCAGACGAAACACCAGAACAGGAACGACCCGACGACGGAGCTACTACTGCTGGACCAGACGACGACGCGGAGGATGACCAGATCGACACGGAGTTATTGAGCGACGAGGAGCGCGTGGAACGACTCCTCTCCCAGAACGGCGGGCGGATGAAACAGGCAGATATTGTCAAGGAGACGGACTGGTCGAACGCCAAAGTCTCACAACTGTTGTCTGCGATGGACGAGGAAGGCAGAATCGACAAGCTCCGGATTGGCCGTGAAAATCTGATCTCGTTCCCTGACGAAGACGTGACCAACTCCGAGGAGTGACGAGATCCGGGTCGCGACAGTGTGTTTGCAACTGCCGGCAATTACGACAAAACACTGTTTTGTGTAAGCGAGCTGGCGCAGAATTATTACCAAGATAAAAACAAACTGCTTGTGGGTTTTCAGCCGTATCGAAAATGTTTACCTCGCGTGGGAAAATGTGTACACTGTATGAAGATACTCGTAACAGTGACGGAGGTTGCTGACGCGGACGACGAGTTCGAGATTAGTGGCACATCGATCGCCGATCAGTACCTCACCTACGACCTCAACGAGTGGGACGACTACGCTATCGAAGAGGCCGTTCAGCTCAGCGAAGAGCACGACGACATCGAGGTCGTCACAGTAACTTTCGGCGCCGAGCGCGTCGAAGAGACGATTCGGACCGCACTCGCGAAGGGTGCCGACCGCGCAATCCGTGTCTGGGACGACTCATTCGAGGGCCAGACTGTCCTCGACCCGTCCCAGAAGGCTCGACTGCTCGCTGGCGTTGTCGAAGAAGAAGACCCAGACCTGGTCCTCTCGGGCGTTCAGTCTGGCGACGTGTCGATTGGTGCGACCGGCGTTGCCCTGGCCGAACAGATCGGCTACGAGTGGGCCGCAGTCGTCAACCAGCTCGACATTGACCGTGACAGCGGTGTCGCGGCCATCCACCGCGAACTCGAGGGTGGTGTCGAGGAACTCACCGACGTTGACCTGCCAGCTGTGCTGACGATCCAGACGGGGATCAACGAGCCCCGCTACGCCAGCCTGCGCGGAATCCGACAGGCCCAGAGCAAGCCGCTCGACGTAATGTCGCCCGAGGACGTCGGCGTCGAACTCGAAGAGTCGGCAATCGAACTCACAGAACTCGTCGAGCCCGAAAGCGAGAGCAACACCGAGCTGTTCGAGGGCAGTGCCGAGGACACAGCCGGGCAACTTGCTGAATTCCTCCGCGAGCGCGGGGTGGGAGCATGAGTGACGTTCTCGTTGTCGCGGAACACCGCCGCGGCGAACTCCGTGACGTGAGCTACGAACTACTGACTGCAGGCCGTGAACTCGCTGACTCGACCGGTGGCAACCTCCACGCCACCATCATCAGCGGCGATGTCGACGAATACGGCGAGGACCTCAACCGCGAGGGCGTCGACGCAGTCCACACCGTCGACCACGGTGAGGAGTTCAACCACGGCGTCTACACGCAGGCAGTCGAACAGATTGCCAATGAAATCGACGCCCAGTACGTCGTTGCAGGTAACACGGTCAATGGAATGGACTTCTTCCCGGCCGTGGCCGAGCGACTCGACATGCCGCTGGTTACTGACGCCATCGCATTCGAGACCGGCGACGGTCTCTCAGTCGTCCGAGAGCTGTACTCCGGCAAGACCGAGGGAACCATCGAAGTTGACTCCGAGAAGGCCTTCGTCTCCGTCAGACCTGGTGAGTGGCCCGCTGCAGAGGGCACCGGCGACGCCGCCGTCGAAGCCTTCGACGCCGACATCGACGAGGACGCACTCAACACGACCGTCAACGGCTACGAGGAAGTCGGTTCCGGTGACGTCGACATCAGCGAGGCTGACGTGCTCGTCTCCATCGGTCGTGGTATCGAGGAGGAGGACAACCTCCCACTCGTCCACGATCTGGCCGACGCACTCGGCGCAACCGTCTCCGCCTCCCGACCGATTGTCGACAACGGCTGGCTCGGCCAGGAGCGACAGGTTGGCCAGTCCGGCAAGAAGGTCACGCCTGACATCTACATCGCAATCGGTATCTCCGGCGCAGTCCAGCACGTTGCTGGAATGAAGGGCGCAGACACGATTATCGCCATCAACAACGACCCAAGCGCGCCGATTTACGATATCGCAGACTACGGAATCGTGGACGACCTCTTCGACGTGGTGCCGGCACTGACCGAAGAGTTCGGCGGGTAACTTCGAGTCCAGCCGACCGTTTTTCACCACCGAAAGACTCGCGGTGCTCGTCTTTCGAGCCCTGTCTCGCTTTGCTCAACAGGACCACGTTTTTCGCGAGTGGTTCCGAGCGTAGCGAGTGACCCGAGCGAGAAAAAGGTGGTCGCGTATTGTGGACGACCTCTTCGACGTGGTGCCGGCACTGACCGAAGAGTTCGGCGGGTAAGTTCGGATTACAGTTACGGAGCGGTTTTTTATGCTCTGTTAAAATGTTTAATCAGTGCTATTTTTTCAGCATCTTGCTGAATACAGAGCGCGTATTTGCACGAGCAAATGGTCTGATTGAGAGTAATACGAGTGCTCAGTACAGACAAACCACTGACTGCTCCAAGCAAGGATTCGGCGATTTCACAAAGTGACTATATCCCGGGCATATGAGGTCGTCTGGTGAGTTTCGGAAGAAAATAATGTTCTTGGATTTGTGCTATATATGAAGTATAGCTGTTATGAACCTGAATCTTCGCAGTTGCTTTTAACAACTTTCAGATCGAGTCCTGTCTCAGCAGGTGATATAACCCAGTTTCTGGCTCGCTCACACTCATCTTCATTCTCGGTAACCTCCCATTCCACTGTCTTTTCGGGTCTTGGGGTAACATCATCAATGACTAACTCCATTTCGTACGTCCCAGGTGGGACGGAGAATTCCGTTCTATATGCCATCCCTGCTGCCACCGTTTTGACTCTCGACCGGTGAAAATCGTCGTCATCAGGGTGATTGAATTCCACATACGTGTCTTGTGGCTCGTTTGTAGCATTAAGAATAGTTACGACAATAGTGACATCAGAGTCTAATATTGATGAGCAACCAGCAAGTGGAACCAATGCCCCAGCACTCCCAGCAATGAGACGACGGCGGGTGATGAGTTCTGTCATGAAAACTTCATTCCACCTATTATAGTAAGTATTTTGTGTGTAATAATCGGACTGATCTAACTATTTTTACAAGGACGCTGACCGATACGCGCGATGTATCTCAAATGGGTATCCGAGTACCTCGCTGAATTGGAAGAAATCACAGTGGTCAATATGCAAGTTTAGTGAGCAGTTAGTTCAGTGTCGAGGTGGTGAAAGAAAGCACGGCGCTATGCTGAACTCACGCTCTGTATCTCGCATCCCGATCCTATCAGTTATTAAGGATTTGAACAGAGCAATTTTTTAGAAACGGCCCGGCAAAAATTGACGAGTCAGTCGTCGGCTGCTTCTGCTGTTTCGGGCTCCGTCTCGGCATCAGCGTCAGTCTCGAACTGTGCTGCAAGTTCGCCGAGCCGTTCGGCACGTTGTGAGAGTGAGTCGGCGCTGGCGGATATCTGCTCGATGGCGCTGGTCTGTTCTTCAGCAGCGGCGGAGACATTCTGCGATTCTGTCGCCGTGCGGTCGCTGACCTCGCTCGCCTCTTCGACCATCTCGACAACGCTCTGGGTCGACTGCGCCTGCTCGTCGGTCGCGTCGTTGATCGACTGAATCCCCGAGTTGGCGGCGTCGATCTTCTCAGCAATCGATTCGAGCGTGCCGACGGTGTCGTCGACCGCGTCACGACCCTCCTCAATCTCGTCACGCATGTCGAACATATCCTCTGCAACAGATTCCGTCGAGCCTTCGACTGAACTGACAACCTCCTCAACTTCCTGCGTCGCCTCGGCAGTCTCTTCAGCGAGACTTTTGATTTCGTCAGCAACGACAGCGAATCCTTCGCCCGCCTCGCCCGCGCGGGCGGCCTCGATGGAGGCGTTGAGCGCAAGCATGTTCGTCTGCTCTGCGATTTCGTCGATCAACTCGACGATCTCACCAATGCGGTGCACTTCGGACTGGAGCCCCTCCATCTCCGTTGCCGTCTCGACAGCTTTGTCTTCGATCTGTTCCATCTTGGCGATGGTTTCGGTGGCGGTCTCCATGCTCTGCTCGCCTTCCTCTGCGGCTTCCATCGAGCGTTCAGCCACCTCCCGAGAGGAGGACGCAATCTCCTCGACGGTCGCAGAGAGGCTGTTCATCTCTTCAGCCGCGCGGGTGAGTTTCTCGCTTTGGGTGTCTGCGCCCGCAGAAATTTCTTCGATACTGTCTGCGACCTCCGTACTGGAGCGACGAATTTCGCCGGTCGAATCAGTCACTTCCGTACTCTTGTCATCGACCTCGGTCGCAAGTGACTGAATCTGGAGAACGAGCGTTTCGATATCGCTGAGCATGTCGTTGACCGAAGCTCCGATTTCGGCCATCGCTTCACTCTCGCTGTCGGTATCGAGTCGCCGAGTGAGGTCACCGTCGGCGGCCGCACGAATCCCTTTCTGATACTCTTGGGCTTTGGTTTCGAGATGACTGCTGAGCGCCTCGGCTTCCTCTTTGGCTTGCTGGGCCTGGAGTTGTGCCTGTTCAGCTTCCTCACGAGCGGATTCAGCCTCGGCCGCCTGCTCTTCGACTTCAGTGAGTTGCTCGCCGAGTGTATCCCGAATCCGGACAAATGCCGCTGCAAGACCCCCAAATTCGTCGGTTCGGGACCGTTCGATATCGATATCCAGATTGCCGTCTTCGATCTCCGTCGCGTAGGTTGTCATCCGGTCGAGTGAGTTGTTGATGTCGCGGGTAATCGCTGCGCCGACAGCAACCAATCCGACGACAGCAATAGCAATGAGCAACAACAGGTCACGGGAGACGCTCTGGGCGGTCGCAAAGATAGTATCTGTTGGGCCGGTGGCGATGACCGACCAGCGTGCACCCTCGACTGGGGCAGAGGCGACGATCATCTCAGTCTCGTTGTCTTGCTCAGTGTCGGTCGTAACGCGGTCGATTCGGGTCTCCGTGTTCGCAACGGTGATGAATTCGAGATCGTCGGCGAGGAAGTGTTTTTGGGTAATCTCGCCGAGGTTCTGTGAAAGCACGACAGTGCCGTCTTCGTGAGTTACGACCTGGATGCTCCCACCCTCGATTGGAGATTCGAGCAGTTGACTGCGTTCCTGCAGATTGACAACTACCACGATTGCCTTCGATTGGTCGCTCAGGGCGAGCGATGTGAAGCCAATTTCTTTGTCCCCATCAGCCTCGTAGGGTTGGAAGGGAAGTGCGTCGCTGGGCGTTAGCGCGACTGGGTCAACCGCCCACGGGTACTCCCCGCGCTCGAAATCTTTCCCGTCCCAGTCTGGGTCGGTGCTGGTAATCACTTCTGTGTTTTCGAGGTCCACGTAGTGAATCGCCTCGACAGTTTCGGGAAGCCGTATCAGTTCGGTATCGAGTTCGCGCTGTCTACGGTCTTCGCTCCACGTCGAGAGATTCTGAACAGAAGAGAGTCGGCGAGCGTCGCCACGGCGTTGCTTGATGAACAGGTCGATGCCCGCGGCTTCTCGCTCGGCGGAATCTGCGAGTCGTTGCTCGGCGTTTGCCTCGATATCAGCCTGCACCGACGTGAACGTGAAGTAGCCGACACCGACCAACAGAACGGTCACTATCAGAATTGCAACGCCAATTTTTAGGGCGTATCGACCGCGAATTCGGTCGTACACCTTTCTAAAACCTCCTCGAATACGATCCAATCCTGCCATTGCGCTATCCTATTCTAGACCCATATATAAACGTAATCGCTCAAAATCAGCAGTGATAATGTACTCTGGGGCCGGCGCGTGCTCACGCCCAGGGATGGCCGCCGGGCCTGTCAGGCCACAGTGGGTACCAGTACTCTCGGTTTTCCTCGACAGTCATCTCGCTTTCCAGGACGCCCGAGAGTTTCAGTTCAGTCGACTGGTCGCGTGATTGCTCACCACTTGGAACGAAGGGGTAGAACGTCCCACGCCGGAAGGAGTAGACCCAGTAGACGTATGACTCCGTCTCAGGGCCAGCGCGGTCAGTCGCCTCGAACGCAAAAACGGCTGCCTGCAAGCGCGAGCCGAATTCTCTGTCGATGAGCGTTTTCGAGGCGTAGTGAACACCGGTTACGAGGTCCTCGAATTCCTCAGCTTCGAGCACAATCCACTGGTAGCCATAGCTGTCCTCTCGAAACTCTGCCAGGGTGCCGGATTCGCCGACAGTAAGAATCTCCCGCACCTCCTCGACTGCGTCACGGAACTCCGTCGATTCGACATCAGCGATACAGAGACCCGCTTTCCCGGCCGGAACGAACCCCAGGTTGGCCTCCATCGTCAGCGTTGCCGTGCTCATCTCGAAGAGGTCGTCTGGGTCAGCGTCACGAGTCGCCGCCGTCTCGGCGCTGACGCCGAGTAACTGTCGCACTGCACGAAACAGTCCCATGTCCGAGCGTTCGACAGAGAGCGTAATGAATCCACCCATCGAGTGGGTGGGCCAAAAGTTGAAACAAGTCCGGACCGAGAGAGGCGTATATGCCCACGCGGAGTAACAAACACATCAAGAAATTCAACCAACTGGTCGACGTGTACGAGCCCGACGGGGTCGACCCTATCGAGACGGTTAGCTCCCGCGAGCACGCCGCCCTCGAACAGCGACAGGAGGAACTCGCAGAGCACCGAGCGCGCGTCGAAGCCCTCGGCGTGGGGGAGTTTTTCGACGAGGAGCGCGAGCGCGAAATTCGAGACAGCGAGAGCCACCCCGACCCGGCGGCAGTCGCCGAGTCACAGCGTGACGAGATGCTCGACAGACTCGACTCCATCGAGGACGCGCTGGCGGAGGCACTCGACGGCGGTGCGGTGCTCGATACGGACGAAACGCTGGACTGGTAACGTGGTGTTTACAAGCGCGAGCGGTCTATCAGTGATATGAGCCGGTCCGGAGCCTTCTGTCCGCGGTGTGGTTCGGAGATCGTCCGGGAGACGGAGCTTCCGGACCAAGCCGACGGACGACTATGTGACGATTGTTATCTGAAACAGTACGACCTCGTTGACGCACCCGACCGAATCGAGATTACTGTCTGTGCGCAGTGTGGCGCTGTCGACCGCGGCAACCGATGGGTCGACATCGGGGCCGACGATTACACCGATATCGCAATTGACGAAATAACTGACGCGCTCTCTATCCACGTCGACGCGAGCAGTATCTCCTGGCAAGTCGCGCCTGAACAGGTCGACCCGACGACAATCAAGATGCACGTCCAGTTTTCGGGTGTCCTGCGCGAGACACCACTGACTGAGGAACTGACTGTGCCGGTCAAAATTGGCCGCGCAACTTGCAAGCGCTGTGGCAGGATTGCTGGTGGCTCCTACGCTGGCGTTGTCCAGTTGCGCGGGGTCGACAGAGAGCCGACCGAAGACGAGAAAGACCGAACCAAAGAGATTGCACACAACCTCGTCGACGAACTCGAAGACAAGGGGGACCGGGAGGCGTTCGTGACCGAAATCAACGAGGTCCAGGGGGGACTGGATATTCGCCTGTCGACGACGCGGTTAGGCGAGCAAATCGCGCGCCAGGTGACGGAGGAACTGGGTGGAGAGTTCACCGACCACGAAACGCTCGTCACCGAAGACGACGACGGCAACGAGCTGTACCGCGTAACCTTCGCCGTTCGCCTGCCGCCGTATCACCCGGGTGAAATTGTCGACCCGGGTGACGGAGAGGGGCCGGTACTGGTCGAAAGCGCCCGAGAGACGATGCGAGGCACGCGGCTGAAGACTCACGAACCCTACCAGACGCCCTTCGAGGACGGAACCGCACCCGAAGGGACGCGACTGGGCTGGCGTGAGGACGCTCAGGAGACGACACTGGTCGCTGTCGAGGATGAGCATGCGGTTCAGGTTCTCGACCCAGAAACCTACGAGACGAAGTCGGTTGCTCGCCCGCCGGAGCTAGAGACAGACCGTGACACCGTAGAAGTATTCCGTGGCAATGGCACGCTGTACATCCTTCCTGAGGAGTAAGGCGGGTCATAACCCTTTTTTTCTGTGGGAGTCTCTGAACCTCCATGGCAGTGCCGCGACTGGTGTTGAGTGTTTTCAGCGGGGCCAGTCCAATCAGCCGCCCTGAGTGGCTCCCGGCTCAGGTTCCAAACGCTGCAGTAGAGCTTGGTGCCTCCCTGCTTGTTGTCGTACTGACGTGGGCGAGTGCACGAGTACTTGTTCGCATCTTTAGCCGTCGCATCGCACAGTTTGTCAGTCGGCCGAGTCTCACCCGCGTCTCGCTTGCAGCGATTCGGCTTGGCGTCTATGCCTTCGGGCTCTTGACACTGTTGCGCATCAACGGCCTCGATTTGGGCAATATCGCGCTGTCGGTGACAGTATTCTCAGCCGTGGTCGGTGTCATTCTCGCACCGATTGTCGGCAGTGTCATCAGCGGTGTCTTTCTGCTGGCCGACCAACCGTACGAAATCGGGGATATGATCGAACTCCCGGACCAAGGGCAGGGGACACGGGGCTTCGTCGACGATATCACACTTCGATACACCAAGGTATTCACACTGGATAATACATTTCTGGTCGTTCCAAACGGCGAGATGCGCTCACGGGACGTTATCAACTACTCCGCCGAGGACACGCGCGTCCGACTTGGCCTTGATGTCTTGATCACCTACGAAAGCGATGTGAAGACGGCACGGAACAAAATCGAAGCGAGCGCGCGGCATGTGGACGACGTTATCTCGGGCGGGCCACGAATCCGCGTCGGCGGCGCGCGCTACCCGGCGGGCCCGGACTGTCTCATCAGCGAGTTCGGCGACCACGGGGTGTTGCTCCGACTGCGCTACTGGGCAACGGAGCCGTACCGCCTCCAGACAGTCCGCTCGAAGGTCCAGACCAACATCTGGGATACGTTGCAGGACGAAGAGAACGTCGAGTTTGCCTACCCGCACTCACACATGGTGTTCGACGATACCAGCGGTCAACTACAGGTGGGCATCGGCGAGGGGAATACACGATACGAAGACGGCCCGGCGACGCGGATTGATACCGATACCGACCCAGAGGGACCGAACTGAGTTACACCAGCGTCGTCTTGTCTTTATCATGTGACCCGCTACCACCAGTCTCGCGGGGATTTACATACACAGGGGGCCTAGCACAGATGTGACAGAAGACAATGGGCACAAGAATCTCCGGATGCCCAACGACAATGAACTGTTTGCTGTCGTAGAGAGCCACGACGGTGGCAATCACGTCAGCCTGCAGTGCGAAGACGGTGAACGACGAATGGGACGTATCCCAGGACGCATGAAATATCGCGTCTGGATCGAAAAAGGCGATGTCGTGCTGGTCGAACCCTGGGACTGGCAAGACGAGAAAGGCGACATCGAGTGGCGATACGACAGCCAGGCCGCCGACCAACTTCGACGCGAAGGCCACATCGAATAATCGACGATTTTTCTGCGTTTTCTCGGTGGTGAGCCGCAGGCTCGTTGCTTCGACAGAGTTTCGACAAACACGTCTCGCGTGAACTGATGGGACAGATGGCCGCGTCTTACTCGGCGGTCAACGCTGCGGAGAGGTGGTCTGCTCCCTCTTCGTGAATGCTCTCGCCGTGGCCGACCAGGATTCGGTCGGCACTCCACTCGCTGAGTTGACTCGGTGGCGTTTCGAGAACCGGGTGGACGCCGAGTGGTTGCCCGTCGGGCGTAAAGCCCGAAGAAGTTCCGACCGCCTCGGGGACGACCAGCGTATCCATCGGTTCGCTGTACAGAATCGCCTCTTCCCAGTCGTCGGTGTCGGTGAGTTTGTGCAGTTCGTAACTCGTACCCGGAAGCTCGTCGGTGAGTAATTCGGCGTCACCGTCGCGTTTTTTCCGTCCCAACGTCATCCACTCGGGCATGTACACCGAAACGTCGTGACGGCTGGCGACAGCGGCCGAGTCACGCGTGTGGCGGTCTTGGAGGACGACGACGCCCGTCACTGTCCCGAGCGAGGCCAGTCGGTTATCCAGTTCGTCGGCGTCGACCGGGTCGACAACCCAGACGCCATTCTCGGTCGAGAGTGCGTGGCTGGCCCGATGTGGCTTCTCGTCTGGATACGCAATCCAACTGAATCCGTCACTCCATTCGGTCAGGGCGTCGAGACTTGGCTCTTCTCCGTTGTCAGTAGCCATACTTGATTATACACGAGCCACAATTAAGCGTCTGTGCACTACCTGGGCGAATCGTCCGTGGCCTGTCGGATGTGGCAGTGAACCACTGGTTTCCAAGTCTCGTGCTGACACCACTGTTCGACGACAATTTGTTTTATCGAAACTGGTATGTAAATTTAGATTGAAATGTGACGTATGAGGAGGCGCCACCTGCTCTCTGTTGCCGGCGCAACGTTGGGGGCGTCTGCTGGCTGTCTTCGCAGACTCACGGCCGACCGAGCAGATGGACCACCATCGGTCGATGCACCGACGGTCGAACTAGCTCCGGGCGAGGAGACGATGGCCACTGTCACGGCGAGGAACGTGGAATCGATGACAATCAATGTATTCGCCGTGGCAGTAGAGGACAAGCGAGCGACCCGACCAGGGGTCGCGATCAACGATGACCATCTCACGCCGACACCGACTAGCGCCGAAGACAGCATGCCTCCAAACTGGTACTGGTCACCGCCGCGAGCGACCGTGACGTACGAGACGCCAATCCGCGTCCCCACTGACGTTTCCCCGAACACGTACGAATATCCGGTGAATATCTCAAAAGACTCAGATAGAGCGTCGGAGCCGATCAGGGTGCGCGTAACGGCGTGAGAACGGTTCTCTCCCACACCGGAGCCAGATACGTCGGCTTTTATCTGTCCGACGACTCATTCAGGCAATGAGTTACCGAATCGGCCTCGTCGGCAAGCCCTCTGTTGGGAAGTCGACATTTTTCAATGCGGCGACGATGAACGACGTGCCCGAGGGAGCCTATCCCTTCACGACAATCGACCCGAGTCTCGGCGAAGCCTACGTTCGCACCGAGTGTGCAGCCCCGGAGTTCGGCCGGACCTGCCAGCCCTCTGTCGGCAAGTGCGAAGACGGTACTCGCTTCGTCCCGATCAAACTCGTCGACATCGCGGGGCTGGTCCCCGGCGCACACGAGGGCCGTGGACTTGGCAACCAGTTCCTGACCGACCTCAACGAAACCGACGCACTGATTCACGTCGTGGATTTCTCCGGCCAGACCGACGCTGAGGGAGAGGCAACGGAGGGTCACGACCCACGCGAGGATATCGAGTTTCTCGAAGACGAACTGGACGCGTGGTATCTCGACATTCTCCAGAAGGGTATCCAGCGCTACGAGGACAAGCAACTCTCCGACCCAGACCCCGAGGAGATTCTCGGCGAGCAACTGTCGGCATTTGGTATCAGTCCAGCAGCGATCAAACAGACGATTCTCTCGATTGGGCTCACAGTCGAGCCGTCGGAGTGGGACGACGAAGCGCAGGAAACGCTCGCCCGTGAGATTCGCAAGCGAACAAAGCCGATGGTCATCGCGGCGAACAAGATGGACCTGCCCGAAGCACAGGACAACTGGAACGAGATTACGGAGGACCCAGCCTACGACCACCTCACGTTCGTTCCCGTCTCGGCCCACGCCGAAAAGGCGCTGAAAAACGGTGCCGAACAGGACGTACTGGAGTACGTGCCTGGTGACAGCGACTTCGAGATCACCGGGGACCTCCCGCGAGAGAAGAAGACCGGCCTCGAACAAATTCGGGAGTTTGCCGGCGAGTTCGACGGCACGGGCGTCCAGCAAGCGCTCGAAGCCGCCGTCTTCGACGTGCTGGAACTGAAGGCTGTCTTCCCCGGAACGGCGTCAGGAGAGTGGACGAACGGTCCGTTCCGAGACTGCTTTTTGCTTCCGAGCGACGCGACGGCTGAGGAGTTCGCCTATCACCTCCACACTGACATCGGCGAGGGATTCCTGCACGGTATCGACTGTCGGAGCGAACGACAGGTCGGCGCGGAGACGGTGCTGGACGACCGGGCGGTTATCGAGGTCATCTCGACTAATCAATAACCGGCTGGTTGGCCACCCTCTGGAGAATCCGGGGATACACTTTTCTACGACCCGGTCACAGACTTCGGTGGTATTGGGGGTATGAGCGGTTTCACATGACAGACACGACAGAGCGCATCGTAGAGTACTTCGAGTCGAGTGGTGTTGAAACAGTCTTTGGGTTTCCCTGTGAGCAGATGGACCCGTACTATTCGAGTCTCGCAGACTCGTCTATCCGCCACGTGTTAGCCCGGAGCGAGGCGAGTGCTGCGCTGATGGGCGATGGCTACGCTCGGGCCAGCAGACAGGTCGCCATCGTCGACGGTGTCGGCGGCCCCGGCGCGGCGTACATCGGAGCGGGCCTCTGTGAGGCCGACGGCGCTTCGAGCCCAGTGTTGGCGCTGACCGGCGGGAACGACCGGCCAATCCGAGGGCGCGAGGTTATTCAGGACGGTGACAACGAGGCCATATTGGACCCACACACCGACGTGAGCTACGACGCCGAGTCCGGTCCACGCGCTGTCGAGATGGTCCAGTCGGCAATTCGGCAGATGACCAGCGGTGTGCCCGGGCCTGCACACGTGAACCTCCCTGGAGACGTTCTCGACGAGGAGTGTGACGTCCGTCTCGCGAACACCGACACGGCCTATCCAGGCACCCGGCCGGCACCTGAAAGCGAACGCGTTCGAGAAATTCTCGAGTTGGTTGAATCGGCAGCGAAACCGGTCATCCTCGCCGGCGAGGGCGTGGTCCGTGCCGACGCGAGCGAGGAATTGGCTGCGTTCGCTGAACAGACACAGACGCCTGTCGTCACGTCGGTAAACGGGAAAGGAGCAGTCCCCGAGACCGAGCCGTACGCAGTCGGCACTGTTGGCCGGTGGGGCTTCTGTGAGCCAGCAAACGACGCGCTCGAAGCCGCAGACCTCGTGGTCGGTCTTGGCACCCGATTCAGCGACCTCACGACTGTCGGCTGGACGCTGATCTCCGACGAGACGGACATTGTCCACGTCGACCTCGACCCAGCCTGGCTTGGGAAAAATTACGACCCGACGGTCGCGGTGCAGGCTGACATTCGGGAGACACTGAACAGTCTCAACAGTGAGGTCGACCCAGCAGCCTTTACAGAACGAAAAGAGCGTATCGAGAGGCTCGCAGCCGAGCGCGAATCCTGGCGAGAAGGTCATCACGACGCACTGACCAGCGACGACAGTCCGGTAAAGACACAGCGCATTATTGGGGAGCTGAACCGGGTAATTCCCGAAGACGGAGTGCTGGTCAGTGCAACGAGTTTTGCTGGCTTCTTTTCGGCTGCCTTCTACGAAGTTGACCGGGCTGGACTGGGATACATTCAGGCACGTGGCAGTGACGGCATCAACGCCTGTCTCCCGCAGGCGCTGGGGGTCCAAGTAGCACGGCCCGACGAGACTGTCGTTGCGCTCACTGGCGACGGAGGTGTTGGATATCATATTGCTGACCTCGAAACGGCAGCCCGTGAGGAGTTACCACTGACAGTCGTTGTACTGAACAACGATGGGCTCGGCTCCTCGAAAGCCAGCCAACAGGCCACTGACGCCTTCGAGCTCTCGACTGATTTTGCCGAGGGTGTCGATTACGCTCAGGTTGCCCGCGGGTTTGGCTGTGAAGCCACACGAATCGACGAGCCAGACCGGTTCGTCGATGAACTCGAAGCGGCAGTTGCGAGCGACCAGCCAACGCTGCTCGATGTCCAGGTCGACCCGTTCACGCTCCCGCCAATTATCGTCGAAAATTAGCCGGATGCGCTCAGAAAATCGGATTGTAGATTTCACCGCCAGTGTCGTCGTATCGCTGCTCGAGTACCTCACGAAGATACGCTGCCCCAAACATCTCCTCGATATCGAACGGGCCAGTCTCACTATCGCCGCCACGCTTGAGAATCTCGTTGACAGTGTCTGCGTCGGCCACTCCATCAGCAACCAACCGGTGTGCCTCGTTGGCGAGTGCGGCGAGAATTGGCGTCACGTCGTGTGGGTCGTCGGGCTTTGGACGGCGACACTCTCCGTTATCCCACTCGAAAAAGCCTCTACTCGTTTTCTTTCCGAGATGGCCGTCTTCGACCATCTGTTCCATTCGCTCGCGGGTCGCTGTCGGTGGCTGGTATCGCTCGCCGTAGACGCTGAGATTATCGACCGTATCGAGATGGACATCGAGTCCGATCTGGTCGATTAACTCGAAGGGACCAGTGTCGAAGCCGGCGTTTCGCGCCCCGCTGTCGACCGCCGCAGGCTCCGCACGGAGGAGTTCCCAGCTAGCCGCACACTTGATACTCGCCGAGAGACGCGAGAGACCATTTGCCCTGTACTCGGTCTGGAGTCTAATCGGCGTTCGGCCGATGGTTTCTGCAACGGCAGTCGCGGCGTCGAGTGCACGGGCCGTCGCTTGGTCGCCCGAGAGTTCGACGATGTCGCGATGCAGGGCAGGATTTGCAAAGTGAAACAGGACGACACGTTCGGGGTGTTCGAGTGATGCGGCAATGTCGCCCGGCGTGAGCGAAGACGTGTTCGTTCCGATAACCGCCTCAGCGCGCAGTACATCTTCGAGGTCCCCCATCAGCCCACGCTTGAGTTCGAGGTTCTCCGGAACTGCCTCCACGACGAAGTCAGCACCAGACAGGCTCTGCAACTCGGTGCTGTAGTTGATGCGTGCTGCTGGCTCGTCCGCAACGTCGAGATTCGAGCGTTCGAGTTCTGCGACAAGTTCGGACTCGTGGAACGCGCTGGCGTCCTGCAGCGCGGTCTGGTCGACATCGACGAGCGTGACCGCATATCCCGCATTTGCCAGAAGCCCAGCGATGTCACGCCCCATGAGTCCCGCTCCGACGACACCAGTTGAGTCGATTTTCATAGTTCCTTCTCCACGGCAATGCCGGGTGAATCGGCATAATTCATTCGGAGTGCATAGTACAGCAGTCCCACAGCCAGCGCGAGAAGCCAGCCAACGAACAGGGTCACCGTCTGACTAGCGAGCAAGACGATCAACAGGAGATTGAGTGGCACGGCAAGCACCGCCATCACGAGAATTAGCTGGGTTGGAACGGGAACAACGTCTGGATTGAAATCATCCGGCTGAGTCCTTATGACAACGATTGCAGCCAGCATCACGATTGTGACGATGAACGCACCGCCCAGACCGAGGAGCGCGCCCATGTCCTCGAACGGCAGTGGTGCAAAGACAGCACCAGCACTGAGCAGGTAGGTTCCGAGCAGTGCCCAGTGTGCAGTCCCGTACCGGTCGTTCGTGGCAGCGAACGCCGCCGGAAAGATGCCATCGCTAGCCAGTGCCTGCGCGTACCGCGGGACCAGAATAAACGCCGCATTCAGACTCGTCGCGATTGCAAACAGCGCCCCAAACACGACGAACACTGTCTGAAACGCGGGGGAGAGAAACTGTTCTGCGGGTGTGGCAAGCGTTTGCCCGGCCATCGCCTCGACCCCAATCGTGCCGACGGAGACGGCTGTAACTGAGATGTAGAGGACGAACACGAGTGGGATGGCAATCATGAACGACCGCGGAATCGTCACAGTCGCGTCGCGGAGGTCGCCCCCGAGGTCGATCACGAAATTGGCACCGAGACAGGTGAAATAGAGCAGGCCAGCCCCAGCCAGAATGCCCAGAGAGTTGCCCGCGAAGAGTGGTGTCAGGTTGACTGGTTCGACGGCGGGAATCCCGAACAGAATGAACGAACCGAGGGCGACGAGCAACCCGACAAACATCAGCAGTTGCGCGCGAGCAGCGGGACGGATTCCAAAGAGATTCAGTACGAAAAAGACCGTGAGGACGCCGAATCCACTAATTTCTGGCGAGACTGGAAGCAGTGGGTCCAGATACTGCCCTGCCGTCAGCGCATAGAGCGGTAACCCGCCTGTGAACATGCTGACTCCCAGTCCCCACGCGGCAGCGAACGCAAGCCAGTTTCCGACGAACCGTTTCGGGTACTGGTAGTGGCCACACGTCGTTGGAAAGGCAGCCCCCAGCATCGCCGTCGGAACGAGACCAAGCGTCGCAATCGTGATTGCAATTCCAAACGAGACGAGCACACCAGCGCCGGCGACAGAGACACCGACACCGACGAGCGCGAACAGTGCCCCACCAATGATGAGTCCAACTTCTATGACCACCGCGTCCAGCAGCCCGATACTCTCTTCGCCCCCCTGTGACGAGTTAGAACGTGACATCCCCCTGAATTCCGGTGCTCTCCAGAGCGTATTAAAGGTTCACCGCCAGCGTGGCTGAGGGAACCTCGCTGTCCCAACAGTCATTTGCTGTGCGGTAGTACGCTCTGGTATGCTCGATGAACTCCGCTGGCTGGCACTCGAAGTCAAGTACCTGGACCGAGCACAGTCCTTCTACGAGGCGTTTCTCGACCTCGACGTCCGCCGGACGGGCGACCACGAGGTTGCGCTCGCGGCCGGAGAGACTGACCTGCTCCTCAGGCGGCCAGAGGCCGTGCCACGTGGCGGGTTGCATACACATTTCGCGATGTCGATTCCCCACGACGAGTACGACACGTGGTACGAGCGCCTCGACGAACGATTCGAGCTGGTCGAGCACACATTCGGCGACGCGAAGTCGCTGTACTTCTACGACACGGAGACGAACTGTGTAGAACTCGGTCAGTCCGATGTCGCAGGCCCCGGAGTCGACGGGATATTCGAGGTGGTGTTCGAGGTGGCGGACCTGGACCGCGCACAAAAACTGTACGAACAGCTGGGTTTCGAGACGGTCGATGAAGGTGACCAGCGCAAGCGCGTGCGCATGACCGCCGGGTCGTTCGATATCGAACTCTGGGAGCCACATCTCGGACTCGCAGACGCCCGCGGCGGCGTCCACGTCGACGTTGGTATCGCAACGGGGCAGGCCGACGAAATAATCGAGAGCGTACAGGACGACGTCGTTGCGGTGGAAGCGGTGGACTCGGGCTATCGGCTGGAGGACCCGGACGGCCATCACGTCACGCTGGTCCAGCAGTGAGAACCCTATCCTTTTCTACCGGCGGGCGCGCATTAGCTCCATGGAGAGTCTCAATCGGATGGCCACCGAGTTGGTCGACGAGGCCATCGAGTTTGCCGACGAATTGACTATCGACGTACACCAGCTAACTGGTGACGCCGCGGTGCTCGATTTCGGAGTGCAGACGCCGGGTGCTATCGAAGCTGGGTTGCTGCTTGCAGAGATTCAAACTGCCGGGATGGCAACTGTTCAGACCCACACTGGCCGAGTCGCGGGGACACCCCGAACACACGTTGAGCTATCGACCGACCAGCCAGCGCTGTCGCTGCTCTGTGCCGGAAAGGGAGGGTGGGAACTCGTGACCGACGACTTCGAGGGACTGGGGAGTGGCCCCGCCCGCGCGCTCGTCGCTGAAGAAGACATCTTCGACAGAGTGGGATACGCCGAGGAGTTCGACTTTGCTGTATTGGTCGTCGAGTCTGACCAGCTTCCAGACGAGGCTGTTGCCCGGCAGGTTGCTGACCGCGCCGGCGTCCCCGAAAGTGGTGTCTTCTTGCCCACCTACGCCGCGGCAAGCATCACCGGCAGTGTCGTCGGGGCAGCCCGCGCAACCGAACTCGCTGTCTACCGCCTGACTGAACTCGGCTACGACCCCCTCGACGTACTCTCAGCGTCAGGGACCGCGCCAGTCGCGCCCGTCGCAGGTGACGAATCCACAGCGATGGCCTACACGAACGACGCCGTGATGTACGGCGGCGAGGTCCACCTCGTTGTCGACGAACCGTTCGACCGATTCGACGAGGTTGCCTCGTCTGCTCGCAGCGACTACGGCGAACCGTTCGCCGACATCTCCGAGTCAGTCGACCACGATTACAGCGAACTCGACCGGGGGCTGTTCGCCCCGGCACAGGTGACGATTGATGTCGTCGGTGGCGAGACACACGTCGTCGGCGACACCGCAGAGGACGTGCTGGCCGAAAGTTACGGCTTCTGAGCGACTATCAGGCAGGATACGCCAGTCACGATACCCTGCCGGTGAGAGCGAACAATCACCTCGAATCGGAAACGGTAAACTGCTGACTGACCATTCAGTCAATATGCGCAGTCACTCGTATTTTTCGGCTGGTCCGGCGTCAGTGTGGCCGAAACTCCCACGTTTGTGGGATGGTAGTGAATGAGCGAAGAAGAGGGTGGCATCACTCACGAGCAGTACGTCATTATCGGCTCGGTTATCGCGAGCACCTTCTTCGTCGGGTTCGGTGGTGGCGTCATCTTCCCGATCCTTCCGAATCTCGGTTCCGTACTCGGCATCTCACCATTGTTCGTTGGACTGATTCTCAGTGCGAACCGGTTTGCTCGGCTGGTTGCAAACGCGCCGGCCGGGAGTATCGTCGACCGCGTCGGGACGCGTACACCCTTCATCGCTGGCCTGTTCATCCAGGCCGTCGGTACCTCTGGCTACATCGTCGCGTACTTCTCGGCTGTCCCCGAACCGTGGTTTCTGCTGACGCGAATCCTCTGGGGCCTCGGCAGCGCGCTCGTGTTCGCAACGGCCTACACTATCGCCGCAGACGTGAGCAAGAGCGGCTCCCGTGGGACAAGTATGGGACTGATTCGCGGCGGAACCATCTTCGGATTCCCCACTGGACTCGTCGTGGGTGGCGTCGTCAGCGACGTTGCTGATAGGGTGATTTGGAATCTCCCTGGCGACGTTGTGGCCTTCTCTGTGGCGACAATGTTCGCACTCCTGGCCGCGCTGCTGGCCTATCTGTTCGTTCCCGAAACCCACGTCGAGGGCGAGGCAAATAGTTCGGTGAAGCCGTGGGAAATCGACAGCAGTCCGACGACGCTCACCGTTGGACTCGTGAATTTCACAATTCTCTTTGGCTACATCGGCGCGCTGTTCTCGACGCTCGTGCTCTTTCTCAACCGGCGCAATCTCGCCGTCCTCGGGTTCGACGCACAGGGGAGTTCGGGGATGTTCATGGCGATTACCGTCCTCGGCGCAGCGGTGTTCATGCTCGGCGGTGGATATCTGAGCGACCGTCGCAAATCTCGCGTCCCGATTCTGTTGTTTTTCATTGGCGTGACCTCAGTTGGCTTTTTGATTCTCGCTATTGCGAATTCGGTTCCAACCCTGATGCTCGCTTGCGTGTTGATCGGCAGCGGACAGGGCGGAACCAGCGGCCCACTGGTCGCGCTGCTTGCAGACCTCACTCCCGCCGACCAGATGGGTCGAGCCTCCGGGACGAACAATGTCCTCGGAGACATCGGCGGCGGACTGGGGCCACTGGTGTCGCTGCCACTCATCGAAGCCGTCGGATTTACGCCAATCTACGCGGCCTGTGCGTTGTTGCCGCTGACCGCGGGCGTGATTCTCCTCGTTGGGATTCGCTACGAGACAGGGCGACTCTTTCCAGAAACAGATTACATCGACATGTCAACAGAGTCACCGCGAGACTCTCCAGCAGACTAGAGCACGCCCATCTCGTCGAGCCGTTCTGGCAGATACGTATCGGTCACGAAGTCGAGACCACGAGAGGCCAGTGACTGCTGTTCGGATTTCTTCTCGATGTCGAGTTGGAGTTCGATCTGCTCCTCCCAGAACTCGGTCTGGAACCGCGGGTCGTCGAGTTCGGACTCTAAGGCGTTGATATCAGAATCGCTGAGTGGGTCGGTGGGCAGGTCGTATTCGACGATATCCTGCGGTCGGATGCCGACGAAATCTGCCTCTGGGGTCGCGAGATACTCCGACAGATGTGCGCTTTTGATCGAGCCGTACGCAACAGAGCCGTAGATACGGTAACTCCAGGGGTCACCGTCAGTGAAGACGACCACCGGGAGGCCGAGTTCGTCGTGCAGCCGTTTCGTAATCCGACGAGTCGCCCGTGCGGGCTGGCCCTTCAGGTGCACAATAACCGAGTTGTAATCCTCGTCGAAGCCGTTCTCGACGAGTCGGTCACGCATACCACCGGTCTCCACACACAGAACGAAATCGGCGTCGTGGTCGAGGAAATCGATGGTGTCGGGGTTGTTTGGAATCTGGTAGCCACCCTCACCGACGTCTTTCTGGCAGTGGATTTCTCGCTCACCGCGGCGAGTCTGTTCGCGCAACTTCAGCGGCCCCATAATCGTCGCGCCGGATTCCTCCGGGCGCATGCGGAAATCTTCCCGCGTCGCGCCAGAAACGATTTCGAGGTCTTCGATAAGGGAGTTGGATTCGTCCTGACTGCCGAACTGGGCTTCGTCCAGGTCCCACGACTCCGAGAGGTAATACAGTTCTCGCAGCGTCGAAGAGCGGTCCTGTTCGATCTGGTTGACCAGAAAGTCGATTGTGTAGGAGGCTTTGAGCAGTTTTTCAGCCCCGCTGACGGTCTTTGCCGTCCGCGTCGAGGTGCGGTCGCCGTAGACCCAGACCTCTTCGTCCTCGTCGTATTCGATGTTGGTCTTCGTTCGGGTTGGGACCTGCATCTGGGGGACGTTGCCCTCGTCGAACTGCTCGTAGAACTGTTCGGCCAGCGCCATCAGTTGCTCGCGTGGGTTGGGTGTGTCTTCTGTGCTCATTGTTAGGCGTCGATAGTCAGTTTCTCGTCTTCGATGCCGTCAACCGAGAGATTCGCCTCGGCGCTGTCTGCAACCTCGTAGCGCAAGGTCTGCTCGTCGCCGCTGTCGACGGTTGGATTCCACTTAATGAACCACTCGCCGTCCATCTCGATGACCTGCGCGTCGCCGTTGGTCTCTGGTTCGGCGCTGACGATTTCGGTAATCTCCAACTCAGCCTGTGTGTCTGAGTTGTTCTCAACAGTCACTTCCATGGCCCCGTCAGACTCCTCTCGCTCGACGAGCACGTCGTTCATGATGCGGGCGAGTGTGCCGTCGATTTCGAGCTCCTCGTTCTCCGTGACGCTGGTGAGTTTCTCGGCCATCTCCGGGAGGATAGTCGCGAGTTTGTCCTGCTTTTGTCGGCGCTGTTGCATCGAGCGACGCTTGTTGAGGAAGCTCTTGAGTTCGCGAGCCGCCTCGCGGACTGCCAGTTCGATTTCGTGTTCGATCTCCGGAACGTTCGCAACGGCGTCTTTGGACTCACTCGTGAACGGAACGTTTGTCGACGCGATGTGGACCATAATCACTGCGGGTCCGTTCGGAAGACCGCTGCCGCCGGGTTGGTCGAGTCCGTAGTTCCGCCAGCCGATATCTTTCAGCACGTCAGTTGTCGCACACGCGCCGCGCTGGTAGACCAGCGGGACACGATTGGCAAAGCGCATCACGTCCGCCTTGCCGCCGTCTTCGAGTTCGCCGCCGTAGGCAATTCCCGCTTCGACGATGAATGGGTCGCCGCCGTGGACTGCGGCGTCTCGGGTCGAAGCCGCGTAGAAATCCGCGTCGTACTCCTTGCGGAGGCCAGCCTCGACCAGTTCGTCCGTAATCGGTGCCAGACAGTCTGTCGGCGGCGAGATGATGTCTGTCTCTCGCATCGCCGTCAGCAGTTCAGAGGCTGCGTCGCGGTCGGACGCGATCTCAGTGATCTGTGGCGGGTCGTCCGGAACCTTCGAGGCCGTCTCCCACAGTGCCTCGGTGATGTTCTCTCGGGCGGTGTCGCCGAACGTTGCGTCGTCGCGGTCCTCGGTCATCTCCGCCGCCCGGTCGACGAAACGGCGCACTTCGTTCTCGACGAAGCGGTGTCGGTCACCGGTCTCGAACTTGGCCGCGAGTCGCTCGGCCATCGCCTGTATCACTGCATCGTCCTTTCGCTTCGTCGTCACGTCGTCGATGAGCGCGTAGATGTCTGACTCCCGCTCGTCGGTTATCGCCGACCACGCGGCGTCTCTGGCCTTCTCACGGACCGTCGCGCCGAAGGTCGTGCCGTGCTCGGTCTGGATGTCGTCGGCAGTCTCCTCGATGATGGTGGTCAGTTCGTGATGGGCGAGTCGCTCGTGGTCCTGAATCGCGTCGAGTACGCGCTCGGCAAAGTCGGCAGTGACCTCAGTTCCCTTGTTGGCGACTGCGTCGGTGATTGCCGCTTCGATATCGGCGTCTTCGTGGGCTTCTGGTGGCCGCCAGCGTAGCTCACGGCCGTAATGTCGGTCGTTGAACGCTTCGATAACCGAATCGGCGGTCTTCTGGCCGACCCGGGTAAACTCTCCCTGCATAAACCCTGACAGCGAGTACGAATCGGTCGACTCGGCCATCTTGATCAGCGTCCCGAGTTCGACGCCGTGTGGGTGTGGGCGAATTTCTTCCGTCTCCGCCGGGAGTTGGTCCGTCGCACGCTCGAATTTGAACTCTGCTTTCGGCTCGCGCAACTCCAGTCGGGCGTGTGGGTTGACGACCGCAGTATGTTTGATGTAGTCGTGGAGTTGCTGTCGAGCACGCATGTTCGCCTCCATCTCCAGTTCGATACGCGTGCCGTGTGGACGGTCCCACGAGGTTGGCTCCTCGGCGCTAATCTCCGGTTCGTTTGTCTCAGTGTCGACAATCAACTCGAAATACTGTGCCTGCTCACCCCCCTCCGTCCGTGAGGTGATTCGCGCTGGCTTGCCCGATGTCAACTGCGAGTACAGCACTGCTGCGGAGATACCGATTCCCTGCTGTCCGCGGCTGTTTTTGACAGACAGCGCCCCGTCGTTCACGACGACGAAGTTCTCGTCGCGGCCGGTCGCTCCCGGAACAGAGATGTCGTAGACGTACTCCGGCGGCTCCGTCTTGCGGACCTCTTTTACTGGCAGGAGACACACGTCCGTCTCCGTAATACCCTGCAGACGCTTGATGTGCTCCCAGACGTCTCTGAGCGTCTCTGTGGGGCGATGTTTCTCGTCCAACAGTCCTATCTCTTCGAGATTGTGAACGTACCGCGGTTTCTCGACGCAGTTTCCGTCGAGCGCCTCTTCGATGAGCGACTGGTACACCTCGGCGTGTTCGAGTGACGAGCCGACTCCGACCCCCATCAGCAATCCGGGTATTGAATCCGGGACGGTTTCGTGCGAAACCTCTCCGACCGCGAGTTCTTCGAGCAACGATGTCGGCACTCGCTTGTATCGCTGTTCGCCAGCGTCCAGCGAGCGCTCGAATTCGTCGAGGGTTTCGACGTCACCGCCGTAAACTTTCGTCCGGTACTGTGTAGTCGTTCCGTCGCCGTAGCCGTTAGTCGACTCAGTCTGTTCGGTGCTGGCGAGCACCCCCTGCATATTCCAGAGTACCGAGAGCTGGCGCGCGAGCCGCTCGCTCACCGTCGTGTGAGAGAGTTCGTTGCTCGGATGGCTGTCGGAGCCGTCCCCTTGGTACAGTGCCGTAATGAACTCGCGCTGGTGCTCCAGAGAAACCCGGAAGACGAACTCGGGTATTTGTTTTGTTTCGGCGGCGTCGCCACAGACGCTCTCCAGAAACAGCGCCAGCGGCGAATCGAAGGCTTTGACCCGGGTCGAGTTTCGCTCGCGCTGGACCGTCGTCGACTCCGTTCCCAGCGCCGCGAACGTCTGTTCCGTGTGTTCGATCAACTCCTGCTCGTGTGAGCCGAACGTCAGGCCGACCTGTCGCGGTCCGGCGTGTCCTTCGGCGACGTAGTAGCCGAGTAACCGCATGAAATCCGTAGAAACTGGTACCGTGACCGGGAGTTCAGTCGCCTCTCCGCCGACCTGGTACGTTCGAAACGTACAGTCCCGCGTCGCGGCGAGAGACTCCCAGCCGAGTTCGAGAACGGTCTCGACCGGCAGATACCCGTCTTTTAGGTAGTTCGTTTCGAGGCTGTCTTTGAGGATATCGACCCCGTTGTACCGGTAGTACGTCCGCTTTCGGTCGCTCTCCGGCGAAGGCTTCTTGCGTACGTTCTCGCCGTCACGAATTCGTTCGAGGTCAGAGGACTCGAATCCGTACACGTAGGCTCGCCGGTCCTCGAACTGAGACGGGCGGAGGTGTTCGAGCAGATTCACCTCCGAGAGCGAATCCTCGGGCGTCGGGAGCGAGCGCGGCGCGAGAACGGTGTCGCCGGGTTCGAGAGCCCCCGCCGCTACTTCTGTCGTCTCGCCGTCGGCGCTGACCGAGAACAGGCTGTGGTTGCCCGTGACTTCGACCGTCCGGCCCCTCTCCGTCAGTATTTCGTAGGTCTGTTCGTCGGTTTCGTGCCGAATTGCGTGGGTGACCGGTTGCCAGGTCATCTCGTGGGTCTCGCGGTCGAACGACGGCACCTCGATGCCCGCCGGCACGCGGCGACCGGCCTCGCCGTCTTCGGGCAGATAGGCGTCACACAACACACCGATGGGAACAGTATCGACCTCGCCGTCACGTCGGACCAGCAGCTCCTGGTCGGGCGTTAGCGACTGCTCGCGTTTGTGAAATCGTGAGCCGTAGAGCAGTTTCCCGAAGACTTTCGGCACCTGTTCTTTGGTAATTCCCGGGCCGTTGTCCTCGATAACGAGCGTGTAGTAGTCGCGGTTTTCCTCGATTTCGACGTAAATATCCGGCAGAATACCGGCTTCCTCACAGGCGTCGAGCGAGTTGTCGACCCCTTCCTTGACCGCAGTAACAAGCCCCCGGGCCCCCGAATCGAACCCGAGCATATGCTTGTTCTTCTCGAAGAACTCGGCGATGGAGATAGAACGCTGGCTCTCGGCCAGCTCCTCGGCAACGCCTCCATCGTCGCCGAGCTGAGACTGATATGATGTCATCGCCTCTCCCTACCCAGCCAACGCTTAAAGATTGTACGCAAGCGGGGTGAAACTGAAACCTCGACAGCGAGGTTTCCAGCAACCAGAACAAATGGCCGCTTCCTTTCCAGCAATAACATGAAACCCCTTCTGTGCTTAGCAAAGTATTTACAGCTCACTGGAATACGGCGAGTAATGGCAACTGAATCAGACCTCGTCAACCACGAGAATCTCCGCTCGTTTCTGGCCGAGCATCTCGGAGAGACCGAGGACTTCGACGTACAGCGCCACGACCAGGGCTTCTCGAACGAGACGCTGTTCGTCACCTGGGGTGACACGGAACTGGTCATCCGCCGCCCGCCAATCGGCGAGACGGCCGACACCGCCCACGATGTGCTTCGGGAGTACGAAGTCGCCGACGCATTGCAGGACACCGACGTTCCAGTCCCGAAGACGGTGGCAGCGACGGAAGACAGCGAGATAATCGGCGTACCGTTCTACGTCATGGAACGACTCGACGGCGACGTGCTCCGGTACTCCGAGCCAGACCGCTTCGAGAATCCCGAGGCGCGTGCTGGAATCGGGACAGAGATGATCGACACGCTCGCGTCGATTCACTCCGTCGAGTACGAGTCCCTTGGCCTCGGCGACTTTGGCAACCCAGATGGTTTCACCGAACGACAGGTCGAACGCTGGCAGGGCCAGTTCGAGTGGGCCTTCGAGGAGACAACTGCGTCTCGCGAGGTTCCCGAGATTGCAGAAATTGGCGACTGGCTGGCCGACAATGTCCCAGACGAACCCGCCCACACGCTCGTCCACGGCGACTACAAACTGGACAACGTCATTTTCGGTCCCGACGCCGACCCCGAACTCGCTGGTGTTCTCGACTGGGAGATGAGCACACTCGGCGACCCGCTCACCGACCTTGGCTGGTTCCTCTTTTTCTGGCTCGACCCGGTCGAGGGCGACCGCTCGCCGCTGATGCAAACCATGGCACCCACATTCCTCACGGGCGACGACTACCACTCACGTGAAGCGTTGGTCGACCGGTACGAGCAGCAAACCGGCGTCGAGGTAGAGAACCTCAAATTCTATCGCGTGCTCGCCGTCTACAAGATGGCCGCACTCGGCGAGATGTTCTACGCTCGGTATCTCATGGGCAACAGCGACAGTACGTTCTACGCGATGATGGAAGACGGCGTCCCGCAACTGGCCAAGCACGCACTGGAAATTATCGACGGGGAACGCCCGATCTGAGCCGATGACAGACAGTTCACAGGGAGTGACCTGCAACCGAGTGGACCGATTAGAGGATATCCCAGAGCCGGTACCGACCGGCGAGTTCGTCGTCGTCGACGTGATTATCTCTTCGACGAGTATCGTTCGCCTGCTGGAGGAGGGTGCGTCCTACGTCAAGCCCTTCGGTAGTGTCGAAGCCGCGCTGGAGTTCAAGCGTGAGACCGACGACGCCCTGCTGGTCGGCGAGGACGGCGGCGGGCCAATCGAGGGCTTCGACCTCTCGCCGCTGCCCTCGGTCATCGCCGACGCCGATATCGAAGGACGACCGGTCGGGATTCGCACATCCAATGGCACGCGTGCAATGGAACGAATTGGCCATGCTGAGGGGTTGCTCGTCGGCAGCACCGTCAATGCCGGTGCCGTCGCCGAGGTGCTTCGCGAGCGGAACCGTGACTCGCTGGTCGTTGCTGCGGGTCGACAGGGCGAGGTTGTGACAGAGGACACGGTGGGCGCAGAGTTGATTACGGCTCGATACCACGGCGAGTCGATAGATGAATCGCACCTCCAAAAGCGACTACGAGAGTCCTCGACGGCGGAGTGGCTGAGAGAAATTGGCTACGGTCACGAAGTCGACGCGCTCGCGGCCTTCGACTCCTCGGAGACGGTGCCGACACTCGAAGACGGGCTGTTCGTCTCCTACACGTCGTAGCCTTCCTCGCGAGCGCGCTCCAGAACCGTCTCGCTGGAGACGTGCTCGGGCGAGCAGTCCTCGTCAGCGAGTTCGAGGACCATCTCGGCCAGCGGAAGCGCAATGGACCGCAGGTCACGGGCGTCGAGTTTGTCGAGCGTGTCAGCGTGGGTGTGCCCCCAGCCTCGTCGGTCCGACCCGCCGACAGAGTAGGCCATGGCCGCCGGGACGCCCTCGCGAGCGAACGGCCAGTGGTCGCTGTGGGTGTTGACCTTCTCGTTGACATCGATGGGCGTGGACCCACGCTCGTCGACTCTCTCGGCGGCCTCGGCAATCGCCTCGAATCCGTGAGTATCGACAGCGAGGTCACGGGTCGTCCCGATGCCGTCGAGGTTGAACACTGCCTTAATATCGTCGTGGTCCAACTGCTCGGCGGCGTGTGTCGAGCCCAGCAGTCCGATTTCCTCTGCGCCGAAGGTGGTGGCCCTGACCGCGGTCTCGAGGTCGTCTTCGACAGTCTTCAGGATGCGCGCAACTTCCACGACCAGCGCACAGCCACAGCCATTGTCGTTGGCTCCCTCGGCGATGTCGTGGGCGTCGTGATGGGCCGTGAGCAGTAGTTCGTCGTCGGTGTCTGGACCCAGTCGGGCAGAGACGTTGGCGGAGGGACTGCGCTCGGTTTCGCACTCGACGGTCAGCTCCGCCTCGTCGATCGAGCGACGGGTGAGTTTGTCGGCGAGTTCACGGGAGATTCCAACACCGGGAATCTCGCCGGGCGGCGAGTCGCCGCCGATGCCGCCTGTCGGTGGAAGACAGCCGTCCCTCCGACTGCGGAAGAGGAAGCCAACAGCGCCGCGGTCGGCGGCCATCTCGTACTTTTCGCGGCGGTGGAGCCAGCGGTCGTAGGAGTCTGGCGTGCCACCCGAGGCGACAACCAGTGCACCCTCGACGTCGTTCTTGTCGTACTCTTCGGGTGTGCCGTAACCGACGTCGACGACTGGCCCTGCAACCTCTCCCGGCGGCGTCAACGGCAGACCGATGAGCTCGTGTGACCCCGTGTACGTACGGCCAGTGCTCGGGATTCGGAGTTCCGAGCGGCCGCGGTACCACGTCGGGACCTCGAACTCCTCGACAGTCACGTCTTCGAGACCGAGGTCACGGAACTGCTCAGCCATTGTCTCGATAGCGGCCTGTTCGCCCTCGTGGCCGGCCATCCGGGGCGCACAGTCGACGAGCCTGTTCAGCAACTCCCAGGAGACTGATTCTGTGTACGTCGACCCAATCGTCTGTTCGGGCATTCGCATACCAGTTCATTCTGGCCCCAGTCGCCTCAAATGTGGGGTTCAGGGCTCGCTCGTGCGCTCGCGCGTGCGTGGACTTTAAGTCGAGTGAGGTACTACAGTTAGCTACGATTTCATGTCTGAGGATAGTGAGTACGGAGCAGGACAGATACAGGTACTCGAAGGGCTCCAGGCCGTCCAGAAACGCCCGGCGATGTACATCGGGTCGACAGACACTCGTGGACTCCACCATCTCGTCTACGAAGTTGTCGACAACTCAATCGACGAGGCACTGGCAGGCCACTGTGACAGCATCGACGTGACCATCCACGAGGACAACTCGATATCCGTCGAGGACGACGGACGGGGGATTCCGGTCGACACACACGAGGAACACGGCCGAGCGGCAGTCGAGGTCATCATGACCGTCCTGCACGCTGGGGGGAAGTTCGACAACAAATCCTACCAGGTGTCCGGAGGGCTCCACGGCGTCGGTGTCTCTGTCGTGAATGCACTCTCGAAGTGGCTCGAAGTCACCGTCAAACGCGACGGTGCAGTCTGGGAACAGCGATTCGACCACGGCGAACCGGAGGGGGACCTCGAACGCGTTCGGGACCTCAAGGCCGACGAAGACACTGGCACGAAAATCCAGTTCTGGCCCGACGACGAGATTTTCGAGACGACTGATTTCGTCTTCTCGACACTCGAGTCACGCCTGCGCGAACTCGCCTTCCTCAACTCTGGGGTCAAAATCAGACTCATCGACGAGCGCGAAGACCGCACGCAGACGTTCAAATACGAGGGCGGCATCAAGGAGTTCGTCGAGTTCCTGAACGAGACGAAGACGGCACTCCATCAGGACGTCATCTACTTCGACGAAGACGAACCAATCGGCGACCAGGGAGACGCCGACGGCGTTGTCTCAGTCGAAGTCGCACTGCAGGCGACTGACGAACTGCAGGGCTCGCTGCACGCCTTCGCGAACAACATCAACACTCGCGAGGGTGGCACGCACTTGACCGGGTTCAAGACAGCGCTGACCCGCGTCGTGAACGATTACGCAAAGGACAACGGTCTCCTCAAAGACCTCGATGACACGCTGAAAGGCGAGGATATTCGGGAGGGACTCACGGCTGTGCTCTCAATCAAACACCCAGACCCACAGTTCGAGGGCCAGACAAAGACGAAACTCGGAAACAGCGAAGTTCGAGGAATCGTCGAATCAGCAGTTCACGAGCACCTCGGAACCTATTTCGAGGAGAATCCCGACACAGCAGAGACCATCGTTTCGAAGGCTGTCGAGGCCGCTAAAGCCCGCAAGGCCGCCAAGAAGGCCGAAGAACTCACGCGCCGAAAGAGCGCACTGGATTCGACAGCACTGCCCGGCAAACTCTCAGACTGTCAGACACGCAACCCGAGCGAGGCAGAGCTGTTCGTCACAGAGGGTGACTCCGCAGGCGGCAGCGCCAAGCAGGGTCGCAACCCCGAGTTTCAGGCCGTTCTTCCCATCAAAGGGAAGATTCTCAACGTCGAGAAACACCGCCTCGACCGGATTCTCGAAAACGACGAGATTCGGAATCTGATTACGGCGCTCGGCACAGGTATCGGCGACGAGTTCGACATCGACGAACTGCGCTACGAGAAAATCTTCTTCATGGTCGACGCAGACGTCGACGGCGCGCACATTCGAACGCTGCTGCTCACGCTGTTTTACCGGCACATGAAGCCACTACTGGAGCGCGGCCACGTCTACGCGACGCAACCGCCGCTGTACCGGATTCGCTACCGCGGGGAGACCTACGACGCGATGACCGACCAGCAGCGCGACGAGATTATCGAGGAGAAATGTAACGGCTCGCCCGACCAGGTCCAGCGATTCAAGGGACTTGGCGAGATGAATCCCGACCAGTTGTGGGAGACGACGATGAACCCCGAGAAGCGGTATCTCAAACAGATTACCGTCGAGGACGCCGCGGCAGCAGACAAGATGTTCTCGGTGCTGATGGGTGACGCCGTCGAACCGCGAAAGGAGTTCATCAAGGAACACGCGCCTGAAGCGGAGTGGGTCGATATATGAGCTCAGACTTACCAGAGAACGCCGACAGCGTCGAGGCACCGGCAGCGAACGTCGAGCACGTTCGCATCGAGGACGAGATGGAGCAGAGCTACATCGACTACGCGATGAGCGTCATCGCGGGTCGGGCCCTGCCGGACGTGCGTGACGGTCTCAAACCCGTCCACCGCCGGATTCTCTACGCGATGAACGAACTCGGCGTCACCTCTGGCTCCAGCCACCGCAAGTCTTCCTCTATCGTTGGCGAGACGATGGGTGACTACCACCCACACGGTGACTCCGCAATCTACGACACGCTCGTCCGGATGGCACAGGACTTCTCGTTGCGGTATCCACTCGTCGACGGACAGGGCAACTTCGGCTCGATGGACGGTGACCCGGCCGCAGCGATGCGGTACACAGAGGCACGGATGGCTCCCATCGCCGAGGAGATGCTTGAAGACCTCGACAAGGACACGGTCGACTTCCAATCGAACTACGACGACCGCCTGACCGAACCTGAAGTCCTGCCCGCGAAAGTCCCGAACCTGCTGCTCAATGGCTCTTCGGGTATCGCCGTGGGGATGTCGACGAACATCCCGCCACATAACCTCGGCGAGATTGTTGACGCGACAGTCCACCTGATCGACAATCCCGACTGTACGGTCGAGGACCTGATGGACCACGTCAAGGGACCGGACTTCCCGACGGGCGGTAATATCGTCGGCAGAGACCCGATTTACTCGGCCTACCAGACCGGTCGCGGCCGAATCAGAATGCGCGCCGAGTACGAGATTCAGCGCAATGACTCCGGGTCAGACCAGATTGTCATCTCGGAACTGCCCTTCCAAGAGAACAAAGCCCGCATCGTCAAGCGGATTGCTGACGACGTGAACGAGGGCATCATCGAGGGCGTCTCGGACCTCCGCGACGAGTCCGACCGCGACGGTGTTCGCATCGTCATCGACCTCAAGCGGGGCGCAAACGCAGATGTGGTCGAGAACCAACTCCTCGAACACCACCTCGAATCGACCTTCGGCGTCATCAACCTCGCACTTGTTGACGGCCAACCACAGGTCCTCTCGCTGAAGGAGACGCTTCGGCACTACCTCGACCACCGCAAAGAGGTTGTCCGTCGCCGTTCCGAACACGACCTTGCAGAGGCAGAGGACCGGGCACACATCCTCGAAGGCCGACTGAAGGCTGTCGACAACGCCGAAGCGATCGTCAATCTCATCACCGAATCCGAAGACCGCGAGCAGGCACAGCAGGCGCTCGAAGGCAACCTCGACCTCGAGGAACTGGAGGGTGTCGAGTACGAGGACGTGCAGTCTGAGTTCGACTTTTCGGCAGAGCAGGCCGAGCACATCCTGCGAATGCAGATTGGCTCGCTCACGTCGATGGAAGCTGGCGAGATTGAGGAGGAGTACGAGGACGTGCAAGCACAGATCGAGTATCTCGAATCTGTGCTTGAGTCCGAGGAGAAACTGCTCGGCGTTATCAAAGACGAACTCAGCGAAATCAAAGAGCAGTACGACGACGACCGGCGGACCAAGATTCTCGAAGACGAAGGGCAGGTCACTCACGAGGACCTGATTCCCGAAGAAGATTGTCTGGTTGTCGTCACCGAGCAGGATTACATCAAGCGGATGCCCGCCGAGAACTTCGACCCACAGCGCCGCGGTGGCAAGGGGATTATCGGCGCCGACCCCAAGGAGGGCGACCGCGTCTCGAAGGTCTTCCGGGCCAACACCCACGATTACCTGCTCTGTTTCACCAACCAGGGACAGGTCTACCGACTCAAGACCTACGAGATTCCCGAGATGGGCCGGACGGCCCGCGGGAAGTCCGCGGTCAACATCATCGACCTCGACGACGGCGAGGAAATCACCGCTGTTGTCGACACCGACGAGTTTGACGACGACGAGTGTCTCACCATGGTGACCCGGCAGGGCTACGTCAAGCGAACCCACGGGGCGGAGTTCGACAATATCCTCTCGACGGGAATCATCGCCGCCGACATTGGTGAGGACGACGAACTGATCGATGTCGAGGTGACCGACGGAACTGGTGACCTCGTTATCGGCACAGAGCACGGAATGACCATCCGCTTCGACGAGACTGAAGCCCGCGAGATGGGCCGCACCGCTCGCGGTGTCCGGGGTATCGACCTCGAAGGCGACGACCGCGTGGCGGGGATGGTCGCCACAACCGACGACGACGAGCGCGCGCTGTTGACGGTCACCCGACAGGGCTACGGCAAGCGCACCCCGCTCACGGAGTACCGCGCACAGTCACGCTACGGCAAGGGGCTCATCGATATCAAGACGGACGAACGGAACGGTCCTGTTGCGACGGTCAAGGCCGTCGAGGAGTCTGACCACATCGTCGTGATGAGCGACGATGGCCAGATTATGCGCTGTCCGGTTGCGGAGATCTCGACGGTTGGCCGCAACACGAAGGGAGTCACCATCATGGAAGTTGATGCTGACGACAGCGTTGCGAGTGTGACTGTCCTTCCCGACACCGAGTAATTACCGAACGACCGTCACCGGCATCGGTGCGCGCCGGACCACTTTTTCGCCGACGCTCCCGAGCAAAACTCGAGAGACACCAGCACGCCCGTGATTCCCAATGACAATTTGGTCGATAGCGTTCGTTTCAGCGTACTCCACGATTTCGTTGGCTGGTTCGCCGAAGACGACCGCTGTCTCGTACTCCAAGCCCGCATCCTCGAAGAGGTCAGCAATATCCTCTGCAACCTTTTTTCTGGCCTCTTTTCGAAGTTTTTCGGGTTTCTCGCGGAAGCGCTCCTGAATCAGATTGAGACCGGCGTCGGTCATCCCACTTGCAATCTCGACGACTCGAAGTAACACTATCTCCTTGTCGGCGTGTTCTTCGATAGCGTACTCGACTGCAGCCTGTGCGGGATCGGACCCGTCGTAGGCGACTAATACTGTCATATTTGTCCAGTCGACGGCCGGCGGCAAAAAACAGCCGATTACTCGGGACCGAGCAGTTCGTTGACGATCCGCCTGGGCTCGAAGCGGTCGAGGTCGTCGTAATCCTGTCCGGTACCGAGGAAGAGAATTGGCTTGCCAGTGACGTGGGCCACGGAAATTGCCGCGCCGCCGTCTTGGTCGGCGTCGGCCTTGGTCAGAATCGAGGCGTCGATTGTCGCTGCCTTGTCGAACTCGTCGGCGCGGTTGACTGCGTCCTGCCCGGCCACCGCTTCGTCGACGAAGACAGTCATATCGGGCTCGATCACCCGGTCGATCTTCTCGAGTTGGTCCATCAGGTCGTCGCTGGTGTGGAGTCGACCGGCCGTATCACCCAGCACCACATCGACGTCATTCGCCTGGGCGTACTCGACAGCGTCGTAGATGACCGCTGCCGGGTCTGAGCCCTGTTCGTGGGTGATGAGTTTTCGACCCAGTGCGTCGGCGTGTTCCTGCAGTTGCTCGTTCGCGCCGGCACGGTAGGTGTCGCCGTTTGCCAGCACCGTCGAGAAGCCCCGCTGTTCGAGATAGCGCGAGAGCTTGGCAATCGACGTTGTCTTGCCAACGCCGTTGACGCCGGTAAAGACCATCACAAACGGTTTGTCGGCGTCTGCGATGCGTTGGTCGAAGTCGAACTGGCCGACGTTGATAACGTCGTACAGCGCCTCACGAAGCGCGTCTTCGACGAGACTGCCGGTGCTCTGTAGTCGGCCGCGGGCCTCACCAGTGAGATTCTCTTCGACGCCGTTGAGGATCTCGATAACGACATCGAGTGCAACGTTGCTGTCGAGCAACGCAACCTCCAGTTCGTCGAGATGTGGCTGGAGTTCCTCCTGTTCGATGAGCGTCTTGCCTGTCGCAATTGCTTTCGCCTTGCCCGTCAGGCCGAGGCCGCCACTGTCGTCGGATTCATCGGCTAACTTGTCGTCTGCCATCTGCGTCGTGTCGGCGTCGCTCGCTTCAGCCGCTGTCTCAGTGGCACCTGCCGACTCATGGTCAGCCTCGACAGCCTCGTCTTCGGCGGCGTCAGCCGAGGCTTCTGCCTCCGTGTCGGCCGCTGCAGAATCCGCAGTGTCTGTCTGGTCGGCTTCGACGTCCTCGATATCGGCGTCGTCTTCAACGTCTTCGGTGAAGCCTTTGAGCTTGTCTTTGAGTCCGTCGAACATCGCGCCTTACTCGTCTTGCTGCTGTTGCTGTTGCTGGAGCTGCTGCATCTGCTGGGCCTGCATCTGCTCGGCCTGGCTTTCGAGTTCCTGGGTCTCGGATTCGACCTCGGCAATCTCGTCGCGGAACTCTTCGATCTGCTCGTCGAGTTTGTCCTTTTTCGCTTCGAGGGAGCTCTCTGCCCCTTCTTTGTCTCGCTCGGCGGAGTAGTCGGCACCGAGATCGACGATGATTTCGTCCATATCCTGCACTTCTGCGCGGACGTAGGCACCGCCACCGATTGGGACCTGCACTGTCGAGCCACTTTCGAGCTGGTCGACGGCGTCGATGGCCTCGTCGATTTCTCGTTTCTCCTCCTGGAGACTCTCGATTTCGGCCTCGATGGCCTCCTTGGTCTCTTCGAGCTGTTCGATCTGCTGTTGGAGCTGCTGCATCTGGCCGCCGCCACCGCCACCGCCACCACCGAGGCTCATGCTGCCACCTCGTCGATTTCGACCTGTGTGCGCTTCAGACCGTGTTTCGACCCGAAGTTCGCGTAGATGTGTTCGGCCGCGACGTCCTCGTTCTCTGCTTCGAGAGATTTCTCGAAACTCTGCCATCCATCCCGGGCTTCCCAGCTACCGGTAACCGTGTATTCGTCCATATCAGTTGATGGTGCACCAAGGGGGAAGAATCTTCCTACTCGGCGAGATGACCAACACAACGGGAGGTACCTTTTTAGACTGGCTCGCAAACACTGAGCCATGGCACTGGATACGACGTTTCTGACCGACTCACTGGGGGATGGGCAGGTGACAACCGGCGAGGACGCACTCGAGGAACACTCGACTGACTGGGGCACTGCCACCGGCACGCTCCCAGACGCCGTTGTCTATCCGAAAACCACAGAAGAGGTCGCGACGGTCCTTTCCGCGGCCAACGACCGCGGGATTCCGGTCACACCGTATGCCGCAGGCACGGGACTGGAGGGGAACGCTGTCCCCGCTGAAGGCGGAATCAGTATGGACCTCACGCGAATGAACGATGTACTCGATATCCGCCCGGAAGATTTCCAGATCGACCTGCAACCGGGCGTGATGGGGCCGGCAATCGAGGAGGCTGCGGGAGAACACGGCCTCTTTTTCCCGCCGCTGCCCTCCTCGGGAGATATCTCGACTATCGGCGGAATGATCGCAAACTCCGCCAGCGGAATGCAGACCGTCAAGTACGGCGAAGTCGCCGACTGGGTGCTCGAACTCGAAGTTGTCCTCGCCGATGGGTCAGTTATCAAAGCAGGCTCGAAAGCCGTCAAAACCTCCTCGGGGTACAACCTCAGAGACCTCATGATCGGCAGCGAGGGAACGCTTGGCGTCGTCACGCGGGCGACGCTCGAACTCGCGGGTCGCCCAGAGCAGATCAAGGGCGGGCGGGCGCTGTTCCCGGACCTCGACAGCGCCTCGGCGGCCGTGACCGACGTGATTCAGTCCGGCGTCGACGTGGCGAAAATCGAGTTGATCGACCAGGAGTCGGCGATGATGTCCAACGCCTACACCGGCGCAGACATGCCAGACTCGCCGATGGTGTTTCTCGAATTCCACGCCAACCACGGAATTGACGAAGAAATCGACTTCTGCCGGTCGATCCTCGAAACGCACGACTGCATCGAGTTCGAGATGGCAGACGAAGAGCGGATGGGCGACCTCTGGCAGGCCCGGAAGGACCTGGCCTTTGCCGTTCGTTCGTGGGACCCCGACCGCCAGCCACTCCATCCCGGTGACATCACCGTCCCGATTAGCAAATACGGCGCGCTGGTCAAAGAGATCAAAGAACTCGGCGAGAAGTACGACCTCATGACACCCTGCTTCGGTCACGCGGGCGACGGGAACATTCATTATACGGTGCTCGTCGACACCGACGACGAAGACCAGTTAGCCCGCGGCGAGAAACTGTACGCCGAAGTCGTCGACCGTGCCATCGAGGTCGGTGGCACCGCGACAGGTGAGCACGGCATCGGCCAGGGGAAACGAAAATTCCTGATCAGCGAACACGGCGAACAAACGGTTGCGGCGATGCGCTCGATCAAGGACGCACTCGACCCGAATGGAATTCTCAATCCAGGAAAGATCTTCCCAGACGAGGAGTGAGTTACCCCTCGTCTGATTCGATAGTCACGGCACCCTGTCTCCCGCTGATGACGGTTTCGTCGACGAAGGACGCTGAGCCAACAACCAGCGCGCGAGTATCAGCCCCCGCAGACCGAACTTCGACCGTCAGACCGAGTTCTGAGAGTCGCCAGCCTTCGGTCGTCTGGTTGCCGCGCGCGTCGAAATAGTCGGTAATCGTCGCGTTGAAGCGCTCGGCGTCAGCCTCACTCTCCCACCGCGTCACCCACACATAGTTGCCGTATGTGTCCTGGCCGGAGCTGTACTGGTACAGCGTGTCCGTGCCGAACCCCTCGGCGACAGCCTCGGCACGGCTCGGGTCGACGTGACTTTCGAGACCGAATCTCGTGAACGCGGCACCCAGCCGGTTCGAGGAGATTTGCTCGCGGTCGTGTTCGAGTACGGTGGCGAGCGCTGGTCGCTGTCCGGCGTCAGGGTCCAGTAACTCCCGACTCCGGGTTGGCGGGTCCTCGTAAATCTCACCAATATCCGACAGCGAGCCAATTTGGCTCGTGACGTAGTCGGTGCCAATCTGGTACCGACTGTTGCTCCAGCGACCGATGTGCCCCGGTGGGTATCGCTTTTGTTCGCGGTCGTAGTACGGACTGTTCAGCGTCCCATTCTCACTGAACTCCCGGAGATAGTTGTCGGTCGCGACCACTGCGGGTCCTTCGAGCAGACTCCGGAGTACGTAGCTGCCGTCGACGGTCTGGATATCGAGCTCAGCAGCGAGCGCTTGCTGGCGTTCGTTCTGGAACTGGATGTAATGTGTGAGCTCGTGAGCCAGCAGCATCTCGGCCTCGTTGCGCGTCGCGTTCGGACTGACGTACACGGCGACGCTGCCAAGTCCCAGTGTGTAGCCGTTGCCGACACGGTCGATAAACGTATTTTCGACGGGGCCCGTCTCGAAGCCGACAACCCGGAAGAACCGAGATGGTAGTTGGAGGCCACCCGGTGCTGAGTTGGCGAATCCTGTGGTGTTATTGTAGGACTGAATCCGCTCCGGTGCAGGTGTGTCTGTCTCCAGCAGGACCTGCAGCCGGTCGTGAATTAGCCCCGGGTCAGGCTCGACTGGGGCACCGTCGACAGTGATATTGACTGGGTCAGAAAGAGGGAACGGGCCGTCGCCAGCGTCTGGTGTCTCCGTGTCGTTTACAGGTGTTTCTGGGGTCGTCGGACCAGTGTTTGCGCCTGGAGCCTGACAGCCGCTGACGGCGACAGCAACTGCGAGCACAATCAACACCAGGGCGTGTCGACGTGTCGTAGCAGTCATCTCCTATTGAGCTGTGAGTTCACTCGTCAGAGGGGCACCCTCTGCCTCCGACGGCAGTGAGATATCGACATCCTCGAACCGGAAGCGGAGGACGCTATCTGTCTCCTGGGTGAGTTCGACTCGGCTGGTCGAGAGTCGCAGGATGGAGTCTTCGGCCAACTGAAGTGGGAGCGAACTCTCCGCCGAGACCCAGACGTTGAGTTGGAACTCGTCTGCACCGACAATGTTCGGTCGAGTGTTGGCCACAGTCGTGAGATTGACCGTCGCGTTGACCGCATACACCCGCTGACCGTCGATAGTGGTCTGACCTTCAATTGTCGCGGAGGCGTTTCTAAACAGCGACTCGGCCTGTTGAGCAGAGTCGAACTGCCTGAAAATCTGGTCGAACTGACTGCTGACATTGGTCTGCACCCACTCGCTGCCGAGTTGCTGGGCAATTCGTTCGCTCGATTCGTACAGCGACCCGTTCAGGAGGTACCGCTGGACTGAGGTCGAACCAAGCTCTGTAGTTGTCGTTCCCTGCGCGGCGACACGTCGCTGTGTCCGGTCGACCCGTGCGGTCTGGTTGAGTCGAACCGTCTGGCTCTGGTTGTTCTGTCGCTGGATGTTCACGACCTGTTGGTCCAGTCGGTAGCTGTCGACCGCAGCGAGCTGGTCGGCGCTCTCGGCGAGTAACTGCTCGGCCGTTTTGTCTGTCTCGGCCGGGTCGAGGTCACCGAACGTCCCAAGATTTGTCTCGGACTCACCTGCAGTAGATTCATTGTCGGTTCCGTCGTCAGAATCGTCAGTGTCTGAGTCAGTCTGGTTCGTATCGTCGTTGTCGGGGCCGTCCGTGTCAGGGGTACTGTCACCTGTGTCGTCAGGCGCGAGGCCGGCACAGCCAGCGGTTACAACCAACAGAACAATGGCAAACACCGCCAGCAACCGTTTCGTCTCAGACCGTCCAAACGCTATCATATGCGAGAGTATTGATAACTCAGTCATAAAGGCTTTCGTCTCTGGCAGTTGGTGCTGTCCGAGAAACGCTGACCGCCAATTTATTTGCTGGGACGCCCCTCGCCCTCGGTATGCATCGACGGGCGTTTCTGGGTGCCAGCACGGGGACACTCGCCAGCCTGACACTGGGCGTCGCGGGCGCGAGTCAGTCTGAAGGTGACACGGATTTCGGCCCCGTTGGGTCTGTCGAGATACCAGAGGCCAGAGACGCGGTTGTGCAGGGCGAGTTTGCCTACGTGGCTGTGGATGCGGGATTTGTCGTTGTCGACATCTCCGAGCCAACCACACCAACTGTCGTGGCCGAGCGACGAGATATCGAGACTGGCACGCCTGAGACGTTCCGGAAAGTGCTGGACCTGTGGGTTTCTGAAGACCGACTCTTGGTCGCCGGTCCGGGAAGTTACGACCCCCAACTCGCCCACGGGTTTGCACTCTTCGACGTGGCCGACCCGACGTCGCCGACACAACTGACATTCAAATCACTGGACACGCCACTGTCAGGCGGCTACTTCATCCACAATGTGTATCTCGACGACGGCATCGCCTATCTGACGGGCAGTGCCGCGCCCTCGAACCCGCTGGTGCTGTTCGACGTGACTGGCGACCAGCCACAAGAAGTTGGCCGCTGGTCACTGGAATCGTACGATTCAGGGTATGCCGACGTGTCACCACCCTCGCGGAGCCTCCACGACGTGACTGTTCACGACGGAATTGCGTATATCCCCTGTTGGGACGCCGGAACGTGGATTGTCGACGTCCGTGACCCAACCGCACCGACGGCGCTCGCCAGTATCACCGAATACAGCCTGGACAACCTGACAGCGTGGTCCGACAACGAGGCGTTCGTCCAGTCGGTGAAACCGCCAGGGAACGCACACTACACGATGGTCAACGAGGCTGGCGACCTACTCGGCGTTGGCCAGGAAGCGTGGGCGGTCGAAACCAATGGCAGCAGGGCCGGCGGCCCGGGCGGAATCGACCTCTACGACGTGTCGACGCCGTCGGACCCACAACACCTGGCACGAATCGACGCACCCGAGGGACCGGACCAGACCCGCAGGGGGCCGTTCACCACGGCGCACAACTTCGATTTCGCCGGAGACGTGCTGTACACGTCGTGGTACTACGGCGGCGTAAAGGTGTACAACGTGAGTGACCCGACAGACCCACAGGAGATTGCGTGGTGGCAAAAATCGGAAGAGACGAGTTTCTGGACGGCCCACGGCGCTGGGGAGACGTTCGTGGCGACGAGCGCAAACGTGTCGGATATTCTCACCGAAAACCCACCTGACGTTCGAGAAGGACTGTACATCTTCCCGGGACTGGCCGACGGTGAGCCGCCAGAAGGGAACGCGACGGTCCGCGACGGGGAGGAGCCGACCACCGACAGCAACGAGAGTAATTCAGACGCAGGCGGCCCTGGATTCGGACTTCCGGCGGCCATTGCGGGGCTTGCCGGTGTGGGCTACCTCGGTGGTCGCCTGAGCGGCGAATCCGGAGACGGCGAGGACCGAATTTAAGACCGTCGCCCGCCGATACCGATTCAATGTCTAACGCCAAAGGGGACCGCCGGGAGCGCGAACTCGTCAACAAACTCGACGAGGCTGGATTTGCGGTGATGCGCGCGCCCGCCAGCGGAAGCGCCACCGAGCGTGAACTCCCGGACGTACTCGCCGGCAACAGTGAGGTGTTCTACTCTATCGAAGCCAAATCCTCCGCCGGCGACCCCATCTATCTCACCGGTGAAGAGGTGTACGCACTGGTGTATTTCTCGCGGAACTTCGGCGCAAAGCCCCGCATTGCTGTCAGGTTCGACCGCGAGGACTGGTATTTCTTCCACCCTGACGACCTCTACCAGACCGACGGCGGAAATTATCGTGTGAAGAAAGAAACAGCACTCGCCGACGGGGTCGATTTCGACGAACTAACTGGCCACTCGGAGAAGGTGACGCTCGACGAGGTGGCCGAGGAGGATGACGACGGCGACTCGTCTTCAGACGTGCGACCGGTACTCGAAGCAATCGAGCGTGGTGACCTTTCTGTAGAGGATGGCGTGGCGATGCTCGACTCCTGAGACGAGTTAGTACGCCGACAGGCGGAGGCGGATTTTTTGCGCTGGCGACCCAGAGCGTAGCTGTGACATTCAGCATCTGTGTCCGTGAGGAATACGAGGATGAATCTGGAGAGGAGCAGACGAGGTTTGGCGTTGCCGTCACAACTCGGCTGGCCGGAGTCGGCAACCTCTGTCCGTTCGTCAACGAACACGGCGCTGTGGCCACACAGAGTTTCGTGAACGTCGAACTTGGCGAGAAGGGAATCGAGTACTTGGCCGACGGGTTACACGTCGAGGACGCTCTCGACGCGCTGCTGTCGGCCGACGACGGCAAACCGCAGCGCCAACTCCACGGCGTCGGCCACGACGGCGAGTTCGCTTTCTCTGGCGACGAGTGTAAAGACTGGTACGGCGACCACGTCGGTGAGAATTTCACTGTCGCCGGAAATCTGCTGACTGGCGAAGCAGTCATCAGTTCTGTCGCCGAGGAATACGAAGCGACTCGTGACGAGGGCCGTCCGCTGGCAAAGCGTCTGCTCGACTGTCTCGCCGCCGGACAGGAGGAGGGTGGGGACAAACGCGAAGAACTGCACGTCCAGAGCGCAGCTATACGCGTCGCCAAGACTGAAGACGAGCCAGTAACACCGGCGTACAACGACATCCGCGTCGACGCGACTGAGACGCCGATCCCCGACATGCGGGAGAGCATCGAACTGGCCACCGAGAGCTACGAGATGGCGCTCGAACGGTACGAGGAGGCCTACGAAGAGGACGACGAGGGCGGGATGTGACCGGGGACACTTGTTTCTCCGGACCTGAATGGATGCCATGAGTGATTCCGACCAACAGAACGTCTACGGGACGGAACTGCTTCCCTGCAGCAGCGACCCCCAGACCGGCTACCTCCGGGATGGCTACTGCCACGAGCACCCACAGGACCGGGGCTGTCACGAGCTCTGTGCGGTCGTCACCGAGGAGTTTCTCGAATACAGCAAAGCGCAGGGCAACGACCTGATAACGCCACGCCCTGAGTTCGACTTTCCCGGACTGGACCCGGGCGACCGCTGGTGTCTCTGCGTTGGCCGGTGGGTCGAAGCCAAGGAGGCTGGTGTCGCCCCGCCGGTGGTGCTGGAAGCGACGAACGAATCCGCACTCTCACAGGTTGCGGCGGAGACGCTTCGGGAGTACGAGGGCTGATTCTCGGCAGAAATTTTTAGGGTTCATAACCCTGCACGCCATAGCACCGAGTGAATGCGGGTCGAGTGTCTCGGTGGAACGGAGCCAGAACTGGCAGTGGTCGGTGGCATCCACGGCGACGAACCCTGTGGTGTCAACGCAATCGAGCGGATTCTCGCGGACCCACCAGAGTTCGAACGCGCCGTCCAGTTCATCATCGTCAACGAAGAAGCAATCGAGGCGGACAGGCGCTATCTCGAAGAGGACCTCAACCGGGCCTTCCCCGGTGACCCAGACGGGCCGACCCACGAGTCCAGACTCGCCGCCAGACTCACCGAGCAACTCGACGACTGTCTCACCTTCTCGATGCACTCGACGCAGTCGTACGACGGAACCTTCGCACTCATCCACGAACCAGACGACCGCGTGACACCGGTGTTGAAAGGTCTCTCAGTTGACGCCGTCGTCGATGTCGGGAGTCACTCCGACGGTCGGCTCTTCGACGCAGTCCCGACAACAATCGAAGTCGAGTGTGGCTATCAGGGCTCCGAACAGGCGACAGAGAACGCGAGCCGCTTGGTTCGTGAGTTTCTCGGCGCAACCGGTGCGCTCTCACCAGTCGACCGCGCGAGGAGGGAGCCTGCGCCGCTGTTCCGACTGGACCGCCAGATTCCGAAAGACAAAGCGAGCAGTTACAGCGTCTACGCGTCGAACTTCGAGCTCGTTGCCGCAGGTGAGCCCTTCGCCGCTGCCGACGACCGCGAGGTAAGCGCCGACGAACCCTTCTATCCCGTACTCATGTCGCCCTATGGCTACGAGGCTGTCTTCGGCTACACCGCACAGCTGCTTGGCACTGTCGAGGAGTTCGACAAGCTGGCCGAGTAACGATATTCGAACGGCAAGTGACTGCTTCCACTCTCAGCAACACGGCAGTTACCCCCACGCGGACTAGTCGGGAGATTCGAGTTCGACGAGCGTGAGGTCGCGGTCGAGTTTGCAGTACTCGTGTGGTGGCTCACCCTCGACAGACGCGATACGATATTCCTTGTCTTGGTCGCCGCCGAGCGGAACGCAGTACTCGTGGCTCGGACAGCTAGTATGCGGACATTCTCCGCCGAGCGCAGACATACTCCCAGAATAGGCGTTTGCACTCGGAACGTTGGCTTTCATCCCGACTGGTTCCACTTCGACAGCCGTGACGCCAGTATCGTGGACAGCGCAGTCCAGCGTGTTTGCGTTCTCGCGGAGTGACGTAACCTCGTACCGTCGGCCAACGTCGAGGTTGAGACACTGATCGCGATACGGACAGCCCTCGCACGCGTCAGCCTCGCCCTGATAGACGAACTCCTCGCCCTCGGTCGCGAGTCTGGTTCCGATCAGTGTCAGCGTACCCATACAGGGAGATGGCCGCCCAGGCGATTAAGTCTCCCGGGTGCGAGACAGACCGGCAGGCCTTTTCCGAGCCGGGACCCACCAACAGATATGAATCGCGGGCCACTGACGGCAGTCTCACCGCTCGACGGACGATACGCGCGGTACACCGAACCCCTGACGCCCTACGCCAGCGAACAGGCGCTGATGGCTGGGCGCGTCCAGGTGGAAGTGGAGTATCTGATCGCACTCGCCGACCTATCGGCGGTGCCCCTCTCGATTTCTGCGGACAACCGCGAGTCACTCCGCGACCTGTACGAATCGTTCGACGGGTCGGACGCGGCAGTGATCAAGCAACTCGAAACAGAAGGCTACGGCGAGTACAGCGCGACGAATCACGATGTCAAGGCCGTGGAATACTTCATTCGCCTCCGGATGCCCAGCAATATGGACGCTGACCAGTGGATTCACTTCGGGCTGACGAGTGAGGATGTGAATAACCTCGCTCATCGCCTGCTCGTCGACGGCGCAATCGAGAACGTATTGCTGCCAGCACTCCACGAGCGCCGCGACGAACTTGTCGAACTGGCTCAGCAGTACCGTGACGTGCCGATGCTCGCACGGACCCACGGCCAGCCAGCAACGCCGACCACCTTCGGCAAGGAGATGGCAGTCTACGCTTCGCGGCTGGGTCGAGCAATCGGCCGTCTCGAAGCCGCTCGGGAAGACCTGTCGGGCAAACTCGCAGGTGCCAGCGGTACCTACGCCGCCCACCATGCAGCCTATCCAGAGGTCGACTGGCCCGCCTTCGGTCGCGAGTTCGTCGCCGAACTCGGCTTCGAACACGAACCGCTCACCACACAGGTCAACCCCTGTGACGACCTTGCGGCAGTCTTCGACGCACTACAGGGGGCAAACAACGTGCTGCTGGATCTGGACCTCGATGCGTGGCTGTACATCTCGGACCGGTACCTCGGACAGGAGGCCGTCGAGGGCGAGACTGGCTCCTCGACCATGCCACACAAGGTGAACCCAATCGACTTCGAGAACAGCGAAGGGAACCTCTCGAAAGCGAACTCTGACCTGAATTTCCTGTGCGACTACGTGACTACGTCTCGACTCCAGCGTGACCTCTCTGACTCGACGGTGAAGCGCAACATTGGCGCAGCATTTGCCCACTGTCTGATTGGCTACGAGAAACTCGGCAACGGACTGGGGAAGGTTGTCCCGAACGAGCAGGTCATGCGCGAGGACCTGGAGGCCACGCCGGAGATTATCGGCGAGGCTGTTCAGACCATCCTCCGTCGGGAGGGCCACACCGACGCCTACGAGCAGGTCAAGGAACTCACCCGTGGCGAGCACGTAACGCTCGATGATTTCAAGCAGCTGTTCGCAGACCTCGATGTCCCGGAATCGGTTCGCTCGGACCTGCAAGCACTGACACCGGCTGGTTACACCGGTGTTGCGGACGAACTGGTCGACCAACTGGAGTGAGGTCGACGCTTCTCGAACGGTGCAGTCTCGAACGTGTGGTCACTCAGGAGCGACTGGTTGCTCGGAGTCGCTTTTGTCCGCGTCCCTGGTGGCGCTGGCGGAGCGAGTGCGTCGTGACTTGCGCTCGACGATCGAGCGCTGGAAGCTGTCGTGGCTCTGCTCGCGCAGTTGGTCGGTTAGCTCGCTATCGATGTCGGGAACGATTGCGTCACCACCCCAGAACCCGCCGGAGGTCGCTGTATCGACGGTCAGCGTCGCAAGGTCACGACGGCGCTGGAAGACTGACTGCGAACTCGACACGGTCTGGATGCGGTAGTACGGGACGATAGTTGTCCGGCGAGTCCAGAATCCGACGCGACTGATGATGTACTTCTCGCCGACCGAGTAGCCGATATTCTTCCACTTGAGGTGTGCAGCAGGGGGCACGAGCACCCACACCCCGGCAACGGCGAACCAGAACGGAACGGCGTCGGTCCAGAGGTGGATGCCGCCGGCAACAGCGGTCAACAACCCGACGACGATGGTATACCGAGCAACGTAGCGCAGGCGGGCCCGTTTCGGGGGGCGGGTGAACTCCGGTTCGCCGATATCTTCGATGGTTCGGGCCAGCTCGAAGACACGGCCGAGTTTCGCAATCGGGACGGCCGACTCGACGTTTTCGTCCTGCCCGGGCGCGTAGCCAGCGGTTTCAATCGAGAGGCTGCCGTAGCCCACAGCTCTGGCGAGGAGGTTCTCCCGCACCATCAGCGTCTGAATTTTCGAGAGTGGAATCGTCCCGTCGTACTGCTGGAGTAGCCCGCGCTTGTACCTGAGTTCCTCGTCGTGGCGATACAGTCGAAAGCCGTAGTACCGCAGCACTGCCTGCACGCCGGAGGCGAGCCACAGCAATACCAGTCCGGCAACGGCAACCGCAGGACCCAAGAACAGGAGAATGCTCAGCCGCGGTGAGATTTGTTCGGCAGCAACCGGAGAGACAATAACGAACAGTCCGAAGACGAGTCCAAACAGCCGAGCATTGGCCGAGGTGAGCCCAAGAATACCGAGTTCGCGCCGGTCCAACTCGAAGAGGATATCGTTGTTAGCACCGGGGTCACGCTCGCTGACATCGCCACGTTTGCGCTTGCTGATGAGTTCCTGTAGGCGGGTTGCTTCCTGACGGCTCACGTACTGCAGGCGGGCCTCTGACTCGCCGCCACCGCCTGCGGTTTCCAGACGGACTTCCGCGATGCCGAGCGCTCGCTGGAGGACGTTCTGTGCGATATCGACGTTCTGGATGCGGTCGAACGGAATCTCTCGCTCGCGGCGTGAGACCACACCCGAGGAGATATCGAACGTATCGGCGTCGAGGCGATACTCGTAAACGCGGACCTCAGCGGCTTCCCAGAGGCCGACGAGGACGAGCCCAATCAGAAGGAATCCGAGTAACGAGGCGGCGCTTGTGCTGCTCCCGGTGAACAGCCCGATGACCAGAAACCCGCCGATACGGGTCGCATTTTGCAGTATCCGGTACGGGACCGAGCGGTAGTCGAGTTTCATAACGCGTCGTCGCCGTCAGCCTCGATTGCCAGTTCTTTGAGCCGTTGCTGGAGGTCGCGTGCCTCCTGGGGTTTCAATCCGGGAACGGACACGTCGGCACCGCGGGAGCCGGCGGTGTAGACGACAAGTGTCGAGAGCCCCAGCGCTCGTTCGAGCGCGCTTCTACTCGTGTCCACGTGCTGGATTCTAACGTAGGGGACAATCGTCCGGACGTGGGTGATGACACCGCGTTCGAGATAGAGTGAGTCGTCACGAATCTGGTAGACCCAGACACGATAGGCCAGAACAACCCACACGAGTCCAACCCCAAGCAACAGCCCAATCGCCGCCAGCCCGAACACCGGCGGTGCCGAGAAGGCCTGCAGGATAGCCGCCAGAATCAGTCCCACGATAATTGCAAAAATCGTCGTCCGGATACCCCACTGGACGCGGACCACGCCGGCCAGTGAGCGCCGGTCTGTCGTATACTCAGTTATTGGTCCACGCTCGAGTTTTGCGGTGCGGGCCTGGGCTTTCACCAGTCGTGACCGAGTTGGTTCGGCCAGCATGGAATCGGTCGCAGTCGTACGCTCGTCGGCCGAGTCGGATTCACCCTGGTGGCCACTCGCCGCGGAGGGCTGTTGTCCGTTCTCGGCGACCGAGCCGTCAGCCCGGGACGAGGCGAGCGAGTCGTTGTCGGGTTCTCCGGCCCCCTCGACCTCTGTACCACGGGCACCGTCACCTCCGTCAGTCATTATCGTTTATTAACGGCGGTAGGCTGTTAAGTCCCCGGGTGCCGGTGGTTTTGCAACCCGGGACAACCGCTTGTGGACACTCCTCAGGCCGGCCCGCGCACCGCAATTTATTTTCATAGTCGTATCGCAGTGTCACGTATGACACGAGAAGAACTCGCAACTGCGAGCGATCATCTCGAATCAGCAGCCGCAGCCACAGACAATACAGCGGCCGGCGAGCGCCTCTCAGAGCTGGCCAAACAGCTTGCGAACCTCGCTGAGAGCGAGACTGAAGCCGACCACGGCCGAATTGCACGCATTCAGGCCGCGATCAACGAGGTCAAGGCTGACGTCTCCGACGACGTCGCTGCGACGATGTCTGACGCCCGTGACGAACTGAGCGCATACCGCGAAACTATCGACGGCGTCTAGCGCCTCGGTGTCGACCCGCGGCCGTACCCCGCTCCAGCGATGGCTCTGTGAGCGCGTCGGGGGTTGCACTGAGTTCACAGCGTGCGCGTTGACCAGCAGGGGTATCGAATTTTTTCAGGGCCTGTCGGCCGACATCGCGACGAGGCGAGCCAGTGGGACCATCATAATTGATTCTTTGCCAACGAAGGATTTACAAATTAGATAGGTCTAAACATACGTAGTGAGTGTCGTTATCGGAGTGAGCGTGCATGGCTGATCTGCTGACGGTGGTTGTCGTCGCCGCGGGGGCCCAACTGGCAGTTCTGCCGGGCGAGAAGGTGCAGTTTATTATCGCGAGTCTGTCGACACGGTATCACCCACTGCTCGTCGTCTCCGCCGCAGGCGCGGCCTTCGCCGGGTGGACGGCACTCGAAATTTTGTTCGGTAACGCCCTGCAGAGCGTGATTCCGGGAGTGTATCTCGACCTGATTACCGTTGTCTTGTTCGCCGTCTTTGCGGTGTTGTTGTGGCGGTCGATGCCCGCCCCTGGCGAGGAACCAGTTACAACCGACGGCGGAAGCGTCGCGGCCGGTCACGACCTCGATGTGACGCTGTTTGGCCGAGAGGTGCCGGACGTTCTCGGTGGGTTCCTGCCGATTTTCGTGATGATGGCCGCTGGCGAGTTCGGCGACAAGACCCAACTCATTACGATTACGCTGGCCGCACGCTACGGCGCACATCCTGGTATCTGGCTCGGCGAAATGCTCGTTATCATCCCAGTTAGCCTGGCCAACGCCTACTTCTTCCACACGTTCTCGCACAAGTTCGACCTGCGGAAGGCACACATGTTCGGTGCCGCGCTGTTCGCGTTCTTCGCGGCGGACACGCTGCTCGCAGTGACGACTGGCTTTTCGGTCTGGGAGACAGTCGTGAATTCGCTTGCCGATGTCGTGACCTCGCTGTTCTGAGTGGGACGGAACGCTCTTCTGAGTTCGGCGAGTACGACCCGCTGGCCGATGACGAAGCTCACCACTCCGAGAGCGCGGGGCTGGACGGGATTCCCGTTCCCCGCGCTTCAATGACGAACCCTATGAGTGCCGAGGCCACCGATTTACTGGTACCACCAGATGGAATTGGAAGACGATTTGACGGGTAATATACTGAAGGCTTAAGAAACAGACTCCTCACACCAAAGCCGAAGACGACCCAGATCACCAATCTCCTGTGAACCTACCTCAAGCCCGGACTTCTCAGCCAATCGACGTAAATGGCTCTTCTTGTTTTTTGCGCTCATGTGCGTATCGAGGTAATAGCCTCCACTCAATTCACGATAATCCCTCATCGCCTCCTCGTCGTGCGGGGAGGAGGGCTCATCGTTTATGATAGCCTTCTCCCTGCCGGGAATGTATGGTAACGGTTCGATCTCAGGGATGAGATCGTAGTTCTCAATCAAGTAGCTTACAGCCTCAGCCATCGCGTCACTCTGAACATCCTTGCTAAACGTCTCGAGTGTTTTCCCCTCGTTCTGTAGCCTGACGATATACCCCTGACCCTCCGAATCGCCCCCTACATCCTGGTCAATTGACTCTTGATCCGCGGGTTCAATCGGTGACGGGCTCCCGTCTGTATCAATCTCCTCCTCAATTTCTCGAATGAGCTCATCAATCATCTCCTTAGCCTTTGGCTCCGCCAGTGTCGAGAGCGTCTCAGAGACATTTTGAGTCAAGACAGAAGCGATGTCAGCCGAGAGATTATCCTTGCCTTCTTCCAGGGTCGTCCGAGCCGTTTTCAGTTCCTCAATACGGTTGGCTATCTTTTCTGAATCACCCGCTTCTATTGCGGCTTTGGTGAAAGCTCTGAGGCTTGTAAGCTGCTCGGGCAACTGCCGGAGGTTGGCTTCGGTGAGAACTTCCACGCTCACATTCGTGTCAACCACCTCTCGACGGAGAAACTGATACTCATTTCCGTTCGAGAGGATACCCCAATTCACGTTCTCGTTTTTCATGTAGGTGGCAAGCTGCTCACGATGGTCGCTGCTCAGAGCCGTATCCACGCCCTTTGCTTCGAAGAATGCACCTGGAGCACCCTCGAGAAGAAGTGCATAGTCTACCTTGTACGACCGTGTACCGACCTTAACGGAGTATTCAAGCTGAGTATTCGTCGGGATTTCCCAACCGAGAAGATCCAAGAAGTCACGCAGGACAGCTGCTTTCGTATTTGCTTCGTCCATCTGCGGAGCATCGTCGATAATCGACCGAGCATGCTCAACGTAGTCTTTCACCTCCGCTTCGTCCATTTCTGTGTGACAGATGCTCAGGAAGACCTTATTAAAGTGTCTCGTTTGGAAAGGGCCTCATACTCGAGTAGCGAGAGTGCTCGACCCTCCGCTCACACCATATGGGTTCATGAAGGAACGAGCAGAACCAACCACGCAATTCTCTTCGGAGTAACGTTTAGACCATTCCCGACAGAAGTGATCGTATGCCGTTCAACGTCAGCTGGCATACTCTCCTCGATGAACTCGAAGAACTCCCTGACGGTGCAACACTCATCACACCACTCTCACACAAGCGCTTTCGGATTACCGACGTTCAGGAACACCGCGTCATCATTCAGTTCGACGAGTCAGGGGAGAACCGGCCACTCCAGCGCGATCAGTTCGAGACGCTCCATCAGCGTATTAAGGATAGCCAGGGACGCTTCCAACTCGACCGACTTCCCCCTGATGCTGACCCCTATCCCGCAGTCTTGAGCCTACATCCTCGCTTCGAGATCGACGAGGATTCCGGTATCATCGTCGAGACAGAGGGAGCGACAACGAGCCAACTCCTCGAGACGCCAGCTGAGGAGAGCGACGAAGAGCGAATCGAACCCGAAGGACTCGAGGTGTATTCTGATGCGCTGCTGCTTATCGACGCGCTCGAACGGAACGACGTAACCGAACTACCGGAGTTGGAAACAGAGACGTTGATCGACCTCTATACGCTCCTCTCGGACGTCCAGCGGAATGCTAACGACCTCCGGAAAGATGTCGCAGATGTACTGCTCAACCGACTTCATCACGACCGTCCGGTGAGCGGTCCATTCGGCTCCGTCCAGCGAACGGCCCGACGAAATCGCTCGCTCAAAGACGAGGAGGAAGTACTGGGCACACTCGAAGAGGCTGGTATCGAACCGGAACGCGTGACGAGCGTGGATCGGGACAAGGTGGACGATGCGCTGGACGTGACTGAACTCTCCGAACGGGATGTCTACGAGATCGAGGAAAGCGAGTACGTAAGGAAAGCAGACGTCGACGAAGAGCGCAAAGAAACTCGACTCCAAGGGCTCAAAGATCAACTGGCAGCCACCGAAGGCGAAGAGGCAGAAGAACTCCGACAGGAGATAGAGGAACTCGAAAGTCGCATCGATGAGTTGACTGAGTTCAAATCAGGACAGGCGTTTCATACACCGACTGGAGGGGAACCATGACAGCAAGAGAGCATGACGAAGAACGAGAGGAACGGATCAAAATGGAAATCATCGTTGATGCGTACACGCCCGAAGAGCAGGCGATGGGATGGCACATCTACCTCGAAGAAACGATTGACTTCCCCTTCGAAGCCCGCTGTATCAAAGAGAAGGGAGTCTCTCCACTGGATGAAGGCGAAACGGTTCGTGTGATCGGAAAGCCACCGGGGGAACCGTCCCTCCGTCAGCAGCTCGTCACTGTCGAGCTGATGAATCGGGAATTCGGCGTGCCATTGGATCAACTAAAACCAATCGACGCAAGCAGTGATACCGAACAGGCCATCGAAGATTGGCACTACTGGCTCGACCGGTGAAAAGAAAGAATCACAGGCATCCTGGTGAAACTCATCACGTATGACCGCTTATCGTTTCCGCGTCAAATTCGAACCCGATCCCACCGCAGTATGGCGGGATATCCTCGTCGGATCGGATCGAACTGTTACAGAGTTCCAGTCAACGATCAATCAGGCATTCTCTCTCGACGACGAACATCTCTGGTTTTTCGGCACTGACGAAGACTACTGGGACAGCAAAATCAAGTATCAAAGTCCACAGGAGTTCGATGGATCAGTCGGTGTTGATCCAATATCGTTCGGTGAGCGAGTCGAAAATGCGGGCGAAACAACTATTGGTGAGATGACTCGTCAGGTTGGGTTAGAACAATACGATCGGATCTGTTATCTGTACGACTACGGCGACGAATGGCAGTTCTATGCTATTCTGAAAGAGATCAGCAGTGAAGAACTAGACGACAAAGAACCTGAAGTCGTGAAAGAGAAGGGCGAAGGTCTCGAACAGTACGATCCACCTGGTCAAAACCAAGAATGGTTGCCCGAACCACTCGATACTGAGTTACCCGAGACGGCAGTGCCAACAAAAGACCTCCGGGCACTCGAAAAAAGAGACGGGATAGAACACGTCATTCCCTTGCTCAGTCTCGAAACCGGATTTGGCACAGTATCAGAACGGTTTATGATACAGTACGAGGATGTCGGATACGTTCTCGAAAATTTCAAGCCTGGTTGGGATGTGGTCGAAGAAGTCGACGGGACCGGAACATCCGAGGAAGAACTATTGACTGCGCTCGCAGATGCCGCCCGTGATTGGCATGCAGAAATAGCAGAGATGTCCGGTGCAGCAACTGGTCAACACTTCGATGAGCAGACTGTCGAAGCCATGCACGTGGAACTGGAAGCAGAACTCGAACGGAAGGGGTACGGCCATCTGTGACCAACACCGGATTTCTCGGTGTAGAGGACACCTATAGCTCGATTTCAAGTGGTTCGTTCCCGCGATGGCGATACCACCGTCCTTCTTGAATGAGATCATACAGATACTCACTGAGACTGCATTCGCGTTCCTCCGCCTCTGTCATCCATTCGCCCTTGTGCTGTCGATCACAGTAGATTTCCACGCTGGTCGTCTCTTCAGGGAGATCTTTCGCTTCATCGCAGGCTCTTCGTGGGGCTATCGGTCTTTCTGACATCGAAAACACCATATTGATAGACGCTATATCAGATAATAATGATACCGAATATCGGCTTTTGTATAACGCTTTTCGGCACATAATATTGTGGTACTGGTAAGTCGTCCGGGTTCGAGTGCCGAGGCCGACCTCTATGGTCCCGTAATTGGAGCTGAGAATCCAGAAGCGGAACTTCTAGCGTCTATAAACCGGTATTTTGTTGCTATCCCTCCAGTTCTGAAAGGCTGTCGTACTCGAAGTTCCAGAGCGTTTCCTTCATACCATCCGGGAACTGGTAGAACTCCGGCTCCTCAAGGGTTCCTCCGACAGCGAGGTTGGTTCTTCCAGTGTGCTCCTCGTAGAACAGTTGCATCCCTCTCCCGATGTTCTCCATGTACTGGAGCTTCTCCTCGTCGAGATCGTAGAACGCGTCCTCAACGGATCTCCCGAACTCCTGTGAAACGTGTGTTACCAAACCGTTTGGTGGCGGAGATTCAAAATTCAAATCGTTCTCTGCAGAATCTACCATACTCCAGAGATCTGCTAAAACAGCTGTGCTTATTGCTCTTGTAGGGTGAGCTCTTCCTTCCTGCTCAATCTTGCCGTTCTGAGCCATCTCGAGTGCTTTTTTGTATTCGTGACCCGTGACCATCTCCATCTCATCGGGATCTGAGTAGACGGATTCTTCAGGACTTCTTATAGCTTGAGCGTCATTGCCAAGTCCCGGAGTATCTGGCACTGCTGGTTCAACGTAATCTCGTCGTAGTCCGCCTTCACTCTCATAAGCCATGGTTACAGGAAGGTGAACGAACCTCCCTTCAGTAACTGGTTCAGTTGCGCCTGTAGTCCATGCCTCGAATACCTCATTATCTAGATACTCTTCTGCAAAGTGTTCGGCTAGAGGTTTCAATACGTGTGCTGAGTCGAATGAACTGCTTATAGCTGATTCTTCTCCTATTCCCATCCCGATGCCGTACATGATCGCTCTCTCGTCTGGTTCATTCGGTCCGGGCGGGGCGTCCGCGCTTTCGATGTCTGGGTATCCTTCCAGCTCTCTATCAAGTGCGTCTTCTACCCATGGCCTGATCTGTTCGACGCTGGAATCGTTGTTTTCGAGTATTCTTTCGGCAACGTCGAGGTCGTTGTCGTCCATCTCCTGCCACTGTTCTTCAGAGTAGTTGTTGACCAGGTTATCGGCTTCTCCGTCGTTACTCATGTGGTCTACCTGCCCGAGTGTTCCGGCCTGGTCCACGAAGTCTACACGCATCATCACGTAGTCTCCGCCTCCTTCATCTGTTATTCGGTGGCCGACCTGATCGTCTTCACCATTATCATCTCCACCCGTAATGGCGGAGCAGCCGGCGAGACCTGAGGCTCCAGCGACTCCAAGACCCTTGATGAAATCACGGCGTTCCATTGGCGGATATACACGAGAGCAGTCAGTTAAACGCAGGGGATGGCTGCCATCGCCGAGCGACAGCACGCCTGGAGAGGGAATTTTCTTTTGTGATACAGTCGTATCACAGCATATGAGCACCGACAGCGACGCCGGGGCGGACGGCGAGATGGAGAAAATCAACGTTCGGGTTCCGCAGGCACTTCTCGCCGAGATCGACGAGGTGTGGGAACAACGGGGATACGCGAACAAGTCCGAGTTCATCCGCGACGCGCTCCGCGACGACGGCGAAACGGTGTCCCAGGCAGACGTGAAAGAACGCCTCGGCATCGATGACTGAGGTAGCGTGGACGCCAAAAGCACTCGATCTGCTCGAAGGCCTCGACACGGAGGCGCGGGCACGACTCGTCTCGAAACTCGACGAGGCGAAAGACTGGACCTCCCACCGCCTGGAGAAACTGACCGGCTACCCCTACTACAAACGCCGGACCGGTGACTACCGCGCCATCATCACGTGGGATCGGGAAGACGACCATCTGATGGTCGAAGTCGTCGGTCACCGCCGGAACGTCTACGACCGACACCTCTCGCCCTGAGATTTCCGTCCGAATACGCGTAGCTACAAGCCCAGTGGCTTGATGCAGTCCAGATACTCCTCCCGTGCTTTGTTCCTGTCGACCCGCGTGTAGATATCCATCGTCTCACTCTCCACATCCCCACGGATGTACTGGAGAACGTGCTGTTTCATCCCCTGATTCCGCATCAAGGTCGTGAACACTGTTCGGAAGGTGTGCGGCGTGAACTTCTTGTGGAACCGATCCTCACCCTCCTCCATGACACCCTCGCTAACCGCCGCCTCTCGGACAGCCCGCTGAATCACCGTCTTCGTCAACCGATCGTCACGGATACTCACGAACAGGGACTCCAGATCAGTATCCCGACGAATCAATTTGAACCGCTTGATTGTCTGTACCGTCTCACGGTCAATCGGCACGACCGTCTGCTTCCTGCCCTTCCGCTCACGCAACCGAACAAGACCGTCGTCCAGCATCAGGTCACCCATCTCGATCTCCAGCGCCTCCTCCAACCGACACCCGGTCTTTGCCAGCAAGACGGCGACTGCCTTGTTCCGTGGGTTCGGAATCGCCTTTACGAGCTTCTTCGCGTTCTTCCACGTCGCACAATCGGGCCGTTGCCGGATCTGCTTCGGTATCTCTTCCAAGACGACACCGGCTGGATTGCCCGTGATGTTCTCGAATCGTGGTCGCTTCATCGCGTAGCTGAACAACGCCGACAGCGATTCGAGATACCGCCGTTTCGGGTTCTGACTGACTCCTCGGTCGTCCAGGATACACAGGTACTCCTCGATGTGCCGCACCTCCGTCTCCTCTGGCGTCAGGTCAGAAAAGTGCTCGTGGTAGTACCGCTTCAAGACGCGGCTGTAGGAGTTGAGGGTTCGAGGACTGCGACCCGTCGTCTGCTTCTGCTTGATGAACTCGTTCACCACCTCGTGATTGTTCTCGTAGACCGTCTCGTACCAGTCATCGGCCACCACTCGTCACCTCCGTTGTCGAGTCGCCACCCGTGACCTTGCTCAAACTGGATTGGCTGCGGCTTGCTCCGTGTCTGAGCTAACTATTTGGAATATTATAGTAACCGGCGCGGAAAATCTGCCATACTCAACTGTTAGAGGCGCGTACCACTGTTACACTCGTATACCAAACGACACTTTACTACTAGGCACCTATCTGTCTGTGGAGGCACGAAATAAATGAATCTGAATCGCCGAACGACGTTTGGAGCAATCGGCGTCATCGCACTCACCCTGTTCGTCATTGCCGGCAGTGGCTTTGCACTCGCGCAGGGCTCGGGGTCGTCACCACTCGATGGCGACGATGACGATGACTCGATTGCAGAAAGTGAAGTCTCACTCTCTCAGGAGGAAGCAATTAGTATTGCAGCCGCTGAGGCCGACGGAGACGTTGAAGAAGTCGAACTCGAAAGCGAGGGTGGCACACCAGTCTACGAGGTCGAACTCGTGACAGCAGATGGTGCCGAAACCGAAGTCGCCGTTCACGCGAACGACGGCACAGTCCTCGAAACAGAGTCAGAAAACGAGAACGAGGAGATGGAAGAGAACGAAGAGAATGAGATGGAAGAAGACGAGGAGTCCGTTGCGCCCGGCGACGTCTCACTCTCTGAGGAGCAAGCGATTGATATCGCAACTGCCGAGGCTGACGGCAACGTTGAGGAAGTCGAACTCGAAAGCGAGGATGGCACACCCGTCTACGAGGTTGAGTTCGTGACGGCGGACGGCTCGGAAACCGAAGTTACCGTCCACGCGAACGACGGGACGGTGCTGGAGACCCAGACTGAAGACGAGGAAACTGGCGAGTAAGAGCCAATTCACCCCCTGCTCAATCAACACGCCCTATCGACCCACCAACCATTTAGCCCTATTCAACATACTCTGAAATCCGATGACGGAAATTGAACTGTTCGAGCCGGAGACACTCATCCGGACTCTCACACTCTTGATTACGATGGTGGTATTTCTCATCACCGCGGTTGCCTACTACCGCACCCGGGTGAGTCGCGTCCTAATACTCGCGCTGCTCGCTGCTTTACTTGCAACCGACCTCCTGTTGGAAGTCGGTGACGACTTTCTCGAAGAAGGTATCCCCCACTTCGAGTTGCTCACGAGTCTGTTCGCACTCGGGATTTCACTCCTGTTGTTGGCGACGGTAGTGTGGCGCTTCGAGCGGCAGCCATCATGACGCTTCAAACACGCCGAGCCGGATATGAACGGAACTGAGGGCACACACGATGGGTAGACGCAACTCGCACGACAGCGAGGAAGATGTTCTTGAGTTGGAGACACGCAAGGAGATCTTCGAGTACGTGCAGGCAAATCCGGGAGCCCACTTCAGCCAACTCAAGCGCGACCTCGACATGGAGACGGGCCTCGTCCAGCATCACCTATCCACCCTCGAAGACTACGACGTGCTTACCAGCGAAGATCACCAGGGCAAACGCCGACTGTTCGTCGCCGAGGAACTTGCCGAGGAGGAGCGTGCAATCCTCTCCTCACTTCGGTACGAGACGACACGCCACATTCTGCTATTTTTAGTAGAGGAGTCCACGGCCCGGAACGGAGCGATCGCCGAGGAACTCGGTGTGTCACCGGCGACGGTGTCTTGGCACGTCTCACGCCTCGTCGAGAACGGAATTGTCTCCGAGGTAGAGGATGGCCGGACCACGTACTATACTGTCGCTGACGAGGACCTCACCATGCAACTCCTGGTGCGATATCAGGAAAGCTTCGTCGACAGAGCGGTGGATAACGTGCTTGATTTCTGGGGCTGACCGATCAAAATGAGCAATAGTGGGGGTGTCCTGACTTCTTTTGCCGCGGAGCGGGGCTCATAAATTTTCGTTCGTCAATAAAGTACATAACCGACAAGCGCCTGAGACCAGCATAATGGCTGGAGAGAGTCGCCGGAGTGAGGACAGCGACGGGAGTACCGGCGAGTACGACTCTCGGCTGGACATTGCCAGCCAACTCGTTGATCCGGGAGACGAAGACGGGGTATTCAGCAGTCGTATGAGTGACGTGGCGAAGCTTCTGTGTGGCTTTGCCCGCGAACTCGGCGGGGACGTCGAGGATGTCTCAGACCTGCCGTTTACCGAGGAATCGGGAACCGACGGGATGCCGGAGCAACTGTACGTCCGCCACGACGACGAGATGCTCAACCAGTTGACCAGCTGGCTGTTACAACGCCAGCACATCGGCCTCATCAGCCCCTACGGGACGGGGAAGACGGCGCTTCGGGAGATTGCCACCCGTGACCTGGGCAGCCGTGACGATTTCGTCGTGACGATGATCGAGAACCCGAACGCGACGACAGAGCGAGCCCTCTACGGGACTATCATCATGGGCGCAAAACAGGCAGGATACGAAATTGACCCCGCCAACTACTCGCAAGTTCGTGACGGGATTCCATGGGCGACCGCCGAAACACGCGAGGCTGTCGGCGAGGTCGTCCGCGCTGCGGCCGCTGACGACGTGACCATCCTGCTAATCGTCGACGAAATCGAGGATTTCCCCGCTGAACTGCTCTCGCCGATGCAGACGGCTGCCGACCTGGGAGTGCGACTCTTTCTGACCGGAACTCCCGAGGGGAAACGGCGGCTCGCGAAGTTTCGGGATACGCTCGATTCACGTCTGCGGTACTACGAAGGAATCGAGCCGTTTTCGCCGGTCGACGTTGCTGAATACATCTCCCGTTCGTTCGCATACATGCGAGACGAGCCCTACGAAGGAGAGAATCCACCGCTCTTTACCGCCGACGCGATTCGCCTCATTCACGACTTGACCGACGGAAACCCTCGGGGGATTCGGCTCGAATGTATGGACCTGTTTGCTCGCGCGGCCTTCGTCTGGCACCGTTCGGACCGACCCGTCGAACGGATCAACATCACACCTGCGCTTCGACGCCGCGGCATTTCGATGTCTTGAGGGTCGAGTGCTGAGGCGGCTTCTCCGCAGTATCCACGGTGGCCAGAGCCTGTTCAGGGTCCGAACACCACTATTTCTACAAGGACAACTCTAAAGTATGTCTTTGACAAACTAAAGATTAGATGAGTCTAATTCATAGTGTTGGGTGTTACTTATGACCCGCAAAATGGACGGTTGCAGAGCAGTGACGCGACGCGACGTGCTCCGTGCCGGCGGTGTTGGAACTTTCGTCGGGTTGGCTGGCTGTACGGCCCTCCCGAGCGCACCGTCACGAGCGGAGGATAGCGGTGGCGGGCCGGTCGCTGTTGCTTCGTTTTTCAGCTTCTTTGATTTCGGACGACAGATTGCCGAGGGGACACCGCTGACGGTTGAGAACCTCGTCCCGACGGGATTGCACGGTCACGGCTGGGAACCAAACGCCAGTATCACCCGGCGAATTATCGAGGCGGACGCGTTCGTCCACGTCGGGAAGGACTTCCAGCCCTGGGCTGACCGCGCCATAGAGACAATCAAAGGCGACGACGTGGATACGGCACTGATCAATGCCCGGAAGGGCATCGACCTCGTTGACCTCGCCGCGTCGCTGGACCCCGACGAGGAAGGGGTCGGTGCCCAACGCGGGAAAGACCCACACTTCTGGCTTGACCCCCAGCGTGCGAAAGACTCCGTCGACAACATCGCTGCCGGATTCGCCGATATTCTGCCGGAGCACGCCGACACCTTCCGTGAGAACGCCGGGACGTACAAATCCGAGGTCCTCGACCAGATCGACGCCGACTACCAGGACATCTTCGACCGCTCGGAGCGCGATATCGTCCAGCTGGCCGCGCACAACGCCTTCCAGTATATCGGCGTGCGCTACGGCGTTCGGATGCGACCGCTGGTGACGAGTCTCGCCGCGAGCGGGACCGTCAAGCCCGGCGATATCCGCGAGGCGGCGGAAGTCATCCGCGACAACGACATCCGCTACATCGCAAACGGTGTCTTCGAGTCACAGCGCCCGGCCCAGCAACTCGTCCGCGAGACGGCCGTTGATGCGTACTTCCCGGTGACACCGTACGCTGGCGTCCGCAAGGAGTGGGTCGCAGAGAACTGGGGGTACGAGGAAATCGCATACAACATCAACATGCCCACGTTCGAGATTGTCCTCGGCAACGAGACACCCGAGGAGGCCGCCCCCTCGCCGGAATGGCTCGACGAGTGGCGGAACTTCGAGGCAGTATGACGACAGATAGTACGAAATCCGCGAACGCGGCCGGGACAGCCGAACGCGGAGCCACCGAGACAGCGCCGGATGAGAGCACGACCCAGCCGATTGTCGAGCTATCAGGAGCGACATTCGGATACACGTCAACGCCGGTGGTAGAGGACGTGTCACTGAGCGTCGACCCCGGGGAATACGTCGCCATCGTCGGGCCGAACGGCTCGGGAAAGTCGACGCTGATGAAGCTCATGCTGGGGCTGTTGAAGCCAGTGGGAGGAACAGCCCGCCTGTTCGGCGAGCGGGCCACTCGCTTCGACGACGGCGAGCGGGTCGGCTACGTCGCCCAGCACGCGAGTGCGGCCAAAGAGATGCCAATCACCGTCCGCGAAGTGGTGAAGATGGGCCGCTTCTCTCACGTCGGACTCGGACGCTTCGTCGCCGAAAAAGACGCGGACAGCGTGCGCGAGGACCCAGTTGGGACCGTCAGCGACGCCGTCAACGCGGCCTTTGGCCGTCTCTCGGCAACGGATTGGGACATCGTCGACGACGCGCTCGCAACTGTCGGAATGAGTGCGTTCGCGGACCGCCGCGTCACACAACTCTCCGGTGGCCAGCGCCAGCGGGCGTTCATCGCGCGGGCGCTTGCAAGCGAGGCCGACCTACTCGTGCTGGACGAGCCGACCGTCGGCGTCGACGCCGAGTCTGTCGACGCCTTCTACGAGTTGCTTGCGGCGCTCAACCGCGAGGGTATCACCGTCATCCTCATCGAACACGACCTCGGAGCAGTCGTCGAACACGCCGACCGGGTCGTCTGCCTGAACCGGGAAGTGTACTTCGACGGGCCGACCGAGGAGTTCGTCGAAAGTGACGCGCTGGCCCGGGCGTTCGGGACCGAGGCGCGGTTTCTCACGGGGGTGGGAGAATGAGCGCAGGCGTGGCGGCCACGCTCGCTACGAGTTGGTTCGCTGCCCTGGACCCGTCGCTCGCGCTGCCACTGCAGGTCGGGTTGGGGGGAATCGGCGAGTTCCTTTTCGGGATTCTCCTGTGGGTGCTGGAGCAGTGGTACTGGCTGATGGACTGGGTGTACTACTTCACAGGGCTAGAGATGCTGAATCCGGACTACCGATTCATGCACCGGGCGCTCCTCGTCGGGCTCTGTATCGGCGTAATGGCCCCGCTCATCGGAACCTTCCTCGTCCATCGTCAGCTCGCGCTCATCGGAGACGCGCTGGCACACACTGGATTCGCCGGCGTCGCAGTCGGACTGTTCCTGAACGCCGTCCTCGACCTGGGGGTGTCGCCGTATCTCACCGCAGTCGTCGTGGCGATGATTGCCGCGCTGTTTATCGAACTCATCTCCGAAGTCACGGACGCCTACAACGACGTCTCGATGGCGATTGTCCTGTCGACTGGGTTCGCACTGGGGACGACACTCATCAGCCTCAACGCGGGCGGGTTGGCCGTCGGCGTCAACCAGTTCCTCTTCGGCAATCTCGCGACGGTGTCGCCACAGAGCGCGGCAATTCTGCTGGTGTTGTTCGGCGTCATCGTCGTGACGATAACCCTGACACGCAACCAACTGCTGTACGTCACCTTCGACGAGACGGCAGCCGAGGTTTCGGGCCTCTCCGTCAACTGGTATAACCGCGTGACGGTGATGCTGACGGCGATGGTCGTCGTCGGTGCGATGCAAATAATGGGTGTCATCCTCGTCGCGGCGATGCTGGTCGTTCCGGTGGCGGGCGCGACCCAGATTTCACGGAGCTTCTCCGAATCGTTGCTGGTCTCGGTCGTCCTCGCGGAACTTGCAGTGTTGCTCGGCATCGCAGCCTCCTACTACGGCGGTGTCACTGCAGGCGGGGTTATCGTCCTCTTCGCCGTGGCCATCTACGTCTGTGCCGTCGCGCTGGGCAAGGTCCAATCTGCTCGCGGCGGAGACGCGCCGCCAGATATGGGGAGCATCGAAGCAGACAGTATTGACGTCAGTGCCGGAACGGGCGACGACTGACCATCACGACGGTCGCACTCGATATGCCGCTGCAGCTATACAACGGTCACCATCATCAACACTGCTGGAAAAACGTCGTCAGTGACCCGAACAGTGACCGTCCAGTAGTCGGCTCAGACAGGGGCGTTGAGGGTGCCGAAAAACACCTGCCACGCCAGCAGTGATTTTGCGACCAGGCTGAGGACGATGTACGTCGTCTCCCCGAAGAGATACTCCTCCCACTTCCACGTCTCGCGATACTGGAGGATCATATTGATCGCGAACAGGTTGAAAAACAGGAAGAGGCTGACGTAGATTGCCAGCACGAAATCCGGCGGGCCGCCGCCCTCGCTACCGAGTACCGTGTTGACGATGGTGATGCCGATGACAACCCAGGGAATGAGGCCAGCGAAAGTCCCGATGATATAGGCCGTCCAGTCCGTCGTCTCCGTGGTCTGGTTGTGCAGTTCCATCATCAGTCCCATCAGGTTCATAATAGCGATCAACGAGAACAGCGCCACGAGCGCGCCGAGGTCCCAAACGCCTGCGAGCATGGCAATGACGACGATCATCAACGAGGCACTGACCGCGTACTCGTACCAGCGGTAGGGGTTCATTCCGCGCTCGAGATACGCGACATACGAGTCGTACAGCACCGTCGCGATGAGTAGGTGGGCCAGTGCCGAGATGAGCAAAAACCCGGCGACGAGGTAGGATAGCTGGATTGTCGTCCACGGTTCGAGAATGGGGGCGAGCCGCTGGGAGCCAGCCTGAAAGTCGAGCCTCGTGACAGTTATTGTCCACTGGAGTGACGTACTCAGGTAGATCATCAGCGCGCCTTGCACGAAATGCAACACTGCCATCACGGCGTTGAACTGGCGGAGTCGTCGGAACGTTCGCTGGTCAGTTGTCATATGCTATCTTCCACTGGGTACACTAATGATAGTTCGCATCTGTGATATGAACTGGCGTCGAAACTCGGCACGGGCTCAATCAAAGACACCGTGACTGTCCGTTCGGGAACGAGCAAGCAGTCGAATGCCCGACCAATCGTCGATATTGCGGTCGCGGTCGACGGTCGCGTCCACACCGTCGAGGCGAACATTCAGGACCGCTCTCACATGAACTACCAACTGCTGCTCGGCCGTGACATCCTCGAGTCATACCACGTTGATGTCACCAAGGCCCGCGAGACTCACAACTCCGCCAGTCCAGACACACCGACAGGTGAGAAATAGCGCGAGCAACTCCGGCGGTTCGCCGACGTCACTATCAACCAGTTAGAGATGCGACGAAAAGCGACACTGGCCGACGCGCAGTAGCTATTGTTCGGTTTCTTCTGTTTCGCTCTCGTCTGCGGTCAGCCCAGCCTGTGGGTCGCGCTCAACTGCTGGCGGCGTGTCGGTGTCGGCGTAGCCGTCGAACCAGCGGGCAATCCGTTCGATACGGTCGACGATATGACCCGGTTGACCGCTTCGGGAGAGTTCGTGGCCCTCGTCAGGGTACCTGACCAGCCGTGTGTCGACGCCGTGTTTCCGGAGAATCCGGTGGAATAACTCTGCGGTACAGACCGGCGTCCGGTAATCGTCGTCGCTGTGGATCAGCAGCGTCGGCGTCGCAACCTTGTGGGCGTGACCCGTCGGCGAGTGCTCAGTGAGGAATTCAGGCGCTTCCCACGGCGTGGTGTCGAACTCGTCTTCAACGAGTTTGTACGCCCAGTCGGTCGACCCGTAGAAGCCAGTCAGGTCGTAGACGCCGCGCTGTGAGACGGCAGCAGTAAAGCGGTCCGTGTTGCCCACCAACCAGGAGGTCATGTAGCCGCCGAAACTTCCACCAGTGACGAACTGCTGGTCCTCGTCGACGTAGGAGCGGTCAGTAACTTCCTCGACGCCAGCGAGGACATCACTCGTGGTTACCGCGCCCCAGTCGCGCTCGATTGCCTGCATGTACTCCTCGCCGTAGCCCGTCGACCCGCGAGGGTTCGACCAGAAGACGACGTAGCCGTTGGCCGCAAGCGTCTGGAACTCGTGCCACATCGTCCCGCTGGTGGTCCACATCGCGTGTGGCCCGCCGTGTACCTCGACGACCAGTGGATACTCCTCGTCAGGGTCGAACTCCGGCGGCGTCAGCAGCCACCCCTGGCACTCGTGCTCAGATGCCCGTTCGCCAGCGTCGCCGACCGGATAGCGAATCTCCTCAGGCTCCTGAACAGCGCGGTCAGTGAGATACTCGGCGTTCGCTTCAGTGAGTTGGCGGCGCTCTCCGCCGTCGAGGTCAGCAGCGAAGAGGTCGCCGGGATGGTCCCAACTGCTCTGGACGAAGGCAATACGGTTCTCTCGGACGTGATACCCAGAGATGGCGCTCCACTCGTCGCGGACGAGCTGTTCTGGTTCGGTTTCGACTGGTCGTGGTTCGTCACCGGCCGCAGATGCTTCGGGGACATCGATTTGCCACAGTGCTGTTGCGCCCTCGTCCGGTGTGCCGAGATATAGCGTCTCATCAGCCAGCAAAATGGCCGGGTCAAGACCAAGCGAGCGGTCCAGTCCCGCTGTCATGACGTGGACCCCCTCACCATCGAACAGGTGCACCTCAGTCTGTGCCATCGTTCCCTCCTCGGGGTCGGTGTAACTGAACGCCACGCCGGCCTCGCTGGCGGTCAGTTGTGGCTGGAAGGCCGAGGTTTCGTGCACAACCTCGCTCTCTCCGGAACTGCGGTCGTACCGCCTGATTTCCGCCGAAAGCGAATCGTCCGGGTCTGGCACGTCGCCGTCACAGCCGTAGTACAGCGTCTGACTGTCCGCCCACGCTGGACTTACGTGGTCGCGGTCAGCAGTCGTCACACGCTCGATCTCGTCGCCGTCCGGGTCGAGAAGATACAGCTGGCTCCGTTTGCCGTCGGTGTACTGCTCGGCTGTCCGGTAGACTGTGCGGTCGACAACACGCGGGTCTGGCGTTTCTGGTTCGTACTCCTCGGGCAGTTCGAGATCCCGGTCCTCCTCACGGTCCTCGTCGGTAACCTGCTGTGTGAACGCAATTTGCTCGCCATCGGGTGACCACGCAAGTGACCCGACACCGCCGACGACATCAGTTGCCTGTCGTGCCTCACCGCCGTCAGTTGGTAGTATCCACAGTTGTGGGCGGTCATCATCTGCCCCACGCGTCGAAGTGAAGGCGAGACGGTCGCCACTGGGGCTCCAGCGAGGCGTAGCGTCGACCCCCTCGGCGAGCGTGAACCGCTTTGACTCTCCCCCGTTCGCGTCGACAATGTGAACCGTCGCTTCGTACTCCTCGTCGCCATCTGGACGCTGCCGAACGTAGGCGACCTGTTGTCCGTCCGGTGAGAGTCGTGGCGACGCAACCTGTGTCAACTCGTGAAAATCGGCGGCCGCAATCCGTTCCATACTCCGGGGTTGCGTCGACAGTCAAAATAAGTAGTGATTCCGGGGATTTCAACGCGGCAGTTTGTCATACAGACTGGTCAATAATAGAGAAATCCTCGTCGACGCGAAGCGTCAATGGGTCCGAGCCTGCATCGACAGTGAACTCGACTTCGAGTAGTACCTCGCTGTCACCGGGCGAGGGCCGCTCGCGCTCGGTAACGGAGAACGTCCCCGTCTCCGAGACGACTGCCGCTCGCATTACGAGCAGCCAACGACTACCTGTAAGCGGCCGCAGACTCGTCGTTTACCGGCGACCCCTTCGTGAGTATCGGCACAGAAACGGGGTACGTGAGTAGTTCGGAGCGAACGTTTCGCCGGGTTGACAGCCACAGTGAGGAGACAAACGATTTGGCCGAGAGTACCTGGTATGCGACCCTCGAAGAAACGTCTGGACTCGAAAATTAGCTACGTTAATAAGAATTTGCTAACCCGCGCTTATGAACAGTGGTGCTAAATGCGGGCTTACAGCGCGTCTACAATATTAAGGAAGCCACTGCCGTAGAAGGCTTTGTCGTACCCCTCGGGGACCTCGGCTGCTTTTTTCAAAGCCGCCTCAACCTGATTCGCGTTGTAATTCGGATTTGCGCTTTTCACTAAGGCCGCAGCACCAGCGACCTGCGGAGCTGCCATGGAAGTACCTGCGAGGTAGGCATAAGGTGGTTCCCCCTCTCCGAAGAAGAAGTCAGCCGTTGTCTGCGGAATGGCACTATAAACTAAATCTGGAACTCCACCTGCTTGGGGAGTGTCACCGCCCGGTGCGGCAACTGTGACCGCATTTGTTCCATAGTTGGTGTAACTTGCGGGCGCGAATCCGGGGTTCTGTACGTCGCCGGAAAGATAGCCAATTGAGGTCGTAGAAGCAACAGATACAGCCTGTGCACCTTCGTTCGGAAGGCTAATCAGATTCTTATCCTGCTGGAGGTTAGCACCATCGTTGCCTGCGGCGATAACCAAGAGAGTCCCCTCCTTGTTCGCGAAGGTCATCGTGCTGTTGAGAACCTTCCCGTAGAACTCTCCTTGACCTTGTCGTGGAATCGGATAGGCTCCAAGCGAGAGGTTCGCAACGTCACAACCGATGTTGACGCTGTACACGATGGCAGCGAGGATATCGGCAAAGGACGCGCCTGAATTGAGTTTCTCAAATACTCTGAGGTCAACTACCTCCGACTCTGGGGCGACTCCGACGATGCCTTGCTCATTATCTTCAGCCGAAGCAATGCCACCCACGTGGGTTCCGTGATATTGCAATCCTAATGGCTCGTGAGTTCCAGTGCCGGTGAAGTCACGGGACAGATCTGCATTCAATGTTTCTTGGAAATCCGGGTGACTTTCTGGAATTCCAGTGTCGATTACCGCAATTCGAGTTCCCTCTCCCTGTGTAACCTCGTGAGCAGAGGGCACATCCAGTACCTGCTTGTCCCACTGGAGTGGATACAGCGGCTCATTAGTCGGGCTTGGCTGTGTCTCCGCGGCCTGAGGTTGGGCGGCCGGAAGGTCAAACTCGATTTCGATGTCTGGAGCATAGTCCTTTACTGCCCGCCGAACATCTTTCTCGGCCCCCTCTACCACCGCGTAGTCTACCCCCTGCATCTCGTGGACGACATCAAGGCCACTCAGGTCCGCCCGACCTTTGGTTGAAACAATGAACCGGTCGGTTCGTGTCGCGGCGGTAACTGTCGTACCCACTGCGATACCACCCAGGACTGTACCACTGACCGTGAGAAACTCACGTCGAGTTGAATGTGGCATGTTTTGACATTTGTCGTTTGGTTATTAAAAGTTAGTCTGACGGACAAATATGAAACAGATATATCGACAACCGACGATTTGAATTACTGGTCCACGATGATGGAACGGACCAGATGACGAATCACTTTTGCGGCGGGTCCCATAACGAGCGATATGGATAAGCTCAAAGCGTCGCTGGATGAAGCGCCGATTATCGACAAGGATGGCTACTCCTATCTCGTGCATCCGATCAGCAACGGCGTTCCGATGCTCGACCCCGAACTGCTTCGAGAGGTGGTCGTCGGCATTATCAGGACGGCTGACCTCGACGTCGACAAGATTGTCGCTCCCGAAGCGATGGGCATTCATATCGCAACAGCAGTATCGCTACAGACAGACCTGCCTCTCGTCGTTGTCCGCAAGCGACCGTACGGACTCGAAGATGAGTTCGCACTCCACAAGTCGACCGGCTACTCCGAGTCAGAGATGTACCTGAACGATATCGACGAGGGAGACCGGCTACTCATTCTCGACGATCTTATCTCTACCGGCGGAACGATGGCGGCAATCTGCGACGCACTGGACGAGATTGGCGCAGAGATCGCAGACATCGTCGTCGTGTTCCGAAAAGTCGGTGAAAACGCACTCGAGGATTCCGACCACGAGGTCAAGAGTCTTCTCGACATTTCTGTCGACGAGGACAGCGTCACCATCCACTGACGCCACAACGTTCAGGAGACTCGCGCCTTACCCACCAAATATGAGTTCGCTACTGGTCTGTCAGGGCTGTGGGTCACCGTTCGAGCACGAGAGAAACTACGAAGCGAACTGTCCGTCCTGTGGTCGTCGGCAGTATCCCCGGATGGGCGTCTGCTGAGCGCGAGGGTGGCGGCGAATGAAAAAGATTAGGTAACTCGATAGGTTGCCCTCGGCCATGGGACACGGAAAACAACTGGACCACGGCTACTGGGCCAAGATGGGGTTTTTGATTGGTGTGACGCTGATTGCGCTGGGGGCCGCCGGTGAGATTATCGGCCACGCGCTGGTTGGGACACTCCCAGCCTGGGAGAATCGACTGTTTACCTACTCGGAAGGAATTGGTCTGGTCATTGGATTTCTCTCACCCTGGGTCTTCGGCGTTGCCCTTCCGCTGATGGATTGAAAGGCTGACCAGCGACGCTGGCGTCAGTTGGCAGGAACACGCCAGTAGTTCTTAGGTCCCTGAGACCGATTATCCGCCGTGACAGAAACACACACCGTCGATTATCGTCTCGACGACAGCGACGACAACGTCCATCACGGCGTCTGGGACAACAGCCTCGACCCAGTCTGTTCGGTCGAATCTGGCGCTGTTGTCGAGTTCGAGTGCCGTGACGCCGCAAACGGACAGTTCGACGCAGATTCGACAGTTGCCGACCTGCAGTCGATGTCGTTTTCCGGCCACCCGCTCACCGGCCCGGTCCACGTCGAAGGTGCTGCACCCGGCGACGTGCTCGAAATCGAGTTCCTTGAGTTCGCGCACAAAGGGTTCGGCGTCACCTACTTCTATCCCGAAGAGTCCGAGAAAGGACTGGTCCCTGAAGAGTTCGAGGAGCCAGGACTACACATCTGGGATCTCGACGACGGTGTTGGCAAGTTCGTGAACGGAATCGAGGTGCCACTGGACCCATTCCCCGGAATCGCCGGCGTCGCGCCAGCGGCAGACGGTGAACACAGCAGTACCCCGCCGCGGCGCGTCGGCGGAAATCTCGACATCAAACACCTCACCGCTGGCTCGACGCTGTATCTCCCGGTCGAAGTTGCGGGTGCGCTGTTCAGCGTCGGCGACTGTCACGGCGCACAGGGTGATGGCGAGGTCTGTGTTACCGCAATCGAAGCGCCGATGTTCGTCACCGCTCGGTTGTCGGTTCGGTCAGATATGGAGATCAATCAGCCAGAGTTCGAGACATCCGGACCGTTCACCGCTACTGGCACAGACGAACCGATGTACGGAACAACAGGCGTCGCGTCGGACCTGCAGGCGGCCGCCAAGCGCGCAGTAACACAGATGATCGACCACCTCGCAGCAAATCGTGGGCTGACGCGAACCGAGGCGTACCTGCTCTGCTCGGTTGCGGTCGACCTCAAAATCAATCAGGTCGTGAATGCACCGAACTGGACGGTGTCGGCATATCTACCCGAAAGCCTGTTTCCCTGAGGCCAGCCAGCGATTACAGTTTCTCCGAGTTTCGCGCCTGTTCGGAGCGGCGAGTGAGCTGTTCGAGCCGGTTGTCCGCGGCGTTTGCTATCTCGTCGGGCAGGGCACCGCGGGCCTCTTCGAGTCGTTGTTCAGCCCGTGCGAGGCGAGTGATAACCGCGTCGAGTTGCTGGTCGGTGTTGGCCCTGTCATTCTCACGGGCCCGTTTTGCCGCCCGTCGAGCAGCGTCTTCGATAGCTTGCAGCACCTGTGTCAGCCCCTGAACTGGGCCGCCTGTTCCGCCACCGCCGCTATTTCCAGGGCTGTTGTCACCATCGCTATCTTCCTCAGCGAACTGCGCCACCTGCACTCGGGTTTCCTCAGCAACGTCGGCGAGGTAGGTTGCCAGTGATTCTTTGCCTGTTTCAGGCTTTTCGATCCGGGGCGATTCTGACGGGTCGGGATTGACCCGCACAGCACCGACTTCGTCGTCTGTGTCTCGCACTTCGGCGGTGAACGCGCCGCCCTCGTGAACGTAGACGGCGTCGGGGCCCTCCAGCGGAGCGTCGTAAATTCGACCAGCAAAATCGTCTTCGACAGCAAAGTTGTTGATTGGACTCTCAGACTCTCTGGGGTCGACTTCGAGTTTCGTCGCATTCTCGTTGGCGACGACTGGAACCCTGCCCTCGACGCCAGCCAGGTCCGGCGCGTCGTCCTCGGTTACGGTGACGGTTTCGCTGTGGGGGGCAACACCGGCGCCATTGACGGTGAAGGTGTGTTCGCCTTCGGGCACGCCCTGTACAGCGGCAATTCCCTGAAAAGTTGGAACCGCTCTGGGCTCGCTCTGGAAAAGCGTAAACAGTTCCAGCGGGGATGAGACGTCAGTTAAGCCGTCTCCTTCCGGTGCGTCGTCGGAACTGACCATACTTGTGACTGACGCGAGCACCTGATTCGCTTGCGAGGGGTCGCCGATAGCATCGTATCGGTCTGCCAGCGTCTGTCTGTGGTTGGCCTCGGTGATATCGTTCGCTGGATTTTCATAGCGCGGGTCGTTCCAGGGAACGCCCGTTGTCGTGATGTGGCCAGAGACGAGATCCTCGCCGAATTCGGGAACATAAAACGGGAAACTCAGCTGTTCGCCAGTGAAATCTGTGATGTGTTCGACTTCGCTCGTTGGCTCCAGTGTGTATCCCACGTCGGCGTCGGAGTTGTCGCGGCCCTCGTGGTCGAACTGCAGGCCGGTCTCCCGTGATGGGAGGTCCGACGGCGGCGACCGGAGCCCTCGAAACGAGTCTATTGTGAGTGAGCCAGTAATCATGTCCGACCGCTCGACAGAGGGAAGCTTGGAATGATCGTACACTGGAGCGCCGTCGAGTTCCGGAATGAGATAGGGCAGTGTCAGCCCCTCGTCGCGGGGGAGCCCGTACGCCAGCGGAATGGCAGCGATATCTTCGATGCCGTCGATGACGCTGTTCGTGATATCTGCGCCGCTGTCGTCCAGTGGGAGTCGCTGGAACCGCGTGGGGTCGTTGTTGACCGAGAGTCCGCTGGAGTGTGAACCCAGTTCCGAGAGGAGCCGGGGTCGGCGGTCAGGGTCCGGGTCGAGGTGTTCGTTGTTCGGTGCTGACCGCGAGTGTGCGCTCGCGACGAACAGTTGTGGCTCTCCGGAATCGGTGTCGACGAACACTTGAAGCAGTTCCCAGTCGTGCCAGTGAAAGTTCGTCGCGAACTGGTCGAACGCAGAATACAGCCAGTACTGGACCACCGCAAGCGGCGAGTTGTCGTATTCGAGGGCGTGGTAGAACACGCTCGCTGCTGGTGGGTCCTCGGCGCCACCCGCGTTCACGTAGCCCTCGAAGGCATCAAACCCCGAGACAATCGTCTCGCCGTCCTGTTCGCTCTCCCACTGGCGAGGGTCTGTCGGGAACCACTGCTCGTCTTCGTCGAAGTACAATATGGGCGCGAACTGCTCGGCCAGCGACGCCGACCGCTCCGGGTCAACTTCGCTAGTGGTGGCGTCTTGGTCGCGCTCGAAAAACGAACAGCCAGCCATCGCACCGACGGTGCCGCCAGCGACCCCCTGCAACACTCGTCGCCTGTTGACAGTTGGAGCCGAGTCCTCAGCCATTAGATGCCTCCAGTTCGGTGCAGTCGCCAACCCCCGATCCGCCGTATCCAGTCGAGTGCCGCATAATTTCAACCATATACCAGTTGGCCGGCAATATGTCTTCTGGCAGATTCAGTCAAGCCTGTCCTGATGCAGAGTACTTCCGTCGCTCGGCCACCGAAAGCACGTGATGGGTCAACCATTTGAGGCTACGAGCAAAAGCGAGGGTATGAGATGGTCCCCAATAACACAAAGTAGCGCACGGAGGGTAGTATGGTAAATCTCGCTCTGTCGGCCGGACAGCTTCTGCTCGCGCTGTTTCTCGTCATCCTGAACGGTTTCTTTGTCGCCTCTGAGTTCGCGTTCGTCCGCGTTCGCTCGACCTCGGTCGAGCAACTCGCCGCTGACGGTCGGGCAGGCTCAGAGAGACTTCAGTACGTGATGACAAACCTCGACGACTATCTGGCCGTCACCCAACTGGGTATCACAATTGCCTCACTGGGGCTCGGCTGGGTCGGTGAGCCCGCAGTTGCGGCATTGCTCGAACCAGCGCTCGCGGGATTCGTTCCAGAGCAACTGATTCACTTGATTTCCTTCGCTGTCGGGTTCAGCGTCATCACCTTCTTGCACGTCGTCTTCGGGGAACTCGCTCCGAAGACGATTGCCATCGCGGAAGCTGAGCGTCTCTCACTGTTCGTTGCGCCACCGATGACGGCATTTTACTACGTCTTCTATCCGGGCCTGGTCGTGTTCAACGGGACGGCGAACGCCTTTACGCGAATGCTGGGTATCCCGCCGGCTTCTGAGACCGACGAGACGCTCGACGAGCGGGAAATTCGCCGTATTCTCTCGCGGTCCGGGTCTGAAGGCGAGATCGAGACGGCCGAGGTCGAGATGATCGAGGCAGTCTTCGAACTCGACGATATGAACGTTCGCGAAGTGATGGTTCCCCGACCAGACGTGGTGTCGATTTCGGCCGACGCGGATATCGAGTCGATTCGGGGACTCGTCAGAGAAGAGAAACACACCCGGTATCCAGTTGTCGAGGCCGGAAACGACGACCAGGTGGTCGGCTTCATCGATGTGAAAGACGTGATGGAAGCCAGCGAAACGGGAATGGAGGCCACGGCTGGTGAGATGGCCCGCGAGATTATGGTCGTGCCAGAGACGATGCCAATCAACGATCTGCTCTTGCAGTTCCGCAGCGACCAACAGCAGATGGCCGCGGTTATCGACGAGTGGGGCGCACTGGAGGGCATCGCAACCGTCGAAGACGCAGTCGAAGCCGTCGTTGGGGACCTTCGTGACGAGTTCGACGCCGCAGACGACGAACCAGCGATTGAGCACCACGAAGACGGTGGCTACGATATTGACGGCGGTGTCCCACTGTCGATGGTCAACGACCAGCTCGGTCTCAGCCTCGACGCGGAGGGCTTCGATACCATCGCAGGTGTGATTCTCGACAGACTCAACCGGGCACCCAAAGTCGGTGATACCATCGAAGAAGGAGAATACAGATTCGAGGTTACCGATGTCGACGCGAAACGGATTACTGCCGTCGAGGCAATGCCACGCGAAGAGACGAACTAAGCCAGTTCAGGTCTCATCACGAGCAAATCTTACCATACGGGTCCATAAATTCGGAATACCGTTCAGCACAGTCCAGTTGGTTTGCAACAGTTGCGACTGTTTTCGGACAAAAACTGGAGTGAAAGTGGCTGCAACTGTTGTAGAACGTAACCCGAAATATGGCGTATTAGTGGCTTAGAAGTATGTATTTGGCAATCGTGGCGGTGGCTTTATATCAGTGCCCGTTGACCCAATCATACGGTACGGTACCGTGTCTCAATTGGGGGACAATACAATATGACAGACACAACATTTCCGAGTGAGGAGTGGTGGAGTGAGTATCAGAGAGTCGTCAACGATGACACCGAGATGACGATGCACGGCCGGGACGACTTCGATGAGAGTTTCCTGATCGGCGTTGGCGAGGACCACCATCTCCTCGAGATGCACAACGGCGAACTGGTCGATATCCGAACACCGGGACTGGACGATTCGTGGGCCTTCGGCGTTGTCGGGCCACAGAGCGCGTGGGACAAGTTTCTCGAGGAGGTGCCGCCTGCCCACCACAACGAACTGTTCGCCTCCTTCTACCGGACTGCAGTCAAACAGGAACCCGGCTATTTCGACCTGATCGGCGACCACAAGAAGATCTTCCAGAACTTCCGGTCGGTCCAGCGAGCGCTGGACCTGATGCGAACGGCCGACAACGGCGGTACACCACGGACTGACGGAACGACCCGACCGTCCGAACCCGCAGACGCTGCTGAGGGTGGGTATGTGGCTGTCGACCTCGACGGTGTCGACCACCGAATCTACTACGAGGCTGCCGGTCCGGAGGATGGAATTCCACTGCTCTGTCAGCACACCGCGGGCTGTAACAACCAGCAGTGGCGGCACGTCCTCAACGACGAGGAGATTACTGACAACTTCCGGGTCATCGCCTACGACCTCCCGCGGCACGGGAAGTCGGTTCCGCCAGCCGGTGAGACGTGGTGGAACGACCAGTACGACCTCACGGCAGAGCGATTTACCGACACGATTGTCTCGATTGCCGACGCGCTCGAACTGGACGACCCAGTCTACATTGGGTCGAGTATGGGCGGGACGATAACGCTCGAACTCGCAGACTGGTATCCCGACCGGTTCCGGGCGCTGATCGGCCTCGAAGCCGGCCTGTTCACGCCGGGATTCTATATCGGCTGGCTGGACCATCCGCATATCAACGCCAACGACGTGAACTCGTACGCAACGTGGGGACTCATGGCACCACATAGCCCTGAGTGGGCGCGTCGTGAAACGCTGTACAACTACGAACAAGGTGCCAACGGCGTGCTGAAAGGTGACCTCTACTACTACTCCGTCGAACACGACTACCGCGAGGACGCCGACAACATCGACGCGACGAAGACGCGGATGTACCTGATGAACGGGGAGTACGACTACCTCACGAACCCCGACGCAGCCCGCCGAGCCGCAGACGCTATCGGTGAGGGCGCAACGGCCCACGGAATGAAGGCAACGGGCCACTTCCCGATGGCCGAGCGACCAGCGCTGTTCCCCGAGTACCTGAAGCCGGTGCTCGCAGATATCCGCGGAGAGCGCTCTGAGCCACTGCCAGAAGTGTTCGAGCCGAACGATTTTGGCGTCGAAGCAAACAGGTGACCATGATGTCTGAACCACCGACACAGACACGATACACCGGGATGCCCCACGGGGAGTCGATTCCGGCGCCACAGCTCGTTCGAGACGCTCAGGCACTCGTCGTCGGCTACGAGGCCGACCCGGAGGTACTCGAAGCGATGTTACCACCGGGGCTCGAGCCACACCCGAACAACCTCGTCCAGATGAACATGTACCGGGTCGAAGATTCGACCCAGACGAGCCACCTCGACCCGTACTCACTGACCTATCTCTGTATCGAGGTTGCCGACCACGACAGCCGAGTACTCAGCGAGGCCGGCGGGGAAATGACGATCCCTGGCCGATTCTGGGTGGGCTACTGGAACGACTCACCGACCATGTCATCGTTCGTCCGAGAGACCCTCGGAATCCCCTGCATGCCCGGAGTCTGCTCGTGGGACCGAGAGGATGACGAACTCGTCTCGACACTGACCGTCGACGACGAAGCGGTAATTACGACAGAAGCGTCGGTCGACGACGAACAGATCGACACGCTGTCGGGCCATCTCAACTACTACGCCCACCGTCAGGTTCCCGACCCCAGCGGCGGGCAGGCCCAGATTAGCGAACTGGTCGAAATTCCGATTCCGTTCATCTGTGAACTGGCCACTGCCTCGGTATCGGACATCGAGTTCGACTTCCCCGAGAACTCCGGGTTCAGCAAGTACGCCCCGGTCGAACCACTGTCGACGCCGTCGGTTCTCTACGGGTCGATTACGATTACGTACTCCCAGGGCCGGACAATTCGCGACTATCTCGCGGATTAGCCGCGGGCAGTTTATTCGGCTCCAGGCCCTATGATTGTGTAATGGAACAGCCGTCGACGGCGAATCGGTCTGTGGATTCTTCCGAGACCGAACCAACAGCAGACGCCCCTGCGAACCAGCGTGAAGAGGTCGTCACGGACCCTGAATCGACGGGTGACCCCGCGCTGGTCGTCGACAGCGTAATCAAACGCTTCGGCGGCAAAGATGGCGTCCTCGCGGTCGATGACGTAAGTTTTAGCGTTGAACGCGGCTCTGTCGTCGGCCTGCTCGGCCCGAACGGGGCTGGCAAGACCACACTCATCAAATCAGTGCTGGGGATGGTGCTTCCCGACGAGGGGTCGGTACAGGTCTTTGGCTCGGACGTGACCGGCGGCCGGCGGGCGGCCTACGCCAACGTCGACGCAATGCTCGAAGGCGCGCGCAACGACTACTGGCGACTGACCGTCCGCGAAAATCTGCGGTACTTCGCGACCATAAGTGGCGTTGACCCCAACTCAGTCACGGCTCAGCACGACCGACTGCTCGACCGCCTCGGCCTGGCGGAGTACGCCGATACACCGGTCCGGAAGCTTTCACGAGGAATGAAACAGAAAGTCTCGCTCGCAAGCGTGCTCGCCGGGGGCGCGGAGTTGGTCTTTCTCGACGAGCCGACGCTTGGGCTAGATATCGAGAGTTCGCGAACACTGCGGGTAGAACTCAAGCGACTCGCCCGCGAGGAGGGGCTGACAATCTTCGTCAGCAGCCACAACATGACCGTCGTCGAGGATGTCTGTGACCGCGTTATTGTGATGTCCGAGGGCCGGGTTGTCGCCGATGACACCGTCGAGCGATTGCTGAGCCGGGCCGACCGTAACCTCGTGCGAATCGAGAGTCCAGACGTTGACGAACGGACGATCCAACTCCTCGATGACGAATTTGGCGTTGAAGCCGTCAACCAGACTGCGGAGGGACAACAAATCGAAGTGACAGCCAGCGGTTATTCCCTCTACGACCTGATGGATCTGCTCCGAGACGCCGGCGTACACATCACCAGTATCGACACAGTTGAACCGACACTGGAGGATGTGTTCGTCAAACTCACGGGCGACGAAGGCGGGTTACGGGCCGAGCCTCCGGAGGAATCACGATGAGCAACCAACAGCCAACGGCCGAGGAGACGGTGGACGGTGAGCCACGACCGGCAACGTACTACCATCTCGCTCGGGCGGTGCTCTACCGCGAGTATCTGATCTTCGTTCGGTATCCCGCCAACGCAATCGGCGGAATCGTCATCTCAGTCATCTTCTTTGGGATGCTATTCTACGGCGGCCAACTGCTCGCCGGACAGGCTTTGACTGATTCCCTGGACGGAATTATTGTCGGGTACTTCCTCTGGACACTCTCTGTGGGTGCGTACTCTGCTGTCTCGAACGACATCGGGAGTGAAGTCCAGTGGGGGACACTCGAACGGCACATCACGACGCCGTTTGGCTTTGCGCCAGTTGCGCTGCTGAAAGGCGTCGCGAAACTCGTCCGGACGTTTCTCACCTCCGCAGTGGTGCTGGCAATCATGCTCGTGCTGACCGGGCGCAGTCTCCGACTCGACCCACTCACTGTGATTCCGATTGCCCTGCTGTCGATTACCTCGGTGCTGGGACTCGGCTTTGCGGCCGGCGGAGTCACGGTGCTGTACAAGCGCATCGGCAGCTGGCTCAACCTCCTGCAGTTCGGGTTCGTCGTGCTCATCTCCGCGCCAGTCTTCGACCTGCCGTGGACACGGGTGCTTCCGCTGGCACACGGCAGCGCGATGCTCCAGCGGGCAATGGTTGATGGCGTCCGCCTGTGGCAGTTTGACCCACTCGATTTAGGGCTGCTCGTGGTCGTCGCTGTGGGGTATCTAATCGGCGGATATCTGGTCTTCGAGGCAGCAACACGTCGTGCCCGGCGTCTCGGCGTGCTCGGCGATTACTGACTTACTCCCTGAGATAAACTCGACGGCAGGGCGCTCGTCCTCGAATGAGGCTGGTCCGCTGTACTGTATTACCCCGCCGCGAAACACGTTTCTGAATTAGCGGCTGGCGTACTGTTCTCCTATCGAAATCGCAAAATCACTCTGGCACGCGACCACAGGCGCTCCGAATGAAGCCGAATCCCATCCGCTCCTGTTCGAAGTCAGCCGTCTCAGTCGCCAGTCGGTCGCGAGCCTCTCGCCAGCGAGCGTCGAGTGCGTCTGCAGGCGACTCGCGGTTGAGTCTTCCGCCCGGACTCGAGAATCGAACGAACAGCCGAAAGAGTGCATTTAGCCCCACCGCAGCGCGGCGATTGCTGCGGCCCGCAGTCATAATCGCGAGTCGACCGCCTGGCGGGAGTAAATCGAGCCACGTTTCGACGGCGGCGCTGGAGTTCTGGAGCATCCCAACGACGAACGTCGAGACGACAGCGTCAGCTTCTTCGAGTGGAGGCTGCGTCGCGTCGGCACGGCAGACGTGGACGTTCTCCCAGCCTGCCTGTGCGACCCGCTGTTGGGCACCGCCGAGCATCGCCGGCACAAGGTCAATTCCAACCACCTCGCCGGCCGGTCCGACTGCGCGGCGCAGGTGTGGGAAGTTTGCACCAGTCCCACAGCCCATTTCGACGACGGTGTCACCGGGCGACAGCGAGAGTGTCTCGACAAGTCGTTCGCGCCAGGAGCGGATACCGGGTGCAGTGGCAAGGCGGTCGTAGGCCTTTGCCCAGCGGGTGTAGAACTGCTGTGTCGCGTCGACATCACTCATCGATATCACGGAGCGTCGTCGCAACTGACGGCGCGTCGGGACCGAACAGGTAGAGAATTGGCTCGATACCGTAGCCGCCGGTCTGGTAGAGTATCGTCGCTGCTGGCTCCTCGCTCAGCGCGTCCGAAATTGCGTCCTCGATGTCGGCCTCGGCGTCGAACTCGACGGCTGTGTGCCCGGCCGCAACGAGGCGGTCGAGAATCTCTTCATCGTAGCTGATGTTCAGGGCCGCCCGAGCGTCACTCCCGGCGGCCTGGGCGGCCAACAGGACGGTTGCGACGTGTTGGCTGACGCCAAACTCCGGTTCACCGGGGACCGTCACCTTTCCACGGATAGCGAGCACTCGCCCCGGGACGGCAGCCACGTCGTCGATGGATTCAGCGTCAGGCAACGACTCGGCGAGATTCGAGCCGACGGCTGGAATCAGCCGCCCGAATTCGGGTGAGTTCTGCAGAATTCGGAGACCACGCCGGACCGAGGCGCGGGCGCGGTTGGCGGCCCGGAGCCGACTATCTGGGTCGTGAATCGCAAACGCGCCGTCGTAGGCCTCAATTTCGGGGACGGATTCGGCGTGCAGGTCTGCGAGGACGCCGCCGCGTTCCAGTTCGCGGATGCAGACTTCGACTTCGATGAGAGCCTCTGCGGTCGTCATCTCCCCGGAAGCAAGCCCATCGGCCAGTTCGTCGACGAGTTGCTGGACGCGCTCGGTTCCCATAATCAACTCGTTGCGTGCGACATCTCCGTGGACGTACTTCGAGACGGCGCTCTGGCTGATGCCGAGTTGGTCGGCCACCTCGTTTTGCGTGAACCCCCGCTCGCGGAGTGACTCGGCCAGGAGTGACCGAAAGGTGGGCAGAAACTCCTCCACGACGAGTTCTTCGATGAATTTCATTATTGCTCCCCACCGAACTCACGGTCGCCGCCGATACGAGAGGCCTGTGGCCCCTCCTGATTCTGGTATTTCGACCCGCGCTCGCTCCCGTAGGGTCGCTCTGCTGGATTCTTGAGTTCTGTAAACGTCAGCTGAGAGATACGCATATCAGGGTCGAGTGCAACCGGAGCGGCCCCGAGATTCGAGAGTTCGAGCGTAATCTGGCCCTTGTAACCGGGGTCACAGAGGCCGGCAGTGTTCGAGAGGAAGATGCCGCCGCGCCCGCCGAGAAAATTCTCGATTGTCCGACCGTTGGGCTGGACCTCTAGGTCGTAGGTCGACTCAACTCGGTCTGTCTCTTCGACTGCGACCACCTCCTCGAAGTGGATTCCCCCATCGAGGATTTGAGTCAACCGATCCGTGTTGACGCCGGCATCGCGGTACGCGGCCTCGAACCGCCGCAGCGTGTCGCGCTTGACCGTGTCATACTCCTCGTTTTCGATGTTCGAGACGCTGGATTTCGAGGAACACCCGACGAGTTCCGCCGCGTCTTTCATCCGTAGCCCGGCTTCGTTGCGGTACGCGCGAAGCAGTGCGCTCGGAACCGGGACGTACTGACCACGCTTGTGAGCGTCGTTACTGAAGTCGACGGCCCACATCTCGCCAGACCACTCGACATCGCTCATCGGAATGTAGGTTTCGCGCTCGCGGCTGTACACCGAGGTCAGCAGTCCGAGCCGCGAGCCGAGATATGCGGCCCTGTTAGCCAGGTCGGGATTGGCCGTGTACAGCGTGTCTCTCGTCTCCCGTCGGCAACCGTCACCGTCGAGTAGTCCGTCGAGTAACGCTTCCAGAACTGGTTCCGGCCAGTTGAACGCGCCCTCGGGAATTGTCTTCTCACTACCGGACCCGGCGAGTTCTCGGAACAGCTTCGACCAGAGTGCCGAACAGACTGTGAGTCTCGTAATTCGGCCGGCGTCGTACCACGACAGTCCGGTATCGTATTCCTCGAAGAACTCCGCAAACCGGTCCAGATACTCTTGTTCGGTATTTGCGACCTGAATCTGCTTCCGGCGGGCCGAGCCTTCGGCGATGTAGAAACCGAGCACCCACCCGAACTCGGGGGTAAGTTCGAGCTCTCGTGGGAGTTTAGTATCGCTCTGTTTGAACGCAACATCGACTCCGTCCGGCGTATCGGGACGAGAGAGCGCTGACAGCGGCGCGCTATCGGTCGCCTCGTAAAAGTTCTCCGAGCCGTCGGGAACCTGCTGCCAGTCGACGGCTCCGAGCCCGTCACTCGCATAGACGGTCGTCTCCTCGGAGTCGAGGTGGTCGAGCAGATCAAGCTGGGTTACCTGGCTCGGTGAGTCCGGCAGTTGGCTCGGAACCATGACGTGTTGGCCCTCAGCCTCTTCGCTCGGAATTCGCGTCACACCGCCCTCTTCATCGAGGGTGAAGAGATTGTGGTCTTTGGTCACATGAACTTGCTTGCCAGACTGCAACTGCACGCGGTAGATCTGTTTAGTTGGATTGGTGATGTGGTCGGTGACTCTGTGCGTCCCGACTTCGAGTGTCTGTGGGTCGAACGAGACCGCCCGCGCAGGTCGTTCGTTTTCGACAATATCACCGATTTCGTAGAACCCGAACCCGCCCTCGGGCGTCCACAGGAACACCTCCTCGTCGTACGGCAACGAGGCGTGCACCACAACCGCAAGACGGCCCAGTGATGACCGGCCTTCGACGTGGGCAATTAGGTCCGGCGGAATCTCGACACGCTCCTTTGTCGTTCCGAGAACGAAATCGCCCGGGTGAAGGACGAACTCGTCGCCCTCGTCGATGACCGTCTCCTCGACGTAATCGTCGACTTCCTGCTCTGAGTTTGGGTGAATGCAGGGGATGTTGGTGCGCTGGAATTCGAGAAAGGTGCGACCCAGACGGAGGTCGACACTGGCGGGTTGAATCTGAATATCGGGGTCGTCCAGTGGTTCGATAACCAGGTCCCCGGTTTCGAGTCGCTTCAGAATATCACCGTCGGAGAGTATCATACTGAGTACGCGGACCACGAGGAAATAAAAGCTCCCGATATGTGCGCCAACACGCAGGGGTTTTTGTAGCCGGCTGACCGACGGGCGGGCATGAAACAGGCAATCGTCGCACGCGCAGACCTCGGAATGGGCGAGGGGAAACTCGCTGCACAGGTCGCCCACGCCTCCCTGCAGGCCTACGAGGAGGCCGACGCCCGGGCACAGCGAGAGTGGAAAGGCTCCGGCCAGAAGAAAATCGTCCTGCAGGCAAACAACGAGCGCGAACTGTTCGAGATCAACGAGAGCGCAGACGTCGAAGGACTGCCGCACGCGCTCGTGCGGGACGCTGGCCACACGCAACTCGAGCCAGGAACGGCGACAACTGTGGCGGTCGGGCCAGCAACTGAACGGGCAGTGGACGCCATTACGGGCGAGCTGTCGCTGTACTAACCGGAGGCGTCGTATAACAGGGAGCCGCCACTGGTGACGAGATAGCCCGTCCCGGTCAGGGCAACCCCAGTTCGGCTGTCCCGGACCAGACCGAGGTCTTTCAGCGAGGCAACGACCTTCGAGACGCGGGCGGTGTTCATGTCGACAATCGCGACGAGGTCACGGCCGTCACCAGCGTCGTGCAGCGCATCGAGGACCTCGCGCTGTTCGTTCGATAGCGAGGCGTTGCGGGCCTTCTCCACCTGTCGTTCGTGATATTCTGTCAGGTATCGCCCGAGTAGTTGCTTTTCGACCTCGTCGGTCGGTCGCAACTCTATCGTTACGACGTTGGCGTTGACCCGGAGGTAGTGGATGGTCAGACCCATCTCGTAGCCGACCTCTGTTTCCATCGGTTTCTGTTCGATCCCGACAATTGTCGAGAGTCGAACTCGAACCGGCAGCGCGTCCGTGTCCGGCTGCTCGAGTTTGAGCGTCCGCGACGTAGTCGAGAGGATCCGCATCTCCGGTTCAATGTCACTGACGTCGTCAATTCCTTCGGAGAGATTTGCTGTGACAGTTTCGACACCGTCCAACAGCGACGCAAAGAGCGTCTGCTGGACGTCCCAGCCAATTTCGCGGGGCAGTTCACAGACCGCAATCTTTCGCTCGTCGCGCTCGTCGTGATAGGCGACGCCCACGGTCTGGTCAAGGACCCCTTCAAGTGGGCCGGGGACGTACCCCGGTGCGATATCGACAATAGCGTCGAAGGGAATCCGAAGTGTGCCCGCGACCCCAGTTTCGTCGCGGGAAACGAGGACAACCTCACGCTGGCCGAGGACGATAGACCCGCCGGTGGGTCGCCCGTTTTCGATTCCCTGTGCCGCGAAACGCGTCGAAATTGAGACCTGCACTGGCGAGGTGATCTGATTACGGTAGGCTGCAGTGCCGGCATCAGTGCTGGCGCTGACTGCTGACTCGCCGGTCTCGGCGTACTGGCTGCGCTGGGACTCCCGGCGGCGCACCCAGTCCGACAGCGAGTCGCTGACGAGTTGGGAACCGCTGTCAGCCGACGGTTCACGAACGCCCATCTCCGCTGGGTCGAAATTGCTGTCCGAGGGTGCCTCGATTGGCCGCGGGTTTCGACCGCGCCGCTCGGTCTGTTCGGCACGCTCGCCCCGCCAGCGGGCGTCGTACTCCCGCGGGTCGAACGGCTCACGCTCGAAGGGAGTCGGGTCGCAGACGAGTCGATACGGCGAATCCTCGCCACAGATATCCGGTGCACCCTGCGGGTCGAGCGCGCGGTAGAGATACTCTCGGAGTTCGCCGCCGCCAACTCTCGCAAACCCGCCGGCACCCGTCTCGTCGATTGCCAGCAGATCCGAAAGTCGCCGCGGTCCGAACCCTGCCGTGGCGAGAAACTCACCAGCGCTCGCACGCAGGCTTTCGGCCGAAATCTCGTCGGTTTCGAGTTCCCAGGCGTTGTTCGCTGCGGCCGTGAGCAAGTTCTCGAGTCCAGCAGTGTCAGTGTCGAGATACGGACGCTCGCCGAGCACGCCGTGGATGGCGGCCGTAAGTCGGCGCGACCAGCCGAACGGGATACTCCGCGCCCCCTCGGGACCATCTGGCGGCGACCAACACGTCTCCAGGACAATCTCCGAAACGGACCGGTCAGTGCCAGTGTCTGTCTTGAGCGTGCGCGCGTCGGCCCAGCAGTGCCGACAGGCACAGGGGTCTCGGGCCGGGACCTGTACCTCGCCGCGCTCCCAGTCAATCCAGTCCTCGTGCAGGTGTGTAACCTCGGCCGGTCGCAGTCCAAGCCGGCCAAGTAGCAAAATTGCATAACAGGCGTCGCGTCGGCGCTGGTCGTCTTCGAGCGCCAGCCCACCGAGATAGAGACTGTAAATTCCCTCAGGAGAGAGGGCGTCCGACGGTGACAGCGATGACGACATTGCCGGATCTGGGTACCCCCTGAATGAAAAACTATCCCTGTTCGGCAACCGGTAGCTATGTGTCACTCCCCGGTCGTAACCCACATATGACAGACGACAACACCTCAGTTCGTGTCTGGCTCGTAGAACGGACATACTCCGACGACGAACAGAATCTCATTATACTGACCTACGCGACGCCTGACGGCAGACAGTACTTCCGGAAAGAACGCGCACTCACCTCCTTCACCGACACGCGCGGAACGACCGCGGCAGTCTCGGTCGAACCAAACAACCTCGGAGACGTCGAGGATGAGCAACTGCGAGAGCAGTACGCCGCTGAAGCGGAACGAATGGCTTCGGTCCATGACCCTGACGACGACATCTGAGATGGACCCCGTCTGCGAGTCTAACACGGGCTACCCTATCAACCAGCAAACAATTACCTGACCGGCTCACCGGCAGCTCCGGGCGAGAAGTGGTATTTTCCGGTGCCAGAAGGGCTTTACTTCTGACCCGGTAATAAAGAGATAGCGGATACGTTGCCCTTCGAGACGCCGTCACTCGGCGGAGAACTGCTGTGTAGTCAGCACGGCTTGCATACACTGCCGCAAGCCACTGATTTATATACGCGCGGGGCTAACGTTAGGTAAACACAACCAGTGTGAATCTCCAATGCAAGGAAATCAACAACAGCAAGCTTACGACAGGGGAATAACGATCTTCTCGCCGGACGGCCGGCTCTATCAGGTCGAGTACGCACGAGAAGCAGTCAAGCGCGGCAGCGCGAGCGTCGGCATTCGAACGCCGGACGGCGTCGTGCTCGCGGCAGACCGACAGACGCGCTCCCCACTCATCGAAGAGGAGAGCATCGAGAAAATCCACGAAGCCGATGAACACGTTGGCATCGCCAGTGCAGGCCACGTCGCAGACGCCCGCCAGCTCGTCGACTTCGCTCGACGGAACGCACAGGTCGAGCGCCTGCGCTACGACGAGCAAATCGGCATCGAGGCGCTGAGCAAAGAGGTCACTGACCACATCCAGCAGTACACCCAGACAGGCGGCGCACGCCCGTTCGGTGTGGCGCTGCTCCTCGGTGGTATCGAGGACGGCGAACCGCGACTATTCGAGGCTGACCCATCCGGGACACCCTACGAGTGGCAGGCAGTCGCCATCGGGGGCGGCCGCGAAGATATCCAGGCCCACCTCGAAGAAGAGTACAGCCCAGAGATGGACCTCGACGGCGGCGTGACGCTCGCGCTGGAGTCGCTGGCAGTCGGCACCGACGAACTCGAAGCTGGCAGCGTCGACATCGCGACAGTCGACACGGAATCTGAACAACTGCGGTCACTCTCCAGCGAGGAAGTGGCCGACTATGCAGCCGAGGCTGACCTCGGAGGTGAAGACGATGAATGACGAACTCCCACAGAACCCATACGAACCGGAACTCGGATCGTTCGATGAACTAAGCGAACAGGACAGCGACGCAGTCGCCAAGACTGGTACCACCACGGTCGGTGTCAGTACAGCGGACGGCGTCGTCATCGGAACGGACCGACGAGCGAGCCTCGGCGGCCGATTCGTCTCGAACAAGAACGTGACCAAGGTGGAGCAGATTCACCCAACCGCCGCGCTGACGCTCGTCGGCTCGGTCGGCGGCGCGCAGTCGTTCATCCGAACGCTGCGCTCGGAATCGAATCTCTACGACAGCCGGCGCGGTGAGCCGATGTCGATTCACGCACTCGCGACGCTTGCAGGGAACTTCGCCCGCGGCGGGCCGTTCCTCGCCATCAACCCAATTCTGGGTGGCGTCGACGAGGATGGCAGCCACGTCTACAGCATCGACCCGGCCGGCGGTGTCATGAAAGACGACTACACCGTCACCGGCAGCGGAATGCAGCTCGCACACGGTGCGCTCGAAGGTGAGTACGACCCTGAACTCTCCATCGAGGAAGCAGAAGTGCTCACCGCCCGCGCAGTACAGGCAGCCACCGAGCGCGACACTGGCTCCGGGAACGGACTCGTCACTGCGACGGTGACCGAGGACGGCGTCGAAATGCAGGAATACGACGCAGCCACCGACCTGCTGTAAGGTCGACAGCCATTTCTTGCCGGCCACCCTCCCCGTGAGCAATGCGGCGCGCACACCCACTCGAACAGGCGGTCGGCATCGACCACTACGTCACCGATAGCGACGGCACCGGCGGCGAACTCCGTGTCGAGCCCGATGATTTCCGTGTGCGCGAACTCGAAGATTTTGACGCCGAACCAGTCGACGCGTCGGCAGACACCTACGAACATCTGCTAATTCGAGTCACCCTCCGGCGGTGGGATACCAACGATTTCGCACGAGAGCTATCAAATCGACTCGGAATTTCACGTCACCGCGTTTCCTGGGCCGGGACGAAGGACAAACACGCCGTGACAACCCAACTCTTCTCCGTCGACGGCGTTGAGCCTGAATCACTCCCCGAGATTTCTGGTGCGGAGTTCGAGGTCGTCGGTCGAACCGGCCGGTCGATTCTCTTCGGTGACCTCGCCGGCAACGCCTTCGAGATTCGCGTCCGGAACCCAGACAACCCAGAGACTGCACCAAAAATAACCGAGCAGTTGCGGGAGTTCGGCGGCGGGACTGCCGGTGTCCCCAACTACTTCGGCCAGCAACGGTTCGGCAGTCAGCGGCCCGTCAGTCACGAGATTGGACTCGCGATGGTCCGCGGCCAGTGGGAGCGCGCAGTTATGACCTACGTAGGTAATCCCTCCGAGCGGGAACCAGCGGAGACACAGGAGGCCAGAGAATTTGTCGACGAGACTCGCGACTGGACCGAAGCACTCGACCGACTGCCGACGTATCTCGGCTACGAGCGCTCGATGGTTCACGAACTCGACCGGCGAACCAACGGCGGCGACGAGCCAGCGTCCGACGAGGATTTCAGGGCCGCGCTGGGAGAGTTGCCCGACAATCTCTCGCAGTTGTTCGTCAACGCAGCGCAGTCGTATCTGTTCAACCAGATGCTGTCCGAACGACTGGACCGCGGCTTGCCGTTTGACCAGCCAATCGAGGGCGACGTGGTCTGCTTTGTCGACAACGGCGGGCCAGACGGACTGGAACTCCCAGACACAGACCGAAAACAGCGTGTGACTGCCGACCGAGTCGATTCTGTCCGTCGACACTGCAAGCGCGGGCGAGCGTTCGTGACGGCACCGTTAGTTGGGACGGAAACCGAACTCGCCGGCGGTGAACAGGGTGATATCGAGCGAGCGGTGCTCGAAGATGTTGACCTCGCGCCGGAAGATTTCGAGCTTCCGGACGATCTGAGTTCGACAGGAACCCGGCGAGCAATCCTTGTTCGATCTGAGCTGGACTGTCAGCAAGACCCGCTCGAACTCAGCTTCTCGCTCCCACGTGGGTCGTACGCGACAGTGCTCCTCCGAGAGTATTTAAAACGCGACCCAGAGCATCTCTGAGATGGGTTATCCCAGCCGACAGAATAAAATACCGCTATTTGGCCTGTGAAATATGATAAATCGCCCGAATCATTAAGTGGATCGTGGTCCACTATTTGTAATAGAGATTCATGACTGATCTTGGTGGATACCACGACAACGTGGCAAGAATCGACCTCAGTGAGGGAGAGGTCGCCTACGAGGGAATCGACGACGAGGACGCGAAGAAGTACATCGGTGCGCGCGGACTCGGTGTAAAGTACGTTTTCGACCAGGGGCCGGATGTTGATCCGCTGGGGCCGGACAACCTCCTTGCCTTTATGAACGGTCCGCTGACGGGGACGCAGGTCACGATGAGCGGTCGAATCGCAATCTGTACGAAGTCCCCAATCGCGGGGCAGGTCACTGACTCCCACCACGGGGGATGGAGCGGAGCGCGACTCAAGTGGGCTGGCTTCGACGGACTCCTGTTCGAGGGGCAGGCTGACGACCCAGTCTACGCCTACATCGAAGACGGTGAGGTCGAACTCCGAGACGCCTCGCACCTGTGGGGCAAGGGCGTCCACGACACCCGCGACACAATCGAAGACGAAATCGAGGGACAGTACGGAAAGAACCTCTCGATGATGGCTATCGGGCCGGGCGGCGAAAACGAGGTCAGGTACGCCTGTATCGTCAACGAGGACGACCGGGCCTCCGGCCGCGGGGGAACTGGTTGTGTGATGGGCAACAAGAACCTCAAAGCAGTCGTCGTCAAATCGTCAACGAAGATGCAGAAGCCGGCCGACCAGGAGACCTTCCGCGAAGGTCACAAACAGGCGATGCAGCTCATCCAGGAGTCCGAGGTCACCGCACCGAACGAGGGTGGCCTCTCGATGTACGGGACCAACGTTCTGATGAACGTCACCGAGGAGATGGACGGCCTGCCGACCAAAAACGGGAAGTACACTTCGACGCGGTCGATGCGTGAGTCCGAAGGTGGCGACATCGACGCCGAGGGTGTCTCCGGCGAGTACGTCCGAGAGAACATCCTCGTCGACGAGCCGACCTGTCACTCCTGCCCGGTCGCCTGTAAGAAGGAGGTCGAAGTGCAGGCGATGCACAAGGGCGACGAGATGAACGTCCGCATGGAGTCCTTCGAGTACGAATCCGCGTGGGCACTCGGCCCGAACTCCGGACACACCGACCTCGACGACTCCGTGCTGATGGTCGATAAGTGTAACAACCTCGGTGTCGACACCATCGACGCCGGTAACACCATGGCAATGGCCATGGAGATGACTGAGGAGGGCAAGTTCGACGACCTCGGCGATGGCATCGACTGGGGCGATTCCCAGGAGATGATCGAGATGCTCGAACGCATCGCTCACCGCGAGGACGAACTCGCTGACCACCTCGCAAACGGTCCAAAACACCTCGAAGAAGAGTTCGACGCACAGTCGAACTCGCTGGCAGTCAAGGGCCAGACGATGGCCGCATACGACCCACGAGCGATGAAGGGGATGGCAATCGGCTACGCCACCTCGAACCGTGGCGCCTGTCACCTCCGTGGGTACACGCCCGCGGCAGAACTGCTGGGCATTCCGGAGCAGGTCGACCCGGCCGAACACGTCGGCAAAGGTGAGCTTTGTGCCACCTTCCAGGACCTGCACGCCATCTCGGATTCGTTCGACATCTGCAAGTTCAACGCTTTCGCAGAGGGCATCGAGGAGTACGTCCTGCAGTACAACGGCATGACCGGTCTCGACGTCAGCGAAGAAGAACTGATTCAAGCAGGCCGACGCATCTACACCCTCGAACGGTACTACAACAACCTCGCCGGGTTCGACGGCGAAGATGACACCCTGCCAAACCGCTTCATCGAGGGCCACGAAGAGGCTATTCCGGCACAGGGCGGGAGCGAGGGCGAACTCGCCGAACTCGACGAGATGAAAGAAGAGTACTACGAGGTTCGTGGCTGGGTCGACGGTGTCGTGCCGGACGACAGACTCGACGAACTCGGTATTGAAGTCGGGCCAGGTACGGGCGTCACCAGCGGTGACGACTCGCAGGCTCCCGCAGACGACTGATCGCCTTCAGGGCTTCAATTTTTATGAGCAACGAACACGACTTCGAGTTCCGGGTAGAGTCCCGTCTGACCAGCCACGGCGTCTACGTCGACGAGGTGACCGAAGAGGACGAAGGCTACAGTCTCACCTACGAGTCTGTCAACGTCGACAACCAGGGCATGATTCCACACCGCGAAGTCGGCCGGGTCATCAACGTCTTCCGTGACCTGCACGACGACGACTGGGCTGGCGCGCGAATCGAGGCCGACGTGATGGATTTCGACGGCAACAAACTCGGCACCTGGCACGTCGAGGCGGAGTGGATAGACCGCCTGCACAACGGCGACCTCTCCGAGATTGACTTCTCAGAGAAGGTTATCGAGACGGTCGAACCGGTCGGAGAGCAAGAGAGCTGACTCAGTAAAGCTAATACCGCCAGTCCAAGCCAGCGGTCGATGCTGAAGGTAACCAGTTCGGGAGCGATTTTTCTCTCATTCCTCGGGACTGACGGCCAGCACGTCCCGAATTTCGAGCGTCGTCTCGAATTCCTCTTTTCTGTTCATCCGTCGGCCGTCACGCTCGAACTGCGCCGCGTGTGTCCGGGCAACGGCGTCGGTTTCTCGTCTGGTCAAGCCAATTTCGTCGCCGAGTTCGTGCCAGTAGCCATCGTCCGCGAGTACGAACACGCCGTCCCCGGTGGCGTCAATTTGCTCGAAGCGCTGTTCGTACTCGTCAGTGCGCTCGGCCAGCGCTGTCTGGACTTCAGCCAGTAGGTCTGAGAGTCGAGCGAGCGACACGCTCGCCTTTGCGCCGGCCAAGAGGACCACTTGACTCTCGATTGGATGGCTCGGCTCCCCGGACATCCTCACCCACCGGCGCGGATTGCTTTCTGTGAGAACTTCTCGATGACCGGGTCGAGCGTCGCTGCGCTTTCGCCCTCGAACTCGACTGTAACCTCGGTTAACCGTATCGAGGGACCAACCTCGACTTTCTCCGAGGACAGCGTTGCGCTCCAGTCTTCTCCTTCGACACGCTGGTCGTCGACCTGTTCGCCGCCGACGTTTTCGAGGTAGCCAAGCGCAGCGCGGACGGAGATGCCGCGGTACGAGCGACTTCGCTCGACAGTCATCGATGTGGCTCACCCCGCCCCATCAGGATCCACCACCCGGTCGGATGCCATCCTGGAAGATGCGAGCGTGGCGTTCGCGGTCGATGCGCTCGGCCAAGTCGTCGTGCTCGTAGATTTGCTGGACGACCGACGCGTGGAGGTCCCGCCACGCCATCGCGTAAATCGGTGACTGCCCCCAGGCGCGGAGTTCGACGACATACTCGTCGTACTCCTCCCAGCGCGTCTCGAAGTGCTGGATGTGGTTGAGGGCAGCACTGACTGCCTCGTCGTCGTCCTCGACGGTGAGCGCTGCGTTGAGTTCGCGCTCCCAGCCCTGAATTGCACGGCCCATGTCCTGCTTCGTGTCCTCGCCATCCGGCGGGAGCGACTCGATTATCCCTTCCGGTATGTACAGTTCGATTTCGTCCACACCCACCATTGGGCTGGCCCACCAATAAAGCTGTACGCGTCGGGCCAACCGAACCTGTTCGGGTAAACACTCTCGGAGGCTGGCAGCCAAGTTACAGGTATGCAGACAAAAGCTGAAATACAGGCTGAGGGGGACCCGTCCGCGGAGACGACAGTGACGGTTCGCTGTACCGGCCACGTGCGAACGCATATCGGAGTCGGTCGATTAGAATATACCTTCGAAGGAGAGACACTGCGGGAGTTTCTCGCGGCCTTCTTCGAGGACCACGACGTGAAGGAGATGCTCATCGCGGAAACGGAAGAAGAAGCGATGACGGAAGGCTGGGCACCCGAGTTTGGCGAACTGCCCGGGGAAAACTACGCGAAAAATCCCGAGGGCGAGCAGAGTCGTCGGTTCGCCCGAGTTCTTGTCAACGGAATCTTCAACGAACACATCGACGGTCTCGACACAACACTCGATAACGAGGACCGCGTGACACTCATCTACCCGTTCATCTACTGCTGTTGAACGGCTATCCGCCAGCAACTGGCGGGAAGACGCTAATCGTGTCGCCGGCCGACAGCGGTGTCTCAGTGCCCTCGATATAGTCGACTTCGCGGCCGTTTTTCATGATGCTCAGAAACTCGCGAATCTCACCCGCTTCGTTGAAGATGTCTACCTCGGGGTACTCTGCCTCCACAGCGTGCAGGACGGTCCCCACCGTTGCGTCCTCGTCTGTCTCCCAGTCGAGTTCTTTCTGCCCCACCGCCTCCCTGAAGTTGGCGAAAAATCGCAGTTCGACGTTCATACCCATCCAAAGGGGTTGAACGTGCATAAAACACTCCCGTCACTCCGACAGCGTCACACCAGCGAGATCCGCAACGTGGTCGTCCTCGTTCAACAGTGCTTCGAGTGCGGCGACTCCCGGTTTCTCGGTCCGGTCCGGTGCGGCGAGCACTCGGACAGATTGAGTGCCTAGCGTGACAAACGCCATACCGAGACGGTCGGCTGTCGCGCGCAGTCCGAGGCCAGCGTCGGCCTTGCCCGCGAGAACACGCCGTGGCGGGCTTTCGTACGCCTGCGCTGTCAGCGTGTAGCCGTTGATGGCGTCGGTCAGTGTTGACTGGTCTGTTCCACGCTGCTCGGCCAGTTCCTCGATTGCGGCGTCGAGTGAGGCCCGCAGGCCAGACTGCCGGCCACGGTTGACCAGCCGCAGATCACTGTCGACCAGGTCAGCAATTCCGGTGATGTCATCGGGGTTGCCGGCAGGGACGAGCAGTCCCCACTCCCGGGACCAGCCACCGAGTTCGACTGCCTCGACCTCGCGTTCTGTTGGACCGGCGGCGACGGCGACATCCGGGATACCATTCCGAAGTCTGCGCAGTCCCTCGCGGCTTCCCAGCGGGAGATAGCGCGGGGTGTCAATCTCGTCGAGGAGACGCGAGAGCAGCGGGTCGTCCTCGCCGATACCGAGCAGTCCCGGCGGGCGAACGTCCGCCGAGAACAGCGTCACCGAGACTTCATCTCCGGTATCGAGTTGTTCGGTTTCGGGCGCGAGTTCGACGGTGCCGTCGGCGTCGACGAGACTCGTCGTCGCGCCGCTGCCCTTGTCAACAGGGTAGACGAGCAGATTCCCGTCACCATCCTCGACGAGTCCGACCGGCATCAGCCGCGTCCGGCCCTCCTTGTAGCGTTCGGTCACTGCCATCTCGGCAGTAATCTGCTCGCGCTTGCGGGGTGGCTTGCCCGCAGCGTTGCGAATCTTGGGTGCGACGAAGTGACGGAAGATGGTCAGCGCGGAGACAGGGAAACCCGGCAAGCCGATATACGGCGTTTCCTCGAAGCGACCCACGAGCATCGGTTTCCCCGGCTTGACTGCGACGCCGTGGCGCAGCAGTTCACCGTGGTCGTCGATCAACTGGTAGATGTGGTCGGCCGCGCCCGCGCTGGTCGACCCAGAGGTGAGCACGAGGTCAGAGTCAGTCGCTGCTTCAGTCAGGACGCGTTTCATCGCCTCGAAATCGTCGCCGACGATTGGATACACCTCGGGGTCGCCGCCCGCCTCCGCAACGCTGGCGGCAATGGTGTGGCTGTTTACGTCGTAAATCTGGCCGGCGTCGCTGTCGAGGCTCTCCCCCGGCGCGACGAGTTCGTCGCCAGTCGAGAGGATGCCGACGGTGGGTTGTGCGCGGACCGGGACCGAATCGAGGCCAAGCGCTGAGAGCAGCCCAATTTCGCGAGCAGTCAGTTCGGTGTCGGGGCCCAGGGTACGCTGGCCTGCGGCCACGTCTGCGCCCGCGACCATGATACTGTCTCCGGGTGCAACGGATGTCCGAACAGTGACGGTGTTGTTCTCGCGAGACGTACGCTCAACCATCACGACAGCGTCGGCCCCCGGCGGGACGACGCCGCCGGTCGCTATTTCAACGACTGTCCCGGATTCGACAGTCACATCCGGTCGTTCACCGGCGTCGACGCGGCCGACCTGTTCGAGTTCGACCGGGTCGCCTTCGCTCGCACCGAAGGTATCCTCCGCACGGACTGCGTACCCGTCGACGTTCGAGCGGTCGAATCCCGGCACGTCGAGGTCCGCGTCGACGCGGTCGGCGAGGACTCGTCCACGGGCCTCGGTGAGCGGGACTTCCTTAGTTGCGCCGCCAATATCGAGGTCACTGATGAGGTCGGCGACAGCGTCGGGTTCTGCCAGGTCACGGAATTCTTTTCTCATGGTGACCACTCCCAGTACTCGACTGCAACAGTTTCACCCGCGGCGAGACCTTCGCGCTCTTCAGGTACGACGACCCATCCGTCCGAGAGCGCGACACTGGAGAGGACTCCCGCACCACTTGCCCGAACTGTCGTCGCGGTCCGACCCGCTTCATCCTCTTCGACTTGGACGCGCGCGAACGTTCGGATTCCGGGTTCGCTGTACACCTTCTCCGCAAGTTCGGCTTCGACAGTCGGTGGCTGCTCGACAGCCATCCTGCCGGCGCGTTTGATCGCTGGCCGAAGGAACTGGACGGCGTTGACGAGACAGGAAACCGGATAGCCCGGCAGCATGAGCACTGGCGTCTCCTCGACTGTGCCGAAAGCGAACGGGTGGCCGGGCTTGAGTCCGACGCCGTGGACGTGAATCTCGCCCAGTTCCGAGACGACTGCTGGCAAGAGGTCTCGCTTGCCGACAGAGGAACCACCAGTCGTGGCGATGAGGTCGTGGTCCGTGTGGGTGGTGATGGCTGTTTTCAGTTTCTCCATATCGTCGGGTACGATGTCGTGATAGGTCGTCTCGGCTCCCCACGACGCTGCCAGTTCTGAGACAGTCAGCCCGTTCGTTTCGATTATTTCGCCGGGTTCCGGGTCGGACTGGACGAGTTCTTCGCCCGTCGGAATGACTGCCACCTGCGGGCGCTCGAAGACAGCGACCGAATCGGTCCCAACAGACTTGAGCAAGCCCACATCAGAGGGTCGCAGTCGGTGGCCGGGTTCGTAGAGGTGGTCGCCCGCCTCGACATCTTCCCCGATTGGCCCGACATTCTCTCCTTTTCCAACGCCGTCCAGCACTTCAACCTCGTCGCCGACCTCTTCGACTTCTTCGATCATCACGACAGCGTCTGCTCCCGCTGGGAGTTTACTACCGGTATGGACCGGGCTTGCTTCTCGGGGACTGAGCTCCCCCTCGGTGGCCCGGAGAATCTGGGGCGAGCGGTCGCTGGCGCCGAAGGTATCCTCGGCACGGACCGCGTAGCCGTCCATCGCCGCCCGCGGGTAGTGTGGGACGTTGCGCTGTGCTGTGAGTCGTTCCCCGACTGCGCGGCCAACGGCGTCGCCCAGCGGTACTGTCTCGACGCGGTCGTGTGCGGAGACCTGCTCGCGGAGACGTTGGCGGGCGTCGGGAAACGACGACCGTTCTGTGAATTGATTGTGCGAATGTCCAGTCATGTGTAGTGAACTGAGGTCATCGGTAGGGAGTCCTCGTGGACTCACAGGACCTATCTACTCGTATCAGATGTAGAGCGCGATGGGCAAAACCCTCGGGGTCAATCTTACAGGTCACGCTGGACGAAGAGACGCTGACTCACAATCAACAAGAGGGTGGTCCCGACCACGAGAACGCCCACTCCTGCCAGGTCGTAGCTACTCTCCAGGAGAATATCGTTCGGCGAGTAGTACCGCATCGGCGCGATAGCGCCCAGCGACTCGTACTCTGTGCCTTCGACGAGTGATTCGAGCAAAAACAGGAAAAACGTCACGCCGAGTGCAACGCGCTGTGCGATACTCGCACGACTCGCTATCACTGAACAGCAGGCCCCAATTCCGGCACAGGCTAGCAGGTACGGAATCGAGAACAGGTGAACAGCCACCAAATCAGCAACCCCAACAGAGTCACTGACAAGCTGTGCGCCGACGAACACAACGGCAGGAACGAGCGTGTTGACGACAACGGCTGGGACGAGCAGCGCGGTGAACCGCTCTGCAAGCAGTTGGGACCGAGAGATTGGCATCGCGAGCACCGTATCCAGCCGACCGTGCTCGATATCGCCAGCGACCAGGTCAGCCCCGCTGTAGGCAAAATACAGCCCGAGCAGGATAACCCAGCCAAAGGCATACAGCTCGAAGGCAAGAAAGCCCTCGAGTGAACTCATCGTTTCGATGTCGAATAGCTGAATCAGCTGGTCGGGATACGCAGCGAGAAGTTCGTCATCTTGGAAGCTCTCCCTGAAGGAGGGATAGACCCAGATAATCATCGCCGCCAGCACGCTCATCCCGGCCGCCAGTACGGCACTGCCGAGTAACCGTTTCCGGGACTCGTACTGGACGAACTCAAGCATCGCTATCATCTCCGTAGAACTTGAGAAACACGTCTTCAAGTGGTGCTTCTTCAATTGTGAGGTCGACCAGTTCGTACTCGCTGAGTCGCCCGAGCAGCGCGGAGATATTCCCCGTGAAGGTGAACGTACACTCCCGGACTGTGTCGAGTGAATCGAGGTCCGCGGGATCTGTCGAGACCGTCAGGTCGGAGACGCCATCGAGGCGAAACACGTCGGCAGGAATCGGGTCAGCGCTCTCGAGACGGATGACTTTCCCGGTCCGGTCCAGCAGCGTTTCGACCGGACTGACTTCTACGAGTTGTCCCTCCCGGATGATGCCGACACGGTCACAGAGTCGCCGGACTTCGCTGAGGATGTGCGACGAGAAAAAGACGGTCACGCCGCGGTCCCGTTCGGCCCGGAGGAACCGTCCGAACCGCTGCTGGAGCAGTGGGTCGAGCCCACTGGTTGGCTCATCGAGAATGACCAGGTCCGGGTCGTGCATGAACGTCGTCACGAGCCCGAGTTTGCGAACGTTACCACGAGAATACTCCCGAATTTCTCGGTCAAGCGGTGGCTCGAATAGCTCTAACAGCTCCCCCCGACGCTGGCCGCCCTTGACGCGCTCGTGCAAATTGAGTACCTCTCGGCCAGTATCTCGACTGTCGAATTCGGGCTCGTCCGGGAGATACCCGATGTTGTGTTTCGCCGAGACGAGCCCCCGGCGGTCGGTGACGTCGGTCCCGAGTACGCGAGCCTGGCCCGCGGTCGGCGTAATGAACCCCAAAAGCAGCCGGATCGTGGTTGTTTTCCCCGCGCCGTTCGGGCCGAGGTAGCCGAATATTTCTCCCTGTTGTACATCGAGCGTAAGGCAATCGTTGGCACGGACGTCCCCATACCGCTTCGTCAGACCTTCGAGCGCAATCGCGGCCATACTGCCCCTACACAGCGGTGGGGTTTTGTTTTACGGGGGTCCCGCGGAAACCCCGCGGTCAGAAAAAGCGACGTCGGCCGCTGGGAGTTACTCCTCTTCTTCTTCGACGACTTCGGGGTCTCGCATCGCGGTCTGGAGACTGTCAATGCCGTTGACCCACTCCGCGACCAGCCCGAATTCTAGTTCGTCTGCCATTCCGATATCCAGTTCCTGGCCGTCGATGACCAGCGTGCCGGCCTGGACACAGTAGCCAAGGGCAGCGTCGAGTTCGTCCTGCTGTTCGGCGTCGGCAGCGGCCTCGATATACTCCTCGATGGAGCCATCCTCGGCTGGGCCGCCAACGACGAACTCCTGTGCAGCGTGGAACACACACATCAGCGATGTCTGGACGCCGTCGATCAGCATTGCCTTCTCTTCGTCGTCGAACTCGACTTCCGAGAGAACGACCTGCTGGATCTCTTCGAGTTCAGAGATTGCCGTCTCCTCGTCGAGCACGTCGTCGTCGTAGTCAGTGATAATCTTGGCGACAGCAATCGCAGTGTCGTCCTGAAGATTCAACAGCAGGCGTGCAGAATCTTCGTCTTCAGGGTCGATCTCTTCTTCACGCAACCGCCCGATCCAGTTTTGCCACCGTTCAGCGGTGTAATACTCCCGCGGCTCGTTGCTCATACCCAACGGTACGTCCCACTTCGGTTAGTACTTTCGACCCGGACGTTCGACAGGTTCAGTTCAGTCATCAAAAAACCCCTCGACTGCGTCCAGTTCGAGAACGAAATCGGGGTCGAATGCGGCCGCTGGCGTGTGGTAACCTGTCGGACCCTCGTTCGCCTCGAAGCGCTCGATGGCAGTCGTTGCGGCATCGACGGTAAGGGTGTACGGCTCGGGTGTTTCCAGCCGCGAAACCACTCTCTCGTCGCCGGTACTGGCTTCGCCCCAGAGATAGGCGCGGTCTGTCTCGCGCTGCTGTGCTGTTGGCCCGTCGAACGTCTGGCGAGCAAGCGCCTGCAGACCAGCCTTGACTGGCCCAACGCCAAGCAGGCCAGTCATCGGAGCGGCCAGCCGCAGCGCTTGCCCGACGCGCTCGGGCATCGGGGTGTACACTTCGATGTTCTCGATGCCAGTCGTGTAGTAGGCCGTCGATACGTCACCCCACGGGACGGTAACGGCGTGTCGTGAGCCGCGGCCGAAGTCAATCGTCCGCGTATTCGCCGCGACGGGCACGCTCTCGATGCGGCCATTGCGCCGAACTTTTCCACCACCACTGGCGTGTTCGATAGCCGAAGCGACTGTGCCGCCGGAGACCGCACTCAGAGCGTCGAACCCGAGTCGGAGTTCGTTCGCGTCCGGGAGTCGGTCGTGGAGGTGACCCGCCAGACAATCTGTCGGGACGACATCGAAGCCAACCCCCGGCAGGAGACAGACGCCTGCCTTCTCGGCCTCGCGGTCGCGCTCGGCCAACTCCTCGAAGACGGAGAACTCGCCGGTGATGTCGAGATAGTGCGTGCCAGTGTCGAGACACGCATCGACGAGCGGTTCGTAGGTGTCGACGAACGGGCCAGCACAGTTGAGGAGACTATCCACGTCGTCGAGGGCCTCGCTGGCTTCGTCGGCGTCGAAGACGCGGGCCCTGGCACCGAGCATCGTCGCCAGCCCACGTGTTTTCGTTCCGTTGCGGCCAGCGAGAATAACGTCTTGCCCGCGGTCGAGGGCTTCCTCGGCGACCAGTTCGCCAGTGTAGCCGTATGCGCCGTAGATGAGCGTCGTCATGACACTCAGTTTGGCCGACTGGGGTAAAAAGCCCGCTACATGAGTTGCGTAGAATCAACAGAAATCGTCGGTCCTCACTCCGCGAGGTCGGCGACTATCGCGTCCGTGTACTCGATCAGTTGGTCTGGACTGATTGGAAAGACGGTCTCTGGGGAGCCAGCGGCCGCCCAGACGGTATCGAACGCCCTCAGGTCCGCGTCGAAATAAACCGGGACAGTCGTGTCGTGACCAAAGGGTGGGACGCCACCAACCTCGTAGCCAAGCGTCTCGTGGACTTCGTCTGGGTCAGCCATCCGGGCCGTATGGACACCCCGGAGCGTCGCCAGGGTGCGCGTATCCACAGTGTTCGCACCCGACGTAATAACGACGAGGAGTTCGTCGGCAACCAGAACTATCGAACTGGCAATCTGTGCCTCGTCACAGCCAAGCGCCCTCGCGGCGTCGCCCGCCGTCTCCGTGCCGTCTGGAAATCGCTGCGGGTCAACCTCGAAGTCGTGTTCCTCGCGGGCGTGGGTGAGAAATCGCTGGTGTGGGTCAGTCTCGTCCATAGCGCCTCTACGGCAGAGACCTACTTACTACCGGGGGTTACAGAAAGAGTTCGACCTGGTCGATGTCGAGCGTGTTTTCCATCTGTTCGAGTTCGGATTCGAGTTCTTCGATCTGGGTCGACAGCTGCTGATACTGCTCGCTATCGTGGAGTTCGTTGTTCGAGAGTTCGACTTCGAGGACGTTGCGCTTGAGTTTCAGCGAACTGAGCTGTTGCATCTGCTCGTTGTACTCGGAGACGGTCAGCGCACGCTCAACCACGGTCTGGATTTCATCCTTGTCGACCGGTTTGACGACGTAATCGTCGATATCCATTTCCGCAATGTCGAAATCCGGGTCGACGGCCGTTAACATCACAACACGGCAATCTAGTCCACGCTTGCGAATCTTTTCGAGGACATCGTCGCCGGTCATCCCCGGCATTCGGCGGTCGAGCAACACGACATCAGTGTCCTCGTCGACGGCCTGGATGGCCTGTTCGCCGCTTAGGGCGACTTCTGTGTCGTATTCGGTTCCGAGACGAAGGTCGTAGGTGGTAGCGACGCGCTCCTCGTCGTCAACGATCAACACCTTGGGCTTGTCCGTCCCGGCGGTCACACCTCTATATCTGGCTTGGGCCAGTTATAATAATGCTGGTTCGAAAGAGTGGTCCGGATGAACGGTTCGCCGGACCCCAGTAGACACGATAGAGGATTGGCTTGACACTTCGAGATAGATTTTTATACGCTCTCGCTGAACTGCAATTCAACCACAAACAGCCTTATTTTATATAACGCGACCATATATGCGATAGATTTATATACCCAGAACGATTACTTGTAGTTAGTATGAGATTGCAAGAACAGCTGGCACAGCGAGGAATCGAGGCGGTGCGCCGTGACTACGGCGACCACTACGAGCTCGTTGCGGACTTCGGTTCGGCTGCGGACCTGTCTGTCGATGTCGTCGGCGACACTGTCATCGTCGTCATCGACGGTGAGACCCACGACATCGAAGTCGATGGCTCCGCGCAAGCGTTTATGAAAAACGGCGTCCTAACTATCAATGTGAATGAGGATTTCAACTAATGAAACTAACAGTCAAACCACTCAAGCAGAAAGACGCGGGCCGGGGGCTCGCAGCGATCGACCGCCAGGCAATGGCCGAAATGGAACTCGAAAACGGCGACTACATCATCATCAAAGGTGAGACGGGACGGACAGTCGCTCGTGTCTGGCCAGGCTACCCGGAGGACGAAGCCAACGGCATCGTCCGAATTGACGGTCGCCTGCGGAAAGAAACGGGCACTGGCATCGACGACACTGTCACCGTCGAGAAGGCAGATGTCCAGCCAGCGACCGCAGTGACGGTCGCACTGCCCCAGAACCTCCGCGTTCGGGGCAACGTCGGGCCGATGATCCGACAGAATCTCAGCGGGCAAGCAGTCACGCAGGGCCAGACGGTCCCCGTTTCGTTCGGACTGGGTCCACTCTCATCGATGTCGGGCCAGCAGATTCCGCTGAAAATCGCAGACACCGAGCCATCCGGCACTGTTGTCATCACTGATTCGACGGAAGTCGAAATCAGCGAACAGCCCGCCGAACAGCTGACCGACGAGAGCAGCGGAGAGCGCGAGACGCCAGATGTTACCTACGAAGACATCGGCGGCCTTGACGACGAACTCGAACAGGTCCGGGAGATGATCGAACTCCCAATGCGTCACCCGGAGCTGTTCCAGCAGCTAGGCATCGAGCCGCCGAAGGGCGTACTCCTGCACGGCCCGCCGGGCACCGGGAAGACGCTGATGGCCCGTGCCGTCGCAAACGAGATTGACGCCTACTTCACCGATATCTCCGGCCCGGAGATTATGTCGAAGTACTACGGCGAATCTGAGGAGCAGCTGCGTGAGGTCTTCGAGGAAGCCTCGGAGAACTCCCCAGCAGTCATCTTCATCGACGAAATCGACTCCATCGCGCCCAAACGTGGTGAGACCTCCGGCGACGTTGAGCGACGTGTTGTTGCCCAACTGCTCAGCCTGATGGACGGTCTCGAAGAACGCGGACAGGTCATCGTCATCGGTGCGACCAACCGTGTCGACGCAATCGACCCAGCACTCCGCCGTGGCGGCCGCTTCGACCGCGAAATCGAAGTGGGCGTCCCGGACAAGGAAGGCCGCAAGGAGATTCTGCAGGTCCACACCCGCGGAATGCCGCTGGTCGACGGTATCGACCTCGACCAGTACGCCGAGAGTACCCACGGCTTCGTCGGCGCAGACATCGCCCAACTCAGCAAGGAAGCGGCGATGAACGCGCTCCGACGGATTCGGCCGGAGCTCGACCTCGAAGAGGACGAGATCGACGCCGAAACCTTAGAGAAGCTCCAGGTCACCGAGACAGACTTCAAGCAGGCGATGAAGGGTGTCGAACCCTCCGCCCTGCGAGAGGTCTTCGTCGAAGTCCCGGACATCACCTGGGAGGACGTCGGTGGGCTCGAAGAAACCAAGGAACGGCTCCGTGAGGCCATCCAGTGGCCCCTGGAGTACCCAGAGGTCTTCGAACAGATGGACATGCAGGCCGCCAAGGGTGTCCTGATGTACGGCCCGCCGGGGACGGGGAAGACGCTACTCGCCAAGGCAATCGCCAACGAATCACAGAGTAACTTCATCTCGATCAAGGGGCCGGAGCTGCTCAACAAGTACGTCGGCGAGTCCGAGAAGGGTGTCCGAGAGGTCTTCGAGAAGGCTCGCTCGAACGCCCCGACGGTGGTGTTTTTCGACGAAATCGACTCCATCGCCGGCAAGCGCGGACAGAACAGCGGCGATTCAGGAGTTGGCGAGCGCGTCGTCTCCCAGCTGCTGACCGAACTCGACGGACTCGAAGAACTGGAAGATGTCGTCGTGATTGCCACGACGAACCGACCAGACCTCATCGACCCCGCACTCGTGCGCCCGGGTCGACTGGACCGCCACATCCACGTGCCGGTGCCCGACGAAGGGGGTCGCCGCAAAATCCTCGAAGTCCACACCCGCGACAAACCGCTCGCAGATGATGTCGACCTCGACAATCTGGCGCGTAGAACCGACGGCTACGTCGGCGCGGACCTCGAAGCACTGACCCGGGAAGCCTCGATGGCTGCGACGCGAGAGTTCATCGGCAGCGTCGACCCCGAGGACGTCGACGATTCGGTTGGCAACGTCCGCATCACCAACGACCACTTAGAGCACGCGCTCACGGAGGTCGTGGCGAGCGTCGACGAGTCTACCCGCGAGCGCTACGAGCAACTGGAACAGCAGTTCAGCACCCGCGACACGACTGGGCCTGACGAGGGTGGAGTCAGCCGCACCTTCCAGTAATCACTCCTCCTGTCCGACTCTCCACTGGACGAGTGTATCGCTAACGTACAACCCAATCACGGCGAACACCGCCGCAAGCGCGAACTGGAGCGGACCTGGTGGCTCACCGAGTGCTGTCACAACGATACCATAGACGACGAGCAAAACTGCCATCGACACGAGAAAGCGCCACGTCTCCATGAGGCTGTCAAGGCAACGAAGCCGATTGTGTTTTTGGGTTCGACTCACGACGTGGTGTCACGGCTTCAGCCACGAAGTCTTATGATGGTAGCTGTTAACATACAAACTGAACTGAGTCTCAAGGATAGTCCATCTGAGAGGACAGCATCGCCGCGAGAGATGGAGCGAACGGGGATTATCGGCGCGCTGAGGGCTCACTTTGAGACGTGGTCACACCGGTATATCGAGATGCGAGTCGACGCCGTCACGCACGCTGACGACTAAGGGAGCGGTTCTTTTCAGAAGGAGACGCTCGCAGTTACCAGTACTCACTAGACCGGTGAAGACTCACGGTAATCGAAAACTGCGGGCGGTTACCGGTCGCTGCCTTCGCCGGTCATCAGGTCAACGTCTGCCTCCGAGTCGTCGTTGAGAAAGTCCGGACCGTGGTCGGTATCGGCTTCCTCGGTGGCACTGGGCCGCCACTGGTAGTTCTCGTCGATGAACTTCCCGTACAGTTCTTCGGCCGGCTCCTCTTCCAGATGCTCTGCCGACATGTACACACAGTACATTATCAACAGTATGTTGGTCTAAAACATCTTAACAGTTCCTCCCGCGGTATCTGTTCACACGGAATTGGGGAAACTGCTCAACCAACAGCACAACGAAACATCGATAGCTGAATTACCAACCTTCAGCCCACAACGACTGTACAAACAAAGTTATAACGGTGCTTTCAATTGATGTTCGTATTCTATTCCGAACTCAAGTTAGTCATCCTTTCATAACCTTTATTAATACATCCAACGTTTGTCTACTTGCAATGGTAAACGGTAAGGTGGATTTCTTCCACGACACAGGCGGTTACGGATTTATTGATACGGACGATTCCGACGAAGACGTTTTCTTCCACATGGAGGACGTTGGCGGCGAGGATCTAAGTGAAGGTACAGAGATCGAATTCGAAATCGAGGACGCACCGAAGGGTCCACGCGCGACCAACGTCGTTCGACTCTAATTCGGTATTTCTCCGTCGCCTGACGGCGACGTATTTACTCTACAACTAACCGGACAGCGTCGGCCATGGCATTCATTCTGGCTGCCTGTTCGTACGATTCTTCACGAATACCGTTGGTGACGTAGGCAAAGCCAACGTTCAGCTCTGGGTCTGCCCAGCCGAAATTACTCCCGAGGCCTGCGTGGCCAAAGGCCGAATCGGTGCTCACAGTGCCGAACATATCGTTTGGGAGGCCACCTACCCAGACACCCAGCCCGTACCGGGCGGGTCGGCTGAGCGTCCCGTCGGACTCCGTCTCGGCGTGGACTTCGGCGGCGTATTCGACTGTCTCCTCACTGAGCAGGTCTACGCCGTCGAGTGTGCCGCCGTTGGCGAGACAGGCATAGAAGCGGGCCATGTCACGGGCCGTGCTGACGCCGTTGGCCGCGGGGATAACCGCGCGCTGGAGTGCGGGGTCGTTGAACTGCGCTGCCGAGTCCGACGCCGGGACACCAAGCCCTTCGCCCGGGTCACGACATCGGTCGAACTCCTCGAAGCCAGCGAGTGTTGCTACCTCGTCGGGGTCGCCATCTTCGCCAATCCCAATCGACGTGTTGTCCAGTCCCAGCGGTTCGAAGACACGCTCTGCGACGACTTCTCGAACAGGGCCACCAGTGACGCGGTTGATCAGTTCGCCGGTCAGCCAGCCGTAGTTGGTTGTGTGGTACGCGGGCTGTTCGCCCGGCGGGAACACCGGCTCGATGTCTTCCATCGCCGCGACGACAGCGTCCCAGTCTGTCCACTTCTCGGGCTGACCGTCGAGGTCACCGAAGGGGATACCAGCCGTATGTGAAAGGACCTGCTCGACAGTGATTTCTGCCTTCTGTGTCCCCTCCTCAGCAAACTCCGGCCAGTAGTCGACGAGTCGGTCGTCGTAGGCTAGCTGTCCCTCTTCGACGAGCTGGTGAACGGCAACCCCAACGTATGGTTTGGTACAGGAGAAGATGACGTGGCGCTGGTCACTCGTTGTCGGCTCGCCGTCGGGGGCGTTTGTGCCGCCGGAAAAGTCGACAACGAGTTCGCCGTCGACGTAGACAGCTAGCTGTGCGCCGTGGTGCAGTCCAACGTCGATATGCCGGTCGAACGCGCCGCGCAGTCGCTCGATGTCGCCGTCAGTAATGGATGACATACCCGAACCACCGTCGGCGACAAAATAAAACTACGGGCGCTATCGGACAAGATTTTCACGGACGGCACGGATTTCCTCGCCAGCCTCAGTTTGGCCGTCGACATCGGCCAGCGTCTCGGCGGCTTCGAGTGTTCGGATGGATTGGTCCAGGAAGGAGAGTACGTCGCCTGGGTAGGCATACAGCATGTAGTCGTCGCCCATGATGTCGACGATAGCGTCCGGGCCAAGGCCCTGTTCGCGGAGTTCGAGGAGATACTTGGTGAATTTCCGTTCCGGGCAGCCACAGTGAGGGTTTGCCTCACAGTCGCAGTCCAGAAAGTCCTCGGCGAAGTCCATAATCCGGTCACGGGTCGCGTCGTCGAGTTCGGCCAGTCCTGACCCCTGATAGAGAATATCCATCGTCGCGCCGTTGAACGCCCCTTTCGGGAACGATGTCTCCATCTGGGAGACGATTTGCTGGTGGTTTTTGAGATAGATTTTGTCGGTGATAGCCACTGTTACTCCCATATAGGATGTCAGTTCGCAAAAACGGCGCGGTTCGGTCTCCCGCTACTCGTCGGGGTTGTACTGTTCGCCCGGTTCAATCGGTGTCTCCGGGTGTACTTTGTACGTCCGAGCTTTCTCATATCGCTTGTACAGATAGATGGCTGGGAAGGGGAGTAACAGCAGCGTCAGCATGTATGCGCCGTGTGCAAATGTAAACCCGACGAGTGCAGTCGCGAGCAGGATACAGAGATGCCCATAGATCCAGAGTGGTCTGGTCACTGATTCCCAGTCGCCGAACATGTGTTTCCAGAAAAAATCCTCGATACAATCCATTCTCTGGTTTGGCTGTCAATTGCCAAACTAATAAAATTTGGTTAGGCTGGAATCCGCACTGGATACTCACTCCGAATTGTCAGATGCCCCCTGCATACAAACCACCGGGGAGCAAAAGGGGGGTATGGCAATACTGGACGGAGAAACGGTAATCGTCACCGGCGCGAGTGCCGGGCTGGGGGAGTCGATGGCAAAACGATTCGCACGAGAGGGCGCAAACGTCGTGTTGACCGCCCGCGGGGAAGCCGACCTCGAACGCGTCGCCGAGGAAGCGGAGGGGGAGACGCTGGTCGTGCCAGCGGACGTGACCGACGAAGCCGACGTCGAAGCCGTCGTCGAGGCGACGGTCGAGGAATACGGCGGGATTACGGGCCTCGTCAACAACGCTGGTATTGGGCTGTTGAGTATGTACGGCGAGGGGCAGCCATTACACGAAGTCGACACCGAGGACTTCCGCAAGATTGTGGATGTCAACGTGACGGGCGTGTTCCTGTTCTCGAAACACGTCGTTCCCGAACTAATCGACGGCGGCGAGGGCAACATTATCAATATCTCCTCGGGATTCGGTCGCCGGGCGGCCCCGAATTTCGGCCCCTACGTCGGGACGAAGTGGGCGCTCGAAGGTATGCTCCGGACGCAGTCGATGGAACTCGAAGAGTACGGCATCAACGTCAACGGCCTCGACCCGGGCGGGCGCGTCAATACTGGCTTCTGGGACCAACTGCCCGAGGACGAGCGTGAGGGCATTCTCCAGCCAGACGTGATGGACGACGCTGCTGTGGCGTTGCTTGCACAGGGCCCAGACGGGGTCACTGGTGAGTCGATGGCCGCGAGCGACTGGGAACAGAAACTGCTCTGAGCCGTCGGCGCGTGCAGTTCGGTCTCGTATAATTTCTCACTCTACCGGCATGTGTTGCGGTGCTCACAGCTTTTTTCTGTACGAGCCCAGATTTTCCGCCCATGGTTGGTGATGGTAGATGTCACTAGTTGACGGCGAGCGTCCGGCAAGCCGACGCGAGCGGTACAGTATGATGGCAGACGCAGCAAGCAGGCCGTTTGCAGTGGGGGCCATCCTCGTTCCGTTGGTGGCACCAGTGCTTGCGTATCTCACTGGTGACTTTCGAGTCATGTTCACCGTCCATCTCTTTCTCGGGGCGTTCTGGTTTGGAACGAGCGTCCTCGGGGCGGTGGTCCTCGGGCCAGTCATGGGAGGACTCTCCGAACAGGCCAACGCCGAGTTCGCTGAAGGATTTATTCCGAAGATGAGCCTGCTCATGGAACCCGTCTCTCTGGGTGTGGTGGGGTCAGGCCTCGGGCTCGCGGAGATGATGGGGCTGCTGGCGTCGCCCAGTCCCTCGCTGTGGGCGGCACTGGTGCTCGCTGGTGCCTTACTCGTGCTGGGATTTGGCCCGCTACACTCGTTCACAGTCGAGATGTTCGACGAAATCGTCGCCGCAGACACTGACCACGAGCGACTCGCCGCGCTGAACAAAAAGTACGGGATGTTGAGCCTGGTCGAACTCGTACTGATGATTGCGATTGTCGCCACGATGGCGGGCATTCGCTGGGGCTATTGAAGCTCCGGCACGCCCATTGTCGGTCGAGAACCGCTGCCCAAGAGATGAAAGGTATTAGTCCCCCGACCACCGCCACATAGCTATGAAGCAGGCGGCCGGCCCGCCAGCGAAGATGGTCAAGCGGCGGGAGGAGTTGACGCCGATGATGGCCCAGTACCTCGAACTCTGCGAACAGTACGACGAGGCGCTGGTGCTCTTCCAGGTTGGCGATTTTTACGAGGCGTTCTGTGAGGCTGCCGAGTTCGTCTCTCGAACCTGTGAGATTACGCTCACACAGCGCGAGGACTCCACCGGCGAGTACGCGATGGCAGGCATCCCAATTGACAACGCCGAATCCTACATCGACCAGTTGCTCGACACTGGCCACCGAATCGCCGTCGCGGACCAGGTGGAAGAACCAGAGGCGACGAGCGGTGTCGTCGACCGCGCCGTGACGCGAATCGTCACGCCGGGAACGCTCACAGAAGCAGAACTACTGGACGGCGACCGGAATAACTACCTCGCGGCCGTCGCCGCCGGCGACCGGATTGGCTGTGCAGTACTCGATATTTCGACCGGTGATTTCTACGCCACGAGCGCGCCCGACCCCGGAACAATTGCCGACGAACTGGGGCGGTTCGGCCCCGCCGAGATTATCGCTGGGCCGGGCGTGCCGGACGAACTCGTTTCTGCGTACACGGTGAGTTCGTTCGATAGCGGGGCTTTCGACCCCGAGAAGGCCAGCAAAACGGTCGAGGAGTATTTCGGTCACCCGGAGCGATTGCTCGCTGCCGAGGCTGAGATTACGGCCTGTGGGGCGGTGCTTTCCTACGCCGAGTACGCCCGCGGTGGGACCGAGAACCGCCTCGATTACCTGAACCACCTAACTCGCTACGACCCGCGAGAGTACATGCTGCTGGACGCGGTTGCCCTGGAGAGTCTCGAACTGTTCGAGCGGCGGACAGTCCACGGCCACAGCGGGGCGACGCTTGCAGGTGTGCTGGACGAGACAGCCTCGGCGCTGGGTCGGCGCGAACTGGAGGAGTGGCTCCGCCGGCCGCTGATCGACCCCGACGAGATGGCGGCCCGCCACGACGCTGTCGAGGAACTCCGTAACTCGGTTCGTACCCGCGAGCAACTGTACGACCACCTGCGCGATGTCTACGACATCGAGCGGCTGGTCTCTCGTATTGGTCGCGGCCGGGCCAATGCCCGGGACTTGCGCTCACTGCAGTCGACGCTTGCAGTCATTCCAGAGCTCCGGGAGACGCTGGGGTCGCCCGACGCCGAGGCACTGCGCTCGATTCGTGAGCGACTCGACCCCCTCGAGGATGTTCGGACACTGATCGAAGAGGCGATTCAGGAAGACCCGGACCGCGAAATCACTGAAGGTGGTATCCTCAAACCCTCCTTTGACGACGAACTGGCGCAGTTGCGTGAGACGGAACGCTCTGGCAAGGCGTGGATTGACGACCTCGAAGCCAGCGAGCGCGAGCGGACGGGCATCGACTCGCTGAAAGTTGGGCACAACTCGGTGCACGGCTACTACATCGAGGTAACTGACGCGAATTTGGACCGCGTCCCGGACGATTACGAGCGCCGCCAGACGTTGAAAAACGCCGAGCGGTACTACACGCCAGAACTCAAAGAGCGTGAAGACGAGATTCTCCGCGCTGAAAGCCGGGCTGACGAGTTGGAGTACGAACTGTTCTGTGACGTCCGCGGGCAAGTGAGTGAGGCGTCGGCCGCGCTGCAGGACCTCGCGGCTGCTATCGCTGAACTTGACGTGCTCGTCTCGTTCGCTACTGTCGCCGCCGAGTACGGCTACAGCAAGCCTGTCGTTGCCGGGCCAGACGACTCGTCCGTGGAGGGCATCCACATCGAGGCAGGCCGCCATCCGGTTGTCGAGCAGACCCAGCCGTCGTTCGTGCCTAACGACACTGCACTTGGCGGTGACGAGCGTGTCGCGGTCATCACGGGGCCGAATATGAGCGGCAAGTCGACGTACATGCGACAGGTCGCGCTGATAGTCGTGCTCGCGCAGGCTGGCAGTTTCGTCCCCGCGGAGCAAGCCAGAATCGAACTCGTCGACCGAATCTTCACTCGCGTCGGCGCAAGCGACGACATCGCTGGTGGTCGGTCGACGTTCATGGTCGAGATGACCGAACTCGCGGATATTCTGGACCACGCCACCGAGCGGTCGCTGGTACTTCTCGACGAGGTTGGCCGGGGAACGAGCACCGTAGACGGCTTCGCTATCGCGCAGGCGGTCACGGAGTATCTCCACGACGAGGTCGGCGCACTCACGCTCTTTGCCACCCACCACCACGACCTGACCGCGGTGGCGGCCAGCCTCGACCACGCGACCAACCGCTACTTCCGGACCGCCCAGACTGACGACGGAGTGAACTTCGAGCACGACCTGACACGCGGGACCGCCGACGCGTCCTACGGCGTCGAAGTCGCGTCGACAGCTGGAATTGACTCTGCTGTTGTTGAGCGTGCTCGTGAGGTCCTGGCCGACGATGCTGCGAGCAGTCCGAGGACAAGCGGTGACGGCGGACAGCCTCAGAATGAGCGAGACCAAGCCTCTGCTTCCAGCGACCACGACGACCCGTTCGAGGCAGTCAGGACGGCAGACATCGCGACGATGACGCCACTGGAGGCGATGAATCTATTGGCGACACTCCAGCGACGGCTCGAAGAGTGACCGGTCACAACCCCGGGTATTTTGAGGGAGTGCGTCTTCCGTCTCAATGATGGACGACTGGCGTCGGGTGACTGGGACGCAGTTTCTGCAGGCAATCTGGACGATTCTGGCACTGGCTGTCGGTGCCGCGACACAGCTCCTCCAGCCAGTGGTGGGTGGACTGCTGCGTGCCGACGTGTTTCTGCTCCTGAGTGGCGGCTGGATTGCTGGGCTGGTATTAATCGCACTTTCGGACCGGCGGAACTGGAACCGGATGGTCGCAGAATCGTCGTTTCAACCGAATACGGGAACGACGCTTGCTGACCTCGAAACCATCAAAGAGGGCCGGTCAGTGACGGTCCACACGCAAATTCCCAATATCGTCTCACAGACACACATGACGATTCGAACTCCTGTCGAGGGGGTCGGTGCCTCCTTTACCGTGCAACTCAAATACGTTGGGTCGGGCGGGACGGAGAAGAGAGTTCAGACCGGCAACGACGCCCTCGACGAGGCGTTTGTCGTCCGCGGCTCTGCCGATAATGTCAAACAGCTTCTCTCGCCTGAGATACAGGCGACGCTGATGGATGTCGACACCGTGGGGACGTTCACGGTCACCGGTAGCAAAGTCGAGTGTGAGATACCGTTCACCCGGCTCGAACCGGCCGAACTTGAGCGACTCGCGACGACGACGGTCGAACTGGCCCAGCGCGTCGAGGACCTCGCGGCGGCGTAGCCGAGTCGGTTGCGGAGATGACTACTTATATAATCGCGCCGCGGTAACATCGGAGTATGAAACTCCGAAACGTTTTGCTCGGCGCGGCGAGTGCTGTTGGTGCGACTGCACTGGCGAACAGGTGGCTGTCGTCGGGTGCAGAGGAGTTCGAGCCCTATCTCGACGGCGACCAGGGGACCTATCGCTGGCGCGGATTCGGGATTAGTTACACCGAACTCGGTGACCCGACCAACGATGACCTGCTCTTGTTGCACGGGACCAACGCAGCAGCGTCGAGCCACGAATACCACACTGTCGTCGACGACCTGGCCGAGGAGTACCACGTCATCGTCCCGGACCTGCCGGGCTACGGCCACTCTGACCGGCCGCCGCTTCTGTACTCGGCGTCGCTGTACGAAGCGTTCGTGGAGGACATCATCGAGGACCTGACTGACAATCCAATCGTGGTTGCCTCCTCGTTGACGAACTCGTATGCGGCCGCTGCCGTCCAGAACGTCTCCGTCTCGCGGCTGGTCTGCGTCTGTCCAACTGACACCTCGATGGGAAGTCGGAAGGTCTGGCTGCGCGCACTCCTGCGCTCGCCAGTGCTCGGAACGGGGCTATACAACCTCATCGTCAGCAAACCGTCGCTACGGTACTTCAACGCCGACCACGGCTACTACGACCCGGAGAACATCACCGACGAAATCATCGACTACGAGTGGCTCACCAGCCACCAGCCCGGTGCCCGGTTCGCACCCGCGTCGTTCGTCAGTGGCTTCCTCAATCCCGAAGGCTCGCTCGAAGAACACCTCTCGAACGTCGACATTCCGATAACGTTCATCTGGGGCCGCAACGCGAGTGTAACGCCACTCGAGGAGGGTCGGGAACTCGCCGAACACGTCGACGCAGGACTGGTCGTGTTCGACCAAGCCCAACTGCTGCCCCACGTCGAACATCCTGAGCAGTTCGTCGACGTGATTCGTGGCGACGTCACGGACGCGACCCAGGAGTGGGCCGAACAGGCCTGAGAGCGGCGGTCGGACTTTTGTACACGGCAATCATAGACGGAGTATGGCTCGCTCTCAGGAGCGCGTGCGGCCGGCCGGTCACTGGGAGCTCGCAGTGCTGATGGCCCTGACCGGGGGTGCAATTCTCGCTTGTTATCTTGCCGTCGTTGTCGCGCTATACCCACTGGTGGGCGTCGTCTCGCTTCCGCTCTATCTCGGCGTCGCTATCGCAGCCGCGGTGGCAGCCAGTCTCGCGACGACGAGCTACCAGCTTGCCAGCGTCCGCCGTAATACCCACCAGATCACCCCCGACAGCGACCCGCGCCTGCACGAGACTGTCGAGTCAATGAGCGAGAAACTCGGAATTGCACCACCGGAGCTGTACCTCGTCGACGCGGATGAGCCAAACGCCCGCGCCATCGGCACGCGCTGGAGCGGGGCCATCGTCTTCAACTCCGGGCTCTACGAGCGACTCAGCGAGGCAGAACTCGACGCCATCGTCGGCTACGAACTCTCACATCTCTACTACTGCGACTCGCTGGTGACCGTGGCCTCGGCTTACGTGGAGTGGTTCGTCCGCCGACTCGCGGCCATGGTCGCAGTATTCGTAAATCTGGTTGCCTTCGTGATTATCGCACTCGTAGGAACACTTACTCGGAGCACCGAATCCCGAAAGCAGGCCGGACGACGCGCTCGTATCAACAGGCTCGTTGGGCAGGTCTGTGTCGGCGCGGCGGGACTGGTCGTGTTGTTGCCGCGAAACGCGCTCTCGCGGTACCGCGAGTTCGTCGCGGACCGGACGGCCGCAGCGTTGTTGGGGGACCCGGAACCGATGGTCGGCGCACTCAAAGCGCTGGACACGCACGCTGGGCCAACAGGTCAGGGGGCACTCGACCCGGTGAACGCTGTCGAAACACGACTCCGCGTGCTCTACGCTACTCATCCATCGATTGACCGCCGAATCGACGTGCTCCGGAGTGACGGGCACGCAGCGCCCACCCCGACCGACCCCGGCCCTATTCTCGGTACTGGCACCCGGTTCGGACTGACTGTCGCGCCAGCACTGGTTGTGGCTGGATACGTGGGGGTGCTCGGCTACGCGATGGAGTGGGTCTCAGTCACCGCAGCCTCGCAACTCCTGTCGGCTGTCATCGCTGTCGGGAGCGGAGCAGTTATTCTGGTCGCCATCTGTGCGTTCGTCTGGGCGATGGTTTTCGGGGCTGGGGGACAGTTGTCCTACGGACTCCTTACTGTCTGCGGGACAGCAGCAGCCGGTACCGCAGCGGTAGCCGGGCAGCCAGTCCTCGTCGTGGTCGCTGCCACGCCAGCCGCTGCTGTCGCCGTGGCGCATCTGCTCAGGGTCGGCAGCGCACGGGCAGGATGAGTGGAGCGTAATTTTATGAGACTGCCAGCCGACCATCAGCCCATGCGCGCAGCACGCTTACACGAGTACACGACGGAGATGTCGAACGCGCTGTCAATCGACGAGATAGATGCGCCGCAAGCCACTGCCAGCGACGGCGTTGTCATCGACATCGACGGAGCAGGCTGGTGCCAGACCGACAACCACGTCATTGAGGGCCAATGGACCGACTACGTTCCACAAACCTTGCCGATGACACTCGGTCACGAGAACGCCGGAACCGTCGTCGAGACTGGGGAAGAGCTGAGTCTGGTCGAGGAGGGCGACCAGGTAATCTGTCACCCGGTGCAGACCTGTGGCACCTGCCGGCCCTGCAGACAGGGGGAGACGATGTACTGCGAGAACGCCGCGTTCAACGGATTGACAACTGACGGCGGCTTTGCTGACCAACTGCTAACCAGCGAGCGCGCGGTGATTCCGCTGCCAGACGGCACTGACCCAGCCGAAATTGCACCGCACGCCGACGCCGGAATTACGGCCTACCACGCCGCGAAGAAGGCCGTCGACGACCTCAATCCCGGCGACACCGCTGTCGTCATCGGCGTTGGTGGCCTCGGACACATTGGTCTGCAGTGTCTCGACGCGATGAGCGCGGCCCAGATTGTCGCCCTCGACCTCAAGGAGTCGGCCCGCAATCTGGCGAGTGACCTCGGCGCCAGTTACACCCTTGACCCAGCGAACGAGGACGTGCCCGCCGAGATTGCAGCCATCACGGACGACCGCGGCGCGGCACAAGTGCTCGACTTTGTCGGTGCCGACGAGACGACTGCGCTGGCGCCGGACATCACCGCCGCTGGCGGCGACCACCACATCATCGGCTACGGAGGGCACGTCCACGAACCCGCGCAAGCGCTGGTCGACGGTGAATTTTCTTTCGTGGGTAACATCGTTGGTCGCCACGCGGAGTTACAGGAGTTGGTCGCACTTGTCGACGACGGCTACGTGGACCTACACACAACTCGATACGGACTGGACGAAATCAACGAAGTTGCAGAAAAACTCGAACACGGCGAAATCGACGGTCGCGCCGTGATTACGCCCTAGTTCGGCGGCGACTCGATTTCCTTTCGTTCCTGTTTGGGATGTTCGGAGACGTAGACCTTCGTGTGGCTGTCGATATCCTCAGTCACCCAGGAGTTCGCCCCGATACTCACGTGGTCGCCGATCGAGATAGCGCCGAGGACCTTGCTGCCGGCCCCGATAACCACGTTGCTCCCGATGTCGGGATGACGTTTGTAGCCCTTTTTGAGTGTGTGCTCGTCGTCTTCTTCCTGCTCGAAGTGCAGGGCTCCGAGCGTCACGTCTTGATAGATGCGAACCCAGTCGCCGATGGTCACTGTCTCGCCGATAACGACACCAGTTCCGTGGTCGATGAAGAAGTGGCGGCCGATTTCTGCGCCGGGATGGATGTCGATTCCGCTCTCAGTCTTGGCGGCCTCGGTGAGTTCGCGTGCGTAGACATCGCCGCCGTGCTCGTAGAGTTCGTGCGCAACACGCTGGACCATAATCGCGTGAAATCCGGGATACGCTCTGACAACCTCGACGTAACTTTTCGCCGCCGGATCTCCTTTGTAGGCAGCTTCGATATCTTCAATCAACCGTTCGCGGACCGCCGGGAGTTCGTCGATGACCGCGGTAATCATCTGGCTGGGGTAGTTGACGTACGGACAGAGCCCCCGGTAGAATAGCTGGCCAAGTTCGTCGAGACGCTCCTCTACGGCGGCCTCGTCGCCGAGCAGGTCCTTCGCGTTCCAGCACCGCGGGAAGAACAGGCGCTTGAGGAGGTCGACCTCCTCGCACTGGTGGCGCCGTTGCGGGAAGTCGGGGCAGTTCCGTGTCGGGAACTCGTCGCCGTCGGTCTCGTAGGAATCGACGAGTGCAGCGGCGGCGTCGCCAGTGTAGTCGTACTCCATATTACTCCTTGCTCGGGGAACGATTTAGGAATTCCGTCAAAGTGGCGGTGGCGGATGGAGATGGAGAGAGAACGCGGCTGTCCGGACAGCCACGATCCGTCCCGCGGCGGCCGAGAGTGGTGCGAGGCCGAGAGAGCCCTGGTACCGGTCCTGACGTGAAAAGCGTCTGTACCGGCAACCGCACGTTATGAGTGAATGCACATAAATCTCCCGCCACGTTCCGGACTGTTAGCGGGAAGACCGGTCTGCGAGCGCCGGAAACTCTGCCCGACGTCGGTCGACTTCCGATGGTTCGATATCGGCGACGACCAGCTGCTCGTGTTCGCCGGCACTCGCCACCGGCGTCCCCCACGGGTCGTACACCGCCGACCGGCCGAGCAGCGTTGCGTCCTCGAACTCCCCAATGCCGTTGACGGCACCAACGTACAGCAGGTTCTCGACCGCACGCGTTCGCGGGAGCAACTGCCAGTGTTCGACGCGAGGATACGGCCACGCACTCGGGACGAGCACCAGCGTCGCACCGGAATCGACCAGCGTTCGGTACAGTTCTGGAAACCGCAGGTCGTAACAGGTCGTCATGCCGATGGTGAAACCGAGGTCATCGACCGTTGTAACCGACTCTCCGGCCGTGAGCAGGTCCTGCTCGGCAGACTCGTAGCCAAAGAGATGGCGTTTTCGATAGACTCCGCGGCGTGTCCCCGAATCGTCGATGTAGACTGACGTGTTAGCATAGCCCGCCGAGTCAGGTGTCTCGAATCCACGCTCTGCAGAGGCCGCGAGGTCCTCGACGAACGAGCCCGCGCAGATGGCGATTTCTCGGTCAGCGGCAAGCTCCTGTAATTCTGTGATAGTCTCGCCGTCGAGTGGTTCGGCTTTCCGTGAGTAACTATCGAACGCGAAGTAGCCCACGTTGAATATCTCCGGGAGCGTAACGAGGTCACAGTCGCGGTCGGCAGCCTCGCGAATCAGCTCCTGAGCACGAGCCCGATTCTTGGTGGGCTTTGCACCCTCAATCTCGAACTGTGCGAGTGCGAGTTTCACAGCCCGATGCTTGCGGCCCAGCGTAATGAATCCGCGGTCGCGTCCGAAGCACTCTCCTACCAGTCGCACTGGTATTGGGGTGTGCCCTCAGCTCGTGCGACCCTGTTGGCCGACCACCAACAGACAATCGAGGCGGTAGTTGACGCAGCGCGTGCTATCGCGAACGCTCACGGCCCGTTCACCGAGCCGCACTTCCTCCGTCGAGTCGTCACTGAACAGCTACAGAGCCACGAGTTACTGGAGCCACTGCTCGCGATGCTCACCACCGCCGCCGAGGCAGTAGGCGAGACGGTGCAGGGAGCGCCACTCCCAGCGCCACCGTATCTCAGCGTGACGAGTCGTGGCCCAGTCTGCCGGGGGACGCTGTCCGATGGTCGCCGAGTCGTTATCGAACTCGTCACGTTTGCCGTCGAGAGACAGCCCCGGCGGTACGTGTTTTGCGACCCCGACCCGGTGACTTGTCTCAGCGTCGAGTTCCGGTGACAGGGGTGAACCGTCAGGAACTTCAGCTAAACGGCCAGATACAGGAGTGTGTCACGAGTCCGGGACCCAGCACTGTTCTTTACGCTTGCCCTCTTCTGGGGGCTGTCGTTCCCGGTCATCACCGTTGGGCTCGAACACATCCCGCCGCTGCTGTTCGCGGCGTTGCGGTACGACGTCGCGGCAGTGCTGTTGTTGGGGTACGCTGTCCTGCAGACCGATAGCTGGCGACCGACCGGTCGTAACAACTACATCGCAATCGTCGGCGGTGGACTCTTTCTCGTCGCCGGCAACGGCTTCCTGTTCATCGGCCAGCAGACAGTCCCAAGCGGTGTCGCTGCCATCCTGCAGGCGCTGGTTCCGATTGCCACCGCGCTCTGGGCGCTGCTGTTGCTCGGTGAGCGACTCTCAGTGCCGGGTGCCGTTGGCGTCGCTATCGGGTTCGTTGGTATCTCGCTGGTTGTTCAGCCCGACCCGTCGAATCTGCTTGGTGACGAAACACTCGGACGACTTCTCATCGTTGGACAGGTAGTCAGCGTCGCACTCGGTGGCGTGATTGTGCAGCGAGCACAGCCGGATATCGACCGCGTCCCGCTGACTGGCTGGTCGATGTTGCTGGGTGCCGTTGTCCTCCACGTCGCCAGTCTAGGCATCGGAGAGCTCCCCGGCGCACAGGCGGTTGTGCCAACTGCCATCGCTGCCGTCCTCTATCTCGGCGTCTTCTCGACTGCCATCGCCTTCTACATCTACTTCTCCATCATCGAGATTCACGGTGCATTTGAAGTCTCACTGGTGACCTATCTGGTCCCGATTGTCGCGACGCTGGTCGGCGTGTTCGTCCTCGAAGAGACGATTAGCCTGCTCACGTTCGTCGGATTTGGACTCGTTGCGGTCGGGTTCGTCTTCCTCAAGCGAGACGCGTTGGCTGACGCGCTGGAGGAAGCACCGGTTGCGGTCGGTCCCTGAAGTCACACAACCTTTCACGCGTGGGACCGAATCCAGTTGTATGGGATATAGCTGTCCGGTCTGCTCGGACCCACAGGCCGACGGGGTACATCTCGCCAATCATCTCGCAATCACCGCCTTGACCCGTGGAGGCGACCACGAAGAGTTCCTTGAGGAGTCTGTTCCCGGCTGGCAGGAACTGAGCGAGGAAGAACTTGCCGCGGAGCTAATTGAAGACGCAACTGAAGCCGACTATCCGCAGGTGTTCGAGGATACGACGACCGACCACGAGCACAGTCAGGACCACGACCACCAGCGTAGCGGCGCGGATTCGATTCCGTTCGAGACCGATATGCCGGACGAGGACGAGGAGACGGCAGACGTACTGGAAGAGGCAATGGAGCTGACCCAACAGCGTCACCAGAACGCGGGGGGCGAGGAGGGGAACGACGAGACTGACGAACCCGAAACCGAATAGTGGCGGCCGGTCGAAACCAGCGTATGGACACCGAGGGAACACTCAGACCCGAGACGGCCGCAGACGCTCAGGCCGAGTACGCCGCGCTCGAATCGACAGCGTCTGAGGTAGTTCGGGCAGTCACGAAGGCGATGGCGTTTGACGGCGACGAGTACGACGAACGTGTGACCGACGATGTTTTCGAAACCGCACAGGACGCTCTCTTTGCGTCACAATTGGCAGTCAGCGTCGGCACACGCGAGGAGTTCGAGCAGTGGCGTGAGGAGACAGGCTACGACGTGACCAAAGTCGGGAGTGACAACGTCGAGAACGTTGCGTGGCACGGCGCACCGGCCGCCGACGGCGCTGTCGCTGCGACCTTTCAGAACGAACCCGAGGCGGCCGTCCAGACCCTGCGACGACAGGCGTTCGGACAGCTTTACCGGGAGATAGTGAAACAATGACTGGACCGTACGAAGACCACGACTGGCCCGTTATCGAATCGAACACCGAGTACGAGACGGGCTGGTACGACGGGGGCTACGACCTCGTCGAACAGCCAGACGGCACGACCAAGCAGTACTACTGGGCCGCGCTGGACCCGGCCGTTGTCATCGTCGCCAAGAGTGGCGACGAACTGGTCATGGTCGAACAGTATCGGCCAGCAATTGGCGAGCACTGTCTCGAACTACCCGCCGGTATCGTCGAGGACGGCGAGTCGTTCACGACTGCAGGGGCACGCGAACTGCGGGAGGAGACTGGCTTCGACCCCTCGGGTATCTCGCTGGTCGAGGATTTCTGGTGTGCAACAGGTGTGCTCAGACACCGTCGTGGCATCGTCTTCGCCGAAGGACTGGAACCGGTCGAAGTCAACCACGACTCGAACGAGTTTCTCTCGACGACAACGGTTCCAATCGACGAGGCGCTGGCCCGAGCACGGGAGGCCCCAGCAAACGACGCGACCATCGAGGGCATCCTGCTCGCACAGGCCGACGGTCTGCTCTGAGTGGGTTTCAACAATCGTCAGGCGTATATTTTGGACTGCCCGATAGAGGGTCATGGACGGCGAAATCTCTGGCCCAGAGCTGCAGACTGCACTCGACAGCGACGAGAAGCCGCTGATTGTCGACATCCGGAACGCACGACAGTTCGAGCGCTCACACATCCCCAGCAGCGTTAATATTCCACTCGCAGAGTTACCACAACGAGTAGAGACACTCCGAGACGCTGACCACGTTGTAACAGTTTGCCCCCACGGACAGGCGAGTGTCAAGGCTGCTCGCCTGATTACCTCCTTCGAGGGATTCAATGGAACAGTCGAGAGCCTGAGCTGTGGGATCACGGGCTGGGAGGGAGCAACCGAAGGCGACGAAATGGACGCTGAAGAGTCTGCTGACGCGCCGTTTTAGTTGTGAGAGTTGGTGGCTCGGGAAAAGCTCTCATCACAAGGGGCTGAGCGGGGGTAACGTCTCGTCATCGCCACCATCGGTAGGGAGGTACCCCGCCCTGAAAAACCCAGTTATGCTCGTCGATGCGGTCCAGAGTGGCTACGGACGGACCGGCGGGATGTTCACCGGAAGCACTTCGACGTGGTGCCAGATATTATGTCGCAGGCAAAAGGAATTGCAAACGGAATGGCACTCGGCGCATTCAACGCCTCGTCAGGGGTTGAAGACGCCCTCTACGACGCGCTGACGGAGGTGCAGGCGTGACCTACGAACACCACGGAGAAAGTTCGCAGAATGACATTTGAAACGACAGACCCAGCAACCGGCTCGCGTATCGCTACCTACGAACCAGACGACAGCACAGAGGTTGAGGACGCTCTTGCGGACGCTACTGCGACCTTCGAGTCCTGGCAGGACCAACCAATCGAAGCCAGGCAGGAACTGGCAGCAGAGCTTGGTGAGATTCTGCGTGCGCGTACGGACAAGTACGCGAATCTGATGGCCGAGGAGATGGGCAAGCCTGTCGACCAGGGTGTCGGAGAGGTCGAAAAGTGCGCCTGGCTGTGTGACCATTACGCCGAGCGCGCGGCCGAGTACCTCCAGAATGAACGGATCGGAACAGAACCAGACGCCGAGACCTACGTCGCTTACGAGCCACTCGGGCCAGTGCTCGCCGTCATGCCCTGGAACTACCCCTTCTGGCAGGTCCTTCGGTTTGCTGTTCCTACGCTGACCGCCGGCAACACTGCGGTGTTGAAACACTCGCCGACGGTGTTTGGCTGTGCCGACGCCCTCGAAGAACTCTTTATCGAGGCTGGCTACCCAGCGGGCACTTTCCACTCACTGCAAGTGGAGGCTGAGCGTGTCGAGGACATCATCGCCGACGACCGAATCCGTGCTGTGACACTGACTGGCAGCACTCGTGCGGGGCGGGCAGTCGCCGAGACAGCCGGCCACCACATCAAAAAGACAGTGCTCGAACTCGGCGGCAGCGACCCATTTGTCGTACTCGACGACGCCAACCTCGACGCTGCAGTCGAGACGGCTGTCACCGCTCGAACCCAGAACAGTGGGCAATCCTGCATCGCAGCGAAGCGGCTGTTCGTTCACACAGACGTCTACGACGAGTTTCTCGACCGGTTTGTCGAGCAACTGTCGGGACTGACCGTCGGTGACCCGACTGACCCAGAGACCGACGTCGGGCCACAGGCTCGGGAAGACCTGCAACAGGGTCTCCACGAGCAGGTCCAGGCCAGTGTCGAGGCCGGTGCGACACTCGTTTGTGGCGGCCAACCACTCGACAGCGAGGGCTTTTACTACCCACCGACAGTGCTAACCGACGTTCCTGAATCCTGTCCAGCCCGGTCTGAGGAACTGTTCGGACCGGTCGCGACAGTGGTCGAGATTGAGGATGCGTCCGAAGCAGTTGCCCTCGCCAACGACACTGACTACGGACTGAGCGCGTCAGTGTGGACTGAGGACCGCGAGCGCGGGAAAACTGTTGCAGAACAGATCGATTCCGGGGCGGCCTTCGTCAACGAGATGTCGAAATCTGACCCCCGACTGCCGTTCGGTGGCGTCAAAGACTCCGGGTACGGTGCAGAGCTATCCCACCACGGCATCAAGGAGTTCACCAACGCGAAAACGTACTGGATACAGTAGCTACTGCTGGTCTTATTGGGCTGACGGCTACCGAACAACGCAAGGATTTTTATCTACGTACACAATCCACAAGGTATGAGATTGCCATTGGAAACCGGAGCCCCTACGAGAGAGGTTTACGAGCCACTCAGCACAAGTGTGGAAGTATACCTCTTCTATTTCCTGGCAGCAATCGCAGTTGGAGTGCTCGCCTTTGGCCTCTACCGTCGATTGCAGGGATATACTGACGGTCCTGACGACGAGTTCGACAGGTTAGATGACCTCTCTGGTCGAATTCGCGAGGCGACGAGCATCGCCTTCTCGAATAAAAAGCAGTTCGACCGTGACATCTACGCCGGTGTTATGCACTCGTTCATCATCTGGGGCTTTCTAACACTGTTTATCGCGACATCTATCCTCGCGCTTGACCTGTACTTCTTCAAGAAAGCGCTCGGCGCCTCCTTCTGGAAAGGGACGTTTTACGTCTCCTACCAGTTCGCAGTCGACGCGATGGGACTGTTGTTCGTGGTCGGCATTGGAATGGCGCTGTACCGCCGCTACTGGATTCGAAACGACCGGCTGTTCAGCCGCCACTCCTCGCTCGAAGACCATCTCTTCGTCTGGATTCTGTTCGCGCTCGGCATCGGTGGATTCCTGCTCGAAGGGATTCGGATTCTCGTCAACGACTACCCCTCCTTCGAGATCGTGAGCTTCGTCGGCTGGGCCATTGCGCTCAGTTTCGACGGTATATTCAGCCTAGTCGGCGTCTCGGAGGGCCAGACCGAGACCGTCGCGGCACAACTCCACTGGGGACTCTGGTGGAGTCACGCGCTGCTCTCGCTGTTTTTCATCGCCTGGGTGCCCTACGCGAAGGGGATGCACATGTTCTCCTCGTTCGCAAACGTCGTCGCACGCGACGAGAAGGCTGGCAAGCGACTCCCGAACATCCCGTCTGATCTGGACGCGACCAACGCCGAATCGATGGACGACTTCTCCTGGAAGGACCGACTCGACCAGGACGCCTGTACGAAGTGTGGCCGCTGTTCGTCGGTCTGTCCTGCGGGCGGCTCGGGGCGACCGCTCGACCCGAAGAACGTCATTCTCGATCTGAAAGAGTACCGCGAGAACCTCGCTGACGGCGGCGAAGAGGTGGATATCATCGCTGACGGTGGGGAATCGGTGATCAACGCGGAGACGATGGAGTCCTGTATGGCCTGTATGGCCTGCATGGACGCCTGTCCGGTCGAAATCGAGCACCTCAAGAGCTTCACGAAGATGAACCGCCAGCTCGTCGACCAAGGCGACGTCGACACCAACATTCAGGACGTCTTCCAGGACGTGATGCAGAACGGCAACACGTTCGGCAACAACCAGCGCAACCGCGGCAACTGGACCGAAGAACTCGACTTCGATGTCACCGACGCCCGCGAAGAGGAAGTCGAATACCTATGGTACGTCGGGGACTTCCCGAGTTACGACGAACGGAACAAGAAAGTTGCTCGCTCGCTTGCCAAACTGCTCAAGGAGAGTGGCGTGAGCTTCGGGATTCTCTTCGACGACGAGAAATACGACGGGAACGACATCCGCCGAATCGGCGAGGAGTTCCTCTTCATCGAACTCGCGGGCCACCACGTCGAGACGTGGGAGGACTGCGAGTTCGAGAAGCTGATCTGCACGGACCCACACTCCTACAACACGTTCAAAAACGAGTACCCAGAGGTCGACTTCGAGGAGTTCGCCGACGACCCGATGATGCCCTTCGAGTACGAAGAACAGTGGAACGAAGATGGCGACATCGACGTCCTGCACTGGACGCAGGCTGTCGAGGAACTCGTCGAGAACGGCGCACTGGACCTCGACGGGACCGAACTCGATTACACGGTCACCTACCACGACCCATGTCACCTCGGCCGGTTCAACGACGAGTACGAGGCACCGCGCGAACTCATCCGCGCGACAGGTGCCGAACTCCACGAGATGCCACGCAACCGCGCTGATTCGTACTGCTGCGGTGGCGGTGGTGGTGGCCTCTGGCTGGACAACGAACAGGACGAGAAACCAAGTGAAGAGCGCATTCGAGAAGCCCTCGAAGACACCGAGGCCGGCGACGCCGTCGAGAAGTTCGTCGTCGCCTGCCCAATGTGCATGACGATGTACGAGGACGGCCGCAAGACTGGCGACTACGAGGACGATATCGAAATCGTCGACGTGGCCGAACTACTCGTCGAGGCTGTCGAGGCCAACGGCGCCGAAATCAGCGCCGACACCGGCGAAGGTAGCGAAACGCCCGCCTCCGCAGACTGAAGCAACTCCCTTTTTGAAGCTGACTGATATATAGACCACGGAATTAATATAGTCTAGGTTGTAGAAATATATATGGAGACGCGGAAAGTTCAGGTGACAGGCGGGTCGACGTACACAGTATCATTACCGAAAGACTGGGCAACAGCCAACGACGTGAGTTCGGGGTCGAATGTCGAGTTCCACTCCGAAGAGGATCTGTTGTTGTTGACGCCACAGACCGACGAAGAGCGAACCAGAGGAACACTCGACATCTCAGACCTCACAGACGAGAACGAACTCACCCGGGCCGTAATGACGATGTACGTCAGCGGGTTCGACGTGATCAGCCTCGAAACGGACCAGATGACTGCCGAGCAGCGCCGGACTATCCGCGACGCGACGCAGGGTCTCGTCGGGCTGGAAGTGATCGAAGAAATGCCGGACAACATGGTGCTGCAGGACCTGCTGGATTCCTCTGAGCTCTCTATCGAGAACGCGGTGACGCGAATGCGGTTGGTCGCGCTGACGATGCTCGAAGACGCTGTCGAGGCGCTGATCACTGACGACGACCAGCTCGCCCACGACGTGATGGAGCGTGACGACGACGTTGACCGACTCTGGTATATGGTCTCGCGAGTGTTCCGGACCGTCCTCAGAAACCCGACAGCAGCGAACGAAATCGGCTTCGCACGCGAGACCTGTTTCGACTACCAGTCCAGTGCGCGCCAACTCGAACGAATTGCTGACCACGCGACGAAGATTGCCGAACTCGCGCTCGAACTCGGTGAGATTCCTGACTCGGCGGTCGAACCGCTACGACGACTCCACGAGGAGGCCGCGACGGTTCCCGACACCGCGATGGACGCACTGCTGGCCGGAGACTCCGAGGGAGCTGTCGAACTCGCGAGTGAAGCGCGCCAGCACATCGGCACTGTCGACGAGATGGTCCGCAACGTCGACCAAGAAATTCACGAGTACGACCCGCAGGTCGCCCAGATTCTCGGGCTGGTTATCGACTCGCTGTCACGGACCGCCGACTACGGGACGAACATTGCCGAGAGCGCACTGCAGAAGTCAGCGCCGCGTCCCTAGTCGAGCGAAACTGCGTTGACCTGTCCGTCCTGCCCTGGGCGGGAGGTCACACGCGCGTTGCCCTCGCTGGTCTCGATGACCGCACCACGGGTGATGATGTTTCGTCGCGCGTAGTTCGGGTCTGCTGGGTTCTCGACAACGTCGAGAATCTCCGCGGCGACGGTCCCGTCGTCGGTTGCGACCGTCGCGGTGTCGCTCGCGATGGCTCGAATCTTCGTCTGCGTCCCGCGGGCGTCGACGGCTTTGAGTTTCTGGTCGCCGACCGTTGTTTCGGTTGGCTGGTTTCCGAGTTCGTGCTTCCGGCGGTCACGTTTCGGGCGTCGTCGCCCGCCTGTTCGTTTGCGGAGAGAACGGCTTTGGTTTGACATACTTCATTACTGACGGAGGCGACACTTGAAGCTCTCGGAACGAATCGGCGCCTCCCGATAGATTTACCCCCGCAGGGGTCAGTCGTTGTGACGATGAGCCTCCGACGAGCCGTCGCCGTCCCGTTTCGCCAGCGCGGCGTTACTCGCATGACTGAAAGCGAGTTCGTCGTCGCACTCTCACTGGACCGGGACTGGTTCTCGCCGGACCAGGCCAAACGTGTCGTTACGGTCGGCGCGAGCGAGGGACTACTCGAACGCAGCAACGACGAGGTCGCCGTCGAATTCGACCCCGGAGAGGTCGAGATTCCAGACGGATTCGAGCCCACAGAGGAAATTCTCACCCAGCGGACGACCTTCGAGCGAGTTCTGCAAGCGGTCGTCGACAGCGGCGTCGAGAAACAGACGGCCGTCGCAGAAATCAATAAACTCCAGTCTGAACTGGCAATCACCATCGAAGCCGCGGCGATTCTGTACGGTCGCCGCCGAGGACTCGAACTGCCCGAACTGACTGAACGCGCCCGCAACGAACTCTAATATGGTCGAAGACACTGTCACCGACGGCAAACGGATCGCACAGCTACTGGCCTCGGAACTCACCGGTCTCGAAGCCAGACCACTCCACCGCGTCGCGGTCACCGACGCCGACAGCGACGCGATGCCAGCCGACAGCGGGACGCTCGCCTATCGAATTACTGTCGACGAGTCAGTATTTGCTGCTGTCCTGTTGTATCCCGAGTACATCCACGTCGAGTTCGAGTCAACCCTCGAAGAGACAGAACTCCCTGCGGAGTTGCAGACGGACGACCCGCAGGTCCTGACTGTAACCAACGGTGCCGAGGTCAAGCGTGCTGTCGACGTCATCCGGGCGGCAGTCAGACAGGATTGGTAAGGTTCATTTCGCCGGGGGACGGTGACCGGTGTATGTCCTTCTTCGAGCGATTGGGCGAGCGGATCTCTGACATCGACAGTGTCGTCTCGGTCGGACTGGACCCCGACCCAGCGAGACTGCCCGACAGTGTCGCGGACGCCGACCTCCCACGGTGGGCGTTCAACCGGCGAATTATCGACGCGACTCACGAGTACGCCGCCTGTTACAAACCAAACGCGGCGTTTTACGAGGACAGCGACGGCTGGCGCGCACTCCGCGAGACGGTAGCGTACGCACACGGAAAGGACGTCCCGGTGTTGCTCGACGCAAAGCGTGGCGATATCGGGAACACGGCCAGACAGTACGCGTCTGTACTCGATGACGTGGACGCGATCACAATCAATCCGTATCTCGGCGGCGACTCCGTCCAGCCGTTTCTGAATCGTGAGGACTGCGGAGTGTTCGTCCTCTGTCGAACCTCGAACCCGGGTGGTGCAGACCTGCAAGACCTCACACTCGACAGCGGCGAGACAGTCTACGAGCGCGTCGCCACGCTTGCTGACGCCTGGAACACCAACGACAATGTTGGACTCGTCGTCGGCGCAACGGCCCCGGAAGAACTCGAGGAGATCCGCGAGCAGGTTCCAGACCTCCCATTTCTCGTCCCCGGCGTGGGCGCACAGGGCGGCGACGAGGCTGCTGCGGTCGAACACGGACTGGTCGACGGTGTCGGGTTGGTAAACTCCTCACGAGGAATTATTTTCGCTGGTGAGGACCACGCCGACGGCAGCGATTACTTTGCTGCGGCTGGCCAGTCAGCGAAGCAACTCAGAAACGCCCTCAACCAACACCGCTAGAAGCGGTAGGTGTCGACGCCGTCAGGCAGGTTTTCCTGGCTGGTCTTTCCGTCCCCCTGTCCATGTTCAGCCGTACACTCGACACACTGCGCAACGGACTCTTCGTAGTGCCGTTCACAGACCAACTTCCCACACAGTCGACAGCTCTCGTCAGCCTCGGCGTCCGTACAAATCTGACAGAGCCCAGTAACGCTCATACGTACTCGTAGGGGAGTGACCCCTTTGAAGTTGGTGCCGGGTTCTGCGAGCGTTGCCATCGTACCGTTTATCCGGGTGGTTTACGAGTGTGAGGTATGGAGCACATTGACTACGAAGTCGTCGGCGACACGGCAACGATTACGATTCAGAATCCGGAGTTGCGTAACGCACTCACACTTGGCGTCGCAACAGAGATCAGCGAAGCAGTCGAACGTGTCGAAGACAGTGACGCTCGTTGTCTCGTCCTCCAGGGTGCAGACGGAAACTTCTGTGCGGGCGGCGACATCAAATCGATGGTCGAGAATCTCTCCACCGACCGAGGGATGGAAGAGTTGATCGAGGACTCGGCGCTGCCAGTCGAGCGGTCGGTCCAGAACGTCTACGAATGCTCGGTGCCGACAGTGGCAAAAGTCGACGGCTCCGCGTTCGGTGCCGGAGCGACGCTTGCGCTAGCCTGTGATATGGTTCTGGCGAGCGAGCGCGCCGAGATGAGCTTTGGCTTCCGACGAATTGGGCTCTCTATCGATTCGGGTACGTCCTACATGCTTCCCCGGGTCGTCGGCCAAAAGAAGGCGATGGACCTCGTGTATACCGGCGAACTGGTCGACGCTGACCGCGCCGAGGAACTCGGACTAGTCAGTCGAGTCTTCCCGACCGAAGAGTTCGAGGAGCAAAGCCAGGAACTCATCGAGAGTATCGCGACGGGACCGACAGTCGCGCTGAAACACTCGAAACGACTGCTCCAGAACGGTGCAGACCGGACGTTCGACGAGGCAATCGAAGCCGAAACCGACGGGCTGCGGTCCTGTTTCGAGAGCGAGGATTTCGCCACAGGTGTGCAGGCGTTCGTCAACAAGCAGACGCCGGAATTCGAGGGCGAGTAGTTACAGTTCGGTACTGATGATGCCGCCAATCGCGCCGAACACAGCCGGGTAGAGCAGGCCGACAAGCAACACACCCGGGACGAGCGCAGGGCTCTGGGTCACGGTGAACCCAAAGCCAGAGTTCTCGACCGAGAAGATGACCGTGCCGAGCAGCGCCGGCAGAACAGTGCCAACAGCGAGCGTGGCTCCAGCGATTGCACCGTCGCTCAACTCTCGTGCACCCGCGTAGTTTGCCACCGCTATGCCAGTACCGACCAACACGAGGATTGGAATCAGGTGATAGACCACTGCCGGAACGCTGACCGCGTTGACAGACTCGCTAAACAGTGTGCTGTCGGTCAAGTAGTTGAATGAGGAGGTACGACTTCCGCCGCCGGCCGTTGCTGTGACTTCGAGATTTGCGAACTGAGCGTTGTAATAAAGCCATCCAGCGGCTTCGACAAGATTCTCAGAGATGTCGTCGGACTCACCGAGCGCAACGACAACGAGCGTGACGATGTACCCGACGACAAACGATGCAAAGCCGAAGATAGCCCCCTCTTTGATTGGTGGGCCATCCATGCCGCGATTGCGCCCTAAGGATGACATTTCAACTGAAATATCGCGGCAGATGTATTTATGTCCGGCGAAGCGAGGACAGCGTTACAGTTTGCTCTCGGCGTCTTCGGCGAGTTCTTTCATTCGCTTGCCGACGCGGCCGGCGTCCGAGAACTCGTCTTCGCTCATCGCGTTCGCAAGGGCGTTGCCGAGGACGAACACTGCGTGTTTGTGCTCACTTTTGGACATATGCACGTCATCCGGAGTCACGTCGATTTCGTCGTAGGCCTGAAAGAGGGAGTCGTCGACGTGCTCGAGATTTTTGAAATAGTTCATGATGAGAACCATCTGTTCGTGCAGTTCGAGCAGTTCGTCTTTGTGCATACCCTTACTACGCTCAGGCTCTCATAAGTGTGTTTGGGAGCATAGAGGGTGGGAAAGTATTGGCTAGTGGTTATTCGAGCGAGGCACGGAGAAAGACGGAGTCAGAAGACGTACTCGTCGTCGTGACCCATCATCCCATCGTCTTCGTACCCGCCGGGCTGTTCCTCCTCGTCGTCAATCGGGCCGCTCGTCTTGTACGCTTTGAGTCCCGTTGACAACAGATCCTCGATCGCCTCCTCGCGGTTGAGAAATTCGCCCTGTTCCACGAGCTGGGCGATCTGCATCTCGGTATGTTCGGGAATAGTGATCTCTACCTTGGGCATCGCAACGTGGAGCCTTTCGACTGAGGGGTATTTAAGTCTGGCGGGGAATCTTCACCGCTTTACAAACTCAACCTTTTAGGATGCGAATAATTTTTCTGTATTCACGGTAGCGTCTGTCGTGGTCGTTGTTGGGGAGTGCCTTTCGGCTAGCGTTTGGTGTGACGGTCAGGTTGAATGAATAGTCAGCCTCAAGACTCGGGAGCCACTAGGAATAGTAGATGGAATCAACGGGCGACGAGCACGCGGCGCAGACGGGACGACCGGTCGCAGTTCGGAGCTGTCGAGTCGACGCAGCTTCACCCCGTGACCTTGTCTCGGCTCTGGAGTGCCCGCGGCTCGTGTGGGCAGACGGCTCGGAACGAATCGTCGCTGGCGGGGCGGCGGCGACGATTACCGCCGACGGCTCCGAGCGGTTCAGCACCGTACAACGTGAAGCCACAGCGCTACTGGCGAACGTCTCCGCAGACGCCGAACCTGCACGTCCACGGCTATACGGCGGGTTCGCATTCACTGACACACACACTGACCCCGGCGACGACAACCCGTGGGCTGGCTATCCCGGCGCGGAATTTGTCCTGCCAGCGGTCCAAGTCCTCGAGACCGCCGACGAAACCTGGCTGACGACGGCTGCTACAGGACCGGACAGCACACAGCGTGCCGAGGCACGCCTCAGACAGTACCAAGAGACACTAGTTGACTTGCCGACGGTCGAGCCGTCGAGCCCGCCCGGAATCACGGAACGCAGCTACGAGCCTCCGCGAGAGGACTGGCAACAGGAAATTGAAGAAGCAACCGCACGGATTCGGGACGGCCAGCTCAGCAAAGTCGTACTCGCGCAAGCACTGACCGCGACGCTCGCTGGACCCGTCGACCCCGCAGACGTACTGGGTCGGCTTGCCGAGTCGTACCCGGACTGTTTCCAGTTCCTGTTCGAGCCTGTCGGGGCTGGGAGTTTCTTCGGCGCAACGCCCGAACGACTGGTGTCAGTCGAGGGACCAACGTTCAAAACGGAAGCGCTGGCTGGCTCGATTGGTCGCGGCGAGACGACAGAGGAAGACGAGTGGCTGGCCAGCCAACTCCAAGAAAGTGACAAGAACACACACGAACACGAGATTGTCGTCGAAACAATTCACGACCAACTCGAGCCATTCACCAGCGATATTACGGCCGGCGCGCGACAAATTCGAAAGCTCGCAAACGTCCAGCACCTCCAGACGCCGATTCAGGGAACGCTGGACGATGAGTACCACGTGCTCGAACTGGTCGAGGCGCTGCACCCGACGCCTGCCGTTGGCGGTCTCCCCCCAGAGCAAGCACTGGAGACAATTCGCGAGACTGAGGTGTTCGACCGGGGGTGGTACGCCGCGCCGATTGGCTGGTTTGACGCCGACGGCAACGGCACGTTCTCGGTGGCGATCCGGTCTGCACTCGCCCGGGAGCGCAAGGCCACCCTGTTTGCTGGCGCGGGCATCGTCGCCGACAGCGACCCGGACGAAGAGTGGGACGAACTCCAGCTCAAGTACCGCCCGATTCTCGACGAACTCGTATGACTGCGCCCAACCGCAACACGCTGTGGGCCGAGATCCTGATCGAAGAACTGGTCGAGCAGGGCGTGGGTGCTGCCTGCGTCTCGCCGGGGAGTCGCTCGACGCCGCTGACTGTCGCCGCCGACAGCCATCCTGAATTGACCGTCTACTCACACCTCGACGAGCGGTCGAGTGCGTTTTTCGCGCTGGGTCGAAGCCGGCGGCGTGGTGAGCCGACGGCGCTACTCTGTACTTCCGGCACCGCGGCAGCAAACTACCACCCTGCGGTGATGGAGGCCAGTGAAAGCCGGGTTCCGCTGATTGCACTGACTGCCGACCGCCCACCGGAGCTACACGACAGCGGCGCGAACCAGACGACCGACCAGGTGAAACTGTTCGGTGACGCTGTTCGGTACTACCGGACGCTGCCCGAGCCAGAACCCGAAGCCAGAAAGCTTCGCTCGTTACGCGTCATCGCAGCCCGCGCAGTTGGTGAAGCGACAGGCTTGCCGCCCGGACCGGTTCACCTCGACGTGCCGTTCAGCAAACCGCTCGAACCAGTCGAGGTCGAGGGTGATGTTCCAGCCGACATCGAGGGGCGTGCACCACTCGGAGCAGGGGGACGCGACGGACCGTTCCTCCGCCAGAGCCGGGGACAACTCGAACCGCCGGAGCCAGCAATGGCGCGCTTGAGAGGAAGCGTCGAGGCTGCTGACCGGGGGCTAATCGTCTGTGGACCAGCGAACGCACCGACGCCGGAGCGGTCAGCGCTGGCCGACCTCGCGTCGGCAACTGGGTTTCCGGTGGTGGCCGACCCACTGTCGGGCCACCGCTTCGGCGACCACGTCGCGGAGACCCCGGTCTGTGGCGGCTACGACTCGTATCTCGATGGCGTTGACTGGCCTGGCCCGGAGGTCGTGTTGCGGTTCGGTGCGTCGCCCACGTCGAAAGTTCTGCGGAAGTATCTCCGAGACCACGCCGAGACGCAGGTGCTTGTCGACCCCGCTGGACAGGTTCGCGAGGCAGAGTTCACCGCGACAGAGCTGATTGCAGCGGACCCAACTGCGTTCGCCGAGAACCTCGCTACGAGGGTCGAACAGCCAGCTGAGTCCAGTTACTGTGAGCGCTTCGAGCAGACAGAGAAGCAGTACTGGGAGCGTGTCACGGCAGCCTGCGAGTCACAGTTTTTCGAGGGAGGTGTGTTGCACGCCGTCGCCGAGCGGTTGCCGGACCCCTCGACCTGCTTTGTCTCGAACAGCATGCCAGTCCGTGACCTCGACAGATTCGGCGCGCCCCGGACTGGCGAGATTTCGGTGCTGGGCAACAGGGGGGTTAGCGGTATCGATGGGATTGTCTCGTCGGCACTCGGTGCCGGAAGTGTGGCCGAGGAACCGCTCGTGCTCGTGCTCGGAGACCTGGCGTACTACCATGATATGAACGGACTGCTCGCACTCCGACGTTGCGGTGTCGACGCGACAATCGTGTTAGTCGACAACGACGGCGGCGGGATTTTCCACAAACTCCCAATCGAGCAGTTCGAGCCTCCGTTCACCGAGCAGTTCAAGACACCACACGGACTCGATTTCGAGCCGACAGGCGAGTTGTACGACTTTTCGTTCGAGCGCATAGAAGACAGAGCGGGATTTTGCGAGGCGTTCGAGGACTCAGTTGGCCGCGACGGCACACAATTGCTGTCGGTCGAGTTCGACAGCGAACAGAGTCATACAGTACGAGACCAACTCCACGACGAGATTTGCGCGCAGTTCTAAAACTGACGGCGACTCGGTCCGATAGCAATCCACGTGAGGACGGACAGTCCAAACGGGAACGCGACGGCAGCCATCGAGAGGACGCCGGTGATACTGAGGACCGGGACACCAATCACCCCGAACAGAATCACGGGCAGCAGTACGAGCCAGACGCCGAAGACGACCATTCCAACCTGCGGGACGCTCTGGAGGAAAGCAACGACGAGGATGATACACATCGCAACGATGAGGTTGGCGGCCGTCGGAAACGACCGAAACAGCGCCCCGAACAGGAGGACGGGGTAGATAACGAACGTCGTCCCGAGGAGGACAATCGCCCGCTGTGAGGTGACCAGTTCGCGCAGCGAGAACATCCCCGGTGAGTCGCCGACGGCGTAGGACTGGTCAGTATCCCACACCTGGTGGCGGTCGGTGGCTGTCCCGGAGCGCTGTTGGCGTGACGTGTCGTACCAGGTCGCCGAGTGACCCGCCTGGCCGCTGGCCCCTGTCGACTCTCTCTGCTGGCTGGTTCGTCTGCTATCCGTGTTCTCGGACTGGTGGCTGGTGCCTCCTGTTCCGCTGGCGGAGTTGTTCTCCGACGTAGCGCTGGCGTCTGTAGTCGTCGTGTTGTCCTGAGACTGCGTGGCGTCGTCGCGTTCGTCGGTAGTTGTGGTAGTGCCAGAGTGGCTGACATAGGCCTCGTGGCCAACGCGGTCGTACTTCGCTCGTTCCTCCTCGTCTGTAAGCACATCCTTGGCCTCGATGAGGCGTTTCGTCTGGTCAGACGCGGCCTCATCGTCGCTGACATCCGGATGTGTCTCCTTGATCCGCTCGCGGAAGGCCGATTTGATTGTCGAATCCGAGGCGTCTCGTGAGACGCCGAGACGCTCGTAATAATCCTCTGGCACAGACGTTGTATCTCTTTGAGAGGCGGGGTATAAAACGTGATTATCCGCGATCTGGGACGTCGTCGCCAACGACTGCGTCTACGACTTCGTCGCTGTCTGGGTCGATTAGCAGCCAGAGTTCGTCTGAGGAACTGCCCGATGCCCGCGCACGGAACTCCTCTGTTACGGATGTCGACGGCGTCCGCGTATCACTCGCCGTGAGCGGTTTCTCGACGCGGATGAGATACTCTTTCTCGCTGACGTCGACAGAGTCTTCGGAGCCGTCACGGTTCGAGGCGACGTAGCCGCAGTTCGGGCAGGCCCAGCCCGAGATTGACTGTTTGAGCTCAGTCACGTAGATGACTTGGAGGTTCGTCCCGCAGTCTGGGCAGTCTACGTCGGTCTCCTCGATCGTCATGCTCCCACCAAACGGCCCCAGCGCCCGCGATACTGTGCGTGTCCATACCTGTCGGTTGTGGCCTCACTCGAGTCAACATCGCCGTCGTCACCCATCATGTTCGGGCCACCTTGTGCCGGATTACTATCTGAGGGGAATCGTGAAAAGGTTTAAGACTGACAACTGTTAACACACAACTGAAGCCCTGGTGAGTAGGGCTTCCGGCGGGAACGACCGCTGAGCGGCACGGCCATTGGCACCGCAGGTAAAACAGCGGGCCGTGGCACTGACCGGCCGGCAGTGTCACGGTATTTTCACATTCGTGGAACTTTAACTCCGTAGCCACGTAACTCGGGGTATGGAGCGTGGCCGACTACCCGGCGTCTCTGCCCCCGAGCAAATTATCTGCCACGCTGATATGGACTGTTTCTACGCTGCTTGCGAGCGATTGCGCGAACCGGCACTGCAGGGTGAACCGCTCGTTGTCGGAATGGGCTACGAACCAGGCACGACCAACGGCGCAGTCGCGACGGCGAGTTACGAGGCGCGCGACTACGGCGTCGAAAGCGCACAGGCCATTTCCGAAGCACTTGAATTACTTCCGCGAAAGATCGACGTGGCCCGCAACGGGGGCGACGTTGACGCAGCAGGCTTCTACCGGCCAGTGGATATGGAGTACTACGAGTCAATCGCCGAGGACGCCCAGATGATTCTGGACGAAGAGGCGACGACAGTCCGGAACGTGAGCATCGACGAAGCCTATCTCGACATCACCGACCGCATTGACTGGGACGATGCCGGGCAGTTCGGCCGCCAGTTGAAGGACCGAATCGAGTCGGAGGTCGGTGTGACGGCAAGTCTCGGCATCGCGCCGACAATGAGCGCGGCAAAGGTGGCCAGCGACCACGACAAACCTGACGGGTTGGTCGTCGTCGAACCAGGGGACGTGCAGTCCTTTCTGGCCGGCCTACCGGTCGAGGACGTTCACGGCGTTGGCCCGGTAACAGCCGACCAAATGAGTGAACTCGGCATCGAAACCGCCGGCGACCTCGCTGGGGCTGACCCCGCGAAACTGGACTCAGAGTTCGGCGAGCGCGGCCGTCGTGTGCGCCGGTACGCCCGCGGCGAGGACGAACGCGAAGTCCAGCCGACAGGCCGACCGAAGAGTTTCTCTCGGGAATCTGCGTTCCACGAACCCACTGCGGACGCGGAGACACAATACGACCGCGTCGACCAACTCGCGACAGCGGTAGCCGAGCGGACTGCGCGCCGCGATGTCCTCTACCAGACAATCGGAATCAAGGCCGTTTTGCCGCCGTTCGACGTCCGAACACGGGCACAGTCGCTGTCCGGCCCGGTCGCAGACGAGCAACTCCTTCGTGAGGTTGCGGCAGAGTTGTTCGAGGAGTTCGCGGGTGAGCGTATCAGGAAGGTCGGTGTTCGCGTCTCAAATCTCTCCTTCAGTGCGAACGACCAACCGACACTGTCGGCTTTTGGGACTGACGAGACAGAAGAGGAGACGCAGCGTTCGCTCACTGATTTCGACTGAACGACAGGTCTCTGAAAGGGAAATTGAGCCAAGCATTTTTATCAGGGAGTCGCCTTCCTCCCCACGAACGATGGCTGCTGACGAGACACCAGATGACGATTCTAGCGCTGAACCTGCCACTGAGGGAGAGTCCTCGGGTGATGTACGCGAGAAGTTCGAAGCTGAAGCCGACCGAGCAATCGAGCAGTTCGACGAAGGTGTCGTCGACTTGCTCTCTTGGATTCTCGAAACCGAGACACGCGCTCGTATCTATATCTACCTCCGACAGCACCCCGACAGCACGAGTGAAGAAATTGCCGACGGAACGGGACTCTACCCGAGCACGGTTCGAGAAGCGCTCGCGGCCCTGAACGACGACGGCACTGTCGAGCGCGGCAAACGAGAGAGCGACGGGGCCGGGAACAACCCCTATGAGTACTCTGCAATGGCTCCGAGCGAACTCATCGGCGGCGTTATCGACGACGTGCAGGGGCATATGAACGCGGTGTTCAACCTCGACAAGTATCTCAACGGCGACGAGAAGACTGACGAGCCAGTCACTATTACTGTCACGGACGAAGACGACGAGTAGAGCCGAATCCGAAGCCACTAAACCCCGAGCTACCCAGACAGAAGATATGAGCGTTGCACTCGGTGGAACATTTGATCCGGTGCACGACGGCCACCGCGCGCTGTTTCACCGTGCGTTCGAGCTGGGAGGCGTGACTGTTGGCCTCACCAGCGACGACCTCGCCCCCCGAACCCGCCACGCAGACCGCCCGATTCAGTCCTTCGAGCGTCGACGAGCGGAACTCGCTGCGGAACTCGAACGGTTCGCAGCCGAGTACGACCGCGAGTACAGCATCCGAAAGCTCACCGAGCCGACCGGGATTGCAACAGAAGCACAGTTCGACGTGCTCGTCGTCTCACCGGAAACAAAAACTGGTGGGAAACGGATCAACGAGATTCGCCGCGAACGAGGGTACCAGCCGCTCGAACTCGAAGTCGTTGATCACGTCTACGCCGAAGACGGTGAGATCATCTCTTCGACGCGCATCGTCGACGGCGAAATCGACGAACACGGCAATTTGACGCCCGACCGAGACGGACGAGTGAGTGCTGACCTGGAGTAGCTACCAGCCCGGCGGCTCGAGTCCCGTCGCCTCTAGCTGATCTTTCCAGTGTTGCTGGACAGCCAGTCGTGACACCCCGACGGCGTCGGCCACGGCGGTCTGTGAGCGTTGGTCGCCAGCGATGAGTGCGCCGACGTACAGCGAGGAGGCCACACGGGCCTGTTTGGAGCGCTCTGATTCGGGAACAGTCGAGAGAAAGACATCGCGGGCGTGTGAGCGAGCGTCAGAGCCAAGCTCCAGTCGGTCGGCTGCGGTTTCGAGGGTGTCCAGCCATTCGGCGTTGTCGAGTTCGTCGCTGGCGCGGTACACGCTGTGAGGTAGGTGGGTTAGCTGTATAAATGCTAGCGGCGGCAAGCGACACGTTCATTTGGAACGGGTCGGAAGAAGGTAGTGCGCGCGGGTAACCGAGCCAGGCCAAAGGTGCAGCGCTTAGGACGCTGTCCCGTAGGGGTCCGCCGGTTCAAATCCGGTCCCGCGCATTTTCCTGCGAACACGTGAGGGAGCGACGCGACCGAACAGTGAGCAGTGAAAATCGCACCGAGCGGATTTGAACCCTAGAAGTCGCAGTGCGCGCAGCGAACACAGTGAGCGAGCACAACCGTCTTCATCCGGTTCAAATCCGGTCCCGCGCACTACCACTTTTTACTGCGTCGGGTTCGCTCTTCGAGCGAACCGCTCCTTGCAAAAACTTGGGGAAAAACCTCTCGACGCTCACTGCTCACGGTTCCCGATGGTCACCGTTCGCTTTCGAGGGCTCACTCCGTTCGCCCTCGCATCGTTCGCGTCGAGCGAACCGCCTCGCTACGCTCGGCGGAGAAGACTCCCTCGGCCAATTCAGAGCATATCATCGGTTGTCTTTGCATTTAGTAACTTCCCAAGAGTTGTGTATCTCAGTCCTTGTGGGTATTTCGACTTGTACGGGACTGGATCGTCGAGTTCATAGAGGGACCCTGGCTCGAACATGATGACCTTCTTTCCATCTGCAATCTTAGCTCGGTCTTTGTAGTCAGTTGACTCTCGCATTAATTCCGCTTCATCAGGTTCCACCACTTCACTCACCTTTGCGAAGTATTTCACCTCTTGAACATCACCAGTGACGTACATTGCCACATACTCGAAGTCGCTACCGACCCGAACGAACCCCCATGCCTCATTCTCCTTGAGGAATGGCAGTCCAGACTCCTTCGTGGGGAATACAGCCACGCGAGCGTCTGGGTCACCCTCAATTTCATTCCGGGAAATTTTACCCGTGACCTCGTTTTTCAGTGGTTCCATTTTGTCGGGAGTCTGGTCTGGTTCTGACTTGTCTTCCTCTCCGGAATCTTCGGGCGGCTCCTCACTGACAAAATGCCGCTGCTCACGGAGTACAGAGACAAGATTCTGCACGAACTCCCGAGACTGCTCTTCGAGATCTATGGTGAGGTCCCCTACCTCGTTCTCGACCGCCTCGGTCACGGACTCAGTGACGCTGTCCTCGTTTTGCTGTAGATGCCGAATTGCTCGGTTTGTCTGTGCGACTTGCTCAGCCACCTCGTCCGACTTCCCCGAGCGTATCGACTCCTTGGTGAGCAGTTCCAGTACCTCTGGATTCTCAGCGAGGTCATCGAGGTCAAATTGAACAACCGAAACTTCCTCACCACCGTTTCGGTCGTGGTTCTTCGTTAATACCTCAAACGCCTCACCATTTGTCAGAATTCCCCAGTCAACATCGAGTTCCTGCCGCATGTAACTCCGCAACTGCTGGACCTCGGTCTCAGTGAGTGTCGACCGAACTGGCTTCGCTTCGACGAATATCACGGGAGAGTCCCCAACGAGCAGAGCGTAATCGACGTGGGTGCTACCTGATGCCATCGGGATTGTATATTCGAGCGCAACCTCCGTAGAGTAGAGATCCCATCCGAGTAGTTCGAGGAAGGGCTGAATGAGTTTGACCTTCGTGTTTTCCTCGTCCATCTGCGGTGACGATTCGATGAGCTGCTGACACCGCTGGACGTACTCGTTGATATCTTCTCCGTCCATTAGAGAACAACTGTGAAACCTACACACAAATAGTATGGTGAAAAGAGGAGGTCAGCGGCTAACGCTGTGCCACAGGTATTTTTCTAAATTTTGAGCCCAAATTGCGACCTGTCGAGAGAAGGAACGAGCGAAAGCCGGCTTCCTAGCCGCCCTCGCCTGAACCGCGCTTAGGATGCTATCCTGTAGAGGTCTGCCGGTTCAAATCCGGTCCAAATCCGGTCCAAATCCGGTCGTCTCACGCAATATTATCATTCAAACATCACTTTTGAATCGCAGTTGATAATTAAGGCGAAAATTTTTCCTAGACAAACGATTACACACCGCAATGCGACCACTCTGCACGTCGCCCCGGAGGGAGACGATAGCAACTCAGGGAGTGAGGGCGACCCGTTGGCGAGCATCCAGACTGCGGTTGACGAGGCCTACCCGGGAGACAGTATCGAACTTGCGTCTGGGGAATACCGTGAGGAAGTGTGGACAACGCGGGCCGGAGAGTCTGGCGCGCCAATCACGATTACTGGACCGGAGGACGCAGTTATCCGCCCGCCAGCAGGGTCAAACGACGTGCTCAGGATTAGACATAGCCACATCCACGTGCGCGGGATGACAATCGACGGCTTGCTCGAACCCGACCGCAAGTACGAGGATTACGGGGCCTGGGTCAGTCGGTGTGTGTTCATTACGCCCGTGGGTCGGTACGACGCAGAGACTGGGGAAGGGCCAAAATACCTCTACGATGTTGTCCTCGAACCATCGCAGATCGGCAACTGCGCGAAAGCAATGGTCAAGTGTGTCCGCTTGCGCGATTCCTCTATTGGCGACTTCGAGGTAATCGGCCCTGCCGGGATGCGGTACGACCCTCGCGTCGACAACTACGAGATCGGACACGTCCGGGAACTCGTCTACGTCGGGAGTCCCGAAACCCACCGGGGGGAATCCTACTACAAATACGAGACACTCGACCGGAGTCAGAACATTCGAGTTCACCACATCGACAACAGCGCGGGGTACCGACACAACGAGCTCGTTGATGTCAAACTCGGGAGTTCGAATATCACAATCGAATACTGTACCACCCGCAACGCAGGCCACAACACGGAGGCAGTCGTCAACGCAGCTATCGACCTGAAGGGGAACGACTGCACCGTTCGGTGGAACGACATTGGTGACTCGCCAGTCCCGCTTAGTTTCGGGGCCTGGGCACCATCTGATGATATCGACGGCGGGGACTGGAGTCAGAACAACGACATCTACGGCAACTACATCCACGATTTCGCGGCGGGGCCGTTCAGGATGCGAAACGACGAAGCTCGTGATGTCGGCCCAGTCTCGTTCGACGAACAGTCATTCTGTGGGAACCGAATCGAACGTGGGTCGCCCACTCTCGACCACTGGGTCGGGACAGCAAATGGCTACGACGGCACGCTGGTCGACAAACAGGGACAGGATTCAGTAACAATCGATGTCGGCGCGGGAACTGACGAGCGCGAACTCGACCCACCCGCGGTGGTCGTTGATCCGGGAACGACAGTCACCTGGGAGTGGGTCGGCACCGACGAGCACTATATCCTCCGGCAAGAACGGGTTCGAGATGACCCTAGCACCGTCCCTGACCTCAAGACAGCGGAGTACTCGGAATCGAAGACACTGGACCAGATCGGAGTCTACCGCTACGCGTGTTACAACCACCACGACCAGGGGATGCGAGGGACAGTTATCGTCCGAGACGACGAAAGCCGGTGGGATTTCACGAGAGCGAAGTGTGACGACGTATCAGTAACTGCAACCGGAGACACCATCCGAGTAAACGACCAAGCCGAGGTGTCCATTGCAGCAGAGTACACGGACCAGATTACGATTCGACAACTCTGGACAGATTGGACCGTCGAAAGTGGTGTGTCGGACCAGATTGTAACTGACCGCGTCTCGACAGCAGGGGAGTACGAACTCGGCTGGGACGTCAGACAGCTGTCCCCGCAGGGTTCGATTACCATCAGACCGCCAGATCGATACGTTGGCGGTGAGTACGAACTCACAATTATTGCCAAGAATGCCTACGGAGAGACGAAAGAAACGACGGTACCCCTGACTATCGACTCATCCGGGTAGTTGGTGTGTCGCACTTTTTACGTCGTCGGGTTTCCTCGCAAGCCGTTGGATCGCGGCTCCGCCGCTCGCCTAACGAGGCCTCACTTCGTTCGACCTCGCGCTCACTGCGGGAACCTCTCCTCGTAAAAACATGCGGAAAAACTCCCTCGACGCTCGCTTTCGAGGGCTCACTCCGTTCGCCCTCGCACTGCTCGCGTCGAGTGAACCGCCTCGCTTCGCGCTCACGGCTTCGCCGTTCGCGCAGCGCTCGGCGGATATTTGTAACAATAAACCGTCAATTGTGTGCGACAATCATAACGGACCCTCCGTCATATATTTGTGAGTTCCGCACACGTGTGAAAGTATCTTCAATGAGTCAATCTACCCTCTACGAACGGGCCTACGTTAATTCGGCTCTCTTCTCTGGGCACTATTTGGACGAACGCGTCCAGGAGCGCGAGGAATGGGAATGTGACGACGCTGCCCGCGAGGCGCTGGACAAACTGCAATCGCTATACGAACTCGAAGGAGATCTCGTCGGCGGTTATGACGAAGACCCGCTCATTGACAACTGGATCGATGAGGTACTCGATGTTCTCGGGTTCGGAAGTCAGGTAGAGACCACTCTCCCCGATGGGAATGGATTTGTTGACGAACTACTGTTCGAGAGCCCGGAGCGACGCCGGGAAGCCGCCAAGGTCTACTTCGATAGCAAAGATACGACAGATCTGTTCGAGCGTGGCATCGGAATTGTCGAGGCGAAACAGTGGGATGCAGATTTTACTGTCCGATTTAGTGAACAGCGACCGTACCGCAACGCCTCCCACCAGATCAAACACTACCTTGAAAACACGCCAGAGCATATCCAGTGGGGCATTCTAACTAACGGTCGGAAATGGCGACTATACGGAACGAACGATTACGAAACACAAACCTACTATGAAATCGACCTGCCAGAACTTCTCAGAGACGGTGATCTGGAGAAGTTCAAATACTTTTACGTGTTTTTCCGTCCCGAAGCATTCCGGGAGACTGGCGGAACGACGTTCCTCGACGAAGTGTGGTCGGAAAGCGAAACCGCCTCGCAGGAACTCGGTGAGGATCTGCAGGATAACGTGTTCACGGCGTTGCGGGTGCTTGGCCGTGGCTTCGTCGAGACGAACGATCTCGGCATCGAACCGGACGACGAGGGGTCACTGAACGAACTGAAAGAACAGTCGCTGGTCCTCCTGTATCGACTGATGTTCATCCTCTACGCCGAATCTCGTGAACTGATCCATCCCGAGAGTCCGGCGGCAGTCGACGAGTACGAGGAGAATTTCAGCCTCGACGAGCTCAGGCTTGAGATCCACGAGACCATCGGCGAGGTTGACGAAGGTTTCGAGGAGGAGTACAGCGAGTTCTCGACGACGATGTGGAGCCGACTGGAAGACCTGTTCCGCCTGATTGACGAAGGCGAGGAGTCGCTCGGGATCCCGCCCTACAACGGCGGTCTATTCGACCACGAGGAGCACGATTTTCTCGCCGAGCAGGAAGTCAGCAATCGCTATCTCGCGGAGGTTATCTATCGACTGTCCACGACGCGTAACGACGAGGGGCGGTACGTGCTGGCGGACTACGCCGACCTCGATACGCGACACCTCGGCAGTGTCTACGAGGGATTACTCGAACACCAGTTCCGCATCGCTCCGGAGCAGTACGCCGCAGTCGCGGAGGACGGCGGACAGGTCTGGAAGCCCGCGACGGAGGTGAGTGTCGCCGACGCTGTCGAGAGTGTCCCGGCGGGTGGGCTGTACGTTGTCAACGACGAGGGCGAGCGCAAAGCCACAGGTGCGTACTACACGCCGGACTACGTTGTGACCTACATCGTAGAGGAGACTGTCGGCCCGCTGGTCGAGGAGATCCGCGAGGACCTGATCGACCAAGGATTCGAGCCGGGAACGCAGGAGTACATTGGCCCCTTCTTCCGGCGTGTGACGGACCTGCGGATTCTCGACCCCGCGATGGGGAGCGGCCACTTCCTGACGAAAGCAACGGGCTACCTCTCCGAGCAGGTGATGAACGAGGTCCGCGAGGCGGAGACGGAGTTCGGCGTGGCCTTCGACGAGCAGCACGTCCGCCGGGAGATCGCCAAGGAGTGCATCTACGGCGTCGACCTGAACGGAATGGCCGTCGAACTGGCGAAGCTGTCGATGTGGCTGGAGACGCTGGCGGCGGACCGCCCGCTCGCGTTCCTGGATCACCACTTCAAGCAGGGTAACTCGCTCGTCGGGTCGGATATCGAGGATATCGAGGAACTGGAATCGGACGCGAGCGAAGACGACGACGAGCAGGCGTCGCTGGCGGAGTTCGGCGCGACTCGGGAGGGGACGATAGAGCGCCTGATGGACATTTATTCGGAGTTTCTCGCCATCGAGAACGAGACTGTGGAGGATGTCCACGAGATGAAACGGAAGTATGCGGAAATTGAGCAGGACGAACTTCGGCAGCGACTCCTGGCGATGGCGAACGTTCATACTGCGGAGCGGTTTGGAGTGGATGTTCCGGGTGGTGCTTACGAACGGATGGCGAAAGCACTAGAATACCCTGAAGAGTGGTCAATTGTTGCAGATACGGACTGGTTTGCGACAGCGCAGAGAATGGCTAAGAATCAGGATTTCTTTCATTGGAAACTATCATTCCCCGAGGTGTACTACGAAACGGATGGAACATCTCAGGAACTCTCTGGTTTCGATGCCGTCGTAGGGAATCCGCCTTGGGTAGATGTCAAAGGACTAGAAAATCCCGAATTCTTGTTTGACCTTTTCGAGACGAGTTTTAATAGGGTGAATATCTACTCAGCGTTCTGTGAACGGACGGCAGATCTAATCCGAGATGAGGGTGCCTTTGGTTTTGTAACTCCCAACTCATATTTAACTCAGAGTTCCTACGAGAAACTAAGACGGCATCTTTTCAGTAAATACTGGTTTGATTCTATTGTTCGTCTGCCAGACGATGTTTTTGAGGGTGTAACCATGGAGACAGCCATACTTACTGCTACTAAGGTCAATTCGGGGATGGAACAGAACCGCTCGCTTCGTGCGGTGCTTTACGATCCTGACGACCCGATCAGCAGAATCCCAGACTCGAATGCTGAGATAAAGGCAATCGACACAGAGTATTGGAAAGACGAGTCTCTTATTTTCGATCTGTTCACCTCAAAAAAGGAGCGAAAAGTCCTTGATCGGGTGAGTGAAGCGGAACACCATATTGACGATTTATTTGAGACCTGTTTAGGGATTACACCGTACGATAAACATGAGGGGCATACTGAGGAACAGATAGAGAACCGTGTATTCCACGCTACTGAACAGGAAGGTGAGGACTATTACAAGATTACGTCAGGAACTGGAATACAGCGCTACCGTCTCTTCTGGGAAGGTGGCGAATGGATTAAATACGGCGATTGGCTGGGTGCAGAACGAGAGCGTCGATTCTTCGAACAGCCGCGTTGTGTCGTAAGACAGATTGTTTCGACTGACGGGTCTCGTGGTATCAATGCGGCGTACACTGAAGATACTATTTTTCATACACAAGTTGGTTTTGTCTTCCTTCCCAAAGATGATGACCCACAAAAAGCGAGAAACCTCGTCGCAGTCCTGAATTCGAGGCTTCTCACCTTCTATCATCGGAAGAACCATCTTGACGAACACAAGGATACATTCCAGAAAATCCTGATCCAAGACGCGAAGGAATTTCCTTTGCCTGAAGGATTTACATCTCCTGATTTGACTGAAAAGGCTGAGCAGATAGAGGATCTAGTAAAAAAACGGGGATCAATCAATCTCGAACTCCTCGATTACCTCACACCATACACGGATGGCCCAGATCTCGCTAACCTCGGTACTTATGAGCCTCCGAAGTCTGTCAGCGAATCTGTTGTAGTGGCAACCAAAGAGGACTACGACAACATCCGCGTCGGGACAGTCACTTGCGAACGCGAAGACGAGAGCACCGTCACCATCCACGCTACCGCCCGTTACAAGCCCGACGACGAGGACGCCTACGAGACAGATCGGTGGGGCTACACCGAAACCGGACCACTGCCGGCGATGCGATTCACGGACCTCACCGAGACGGAGGCCGACCTGATCGAGGCGTTCGTTCCGGTCGCCGTCGACAAAGCAGATGGCTTCGCCGGGTTCCGCGAGACAGCCACGAAAACGAACTCGCTGATTGACCGATTGGAGGCGATCACGCTGCCCGACCCCAACGACGTTGCCGAGGACCTCGACCGCTACAACGAGGCCGTCGAACGCGCCGCAGAACTCGACGAGAAGATCGAACGGACCGACGACCTGATAGACGAGATTGTCTACGAACTGTACGGACTGACGGAAGAGGAAATCGAGATTGTCGAAGAAGCCGTGAAGGAGTAGCATCCGCGCGAGCGTAGCGAGCGCGGTTCACTGCGAGGGAGCGGTACGAGGTCGAACGGAGTGAGACCTCGAAAGCGACCGAGCAGCCTTTTTCACCACCGAAAGACTCGCGGTGCTCGTCTTTCGAGCACTGTTTCGCTTTGCTCAACAGGACCACGTTTTTCGAGGAGTGGTTCGCGCCCACGGCGAGAACCCGACCGGGAAAAAGGTGGTCTCGGATCGCAAGTAGTGTCCCGGCAGCCTGCGAACGGACACTAATGAGTCGTCGTGAAGACTTCATGGCCGGCGTAACGGCAACAACGCCAGTGATGCTCGGCGTGATTCCGTTCGGACTGGTTGCCGGTGCGGCGGCCGTGGGGGCAGGACTCTCGTTGCTGCAGGCGGTTGCACTCTCAGTTGTGGTGTTTGCCGGCGCGTCACAGCTCGCGATGATCGAGCTATTCGGGCAGGACGCGACGCTGTTGGTCGTCGTTGGGACAGCACTCATCATCAACTCGCGGTTAGTGATGTACTCAGCCTCGCTGGCACCGCATTTTACACGAGAGAGCCGTCGCTGGCGTGGGCTGATGGCCTACATCATGACCGACCAGGCGTTTGCACTGTCGGTGACCCGGTATGCAGAGGGCATGGAGGGTGTCGCCTCCAAGCGGTGGTATTACCTTGGCACCGCTGCGCCGCTGTGGATTGTTTGGCAGTTCTGTACAGTTATCGGTGTCATCGTGGGAGCGAGCGTCCCGGGGTGGCTCCCACTTCGGTTTGCAGTCCCACTGACGTTTCTGGCGCTGTTGGTGCCGGCGTTGCAGACCCGAGCGCACGCGGCAGCAGCCCTCGTCGGCGGCGGCGTCGCGACCATCGGCGTTGGGATACCCTACAATCTTGGGCTACTTGTCGGTGCGCTACTGGGTGTCGGGGCTGGCACAGTAATCGCTCTCAAGACAGAAGAATCGTACACGGGTGGGACTCCCGAGGAGGTGGGTGAGTGACCTCCCCCGACCCGATCATCTGGGCGGCAGTGCTACTCGCCGGTCTGGGAACCTACGCTCTGCGGGCGTCGTTTCTGTTCCTCTTCGAGCGGTTCGGTGAGGTTCCGGAGAGAGTAAAACTCGCATTAGAGATGGTGCCCGCTGCGGTGCTGTCGGCGCTGGTCGTCCCGGCAGTGGTTGCGCCGGGGGGAGCAATCGTGCTGAGTGGCAACATGCAAATTCCCGCCGCACTCGTCGCGGCCGCAGTCGCGTGGTACACGGAGAGCATTCTTGCAACAATCGTCGCGGGATTAGTAGCGCTGATGCTACTTACCGCGGTGTAGGAGTCGCAGGTGCCTCGCTCGTCCATCCGCGGCTACAGCGAGAAAGTGCTTGGGCGCACACTCGCCGAACTCCAAGTTGTCTGGGAGCTGTCGCCACGGAATACGTTGCTTGGAAGCCTGATTGCGTCGCTGCTCGGGCAGAACCTCTCGCTGTCGTATCTCGCAGTGACCCAACTGAAATCGTGTGGGCTGAGCGCGAGCACGGGCCTCTAAGCTTCTGTGCCAGGATTGCTCGCGGGAAGCTGCTGTGCGCCAGTCTGGTTGCTGGTCGTTGGGATTCAGGTCAGTGGAATCGTCCTCACTGCCGGCGTCTGGTTGCTCCCCGCAAGTCTGCTCTTGCTCGTCGCGACGCTGGTGTACGTCGCCGGGAAAATCACCCCTGCTGCGTTGTGACCCACTACCTCTTTTCGGTGAAGAGCGTTACGCGCTCAGAAACGCATCGTCACCGGTTTATCCGGTAGCCACAGAGAATAGTGTATGGCTGACAGGTCGACCCCAGGCGAACCGTCTAGTTCGGAGTCTGGGCAGACAGCAGCAAGATACCGAAGACAGCGGAAACTCAGCGCAATTGTTGGGGGATTCTTGCTGGTCATCGTCGCGGGGTCAGTCACAACGCTCGGCAGCGGGATTCTCTCCAGACCACTGATTGCGATACAACTGGCCGCGCTGGGACTGGCCGGGATATTTGATCTCGTCTCAGGAATCGAGCGACTGCCAAACGGGCCCTTAGCGTGGTATCAGTGGAGCGGGCTGGGCAATCTCTGTCTGGGCCTCTCGCTACCGCTGGGGTTCCTTGGGGGAGAGACAGTGCTGTTGGCGGTGCTTACGCTGGGCGGTCTCTCGCTTGCAGCAATTGGCGTCGATATGCTGGTCTTCCACGGCGCATACACGAAGGGAACTCCGCTTGATGAAAGCCCAGAGCAAGCAGATGTCCGCTGAGCGCTGCGTTAGTTTCGAGACAGAAGCGAGAGTGCAAGCACGAGGGCAACTACCTCGAATCCAGCGAGCAGGACGAAGACAGTGGTTGAAGAGCCGTACGTGAGTGCTGCCCCGACGATAGAGGCCCCCAGAGCACCGATGCCGAAAATCGCGAGATACGTGTACCCGAAGGAGAGTCCCCGGTGTTCGGGTGGGGAGTACTTTGCGATAGTTGCCTGACTGAGCGGCTGAATCCCAAAGAGCACGAATCCCAGCGCAGCGCTCACGAGCAAAAGCGTTGGCAGCGTCTCCGTCGCCGGGATGAACAGGACGGCGATACCGGCGAGCAGCGCCAGAGTGATTGCCAGCCAACGGTCCACCTCGACGCGGTCGGTCAGCTTTCCACCGACAAACTGGCCGGCGATGCCAACCGTGAGCAATCCAGCGTAGAGATACTGCGCGAGGTCAAACTCGCGGGCAAGTCGGCCGTCGGGAACCGGTCCAACCCCCTCCGAGGGCGCACTGTCAACCAGCGGGTCGAGAAAGTTACCAAGCATCTCGGGAAGGAACGTCAACATCCCGCGGTAGTACAGTCCATTGAACAACACGAGGACGAACACCGTGGCAAATCCAACGGTAAACAGCCCGCGAGAGGCGTCCAGAAACTCTTTGGCCGAGTCAATCTCTGCTGTTGGCGCGTCGCCGCCGTCCGTCGCCGCAACGGCTGCTGTCTCGTCGAAGTCGACAGTTAGCCCCGCGACTGCTACCAGAAGGGCAGGAATGGCGAGAATCACAGCGGCAGTCCGCCAGTCGACGGCAATCAGCAAAATTGCAGTCAGAAACGGCCCGGTCGCAATCCCCGTGTTGCCGGCCATTCCGTGGTAGGCAAAGCCCGTGCCGCGCTGTTCGACGGCTTTGCTGATGAGCGAGAGCCCGGCAGGATGGTAGACGCTCGCTGAGAGCCCCCACAGCGCCAATGCGAGCGTAATTCCGATGATGTTTGGAGCAATTGCCAACAGCAGAAACGACGACCCCATTCCGACGAGGCAGGCAACGATGAGTCGTCGAGAGCCGAAGCGGTCGACGAGCAGACCGCCCGGCAGTGCACCGATACCAAACAGTCCGTAACCCACGGCGACGACGGTGCCGAGCGTCGCGGTTGTTGTCGAAAACTCGACCAGCCAGACAGTCATCAAAATCGGGATTGCGAGTTCGTAGGTGTGGACCATCCCGTGGCCAGCCATGGTGAATCCGGCAATCGCACGGTCGTTCGCGTTCATCGGCTGGCACCTCGCCGCGAGCAGCGACCAGACGCGAAGACAGACATCAGTACCTTCGCCTACGAGTAGGAGGTTCAATGGAGTTACCCTTTTTCTCTCGACATTACAATAGAGCTGAACTTTTTGCTTCCAAAGAAACCCAGAATCCAATGTTGGAAGTGAGAGTGCAGACGCACGGCCGAGGCCCGTTCACAATATCAGAGAACCCAAACGACCACTGACTCGAAATTGTTGGCGCTAACAGCAGCAGATTATCTGTGGCGTGCCGGGGTATCAGATACCAAAATAAGTTACAGTCAACGTGAATATCAACATTTAAATTACATTACGAGCGAATTATCGCTCATGGAATACCAAATCCGGAAAGACCCGAGCTATGCGATGCTCGAAATCACACTGGCAGACGGCGAGCAGATCGAGACGAAACCCGGTGTGATGATGGACCGGACCGGCGGCATCGACAACGAGTCCGACATCGGTGGTGGCGGAATTACCGGAGCAGTCGGGCGCATGGTCAGCGACGAGCGCTCGCTCATCGATAACACCTACTACGCAACTGCTGATGACGAACGAGTGTCACTGGTCCCGGAGCATCCCGGTGACGTGGTGGCAATAAACATGAGCGACCGCGGCGAACTCCGCGCCCAATCCGGCTCGCTGATGGCCTGGGAGCCACTGGTCGAGCGCTCGACCGAGTGGAACAACCGCTCGAATCTGTTCTCGTCGGGCGAACTCACAGTACTGGGACTTTCTGGCCAAGGATTGGTATTTCTCTCCTCCTTTGGCTCGATGGTCCGGCGAGACGTGACACCAGACAACCCTCTCACGGTGGACGAGAACCATCTCGTCGCGTGGACGGCAGGGATGGACCTCTCCCGGGAGAAAGACGGCAGTATCAAATCGAGTCTGCTCGGCGGTGAAGGACTCGTGACGACGTTCCGCGGCGACGGCGAGGTGTGGCTCCAGACCCGGAACCCGGCGTTGCTGTACGGCCCACAACAGCACGAGGACGACGAATCCAGCGGTGGCATTGGCGTCGACGACTTCCTCTAGACGGAGAGAATCGTAACCCATTTTGTGCGCCTCAGCCCCCTACCGGTGTGAGCAACGCCGACGAGCGGTCACAGTTCTGGGCGCTGTATCTCACCCGCTTTGCCGAAGGGTTCGGGTTCATCACGCTCATCACGCTGTTGCCAACCTACATCAACACGCTCGACCCTCAGGGGGCAACAGTGTTCGGGCTGACCATCAGTGCGGGATTCATCATCGGTATGTACACGACTGGGTTCACGCTCGCCCAGACAGCAACAGTTGTCCCGCTGGCGTGGGCCGGTGACCGCTTCGACAAGCGACTCGTCCTCCTCGTTGTCCTCGGAATGGGGGTAGTCATCTACGCGCTGTTTCCGCTGGTGGACTCGTCGCTGTCCTTCGTTGCAATCCGCGCGCTGCAGGGCGTCGTTGTCACCGGTAGCGGGCTGATGTCGCTCTCACTCGTTGGGCAGGTTGCCGCTACGGGGACGCGAGCAGACAAGATTGGAAAGGCGAATGCCGCCTCCTTTGCGGCCTCGATTCTGGGGTCGCTCTCTGCCGGTGCAATCTACGACGCTGTCGGGTTTGGGCTGGTGTTTATGCTCGTCGCCGCACTGTTCGTCCTCGCGTGGCTGATTGTGCTGGTCGTGCTCGACGACGACGACACTCGCCGGAAGGGATTCCCGTTCACCGACCTCGCGCTCAACAGAAAGATTGTGACGATTTCGACCTTCCGAGCGCAGTACGCCTTCGCGGTGACGATGGTCCGGACGTGGATTCCAATCTACGCAGGGACAGCCCTCGCGTCGGGCGGGTTGGCAGTCGGTGCGACGGCAGTCGCAGTGACCGTCACAGCAGAGAAAGCAACGAACATGCTCGGACAACTGTTCACCGGCCAGCTCTCCGACCGGTACGGGCGGTCGCTGTTCGTCTTCGCCGGCGGCGGAGCCTACGGCCTCGTCGCGCTGGCGGTGCCGCTGTCCCCCACAGTTGGCTCGGCGGTTGGTGCCGGCGTCACGGTGCCGATTCTCGGCGAGTTGCCAGCAGCGTATCTCCCGCTGGTTGCGTTCTCAGGGTTGCTCGGCGTCGCCGACTCGTTTCGCGAACCGGCGAGTATGGCGCTGTTTGCCGACGAAGGGACCTCCGAAGGCGGCGTCGCGTCGAGTTTCGGCATCCGCGAACTGGTCTGGCGGCCAGGGTCAGTCGCCGCGCCGCTGATTGCAGGCTGGCTGATGGTCGAGGTGAGTATGGCGTCTGTGTTCTACGTCGGGGGAACATTCGCGCTCACCGGCGTCGTAGCCTTCCTTGCCGTGCTTACGGTCGACCACGGCAGGGCCGCGCTGACAACCTGGTGAGCCGCACTGCCAGCCGATTTTGTGGGGACCACCAGCCTCAAATTCCCGTAAGCCAAATTACTGTATGAACCTCTTCTGGCACAGACGCGACTTTCGAATTCCGGACAACCGTGGACTGACACTGGCCACCAACAACGGCCCGACACTACCGGTCTACATTGTCGATACGGACATGCTCGCACAGATTGGCAAGCGCCAACGGGCCTTCTTCATGGAGGGAGTGCGAGAACTGAAGCGGCGATACCGACGACTCGGCTCGGACCTGCTCGTCCGCGGTGGTGAGCCTGCGGACGTTCTCAGCGAGATTTCTGAGGACTACGACGCCGAGCGCGTCTACTACAACCGCGGGTATCGCCCAGCGCGACGAAACCGCGAGCGTGCTGTCGACGAGGCCCTCCCCACGAAGTCAGTACAGGACTTATTGCTCGTCGACCCGGACCGACTCGACCGCTCCTACCCAAATCACAGCCAGTTCTACAACGACTGGCAAGGTGAACACAAACTGACGCCCTTCGAGCGCCCGGATGAGGAGACGCTCGTTTCGTTCAGCGACGACACCGGCCCGCCCAGTATCGAGGCCGACATCGAGTTACCAGCGGCAGGGTACGAGTCCGCCCGCGAACGCTACGACCAGTTTCTGACCGCCGGAATCGAGAGTTACAACGACACCCGCGACGACATGCGTCGGGCGGTCGAACAGCCAGTCGGTGCCGTCTCTCGGCTCTCACCGTATCTCGCGGCTGGGATGATCGGCATTCGAGAGGTGTGGGCCGACGCCGGCGAGCGCTACGACGCGGCGACGGGTCGGGCACGCAAGAACATCGACAAGTTCCGCTACGAACTCTCTTGGCGCGAACAGAACTACCACCTGCTCAACTACAACCCGAGGCTGCTGACTGAGAATTACAAGGAGATTCCGAACCCAATCGAGTGGCGAAATGACAACGAGGACGTAGAGGCATGGAAGCGCGGCGAGACGGGGTATCCCTTCGTCGACGCAGGAATGCGCCAGTTGAACGAGGAAGGATACATCCACAACCGCCCGCGACAGGTCGTTGCCTCTTTCCTGACCAAACACCTGCTGATTGACTGGCGTGTTGGCGCACGGTACTTCCAGAAACAGTTGCTCGACCACGACCCGGCCAACAACTACGGCAGTTGGCAGTGGATCGCCTCGACCGGGACAGACAGCGTCGACGTCCGCATCTTTGACCCAATCTCGCAGGCCAGCAAGTACGACGACGGCGCGACCTACATCCGAGAGTACGTGCCCGAACTCGCAGACGTTCCGACGGAGAAAATCATCGACTGGCCGACACTGTCGAAAAGAGAGCGCGACGAGTTCACGGCAGGGTATGCTGACCCGATTGTCGACAGAAACGAGGGGTACGAACGAGCACAGCGCACGTTCGAGCGGGCGCTCGGAAAGCGGTAGTCGGGTGACAGGCAGCCGACGGTGATCAGTTGTTCTGTCCCCGTGGCACCGCCCCACACATCTATATGCTCCGCGGTGCAGATTAACAGTATGCCCCTCGAAGATGACCACGGCCGGGAGGTGACGGGGATCCGCATCTCACTCACCGACCGCTGTAATTTCGATTGCGTCTACTGTCACAACGAGGGCTTGGGGGACACGCGCGGTCCAATGGACCCGCAGGATGACGAGATGACCGCAGACGAAGTGGTGCGCATCCTCGAAGTCGTCGCGGAGTTTGGTGTTGACGCAGTCAAGTTCACGGGTGGGGAACCGATGCTTCGAGATGACCTCGAAGAGATCATCCGACGCACGCCCGAGGAGATGGAGGTGTCGATGACGACCAACGGCACCTTCCTCCCGGGACGCGCACCGGAGTTAGTGGAGGCGGGGTTAGACCGGGTGAACGTCTCACAGGACGCGCTCGACCCCGATGATTTTGCGGAGTTGACCAAAAGTGGCGCGTACGACCGCGTCATCGAGGGGGTGGAAGCAGCACTCGACGCCGGCCTCGCGCCGGTGAAGCTGAATATGGTCGTCTTCGAGCCAACGGCCGGATACGTCCCTCAGATGGTCGACCACGTCGCCAGAAACGACGGTCTGCGCCTGCAGCTAATCGAGTACATGCCCGAAATCTCCGGCCACCCGGAGTGGGCAATCGACATCGGTCGCGTGCACGACTGGCTGGCCGACCAGGCCCACCGAATCGAACGCCGGGAGATGCACGGCCGCGCCCGGTACTTCATCGAGCAAGGGACCACTGCCGACGACGAACCGGTGACTGTCGACATCGACAGCGAAGATCCCGACCTCAGCGAACTACCGGAAACCGCCGGCGAAGGAATGGTCGAAATTGTCGACCCGGTCGAGAACGCCGAGTTCTGTGCGAACTGCCATCGCGTCCGTGTTACACACGACGGCAAGTTCAAGGGGTGTCTGAACCGCCACGACGACCACCGACCGATGGGGGAGATGTCAAAAGCCGAAATTCGAGAGTCCTTCCGCGAGACCGTCTCGAATCGCGTTCCGTACTACGGCGAGTACATGGTCCGCGAAGACGGCGAGTGGGTACCCAACGAGGAGTATCTCGAACTCGTCGAATCGCCGCCCACCGACTGAGTCGACGGGACGAGCTTTTTGTTCGGTGCCGCCAACGCTGAGGTATGAGCGACCACAACGAGAGCGGTGACCACGGACATAGTCACGACCACGACGATGGTGGCGGCCACGACGGCCACGACCATGGACATGACCACGGCCACGACGATAGTGGCGGCCACGACCACGACCATAGTGAGGAGAGTCATCAGCACAGCCATCTCGAACTCGAGACAGTCTCCTTTGCCGTCGTCACTGTCTCGACAAGCAGAACGCTGGAGAACGACCCCGGCGGCGACCGACTGCAGGAGTTGGTCGAAGCCGACGGCCACGAAGTTGCCGTCCGTGAACTCGTCGGCGACGAAACCGAAGCCATCGCGGCGACCGTCGAAGCACTCGTCGAGCGTCCTGCTGTCGACGCAATCGTATTGACTGGCGGCACTGGACTCTCGCCCGAAGACGTGACAGTCGAGGCAGTGCGGCCGCTGTTCGACCAGACAATTCCCGGATTCGGCGAACTGTTCCGTTATCTTTCCTACGAGGACATCGGACCGCGTGCGCTGCTCTCTCGGGCCTTCGCCGGCTCGACCGATGGCGTCGCTATCTTTTGTTTGCCGGGGAGCAAGACAGGAGCCGCCTTCGGGATGGAGGAGCTTATTCTGCCGACAGTGGCCCACATCCTCGGGCACACACAAGCGGAGTGACCGAGAAAGGCAACGTATAGGCCGCCCGAGGCGAAGGGGGAGATATGCAACAGCAGGTCCGCGAGCACGTGCCGGCGCTGACCGGCGTACTCACAATTGTCTCGCTTGCGCTGGTGTTTGGCGCTGTCTTCGGTGTCGTTCCGGAGGGGCTGCTTCCCCGCGCCGAGGGGGCTCTCGAGGCAATTCCACACATCAACGCACTGTTGAGTCTCACGGCTATCGGAACGATTAGTTACGGTGTCGTCGCCATTCGTCGGCGCAACATTCAGACGCACCGCCGAGCGATGCTCGCAAGTACGGGAATTTTTGCGGTCTTCTTGCTGCTGTATCTCTACCGCATCTCGCTGGAAGGGCCGACAACGTACCCCGGCCCCGACCTGCTCTACCAGTACGTCTATCTCCCGATGCTGGCCGTGCACATCCTGCTCGCGATGCTCTGCATCCCCTTCGTCTACTACGCGCTGTTGCTGGCAAGTACGGTACCCGTCGCACGACTGCCAGAAACTCGTCACCCCACGGCCGGGCGAATCGCTGCCGGACTATGGCTCATCTCCTTTGCGCTTGGGTTTCTCGTCTACCTGCAGCTGTACATCGTCTTCTGACCGTCAGCGTCGGTCGTCGGTATCTCGGCGCGCGGCGCGTTCGGCCTCTTCCCGGCTCATCGTCTCCTCTTGGCCTTCGTTCCGGACGAGGACGTACAGCACCAGCGGAGCGACGATGGCGAGTACCACGACCAGCAGGAACGTGAGATTAGTGACAAGCAGCGCCATCAGCCGAGGAAGACGTCGACGATGTCGCTGGTCCCGCTGGTCGTGTCCCGGTACAGTTCGGAGTAGCCACAGTTGCGGCAGGAGACTACTTTGAACGAGTTCGTCTGAATGTCGAACATCTTGGAGAGTCCGCCACCGGTCGTCGAGATCTCGCCGACATCAGTTTCATCGTGACCACATTTCGGACAGCCGCGGTCAGTATCGTGAACCATATTCCACAGTTCGATTGGCTGGCTGATAAGATGCCAGTCGCGTTTCAGACCCCGAAACGACGGTGGCTATTTGAGGCGGGTGGCCAACAGCACAGATATGCCACCAAGCGAAGCAGAGTTACTTGCGGCGGCCGAGACGGCCCACGAGCAGGCCTACGTCCCGTACTCCTCGTACCCTGTCGGTGCCGCACTGCAAGCCGCCGACGGAACTGTCTATACTGGCTGTAATGTCGAGAACGCGAACTATTCCAATAGCCTCCACGCCGAGGAGGCAGCACTCGGGTCGGCTGTCAGCGACGGCGTCCGAGCGTTCGAGCGACTCGCCGTTGTCTCGGCCGCTGCGGATGGCGTCACACCCTGTGGGATGTGTCGCCAGACACTCGCCGAGTTCTGTGGCGAAGACTTCGTCATCCTCTGTGGGAGTGCCGACGGGACGGAGCGATACACACTGGGAGAGTTGCTCCCGGAAACGATTACGAAAGCACATCTCGACGCCGCAAAGGAGGGACAGCAATGACCGACAGCGCCGGGTCAGAGGACCCGAAAGAAGACGAACAGTACCACCTCGAAGTGACAGACGAAGACGTTGCCGACAGCGTCCTCCTGCCGGGCGACCCGGGCCGAATCGAAACTATCGTCGACTGCTGGGACAACGGCGAAGTCGTTGCCGACCACCGCGAGTACCGCACCGCAACCGGAACGACTGACGGCGCACCGATATCGGTCACGTCGACAGGAATCGGCTCACCGGGAGCGGCCATCGCCGTCGAGGAACTTGCGCGTGTTGGAGCTGACACGCTGATTCGGGTTGGCTCCTGTGGCGCAATCCAACCAGAAACAGACGTTGGCGACCTGGTCATCACCTCCGGCGCGGTCCGACAGGAGGGCACCAGCGACGAGTACATCCGCAAGGACTACCCGGCAGTTGCGGACCACGCGGTTGTCGCTGCGCTCGCGGCGGCCGCCGAAGAACTGGGGTACGACTATCACGTCGGACTCACCGCGTCCACGGACAGTTTCTACGCTGGACAGAGTCGCGAAGGGTTCCGTGGCTACCGGGGTCGCGGCAGTGAAGAGCTGATCGAGGAACTCAAGCGAGCAAACGTCCTCAACTTCGAGATGGAAGCGAGTGCCATCCTCACGCTCGCAAATATCTACGGGCTCCGTGCAGGCGCTGTCTGTACGGTCTACGCCGACCGAACGACTGGCGAGTTCGAGGTCACAGGTGAGCAGCGCGCGGCCAAGACAGCGAGCAGGGCAGTCAGTCTTCTCGCGGAGATGGACGAACAGGTTGCAGAATCAGACGCGTCGGAGTGGCACGCGAAACTCGGCTTGGAGTGACTCCCAGAGTTACATGTCTGCCCAGGCGTTCGCCGCGCGGCCAACGCCCGTGATGTCGTTGATCCAGTTCGCCGCGATCATCTTCTTCAGCGTCCGGGCGGGGAAGCCGCCGAAGGTATCCACAAACGGAACGATGAAGACATCGTGTGCAACAGCGTCCTCGCCGACGGAGACGACTGTGCCTTTGTTTTTGTATTTCCAGTTTTTCAGCGGCTGGCCGCGCATCTCGCGGGCGATGTTCTCGCCAGCGACTTCGGCGGCCTGCCAGGCGGCCTGTGCCGTCGGCGGGGCCGGGTCCTCGCCTGGCTGGTCGATGAGCGCCGCGTCGCCTATCGCAAAGACGCGGTCGTTGGTCGTCTGGAACGTCTGACCGGCTTCGAGCCGGTAGTTGCGCTCGTCTTTGTCGACGTTGGCCTCGCGGACGGCGTTGCGGCCGGTGATGCCGCCCGTCCAGACCAGCACGTCGTAATCGAGTTCTGTCTCTTCGCCGATGTAGACCGTATCTTCGTCAACTTCGCCGATGAAGTCACCAGTGAGGATGTTCACGTTGCGCTCTTCGAGCAGGTCACGCAGTGCGGACTGGATGCTATCATCGTTTCCGGGAAAGATCTGGTCAAGGCCTTCGACAAGATGGATTTCGAGTGGCGCAGACCGCTCGTCACGGAGTCGAGCAATCTCACCTGCGGTCTGAATACCGGACAGGCCTGCACCACCGATGACAATCTGTGCCGGGTCGGTCTGGGTTGCTTCGTCGGCCGCGTCGACAACATCTTCGTGGATACCCAGCGCGTCGTCGAGACTCTTGAGCGTGTGCGCATACTCTTCGAGGCCTTCGATACCGAAGAATGCGGTGCGCGTTCCGAGTCCGACCAGTAGATAGTCATAGTCGAGCGTGTCACCGTCTTCGAGGTCGACAGTTCGCTCGTCGGTATCAACGCCCTCGACAGTCGCCTGAATGAACTCCGTCGACGGTGATTTGATCTCGTCGATAGGGATGGCGACTTTCTCCTGAACGCTCGGGTTGCTGATACAGCGGTGTGTCTCGTGGAGAATGAGATGATAATCAACGTCCGATACCCACGTGATCTCTGCGTCGCCGGCGATCGACGATTCGAGACTTTGAACTGCTCCGGCACCGGCATAGCCGGAACCGAGAACGACGACCTGCTCTGTCATATCCTCCCGTCAGGAATCCGCCGATACAAAGGTTTGCAATTTACACTCCATTGTGAGTAATTCACATGAACAGAGAGCCGTCAATAGAGAGACGACGAAACACGATTGATAGGGTCTCAGAGTGCCCGTATCGTCGAGATTCGGTAGCAGGGGTCGAACTCAGTGTTCTGGTTCTTCGACAGGTGCCTGCATATCGTCAATCGTGAGGATAAGTGCGTTGTCAGTGTCGTCTTTTCCTTCGAGCGTCCCGATAATCTGGAGTTTCGACAACGGTGTCGGCCCGACAGTGACCTTATCGCCCTCGTTGAACGAGGACAGCGACCCGCGCATGTTGATCTTCGCGCGACACTCCTCGGGGTGATGGACGCTTGTCAGGTCAATCTGTTCGACATTCGACCCGGTCATGAGTTCGCCGTTGTGATACAGGGGAACATCTGCAGCCTGGTCCATATCCTGAATCTGGAGGGCGTCGTATGCCGTCCCTGTTGGCTTGTAGCCACCTTTCGGCCCCGGTACGCCTTCGACCAACTGCAGGGCCTTCAGGCTCTGCATCTGGTTGCGGATGGTTCCGGGATTGCGGTTAATTCGTCGGCGATGTCCTCCCCTTTGACCGCGCTGTCGGATTCTTTGTGGAGATTGATCAACTCCTGGAGAATTGTTTTCTGACTGGGAGTTAGTTCGATTGATGACATAATCCGAGTTTCGGTACTTGCCATCTTAAACCCGACGGTAACAATAATGATAGTTTGCTGGCTTGTTCTGGCCCAGCCGAGCCTTTTTACGAGCACGTACTCTCTCGGCAGACATGAACCGGCCAGTCGAACTGCTCGGTGTGCCGATGGACCTGGGGGCCGACCGCCGTGGCGTCGACATGGGGCCGTCTGCGATTCGGTACGGCGGACTCGGAGACCAACTTGCGGCGCTGGGAATCGACTGCGTCGACGGCGGTGACCTGCCCGTCCCTCGTCCGGAAAACAGCCGTTCTGAGTCCGATGTCGACGGGGACGCGAAGTATCTCGACGCGACGGGCACGGTCTGTTCGGAGCTGGCAACACGAGTCGAGGCGGCCCGGTCTGATGAGAGTCTGCCCTTGGTGCTTGGCGGTGACCATTCCATCGCAATCGGGACGGTCAACGGTGTTGCCGACGAACCAACCGGGCTGTTGTGGCTCGACGCCCACTCTGATATCAACACACCGGCGACGACGCCGAGCGGGAACGTTCACGGAATGCCGATAGCAGCGATTCTCGGCAATGGCGTCTTTGGCGATATGGAGTGGGCTCACGCCCCGAACGTCGCGCCAGAACATATCGCCATGGTCGGCTTGCGCAGTGTCGACCCAGGCGAGCGCGAGCGGCTGCAGTCGAGCCCAATCAACACCTATACGATGAGTGATATCGACCGCCGTGGAATCTCGGTGGTCGTCGAGGAGGCGCTTGAATACATTACCGACGGCCCCGACCAACTCGCGGTCAGTCTGGATATGGATATGCTCGACCCCAGCGAAGCCCCCGGTGTCGGGACGCCCATCCGAGGCGGCGTGTCTTACCGTGAGGCACACGCGGCGATGGAGATAGTTGCACGGTCGGAGACACCGCTGTGCTCGCTCGAACTTGTCGAAGTGAACCCCATTCTCGACGAGTCGAACCGCACCGCAGAACTGGCCTGTGAACTCATCGCGAGTGCGCTCGGCAAGCGCGTGCTCTAGCGCGCTGTCTCGATTTCGTCGAGCGCGTCGGGATTCTCGATGCTGGAGAGGTCACCGAGTTCCTCTCCCTCGTGGACTGCCTGAATCAGCCGCCGGACGATTTTGCCGCTCTGGGTCTTGGGGAACTCGTCGACGAAGAACAGTTCCGACGGGCGGAACGGTTTCCCCAGTTCCGCGCCGACGTGACTGGTCAGTTCCGCGCGCAGGTCATCAGACTCGTCGTAGCCGTCTTCGAGGATGACGTACGCAACGACAGCAGTGCCAGTCGTGTCGTCGTCGGCACCGATAACTGCGGCCGCGTTGACCGATTCGTGGTCGATGAGTGCGCTCTCGACCTCTGCGGGGCCAACCTTCCGGCCGGCGACGTTGAGCACATCGTCCGAGCGGCCGTGCAGGAACCAGAGACCGTCCTCGTCTTTCTGTGCCCAGTCGCCGTGGTCCCAGAGGTCATCGAAGCGACTCCAGTACTCCTCCAGATAGCGCTCGTCGCCGCTCCACAGCGACTTCGTCATCGAGGGTGCAGAGGAGCGACAGACGAGGTACCCCTGCTTGTGCTCGTCGGCGACGGATTTGCCAGTCGCGTCGACAATGTCGACATCCATTCCGAGGGCAGGCCCGCCCAGCGTGCCTGGCTTCAGGGAGTGCGTCGGGGACGGCTGGAGGAAACAGCCGAAGATTTCGGTGCCGCCGGAGATGTTCATAATCGGAGTGTCGCCGTTCCCAACGTTCTCGTAGAACCACTGCCAGGACTCGGGGTCCCACGGTTCGCCGGTCGACCCCAGCAGACGAAGTGTCGAGAGGTCGTGCCCGTCCAGATGCTCGTCGCCGTGTTTGCGCAGGGCTCGGATGGCTGTCGGTGAGATACCGAAGACGCTCAGCCCGTGGCGGTCGATCATCTCCCAGTATCTGTCTGGCCCGGGGTAATCAGGCGCGCCCTCGTACATGAAGATAGTTCCGCCAAAGACGTGGTTGCCGATGAGCGTCCACGGCCCCATCATCCAGCCGATGTCCGAGACCCAGAAGAATCGGTCCGAGGGCTGGTGGTCGAACGAGAAGTACAGCTCCTTTGCTGGCTGGACGAGGCCGCCAGCGTGGGTGTGAACGATGCCTTTCGGCTTGCCAGTTGTCCCCGAAGAGTACAGCAACATCGACTCCTGATCGGAGTCCAGCGATTTCGTCTCGTAGCTGTCGTCTGCCTCGCCGACGGTGTCGGCCCACCACTCGTCGCGGCCATCCGTCATCGGGATATCGACGCCGAGACGGTCGAACACGACCACGTCCTCGACGTGGCCTGCCTCCGCGATGGCCTTGTCGGCCTGCTCCTTGAGTGTGATTTCGTCGCCGCGGCGGTAGAACCCGTCGCCGGTAAACAGAACAGAACACTCCGCGTCAGCAATTCGCGTGGCTGTGGCGTCGACGCCGAATCCGGAGAAGATTGGGACGGCAATCGCGCCGACTTTGAAACAGCCATAGAGCAGCGAGACGACTTCGGGGACCATCGGCATATACAGGCCCACGGTGTCTCCGGTGCCGACGCCCCTGGCTTCGAGCGTGTTGGCTACCTGATTGGCCTGTCGGTGGAGTTCGTGGTAGGTCACCTCCCGTACGTCGCCGTCTTCGCCCTCCCAGATTGTCGCGACCTTGTTACGAGTCTCCGACTCGGGGGCTGCGTGGCGGTCGACGACGTTGTGCGCAATATTCAGTTTCCCCCCGACGTACCAGTCGGTGAACTGTGGTCCCCCGCGGCTCGCGGCGTCGCCGCTCGCGTCATCCAGGGGGCTCCGCGCCCCGCTGTCGTCTCTGACGGCGTCGTACGGGTCGTCGAACTCCAGCCCGAGCGTGTCGACAATTTCGTCCCAGAACCAGTCCAGTCCTGACGCCTCAACCCCCTCGATGTCAGTCGTCGACCGGCGGTGTAGTTCCTCGTAGTCGTCGATATCGTGTTCAGCCATGAACTGCGCGACGTTGCTCGATTCCAGAAACGTCGCGGACGGCTCGTAGACAATCTCATCCGTTCCGTCGAGTTCTCCAGACATGTCTGAACAGAGACGCGCAGCGGTCAAAAAGCGTCGGGTTAACGCGGCTCAGACCATCCCGAACAGGGGCAAAGGAGAGATATGCTACGAGTACAGACTGACCACTCGAGGAAGTACTGCGACCAGCAGTCCGTCTCCAGACCCGGTCATCTTTAGTGTCGCAGTATCATAGACGCGGATAACTGATGACGGAAGATTTCTATGATATCCTTGGCGTTTCACGAGACGCCTCAGACGACGAGATCGAGAGCGCGTACCGCGAGGCCGTCCGAGAGTATCACCCGGACGTGAGTGACGACCCCGACGCAGAGGAGAAGTTCAAGAAGGCAAAGAAGGCAAAGGAGGTGTTGACTGACGACGAGAAACGCCAGATGTACGACCAGATGGGCCACGAGCAGTTCGTCGAGGCCGAGAAACGCGGCGCGACCGACGACGGTGGTCGGGGCGGCCGCGGCGGTGACCCCTTCGGCGGCGCCGCTGGCGGGGGTGGCCCATTCGGCAATATGCAGGACATCTTCGACCAGTTTTTCGGCGGATCCGGTGGTGGTGGCGGCAACCGCCGCGGGCAAGACCTCAAAACGCAACTGACAATCGACCTCGAAGCGGCCTATCACGGTACCGAGAAGGAACTGACCGTCACACGGCCAGAAGCCTGCGGAGAGTGTGATGGCCGCGGCCACCCGCCGGGGACCGACTCTCGGACCTGCCCGGACTGTAACGGCAGTGGCGAGCAGACTCGTGTCCAAGAGACCGCATTCGGGCGGATGCAACAGCGGACCGCCTGCCAGCGCTGCGAAGGCCAGGGCACAATCTACGACGAGCGGTGTTCGACCTGCCGGGGCGACGGTATCGTCCGCAACCAGACGACGCTACAGGTCGAGATTCCGGCAGGAATCAAAACTGGCCAGACACTCCGAATGCGCGGCGAGGGCGCGCCCGGCGAGAGTGGCCGAAACGGTGACTTGCTCGTCGAAATCAAAATCGAGGACCACCCTGACTTCGACCGCGAGGGCGCAAATCTGCAGACTCGCAAGGCCATCTCGTTCCCGCAGGCCGTCTTCGGCGATACAGTCGAACTGGAAACCTTCGACGGCACCGTCGAGTTCGAAGTGCCAGAAGGGACCCAGAGCGGCGAAACCTTCCGACTCAATGGGAAAGGAATGCCGCGGCCACAGCGCCGTGGCAGCGGCGACCTGTTGGTGAAGGTGCAGGTTGTCACCCCGGACTCGCTCAACGAGGAGCAACGCGAGGCGCTGGAGGCATTTGCAGAGGCCGGCGGCGAGGATATCGAGGTAGAGCAGGGCTTTTTTGATAGGCTCCGTAACTCCTTCTAATGGAGTCGCTCAAGGACCTCGTCGCTGCCTGTCGCGGTGTTGACGGCACTGTCATCGAAACGCCCACGCGAACAGCTCCCTACACCTACGACGATTTCGTCCCGAACGTCTGGAAATCGGGCAACCTACTCGGCCACTACGGCGTCCACCCCGGTGCTGCCGTGACGGTGCTCTCCGGGCCGAAGGAAGCAGGCCCCGACGACGACAGCCGACGCGCTGACGCCGCAGACTCGGTGTACGCGGCCATCGGCGCGACACTGGTCGGTGCAACGGTCGAACTGGAAGCGTCCGAACCCGTCGACTCTCGGGCTCTCGTTCTCCCGGCGGGCTGGACAGAGCGCTACGACCTCACGCCACAGTGTACACAGATAGCCTACGGCGGCCCGCCCGAGGAAGCAGATGTTGTCCACTTCGAGCAGGAGATGTGGAGTGAGAATCCAATCGAGCCACCCGAACGAGTCGAGGCTGGCGACCCTGCTCTCCGGGACGAGGAGGGCACCTACAGCCACGGGGACCTGCTCTCACTGGCGACCGAGTTAGTCGACGAGTACGACCTCGACGCCGACAGCAAGGTCGTGCTAGACGCGCCACTGGTCGAGGTCGGTGCGGTCGTGACGGTGCTCGCTACCCTCGCTGCAGAAGCGACGCTGGAACTGCGCGAGGGAGCGAGCGAGACGGACGGAGCGCTGGTCGTGACCGAAACGGGGACGGAGAAGACGGTGGGTGTGGCCGACCTTACACAGCGCCTGCGCGATACTCGCCGTGCTTGACGCCGATTACGAAGACAATTGCTGCGAAGACGAGCATCGACGGCGTGACCATCATCAGTGTCGTCGTTGCCGTCATCGGAATCGGCGAGAAGATGAGCCCGGCACTGCCGGCAGCGATAATTGCGAGGATTACACCAGCCGAGACGGGGAGGTTAAGTTCCATATCTCTTTGTAGGTTCTCATCATAAAAAGCCTTCAGATACAGGGCCGAGTCCACAGGAGTCGTCGGGATAGCTGCACCGAAGCGAACGACCCAGACGGCAGTCAATCGAGCAGTCCGACGCCGGTAATCTCGAAGCGCGCGCCACCCGCCTCGCTCTCGGTCACGTCGATATCCCAGCCGTGTTCGGTGGCGACCTGTTCGACGATCGCCAGCCCGAGGCCGGTTCCGTCGTCTTTCGTGGTGTAGCCCGCCTCGAAGACGCGGTCGCGCTCCTCGACAGCCAGCCCGACGCCGTCGTCCTCGACGTAAAATCCGTCCGGGTCGAGCGTCCCGACGGTCACTGTCGTGTCCGTGTCGCCGTGCTCCACGGCGTTGTGATACAGGTTCTCGAGCAGACTCTTCACTCGACTCGGGTCCGCCTGAATCGTCGGCGAGTCGTCGAACGCCAATTCAAGCGTCGCCCCCGCCGTGTCGAGATTCGCCCACGGCTCTGGCGCCAGTTCGGCGAGGTCGACCGCCTCAGTATCGCCGACAGCTGTCCCCTGGTCGGCGAACACGAGCAGGTCGTCGATCAACTGCTCCATCCGGTCGAGCGAGTCTGCAACGTTGTCGAGGTGTGGACTCTCGACGTCCTGTGTCGCCAAGTCCAGGCGCAGTGTCGCGACATTGAGCGCGTTGCGCAGGTCGTGTGAGACGAAGCCGGTGAACGCGTCGAGTTTCTCGTTCTGGGTGAGTAGCTTGTGTTCGCGCTCCTTGCGGTCGGTGATGTCGCGTGTCGTGACGACGTAGCCCGATAACGCCGACTCTGTCCGGTCGCTCGCGACAGACTCCAGCCAGAGGTACGAGCCGTCGGCGTCCTGGAACCGATACTCGATGCGCTTTCGCGTGCCGGTCTCCACGAGGTCGGCAAATTCCGAGCCAACCCATTCTCGGTCGGCGGGGTGGACGTACTCGAAGACAGAATCGCCGACAAGTTCCTCGGGCGTGTACCCTAGCACGTGTTCAGAAGACGGTGAGAGGTCCGCGAACGTACCGTCCTCGCTGACGATGCCCAGTATGTCAGAGGTGTTGTCGATGTAGGCGTCCAGCCGTTCAGCCCAGCGCTTGCGCTCGGTGATATCGGTGATGAACCCCTCAAGCGCTTCGAGGTCACCGTTGTCGTAGATGCCCCGCCCTCGCTCCCACATCCACCGGACCGCTCCGTCACGGGTCTGTATCTGGTAGGTGACCTCGAAGGTGCCGTCGCGTGCCAGCCCCTCCTGGACGGCAGCCCACATCCGCTCGCGCTCCTCGGGGTGCAAGACATCCTCGCCCCAGACGACGCTCCCGGATTCGAGTTCCTCGGCGGTGTAGCCGGTGAGTTCCTCGACTTCTCCCTCGACAGCCTCCATCGGCCAGTCGGGTTGATTCTTGCTCCGATAAACGATGCCCGGGAGCGTGCTAATCAGCGTTTCGAGGCGGCGGGTGCGCTCCTCGAGCATTTGCTCTGACTCGCGGGCGTCGGCTGCATTCTGGATTCGGTTGGCGAGGACGGCATACTGGTCAATCCCCGACTCTTTTTGAAGATAATCAGTGACACCAGCAGAGATGGCTTCGCTCGCGATCTCTTCGCTCCCCTTGCCCGTAAACAGGATAAACGGGAGGTCAGGGTGGTTCTCGCGGACGGCTTCGAGAAACTGGATCCCGTTCGTATCTGGCATATCGTAATCAGAGACGACGCAGTCGAACGGTTTCGAGCCGAGTTGGTCGAGTCCCTCGTCGGGGTGGGTCGCAGTTTCGACCGTGAGTTCCTCACTCTCACGCTCGAGGACCGTCGACGCCACGTCGGCAAGGTTTGGGTCGTCGTCGACGTGGAGAACCCGGATATTACCGGACATATGCGGAGTAAGTACGCGGACCGATATCAAAGGTCCGCCGAAAGTCGGGTTATTCGCCGGTTGGCCGGATCAGGTCTGCAAGCGAGACGAGCAGTCCCAGCACCCAGCCAATCGGGAACGAGAAGACGAACCAGATGATGACGTGATGGCCTTCTTGTCGGTCGATCTGGCCGAGTTGGTCCTGGACGATGGCGGGACTGGCCTGGAACAGGTCCTGTGCGAGTTCGTCACTCCGGGCGATGATGAGGTCTTCGAGCACCGGGTGAAAGAGCGCAGCGACCACTGGCGGGAGGAAGAGTGCAGTCATCGCGAACGGATAGGCGAGGCTAATCGTCGTCCCACGGCCGCCGAGGCGCCAGAAGGCGTAGGACAGGGCTGACGAGACGACGGCGACGATGCCGGCCGCGCCGATAGCGAAAATCTCGACGGTGCTGAACGTCCCCTGGAACTGAAACCAGATCAGCGCGACTAATCCGCCCCAGAGTGCGACAAAGACCGCAATCACGCCGAATAACCCAAGCCGGGCCGCAGTGACGTTCAGTTTGCGGGCCTGAAACCGCACAAAGTAGCCGGTCAACAGGAGCGGATAGGAAACGGCGACGATCAACAGCCCCAGCACAGAGACGAGTCGGTACAGAAATCGCTTGCCGGTAGTCTCGGGCTCGTACTTTCCGAGAACCGTGTTTTCAGCTTTGCGCTGGCGTGGATAGAACAGCTCCATCCACGTTTCGTGCATAAGCGTCAGGTCGTATTTGATCGCGTCAGCGATACCGCGATTCGCGGCTGCCATATCCACCCGTTTGATTGCCCCCGGTATATGTTTTCGTACTCGATTCCTACCACGACGCCGGCGCGAAGTCGGGATGGACCTGTCGTTCGCGGCGCTCGATAGTATCGATTCGCTCGATTTCCTCGTCGCTCAACTCCAGCGTTCGGCTCTCCCAGTTGTCCTGAATGTGGGCTTCGCCGGTGGCCTTCGGGATGGCGGTGATACCATGTTCGCGTAGCCACGTCAGCGCAACCTGTGCCTCACTGACGCCGTGGTCGTCGGCGATTGCACCCAGTGTCGGGTCAGAAAAAATCTCGGTTCGGGCCAGCGGCGAGTACGCGACCAGTTCAACGTCGTTCTCGGCGGCGTAGGAGCGTAGTTCGGTCTGTGGCAGGAACGGATGAATCTCGACCTGATTGGCGAAAATCGGTGCGTCGAGAAGCTCCGCTGCCTCGTCGATGTGTTCTGGCTCGAAATTCGAGACACCGACGCGGTCGATTTTGCCCTCGTCGTAGAGCTGGTCGAACGCGGCGAGTGTCTCCTCAGGATTGTACTCTCGGGCTGGCCAGTGAATGTACAGCAAGTCGAGGTAGTCCGTCCCGAGTCGGTCCAGACTCTGCTGGGCAGTTTCCAGTACGTCGTCGTGTGAGAGGTTGCTGATCCAGATTTTGGTCGCGAGGAAGATATCATCACGGTCCACGTCGGCGGCGGCAATTCCCTCGCCGACGGCGTCTTCGTTGCGGTAGGCCTGTGCGGTGTCGATGTGTCGATAACCCATGTTCAGGGCGGTTTCGACGCTGTCTGCACACTCGTCGTGGTCGTCGTTTTGCCACGTGCCGAGTCCGAGCATCGGCATTCCGTTCGCGGTTGGTACTGACATATCCAGTCTTCCGAGCGTCAGCAAAATAGGCGTTTGGGAACCCGAGACCTGTGGCACTGGCCTGACAGACTCACGGCTGGGTCCCGTAGCCAAGTCGGTTAGCCGCCAGATGTGGTACGATAACGCCAACGACAAAGACTGCTCCAAAGATTAGCTCATCGGGCAACCTGGTGTAGGTAGTGAGGCCGAACAACAGGCCCATCGCAGCGAGGACACAGACCGCGATAACTTTGTTTTCTGGTGTGACAAGCCCCTCTCGGTACACGACAGTCCCGAGTGAGAAGACAACCAGCAAAAGAATGCTTCCGAGGGCAGCCACGATCAGGTCGAGCGAGCCTGTCAGGATGCTGACCAGCAGCCCAAAACCGGTGATGATGTATGCAATTCCAAGCCACAACACCCATCTGCTGACCCGACGGGCGAACGTTGTTTCGGAATTGACCATACGATAGCGGGTAGCCGACGGAGTAAATAGCCGTGGAAAAATCAAAATATTGAATACTCGTAGCGTGAGGACCGCCCGCGTCAGCAAATCTTAGTATTTCGGCTCTGCGCCCGTCAACTCGTAGACTTCGTCCATCAGTTCGTCGCGCTTGGCCTGCCAGGCCTCGAACTCCGACGGCGTCGACGGATACTCGTTGTAAATCGATTTGAGTTCTGAAGCGAGATTGCTCACCTGATAGCCCTCGTAGAGGGTCTTCCAGTGACCACGCGTCTCAATTGCGGTCCTGAGCCCGGTCTTGAGTTTGTCGACCATTCCGAGGGTGGTTTCGCCCTTTTTACCCATCAGGTCGATGAGCATCTCGCCGGGCAGTGCCGTCACGACGTCCGTGAGTTCGTCGACTTCGTGGGCTGTGCCAAAGATATTGTACAGATCCATCGCGGCGAAGCGCTTGCCGAAATCGGTCTGGATGCGCTGGTTGTACTCCCACAGCGCTGATTCGCTGAGGTCGCCGTCGGCGATGGCCTCGCCGGCGATTTCGGCGGCCCAGTGGCCAGCCTTCGCAGCACCGGGAATTCCGCCGCCGGTCGTTGGGTTGACGTGGGCAGCAGCGTCGCCGACGGACATGAATCCGGGAGCAACAGCCGAGTCGTAGGGCCGCCGCGTCGGCAGCGCCGCGCCGAGTTTGTCCTTGACTTCTGCGTTCCTGAACTCGGGCTGGTTTTCGAGGTCGTTTTTCAGCACATCGACCAGCGGAAGCGGTGGCTGGTCCATCTGGAAGCCAAGCCCAGCGTTGATCTCCCGGTCCGTCCGCGGGAAGTACCAGAGATACCCGAGTTCTTCGGTCGGTTTGAAAACAATTGCGTCGTCGTAGTCGACGGGCTGTTCGGTCTCGATGACCTCTCGATAGGCAGAGCAGAACTGCGAGTAATCGACGTTGGTATCGTACCGAGTCCCATCGAAGTCGACTTTATCCTGTAGCAGCGACAGCGCGCCGGCAGCGTCGATGACGACATCCGCTTCGTAATCGATATGATTGCCTTTTCGTGTCGCGGTGACACCGGTGACGCGGCCGTTCTGCCTGACATCCTGCACGACAGTGTTGTACTGGAGGTCGGCCCCGGCACGGTCAGCCTCTTCGAGCAACACCTCACCGTAGCGTTTGCGGTCGATAACAGAGCCAGATTCACCCTCGAATGGGATGTCGTAGTTGGCCCCTTTGGGGTTGATGAAGTGCGCGCGCTGGATGTTCTGGTTCGTGAACGACTCTTCTCGGAGATACTCGCAGTCGATCACGTCGGGGAACGTACTCGTTCCCTTGATCGCGTCCCCACAGGCGATGTGTCCGGCTTCCTCCTCAGTTTTCCGTTCGAGGAGGACAACATCGAGGCCGTCCTGAGCGGCCGACGCCGCGGCGAAACAGCCGGCCGTGCCGCCGCCGACGACGACGATATCTCGGGTTTCGGTTGTCATTACTGACCGTCTTGTAGCCTGTTTCATAAAAAACCCCAATATATTCAGTCGTCATTGTGACCCCCGGTATCGGGCGGATTCAGGGAGCGGGCTGGACCGACAGGATGAAGGGCAGACACGGTAGAGAGGAACAATAATGCTCAGGCCAGCGGCTGGTCGGCTTGCAGGCGTCGAGCGGGTGCCGACGGCAGTGCGCGCCGTGTTCGGTTACTACGCCGAAAGTGGTGTCTTCGACGCACACAGTCTGGCACTGAAACGCCGGGTCGACAGCCGCGTCGACGGAATGGTCCGCGAGGCATTCTCGGTCGTCGAGGCCGAAATCGCCGAGGAGTACGGCCACGAGTACGTCGCCTTCAGCTACGACACGAAACTCGTCCTGCCGGCGAAGCTCACCCTCGGCTATCTCTATCGCCGCCTCGATGACTACCGCGAGGCCGAACAGATGACCCGCCTCGCAGTCGAGGCGCTAATTGACGGCGACATGCGCGACGCGTTGAATGACTACGAGTACGAGGATTTCGAGGTGGACTTCCCCACCGACGCCGAGGACCGGCGACGGATTGCCGAACTAGCCCAGTCGGTCCTCCAGCGCCGTGTCGACGAGCAGTTCGAGGCCTACGACGACGAACTCAGGGAAATCTACGACTGGGCCGTCGGGATTTCCGAAGCCCACCAGGACGAGGACGAGGAGTTCCGTGCGCTGATGCAGCGCGCAAATGCGGGCGACAAGATTGCAGGCGAGGCAATTCGCGACCGCTATAAATTTGGGCAGTTCGACGAGAACCCCGACGTCTTCGACGCGACGGACCTCGAACTCCCGTACCTGAAAACGCAGTACGACCGCGTCGGTGTCATCTACGACGGGATGATCGAGATGTACCGGGCGGCTGGCTTCGAGATTGAAACTGCGTTCAAGCGCTCGATTGTACTGGCGATTATCGGCGCACAGATCTGGCTGGATGACCTCGATGACTACGAGGTTGACTTCGCAGAGGGACAGCTCACGCCCGTGACTGCGGAGTACCTCCTCGCAGACTCGGGGTCCGAAGCCAGGTCTGCTGTTGTGGAGATCAGTGAGTCCTACCTCGACCGCGCCCGCGAACAGGCCACCGTTGCCGACTCGACGCTGACGGGAATCGCAACCGAGTACATCCACCGAGACGGCACACCGGGCGTGTTGCCCCGCCAACTCCCAGAGTCGTAGCCAAGTGGACACGCTTTTGTCGACTAGCGAGGGACAGTCAACCAAGAGATGTCGCTGACACAGTTAGCCAAACGGTTCGAGTCCGCTGCCGCGACAGTGTCTATCGCGAGCCGGATGATGCTGGGACTAGATACCAACTCGGTTCCCAGCGACTGGAACCACATCACCAAGGTCGACCCGGAAGGCGGGAAACACCTCCCGCTGTTGTTCCCGAACTATCTGTCGCACACGAGTGCCGTCTCTGTCGGTGGGTCACGAGACGTGACTGACGAGAACACCGAAGAGACGTTTGCGTTGCTCAGCGACAGCGGCGCAACGGCCTTTCACGAGCCGAGTGCGGCAACACACGTCACCGAACAGACCCGAGAGCACTCGGCCTTTCTCGCTGTTCCTGAGGTGCTCAACGGCGACAGCGAGTCACTGGTCGGGACGCTTGGTGAGGGACTGAACTACGTCCGCGAAGACCTCGGTCCAGAACTGCTCGAACGAAAACTCGGCCTCCCGCTCGACGGCCTGTTCGGTGACCGCGCCACCGACTTCATCGCGGGGATGATGATGAAAGAAGCCGTCTTCGAGGCCTACATCATCATGAACACCGACAGTGCGGCCGCACGGGAGGGGAACGTCACTGAGGACGACCTTCTGACGCCACAGCAAGCCAAAGAGCGCGCGCTGGCTGCGCAACACCACCTCGATAGCGAGGTCATCTATCTCGAATATTCCGGCACCTACGGCGGCGACGAAGCCGCCGAGATTCTCGACGCCATCGACGACGGCGTCTCGTGGTCACAAATCTGGTACGGCGGGGGACTCGACAACCGCGAGAACGCCGAACAGGTGCTGGATGCGGGTGCGGACGCAGTGGTGGTTGGCGACGTGTTCCACCGAGTCGCCACAGCGGAAGCAGACCTGTTTGCGCAGGCGCAGGCCGAGTTCGACGACGAAACGTCTGCGGGGGAGTTACGAGACTGGGTTGCCGATAATATTGCCATCGAGGACAGTGCTGCAGTCAGTTACCTCTCGACAATTCCGGATGTCGAAAACCCACAGGAACGGGCTATCGAATACCTTGCTGCGGGCATCGAGTTCGGGCTAGCCGTCACAGCAGTGGCTGACGCGCTCTCGGACCCGACCGCAGAGGAAATTCGCAGCGCCGTCGCCAGCCAAGAGTTCGCCATCGAGTCAGCGTTCAGGACGATTTCCGGCGCGAACACGGAGCTGGTCGACGAGGTCGCAACAGGTTTGCTCGCCCAGCACTTTGACTGTGAACTGCCAGAACGATCTGTTGCCGAGCACTTCGCGCTCGAACTCTGAGCGCTCCCCGCGTCGAAATCAGTCACCCCGCTCGGTAGTCACGTATTACCACGGCCTGAACAGGTATGCCAGCCCCGAACACACCGGCTTGCGGGTAGTTCGGGAGGGGCGTTGGTCCGCAAATGCGAGGAAATCAGGTGTCGTAACGCTAAAGAGCTAATCTCACTTTATATCTGATAAGATGAATAACGTACGTCACGGTTCGGGGAGGTGGTGCTGTGGGTGTTGAGATTCGCGAGTCACCCGTTTCGGACGCAGAATATGCGGAGATGGAACAGTTCGTCCACGATTACCTGGCCGCGAGCGTGCAGGCCGAAGACGAAGGTGGACGAATGCGCTGGTATCCGTGGCATTCCGCGGAGTACCGGTTCAATCACATCCGAAACGTGGTCGAACTCGCCGAGGAAATTGCACGGGCAGAGGGCGCGAACACCGACATAACCCGTGTTGCGGCGCTGTTTCACGACATCGCCAAACTGGAGGTCGACCAGGACATCCACGCTGAGGAGGGGGCGCGCATCGCCCGCGAGTATCTGGAAATCCAGACAGATTACCCAGCGTCGTTCGTCGACCAGGTCTGCTCAGCAATCGAGGACCACTCCTATCAAGGGGATATCGACGACCTGACGCTCGAGACACGCTCGCTTATCGAGGCAGATATCCTCGACAAGGTGGGGGCAAACGGTGCCGCGCTGATGCTGTTGCGGATGGGGTACGAGTCCCGGACGCACATGGACAGCGCCGAGATGGTCGGCCGCGTGCTCGAACGCGGCGAGGAGGCGAAAAAGCGCGTTCGGAGTCAGACGGCGACCGATATGGCGCATCGTCGACTCAAGCGCGTGCGCTGGTTCAAGGAGTGGCTCGAAGACGAAATTGCTGACATCGACCCCGAGGAGTAAGCCGGCCTTAGACCAGCGTCGATACACCGTCGAACAGGAAGGCAACTCCAGCGCCGACGAGGACGAGTCCGCTCACGCCCGCAACCAGCGGTGCGAATCGGTCTGTCTTGTTCCGGCCAGTCACCAGTGCTGCTGGAAAGCCGACAATCCAGAGAATAATTCCCCCAAAGAGCCCCCCGACCAGCAGCGGGCTGCCAGTCTCGACGACAACGGTGCCAGCAAGCGCGTCGCCAACCGTCGGCAGGGCACCCAGCACGTCGAGTTTTCCCGGCGAGAGCAGTCCAACACCGACAGTCAGCCAGAACAGAATCTGGTACGGGTTCGTAATCGCAAGGACAAACGCCTTCAGAAAGCCGCGGTTCAGTTCGTCCGTCTCCTCAGCAGTGAGCGTCTCGTCTACGTTTGTGAGTGCGTCGTAGCCGAAATACAGCATCAAGAGGCCGCCAATCGCGATCATTCCGGCGCGGAGGCGTGGCGCAGCCTCGACGATAGTGACCAGCCCGGCGAGCGAGAGCAAAAAGAAGACGAAATCTGCAGTCATCGCGCCGAGACCAGCGCGGAATCCGGCGGTCCAGCCCCGGCGAACGCTCTCTTCGGCGATAATTGCGTTCATCGGTCCGGGTGGGGCTGCCAGCGCGAGCCCAAACAGAATGCCCGCAATCGTTGTGAGCAGAATCGACCCGACCATGCTCGTCGGTTGGTGGTCGGGGTGAATAAGCGTAGCTTTTTGAACGATTGGCGCTCGTAGGAGTTACATTACCAACTACAGAGATTTTTGGCCCAATACCAGTGCGAGAGTTTCTGTTCGGTCGGAACAGGCTTATTTGCATACAACAATTATGAAGGTTAATGCGAGATGGACTGCGAGCGGTGCTAACGTCCACATTCGGTGGTATTGTTCTGGCTGCACTCACCGGCCCCGCTGCTGCACACGTGGATTACGTAACCGAGGATGGGTCAATTGGCTCGACGCGCGACCTGTTCGTCGCGGTGTTCACCGACCCGCTCAGTGTATTTTTGCTCGTTGCGGGTGGGGTAGGGGTGTTCGGTCTCACGGTTGGCTACCTCCGTTTTGCGAACTCACTGAGTGATATCGAGGTTGCCCGCCAGACACTCCGGTCCTACCAGCCGTATCTGCCGTGGATGCTTCGGCTCTCGGTCGGCTTACCGCTGGTCGGAGCGGGCTTCTCGGGATATCTCTTTACACCCGTGGTGGCCGCAGAGGCCCGTCTCCTGCAGGTCGGAATCGGGTTTCTGTTGCTGTTCGGACTCGGGACTCGGCTCGTCGCTGTCGGTGGCCTGCTTGCCTACGCCGGGGCCCTCATCTCCACAGGACTCTCACTGGTACTGGCAAGCGAATACGTCGCTGGCTTTCTCGCAATCCTGGTTATCGGCCCGGGCCAGCCAAGCGCCGATATGCTGCTCCGACGTATCGTCGTGACCGACGGCACACTGCTCAGCCGGTTTCGTGGCGTCGACACGCCCGGTGAGATACTCGCCCGCGTCGGCATTACTCGTGCGGTCGCCCCGGTTGCCTTGCGTGTGTTTCTCGGTCTCAACTTCCTCTATCTCGGAGTCGCACAGAAGTGGCTCCAGCCCGAGTCAGCACTCGCGGTTGTCGAGAAGTACGACCTCGTCTCCATCGTGCCAGTCTCGCCGGAACTGTGGGTGTTCGGCGCTGGACTCGTCGAGGCAGCAGTAGGTCTGGCGTTCATTTCGGGCACGTTCACTCGCGGGGCAGCAGCGGCCGGGTTCGTCGTCTTGACAACCACCCTGTTTGGGCTACCCGACGACCCCGTGCTCGCTCACGTCACACTGTTCGGACTTTCCTCCGCGCTGATGATCACCGGCAGCGGTCGCTTTTCACTCGACTCGACGGTTGTGCCCGTCTTACGCCGGCGACTCGACCCAGAGGCTGAGCGCGACCCACAGCCCGTCGCTGACTGAGCGAGCGCTGCTATTCAGGAACCACGAAAAACGCTACGACCGACTCACAACGTAGCCGTCGTCTTCGACGCCAATAATCGCCCACTCGTAGGCCGGGTCTGCTCGTTCGAGCCGTTGCTCAACGCGGGTAACCGTCTCGGCATGGGTGACGAAGCAGCGAAGTTCCCCTGACTGTGGCGGGTCTCGCGGTTCAGCCATCGGTGTGACCGTGACGACGCGCCATTTCCGCTGTGCCTGCATTTCGCGTCCTTCTGGCGTCACCTCGTAGCCGAGGTTGCTGAAAATTGATTCCGCTTCCTTCTGTAGTGAGGTGCTTGCGGCACTCATCTGCTATGCTAGATATTCCCAACCATCTTAAGCGTATCTACTGTTCAACAGGCCAACAGGCTGCTTACTCGTGAGCAGAATCCCACTCTTCGGCTTTCGTTCGGTTACTGCACTGGTTGCACTGGACACGGCCCATCGAGTCGACGGCGCTGTCGGTGGTCTCACAGTTCCCACAGTAAAATCCCCAGCGCGTTTCTGCGTCGCCGTCAGTGTATACGACAAAAAACGGGCCTTTTTGCCCGCGCTTACCCGTAGTCCGGTCGACAAACAACGTACTCGAATCGGGGCCGGTGATACGTTCCATACCGCAACTGTCGCGGGCGAGGCACAAAGACGCTGGGGAGTTCGAGTCGACACGCTCAGGAGTCCTGAGTTGTTACGGGCAGATGAATGACGCAGGTCGTCGTCCCGGTCCGGTATCCATTGAGCGAGCATTCGCGGGCCACGCTCGCTGAGGCGATTCAGATCGCCGAGGAAGAAGACGCATCGCTGACTATTCTCCACATTAATCTCTATCAGACCGGTAGACAGATCACCAGAAGTCAACTCAAATCTGCCGTCGAGGCAGAGTTCGGGAAGATTGGGAACGTCCGGTACTCGGTCCGAAAGGGACTGTTTGTCGAGCAGGCAATTCTGGAGGAAATCGCCGCAGAGGAGGCGGACATCGTCGTCATCGGCAAAAAGCAGGTCGGCCGACTCCGGCAGGTAATCCGTCGACTCACCGACGACCCAGAAATTGAGTCGTTCCTCCGAACCCGCCTCGATTGCCAGGTCGTCACCGTCGGCTAAGCGGCCCGCGCCGACGGCCGCGATACTCGGGTCGTACTTAAAACGGCCAGTATATCTGTGGTGTACATTGGGGTGAGCGCATCATCTACGAGTAGATATGAGCTCACGGCACGGGCGAACCACCAGACACGCTCCCCAGCGTACCACCGAACAGAGTATCGACAGCGACCAAGAGATTTCGACACTGCTTGGCGCCCTCGAGGACGCCGACTGTCGTGCGATACTCGAAGCGACCAGCGACCAGGCACTGTCGGCCGGCGAACTCTGTGAACTCTGTGACCTGTCGTCCTCGACAGGCTACCGAAAAGTTGACCAGCTCACCGAGGCTGGCCTGCTCGAAGAGTCGATTCGGCTCGACTCCGCGGGCGCACACACCAGCGAGTACCACCTGGCAGTGTCGGACCTAGAAATCGACCTCAAGGGTGGCGTCGAACTCACACTCAACGCCGAGGGGTCCAGCCTGACGGCGGCCGCAGACTGAGTGCCCACGGCGGGATGGGAGGGATTTTTGTCTACCCGCACCCTCCAGCCTCAGTATGCGTGTCGCCTTCGTTGCGATGGAGACAACCCAGCGGGCAGACAGCCCCGGGTCACGCCGGTTCGAGCGAACTGCCCGCCTGCTCTCCGAGCGCGGCCACGAGGTGACGATTTTCTGTGGACAGTGGTGGGATAGCTACGACGACGAGTGGACAGTCGATGGGCTGACCTACCGCGGCGTGACGCTTGGGACAGCGCTGTCGTCGTTCTGCACGCGACTGCCGGCGCTGCTGGCAGCGTACCAGCCGGATGTTGTGCACGCGCGCCCTGCCCCCGCCGAGCAGGTGCTTGCAGCCCGGGCTGGCAGTCGACTCGCACGCGCGCCGCTGTTCGTGGAGTGGTTCGGTGACGAACCGCTTGCGGGCCGACAGCGTCGGTGGGCAGCCAGCAAGCCGACCCGTATCGTCACCCCTTCCCAACTGGTTCGCACGCAGGTTCGTGAAGCCGGCGCGAATGGCGACCAGACGCTCGTTATTCCGGAAAGTATCGATATCGACCGGATTGAGTCGGTCGAGCCCGCCGAAGAAATCGACGTGGTCTACGCACACCCACTGGACGAGAGTGCCAATATCGAGGACTTTCTGCTGGGACTGGCCGAACTGCGCGAGCAGGGCTGGTCGGCGACAGTTATCGGTGATGGGCCGAAACGGGAGGAGTACGAACAGGAAGTGTCTGACCTGCGAATTGAAGACCGCGTCACCTTCGCCGGGGCCTGTGACCGTGATCGACGACTCGAAATCTACCGCGGTGCGCACGCCTTTGTCCAGACTGCATACCGCGAGCACTTCGCGACAGAACTGCTGTGGGCACTGGCCTGTGGCTGTATCGGCATCGTCGAATACCAGGCTGAGTCAAGCGCCCACGAACTAATCGAAAATTACGACCGCAGCTACCGTGTGACCGACCCACAGGAACTCGCCGACGCTATCGTCGACGCCGGTGAGTTCGAGCATCAGACACGAAACGACGAGTGGGATTCCTACGACCACGACGCTGTTATCGAGCAGTATCTCGACGCCTACCGGACACAGCAATCCTAATGTTAAATGCTGCGGGCGTGGTGGACAGTCGTACACAGCCACACCGGTGTTATCAGACCAACTCGTGAACGTTGGGTATGGACTGCTTAGTTCAGTACTTGAGACGAACTCGGACGCGACAGCACCCACAGCATCGTCGACAGAGAACAGGTATGCTGTCCTGTTGAACGCGGGGCCCTCAGATACCCCGACTGCCGGCAACGGATTCAACTACGCGCTCGAACTCGACACGGCAGGGTACGAGGTGCAGCTGTTTCTCGACGGCGAGGGGACAAAGTGGCCCGCAGAGTTCGGTGAAAACCCCGACCGACCGTTCAATCATGAGTGGAAGCGCATCGAAGAACGAGGGTTGCTCGCCGGCGCGTGTGGCTACTGCGCGAACGCCTTCGACGTGGCGGACGCCTGCGAGGCGAGCGGTATCGAACTGCTGAGCGACGCTGACGAACACGCACCGGCTATCGCGCAACTGGCAGCCCAGGACTACGAGATTCTCACTGTCGGGTGAGCGGCTGAAATCTCCACCCGAAAACCCCCCATTGTTTCCGCTCTGGTCAGCGCGCTGTCTATCAGATAGCTCGCAGCAGTTTTACTTTCACCGCGGTCTGCACACCATTAAGAGGGCACACCCACTTCGTAGAAATGAGTCGCGTTGACTGGGTAGCGGCGCGTTTGTGGCGTTTCTACCCAGATTATGACACATAAAACAACCTAAAGGAACCCAGAGACCAAACCTATATTTGGGTCCAAGCCGAACAAAAGTTCCGTCAGAAATGATAGTAATGGGAGCCAGTTCACGACGGCGCATCGCAGCAAAAACAGGGGTACGAGGTGGGAGCCAATGAGTAAGGAACTCGCGGCTGACGATCTTACGCTACCGATCAAACGAGTCGAAGGAGACACGCTCGAAGACCGCCTGACGGCGAACGCATACCACAACATTCTGCCGGCACGCTACCTCAAGAAAGACGCAGAGGGGGAGGTTGCCGAACAGCAGGAAGACCTGTTCGAGCGCGTGGGGAAAAACATCGCGCTGGCCGAAGCAGTCTACGAGGCCGACAACCAAGATGTCGACATCACGGTCACGCCCGACCAGCTCAAACCAGAGCACCCACGACGAGACGAACTCGCCGAGGAAGTCTTCGGCAAGGGAACGACTGCCGACGACGACGTTGAAACCGTCCTGAACGAATACAACGTCAACAAATTCGCCTACGACACTATCGTTCCGGAACTCCCCGACGGTGTGCGCGAGCACGTCGAGGAGACCGCAGCAGAGTTTCAAGAGCAGATGGAACGGCTCGGCTTCATGCCGAATTCGCCGACGCTGATGAACGCTGGCGACGAACTCCAGCAGCTCAGCGCCTGTTTCGTCGACTCGCCCGGCGACGACATCGACGACATTCACCAGACGGCAAAGGAGGCCGCGCAGGTCTTCCAGAGCGGTGGCGGCATGGGCTATGCCTTCTGGAAACTCCGGCCATACGGCGACCCAGTCGGTTCGACTGGCGGCATCGCCTCCGGACCAATCACGTTTATGCGCACGTACGACCAGATGTGTGAAACCATCGCACAGGGCGGAGCCCGGCGTGGTGCCCAGATGGGCGTCATGCGCGTTTCACACCCAGACGCCATTCAGTTCATCCACGCCAAGAACAAGGACGTCTCACTGGCGAACACGCTGCGACTGAACGACCCCGACGACTTCACGCACACCTCCTTCGCAGACGCGCTGGACGAGGCCCGCGAACTCATCGACGACGATGGTCGTGTTCCAGAGCACCTGCGGAACGCAGTCGAGGGTCACCTCTCGAATTTCAACATCTCGGTCGGCATCACCGACGACTTCATGGATGCCGTCAAAAACGACGAGGAGTTCACGTTCACCAACCCGCGGACTGACGAACCACACATCGCCACTGCGGAGACCAAGGAGCTGTACGATATGTTCGGTCTCGGCGAGTACGTCGAAGCCGGCGAAGTGCTCTCGGTTCCCGCCCGCGAAATCTGGGACGACATCGTTCAGGGTGCCCACGAGAACGGCGAACCTGGCGTTGTCTACCTCGAACGGATCAACAAGAAACACTCCTTCGACGTGGAGGAGCACCCAGACCACGAGATTCTGGCGACAAATCCCTGCGGAGAGCAACCGTTGGAGGAGTACGAAGCCTGTAACCTCGGCCACATCAACCTCTCGACGCTGGCCGCACAGGACGCGCCCGACTGGCGCGTCTGGGCGGACGAACACGCAGACGAGTACGCCACCGAGGAGGAAGCGCTTTCAGCCTTCCTCGAAGAGTCAATCGACTGGGAGAGCTTCGACGACCGAATTGCGCTCGGCACACGCTTCCTCGAGAACGTCGTCACGATGTCGGACTTCCCGGTCGACGAGATCGAGGAGACAGTCCGCGAGATGCGCAAGATTGGCCTGGGCATCATGGGACTTGCACAGCTGTACGTCCAGCTCGGCATGGAGTACGGCAGCGACGCCGCCAACGAGACGGCGCGCCAGCTGATGACCCACATCAACCACGAGTCCAAACGCGCAAGCCACGAACTCGCGACGGAACGTGGGACCTTCGGCGAGTGGGACAAATCGAAGTACGCCAACCCGACCGAGTACCGCGAGTGGTTCGAGCACCACACCGGACTCGACGCTGACGAGTACGAGGATGGCTTCCCGATCCGTAACCACAACACGACGACCATCGCGCCAACCGGAACGACCTCGATGGTCGGCAACACCACCGGTGGCTGTGAGCCAATCTACAACGTCGCCTACTACAAGAACGTCTCTGACGACGTGCAGGGCGACGAGATGCTCGTCGAGTTCGACGACTACTTCCTCCGAACGCTAGAGGACAACGACATCGACGTCGAGGCCGTCAAGCAGGAAGCGCAGGACCAGATGGCCAACAACGAGTTCGACGGCGTCGACGGCCTGACGACAGTTCCTGACGCTATCGGTGAGCTGTTCGTCACGACCGGTGACCTCTCCGCCAAAGAGCACGCTGGCGTCCAGACCGCCTGCCAGCAGGGTGTCGACTCTGCTATCTCGAAGACGGTCAACGCGCCCAACGACTCCACGCTCGAGGACGCCAAGGAAGTCTTCCAGTATATCTACGACCACGGCGGGAAAGGTGTCACCTACTACCGTGACGGCACCCGCTCGAAACAGGTGCTGACGACCCGCGCCCAGAACACCGAGTTCGCCGACATGGACGAGGGCGAACTCATCGAGCAGATCGAAGAGGTCTTCGGTGGTATCGACGGCTTCCTCGAGCACGAAGAGGTGCAGGCTGCACTGGACCAGCAGGTCGAAGAGATGCTCGCGGCAGCTGACAACGAGCAGGCCTACGCCGAGAAGCAGAGCCGACCGGACGTGCTGCACGGGATTACCCAGCGCATCGACACCGGCTACGGCAAACTGTACGTGAACATCAACGAAGACCCCAAAGCGGACCGACCGTTCGAGCTGTTCGCGAACATCGGCAACTCTGGCGGGTTCACTGCGTCATTCACGGAGTCGCTCGCGAAGACGATCTCGACGGCGCTGCGGTCTGGCGTCGACCCCCGCGAGATTGCCGACGAACTGCAGGGGATTCGCTCGCCGAAAGTCGCCTGGGACAAGGGCGAACAGATTCAGTCCATCCCTGACGCGATTGGCACGGCGATGCAGCGCTATCTCGACGGCGACGTCGAGCGCGCGTACCCGCAGCAGCAGACGCTCGAAGAAACTGCGGAGGAAGCCGACGGCGAGGCTGCCGGGTCTGAACCCGCGACCATCGAGACCGAACCGGAAACTGACGGCGGTGCCGTCGCGGCTGAAGGCCAGACGGACGCCGAGACGGACCAGCAATCGATCATCGACGCCGGCGAGAGTCCCGAGTGCCCAGACTGTGGCGCGCTCTCGCTGTACTACTCTGAAGGCTGCAAGACCTGCGAGTCCTGTGGCTGGTCCGAGTGCTGAACTGACAGCAGGCCGTTCCCGTTGAGGACACTACGGAGCCAAATAATGAGCAACGACGGCGGCCGACCGTGTCCGAGTTGCGGTGAGCCGATGTACCGCCGTCACTGCAAATACGTCTGCCCGCAGCACGGAGTTGTCTACGACTGCTCGGATACCTTTTACTGAAAGACCGTTCGGAGGCGTCCTACTGACTGTCAGCCGACCCGTGCGAGCGTAGTCGGCGATAGGTCGGTCCAGCGAGTAAGAGTGTGGCCAGACCCGCTAACGCGACAATCAACATCGGGCCAACAGTGAACGACGAGAGACGTAGCGTGCGCATCGAAGCACCGGCAAAGACGGCGACAACAGCCCACGGCACTTCTCCAATCATCGTCCCTGTGAGAAACGGCACTGGCGAGACGTGACATAGCCCCGCAGCGTAGGAGATTGGGTCCCCGGGGACCGGCGAGAAGCGGGCGGCGACCACCCCACGAACGTCGCCCGTCGTCTCGAAGAACTGTTCGCCCGTATCGCTGACGTAGCCGAACAGGCCGATGTCGTCGCTCGCGTACCGCCCGAGCAAGTACGGCGGCAACGCTGTCAACGCAGCCCCGAGAATTGCAAGCACAAAGCCGACCGCCGGGCCGTAGAGATAGCCAAGCAAGACGGCAACAGAGGTGACCGGCCACAGCAAAAACGGGCGAATCAGGTACAGCGCAACCAGCGCCAGCGCGAAGACGGCCGGCCGAGCAGCGAGTCGCTCCAGGCCCGCCAGCACCGCGGCCGGAGAGAACAGCACCGCCGCGAGGCCGGCGAGGCTGAGCAAGCCAGCCATGCCGACAAGTTGGCGTCTGGTCGCAGCGCGCATCATCGGAAGGCGGTCCTACGGCATCAAACACTTTGTGGTCCCGGGCCGTCTGTCTGACCGTGACGCGGGACCCACCGTCGGACCCAGTCCGAGAGACAGTCGAACTCGGCGTCGAACTGCTCGAATACACGGAAGACAAACAGCTTCCGCTGGCGGAGGCAATCGATCGCATCGAAACGGTCACCAGCGACCCGGCCATCACCAGAGAAATTCTCGATACTGCAGAGATGCGCGGCGTCATCGACCGTGAAGATGGCGTGATTCAGACGAATTCAGGGTCGTTTCTCCGCTTCGAGGCCGACGTAATCGAACGCGAGGGCGAGTTCGAGTGCAAACGCTGTGGGTCGAGCATCTCGACGGGCTACTTTATCAATTTCAAGGCTGGGGAACACGGCCCATTTGGCTCGTCGTGTATCAGGAAGGTCACCGGCCGGGAGTGAGTCAGGTCTGGCGGCGGAGCTCCTCGATCAACTGCTGGATGGTTTCGCGCTGGGTCTTGATCTGCTCGCTTTGCTGTTCGAGTTGCTCCTGTTGTGTCTCGACAGCCTCGGTGAGCATTACCATCTGCTCACGAAGCTGTTCGAGTTCTTCGCCGCTGGCAGTTGTGGAGGGAGCAGTGTCCTCAGTTGGCTCCGCTGCTGGCTCTCGGGTAACGGCAGTGACACTCTCGCCAGAGTCCGCTTCCCCCGAGTCATCGGTACTCTCGTCGTCTGTCGATGCCGTTGGCTCTGTGTCTGGTTGTGCGTCGTCGTCACCCACTAGCGGCGAGATATTTTCGTCGAGACCGAGCCCACCAGTTCCAGACGAGTCTGACGGTGGCTCGTCGTCCTGTCCAATCTTCTCGTTCAGGGCGTCCAGTGAGTCGACCTCGTAGTACGCAAAGAGACTGTTTTCCAGTGTCTGTTGGAGTCGACGGGCCTCGTCGCTCGGCGCTTTGATCCGCTGTGGACGGCCACCGACGGAGATGACAACCTGTGTTGCGACACTTCCCTCCTCGAAATCCAGACCCGTCACCTCCTCGAAAGCGTACTCCTCGAAGTCTGGGTCCCAGACGTACGCGCCGACATGTTTGACGAGTCGTGCGTCGGTCACGATCAGCGTGAGTTCACTGAACGAGAAGACGCCGGCGACAGACTCCTCGCCGTCGATAACTCCCGCCGCGCCGAGCACGCCCGCGAGCAGGCGGGAGAGTACCTGGCCAGTGCGGTTGCTCGCCACCTTGAACTTCTGGACGCCGTCGACGTACTCCAGCGCAAAGGTCGTCTTGCGCCGCCCTTCCGAGACGTTCAACCGCTCGATGTCGTGGCTGTAGGTCTCGACTTTCTCGTCGCTCAACAGCCCCTCGGCGCGGTACACGAACGTGCGCGACGCAGTGAAACAGATAATGTCTTCATCACCGAGGCTGACGGCCGACTGGATCGTCTCCCCGTCCGCAGCCTGCGTGATCCGATCCGGTATCTCCATGCTCGGGATGTTCCCGCCAGCGTATATAAATCCGCGGGTCACGCTGCCGAGCGGCCCCGATTCTTACTCCAGCGTCTCTTCGATAACCGAGCGGTACTCCCGAATCGTCTCCGCGTCGAGGTCCGTCGTCTCTCCGGCGACCGACAGCGAGAGCGTACCGGAATCATCAGCAGTGCCAACCTCGGTCACCGGCGCGACCCCGTCGAACGCGGCGCGGACACTTTCGGGGTCGGTTGTCTCGACGAGGAGGCGACCGGGCTGTTCGTCGAACAGCGCAGCCAGTCCCGCGTCGATATCGATAGTCGCGCCAGCGTCTGTCGTGACCATCTCGGCCAGCGAAACCGCGAGTCCGCCGTGGCTCACGTCGTGGGTTGCCAGTGTGGTCTCTTGGTCCGCGACGCTGGCAACTGTCTCGATGAGGTCACTCGGGTCACTCGGGACTGACGGGAAGACGTCGGAGCCACCGAATTGCGCGAGATACTCCGACCCACCGAGATGAGCGTCGCGGTCACCGGCAAGCACGTGGTCGCCAACAGCGAGAATCGTGCCGTCGCCCGACAGCGACAGCGGCGGCGCCTCGGCGTCGTCTTTCGTCCCGACGACAGCCAGCGTCGGCGTCGGCGGGATAGGACCTGTCGGGGAGTCGTTGTACAGCGAGACGTTCCCACCGACAACCGGCACGTCGAGTGTCTTGCACATGTCTGCGAGTCCGTCGACAACGTCAGAGAAGCCGCCGTAAACGTCTGGCTTCTCGGGGTTGCCGCCGTTGAGACAGTCCACCGCCGCGTGGGGGAGTGCTCCCTTGGCAGCGAGGTTCGTCGCATTTTCGAGTGCTGTTGCCCGCGCACCCTCGTAGGCGTCGGTGTCGGTCCAGTTGGGGTCGGCACCGGAACTGATTGCCAGCCCGATGTCTGCCTCCCGGACCGAGAGGACGGCCGCGTCGTCGCCGGGGCGGACGGCGCTGCGGACCTGCACCTCGTGGTCGTACTGCCGGTAGACCCAGCGTTTCGAGGCGGTGTTCGGACTGGAGAGCACGCCCTCCAGTGCGTCCTCGACGGAGACGTCCGGGCGGTCAGTGGTCGGTTCCGGTCGCGGTTCGGTCGGCAGGTCGTTCATCGGTGCGCCCTCGCCGAGGAAGTGTGCGTCTACATCGACGACCGTTTCGCCCTCGAAGGTACAGCGGTAGGTGCCGTCGGTGACCTCACCGATGACCGACGCGCCGAGGTCGTAGCGTTCGGCAATTGCTTTGACGGCGTCGACGTTCTCCGGCGTGACCTCGTAGCACATCCGTTCCTGTGATTCTGAGAGGAGAATCTCCAGTGCGGTCATGTTCGGCTCGCGCTGGTGGACCGCTTCGAGTGCGATATCAGCACCGAGGCCGCCCTTGGAAACCATTTCACTCGACGCGCCGCCGAGGCCGGCAGCCCCGAGGTCCCGCGCAGATTCGACGAGATTGTCCGCAACCAGTCGCTCGCTCGCCTCGATCAGCAGTTTCTCCGTGTACGGGTCACCAACCTGCACCGCAGGTCGGTCCTCAGTTTCGGCGTCTTCTGAGAGGTCCTCGCTCGCGAAGGAGGCACCGCCGAGTCCGTCACGTCCGGTGGCGTTGCCGACGAGGACGAGTTTGTTGCCGGGCTGTTGGGCCTCAGCAGTCACAAGTTCGTCCGGGTCGTCAACCAGCCCGACGCAGGCAACATTCACGAGCGGGTTGCCCTCGTAATCGTCGTGGAAGGCAACGCTGCCGGCGACCGTCGGAACGCCGATACAGTTGCCGTAGTGGCTAATACCCTCGACGACCCCCTCGAAAAGATAGCGAGAGTGCTCGGCGTCGAAGTCGCCAAAGTACAGCGAGTCCGCCAGCGCAATAGGATACGCGCCCATCGAGAGCGTATCGCGGACGATGCCCCCGACGCCCGTTGCTGCGCCGTCGAACGGGTCGACGTAGGAAGGGTGATTGTGGCTCTCGATACCCATCGTGATGTAGGTCTCGGACCCATCCTCACCGACTGGCAGGGAGACAACGGCAGCGTCGTCTCCGGGGCCGATGACGACCTGTTCACCCGTCGAATCGAACGCACTCAACAGTGGTCGCGAGGAGCGGTAGGCGCAGTGTTCACTCCAGAGATTCTCGAACAGTGCCGCCTCCGCGGGCGTGGGTTCGCGACCAAGATGATCGACAATAAGTTCGTGATCGGACTCGGCCAGGCTCATTGTGGTGTGATTGCCACAGGCCGGTGAAAGCGTTTTCTATGCGCAGTCGGTCAGGAGAGGTCGCAGGTCATCCGCGGGTCATCTTCTGGAATGGTCGTCAGCGCCTTGTCGATGCGGTTGAGCGGCGTGCTTGGTTGCAACGCTGCCGACCACTTCGGCTCGGTCCGTGCCGCGTACTTCGCGATTGTTATCGGCGACCGCGCCTGGTTGTTGTACTCCTGGAACTCGTACTCTTCAGTCCCTTTTGGCGTGTCTCGGACCGCCATCCCGGGCACCTCATCGAGAATGGCTGCGCTGTTTGCCGTCCCCGCTGCCTCGAAGGCCTGGATGATTGCCGAGGCAGTTGCAAAGGCTGACCCGGTGAACATGTCGGGGACGACGCCGTAGGCGCTCGTGTGATTCTCGGTAAACCAGTCGTTGACCTCGTTGTCGTACTGGTTCCAGAAGTACCGGCAGGCAATCGGGCCAAAGGGGAGGAGATTGTCGACGACGAACTGCGAAAGTTCTCGGGTTCCAGTCTGGGCCTCAACAGAGTCGAGTGCGCTCGCGCCAATCTCGCGGAATGTCAGCCGCGAGGGTGCCTGACTGAACGTCTCTTGCTCGTACTCCCCCTCCAAGAAGGCCCCAGCGTAGAAGGTGCCCGTCTGTCCGGTCGCAGCGATGACGATGGCGTCAGTATCCTGGTCGGTACCGTCCGGGCCGAACCGCCTTTGCAGGAGTTCCTGCCAGCCTTCGGTCACCAGTCCGACCGGCACGAACTCCTCGATGTACTCGATGCTGCCTTCAGTCTCGAATATCCGACGGTAATTACCGATCACGTCCCGGCCGAAACTGCTGTCAACGCCCAGCAGTGCAACCTTGTCGATATCTGGGTTCTCGACAATACTGAGCGCACCCGCACGTGAGACCATCGCATTGTTTTCTGTGGTCCGGAAGAGTTGGTCCCGACACTGCGCGCTATCGGCGGTGAGCTGACTCGTCGACCCCTGCCCGACGAACATCGGGATATCTGTCTGGTTGAGGACGATATTGTTCACTCGGACAATCCCGTCAGAGCTACTGGTCCCGTAGAGCAGGTCACACTGGTCGACTAGGTCGGTCGCCACACTCGCGGCCGTTTCTGCGTCACTTGCTGTATCGCGAATCAACAGTTCGATTTCGACCGAGCCCGCACCCTCGATATCGTCGACAGTGTAGCGGATCACACCGCCATTGAGGTCGTCCATGAGGACTGCCGGGTCGGTCCCGTAGCCCTCGTCAGTCCAGTTTATCTGTGGCGTTTCCTCTGCCAGTGGCTGTGGGCTAGCTCGGTTGTTCTTGTACGCAAAGCCGCTCAATAACCCGGTCAACCCCTGGTGCGCGAACTCTGGTCCGTTCGCACCGGTGATATCCTGAAGGACACCAATCGTGAAGGCGTCCTCGCTCGCTTGACTTGTCGTTCCCCCAGTATCGCCACCGTTGTCCCCGTTGCCGGTGTCATCCCCGCCAGAGCACCCCGCAAGTGCAACGACCGTACCCACACCCGCTGCGCGGAGCGCTTGCCGCCGAGAGACCATCCCTGAATCCATACCTAATCGCACGGTACTTTCCTGTATGAATGTTTTTGTACACGAGAGATAATTTCAACCTGTCTGGAAGACGTTTTAGCGACGACATACCAACCGTCAGCGGAGACTAGCTGGGTGTAGAGTACGCGCAGCCCACATATGACAATACAACTAAACTAATTCGTTGAGCAGGTGCTGCATGTAGTCAGCAATGTATTTCGCTTGCCGACGTCACCGTGTTCGGAGTTCTCCTGCTCGCTCAGACGAAAGTCAGTACACTCGCGGGACGCCGTGGTCAGTTGCCGTCTCCAGATTGCTGAAGCGCAAAACCGCAAGCATGTCACGGAAGGCTCCTCGATGGGAGGATGGCATGCGACAAGTGATTACTTATCTGCGCTCGCTCTAGTACAGAGGTACGGACAGCAATGCGCGAGTTTGTCTTTGACCTTGTCTACGAGGACACACCCGCCCCGTTGGAGCGACTGGCGAGTGAGTCGGGACAGATATCTTCGACGAGTATCGGGGGCTGCATTGACACTGACGAGTTCTGGCGTCTCGAGCGGTTTCGCGGCCCAGTAGACGGACTCGAACAGTGTGCAGGTGTGGAGTCTGACTGGCTGTTGACAGCCGAACAGATCACAGCAGAATCTTGCACCGGAGAGAGCCACGTCGAACTCCTCGAACAGACGAACACGGAGTGTGAACTCTACTATCACATAAAAAATGTCGGCGGGTGCGAGTCGATTTCGACGCTGGCTGCTGAGTACGTCGGGACCGACGTGTTGTTCGAGGTCGAACGCGAAACTGACAGAGAGACGTGGACTGTGATGATGGATGACGAAGAGGGTGTGGGGTTGTTTTACGACGCGGTGCAAGTTTCGCTCCAGCCAGGCATCCGGTTCGCGTTTGGCCATATCGGTCAGGCGTCGGGCCGACGGACAGCGCTGTTCGCCCAGAAGAATCTCCCGAGTGAGCAGCGCGAAGCACTGGTTGCGGCCGTCAAGCGGGGCTATTACGAGCGACCCCGGGAGATTACGCTTGAGGAACTCTCGGACGAACTGGACTGTCCGCGCTCGACACTGTCGTATCGCCTTCGCAGCGCCGAATCAAAACTCGCCAAATCCTTTGCGAGCGAGGGTGCAGAAGAACTGCAGAGTTTTCCGCTGACCAGACAGGAGGGCAGTTCATGAGTAACGCTGGTGACGGACCGCTCGTCTCGCCCGAGTGGCTGGCCGAGAATCTGGACCGCTTCGAGTCTGACGACGCCGACTATCGCCTGTTCGAGGTCGACATTCAGGAAGACGCCTACGCTTCCGGACACATTCCGGGAGCCACCCGCATCGACTGGGAAGCTGACCTCCGTGATACGGAGACATTCGACGTGCTGTCGCCAGACGATTTCGGAGACTTGCTCGGCGGCCACGGTGTCACGCGTGAGACGACAGTTGTGCTGTACGGAGATTTCTTCAACTGGTTTGCGGCACACGCCTACTGGCTGCTCAAGTATTACCGCCACGAGAACGTGCTTCTGCTTGACGGCGGCCGAAAGTACTGGCTGGACAACGATTTCCCGATGACGACCGACCAGCCAGAGTTTTCAGAACAGGACTACGACGCACCGTCACCGGACGAGTCGGTCCGGGCGCGTCGTACTGAGGTTGAACAGGCAATCGAAGACGAAACCTGTCTGTTGGATGTGCGTGCGCCGGCGGAGTTCCGCGGCGACATTCTCGCGCCGCCGGGCTGGAACGAAGGGGTTCAGCGCGGTGGTCACATTCCGGGGGCAGAAAATATGCCCTGCCGTCTGACGATCCAGGCAGACCGACGGTTCCGGCCGACTGACAAACTGGCAGACCTCTTCGGGCAAGTCGGAGACGCCGACGAGACAATTGTCTACTGTCGTATCGGTGAACGCTCCGCGCTCGTCTGGTTTGTCCTCACAGAACTGCTCGGGTACGAGAACGTCTCCTACTATTATGGGTCGTTCGTCGAGTGGGGCAACGCTGTCGGATTGCCGGTCGAAAGCGCAACGAGCGCCGAGTTACGGTAGCCCACCGACGGCGGAACTTCTGACCACCACTCTGGTCGGCCACAGCGAGAGCGCCGGCTTAGTCGGCGCTCAGTCGCAGGTCCGTCTGCTCGGCTACGTCCTCGGAGATGACAACCGAGACGCCAGTGTTCGTCACATCGAGTTCGATGCTATCGATATCGTGGGTATACTCGTGTGCGTGTCGCGTCTTGCTGGTAAATCGAACGTGTTCGGTGAGAATCCCGACATCGACCAGTCGCTCGATTTTCCGGTAGGCAGTAGATGTGGCGATATCACAGCGTTCGGAGAGTTCTTTGGCAGTGAGAGCCTCCGACCGAGTCTCGCGAATGATTGCCCGCGAATCGGGGTCTCTGATTGCCTCGAACAGTTGGTTGACATCCGCCTCATCTCGGATTGTTTGGGTGCCGGTGGCTTGGTCTGTCATGGGTGGATGCTGGGGGAAACGGCTATGCACGTACTGCTACCAGCGAGAAGTCAATCAATCTGCGTTTGGCGTGCGCCAACTCACTCTGTGCAGCGACGAGTCCCGGCACTGCCGACCGTCGTGTTTTACGACTGCAGATGAAAAACCGGGCCTAGAACTGCGAGTCCTCGAAGTCGTTCCCGATACGGTACGGCGAGTCTTCTTCGGATTGCTCGCCGTCGAGTTCGTCGAGGTGGACAACATCTTCCTGGTCGTACTCGTCGAGTTCCTGACGGAGTTTCGTCACGTAGCGTTTGTGCTCTTCGAGTTGTTCGCGCAGGTGCTCAGCTTCCAGTTCGAGGCGTTCGTGTTCGCGGACGAAACTTTTCGGCACCTCGACTTTCGGCGGGAAACTCTCCGAGTCGGAACTTTCGGTCGATTCGCTGATCTCGTGTTCGGGAACGACCTCGACCTGGCCGTCGTGGGCAACGAGCAGGTCCACGTAATCCCGGAAGACAGCAGACAGCGAGATATCACGCTCCTCCGCGATACCGCGCAGGGTCTCGAATTTCTCCTGGCTGACGCGAAAGGAGATGGTCTTGTTTTTGTTGCCCATAGCTAGCTGTACAATCGACTCTCTTCGTATTTAATCGTTTGTCAGACACGTATCACTCAACAGATGTGTATGCCGTTCACACACCCCTCAATCGAGGGGGATGTGGGGTTAGTCCGCGGTCGCTTCGGACTGTTCGGCTTCGAGACTCTCCAGCGCCTCGATTGCGGCCGCTTTGTAGTTCTCGACCGGGAGGTCGTACTCCTCTTTGGCCATTTCGACGTATTCGTCGGCCTCAGCCTGCTGGTAGTGCTGGATGCGGTCGATAGTTCGCTCTGCCGTCTCGATTACCCACCGGTCGCGGGTCGACTCGTCGACTTCCGTGATGGATTCGGGTCGGACAGAGACGTTGACCTCACCCTCGTCGGTTTCGTAGGTGCGGGGTTTGCCGACGACGGCGACGTAGGCCGGGGCCTCGAGCTCGCGCAGCATGGAGGCCGCGTCTGGCTGATACTGACCGGCGTAGGTGAAGAAGGTCCCGCCGTTGGGACCGACGATTCGGCCCTGCCAGTACTCTGAGTCTTCGCCGACATCCTGCGTTTCGGTCAGCGTGCCAACGATGAAGATACGGTTGGCTCGCTGGCCCGTCGGGAGCAGCGCATACACTGGGGCGCGGTCGTCGTCGCTCTCTTTGAAGGTGTACGTTGCGTCGTTGAACTCGCGTGCGAAGACGCGGCGGGCGACTTCGCGGGTTGGAACACTCGACATCTTAGATCGACCTCGCTTTGATCAACACAGCATCCGGGTCCGCTGGCCCGTCGACACGGGTCACCTCGTCGGCAAGCACGTACCGGCCGTAGGTCGGCCCCGTGATTCGGTAGTACCGGCCGAGAATCTGTTTGTGCATCTCGTCGGCCACGACGGAGGTATCCAGCGCGTCCATGGCCATCTCCTGTGCCTCGTCGAGGGTGATTTCCGTCAACTCCTCGGTCAGCTCGCGGTCGAGAATGGCCTCGTGGACATCGTTGCCGTCGTCGATGACGGCCTTGATGCGCAGGTCGAACTCGCCTTCGACCTCGCCGTGTTCGTTACAGCGCCCGTTTTGCAGGACGCGAGTACAATCGTCCTCGGGACAGCGCTTGATGAGTCCAGAGTCGGACTGGATATCGACGAGCGCGCCCTCGATTTCGACGGCGTCCTCGCCAACGTCTATCTCCTCGTCAAGGTGCTCGATGGTCGTCGTTCGGTTGAGTTTGACCGAAAACCGGCCCTGATACTCGTCGGTGACGACGTTGCGGAGGTCGTAGACCTCACCCTCTTCGAGCGAAGAGAGGTCGGATTTCGACCACTTGGTGAACTTCACAGTGCCAGTTTCGTCGCCAAGCAGGCCGACTTGGGCAACGGCGTCACTGTTGGGCTCCCAGAGTTCGACGACCTTTGCAGTCAGGTCGACCCACTCTTCGGGGCTGTCGATGTCACTGACATCGACGCGGTCGTTCCCGCCACCACCGCCGAGGTCATCTCGTTCCATCCCTGCCTCGTCGAGGTACGTGTTGACGACGCTTCGTCGGGCCTCGCTCGTGGGGACTTTGTACTCGTTGACCAGCGTCTCGAGTCGGTCCTGAATCTCCTCGACCGAAACGTCAAGCTGGTCTGAAAACTGTTCGTGTATCTCTGTTGCGTGGGTCTGCAAATCGCTCTCAGTCATGTTCGTTCACTGTCTCCGCGTCGTTTTCAATGGGAGACATACGACAGTTGGTTCCCGATGACATAAAAAGTTCCGTGACCGGAGTGAAAGTGAAATGCATCGAGGTGACCGGCACTTTTAGTATCGGCTTCCCCAGTACGGGCGTATGAGCGAGTCTTACCAGCCTGTCGAGTCTCCCGACGAGACAACAGTGTTCCCGTACCACGACCTTACGCCCCCCACGACGGCTGATATCTATCAGGCGCGGAAGACGGTCAGACAGTATCTCCCGAAGACACCGCTGGTTCGCAGCGAATCACTCTCGGCACGGTACGACGCTGACGTCTACCTCAAGCGTGAGGATACGCTGCCAACGGGCGCGTTCAAAGTGCGTGGGGGTATCGCGCTCGGAGCGACGATTGGTGCGGAATTCAGCGAGCAAGGCTTGATTGCCGCCAGCACCGGCAACCACGGCCAGTCAGTCGCGTACGCCGGCCGCACCTTCGACATCCCGGTGACCATCGTGGTCCCCGAGGACGGGAACCCTGCCAAGACGAACGCCATGGAACGATACGGCGCGGAGGTACTGTTCCACGGCGACACCTTCGACGAGGCCCGCGAGCACGCCGAAACACTCGCCGCCGAGGAGGGGTATCGATACGTCCACTCCGCAAACGAATCGCGTCTCGTTGCAGGCGTTGGGACCGCAGGACTGGAAATTATCGAAGAACTCCCGGAGTTAGAGTACCTGTTCTGTCCGGTCGGCGGCGGGTCGAGCGCAGCGGGCTACTGTCTGAGCGTCGGTGCGGTCACTGACGCAGAAATCATCGGTGCCCAGTCTGAGGACGCACCCGCCGTGTACCGCGCCTGGGCCGAGGACACGCTTGAGCCACACGACCGGATGGACACCTTCGCCGAGGGTGTGGCGACACAGGTACCATTTGCGATGACGACTCGCGTCCTCCGCGAGCGGCTTGCTGAGTTCCGACTGGTCAGCGACGACGCAATCAAGCAGGGTGTTCGGGACCTTTTCCACGACGAGCGCATCGTCATGGAGGGGGCCTGTGCGACGAGTCTGGCCGCGATGGAGCAGATGGCCGACGAGATTGCAGGGAGTACGGTGGTTATCCCGGTTTCGGGCCGCAACATCGCCCCCGAAACCTTCGAGGAACTCGTAATGGAGAACTAGCTGGAAGCCAAGACAGAGACCAGTATCTGAGAGGACGACGCAATACCCAGCCCCACTGTGAGCAGGACGCTGTTCGCTCGCGGATTCTTTGCCGGCGTAATGTTGAAACAGAACTCTCGGTCAGAAACCGGGAGGAACGGTCGAATGCCCATCGGCGTGATGCTATCTGCCACGAGATGTGAGGTCAGCGAGAGACCAACAGCGACGCCGACAACAAGTCCAACGATGACCGCTGACGGCCCAGACGCAACAAGCCAGCCGACAACCCCAGCCACGGCGGCCAGCGCAGCGACAAACCAGACGGTGTGTGTCGGGCCGCGGTGTTCGACGGGCAGCGAATTGTCGATATCCGGTAGCGAGGCGACTGCTGCGGCGACCAGAAAGGCGAGAACCGAGAGTCTCACTGTGCCCACCAGTCCAACGGCAATAGCGAGCGGCGTGACGGCCAGCAGTGCCGCGCCAGTGTGGCCCGGGCGGTACATACCGGGTCGAACGGCTCGCAGGCTGATGAACAGCCGGGCTGGGGCAGATATTTGAACGCGCCAACCCAATCGCGGGTATGACCGATTCCGACCGGGTTGCAGAGTTTCTCACCGAGAAGCTTCAGGACGCCGGCCGGCAGTACGAGCAGGCCCGCCGGGCTTTCAGCGAGGCACGGCTGGCTGCTCGGGCTGACCTCCCGACAGAGGACGGCAAGGTGCGAATTGTCTGCCGTCGTCACGCCGAAAAGCGCGCGGTCGAACTCGATTCGTCGGCACGACCCGCCTGTTTCGAGGCTGGCCACCCGGACTGTGAGGGCTGTGTCGAGGATATCGAAGACGGCTGTATCGAGACCTGGTGAGCCAGAACAAAAAGACAGATACAGTCCAACGACCGAACTCCAGATATGAGAGCTGTCCTGCGCTTCTGGGTGTCAGTGCTCTCCCTGCTCGTCAGCGTTTCGGCTGTTGGGTATCTGTTTCTCTCATTCCTGTTTCCGGAGAGAGCACTGGTGTTAGATTCGAATACAGTCCGGTTGGGCGTGATGTTCGTCGCGCTCGCCGGGACCGGCACGCTCGTCTGGGCTGCAGTATTCTCAGAGGTGACCCAGCGGCCGGGGTCAGGGGCACAGAAACCGTAACGAGTAGCACCCAGGCACGCCAAGCCGAGTATATGACTGACGACACCGACGCTGGCGAGAACGCGCCGGGCCAGCCAGCAACGGGGGACGAAGAGAGCGACCCACTCGCTGGGCTGGCAGCACAGGAGGGCTGGCACGTCGACGGCTCCGCGGCCCGTGTCCACTACAGCGGTGGCTCGGATAGATACAGCATCGAGTATTACGCGCCGAGTGAGTGTACTCTGTACTGGAAGGTTCCCCCGGAGGAAGCGGGCGAGACGGCCGTTCCGGTCGGTCGAGACACTGTTCCAGGGCCGCTACGCGAGCGGGTTCAGGAGGATCTGGCCACCGCGGGAATCGACCCAGCGGTCGACGAGCGGAGCCTCTGAAACCGTCAGTTCCAAGAGCACAGCACCGATGAACACAGGTATGAGGTTTCATCAGGCGGCAAACTATCTGCTGGATCTCCATCGTTTCGGCTCCCGGCCAGGGACAGATGCGACCCGGGAGCTTCTCGACGCGCTTGGAAACCCCCACGACGACCTCGCTTGCGTGCAGATTGCCGGCAGTAACGGGAAGGGCTCGACTGCTCGGATGGTCGACTCGATTCTCCGCTCGGCCGGACTCGACGTTGGACTATATACCTCTCCCCATCTCGACGATATTCGCGAACGCGTCCGAATCAACGGTCGCAAAATCGCCGAACAGTCACTCGTTGAGTTCGCGGAGGGTATCGGCGACCACGTAACTGACCGGGCAGTCGTTGGCGACGCGCCAACCTTCTTCGAGACGATTACCGCACTTGCGCTGTGGGAATTCGGCCGACAGGATGTCGATGTCGCGATTCTCGAAGTCGGCATCGGCGGCACCCACGACGCTACCAGTGTAATCGACCCAATCAGCAGCGCAGTCACGACCGTCACGCTCGAACACACCGATATTCTCGGCGAAGATGTCGAGACAATCGCTCGTGACCTTGCTGGCGTTGCGCCCGCGAACAGGCGACTCGTGACTGGTGCCTCCGGCGACGCGCTGGCCGCCATCGAAGACGCTGTCGGCGAGACACTCGTTGTCGGTGACGACGAGAACAGTACCGTTACCGCTACCTACGAGGGCAGGAGGGGACTGGAAGGTGCGGTAACAATCGAGAGCCCAACACGCAGCATCGAGACAAAACTCCCACTTATCGGTCGGCATCAGGCCCGCAACGCTGGCGTCGCGACAGCACTCGCCGAGGAAATCGTCGACGCTGCGGCCGTCGGCGAACTCGACCCACCCGCGGAACTCGACGACGGCAGCGACGGACTCTCCGATGCTGTCCTCGCCCGCGGCCTCCGAAACGCGCACTGGCCCGGCCGATTCGAGGTGATGGACCAGCAGCCACTGGTCGTTCTTGACGGCGCACACAATCCAAATGGCTGTGAGTGCGTTGCCGAAACACTGGACGAATTCGAGTACGACAATCTCCATCTCGTGGTCGGTGTGATGGCCGACAAAGACCACCGCGGGATTGCAGGAGCGTTCGACCCCGACACCGTCACGGCCTGCGAACCGGATATCGACCGAGCGGAAGATTCGGAGGTACTTGCCCGCGTGTTCGAGCAGGAGACAGACGCGGTTGTCGACACCCGCGCAGATGTCGCCGGTGCGCTGAACGACGTGCTCGCGGCGGCGGGAGAGAACGACTGTGTGCTGGTCTCTGGGTCGCTCTATACCGTCGCGGAGGCACGTACGCGATGGGCACGAGCAAAGGTTCCAAAGGAGGTAGATTCGATACCGGCGGCCGAGCAGTTGCTTCAGGACGCTCACGTCACCGACGCCGGGAGTTGGCGGATGCGCGGCAAGGCCGTCCATCGAATTCTCAAGACGCGCGTCCAGCCTCGACAGGCCCAGTATCTCAAAGAAGAGATGCTCTCGCTGGGTGGCGAGTGTTCAGTTTCCGGGCTGAACGACCAGGACCGCGAGAATCTCGGCGTCGTGTTGATGGGGACGATGGCCCAGTTCAAGCGACTCGCCGAGAAACTCGACGGCCAGCCGTACGGCCTCGCACCCTTCGCCGACGAACTCCGGGAGACCCTCGAAATTGGTACCGCACGGCAGGCCGGCGAGTACCCGTGGGCCAAGGGGACCGCAGTGATGGGCATCCTCAACGTCACCCCGGATAGTTTCCACGACGGCGGCGAGTACGAAGCAGAGACAGACGCCGTCGAGCGCGCAGAGGAGATGATAGCTGCCGGGGCAGACATCATCGATGTTGGCGGCGAGTCGACCCGCCCCGGCGCGGACCCGGTCCCAGTCGAGGAGGAGAAGGCCCGCGTCCTCCCAGTGGTCGAGCGCATCAATGACCTCGACGCGATGGTGTCCGTCGACACCCGGAAGGCTGCGGTTGCCAGGGCAGCGCTGGACGCTGGGGCAGATATCCTCAACGACGTATCAGGGCTGGAAGACCCCGAGATGCGCCTCGTCGCCGCCGAGTACGACGTTCCGGTGGTCGTAATGCACTCGATTAACGCGCCGGTCGACCCCGACGCAGAGATTCACTACGACGATGTCGTCGAGGATGTCATCGACTCGCTAACAGAGCGCATCCTGCTGGCCGAGAAGGCTGGCCTCGACCGCTCGCAAATCATTATCGACCCCGGCCTTGGCTTCGGCAAAACCGCAGTTGAGAGTTTCGAGTTGCTGGGAAGAATCGGCGAATTTCGCGGGCTTGGCTGTCCGATTCTCGTCGGTCACTCACACAAGTCGATGTTCGGGCTCGTGGGCCGAGAGTCCGGCGACCGGTACGACCCGACGGTGGCGGCAACAGCAGTTGCCGCCGAGGGCGGTGCCGATATCGTGCGGGTCCACGACGTCGCGCCGAACAGAGCAGCTGTCGATGTCGTGCAGGCAGCCAGAGAGCCAGACGAGTACCAGAAGTAGCGACGATTACCGCGAGAGCATCGCGCGCAACTGGTCGCGCGAGAACAGTGTGCTCGGCCGGTCCATGTGGACGCCGATTTCGCCCTCGAACAGCGCCATTCCAGCCTCTTGAATCTGCTCGGGTAGTGAGTAGCCCGCGCGGACGAGATGGCCCAGCGAGATGTCAGATTCGAGTTCGTCGCGCCAGGCCCGCTCGTAGGTCGACAGCGTCTGGGGGTCGGTTGGGTCGACGACATCGGCCGCGATGTCGGCGGCGGTCATCCCGTAGAGAATCCCGCCGCCAGTAAATGGCTTGTTCTGGCCGGCAGCGTCGCCGAGCAAGAAGACGCGGCCAGTGTGTGTTCGCTCTGGCGGGCCGATGGGAATCAACCCAGAACAGCGCCGCTGCGTTTCGACGTCGTAGCCCGACACGAACTCCTCGAAGCGCTCAGTTACGTCGTCGTCCGGTGGCGTTGCGAGTCCGTACTCGACACCCGCGTCGCCGCGGGGGATGCGCCACGCGAAAAACCGCGGAACAGTGAGATGTACGTCGACAAATTCCTCGTGGTCTGGCTCGTCGTGAAACCCGAGCACGCCGTGCAACAGTTCCTCGGGTTCGGGAAGACCGACGGAGCGTCGAACTCGTGATTTTGGGCCGTCACAGCCGACAACCATCCGACCGTGGTGGGTCTCCATCCCGTCAGGGCCGCGAACGCGCACCTCGACGTGGTCGCGGCGCTCAGAGATATCGACGACGGTGTGTCCCTCGCGAATATCCGCGCCTGCGTCACGGGCCGCCGCCGCGAGCGTGCGGTCGAGTTCCACGCGGTCGATAACGTTCGAGATTGGCTGCTGTTTGTAGAACTGGTGTGAGTCGCTGCCGGGGCCTGCTGTGTGAAACCGGGCACCACAGATTTCGTTCTGCTTCAGTCGTGACTTGGCGTCGTCGGGCACGAACGACCAGATGTCCGTGCTGACGTGGCCCGAGCAGGCAAGCGGTTTGCCGATTTCGCCCTGCTCGAAGGCGACGACGTTCTGGCCCGCCTCGGCAACGCGGCGAGCGAACCGCGAGCCAGCGGGGCCAGCACCGACCACCACAAAGTCGTGCATACCTGAGGATAGGAGTCCACCAGCAAAGCAGTCACGGTTGGCGACCGCTCGAGACCGAGAGCAACCGTGCGTTGGTGTCGACCGAGTAACAGCTGGGAGGCGTCTCATCAATTTGGAAAGCAAAAGGGGAATTTTCAAAAGCACGCCGTGTACATCTCAAGGTAATGGTATTGGAGCAACTCGCATTCGGACTGTTCGCGCTGTTGACACTCGCGAGCAGTCTGGGTGTCGTTCTCGTCCGCGACGTGTGGCACGCGGCGCTGTTACTCGGGCTGGCACTCTCGAGCGTTGCCATCCACTACGTCATGCTCAGCGCCGAGTTCCTGGCTGTGATTCAGGTTCTCGTGTACATCGGCGGCGTGCTCGTCTTGGTTACCTTCGCCGTGATGCTCACACGAGAGGACGGGGGCAATGACACGGAGGTGGGCGCATGACAACTCGTCCGGAGCTATTCGACGTGGACCGCCGAGTCGCACTTGGACTCATCCCGGTTGGGCTGTTCGTCTTTTTTGCCGCGATAGTGCTCACGACTGACTTCTCCGGCACGACGATTGCTGGCTTCCCTGATGGCGGGTTGAGCATCGTCGAGGACATGGGCTACTCCTTCATCGGAGCACCCGGACTGGCCGAACTCCCGACGGAGAACTTCCTCGTTGCGCTCGTGTTGATCGCAATCATGCTCGACGCCGCGCTGGACGGGGCGTTGATGCTCGCAAAACGCGACGACGGAGGTGAGAACTGATGGCCGTTGCACCCGGCTGGTATCTACTGCTCTCGGCGGCAGTCTTCTGTATCGGGCTCTTTGGCGTGCTCGTCCGCCGAAACGCCCTCATCTTCCTGATGTCTATCGAGTTAATGATCAACGCCGCGAACATCAACCTCGTCGCCTTCTCGCTGGTCTACGGCAACATCACCGGCCAGACGTTCGTCTTGTTCCTGACTGCGCTGGCAGCCGCAGAGGTTGCCGTCGGCGTCGGTATCATCCTCGTGGTGAACCGCAACTTCGACAGCATCGACATTACTGACGCAGTAACGATGAGGTGGTAACAATGGTCGGTATTGCACTCTCAACGGGCGTCTCGATTCCCATCGTCCCGGGTATTGGCGGCGCAGAAGTGGCTGCACTCTTCCCGCTCGTTACCTTCCTGTTGATCCTCGCGTTCGGGCGGTATCTCCCCCTGAAGGGAGCCTATCTCGGGATTGTCTCGACCGGCGTGGGCTTTCTCGTTGCTGTCGCGACGGTCATCCAGCTTGCAACCGGTGCCGTGCCGCGACACGAGACCCTGTACACGCTCGTCGCGGGGGCTGGCGAGGGTGTGACGCTCACGTTTGGAGTTCTTATTGACCCGCTGTCAGCGCTGATGCTCACCATCGTTGGGCTCATTTCGCTGCTCGTTCACGTCTTCTCGCTGGGCTATATGAACGCCGAAGGAGAGATTGACCTTCCACGGTACTACGCCGCACTCTCGCTGTTTACCTTCTCGATGATGGCTTTCGTCCTCAGCGATAACCTGCTGATGTCCTTTGTCTTCTTCGAGCTCGTTGGCCTCTGTTCGTACCTGCTGATTGGCTTCTGGTACCGCAAACCCGGCCCCGCAAGCGCCGCAAAGAAGGCTTTCCTCGTGACGCGCTTTGGTGACTACTTCTTCCTCATCGGCGTCGTCGCCGTGCTGGGAACGTTCGGCACCGCACAATTCGCGGGGACCGAGTCGTTCGTCACGATGGCAGAGTCAGCACTCGAATCGGGCGACGCCAGTGGTATCAACACCTTCGGACTCGGCGCGCAGTCGTGGTTCACGGTCATCGGCCTGCTCGTGCTCGGCGGCGCAGTCGGCAAGTCCGCACAGTTCCCGCTGCACACGTGGCTCCCAGACGCGATGGAAGGCCCGACGCCAGTTTCGGCGCTCATCCACGCGGCGACGATGGTCGCGGCAGGTGTCTACCTCATCGCGCGGATGTACGGCTTCTACGCGCTGTCGCCGACGGCGCTGTCGGTCATTGCGCTCGTTGGTGGGTTCACCGCCTTCTTCGCGGCAACGATGGCGCTGGTCAAACAGGAACTCAAGCAGGTGCTCGCGTACTCGACAATCTCGCAGTACGGCTATATGATGCTCGCGCTCGGTGGCGGGGGCTATCTCGCTGCCGTCTTCCACCTGACGACCCATGCGATTTTCAAAGCGCTGCTGTTCCTCGGGGCTGGCGCAATCATCGTCGCCATGCACCACGAGGAGAACATGTGGGAGATGGGCGGGCTGAAAGACGAGTTACGCACCACCTATCTCACCTTCCTTGCGGGTTCGCTCGCACTCGCGGGCATCTTCCCGTTCGCTGGCTTCTGGTCGAAAGACGAGGTGCTGTACGAGACGCTGATTCACGCCCTCGGCGGCGGGTCGCCCGTACTCTTTGTCGCCTACGCACTCGGACTGCTCGCGGTCATCATGACTGCATTCTACACCTTCCGGATGGTCCTGTTGACATTCCACGGTGAGCCCCGGACCGACACCGCAGAGGACCCACACTCGGTGAGTCTGAGCATGAAGGTACCGCTGGTCGTGCTTGGCGTGCTCTCTGTCGTGGCTGGCGTCCTCAACATGGCCGTGCTCAAGTCAGTCCTCCCAGACGACGCGCTGTTTCTCGAACGCTGGCTCAACGGCGAGACAGTGGGCGGCGAGTTCGCTGAGGGTGCGCTGACGGCGGAACACTACCACCACGTCCTGACGAGTGAGTACGGCGCAGGCTATACTGCTGGCTATGGCGGGCTTGGTGAGGGAACGCTCGCACTCGTCGGCGGCGTGGTTGCGCTCGTCCTCGCAGTCATTCCCGCGCTCGTTGCGTGGCGGCTCTACGGCGGTGCGGACCCCGACCCACACATGACGAACCTCGGCAGTCTTCGCACGTTGCTTATGAACAACTACTATCAAGACGAGTATCAGGTCTGGCTGGCACGCGGGGTCACACTCCCGGTTGCAACGCTCGCAAACAAATTCGACCAGGGGCTGATCGACGGCATCGTCGACGGCTCCGGCGGCGTGAGTCTGTTCGCCGGCGGCCGGTTCCAGCGACTCCAGAGCGGGGTTGTCACCACCTACGTTGCGTTGTTAGCGCTGGGACTGCTCGTCTTACTGCTCGTTTTCGCGGTCACAGGGGGGTGGGTCTGAATGTTGATCGAACTCCTGCTCGCCGCAACGTTCGTCAGCGCGCTGTGGGTCTTCGTCGCTAGCGACGAGACGGCACCGAAACTTGCTGCGTGGCTCAGCCTCGTTCCGCTGGGACTGTCGCTGTATATGTGGACGCAGTTCGACGCCGCCGGCAACGCGCTGCTGGCTGGCAGTGAGATTGCCTTCGAGACACAGATTGACTGGTTCCAGTTCGGCCAGTACACCCTGCAGTATCACGTCGGCGTCGACGGCGTGAGTTTCCCGCTGGTTGTGCTGGTGACAGTGCTGACGACGCTTGCAATCATCTCCTCGTGGACGCCAATCGACGAGCGCCAGTCCCAGTTCTACGGGCTGATGTTGCTCATCGAGATGGCGCTGCTCGGTGTCTTTACCTCGCTCGATTTCTTCCTGTGGTTCATCTTCTGGGAGGCGGTGCTGATTCCGATGTACTTCCTCATCGCCGTCTGGGGCGGGCCACGGCGGAAATATGCCGGCGCGAAGTTCCTGCTGTACACGAACCTGGGTTCGCTTGTGATGTTCGTCGGCCTGTTCATGCTCGTACTCGGACTGGGCGACTCACTCACCCATCTCAGCCTGCCCGCGATTGCACAGGGGCTGCAGGCGGGCGAACTCAGCCAGACCGTCTTCGGGCTTGCTGGGGAAGACCTGCGCGCAGTCGCGTTCCTACTGCTGTTCCTTGGCTTCGCAGTGAAGGTGCCAGTCGTTCCCTTCCACACGTGGCTGCCGGACGCACACGTTCAGGCCCCCTCGCCGGTGTCGGTCATTCTGGCTGGCGTCCTGCTGAAGATGGGGACCTACGCACTGCTGCGATTCAACTTCACGATGCTCGCTGATGTGGCGACGAGTTCACCAGCAGCAGAGATTATCGCCGCCGTCGGTGTGATAAGCGTCATCTACGGTGCGATGCTTGCGCTGGCACAGCGTGACCTCAAGCGAATCGTTGCGTACTCCTCCATCTCCTCGATGGGTTACGTCATCGTGGGACTGGTCGCGTTCACGCCCCACGGAATGAGCGGGGCAACCTTCCAGATGGTCAGCCACGGACTGATTTCGGGACTCCTGTTCATGTCCGTCGGCGTTCTCTACAACGCGACCCACACGAGGATGGTCGGCGATATGGGCGGTCTTGCCGACAAGATGCCACTTACCGCGTGGATTTTCGTCGCTGGCTCGTTCGCCTACATGGGCCTCCCGCTGATGAGTGGGTTCGTCGCCGAGGTGCTGATTTTCATCGGCGCCTTCGACTCCACTGTCGTCGCCGGCGCGCCGATTTTCACCGCAATCGCGATGTTTGGAATCGTCATCGTCGCTGGTTATCTGCTGTGGGCGATGCAGCGGGCTATCTTCGGTCCCTTCGAGTTGGAGACCGACTACGAAATTGAGCCAGCGCCCGTCCACGACGTCGCGCCGCTTGCCGTCCTGCTCGGGTTGATTATCCTGCTGGGTATCCAGCCAGACCTCGTCTACGAGGCGATTCAGGACGCAATCGAGCCAGTGCTTGAACTCAACAACGTGTTCGGGGGTGAGCTGCGATGAGTGAGATAACGACGCTTCCGAACTGGACCGCACTCGGGCCGGCGCTAGCCCTGCTCGCAACAGCGCTTGCACTGCTGGCCGTCGATATGGTCGACCCCGACGAGTCTAGCAGCGTGCTCCTGACCGGCACCTCGGTCACCGGTGGCCTCGTCGCGCTGGGGCTGGCAGTCTGGTATCTCTTTGCCGGCACAGGCCAGCCAGCGGCGGGTCAGGAACCGCCACAGGGCGCGCTCGAGCTGTTCGGCGCCGCGCTCGTCATCGACGCGATGTCACTGTTCTTTACGGTGATTATCACGAGTGTCGTTGTCCTCGTGGCGTTTGCCAGCCACGAGTACCTTCGTGGCCACCCGTATCAGGCCGAATACTACTCGCTAGTCCTGCTTGCCGCGACGGGGATGGTGACCGTCACCGCCGCGAACTCCTTCGTGACTGCGTTCATCGCCATCGAACTCGTCAGTCTGCCCTCCTACGCGCTGGTCGCGTCGCTGAAAACCAACGAAGGCAGCGCCGAGGCTGGACTGAAGTACTTCCTCGTCGGCGCGCTGTCGTCGGCAGTGTTCGCGTACGGCATTGCGCTTGTCTACGTCGCAACCGGGTCGCTGCAGTTCGGCGCGGTCACGACGGCGATTGCCGACGGAACACCGTTCACGAGTCTGCTCGGCGTCGGGATGGTGATGATTCTCGGCGGCATTGCGTTCAAGATAGCCGCCGTCCCGTTCCACTTCTGGGCTCCAGACGCGTACGAGGGCGCGCCGGCCCCGATTTCGGCGTTCATCTCCTCAGCCTCGAAGGCTGCCGGATTCGTCCTCGGATTCCGGGTGTTCGTCGATGTCTTCGGCGGCGCAACGGGCGTCTTTGACTGGGTGGACGCCTTCCTGATCATCTCCGTCGTGACGATGACCGTTGCCAACTTCAGCGCGCTCAAACAGAACAACGTCAAGCGGATTCTGGCGTACTCCTCGGTTGCACACGCCGGCTACGTGCTCATCGCGCTGGCGGCGTTCACTGGCTCTGTCGACGGCGAGATATCGATTCTCGGCGCAGGGATGGCCCACCTGTTCGTCTACGGGTTCATGAACACCGGCGCGTTCTTGTTCATCGCGCTGGCAGAGCACTGGGAAGTCGGCCGAACTGTCGAGGATTACCACGGCCTCGGCGAGCAGGCACCCTTCGCGTGTGCAGCGATGACAGTGTTCCTGTTCTCGCTGGCTGGCCTGCCAATCGGCGGTGGGTTCTTCTCGAAGTTCTACCTGCTCTTTGCCACGGTCACCGGCGGACAAGGGCTGCTCGGGGCCGCGCTGGTTATCAACAGCGTCGTCTCGCTGTTTTACTACACCCGCATCGTTCGCGCGCTGTGGGCCGAGGACGCGGCTGGGGACCTCGAACTCACAGAGTACCCGACCGGGCTGTACGTCGCTATCGCTGTTGCGGCACTGGCCACGATTCTGCTCATCCCAGGATTCGGCGTCGTCATCGAGTACGCCGAAATCGCCGCGCGGATGATTGGGGCCTGAGCCCGGCGGCTGTTTTTGGCGTGTCGTAGATCCGTTCTCACCAGTACAGTCCTGTGGGTTTCAGAAGAAGTATCGCTTCAGAAAGCACTGCGAGAGAGAGCAGATGTATCCGGTCGTCATGGTTCGTTTCAACCCGAAATCGACGAAACAGCCGTGCAGCAGAAATGCGAACTGAGCGATTTTCCCCTATTTATGATAGAAAATCGAATAGAATTTTCAACGCTGCTGAATACAGGGCGCATATCTCGCACAAGGCTGCATCTAAAGGTCGGTAAATCAGATCAATCACCCAGGGCCTTATTGTTCAAATGGATTGACAGGTGTCGTGAGACGAGTAATCCGTGACACACTGTCGAATCCGTCGTCGAAGCTGTAGAGATATTCGATGTCTTCTCTGTGCATCATTGCAACAATGACGGCATCGGTTAGCGAGAGTGGCTCGTACCGTCGGAACAGTGACCGACCTGTGTCGAACTCAGATTTTGTCGTCTGCCTGAGTGAGAACCCGCTGATCTCGATTACGGCATCGTGTCCGGCCCTCGCTTGGAGGTTGTTAATGACTTCCGCAAGAACGTCGCTCAGGACGTACGCTGTCGGGTGCGTTCCTTGATCTATGGCCTGTGTGATCGCTTCTCCACGGTCGTGATTTTGATCGCGGGAGAGACGGGCCGCGATGAGAACATTTGCGTCTACAATAACCGCTGCCATCAGTAGTCTCCGGCAACGAGATCGTGATCTTCGGCAGCATTGGTTGGTTCTCCGAGATCGACCGGTTCGAGCTGTGAAAATGCCCCGTACTGTTGCTTGTAGTTTGATTGAGAGATCCCCGTCCTCGTCGACGTGCCAGCGGATTTTGTCACCGGCTTCAACGCCAGCTTCCTGCCGTACCACCGCTGGGACCGTAACTGAGTAGCTCTCATTCACCGTCGTTTCGTCTTCACTTCGTGGGGTATACAAGCTAGTTCGTGACACGCTCTGAAATAATTTGCCTTCAAATTTGGCAGACTGAAATTGTGTAGTACAGAACGGACAGAATTCTTCACTGTTGGCTACACGCCCTCTCTTCAGCAGTCGCTCCTGCCCAATATCACATACACAAGAGCTGTTTCGCCAGATCCGCCAAGAGTCACAGAATAATATGAGTGATCTCGCTGTGCCTGTCTTTTTGATGTGACGTTCATCTACACGAGAACAGTCACCGGACACTCACACAGTTGCGAGCGCCAGCGCCACACCCAACAAGACGGCGAAGAGATAGACAAGCAGGAGGAGGAGGTTCCGGCGGGTAGCGCCGCTTGACATCCCCGGCAGGAGAACCCACTTGACCCGCCGTTGTGGAGACATCAAAGCCTCACACTGTCGGTGACAGCCTCGGGTTCGTCGCCCGCCGCGGCGTCCCCGTCGGTTGTCCCCTCGCCGGTAGCGTCGCTATCAGTCACATCGGTTTTCGAGTCGTCCGGTAGTTGATCAGACTGGTCGGTGTCCCCCGACTTCTCGGGCGGAGCGACACCAGACTCGGATTCTGATTTGCTGTCGTCGCTGCTGCTGTCACTGTCATCTCCTTCGTTGTCGTCGACACTTGGGGTGTCGTCCGTTTCTGTAGTCATGGCGTCTCCGTCGGTAGCATCGTTGTTACTCTCTGCTCCATTGGTGTCGGTCGCCTCGCTGTCGGTGACAGTCACGGTTTCGTCAGGAGACGAGGCAGTTTCGTCGTCTGCCACACCGTCCTCGTCGGTTGCCGCCTCGCCGGTAGCGTCGCTATCAGTCACATCGGTCTCCGAGTCCTCCGGTAGTTGATCGGACTGGTCAGTGTCCCCCGACTTTTCCGCCGGAGTGACATCGGATTCGGATTCGCTTTCGCCGCTGCTGCTGCCACTGTCATCGCCTTCGTTATCATCGACACTTGAGGCGTCGTCCGTTTCCGTGGGCATGGCGTCACCGTCGGTAGCATCGTTGTTACTCTCTGCTCCGTCAGTATCGGTCGCCTCGCCATCGGTCGTTCCCTCGGAAGTCGGTTTAGTGGGTTCATTTTCGTCCCTGTCAGGACTCGTCGCGTTCTTGGTGACCGCGTCGTCCCTGTGCTGTTGTGCGGTTTCGGTGCCGTGTTCAGTGTTGCTGTCACCGGTTTCCGTTCCGTTGGCGACAGTCTCGCCGGTCGTGCTACCCTCAGTGCTGTTCATTCCAGCGGGAGCACCGTCTGTAACGGTCTCGTCTGTGGATTCGGCGGTGATGTTACTGTCATCGGCGTCACTGCCGTTACCGTCGCCTCCATCAACCGGCGCGGACGGCGGTGCGGTGTCGTTGTCTGTGGCCGTCGGCGGGACAGGGTCAGTGTCGTCCGTTGCGCCAGATCGAAACACGGTCGGTTCCGATGATTGCTCGATGATGTCGAAGTCGTCGGTGCCGTCGTTCGCGCTGAACTCGATGGCAAGGCGTTCCTCATCACTGAGTAGGCTGACGGACCCGCCTCCTTGGGCGAAACCAACCGTCGCCGCTGCGAAGACGACGACTGCGGCGACGAAGACCACGACAGGTCGGGTCATTGCTCGCTCTCCGTGCCGCCGTCAGCACGCGATGGTGGCAGCGCGGGCTGGTCAGTCTCGGCATTGGCCGCGGCCAGCCATGCGGTGACCGTCACCCAGATAGCGAATCCGAGACCAAGCAGGCCAGCGGTGAGCGCGGCAACCGAAACGGGGTCAGGCGCGCCGACAGTGGTTACCTCGCGGTAGACGTTCCAAGCGGCGTAGCCGGCCATCCCAACCATTGCGAGGGCGGTCAACTTCAGATCCGTGACAGCGACGGTTACCGTCTCGGGGACATCCTCAGATTCGGTTGGTGTGTTGTCGGTACTCGCGGTGCTCGCAGCGTCGTCGGACTCGGCGCGCATGTCGTCGATACGGCGGACAGCCGGTTTTAACACCGGATTGTCGTCGTCGCTGGCCTCCCCCTCGTCGCCGTCACCACTGTCCGTTTTCTTGCGTGCCCACACGAACAGTTCGCTCCCGACGAGCAAGACCAGCGGCGCGATGACGAGACTCACGTAGCCAGTGGGAGTGTTTACCCAGAGGATAACATGGCCGATAAGCGGAATCGTCAGCGTCACACGGCCGAGCACGTCGCCAGGTGCGACGCGCTGTGTATCTGGATTCTGGTTTGCATCGCCCTGTGTGACATACTGGCCATCTTCGATGCCGACGACGCGGTGGGTCGTCGGGGCGGTGTTGCCGTCATCGAACGTGATGACATCACCGACTGCGACGCCTGCCGAGGAATCGACGATGACCACATCACCGGGAGAAGCCGTCGGCTCCATGCTCCCTGAGAGGATGACAAAGCTGTGGTCGGCCCCGACTACCTGCGGGACGGCAAAGACGAGGAAGGGGATGAGCGCGGCGAAGAGTATCATGACGGCCAGCGCGGCCGCAACGCTGCGCGCGTTCGGGAGTCGCTTGCGGATATCGACGCTCATCGCGTCACACCTCCCAACGGTTTTTCGTGTCTCTCCTTCCGATTCTTCTCCCGCTTGACCGGTCGGACACCAACGTTGGCCGCACCATTTACGGCGTCGTCAGGACAGCCCCCATCGGCTAGCGTCGGTGCGCAGACGCTCACGAGGATGTAGCTGATGCTGTAGCGCCCGCCGTTATTTGCGTTCTCGGGCGCGTAGATGAGACCGTCGATGGCACCGTCTAAGGTACTCGTATCGAAGCCGAAGGCGTCATTCCGTCGGGGATAGTGAATGTCTGGCGGGCCGCCCTTGATTGTCACGTCACAGAGCGGGAGTCGAGGCACGTCGTTGCCGGTCGTGACCAACTCGAAGGCAACACCACTGTCGCCGTCAGTGTCGGTCACGCGGATGGCGTAGCCCGCCAATCCCTCGTCGAAGCCGTACGTACGACCGCGGTGTAGGCCGCTTTCGACTTCGACCTTGCCGATAGTCCAGCAACAGTCGCAGCTGTAAGCGGGACGGCAACGGGCGTCGATAGCGTCAGCGGGAAACGGATTCTCCTCGGGATCAGTATTGCGACACTGAGTAGCGACCAGCGACAGTGGCAATGATACCGTCTCCGACCCGACGTACGGGCCAAGATCGGATTCAATCGTGAGATAGAGTTCGTCGGTCAGACAATCAATTTCCGGTGTGGTCGGGTCGCCGTCAAGCCGCGTGCCAGTCCGAAGCGCGTTCGCAACTGCCCGGAGCGAGCCACTGGCGATTTGCGTCGTCGGCGTGCCGTCGGCTGTGGCGTACGACAGCGTCACCTGCATCGCTTCTGCGAGTGTTGTCCCCTCCGGGCAGTCGGTTTTCAACCAGAGACTCGCTGGGTTGTTCGGACTCTCCGATTGAGGGAGTGAGAGCCGAAACACAGTGCGGCTGCTGTCGCCCGCCAACGGGACGGCCAACTGTGTTCCGTCGATAGTACCGTCTGGGCTCGCGGGGTTAAGTGTCCCCGCGGAGTTCTCCCAGTAATCGATGACGAGGTCGACTAACCCTGTCGTGAGTTCGAGGCTGCCCTGTTCGCGCTCCCGGAGCAGTGCGCTGGCCGTACTCCCGGTGAGCGCGCCCGCGCCGCCGGCCGCCGCGAGCGCCGCGAGGATGCGGCGGCGAGTCATCGTCATGTTGAGCCTCCGGTAAACGGGGTAGCCGCTCCAGCGGGGACGCCGCTAAAGGCTAGGTCGAAGGAGACACTGTCGCCTTGGGCGGCGTTGGTCGCAGTGCTCTCCGGGAACGACCACGAGAGCGCGATGCACCGTGTCTGACCTGGATCGAGCGACTCGATGACGCGCCGGCCGTCGTCATCCCTGATATTGCTTTCCGGACCGAACGCAACGCTCAGTGGTGAGCGAGCGACGATGGGGCTTTCGAGCGTTTCCATGAAGTCCTTCTGACCGTTGCAGGACCCGAGTGGCGCACCATCGTGCCAGAGTTCGACGATAACTTGATCGTCAAGCTCGCCGTCGGTCGCTGTGGAATCGCCGGCGTCCAGTTCCGGTCCGCTGAGACCGTTCTCGCTGTCGCCGGTAATCTCTGCCTGGAGCCAGATATCGAGCGGTTCGGCGATGAAGTCGGCGTCATCGACGACCTCGAGGCCGACCACGAGTGTTCCCTCGTCCCCGGGGAGCGTGTTCCCGATAGTGAGGGCCGGGCCAGCGACATCCGTGACGTACGTGGCCTCTTCGATGTATGTGGGCGCAGTATCGGGGTCGAGTGCCGAGTCGAATCCGGGGTCCGTGGTCCCGTTGTGTGTCTCTTGGAAGGCGCCGTTATAGCGCTCGTACCAAGCGACGCGGACTCGGCGGTCGTCGACATCACCGTCGGCTGCGTAGGTGTAGTAGTGAAACTCCGGGCTGGACTGTACGAGACTGAACCCCCAGACTCCGAGAGCTCCGGCTCCGATGCCTGCCAGCAGTTCCCGTCTTGTGATTTGCATTAGTGTATCTCCGTTGTCGTGTGGTCGATTTCGATACGTCTCCCTCGTCAGACCACGGCATAGGTATGATGCGGTTTCCAGTCCCGCAGTGGTTGGTACGATGACCGTACAGGCCGTTTTCAGGCCGATAAACGGAATTCGCCGAAGAAGCGGCCGTTTCAGGCCGCGACGCTCGGCCCGCTGCCGTCGTTATTCCGCTCCTGTTCGGTGTAGAAGCCGAGGTCGAACCCGACGGTGTCGCCCTGGACTTCGTTGCCGACCTCGAAGGGCAGTTCCCACTCAAGTGCGACACAGTGCATCGTGCCGTTGCCGCGGAACGCCTCACGGTCCTCGTCGTTTGCGGGGTCAACCAGTTCGTCGTAAATCGTCGCACGATTCCCATCGAGCGGAATGCCGTTCCCCCCCGCGAGTTCGGCGAGAACGTTGTCGAGCGTGTCTTCCATGATGACTTTCTCGCCGACGAACTGCGCCGCGATGTGGCCAAAGACCGACGGAATCTCGATTGGATCCTCGACGTCGTTGAAGAACGTCGCGTCGCCACCAGTCGAGGCCCCCGCCTCTCCGGCCATCGCGAGGAGCGTGGCGTCGTCGGTGTCGTCACCGACAGCGATGGTGTAGACGTTCGTTGCCGGGTTGTCTGTGCTGCTCAGGCGTGCGTCAGTGGCTGCGTCCTGTGGCGAGATGAATGCGGTGCCAGACTGCCCGCTGAAGGAGTTCCCATCAGAGAGGACGATGTTAGCCGCGCGGACACCGCTCCGGGCGTTGGCGTCGAGTTCGTCCTGTGCGTCCTCGACACCTTCGCCGATGTAGGTCCCCTCGGCGATGTCGCTGCCGTTTTCGGGGTCGGGATCACCGTCGCCGTCGTCCGGGTTGGTGGTGCTGCTGTCCGGATTGGTGTACGGGCCACTGACGACGTTCGCCAGTTTCTGCCGGAGGCCCGATAGTGCGCTGTCGACCACGGACAGGTCGCTGGTCAGTTCTTGGAGGACCCCCGTCCGAGCGGTCCCGGAGGGGTCGTCGGCCTGACTGCCATCGAAGTAGGCAACGCCGACCTGCACGTCCGCGTTCTGGGCTTGCAGGTAGTCGATGAACTGGCGCGTTCCGAGTTCGACGAGGTCGATTTTCGTCGTGACATCGTAGGAGTTGCCGTTGATCGCGATGTCGTCCTCGCTGACCACACCGCCGAACTGGCGGTACAACATCGAGCCGGAGAAATCGAGCGTCAGCATGATGTCTGTCGGCTCGGCCGGGTCGTAGACGTTGTCACAGTCTTCGTCGTACCACAGCGTCGCGTTGATTGCACTCGCCAGATCCGGGAGGTTGTCGGGATCGACGGCGGCTTCGGCGTCGGTCATCGCGCCGCCGTCTTCGGTGACGTTGCCGGCCTGCATCCAGATGTAGCCGGGGTTGTCACAGAGGTGGAGGCTAAAGGTGATTTCGCCCGAGTCGCCGGGTTTCACGTCGGCCAACTGGACGAGTGAGTCCATCTCGTTGCCGGTCGTCGGGTCAACACCGAACTCCGCTTCCGAGAGCGGCGGAATGTTGTCACAGTCGAGGACTGGGATGTTCGCACCGTTGCTGTCCTCGTCGTCTTCGTCCGGGAAGTCGCTGTACTTGATCTGGCCAGCGTCGTTGTCGGCGGCGATGGACTGTTCGCCGTCGCCGTCGTGGTCGGGGTGTGCGTTGACGAACGTCGTCTCGGCGTTCATGCGGTAGTGCTGTTGCCAGTCGACCAGCAGGTCGAGTTCACCGGCGACGAGGCTGTTGTTACCGAAGGCTTCGCGGTCACTGAAGAACGCGGAGGTGCCGAAACCAGCACCGACTGACGCGACGCCCACTGCGCCGAGTCCGGCCAGCACTTTCCGCCGGTTGAGGTTGTTGAGTTGTGTCTTTTCGTCTTTCATGATTGGTTTATGTGATTTGCTGATGGTGCGTGAGTACCGTTCTGCCGAAGACGGGAGATGACGCTACAGCACCGTCCCGAACGGTGTGTCGTTGTTTCGGCTCTGTTCGGCGTCGACGGCGATGTCGAACGCGACTGAGTCGGACTGCACTTGATTGCCAACCTCGAAGGGGAGTTCCCACTCGAAGCCGATGCACTGGGTCGTCACACCGGGGTAGGGCTGGACCCCCTCCTCTTGACGGTTCCCGTCGAGGAGGACACCGTCGGAGAGGGCGTCGAACACTTCGGTCATCGTCCCCTCGAGTATCTTCTGCTCGCCATCGAGGACAATCTGTGCGATTTCGGCATAGACGGTGTCGAGGTCGGCTGGGTCGGGCGCGACGAAGGCGTCGTCGGGCGACGTTGCGATGTTGTTCTCGAGGAACGAGCTTGCTGCAAGGGATCCGAGTGCGATGGTGAAGATACGGATTCCAGCGTCCTTCGCGGCGGTGGCCGCGTCGGTGGCCGGGCCCGAATTATTCGGGACGCCGTCCGAGAGGACGATCATCACCTTCGAGGCACCGGCCGTCGCGTTGGTGCCGTTGAGGAGTTCGTTCTCGGCGGTCCCGATGCCGGCAGTCATGTTCGTCCCCCCGCCTGCGGAGTAGTTGTCGATTGCGTCTTTGACGGCCTGGTAGTCGGTCGTCAGCTCTTGATCGAGCGACGCGGAGGAGGCAAAGGAAATCGCAGCTACCTCGTCCGGCGAGGAGAGGTTGTCGACGAAGTTCTTCGCGGCGAACTGTAGGTCACCAATTTCGTCGCTCATCGAACCGGAGGTGTCACTGACGAGTGCCACTTCAAGTTCGTTCTGTTGTCCGGTGCCGGTCGGTTCGTAGACGTTGTCACAGTCCTCGTCGTACCAGACACAGACTTCGATTTCGTCCGCGAGTTCGCCAATCTCGTCGGTGTCGACACCCTCTGCGGCTATCTCGGGGTCAGTCTGACCGTTTTCCGCGTTCTCCGTGACGCTTCCCGACAGCTGCAGGTACGCAGGGTTGTCACATATGTGGAAGCTGATGGTGACCTCACCGGAGTCGCCCGGCTTGACGTCGTCAAGCGTGAACACTGGTATCTCGTCACCGTTGATGAGGTACTGGTCGGCTTCCGGGGAACAGAAGTCGAACGTCTCGCTCTGGACGAGCTGTTCCCACTCCTGCATATCGGCCGGAGTGGGTGCCTGGTCGAGCAGGTAGACGCCGTCGCCGAGGTCTTCAGCGTCGGGGTAGTTCTGCTGAATCGCGCTCAGACGGCCCTCGCCGCCGGAGTACGTCGCCTTGTAGTCGAGTTTGAGGTCAAGCGTCCCAGCGGTAAGGAAGTTGTTCCCGAACAACTCAGTGTCGCTGAAGTACGCTGAGGTTCCGAGTCCAGCGCCGACGGACGCGGTGCCCACAGCACCGAGCCCAGCCAGCACTTTCCGCCGGCTGAGGTCGTGTAGTCGTGGTTTGTCGGGTGCCATGTGCGTTGATTACTGGCCGCTCCCGTTAGTCACGTTCCCGCTCGCGTCGTTCATGAAGGGCGTCTCGTTGTTCCGGACCTGTTCGGTCTTGAACACGAGGTCGAAGGCGAGGCTGTCTCCCTGCACCACGTTGCCGACTTCGTAGGGCAACTCGATGAGGAGGCAAAACTCGTAGACATCGTCGTCATTATTCTCACCACCGACAACGATAGGCTCGCCAGCATCGTCTTTGACGATGTAGCCGCTGTTTGCCACGTCGAGGATGTCGTTGGCTTCGCGTGCGGTCGTGTGGTGTTGGTCGCTGTCGACCACGCCATCGAGGTCGGGCTCGCCGTACGCAAGCGGGATGATGTCGCTGTTGTTGTTGAAGACAGGGTCCAGGATATTGAGGTCGGACTTCATGCCGGTACCGTCGGTGGCGCCGTTGAACTCCTGCCAGACGGTGGTCAGGAGGAACTCACCCAGGTCGGCGTCGTTGTCGGCGTCACCTTCGGCTGCCTGTTCAGGTTCGGGGTTGGCGCCGCCAGCTTCGGCGAAGTTCTCCGTGCACACCTGCACGTAGCCGGGGTTGTCGCCGACTTCGATCTCGAAGCAGATGATCCCCCAGTCGCCGGGCTTGACGTCGTCGATTTGCAGGCCCATCACCGCGTCCTGCGCGTCGGCAACGGCTGAAATGTCGAGTCCACCTTGGTCCACCCAGTACTGGTTGGCGGCCACCACGTCCGCGGTGACGCTCATGTCGAGCGTTCCGGCGGTCAGGCTGTTGTTCTGGAATTCTTCACGGTCGCTGAAGTACGCGCTCGTTCCGAGTCCTGCGCCAGCGGACGCGAGGCCGATCGCCCCGAGGCCAGCGAGCATTTTGCGGCGCGAGAGATTGTACAGTGTTGGGTCGTTTTTCTTCATGGTTTGTGTCCCCCGTTCGGCCACCCATTGGGTCGGGCCGTTCGGGATATACACCTCCTGGCTTTGGGGGGTATTACTTATGCACAGATTCAGCCGTTGTAGCGCTTCCATACCGTGTTTGTACGGTTTTCGTACCGCGAGAATTGCCGGCTGTACGGTCCTCGTACCGGGTTTTTGGGACGATGAACGGATCCAATACCGATTGTGTACCACAGCACTACCGATTCAGTCCGGAGACCGTACCGTCTAGTGGCTTGTTCCCCCGTCCCTGTACACTCTTTATACGTATGCCCCGTGTGTGCGTGGTCTCACAGGATCACCAGTGCTCCAGCGAGTCACTATTCCGGAGGCCGATGTCTACCACCTGCTCAGCAACGAACGCCGCCGCCAAGCGCTCTCCGTACTTTGGGAGTTCGACGACGAACTGACATTGCGTGCCCTCTCTGAACGGATTGCGAGTCTCGAGTCAGAGACGACACCGGCACCGCGACCGCTCCGCGAAAGCGTCTATAACGCGTTACACCAGACACACCTCCCGAAACTGGCGTCATACGACCTCGTCGAGTACGATCCCGACCGAAAGCTCGTCCGGTCGAATCCCGAGAGCAGGTTGCTCGCCCGATATATGGACACAGTGACGCCAGTCGGTGTCTCGTGGGGTGAGTACTACCGCGCGCTGGGTATCGGGGCCCTGTTTGCTGTCGTCGCCTCGCTGGCCAACCTGCCGCTGTTTGCCGCTATCGATCCGCTGGTTTTTTCCACTACGGCCCTCGCGCTGTTCGCAGTTTCGACGGTATATCAGTTGGCGGGGAGCATCAACCGGTCGCTACACTCGGTCACCGAACTGCTTGGACAATTTCTCCCCTGAGTCACACCGACTCATTGTATCTGTTTTGATAATTACGCTCGGTTTTGTAAGCTCTGTCATCAGATTCGAGTCACTCGGTATTTTCGATGTCTGCAGAATAGGCATTCTATCTCTCGTAATTCGCATTTTTGATACTGCCCTCTGTTACACACTTACTCGTCAACTATTCCAGAAGAGAATGTCAGTACGCAAACCTTTATCACACATACGTACTTGGTACGCAGTAGGAGTCGAACAATCATGAACTCCAGAAGAGGGACACGCAGTCGGATCTCCAGTGGTAGGGATACTGATTCGCAGTTGTCCACAGATACGGTGTTTCAAACTCTCGGCAGCCGTCGTCGACGCTATACACTCCATTACCTGCGCCTGCAGGACCGTCCAGTCCCAATCCGCGAGCTCTCGGAGCAGCTTTCGGCTTGGGAGTTGGGCAAAGAACTCGATACGGTGACGCCGAAAGAACGCAAGCGCCTCTACACAGCGCTCCACCAGACCCACCTCCCAAAGATGGATCGACTCGATATCGTCGAGTACGACCGCAATCGTGGCATCGTATCGCTGACTGACCACATCGGCCAGTTCGACATCTATCTGGATATCGTGCCACACAACGACCTGCCGTGGAGTCAGTTCTACCTCGCTCTCGGCGCTGTGCTGACGACGACCGTTATCGTCGCAGCACTCGGTATCGCTCCATTTACCACTCTCAGTGGCTTCGGCTACGCGCTTGCCGTCGCAGGTCTCTTTACCCTTGTCTCCGCATATCACGTGGTACGAGACCGGCGACTGTTGCTCGGCTCACCGGACGTTCCGCCGGATGCACTGGTGTCACAGAACGACGACAGCAGTTCCCTCTCAACAGAAGACTGACTCCCGCTGTTCCAACGTTCAGTTCTTCCAGTTCTGATTCCATATTTCCGGATGCGCAGTGTGTGACCGGCGATGCTCCGTCTTTACTCGCGGAAAACAGCCCGTTCAGGCTGCTTCCTGTTCGTCGCTCACTTGTTCGCTCGTTTCGGCTCCACGGATTTCCGTCTCGATTTCCTCTTGCCCTTTCCTGAACTCACCTATCGCCTGCCCCGAGGACCGAGCCAGTTCCGGGAGTTTGTTCGCGCCGAAGAGCAGGATTACGATGGCGAGGATAATCATTAGTTCCATGCCGCCGGGGACGCCGATGAATGCAGGTACCATCACATGCATACCACCCGCATGATGGGGGGAGTAAATGAGTATGAAATCCGTACTGTACACAGTGGTGATATATTTGTTATATCCGACACTGATCAGATAACCGAGGACAGCGAAGCACCAACGAGTACGGCAGCCAGTGGACAGGGTGACAACACGGCCTGTATCGACCGATCAAAGCATCCGTTATCGAACGGCAGTCCAAGAGAGAACAGCCTCCAGTATTTGCATCCTGGTCCAGAGAGTGGGTATGAAAGAGTTTCTACGATCCGCTCATGATTAGCTGCTATGCTCGCCGACGGTTCAAAACTGCCAAGTCCCCGCGCTTGCTCGGTGCTGGTATGAAAGCGACAGCCAAGGCTCATCCGATTCAGGGGCTGGTGAAGTACCACGGGATGCGCGACGAACAGCTCCGATTCCCGTACCACGATTCGATCAGCGTCTGTACCGCACCGAGCCACACGAAAACAACCGTCGAGTTCGACCCCGACCGCGCCGAGGACCACTACCAGATTGATAATAAGGAAGTCGACGGCCGCGGAGCAGAGCGAATCAAGAGTGTCGTCGACCACGTCCGTGACCTCGCGGGCATCGACCACTCTGTCCGATTCGTCTCGGAGAACTCCTTCCGGACGAACATCGGCTTTGGGTCCTCAGCCTCCGGGTTCGCGGCCGCAGCGACAGCACTCGCCGAGGCAGCCGGACTCGACCTGACCCAGCCAGAGATTTCGACGATTGCCCGGCGTGGCTCGGCGTCAGCCGCGCGCGCCGTAACCGGCGGATTCTCGCATCTCTACGCCGGAATGAACGACGAGGACTGTCGCTCCGAGCGCATTCCGGTCGCCGACGACTTCGCCGACGACCTGCGCGTCGTCGCCGGGATGGTTCCCTCCTACAAGGAGACCGAAGCAGCCCACGAGGAGGCTGCCGAGAGCCACATGTTCCAGGCGCGAATGGCACACATCCACAAACAGATGCAGGCGATGCGTGACGCCCTCCGAGCTGAGGATTTCGACAGCGTGTTCGGGATTGCTGAGGAGGATTCCCTGTCGCTTGCGGCAACGACGATGACCGGCCCGTCGGCCTGGGTCTACTGGCAGCCGCGAACTATCGAAATTTTCAACACGGTCCGAGAACTCCGTGACAACGGCGTTCCGGTCTACTTCTCTGTCGACACTGGCGCGAGCGTCTACGTCAACACGACCGCAGACCACGTCGACGAAGTCGAGGCGGCAATCGCAGACTGCGGCGTCGAGACCCGTGTCTGGCGAGTCGGCGGCCCAGCACAGATTCTCGACGAAAGCGAAGCGCTGTTCTAGAAGAACTCACCTAGCGACACACGCTGGGGCTCGAAGGCAGCCGAGAGCTCGTCGAGAACAGCGTCGTCGCGGACAGTCAGGGTACCCAGTCGTCGCGCCCGAGCAGTGTTCTGTGTGCCCACAACGAGCGTTGAGAGCGTGCCGATGTCAGTCTCGACCGCTGGCTCGCGGTCGGACCCCTCGACGTGCAGGCGGCCGTCTGCAACGCTGAGGTTGGCGACTGTGTGCTCGCCGGCTTCCAGCGGGTCCGAGACTGCAATGGTACAATCGAGGGCTGCGTCCGGCCAGCCGAGTCCATCGAGTGCGAAGACGCTCGGCGCTCGGACCATCGCACCGGGTTTGATTGTACACTCGACGTCTTCGGGCCTCTCGACGCGGTCAAGCAGGTCCTCGGTCGGCCGGCTGAACTCGATGGTGTCAATCTGTGCGCCGTGGCTGCCCAAGAAGTCCAGCAGCGCCGAGTACGCGCGCTCGTCAGCGGCCGCGAGGGTATTCACCGACAGCGTCTCCGTCTCGTCGACGGTGTAGACAAGATATCCGTCAATCTCACCGTCGCGCTCGTAGCCATAGATGTACGGCTCCGGCCCTCCGTCCCAGTTCGTCAGCGTTCGCTCACGCCACCACGCTGGCGAGCGCTGGAGTGACAGTGCCAGTCCCTCACTGTGAGCGCGCTCTGCAGACTGGAGTTGTGCCCAATCCGGAGCCTCAACCCCCCGCATCTGCCCGGCTGTGTCGGCTCTGGGCAACAGGTCGGGCGAACACTCGTAGTGAGCGCGGTAGTCAGCCACGGTCCAGCCGAACTGCGCGTAAAACTCGGTGCTGAACGGCCATAGGGTGACGAGTGCCGCCCCACGCTCCTCGAATGCTGCGAGCGCTTCCCGAGCGAGTGCGCGGACGTATCCCTGATTTCTGTCCTCGGGCGGTGTCGCCACCGCGCCGAGGCCGCCAATTTGTTCGTAGCCAGTTCGGAGCCATGCTGTCAGATCGTAGAGTTTGCAGGTACTGCGGAGTTCGTCGTTCTCGTAGAGTCCGTACGGGTCGGTAACTTCTGGGGGCCACGTCTGGTTGCCCGAGTCATCCTGCAGTGGGCCCTGCTCCGGAGCGAAGGCATACCGGAGAATCTCGTTATACCGGCGGCGGTCAGACGCAGAAACACGACGAAACGTCGTCATACCGGAGGGTCTCGCGTCCGGCTAAAAAACGTGTGGGCAGTCAGTCGGGCGGTGTTTACTTTAGGAGGATTTGGTGGTGTCTTGCCTGGAACAACCAGAAAGCCCCCGTCCGCTTGACCGTCCGGGGCTCGTTGTCGTTCGAGAGAGCGAAGCTCTCTCGTGATGACGAAAGACGGCAGAGCCGTCTTTCGAACCACGGTCCAGTGGGTCCTTACGTCGCCCGGGACGGACCAAGCGGACGGCCCCTTTCAGTCCCACCCTGTGGCTTGTGACACAGGCCACCGCGGGTGGGACTGAAAGGGGCGACAGGCTACGCGAACCCCGACGACGTCGCCCGAAAGAGCGCCGCTCTTTCGGGATGATGAAAATCGCCGCTGGCGATTTTCAGATCACAAGCACGCGACCATCGAGAGCGCGCGTGGTTCGAGAGAGTGGAGCTCTCTCGTCATCCTGAAAATCTCCGATTTTCTGAGACAGCGAGTCGCGGGAGCGTAGCCAGGGCGAGAGCGAAGCTCTCGCGGGCAATCGGGCGCTGTGCGCCCGATGATGCCGGGGCTTTCTGGTTCTTGAAACCTGTTGCCGCTTAACTAAACACCACCGTCAGTCGTCCACCGAGGGCTCCGTCGTTGGGTCGGCCTCGTTGTCGGGGCTCTGGCCGGCCGGCCCGCGAACGTCGCCTGTCTTCCAGCGACCCTGCCGAAAGAGGGCGTAGGCAATTGCCGCACCGGCAATATTCGAGACAATGAAACCCCACCAGATGCCCGGCGGGCCAAGCGCTCCAATGAGTTGTGGGACTTCGAGTGTGACGCCAGCGAGTGATATCGTGGCTGGACCGACGCCATACGCCAGCGCGGCGGCGACTGGCAGCCGGATAAATCCGAGAAACGACACCGCGACGACAGCGGCCATCAGCGTGTGGCCCGCGCCACGGAACGCCCCAGTGTATGCCCGCAGGACGCCGATGAAGCCGAACGTGAGCGCCACGTATCTGAGGAATGACGCAGCAACGTCGACGACTGCGGGGTCGTTCGTGAACACCGCAGCAATCGGCCGTGGCACGAGGAAGATGAGGACACCCAGTGCTCCCAGCAGGATGAACATCCACTTCGCTGCGAACTGGGTCGCGATGCTCGCGCGGTCGACCCGCTCGGCCCCGACGTTTTGCCCGACCATTGTCTCGACACCCTGTGAGACTGCAATCGCGGGCAGGAAGATAACCGAGAAGATGCGAATACCGATCCCGAATCCTGCCACGACGACCGTCGAGAAGCCACCGACAACTATCAGCAGGGCGTTGACCGAGATGGCCCGTCCGGTCCCTTCGACAGAGGCTGGGACGCCAATGCGCAAGATCTTCTTGGCGTAGTCCAAGTCCGGGCGCATTTCGGAGAGTCGAATCTGGACGCCGCGGTGGCCTGCGAACATGATTGCCAGTCCGGCGACCATCGCAACACCCCGAGAGAACACCGTCGCGTAGGCAGCACCCTCGATTCCCAGCTCCGGGAAGACCCACCAGCCAAAGATGAGAAACGGGTCGAGGGCGATATTCAACACGACCGAGCCGAACATCACAACCATCGGCGTGACGGTGTCGCCGTAGCCCCGCATCAGCGAGATGAACACGAAAAAGCCGAACATGAGCGGGAGTCCCAGCGAGATAACCTGCATGTACGCCGTCGCTGCGACAACCGTCGCGGGCTCAGCCCCGAATATCCGGAGCAGGTCTTCGACGATAAAGTAGCCAATCACCCCCAGTATCGCCGCCAGAACAAAAGAAAACATCACAGTCTGTGAGGCGGCATACTCCGCCTGTCGCTCGTCGCCGGCACCCGTGTTCTGGGCGACCAAGACCGAGCCAGCGACTGAAAGGCCCAGTCCCAGCGAGATGAACAGAAACACCAGCGGGAAGCCAAAAGAAATCGCCGCCAGCGCAGTCGTCGAGTACTGGCCCAGCCAGAACGTATCGACGAGGTTGTAGGCGGTCTGGAGGAGATTCGTGATGACGATTGGAAGGGAAAGCCAGAACAGTGGCATCCCGATATCGCCGCTGGTCAGTTCGAGTTCGTCGGGGCCTTTGAACATCAGGCGCTCACCCTGCTTACGATTGGGCGGGTCCGGCAGTAGTGGCGAGTTGACTGACCAGTCAGACAGTTCACGTTCATACGGATGGGGTGGGAATCTATAGTACTTATGAATGACCGCGGAGTCAGGAGGGTGCCTCGGCGTGAACCGCGTCGAGTTGTTCGACAGTCGGCGCGGTGACGATAGTAACCTGTGAGCCGTCAGTGCGAATCTCCAGCGCCATATCGTAGCCTGATTCGGGGTCGAACTCGTACGTGCGGTCGGTGACTTCCTCGCCGCCTCGGAACGCAATCAGTTGCTCGTACCCTGCGACGAACGGTTCCCACTCCTCGGGAGAGGCCCACTCCGTCGTCCAGACTGCGCCGGTCTCGTTCGCTGGCCCCTGATACGTATAGAGTCGGTCGCCGCGCCAGCCGGCGGTTTCGGGCTGATAGTACTGGTAGGTGCGGAGGCTGCCTCGTGCGCGGAACGCCTCCGGTTCGTAGATTGTCACTGCGCCGCCGGATTCGATTGTCGGAGCGATGAACATCGCCGAGACGCCAGCGATACCGATCCGGTCGTAGCCGGGGCCATAGGAGCCATCGTACCGCTCGAAGTCGGCTGAACTCCGGTCTGGAACAGTGACGTTCGCAACCTCGAAGTCAGGATAGCGCTCCGGACGGATGACTTCCAGCGCGCTGGTCGGCGGGTTATCGTACAGCTCGTTGACTGACTCCCAGCCGTTGCCAGTCTCGTAGATGTAGTTGATGAACGCAGGACCGTCGTTGTACGGCTGAATCGTCTGGAAGTACAGCCCCCAGTTTGCTGGGCTGGACGACGAGCCACTGCCGCTACCCCCGCCCTCGGACCGCGGCGTGAGACAGCCCTTTTCCCACCCGCCGTTGGTACAGGCGCGGCGGTACTGCTGTTCGATGTAGTGGACATCACCCTCGATGAGGCCCAGAATTGCCTTGTCACGGTCGAACGTGTCCCGCCTGTACTGACCAAGGTCGAAATGCTGGTCCTGAATCGCGTGGCCAATCTCGTGGGCCAGCACTGCCTCGTCGATGCTCAGGCGTTCGGGGTCGTCGGAGACGATGACAATTTCCTTCGTGACGAAGTTGTAGGTCCCGCCGACGGTTGCGCCACGGTTCTGCTCGCGCTCTTCTGTGCTGTCGGTCTCTGTTTCAGAGAGCAACCGAATCGCCAGCGCCGCGTTGTCGGCCAGCCTGCGTTCCTGAGAGACATCGAACAGGCTGGACTGGTTCTCGCGGAACTGCTCGCGGCTCAGAATCTCGACCGGCGGCACGCCGTCTTTGGTCGGAAGACACCGCAGAGCCTCGACCCGTGCGGCGGCACGAGCGCTCATCATCTCAACTTCGGAGCTGTTGAGTCCATCGCTCGTGTTCACGGGCAGAGGTTCGTCGTACCAGTAGCCGCCAGCCCAGCCAAGCGTATCAGACGTGTTCCCGTTCGGGTCTTCGTAATCTGCCGGCGGCGTCGCAGCACACTCGTCCACAACTCTCACTGCCTGCTCTGACTCGCTTTCGGACTGCGTCTCGGTCCCTCCCGGTTCGTCAGTCGTGGGAGCCGACGAGGCGGGACTCTCGGCAGGTGAGTCGCCGGGGGTGAGAGCCGGTCCACCAGCGACGGCTACCGCACCAAACGTCGCAAGAATAACCGCGACAACGAACAACTGCCGTCCGTTACTCATTACTGTTTCTGTCGGTCGGACGTGACATAAACAACCCGCTCGATGAAGTACCCTCGACTCGTCAGTCGTCGCCGAGGATAACTCGCTCGGTCATTTTCGCGGGGTCGAGTACTTCGTCGGCTTCCTCCTCGCTGAGGTACCCCTTCTCGACTGCGACCTGTCGGACGGATTTGCCTTCTTTCAGCGCCGCCTTGGCGACTTCGCTGGCCTTGTCGTAGCCGATGGCAGGGTTGAGTGCCGTCGCGAGCGCCATGCTCTGCTCGACGCGGTCCGCACAGTGTTCCTCGTTGGCTTCGAGTTTTCGGACGAACTTCTCGGCGAAGACCTCACTGCTGTTGGCGAGGATGTTCGCCGATTCGAGGAAGTTGTGCGCCAGCACCGGCTTGTAGAGGTTGAGGTCGATCTGGCCCTCGGCCGCGCCGGCAGAGACGGCAGCGTCGTTGCCGACGACCTGCTTGTGGACCTGATTGACCGCCTCCGCGACAACCGGGTTGATCTTGCCGGGCATAATCGACGAGCCAGGCTGGTTCTCCGGCTGTTCGACCTCACCGAGACCGTTCCGGGGCCCGGAGGCGAGCAGGCGCAGGTCGTTTGCAATCTTGTTCAGACTGCCAGCAACCGTCCGGAGGGCACCGTGGGCCTCGCTCATCGCGTCGTGGGCAGCCTGTGCCTCGAAGTGGTTGTCGGCTTCTTGGAAGTCGATATCAGTCTCCTCAGACATGTACTCCGCAGCCAGTTCGGGGAACTCAGGGTGGGTGTTCAGTCCAGTGCCGACGGCGGTACCGCCGAGGGCGAGTTCGGAGAGGTGTTCACGTGTGTTACGCACGCGCTCGATTCCTTTCTCGACCTGTGCGCGATAGCCGCCGAACTCCTGGCCCAGCGTGACTGGCGTCGCGTCCTGCAGATGAGTTCGGCCCGTTTTGACTACATCGTCGAACTCTTTTTCTTTCGCTTCGAGTTCGTCACGAAGTGCGGCGAGGGCGGGCAACAGGTCACGCTCGACTGCTTCCAGCGATGCAACGTGCATGGCCGTTGGAATAACGTCGTTGCTTGACTGGCCGTAGTTGACGTGGTCGTTGGGGTGAATCTCGCGGGAGCCAATCTCACCGCCGTAAAGTTCGGTCGCACGGTTCGAGATAACCTCGTTGGCGTTCATGTTCGAGGACGTTCCCGAGCCAGTCTGGAAGATATCGACCGGGAACTGGTCGTCGTGGTCGCCGGCGATAACCTCGTCGGCGGCCTCGATGATGCAGTCGGCTTTCTCGTCTTCGAGGAGGTCGAGGTCACGGTTGGCCTGGGCGGCACCCTTCTTGACGATACCCAGCGCGCGGATGAATCGTCGTCCGAAGGTGAGATCAGAGATCGGGAAGTTCTCGACCGCTCGCTGTGTCTGTGCGCCCCAGTAGGCGTCCGCTGGGACCTGCATCTCGCCGAGACTGTCGCGTTCCGTTCGGTATTCGTCGTCTGTCATACCCGGTCGTTTGGCCCGGGGTGCGTAAAAGCTACTGAAACGGTCGCGGTGACCTGCCAGCAGACTCACACTGGTATTTAAGTCTCGGGAGCCAGTCAGTTCGGGTGAAACCACGCGGTAGTGGGGGAATACGATGGTTGTTCAGGAACAGACACTCTACGCGATTACGGCAGTGGTTGCGCTCGGTGCAGCAGTGGTTACGGCGATCCTGTTGCGAAACTACCGCGGCGACGCACGTCGACACGCTGCTGTTGCCGTGCTCTCGCTTGTCGCGCTCTCGGCCGGATACGTGGTGATGGCGCTGGACCTGCTGGTGCTTTCGACGCCAGATGGTGAACCCGTTTACATCAGTCGGTTTGCTGTCTACACGCTCACGTACACGGTGCTATTGAGCTATATTGGGCTGATCGCAGGTGCGAGCCGCCGGACCAGACTGGTTCCCGGTATCGCCACGCTGGGATTCACCTACGGAACGCTGGTCGTCCAACTCGCGCCCGCGCCGATAGACTCGCTTGGCAGTCTCGTTGTCCTCGCGAGTCTCGCACTCGTGCTGTGGGCCTTCTACCGGCCGCTCACGCAGGCAGCCCAGTCTGTCTCGGGGAACCGCCGGCTGCTGTTCGCAAAGCTCCGAAACATTGGGACGCTCGTGTTTATTTCGTATCTATTGCTCGCGCTCATGACCCGGCAAGCGCTGGGTCTGTTCGACGCCTTCGTCGGCGTGTTCGTCGCGGCCTACGTCGACCTGCTCGCTCACCTCGGACTGGCGGGACTCATCGTCTACTCCAGAGAAACGATCGAAGAAGTCGCCCAGGAATACAGTTCACCGCTGGCAACGTTCACCGCACGAACGAGCGAGACGAGCGAAGCAGGCGGTGACGCGCAGCCGACGGACGATTAACGGCCGCCTGGACCCTTCGTCCCAAGCGTCGCCTGCCCGGAGGGCTGGTCATCGAACGCGGAGCCACTATCGACAGTATTCAGCCTGCCAGCGACCTTTCGGCGGTTGACCTCGCCGATGCGGTCTGCCATCGATTCGACCAGTTCGACGGCCGAGTCGTGAACTGCACTGGACTCGTTTTTGATGACTGGGTCGGTGGTCCCGTCTGCGCCGAAGTCTTCGTGAATCGGCAGCGAGCCGAGGTTTTCGACGTTGTAGTCCTCGGCGATGGTTTCGGCACCACCAGAGCCGAATGGGTCGTGCACGTCGCCACAATTCCCACAGTGAAACGCGCTCATGTTCTCGACGATGCCCAGGACGGGCGTGTCGTGTTTCTCGAACAGGCGCAGTCCCTTTCGAGCGTCGTCGACGGCCATCTGCTGTGGTGTCGTGACGATTGCCGCGCCCGTGACCGGGAGCGTCTGGAGCAGGTCCAGCGACGCGTCACCGGTGCCCGGCGGCAGGTCGACGACCAGATAATCCAGCGTTCCCCATTCGACGTTCTCGAGGAAGTGGGTCATCACGTTGTTGACCATCGGCCCCCGCATGATCGTCGGGTCGTCCTGGTTTTTGGTGAGGAAGTCCATGCTGATGACCTTGACACCGTCAGAGACGGCCGGAATCATCGTCTCTTCCTCGGATGTGACGCCTGGGTCCTCGTCGGTCGGCAGAATCCGGGGGACGTTCGGGCCGTGAATGTCTGCGTCGAGCAGTCCGACACGGCCGCCGAGTTTGTCCAGTCCGGCGGCGAGGTTCGCGGCGACGGTGGTCTTTCCGACGCCGCCCTTACCGGACGCGACGGCAATGACGTTACGGATGTTCGGGAACACGTCGTCCTCGAAGGCGTCGAGGTGGTCGACATCGGCGTGGAGTTCTGGTTCGAGTCCTTCGTCACGCACTACGTCGCGAATCTCCTGCCCGAGGTCCATTTCGGTCGGCGCAAACGGAGAGTTGAATGCGAGCGAGATGTGCGCGGTGTCGCCGTCAATCTGGACGCTGTTGACCAGATTAAGCGAGACAATGTCTGCTCGCGGGCTCTGCCCGCTCGCATGGTCCGAGGCGCTTTGCGCCTCGCTATCGTCACCGATCAACGGCTCCTCAATCTCACCGAGTCGTTCCATGAGCGTCTCTTCTGTGGTCATACACGTCAGTAAGGGCTGGAAGGGTGTGTCCCTTTCGGGTTAGCATCGTGGCTGCCCACTCCAAAAAAGTCGAAAAAAACCGCACGTTGTGCTCGTTATCCGGCGAAGAAGACCGCGCGGATGAGCATCGTGAGGGCCCACAGCCCGCCCCACAGCGAGAGGACAAGGCTCGCGAATACCGAGAGTCCTAGCACAGTCGTGCTGTACCGTTTGGGTTTCCCGAGGAACCACCCGAGGAAGAGGGTGTACACCGGGAGCCCGATAACGCCGAAGATGACCCAGATACCTGGGTTAATAACGTCCCACGTCATGCTGACACCTCCTCGTCGTGACCATCATCATGGTCATCGTGGTTCTCCACAGCGTGGAGTTCGATCACCGGGAACAGCTTGAGGATGACCAGGAACAGCAGGAAACACAGCGAGACGGTCCCGAAGATTGACGCAATCTCGACCGGGCTCGGCGTGTAGTGTCCTGGCACTGCGTGATAGAGGCTGAAGGTTGGGTACTCCAGTCCCTCGAAGACGAACAGAATCTTCTCCGACAACGTCGCGTACAGTGCCATGAATGAGATGACGACCGAGCGACGCCGGGAGAACACTCTGTCACTGAGCGAGGAGGCAAAGATGTACCCGAGGACGATGGTCATCAGGATGAGCATGTCCACGTAGATCGGGTTCGTAATCGTCGCCTCCGTCACTTTTCGCAGGTCAAGCGGTGCGGCGTACAGCCCGTTGATGAGCTGCTGGAGCTGCAGCCAGATGTACAGCAGGCTGAACAGTCCAAGCCACTTCGTCAGTCCCTTGAACACCTCGTCAGTGAGGATGTGGTCCCAGTCGTAGGCCCAGCGCAGACCGTGGGAGATGATGATCACGCCACCAATCGCGGAGGTCAGCGCAATCGAAAGGAACTGTGGTCCCTGAACTGCACCCTGCCATTTCGGCATCGATGGCAGCAGAGCGAACAGCCACGGAATCACACCTCCGTGCAGCAGCAGCGGCGCGAGGATGATAATACCCAGCGCGAGCCACCAGACCATCCGCTCGATGATTTCGTCTTCCTTTTTGGTGTAGCCGAGCGTAATCGCGGCGTACAGCGGCGCGAGGTAATCCGGCAGTTTGTGTCGGAGCCGAACGATGTCGTACCGCAGCGTGAGGCTGATGTACGTCGCCGTCAGGACGAAGTAGAGTGTAATGACTGTCAGGTCCCACACGAGCGGGGACGAGGTCACCGTCCACGGATACGCGCCAATGACACTGGTGACCATTCGGTCTGGTCGACCAGTGTGCATGACGATATACATTCCCGCCATCGTCAGCGCAGTCAGCGTCAGTAGCTCTGCGACGCGAGCGACCGGCTGGTACTTGTCCATCCCGAACAGCCGGACGGCCGCCGAGAGGATAATCCCACCGTGTGCAACACCGATCCACCAGATGAACGCACCGATGTACAGTCCCCAGGTCACACCGCCACCGCTACCCCAGTCACCGAGGCCGGTGACGATAAGTCCGTTCTGAAGCTGCCAGCCCCAGGCGACCAGCCACAGCAGGATAACTCCAATTGCGGTTGTCGCACCCAGGAACCACCACTTCGAGGTGTTCAGGATGGGCTCGATGATGTCGTCGGGTTGTGGTTCTCTCGTTGCCATTGTTAGTGACCTCCCTCACCTTCTCCGGGCGTTACGCCCTCAGGAACGGTTGCGCCGTACTGGAGTCGTTCCATCCGTTTGTCGAGGACGTTGACGCCCCACTGGTTGTCGATATCGGCGTAGGCGACAGGTGCCTCGTCTTCTGGGACCTGTTCTGCCTTCGGACTCGGCTCGTTGCCGATGTAGGTGATGTTCGGGCTCGTGCCGAGGTCTTCGAGCAGCTTGAACGACGATAGCCCGGAGTCCCAAGCCGTGTTTGAGGTGTACTCGTCACCGAAGAAGAACGTGGTCTGTGCGACGACTGTCTCGGCCTCGCCGTCGTACAGAACCAGGCCAACCTGTTTTTCTCCCTCACCGGAGGACGGGTAGGAAATTTCCGCCTCGACGCCCGGCGGTTCGCTCTGGTAGGCGATAGCCGGAACATTCAGGAGTTCGCCCTCCTGTCCGATGACCGAATCGTACGGCGTGCCTGGCGTCTCGACGTTCAGGTCGCCGCTGGTCACGTAGACTTCCTCGTGGGCTGCCGCACCGGATTCGCCGTTGGCTTCGACGACAAGGTACAGCAGGTTCGCGCCCTCGTCGCTGATAGCCGACGCCGGCACGGTGAAGGTGACGTCAGTACTGGTTCCTGCTGCCTGGATGGTGACCTGCTGGCTCGCGAGTTCTGTGCCCGCAAGTTGGAGCGAGGCGGTCACGTCCAGCGTCTCGCCGTCCCCGAGGTCGCCGTCGTAGACCAGCGAGGCCGGAATCTGCTCGCCGTTGGTGTTGAGCACCTGCAGGTCCGAGGATGGGATACTGCCGAAGGAGCCAATCGAGGAGTTCGCGAAGTCACCGTTCTCGCTCAGCATCGTGTCGGCGACCAGCACTTCCTCGGTGTCGTAGACACCCCACTCGGAGCCAGCACCGTCACGCTGGACGAGGTTAAGCGAGTAGTAGCCCGTGCTGATACCGCTGAGGTCCGGTGCGTTCGCCGCCTTCTCGGTGTCGCTGTCTGCCTCGGCGTCCGAGGAGAAGAAGATGTTGGCGTCGAACTTGTTGGTGCGGTCTTCGGTATCAGATTTGGCCTGTCGCTCTTCGAGGTATCGGACTGCGCGGTCGTAATCGTCGCCGACCTCAGCGTCGAGGTCACCGAAGTGAATCGCGCTCATACCCTGTGCGTCACAGGCGTCCTGACAGGCGACCGTTCCTTTCGGATTGTCAGTGTGCTCGTCCTGACGGGACGGACACATCGTACACTTGCCCATCGTGCCAATCGGCGGGCGACTGTCGGTCCACCAGCCACGCTCGTCGTAGACGTGGTCGTTGGCGTCCTGCAGGACGTCTTTGCGCTCCTCGAAGTCCATCTCGCGGAGTTCGTCCGGGGTGTGGTTCGCGTGCTCCAGTCGGTCCATCTCCACGTCGGGGTCGCCCCACTGGAAGTAGTTGACACCGTACGGACAGGCGACCTGACAGTATCGGCAGCCAATACAGGTCTCGTAGTTCGTCAGCACGAGGCCGTCCTTTCCGCGGACGTGTCGTGCACGAACTGGACAGACCTTCGCACACGGTGCGTTCGAACAGTGCTGGCACGGTCGAACCAGCTGGTTCGGGTTCTCGGACTCGGAATGCTCATCTTCGTAGGTGAAGATGTACATCCAGTTTGCACCGGTCGAGGTCCCGTTTTCGTTGATACAGCCGGAGACGCAGGCAAGACAACCGTCACACCGGTCGAGGTCAATCGTCATCCCCCAGCGGTGTTCACGTTCGTCTGCGTCGGCCGGCCGGACGCCGTCGACGAGCTGTGGTACCTCCTCGTCGTTGCCGTTGTCGTAGGTCGCAAAGGCGCTGTAGCCGAGGAAGAGACCAGCTGCGCCCATCTTGTTCATCATGTCACGCCGGGAGACGTCGTCCGCGCTCAGGTCGACATCAGCCAGCGATTCGAGCAGCGACTCGTCCTCGAAGTCGTCGAGGTCGACGCCCTCGAGGTCGTCGAAAATCGGGCGCTCGTCGGCCTCGAACTCCTCTTTGACGTCGTCGTGATACTCGGCGTAGAACTCCTCTTCAGATAGTTCGCCCGCGACGAGTCGCTGGGCATCTTTCGCCATCTCCATCCCGAGGTCCGCGTCGTAATCGGTGTCCTCGAGCTCTTCGCGCATGCTCTCTTCCCACTGCTCGCCCATCGGGTGGAACGAGTCGTCAGTCTCGTATGGGTGTTTGCCGTCTTCCGTGTCTTTTGGATTTTCAGTACTCATTGTTTGTGTCGCAACGGGTCTGGTTGGTCATTCGACGATCACTGCTCCGTACATCCCAACCGCAGTATGGGGAGAGCAGTAGTACAGTTGGTTGCCGCTTTCCTCGAACGTCTGGGGGAACGTGATGTCCGAGCCTTGTGCTGGATCTCCACTACGGAACTCAGTCGCACTCGAGTCGGCTGAAACAACGTTGTGTTGCCCGCCAACCCACTCCCAAACGATTGTCGTCCCGGCGTCGACGAGAACCGCCGGATGGTCGAAGGCGAATCCGTCGCCAGCACCGACGCTGATCGTCACTTCGCTGTTGCCGGTCTGATCGTTGGCCTGGCCCTCGTAGAGTTTTGCACTGTTGTCCGTCAGATACGAGTGAACTGCTTCGGGGACGTTCTCGCCCCGGTTCGTACCGCCACCGCCGCCACCGCCGCCACCGCCACCGTCGTCGCCGCCATCTTCACCGCCGTCGCCGTCACCGCCAATTCTGTTCAGCAACACACTGCTACAGCCGGCAAGCGAAATGGCTGCGGCCGTACTCCCCGCAGCCAAGAACTTTCGTCGGTCACGATCTATTCGGGACATTTGCTTCAGGCGAGCGTAGCGACCACATAGGATTTAATGCTTCGGTTGTGGGTGACACGATTACCGTTAAATCCCGCACTATCGGGTGTGTGAAGACGACACGCATTTACCACTCCGGTATCTAGCTTACTGAGAGCTGACAATGAGCGCACCGCGATGGCCCTGACTCCGGTGTGGCTCACAGATATAGAGGACAGTTCCTGTTTGTTCGAACGTCTGCTCGAAGGTCGAGCCGGTGTTGCTGAGACCACTGTCGAACGAATCCCCCGGTGTCGAGTCGCTGGTGACAGTGTGGCCGCTCGTCTGCCACTCCCAGGTGACTGTCGTCCCGGCGTCCACACGCGCAAGCGCAGGACCGTACGCGAAGTTTCCGTTGGGCCCCACGTCGATGGTAACCGAGGATTGGCCGGTCAGGTCAGTAATTGAGCCATCAACGTTGTTTGCTCCGGAGAGGTGGTCGGCGACAGCGTCGGGTACGTCGTCGTCGAACTCGATGTCCGATCCAAATGGATTCGAGCAGCCAGCGAGTGCGCCGACAGCTACTGCAGTACTCGCTCGCAACACGTCCCGCCGGTCCAGCGGTGAGTTCATAGGATGTGACGCTTAGAAACAGCAACAGTTGAGCGCTTCGCTAGAGATACGCAGAGTCCCACCGCGTCGGCTTGCGGGCGTTGCCACAGCTATCACACTGGATACGGCCCATCGCGTCCATCGCGTTGGCCTGGTCGTCGCATTTGGTGCACCAGTAGCCGTAGATCTCTTTGCCGTCTTCCTCGGTGTAGATGACCCGGAACGGCGCAATAGAGCCCTTTTCAGTGTTGTCGTGGTCGATAAACACCGTCCGTTCGGCGAGGTCGAGCGGCTCGATTCCTTCCTGTTCGATCTCAGAATAGACGTTTTCGACGTAGGTCGTGCCGTCGATATCTACCTCTTCTTCGCCAACCTTCGAGAGGTCTTTGTCCTTGTAGAAGGTGTTCCCGCCAGCGTTGTCCGCCAGCACCCGAGCCTGAATGCTGGTCACACCCTGCTCGGCGAGGTGGTCGCGGGTCCGCTCGTAGAGGACTTCACCGTAGCCCTCTCCGCGGTAGTCGGGGTCGACGTGGAGCCAGAGCAGTTCCGCAGTGTTCGCGTCGGTCTGCCGGCTCTCCGAGAAGGCAACAACCTGTCCGTCGGCCTCTGCGACGAGTAGTGTCTTTTCGTCGTCAGAAAGCATATCTCTGAGACGGTTCTCGTCGTACCACTCCTCAACTGCACCGTTGATCGCCGACGGCGTCAGTGAATACGAGGTCTGAAGCGAGCGCCGCGCGACGTCCCTAATCGACGGTCGGTCCTGTGATCGAGCCTGTCGTGCTTCCATACCGACTGTTCGGACCGGTGTGCAATAAACGTATGTCACTTCGACACACTTTGTCTGTACAGACGGTCGTTGTGTGGTCAGCCCTACCTTAAACCTCCTAAAATACCTCAGTGTGTCGGATATATGGTCAGCAAAAAGCATATATACTCCACTATCAACAACCTAATTGGAATAGAAGAAAACAGAAAGACAAAAACGACAACATTCAGTGGACAGACCAGTACAGACCACGAACGTAACGAGACACCTGTCAATCCGCGACTGCCTGGCCAGTCACCTACCACGTCGGGTCGGCCGGCTCTCCCCCCTCGTCGCCGGTCAGTACGATGTGTGTTTTCAGCGGGCTCACGCCCGTTTTTAGAGTAACCGGTCGTAGACACTCCGCACAGCGTTGTGAAACTGCGTCGCCGTCTCGTACCGTGCCAGTTTCTCCCGAGCAGTGGCCTTGGCGAGAATCTCGCCGATACCGCCCGGCAGTTCGGGATTATCCGGGCTGAGTCCCAGCGGTCGGTCCTTGAGCACCTGCGTGCGAATATCACTCAGTTCCCCCTCGTACGGTGGGTCACCAGTGAAGGCGGTGTACAGTGTCATCCCGAGCTGGTAGATATCGGTGGCGTGGCTGATATTCCCGTGTGCTTCGGTGAAATACTCCGGTGCGGCGTAGCGAGGGTCGGTGTAGGAGGCAGGGTTGTCAAACTGCCGGTAAACAGGAATCAGCCCGACGTTGTCGACCATTGGCTCCGGTCGGTCGCCGAAGATGGCGGGTGTATACCGGATGCAGTGTGGGTCGATGCCACCGTGAATCCGGTCACGCTGGTGGAGTTGTGCCAGCGACGCCGTGAGGTCGAGCGCCGTTTTGACCGCTTCCTCCGGTGTAAGCTTGCCCCGCTCCCACAGCGTCTCCTCGGTAAATTCCGTGACCGCCCACGGCCGGGGTGAGTCCCCCCAGTCCTGAATACCGACGACACCCGGCGTTTCCGTCGCCGCCCAATCCTCAATTTGTGCACCCAGTGCTCTGTCGAAACTACCGGGTTCCTGGTCACGGTACAGTCGAACGATGGCGATATCCTCTTGACTCCCTTCGAGTGTGCGTGTGCGCACAGAATGACTGTATCGACTCTCAGTCTCTGGGCCGAGAAACTCGAACTCGTCGAACTTGCTCTGGGCTTCGACGGAGGCGAACTCCTGACCGTGGGGCATCTCCGCGAGTTGTTTGCGCCGGGAGAACTGCGACCAGTTGCGGTTCTGGTCGGGGCTCGATGTCTGGAGATGTTTGTTCTGTGGGGATCCGCTGTCTGAGTCGGTCTCAGACTCTCTGATTCGGTCCAGAAATTCCCGCGGGACACGAATCATGCCAGAACCGCCCACGTCGACGAGCGTCTCGCCTTCGCCGTCCTCGTCCGTCTCGAAGGTCACTTCCCACGGACGGATGGACTGCAGGCGGTTGTACAGCAGGCCGGCCTGCCGGCGGTCGGTGGCGTTCAGCAGCGCCTTCTGTACTGTCGTGTCGTAGCGGTTCTGGATCGTTGCGAGTGTTCGGAGGACTGCTTCGTGGTGGTCTTGTCGGACCGCCCACTGGGTGAGGCCGTTGATAATCCGTGGCCGCAACTGGTCGTTCGCGCTTGCGGTCTGACAGAGAATATAGCCAGCGTGGCGAATCAACCGGTTGTCCGGTGTCGCAAGACCGGCAAACAACGACCGGATGAACGAGTTCGTCTCGACGCTGTCTCGTCTCTCCGGTTGCTTGCCCTCCGATGCCATTACTACACGTAGACACCTGCTGGGTAAGAATATTGGCCGAGTCGACAACGAACTGCCACGTTTCAGGACTGGGAAAACACTGAAGTCAATCCGCTGCGACCGTTGTATCTAGTATGGTACAACGGCGGACGTTTCTCGGACTACTCGCGGGAGGGGCAACGGCAGCACTCGCTGGCTGTTCACTCGGAAGCACTGCCAGGGGGGATGGTGCTGTTGCCGGCGAGACACTGACACTCACGACGACAACGAGTACCTACGACACTGGATTACTCGACGAGGTGAACGCGGCGTTCACCGACGAGTTCGGTGCAAAGGTCGATGCGGTGGCCCAGGGGACCGGCGCCGCGCTGGAGACGGCACGCAACGGCGACTCCGACGTGGTGATGGTCCACGCCCGCTCGCTCGAAGACGAGTTCCTGCGGCAGGGGTACGGCATCAACCGGCGGGACCTGATGTTCAACGACTTTGTCGTCGTTGGCCCGGAGAGCGACCCGGCGGGAATCGACGGACTTGGGAGTGCGACCGAGGCATTCCAGACAATTGCAGAGAGCCAGTCGACGTTCGTCTCTCGGGGGGACAACTCCGGCACGCACACCAAAGAACTCATCATCTGGGACGAAGCGGATGTCGAACCTGGCGGAGCGTGGTACCGCGAGACCGGGAGCGGCATGGGCGAGGCGTTGAACCAGGCGAACCTCAGCGAGGCGTACACGCTGTCGGACCGCGGGACGTTCATCTCCCAGCGTTCAGAACTCGACCTCGGGATTCGCGTTCAGGGGCCAATCGAGGACGGACCGGAACTGCTCGCCAACCCCTACGGCGTGATTGCGGTCAACCCCGCGGTCCACGAGAGCGTGAACTACGACCTGGCGATGGCATACATCGGCTTCGTCACCTCGCCACAGGGCCAACAGCTCATCGAAGAGTACACCGTCGACGGGAACCAGCTCTTTTTCCCGCGGGCACTGTCGGAAGACCCCGACTTCCAGCAGTACGTCCCCGAGGGCTGGGACGCGGATAACTGACCTTTATGATAGCGACAGCGCTGTGGCACAGTATGATGGACTGCGGAATGGCGCTGTTCGAGGGTGTAGCTCACCTGCTCGACACAACCCGCCTGCTCGTCACCTTCCCCTTCGAGCGCACCTACGTCCAGAGCATCATCGTTGTCTCACTGTACGTCAGTCTCACGGCCGTCCTGTTGAGCACGCTCGTGAGTCTGCCGATTGCGATGCTCGTCGGCTTCGCCGACTTTCCCGGCAAGGGTGTTGTCGTCGCTATCATCAATACCGGGATGGGCTTTCCGAGCGTCGTCGTTGGGTTAGTCGTGCTCTTTGCAGTCTCGAATCAGGGACCACTGGGAGCTCTCGACCTCATCTTCACGACGGAGGCGATGATTCTGTCACAGTTCGTGCTGGCGACGCCGGTCATCACGGGCGTCAGTCTAGCGGCCGTCACCAGCGTCGAACAGGGAGTTCGTGACGCGGCCTATGCGACCGGCGGTACCCGAATCGACGTGGCGCTGGTCACGATCAAGGAGGCCCGCTACGGTATCGTGACGGGTGTGCTCGCGGGACTCGGCCGGGCAATCAGCGAGGTCGGGTCGGTGCTCATCGTCGGGGGCAACATTGCCAGAGCCGACGGCACTTCAGTCACCCGGACGCTCACCACAGCAATCCAGCTCGAAGCCCGGCAGGGACAGTTCGACACGGCGCTGGTGCTGGGCGCGATTTTGCTCGTGCTTGTCCTGCTCGTCAACGGACTCGTGCTCCGACTCGGAGGTGGGCGAACGTGAGCCTCGCAACCACGAGCGAGCAACAGCAGTCGTCTCTCGAACGACTCCGACTCGACGGTGTCAGCCACGGCTTCGACGGCACAGGCGTGCTCGACGACGTGACGCTCTCGGTCGAGCAGGGTGAAATCGTGGCGATAATCGGTCCCTCGGGGACGGGCAAGACGACGCTTCTGCGCTTGCTCGCGCTCTTCGAGGAGTCCGACTGCGGAACCATCTCGCTCGGCGAAGCGGACATCTGGGCGCGTTCGGGTGACGAGCGTCTCGCCGCCCGGCGGCGAATCGGGATGGTGTTTCAAGAGCCGAACCTCTTCGACGCGACCGTCCGGCGAAACGTCGCCTACGGCCTCCATATTCGACGCGGCTGGCGCGAACGACTCCGGGAGCTGGTCGCCCGGTTCGGAACCAATGAGGCCGACCCCGCCGTCGCCGAGGCACTGGAAACGGTCGGGCTGGACGACGTACACGGCCAGCAGGCCGACTCGCTGTCGGGCGGCGAGGCCCAGCGGGTCGCCTTCGCCCGCGCACTCGCGTACGACCCCGATTTTCTCCTGCTCGACGAGCCGACTTCCGACCTCGACCCCCGGAACACGGCGGTGCTCGAAGAAGCGATGGAGACTGCCCGGTCGGAGGACCGCGGTGTGGCTATCGCGACCCACGATATGAACCAGGCCGAGCGCGTCGCCGACCGGGTCGCGGTGATGCTCGGCGGCGAACTCATCGAAGTCGGGCCGACCGACCGGGTCTTCGAGAATCCACACGACGAGCGAGCCCGGAAGTTTATCGACGGGGAGTTAGTCTACTGAGTTATGGCCGACGACCCGGGGGCAGACGGACACGGGACAGCCGCACTGGTTCGCGACGGCGTCGAGTTCGACGAGCGTGACAGGGCGCTGCTTCGTGAAATCGACCGGACCGGCTCGGTCGCAGCGGCCTCGTCGAATCTCGGTCGGTCACGGCCACGAGACCTCTCACGGATCGAGACGCTCGAAGCGACCTTCGGCGAACTCGTCGAGCGCCGTCGGGGCGGCAGCGGTGGCGGCGGCAGCCAGTTGACCGACACCGCCGAGCAGTTGCTGGCCCGCTACGAGCGCCTGCAGGTTGCACTCACGGCCACGGCACAGGTTCCGGAGACGGTATTGCAGGGAACGGTATCGGAGTTGTCGGGTGAACTTGCCGAGGTCGACACCCCTGTTGGCGCGGTCCGCGGCCTCCACGACGACGTTGCGGTCGGCGACCAGTTGCAGGTCCGCATCGGTGCTGACTCGGTCACGCTCCTTGACCCCGGCAGCGACCCCGAACCTGACGAAACGAGCGCTCGCAACCGACTCCTCGGAACGGTTTCTGAAATCGACAGCGGCGAGACTGTCCTGACGGTCCATGTCGCTATCGGCGATACTGAGTTCCAAGCGCTGGTCACACACAACAGCGCACAGCGACTCGGGTTGGCGGAGGGCCGGGAGGTCGTGCTCACCTGGAAGGCCACGGCGACGCGACTGGTCAGTGAGAATCGCTGACAGCAGGACCAGTAGCGCTATCGGGGTCCGCAGCGACTCGTCTGCTCGCTGTGTCGAAGACAGGGAAACCGACCGGGGTTACTGTTCGTAGATGGAGACGAACTGCTCATTCGAGTGTCTGCCCGTGACGACCGTCGTTCCACCTGCAGTTGCTATTTCGCCGCCGAACTGTTCGGTCTGACTGGCCGCTGTGAAGTACCGCGAGTCATTCGCACTGGATGGGTTGGTCAGGCGATATATCGCACCGACCGAGTCACCATACGAGACTTGCGGTGCGCCGACCAGCGATATCTGCCCGCCCGTCGCGACTGTGTCACCGAAGTACTGGTGAGAGTCGCCGCTGGTCGCGGTGTACATCTGCTCGCGAGACCAGCGTCCGTCTGTGGAGTCGAACACGTACGCTGTATCGTTGATGTAGTCTCCAATCACAGCCCGTCCGTCGGCCATCGAAACCGACCAGCCGAAGTGGTCGCTCCCCGCAGCACCAGAGAGAGTCCTCCGATGGCGCCAGGTGCCCCCCGATTTCCGGAAGACGTGAACGACACCTGATTTGGCGCGTCGGCACTTCGAACCTGCCTTCGGTGGCGCTCCGACCAGTATCGTCTCGCCATCAGTCGCAACCGACCTGACGACCCGTCCGTCGTCCCGATTGTCGACGGACAGCGTCTGTCGCCACTCCCACTCTCCGCCCTCACGCCCGAAGACAGTTCCACGCCCGTCGCTGTCGACAGTCCGTAAGACCGCGGTATCGCCGTCTACCGCCATCGATTCGACGTAGACACCGTCGGTTAGTTCTGTCCGCAGTGCCCACCCGTCACCGTCCGACCGCTCGAACACCGACACGGGGATTCGCGACGTTCCCGAGTAGTTGTACTCGTTGCCGGCCAGCAGTGTCGACCCGTTGGCGACGATTCGCCCGCCGAAATAGTCTCTGGTCTGTTTCCGACCAGTCAGCGTTGCTGTCTGCTTCCACCGCCCACCAGCCCGTTCGAATACGGCCACACGTCCGGCCTTCTCGACACCATCGGGAGCAGCCTGGGGCACGCCGACGAAGACGGTGGTACCCGTCGTCGCGACCGCCTGACCAAACGAGGGCGGTCGATTGGGGCCGCCGAACGTTGCAACCGGCGTGCGGGACGTGGCTACCGCGGTGAACGGCTGTGGCGAGACAGTCTGCCAGCGCTCACTCTCGCATTCGGGACTGCTTGCCTGCTCCGGAAATATCTGCAGGCACCCACACAGACCGGCGAGTGTGCCTCCCGTGAGAGACCCCAGAACGGCCCGCCTCGTTCGTCTGGGCATGTCAAAACAGAAAATGCAGATTGGTATAAACGTCAGTGAGGCTTAAAGAGGAATTTGTGCGAAAAGAGTGTCCGTCAGTAGAACTCGCGGACGAGGTCCATCGCGCCCTCAGGCGCGCCATCGGGCACCGTGTTCATTGGTGCGTCGATGCCTTCTTGTTCCTCGAATGGGACGCTGTTTTCGTTCTGGTAGATAACGCCCTGATATTCCTTGTCGCCGCTGAGGATGACTTCTTTCGCTTCCTCTCGGTCGGTCGGGTCGTGGTCGTCTTCTTTGAGGTCCACGAGCGAATCGCGGAAGTAGTCGTAGGTGTCGACGTCGTTGAACGTCACGCACGGTGAGTAGACGTTGACGAAGCCGAAGCCGTCGTGTTCGACGGCCTTTTGCACAATCTCGGCGTGGCGTTTCGAGTCCGAGCTAAAGGATTGTGCGATGAATGTCGCGCCAGAGGCGAGTGCGAGCGCGAGCGGATTCACCGGCGGCATGTTGGTGCCGTCAGGCGAGGTGGATGTCTCGAAGTCCTCGCGACTGGTTGGTGAGGCCTGACCCTTGGTCAGCCCGTAGATGCGGTTGTCCATCACGACGTAGGTCATGTCGACGTTTCGGCGTACTGCGTGGACGAAGTGGCCTGCGCCAATCGAGTAGCCGTCACCGTCACCGCCGGCAACCATTACCTCCAGTTCTGGGTTGGCCATCTTCACACCAATCCCGACTGGGAGTGCTCGGCCGTGGACACCGTGCAGCGCGTAGCTGTGCATGTAGGTGCCAATCTTGCCTGAACAGCCAATCCCGGCGACGATGAAGGTATCGTCGGGGCTGTTGCCCGTCTCGGCAAGGGCTTTCATCATGCCGTTCATGGTGCCGAAGTCACCGCAGCCTGGGCACCATGTCGGCTGTTTATCCGACTTGAAGTCGACGAAGCTTACCTCGGAGCTCATTGTTCTACCTCCGCCTGTGGGCTGACGGTAGCCTTGATATCTTCTGCGAGTTCGTCCGCCTTGAAGCGGATTCCGTTGTACTTGTTGATCCGTTCGACTCGTTCGAGCACATCGTGTTCGACGACATCGGCGAACTGGCCGGTCGCGTTACACTCGACGACAATTGTCGTCTCGGCGTCTTCGATTGCTGCTTCGAGGTCAGGTCGCGGGAACAGATACGGAACAGAGAGGATACGAACGTCGACGTCGTCCTCTTCGAGGAACTCGAGTGCCTCCCGCAATGCGCCCTCGTTCGACCCCCACGAAATTACGAGTGTATCCGCGTCGGAATCACCGAACTCGCGGGGTTCCCAGTCTTCCTCCTCGCGGGCAGTCTGGACCTTCCGTTCGCGCTTATCGACCTGTTCGATACGAACGTCAGTATCCTCGGTTCGCCGGCCCAGCGAGTCGTGTTCCAGCCCAGTCGTCATGTGAGCACCCTGGGTGTTGCCGGGGAACGTTCGGGGACTGATCCCGTCGGCGGTCGCGAAGTGTGGCTGGAAACGGCCCTGTTCGTCCTGCCAGGTGTCGATATCGTTTTCGTCGACAACTTTCCCGCGGTCGATTTCGACCTCGTCCATGTCGAAGGCTTCCGGCGGGAACGTCTGCTCGGTCACTGCCAGCGCGAGGTCAGAAACGAGGAACACCGGCGTCTGGTACTTCTCGGCGAGGTTGAAGGCCTCGACGGTCTTCCAGAAACACTCCGAGACTGTCGTCGGGCCGACGACGAAGCGCGGAATCTCGCCGTGGCCACCGTAGAGCAACATGTTCAGGTCGCCCTGCTCCTGTTTGGTCGGCATCCCCGTCGAGGGACCAGAGCGCATCACGTCACAGATAACGAGCGGCGTTTCGGTGGTGGCAACCAGCCCGAAGGTTTCGGTCATCAGGTCGATTCCCGGGCCAGAGGTGGCGGTCATCGACCGCGCACCGGCCCGCGCCGCACCGAGTGCCATGTTGATTGCCGAGAGTTCGTCCTCGGCCTGAACGACTTTCCCGCCGAACTGGTCGATTCGTCCGGTCAGATACTCCATCACGTCCGTCGCAGGCGTGATGGGGTAGCCGGAGTAGAACTTACAGCCAGCAGCGATAGCGCCCATCCCGATGGCTTCGTCACCGTTCAGGAGGACGTAATCGTTGTCCGTCGTTTCGAGGTCGTAATCGAACTCGTGGTCGTAGTTCTCCTGGACGTACTCCTGACCAAGCCGAGCCGACTTCTTGTTGTTCTCGACGATTGCCGTCCCCTTGTCGGAGAATCGTTTTTCCAGTGACGCGTCCAGATTCTCGATTGGGAACTGCGAAACTTCACAGGCAGCCCCCAGCGCGACGATATTGGCCATGATTGCACCGCCAGCCTCCTCGGCGAGGCGTTTCAGCGGCACGTTGAGGCCGACCATCCCGTCGGGAATCTCGACATCCTGCATCGAGGTTCGTTCCCCGTCGTAGATGATAACGCTCCCCTCGTGGAGTTCGTCCATGTTTTCGTCGATGGTTCGCTCAGTCAACGCAATGAGAATATCTAGCCGATCGACGACACTCTCGACGCGGTCGACAGACGTCCGTACCTTGTAGGCGGTGTAGCCGCCCCGAATCCGTGAAGCGAAGTCTTTCGAGGTAAAGACGTGTCTGCCTGCCCGCGAGAGCGCCTGTGCAAATATTTTCCCTGTTGAATCGATCCCATCGCCGGCTTCGCCGCCGATGGCCCAGTTCAGGTCCTCGGGCATACTAGCTCAGGGTACAAAGGGCCGGTGCAAAAGCCTTCTGCAATCCCGTGAACCGACCGGCATTAGCCGCCAAAACATCAAAATTTGAGACATTCACTCGGGAGAGGAACACAATTGCTTACTAATAATCGTGATGGATTCGTCGGACAGGAATTGTCGAAGTGTACGAATAACAGCGACTGCGACTGTCCAAACTCGACTCGCCGAACTACTCGGATTAGTTACAGGCGAGCGTCCCAGTACGAGACCGAGGCCAACCGCTCACCCAGCGGGAGCGAGCGAATAGAGCCATCGAGCCACCGCACTGCCGAGGCAACTCGGTTGGGAAGCTCTCGGTAGAGCCCGTACGGGAAAATCCAGTCGTGTTCGGCCGCAACGAGTTCGAGGTCGGTCGCCTCGAGCAGGGAGTGGACCTCACTGCCCGAGTACAGCCGTGACCCCATGGGCAGTGCCCAGTTGTACAGCGACCGCGTCGAGTACCGGTTGAAGGTATCGAAGAAAATCTGGTCCTTGGAGACCCGGCACATCTCTCGCAGAAACTCCTCGGGTGTATCCGCGAGGTGGAAAAACCGCATCGCAAAGACCACGTCGAAGTGGTCGTCTGGAAACGGCAGACGGCCGGCGTCGCCGCGCATATACTCCAGATGGTCGGCAACGCCCGCGGACTGGGCGCGCTCTCGGCCTTGCTGGAGCATCGGTCCCGAGATGTCGAGCCCGACGATATCTGCGCCGCGCTCGGCCAGCATCGCGGTAAACCGGCCAGTTCCGCAGGCAATTTCGAGAATCTGCTTGTCCTCGACTGGGCCCACAGCGTTCAGTACCGCCTGTTTCTCCCGTCGGTCGATGAGTCGCCCACCCTGTGAGAATCGCTTCTCGTCGTACTCTTCGGCGACATCATCGGCCTGGTACCACTCCTGTCCTTTCACGCTACCGGGCATTTTCTCCCCGAGTATTAAAATGATACTGAAACGGAGCCGGCATTCCCGGCTGCTCTCCTGCGTGTCGAAACGACTGCCCATCTCCGGACAGGACCGGTACGGAATATGTGAGATACCTGCTCGAACCGCCGAAAGCAACCCAGAGAGACACATAAGCGAGCTTTGTATAAGGGCCACCTGCAGGGATTATACACCCCCTATCCGTTTGATCTGAATATAGCAAACGTTTACAAGTCTAATCAAGAGTAGCGTGTATATGAGCACGATTGTCGAAGATCCGGGCAAACCACGACAGACTCTTTCAGAAGAGGAGTACCGCAAACGCCTGCGCGAACTCCCGCCGAGCGCGAAACTCGTCGCAAAGATTCTCGAAACTGACGGTCCGCTCTCGCAGGGCCAACTTGCCGAGGAATCGCTGCTGCCGGACCGGACAGTGCGATACGCGCTGAACCGACTCGAAGACGCCGGACTCGTCGAGTCACGCTACAGCGTCCAGGACGCCCGGAAACAGGTCTACTCGCTGACCGAGCGCAGTTGAACCCAAAGAGATAGGCAACTGGCTGCCGAGGCGCCAGACAATGGTTGAGCGATTTTCTCTCGCTGTCGAGACACGCGCACCCACCGGCGCAACGAACGCGTACGTTCACGATGGCGTCGTAATTGACCCTGCTGCCCGCAGTGCAGACCTCGACGAACTACTGGACGACCTCGAACACATCCTCGTTACCCACCACCACCCTGACCACGTCGGCGCGGTTGCGGACTATGCGGTCGAAGCAGACCTGACGGTGTGGGCAAAATACGGTCGAAGCGCCGCGTTCGAGGCTGCGGCTGGGATTGCACCGGACCGGACGTTCAAGCCCGGTGACCAGATTACGGAGTCACTCGTCGCGATGGATACGCCGGGCCACGCGGCCGAACACACGGCCTTCGTCTCGCCCGATGGACTCATCAGCGGTGACCTCGCTGTCGCGGCAGGCAGTGTCGTCGTCGGCGCACCCGAGGGAGATATGCGGGCCTATCTGAGTTCACTCCGGCGGGTCTACGCGTCCAACCCTGACCGTCTCTACCCCGGCCACGGCCCGGTTATCGAAGAGCCACAGGCGACCTGCCAGCGACTCATCGAGCACCGACTCGACCGCGAGAAGTCTGTCGAAGCGGCAATCGACGACGGGGCTGAGACCCTCGATGCGGTCGTCGAGGCAGCCTACGACAAAGATATCTCGGCTGTCTACGACCTCGCTCGGGCAACCGTGCTCGCACACATCGAGAAGCTCGTCGTGGAGGGCCGGGTTGCCTTCGACGGCGAGCGCGCGCGACCAGCCTGACCGGAGCGGAGGTGTTTTGCGGGCTTGTTTCGTAGAGATGGATATGCGTTCACTCGAAGCCGAACTCACCGAGGCGCAGTCGCTGTCAGTCGCTGAACTGGCCGACGCCATCGAAGCTATCGGCTTCGAGTGTACCCGCTGTGGGGGCTGTTGTACCGCCGCCGAGCGCGAGGACGGCACCAGCGAGGACCACACTGCAACGGTGTTTCCCGAGGAGATTCGCGAGATTCAGCGCAGTGAGGACTACGACTGGCGCGATGTCGCGAGACCGATGCCCTACGGCCTCAGCGACGGTACAGACGGCCCAGAAGGAGAAACCTTCGAGTGGGCGCTGCAGACCGACTCCTGTGGTGACTGTGCGTTCTACGACGACGGAGAGGGAGGCGGCGATGGGTCCTGTACGGTCTACGGCGACCGGCCGTTACTCTGTAAAACGTATCCATTCAGTGTCGCGCTGGGCGGGACGAGCCAGCCTATGGGTGAGGCAGTCGACGAGGAAGGAATGGTTCGCGCTCACGAGTGCGAGGGACTCGGCCGGGATATCTCACGAGAAGACGCCGAAGAACTTGCCGCGGCGCTCAAAGAGCGAGCAGTCCGGGAGCTGGAAGAAGCGATTGCGGTCCGCGAGGAGTACGCACCCGTTGCAGTCGAGTCGGGCGACGTTGTCGTCCACGACTCGGAGGGAGCCAAGCGGCTGGACGGAACTGCTTACTCTGAGGAGTGAACGGACTGTCCGATAGATATTTTGAACAGGACTCCGTTTCACTGGTACGGAGGTCTACTACCTTTGGAAATCTCGAATAAGCTACTTTGTCTGTTCAGTGCTGATGTTTCGGAACGTGAGGGAAGCCATGTTGTCGAGATCCCACGCCGAGAGATCGAGACGGGTGCTGTCGAACCCGGCGAGACGTACCGCGTGGCGCTGATTTCGGCCGACGAGGAGGAGACAACTGACGCCGACCAGCCAGCACCTGACGAGCCACAGCCCCCGGTCGAACCCGGCGAAATGCGCTACGTCGAAATCGAAGACATCGGCAAACAGGGCGACGGCATCGCACGCGTCGAGCGCGGCTACGTCATCATCGTCCCGGACACCGACATCGGCGAGCGTGTCAAAATCGAAGTGACCGAAGTGAAGTCGAACTTTGCTGTCGGCGAAGCCATCGCTGGCAACTGACCGTTAGCGAGCCGTACCACTACCCGGTGACCCAGCAGCCCAGACCGAGTAAGACGAGACCAAACCGCAGGAATGCACGGCATTAACTGATCGTACCAAACGGGCTATACGTGGTGCAGTCGTAGCTGTGAATATGAGTACCACAGCGGAGACCGCGACTGAACTGGCGAACCTTTCGGAAAAACAGCATCAGATTCTGGAGTTTTTGCGCGACGAAGCCGACGACAAGACCTACTTCAAGTCTCGGCTGATCGCTGACGAACTCGATATGTCTGCGAAAGAAGTGGGAACGAATATGACGGCTATCGAACGAGGGGAGTTCGACATCAGCGTCGAAAAGTGGGGCTACTCGTCCAGTACGACGTGGATGGTCACGGCCTGAGTTACTCGCCGCCAGTGTACTCAACCAGCGAGGGTGCCGTCGCCGCAAGGGTGGCGGCGTCCTCGCCGAAGGAATCAGCATATCTGACCAGCAACAGCAGAATTGTCTCGGGGTCGACCAGCGAGTAGCCGTCGGCCCGCGAGAGCAGTCCAGCGGATTCGAGCGTCTTTGCGCAGTTACTCACTGCTGGTCGCGAGACACCGAGACGGTCAGCAATTGCGCCAGCGGTCGCGGTCGGGTCATCGAGCAATGCAATCATCATCCTGCGAGGGGTCTCGCGGCGCAGTTGGCCCAGCGTCGTCTGCTCGAACTCACTGAACTGGTCGGCCGGGAAAAATCGCCGGTAATCACCGTCGCGACGACTCTCGATGACGCCCGATGATTCGAGCTCATCGAGGTGGTGTTGGGTCTCGCCCGTGCCCAGTTGCAGGTCGTCACGGACCTTCGAGAAGTGTGCGCCCGGCGTCGCAGAGATGTAGCCTGCAATCGCCTCCGGCGTATCGCTGTCGCTTTCTTCGGCGCTCGCAAGTCCGACAAGGGGACTCGCCGCACCCAGCGCGGCGAATCGCCGGAGTGTCGCCCGCTTGGATTGGTCGACGTCCGGGCGTTCCATTGAGCATAGCAACGACAGGCAGGAATAAAACGGCTTCGCTACGCCAGACGACAGGTCACTTGCCGTCGGTGCCGTCCGTCGCGTCGATATCGAGGTCGTCTTGTCCATCCTCGATGATCTCGTCAGGGTCTTTGATATCGGCCTGGCTCTGGCCTTCCTTGACAGCCTGTGCCTCTTCTTCCATCTGCTCGATGTCGACGACGTTGTCCTCGTCGCTGAACTCGTTGATTATTTCCTCGATGTCGTCGAGACCGAGCATCTCACGCGTTTCGTCGTCGAACTCCATCCCTTCGAGGACGTGACCGTTCTCCTTGGCGTCACTACCCTGGAGGTGTTTGCCGTAGCGACCCACCAGCGAGGTAAGTTCCTGCGGCAGGACGAACTTCGTCGACTCGCCCTTGCCAATCTCTTCGAGAGTCTCCATTCCACGCTCGATAACGGCACGCTCGCCCATCGACTCGGCGGATTTCGCGCGCAGCACGGTCGAAATCGCGTCACCCTGGGCTTCGAGAATCTGGCTCTGTTTCTCACCCTGTGCGCGGATGATGTTGGACTGTTTGTCACCCTGGGCTTCCTCGATGGAACTCCGTCGTTCACCCTGTGCTTCGAGAATCATCGCACGGCGACGGCGCTCGGCGGAGGTCTGTTTCTCCATCGCCTGCTGGACGTCTTTCGATGGGTTGACCTCACGGACCTCAACAGACTCGACGCGGATTCCCCATTCGTCGGTCGGTTCGTCCAGTTCCGTCCGGATTTTCGCGTTGATCTCTTGGCGTTTGTTCAGCGTATCGTCCAATTCCATGTCACCCAGCACTGCCCGAAGCGTCGTCTGGGCAAGATTCGAGACGGCCTTCTTGTAGTCGTCCACTTCGAGGAAGGCTTTCTCGGCGTCCATCACTTTGATGTAGACGACAGCGTCGGCAGTCACCGGTGAGTTGTCCCGTGTGATAGCCTCCTGACGGGGCACGTCGAGCGTCATCGTTCGCATATCGAACGTATAGGCCTTCGTCACGAACGGGAGGACGAGGTTCAGGCCGGGTTGGAGCAGGCCCTGGTACTTCCCGAACCGCGTGTAGGCCCGTTTCTCGTAGGCGTCGACAATAATGACGCTGTTGTACGCCGTCACGACCGCAAGCAAAAGGAGAATAATCGCGAGTAAACTCACGGTCGAAATCGACTGGAGTGCGACTGCTGGAATCATTGCAGTTACAAGTTGGATGGAACACTCAAAAAGGGTTGGTACAGTGTTTCCCGTGCCGAAACCGTCCGAGATGACTGCTTTTTTACGCTACGACACTAATCTGTTAGTATGGAAGTAGGTACATCGACGCGTCCCAGAGGACAGCAATGATCGAAGCACGCCTCATATCGCTGATATCAGGCGGTCACGGGGAACAAGTATGAACGACGAGCACGCAATCGAGGGGCTAAAGCGACTCGGATTGACAACCTACGAGGCACGAGTCTTTCTGGCACTGCAGAAACTGGGCCGGGGCGCCGCAAGTGAGGTGAGCAACGTCGCAGATGTCCCGCGCTCGCAGGTGTACGGCGCCGCAGAGGGACTCGAAGAGCGTGGGCTGGTCGAAACCCAGCAGTCGACACCGACGGTCTACCGGCCGGTGCCGCTAGAACAGGCGCGGCGACTGCTGCTCGACCAGCTCGCCGAGACAGGCGCAGAAACATTCGATTATCTCGACGCAATCCAGAACAGCCACGAGCAGGACGAACGAACAGAATCGATCTGGCTGTTGAACGGGTCGGACGCGATCAGGTCTCGCGCTGCGGAGCTCGTCGAGGGTGCAGACGAACGGGTGCTCTACGCAACGGAAGACCCCGAGCTGCTCGATGACGAGATTCACGCAGCCCTGGAGGCGGCTGCCGAAGACGGTGTCACTGTCGTGATTGCGAGTCTGGAGTCCGCGGTACTCGACGCCGTCGGTGCGGACAGTGCCATCACAACCTATCAGGTTCCCGAGGACCGCCAGACCGACGTCGACATCGCACAGATGCTGATGGTCGACGACGATACACTGTTATTGAGTACCTATTCCGCGGCCGCCGAAGCCTCGGAAATTGCATTCTGGACGAGCCAAAATATCTTCGCGTCGATTATGGTCGAACTGGTCGAGGAGTGGTTCCGCGAACCGTTCGCGGCCGAGTAAGTCGGTGGGCTGATACTGCTGGTCACCAACGACTTGCTATGGGAACCGCACTCGACAGCCAAGAAGAGCAGTTGGGGGAAGTGCTCGAGCGCCTCCACGAGGAGTATCCTGATACGACCATTTCGCTGAATTTCTCGAACCGGCTCGAACTACTGATTGCCGTCATTCTCTCCGCACAGTGTACCGACGAGCGAGTCAACACGGTAACCGCCGACCTCTTTGCAAAGTACGACGACGCTGCTGACTACGCCGCGGTCGAACAGGACGAACTCGCGGAAGACCTGAATTCAGTCACCTACTACAACAACAAAGCGGAGTACATCCGCACCGCCTGCCAGCAGATTATCGACGACCACGACGGCGAGGTCCCCGACACGATGTCGGCACTGACGGACCTGCCCGGCGTTGGGCGCAAGACTGCAAACGTCGTTCTCCAGCACGGCCACGACGTGGTCGAGGGTGTCGTCGTCGACACGCACGTCCAGCGGCTGACCCGGCGGCTGGGAATCACTGAACAGGAGCGCCCCGAGGATATCGAACAGGAACTGATGGAGCTCGCGCCCAACTCGGAGTGGCAAGAACTCACCCACTTGTTTATCAGTCACGGACGCGCGGTCTGCACGGCGCGGAACCCGGACTGTTCGGACTGTCGGCTGGCGGACATCTGTCCGTCGTCGAAGACTGACAGCGATGTCGACTTGGCGAGTGGCGAATCGTGGGAGTGAGTGCGACGGGTTACTCGTCGTCCCCGTAGTACTCCTCGTCGATGAACTCGTGGGCGTCCTCGAAGATTTCACGCGGGCCGTCCTGCGTGATCGTGTTGATCGCCTGGTCGTAGTCGCGCCACTGGTGGTCGCGGTGTTCCTGTGAGAGTTCTGCCGACGCTTCTTCTGAGTGTGCGATGAACAGGTGGACCGTCTTGTGAATCGTATTTCCACCCGCCTCGAACACGTAATCGTAGTCTCGGCGGAAGCCATCAATGAGCCGGAAATTACTGATTCCGGCCTCCTCTTTCACTTCGCGTATCGCGGTTTGCTGGAGTTCTTCCTCGCCCTCGACGCCGCCTTTGGGAAATTCCCAGTCACCGGGGCGGCTTTTGAGCAGGAGGTACTCTCTCCGGCCACGCGTATCGCGAAAGAGGATGGCTCCCGCGCTCGTGGCCTCGATCATTACAGGGTATTACTCGGCCCCCCGTTAAGGGATTATCGGAGTGCCGGGTGCCAGGTCAGTGAGACGCATTCGCACTCGCTAGGAAAACCGAACCGGTTTTGCCCGCCGAGGTGTTCGGGTCGTCTATGCCATTCGTGACTCGGCTCACACTCCAGAGCGGCGACGGTGAACTGCTCGATTCCATCGTCACAGATATCAAAGACCGGGCCGAGCGCAAGGGTGTCCAGCTCAAAGGCCCACACCCAAAGCCCCCGAGTCGCCACGGCGTCCCGCAGTACAAGGACCTCTCTGCCACAGAATCGTTCGGGACCTGGGATTATACCGTCTACACGCGCGACATCGAAATTATCGACCACAACGAGTTTGCCCGGACCGTCGCCGAACAGGAGTACCCCGACCGAATCTACATCACTGCCGACATCGAGCAGTACAACCAGACCAGCGACTGACCGCCCGCCGATTTTAAGCAACTGCTGGCCGTTGAATGGGTATGGCAACCGACACAGAGCAGGACTGGCTTGTTTCGCTGCGCCGGGAACTGCACAAACGGCCCGAACCCGCGTGGCGAGAATTCTACACGACAGCACGCATCGTCAAGCAATTGCGCTCGCTCCCTGTCGACGAGATTCTCATCGGCCCCGAGATACTCGACACAGACCAGCGCCTCGGTGTCCCTGACGACGAAACGCTCGAGCCGTGGCTCGAACGCGCCCGCGAATACGACGTAGACGAGGACGTGCTCGACAAACTGGCGGGCGGCCACACTGGTGCGATGGCCGTCCTCGAACGCGGCGAGGGGCCAACAATCGGTCTCAGAGTCGACATTGACGGTCTCCCGCAGGAGGAGAGCACAGCCGAGACCCACCATCCCGCTGCGAATGGCTTTCGCTCGACTCACGACGGGCATATGCACGCCTGCGGTCACGACGGCCACGCTGTCATCGGACTCGGTGTTATCGAGGCAATCGCAAACAGCGATTTCCAGGGCACGCTGAAACTCTTCTTCCAGCCAGCGGAGGAGATTGTCGGCGGCGGGAAAGCCGTCGCCGAGAGCGGCCATCTCGACGACCTCGACGCACTGCTCGCGGTCCACCTCGGCCTCGACCACCCGACAGGCGAGGTTGTCGCGGGCGTCGATGGCTTTCTCGCCGTCTCACACTTCGACGCCGAGTTCACGGGCGAACCCGCCCACGCCGGCGGCCACCCGGAGGACGGTCGCAACGCGGTTCAGGCGATGGCGACAGCGGTCCAGAATCTCTACGCGATTCCGCGCAACAGCGACGGCGCAACCCGCATCAACGCCGGCCACGTCGGCGGCGGTACCGCGTCGAACATCATCCCAGAAGAAGCGTTTATCCACGGCGAGGTTCGCGGTGAGACGACGGAGCTAATGGAATACACTCGCGAGAAAGCGGTCAACGTGCTCGAATCTGCGGCGGCGATGCACGAGTGTGAGGTTGCGGTCACGGGCGGCGGCGAAGCACCCAGTGCGACGAGTGACGAGGCAGTCGTCGAACAGGTGGCCCGCGCCGCCGAAGGTGCCGCTGGCGTCGACTCGATTCTCCACCGTGATGACCTCGGCGGCAGCGAAGACGCGACCTACCTCATGCAGCGCGTCCAGGACAACGGCGGCGTCGCGGGTTACGTCGGTATCGGAACCGACCACCCCGGCGGCCACCACACCTCGACGTTCGACGTTGACGAGCGCTCACTGGACATTGGCGTTGATGTGTTGTCCGGGGCAATTCGCAACCTCAGTACAGAGTAGTCGGCTCCGACTACTCAGTCGTCGCCAACGGCCTCGTCGGCGGGTTCGATTCCAACCTCGATTTCGGCGGCGGCAGCTTTGTACTCGGGAATTTTCGCCCGCTCGTCGAGCACATCGTTGGTCAGTCGGTTGGCCGACGCGGCCGCGAAGTGCGGCGTTGTCCAGACCACGCCCTCCTTCGTGTCCTCCGTGACCTGGGCCGTGACCGTGATTTCACCGCGGCGAGACCGGAGCGTCACGTGCTCGCCGTCGTCGATTCCGTATCGCTCGGCGTCGGCGGGGTGGACGTCGACGAAGTTCTCTGGCACCTGCCGGGAGAGTGTAGGCGACCGACGGCTCATCGTCCCCGTGTTGTAGTGTTCCTCGACCCGCGCCGTGGTAAGCACGAGTGGATACTCGTCGTCAGGCACCTCCTTCGGCTCTTGATGAACGACACCTTCGATCTGGCCCAGCCCGTTTTCGGTCTCGAACTCCGCTTCGTAGAGATACTGGTCGCCCTCGTCGCCCTCCTCGTAGCAGGGCCACTGGATTCCCTCTTCACCGAGGGCGTCGTAGGTCATCCCGTACATAATCGGACAGACTTCCCGGAGTTCCTCGAAAATTTCTTCGGCGTCAGCGAACTCGAAGCCCTCACCGAAGAGTCTGGTCCCGACCTCGCAGAGAATTTCACGGTCGTGTTTCGTGTTATCGTGAACTTTGTGGACTTCGCGCATTCGCTGGACCCGGCGGTCGGTGTTGGTGACGGTGCCGCCCCGTTCGGCCCACGTCGTCGCGGGGAGGACAACATCCGCGAGTTCGGCCGTCTCGGTCATGAAGATATCCTGGACGACCATGAACTCCAACTCCTCGCGCATCCGCCGTTCGACCACGTTCCCGTCGGGTTCGCTCATGACCGGATTCTCGCCCATGACGTACAGCCCGTGAATCGAGTCGCCAATTTCGTGTGAGATTTCGACGTTCGTGAGTCCCGGTTCGTCGGGAATGTCGAAGCCCCAGACCGCTTCGACGGACTCGCGGGCCTCGTCGTCGTCGACGAGTTGGTACCCCGGCAGGACGTTTGGCATCGCACCGACGTCACAGGTGCCCTGAACGTTGTTCTGGCCACGGAGTGGGTTGACTCCGGTACCGGGTTTGCCGAGGTTGCCGGTCACCAGCGCGAGGTTGATCTCGTTTTGGACGTTGTCGACGCCGCAAGTGTGCTGGCTCATCCCCATGCCGGTGAAGATGGCGGCGTTGTTCGCCATCGCGTACTTCTCGGCGGCGAGTTCGATGTCTTCGAGCGGGACGCCACACGTCTCGGCCGCGGCTTCCTTGTCGAAGTCCGCGAGCGTCTCTTTCAGGTGCTCGAACCCTTCGGTTCGCTCCTCGATGAACTGCTCGTCAATCCAGCCCTCGTTGGGGTTTTCTTCGTGATTGTCGAGAATCGTCTTGAGGACGATATTCAACAGTGGGATGTCAGTTCCGGGCTTCAGTTGAAGGTGCTGGTGGCGCTCAGTCTCGTCAATCTTGAACGAGCGCGTGGTCTTGTTCGCGTGTGGGTCGACCTGGATGACAGTTGCGCCCTCCAGAACTGCTTGCCGGAAGTACTGGCTGTTGGCGATGGGGTGTTGTTCGCCCGGATTGGCACCCTGAATCCAGAGGACATCGGCCGACTCCTCCAGGTCGGCCATGCTGTTTGTCATCGCGCCCATCCCGAGGCTCGTTCGGAGCGCCCACACAGTCGAGGCGTGGCACATCCGCGTGCAGTTGTCGACGTTGTTCGTGCCGTACCGGCGAGCGAGTTTCTGGAGGAGGTAGTTCTCCTCGTTGGTCGTCTTCGAGGAGCCATAGAACCCCATTCCGTCCGGACCATGCTCATCTCTGACCCGTTCTAACTCGGAGACAATGTGGCTGTAGGCCTCCTCCCACGTCGCCTCGCGGAACTCGCCATCGTCCCTGATAAGCGGGTCAGTAAGCCGGTCTTCGTGGTCGACGACTTCCGTTGCAGCGCCGCCTTTGATGCAGACCCTGCCTTCGTTGACAGGCGCGTCCCCCCACGGCATGAACCGCATCTCGCCGCGCTCGTCGCCCTCACGAACCCGAATCCCGCAACCGACCCCACAGTACGGGCAGATTGTCTTTGTCTGGGTATCTTCAGTTGACATGGCTGTCGTTACTGATACTGCGTTCCCAAAGCGTTTGAATCTTGTTACGCGATACCACCCACCGCATCGACGGCCCAAGCGGCCAAACCTTCACGGTCGTCAGCACTGAATTACGAGTAATGGAACTCACGGCGGCACAGGTCGACTCGCTGGCCGAGAGATATATGTCAGTCGAACCGCTGGCAGCCGTCGAACAGGAGCACATCGAGATGCTTCCAGAGACGTTCGCCGGTGAGGAGTACGGCCGCCGAGACGTCGAGTGGGTCGTCCAGTGGTACTTCAGGCGATATCTGGGAGCGTACCCCGACAAGGAGCGCCGGGAGACAGAAGAGCGCTTTCGAGATAACGACTTTTCCGTAGTACTAGAGACGCTGGCGACTGTTGCCGACAGGAGAGACGAGACTGCTGAGAACCTCCACCTGTTGTGCGAACTCTCTGGTGTCGACGTGCCGGTCGCCTCCGCATTCTTGCAGTTCACCCATCCCGACCGCTACGTTGCGCTCGATTCGCGGCTCTGGGAGATACTCGGTGAGTGTGGCGAACTCGACGGCCCGTATCCTGAAGAACCGACAATAGACACCTATCGCCGCTTCGACGACGCCTGCCAGCGGCTCACGGAGCGCTTCGATGTCGACCCCTGGACGCTGTACCGAGGGCTGTGGCGGCTTTGGCAGGAGCGTCACGACGAGAGATAATTAAGCGTGGGTCGTCCACAGAGAGCTATGCGAAGCGGAGTCATCATCGCTGGTGGCTACTCCACCCGATTCGGTGAGGCCGACAAGGCAGTTGCCGAACTAGCTGGCCGGCCGATGATTCGTCGAGTCGCCGACCGGCTGGAACCGGTCGTCGACGAACTTATTGTGAACTGTCGGCCGGCCCAGACCGAGCGGATTCGCGCCGCCATGGACGGCTATCCGTTGGCGGTGGAGTACGGCCTCGACGAGCAGTCGGACCTGGGGCCGGTAGCTGGCATCCGGAATGGACTCCAACCCGCCGCCGGTGAGTACGCTGCAGTGGTCGCTTGCGACATGCCGTTCGTCGAATCGGCGCTCGTCGAATACCTGTTCGAGCGAGCAGAAGCAGCCGACGCTGCGGTTTCACGCCTCGACTCTGGCTACTACGAGCCCACGCAAGCGGTCTACCGCGTCGAGTCGATGATTGATGCCTGCGAGCGAGCGCTCGATACCGAGGGTCCGCGGATCGTCGACGCAATTGACGAACTGGCGGAGGTTGTCGTCGTCGACCAATCAGCTATCGAATCCGTCGCGTCGACCGAGAGTTTCGAGAACGTCAACACGCCCGAGGAACTCGCGGCCGCAACAGATCGCCTCCAGTAAGTTCTCGACCTCGAAAGACTCCGTTCGGCAGTTCACTCGACAACATCGACGAGCGGCTGGTCGCCAGTCATCTGGGTCAGTGCAACCCGAGTAACGTCTGCTCGGTCCAGAACCTCGCTCGCAATCTCGCGGGCCGTCGCCGCAAGGTCCGGTTCATCGACTTTATTCAGAATCGGTACGACTGTTGCGTTACCAACGTCTTTCATGCCACCACTCGGACTCGCGAGCGTGGCCGCGACATCTTCCGGGCGGATTGTCTCCCCAATCCCTCGCCCGGTGAGTTCGGCGACCAGTTCGGGCCGGTGGACGAGTTCGTCGGTGAGTGCCTCGCCGACGGCGCGGACGCTCGCGACCGGGAGGACGGTATCTGTGGCCGCGGGAATCTGCGGTTCGCGCTCGTTCGGCGCTTTCAGTTCGCGCATCCGCGCCCCGTCGGCTTTCACGAGCGTTGTCCCGACCGAATCGACCTCCGCAATCTCTGCGACCGTTTCCAAATCGTAGCCGCGATACCGGTCGTCGCGTTCGCGCTCCGGGACGATCCCCAGCGGCCAGTCGTCGTCAGCAGCAGCGCGTACCGCCGCGACCGGGTTTTGAGTCACCCGGACACTCCTGACGTGCTCGTCAAAAATCGGGATTCTGACCGTCGCCGTGACTACCGCGCGGTCGAGGCGGGACGCCAGCGTGTACAGCGTCGATTTCTTGCCCCCGGCTCCGACGACGCTCACCAGCCCGTCGGTTGCCTCCAGTGCAGTTTCCAGACGCATTTCATTGGAGTTCGACGGCTTGGCTGAAAAAGCTCGCCCGTTACTGTGAGGGCTTGCCATCTAACTGCCGCTGCCAGTCCTGCACTTTCGCCAGCAGTTCGACTGGCGGCGTTTCGTTGACATCTAGGTCAGCCACGGCGTCGAGCACTGCCTGCTGCTCGGCCGACAGTCCTGATTCCACCGGTTCGGTGTCGTCTTCTGGAGTAGAGTCAGTCGCAGAGAACTCGCCGCTTCCAAGGTCGAACACTGCTTGCACCGGTTCACCGCTCTCGCCGCCGCGGGCCTCGATGGCTTTCTCTTCGCGCAGGCGCTGGAGCACCTCTTCGGAGCGCTCGACAACTGGCCCCGGAACGCCAGCCAGATTCGCAACGTGGATTCCGTAGCTCCGGTCCGTTGAGCCGTCACGGATAGTCCGCAGGAAGGTCACGTCTCCGTCGGTGTCATCGACTGCGACGTGGACGTTCGCGACGCGTTCGAGGTGGTCGCCGAGCGACGTGAGTTCGTGATAGTGCGTCGCAAAGAGTGTCTGGGCGCGAACGGTGTTGTGGAGGTACTCTGTTGCCGCCCACGCGATAGAAATGCCGTCGTAGGTAGCGGTCCCGCGCCCGACCTCGTCGAGGATAACCAGCGAGTCTTTGGTGGCAGAGTGGAGGATGTTCGAGAGTTCCTGCATCTCGACCATGAACGTCGAGCGCCCCTGTGCGAGTTCGTCGAGCGCCCCGACACGAGTATAGATGCCGTCGACGACGCCGATTGTCGCGGCCCGAGCTGGGACGAAACTCCCAATCTGGGCGAGCAGCGTAATCAGCGCGGCCTGACGCATGTACGTCGATTTGCCGCTCATGTTCGGCCCAGTCACGATGAGGAACTGGCGGTGCTCGTCGAGTCGCAGGTCGTTGGGGACGAACTCGGTCGTTTGCTCGACAACGGGGTGTCGCCCAGCGTCGATGTCGAGCCCTCGGCCGTCGTGGAGTTCGGGCCGGTTCCAGTCATTTCGGACAGCGTGGCTGGCGAGACTCGCCAGCACGTCGAGTTCAGCCAGCACGCGGCCGACCGACTGGAGGAGTTCGGCGTTGGCGGCGACAGTCGCACGGACCTCCTCGAACAACTCGCGTTCGAGTTCGTGTCTGGACTCCTCCAGACGGAGAATGTCGCGTTCACGCTCGTCGAGTTCGGGGATGGTGTAGCGCTCGGAGTTTTTTAGCGACTTGATGCGGTCGTACTCCTCGGGAACGTCGTCGGTTTCGCTGTTGCCGACCTGGATATAGTAGCCGTCGGTCTTGTTGCGGTCAACTGTGAGATGAGTAATACCGTGTTTGCGCTTCTCGCGGTCGGCCAGTGTCCTGATCCATTGAAGCGCCTCTTCGTGGCGGTCGATGATTTCGTCGAGTTCGTCGTCGTATCCGCGGGCAATGATGTTACCCTCTGTGATGGTTCCCGGCGGTTCTTCGGCGATGGCGGCGTCAAGTTCAGCGCGGAGGTCGGCCGCACGGTCGCGGTCGAACCCATCGAGCACCGCGGGCAATGCCGAATCGGCCAGTGCATCGGTCGAGTCGATGAGGTCGGCCACCTCTGGCACAATTGCGAGCGTCTCGATACCGCCACGCAGGTCACGAGCGTCGGCACTGCCCGAGGCCGACCGCGAGGCCAATCGGGCGAGGTCGGCCGTTCCAGAGAGTATTTCTTGGAGTCGTTCGCGCTCGATTGCGGCCTCGGCGAATCCCTGCACTGCCGACTGTCTTCGGTTGAGTTCGTCGAGTGATTGCCGGGGGCGTCCGAGCCATTCGGCAAGCAGGCGGCGTCCGGCACTGGTCGCGGTGTGGTCGATGGTATCCAGCAGACTGCCCGAGCGGTCGCCCTGCATCGTCTCGGTCAGTTCGAGGTTGCGCTGTGTTGTCCCATCGAGTTCGACGTGGTCACCCGAGCCGTGGCTTTGCAGACGGGTTATCGACTGCAAGACGCCGACGCCGGTCTCTTCCACGTAGGAAAGAATGCCACCGGCAGCCTGCACGGTTGCGTCGGTGTCGACCCCGACGCTGTCGAGTGTTTCGTCACCGAACTGCTCACGGAGGCGGTGACGAGCGCGGCCCGGCGCGAAGGCTTCGGCAGTGTGGAGCGTGAACGTCGCATTCGTGCGGTTGCGAAGTCGTTCCAGCAGGGCTTCGTCAGTGCGCACGTCCGGTCCGGATAACACCTCCGCGGGGTCGAAGCGGTAGAGTTCAGCGAGGAGTCGGTCTTCGGCGTCAGGTCCAGAGACGCTCGAGACGTGAAACTGACCGGTCGTCACATCAGCGAATGCGAGCCCATAGCCGTCCTCGCTTTCGACGACTGCGGCGAGATACTGTGAGTCGGCGTCGGTCCGTTCGAGTAGCGTTCCGGGAGTGACAACTCGTGTAATCTCGCGTGCGTGGTCGTCACCGCGTTCGTGCTGGTCCGCCACAGCAACACGGTAGCCTCGTTCGACCAGCGCGGTGAGATACGGAGTGAGGTCATCGACGGGAACACCAGCCATCGGGTACGAAGAGCCGTGAGAGGATTTCTGCGAGACTTTCAGTTCGAGTTCCTCGGCAACGAGTTCGGCGTCCTCGTCGAAAAACTCGTAGAAATCACCGACCTGCATCGCCAGAATATCCGCGTCAGTGTCGGCTTTCAGGTCGAAAAACTCGCCGACGATTCCTGTCATACCAACCCCTGCGTGCGTCGCCGATTAAAACGTCACGGGTGCGATTTGCTCTCGCGTTTCTTGCCGAGAAATCCCACACCCGACTACATTAAAGGGGCTATCGAAAAGAGAGATATGAGCGTTATCGAAACAACCAATCTGACCAAAACCTTCGGCGACGTCACTGCTGTCGAAGGATTAGACCTTGCCATCGAGGACGGCGAGATATACGGCTTCCTCGGGCCGAACGGCGCTGGGAAGTCGACAACGATCAACATGTTACTAGACCTGATCCGGCCAAGTTCTGGGTCAGCACGGGTGCTCGGTCACGACCCGACGAGAGAGGCAAAGCAGATCAGAGGGCGAATCGGCGTGCTCCCCGAGGGCGCCGAACTGTACGACCGGCTCACTGGCCGTGAACATCTCAACTGGATGGCCAAGTCCAAAGGCGCCGACCCCGATGTCGAGGCGACACTCGAACGCGTTGGTCTCTCGCCAGAAGACGGCGACCGCTCGATTAGCGGCTACTCCAAGGGGATGCAACAGCGACTAGCCTTCGGGATGGCACTGACCGGTGACCCTGACCTGCTGATTCTCGACGAACCATCCTCTGGGCTGGACCCAACCGGAATGCAAGAGATGCGCGAGATTATCCGCCAGGAGGCCGCCTCTAGCCGGACGGTCTTCTTTTCGAGCCATATCCTCGGCGAAGTCGAGGCTGTCTGTGACCGCGTTGGAATCATGAACGAAGGAAAGCTCGTCGCCGAAGGAACACTCGACGAACTCCGCGGAGAACTGGACCTTGGCGCGTCGATTCGCGTCGAGGTTGCCGACACGGCAGCGGCTGAGCACGCACGAGATATCGACGGCGTGCAGGAAATCACCGTCGAGGACAACACTGTGGACGCTACGCTGGCCGACGCCGCGGCGAAGGTTCGCGTCGTCACCGCACTGGACGAACAGACCACTGTCGAGGATATCCTCTCTGAGGATACCTCGCTCGAACAGCTGTTCAACACCTACACGGGCGACAGTCCGGCCGACTCGGCCACTACGGCCGAGACCAACTCGACTGAACAGCAGCCAGCGGAGGTGGTACAATGAGCGCCTTCGGTGTGATGCGCAAGGATATTCTCGACGTGCGCCGGGCGAAAATTGTCTGGTTCGTCGGCCTGCTGTTTACGCTGGTGACGGTGCTGTTTTTCTACCAGATCAACGTCAGCGGCGGGCTACCGGGCATTCCGGACGTCCTGCTTGCGTTGTGGAATCTCGTCTTCATCGGCGCGCTGTTCATTCCGGCAATTGCGCTGGTCACGGCCTATCTCTCGATTGCTGGCGAACGCGAGTCGGGGAGCATCAAGTTCCTGCTCTCGACGCCAATCAACCGCCGTGAACTTGTTCTCGGAAAGTTTCTCTCGCGGACGACGGTGGTCAGCGCTTCGCTGCTGGTCGCCTTTGTCATCACCGCCGGGCTGTCAGTAGTCTGGTTCGAGGAGCTCAGAATCGGGTCCTTCGTTGCTGTCGCGGGCCTGACGACGCTGTACGCGCTCTCGTACGTGGCCGTCGCAATCGCGATCTCGGCCTCGACGAGTTCCCGCTCACGTGCGATGGGTGGCGCGCTCGGCTTCTACTTCGTGACAAATCTGCTCGTCATCTTTGGCGACCTCTCTATTCGTGGCTTGCTCGATTACGTCCTCAATGACCTGCTTAACGCGGGCGTCGGGCAGGACCCACTGACGTTCATCACGATGGTTATCAGTCCGACGCAGTCCTATCTCAGTTCGGTGCTGCTGGCCTTCCCCGGCGATTTCCTCACGGTTCAACAACTGAACCCCGAGGAGATGGCGTGGTATGTCCAGGGTGAGATGGGCCTGGCGCTGCTGGTCGCGTGGCTGGTCATACCACTGCTGATTGGGATTTGGCGGTTCGATAGAGCAAATATCGGATAGTCTCAGAGAACAGACTCAGTCGTCGGCCGAAATCGTCGGCGCGTCGATATCGATTTCGCCGGCGTCGAGTTCTTCTTCGACTTCGCGGGCAGCTTGCACCATGTTCTCCATCTTGCCGTAGGCAACGTCACGCGGGAGCAGTTTCAGGCCACAGTCCGGGCTGATTGTCAACCGTTCTGGCGGGACAATCTCCAGCCCTTTCTTGATGTTCTCCTTTATCTCCTCGACCGGCTCGGGTTCGCGAACGTGGACATCGACCACGCCAAGCGCGAGGTCTTTCGTGAACTCGTGCTCTTTGAACACGTCGAGTTGGTCGTAATCGCCGTTGCAGAGTTCGAGGTCGTACTCCTCGACGGGATAGTCGAGCATCTCGGGGTAGATGCGCGAGTAATCGCCGTAACAGACGTGGAGGCCGAGACGGACGTCGTCGGGGACGTTGTTCGCTATGCGTTCGAGACACTCGCCAACGATGGCGTGGTCGTCTGGCGTCGTCGCCAGCGCGGGTTCGTCAATCTGGATGTACCGCGCGCCAGCCTCGACTAGCCCTTCGATTTCCTCGTTGACCAGTTCGGCCAGTTCGTAGGCCAGTTCTTCGTGGTCCTCGTAGACCTCGTTGAACGACCACTTGGCGAGCGTGTACGGCCCCGTAATCGGGACCTTCACCGGCACGTCGGTGACATCGGTCGTGAACTCGTACTCGGAGATGAGCCACTCTTCGTCGTACTCTACCTCTTCGACGACGCTCGGTTTGTCGAAGTAGTTGTGACCCCAGACCTTCACTGGGCCGTTGAACTCGTAGCCGTCGATGCGGTGGGCGAAGTATTCGACCATCTCGTTGCGCCGCATCTCGCCGTCGACGACGACATCCATGCCGCAGCGTTCGTGCTCTTTGGTGATCAGCCGGGAGGCGTCGTCTTTCGCTTCCTCGAAATTCTCCTCGTCGAAGTCGTGGTCCTCGTCCTCGAAGAGGTCACGCGCACGGTGCAGCCACTTTGGCTTCGGATACGAGCCGACGACAGTCGTCAGCAGGAAGTGGTCGTTGTCGTGATTCTCGGGTCGAAATTGTTCGCGTGTCATGCTGTCACCTCTGTCTTGTTGAGTGCGCCAAGCGCCTCCAGTTTCTCCTCGAAGCGGTTGACCGGCAGGTAGAACGTCTCCGTGTTGGTTGTCGCGTAGATTCGCTCGTAGTCGTTCTGCTGGGTCTGGTCGGTGAACCACTCGATTCGCTCCTCGAGCGTTTCGGGGTCTTCGACCAGCGTGTTCTGGCCGTCGACGATACCCAGTGCAACGTCGTCAGGAGCACCGTACTCCTGTGCGTTGTAGACATTCTGCTCGTGGTCGGAAATCAGGTCGAAGCCGAGCGCGTCGATGTCGGCGTCCATCACGTGGGCGTAGACCTTCTCCTCCAGTGCGCCCCAGTATGGGTGGACAACGACGTCGGCGTCGGTCGCAGCGGCGACGGTGTCGATAGCTTCGCTCGCGCGCTCGTCAGCACCATCGTCAGGCGCATTCTCGACGAGCGATGGTTCGAGCAAAAAGAGCGTCTCGACGTCGGGCAGGAGGTCGGCTTCCTCGGCGAGAAACTCGCCGATAGCGGCCTGGAACGAGGCGTCGTCGCCGTAGTACTCGTCAGTCGCCAGGTCCGCAAGCGAGTACGGTCCGGGGAGTACAGCCTGCAGGTCGTCGGTCTGGGCTGTTGCTGCTTCGAGTTCGTCGGCCACGTCACCACTCGCGGAGAGTTCGTCGGTGACGACCGGGTCTCGGTAGAAGTTGTTGTTGTCGTAGTAGCGGACAATCCCCTGCGTGTCGACGGCGTCGTTGACCGCCAGCGGATGGGCGAGCATATCGTCCCACCGGCCCTGTCCTTCGACGATTCGGTCGAGGCTCGCTGCCTGCTGTGCGTTGATGAACTCTTCGCGGACCTCTGCGTAGGACTGCTGAATCTCCTCGCCCTCGTCGCCGCCGATGAGGTCCACTTTCTGGTTGCCTTTCTGGTCTTTGAGTTGCTCCTTGGCCCAGTCGGGCAATGGATACAACCCCGGTGTCGTCGCAACAATCTCTGTCATTGAATTTGAGTAGGTCATGACGGGCTTTAATATTTTCTCTTTGGATATGCCCATTAGTAATTGCAGCCTACGCCGCCGCGACCCACGACGGGCTAGACGAGCGATTAGTACGGAGACAGAACACTGAGGCCCGGGAGGCCGACTGCCGCAATGAACGCGAGTAACAGCGGAATCATCGCAACGACGGCTCCGCCTCCGGAATCGAGGTCCGCGTCAGCCGCTACCCCGTGGCGGGCAATCCGCCACTGCCACAGGACAATGACAATTGTCGCGAGGAGGAAGGGAAGTTTGTGGTCAGCAAATGCGTAGACAATCAGGTTGTGTTCGTCTGTTAGTGAGAGCACCGCGACCGGAAGCGCGGAGTGGACCACTGCAACAGCGACGCCGAGGTAGACGAAAGCCGGGACAACACACCACGCCGTCACCGCGACCGTGCCGCGCACTGAGGGAGAGCCGCCGACGAGACGGGCGAAGAAGGCAAATCCCATCGTCCCAAGCACCCACAGTATGATGAACGTACGGGCCGCGTGCCAGCCCAACTCAACGAGACTCTCCTGGGCAACTGCCGTTGGTGTGCGGCGGTAAAAATCCGGTTCGGCACATTCTGGGTATGCTTCGGGGCCGTAGGACTGGCAGAGCGACTGTACGGGGTGGTCTGGATTGTCGAGCACGAGTACGTCGACGCTGATAGACGTGACAATCTGATCCGTGACAAAGAGAAGGACTCCTGTGAACGCGAGAGCGAAACCGAGCACAGCAGCAACAGCATACGGCAGCGTCGCTGCTGGGTCGTGGCTCTCGAAGAACTGCCGGGGTGAAAGCAGCAACTCTCGGACGGCGTGGAGGGCTGGTCGCATTGCTTCGCTTCGTGCGCATACTATGAACCACGCATCATATATCTAACGTTATTTCGCCGAAATAAAGGTGACAGGAGTTACCAGAACCGCAGGACGAGCAGTTTCTCGAAGGGATGGCATTCCTCGACTACAATCTCACTCTGAAGCCCGCGCTCACGGGCGTACGCACGAACTTCTTCGGGACTGGTTAGCGTCGAGATGAGCAGGTAAGCCTCGCCATCGGGCCGGAGCACTCGCCCAACTGAATCGAGAAACGGGTCGACCATCGCGCGGCCGTCCTCGCCGCCCGAAAGCGCGCGTTCCATCCAATCGTCCCACTCCTGCTCGGGCGGTGTCGGGAGATACGGTGGGTTACAGACCACTACGTCGAAGGCCTCGTCGCGGAACGGAGACACCATATCGCCACGGACCACCGGAACGCCCGCGTCACGGGCCTGCTCGCAGGCCTCTGGGTTCAGGTCGACACCAAGTGCCTCTGCCTCAGCCTCCCGGCGTAACCGTGTCGCGACGTATCCCGAGCCCGTGCCAACATCCAGGACGCGCTGGCCCGGTTCGACTGCCTCGACAACGGCGTCGGCGAGTAGTTTCGAGTCCTCTGCAGGCTGGTAGACCGTCTCGATATCGCGCTGGTTGGCCAACTGGGGAACGCCCTCGTCAGTCATGCGTCCGGTTCGCCGGGGTCGCCCACATCCCACGCCAGCGTTGCGAGCTGGGCGAACTCTGCCGGCGTCACGTTGCCCGCTCTGGCACTCATCAGTTCCTCGCTTGCGGCGTCAACGACAGCGTCGCCGTCCTGCAGTCCAGAGATGTGGACCGTGTTCCGGACGGCGTTGCGCATCGTCTTCCGGCGCTGTGTGAACACTGCCCGGAGAAACCGCATGAAAAACCCGTCGTCGGGCACGTCGTAATCGGGGTCTCGGGGCCGCGTTCTGATGACGGCGCTGTCGACTGCAGGCTGTGGGTCGAAAGCCTCTGGCGGCACGTCTTCGACGAGTTCGATATCGGCGTAATGGCCGGCAGTCACCGACAGTCGACCGTACTCGTCGGTGCCAGGGTCGGCGGCCATCCGCTCGGCAAACTCCGACTGGAACATCAACACGAGCGGCTTCCCCGTCGGAAGCAGTCGGAAAACGATTTCACTGGAAATTCCGTACGGGAGATTCGAGATTGAGGCGGTGAAGTCGGGCAACTCGACGTCGAGCGCGTCACCCTCGACGACAGTCAGTCGCCCCTCGGAAATTGCCTCGGCGAACTCCGAGCGGAGAAACTCCGCGAGTTCGGGGTCACGCTCAACGACAGTCACCTCGTCGGCGACGGCGAGCAGTCGGTCGGTCAGCGCGCCAGTCCCGCCGCCGATTTCGAGCACGTGGGAGAGGTCCATTTCGCCTGCTGTTGCGTACTCTGGCAGACGGTCGAGCACACGGTCGTCGACCAGAAAGTGCTGGTCTTGATTCGGGTCGCCGGCCACGCCAGCGCGTGCTCGCAAGGCGTCGGGGTCACGGAACTGGCCGGTCATCACTCCTCCTCGCGGGGGGCGAAGATGCGATACTTCAGGTCGTCTTCACGCAGTTCTTCCATAATGCGGTCGACCAGCACCTGCTCTGGGTCGTGGAGGCCGCCGATGCGCTCTTCGAGCTCCTCGAAGCTCTCGAAGGGGTTGCGCTTGCGCTCGTCGAGGATGTTGTTCCGGAGTTTCTTCCCAATGCCAGGGAGGAGATTGAGCTGGTGGAGTCGGAGCGTAATGGGTTGGGCGTCGTTGTAGAAGTCGACGAACCGTTGTTCCTGCTCTTCCACGAGGTCTTCGATGACGTATTCCAGTTCGGACTGGGCACCGCCCGGGAGGTCCTCGTACTCGATGCTGCTGTAGCGGGAGACAAAGTCGGCGGTCGAGAGGTCAACACGGTCACCAATGGAGACGTTCGCGTCGCTGTCGGCGATGACCTCGAACAGCTCGAACTCCTCGGAATTGAGCACGTACGCGAGAGGGTCTTTCTCGTACTGCGGGCGGTCATCCTCAGTGCGGCCGTGCGGGAGGAAATCCAGTACAATATCCGTGGCCACCCCACCGTCGTCGTCGCGTTCGGCGTCGGTCATGTCAAGTACCTACGGCGACCGTTCACTTAAACGTGGGCAAGGCGCGAGGGCGACCGAAGGGAGCCCTCGACATGGCGAGCGGTAAGCGAAGCGCACCGCGAGCAGCGAGGCCGAGCAACGCGAGGCCTCGGAACCGTGAGCGGCGCAGCCGCGAACAGTGGGACCGAGCGTCGCGAGGTCCCAGACAGGCGAACGGCCACGCCGTGAGCCGCGAGGGTGAACACAGTGAACCCTCGACACGGCGAGCGGTAACCGTCAGGGAACCGCGGACCGCGAGGACGACCGCAGGGAGTCCTCGAAAACGTGAGCGGTAAGCGAAGCGCACCGTGAGCCGCGAGGCCTCGGAACCGTGAGCAAAGCCGTGGGCAGCCCTCACAAGCGAGTAAGCCATCGAAAGCGCTTTAGGGGAAGCTAGGCCAGTTGTGAGTACAGCCTGTGCGGGGTTGATGACGCTTCCAGCTCGAATAGGATTTGCCGCCCTCAGGCGGCTGTGGCAGTGCCACAACAGCGGGGAAGTGCGAGCCCACGCGCAGGAGGTGAACAATCATGCCAGTATATGCTGACTTTGACGTCCCTGCAGATCTCGAGGACGACGCACTCAACGCACTCGAGGTAGCACGGGACACAGGATCGGTGAAGAAGGGAACGAACGAAACAACAAAAGCCGTCGAGCGCGGCAACGCAGAGCTCATTTACGTCGCCGAGGACGTCCAGCCCGAGGAGGTCGTGATGCACCTGCCGGAGCTTTCGGACGAGAAGAATGTGCCGTACATCTTCATCGGGACACAGGACGACCTTGGCCGCTCGGCTGGGCTCGAAGTCGGCAGCGCCGCCGCAGCGATCGTCGACGCCGGCGACGCTGAGGGCGACGTCGAGGACATCGTCGACAAGCTCGAGGAGCTTCAGTAGGTGAGCAGAGATGAGCGCAGAGGAATCCGAAGATAGCGGATCGACGGCCGCAGAAGTGATCGAGCTCGTCGGCCGGACAGGGATGCACGGCGAGGCCATGCAGGTCAAATGCCGCATCCGTGAAGGCTCGAACAAAGGGCGTATCATCACCCGGAACGTGCTCGGTCCCGTCCGTGAGGGTGACGTGCTCCAGTTGCGCGAAACAGCCCGCGAAGCCGACCAGATTGGAGGTCAATAATGGTTCAGCAACGCACTTGTGACTACACAGGCGAGGATATCGAGCCCGGAACCGGGAAGATGTTCGTCCTGAAGGACGGTACCGTCCTCTGGTTCAAAGACTCCAAAGCCCAGAAGAACTACATGATGGGCCGCGAGTCCCGGGATCTCGAATGGATCGGCTACGAAGAAGCCGACGCTGAGGAAGCAGACGAATCCGAAGCTGAAGAAGCAGAGCAGGAGGCTGACGAAGAAGACGAAGAAGCTGACGCTGACGAAGCCGAGGAGGCCGACGCTGACGAGTCCGAGGACGAAGTTGACGCAGACTCCGAGGCAGACGAGCCTGAGGAGGAGGAAGCTGAAGCATGAGCGAGGCCGAGCGAACCTTTGTGATGGTCAAACCTGATGGCGTCCAGCGCGGACTCATCGGCAAGATCATCTCGCGGTTCGAGGAGCGCGGACTGAAGCTCGTCGGCGCGAAGTTCATGCAGATCGACCAAGAGCTTGCCGAAGACCACTACGGCGAACACGAGGACAAGCCGTTCTTCGATGACCTCGTTGGATTCATCACCTCCGACCCGGTGATGGCGATGGTCTGGGAAGGACAGGACGCGACCCGACAGGTTCGGAGTATGGTCGGCGAGACCGACCCCGCCGAGTCCCCACCGGGCTCGATTCGCGGTGACTTCGGGCTCGACCTCGGTCGCAACGTCATCCACGCCTCTGACCACGAAGACCCCGGCGCAAACGAACGCGAAATCGACCTCTTTTTCGACGAAGAGGAACTCGTTGGCTGGGAGCGAGTCGACGAAACCTGGCTGTACGAGTAGTCAGATTCCCGCTTTTTCCGCCGCGCAATTTGGCTGAGCAGCAGCGCCCGGCCGATTTTTACCTGTCCCACTCCTAGCAGTTGTATGGGACTCTCTTTGGACGCCGAACAACTCGACCGGTACTCCAGACATATCATCATGGACGAAATCGGGCCGGAGGGACAGGCTGCCGTGCTCGACAGTCGAGTACTGGTCGTCGGGGCTGGGGGGCTTGGCGCACCAGTGTTGCAGTATCTCGCCGCTGCCGGGGTCGGCACGCTCGGCATCGCTGACGACGATGTTGTGGAGCGGAGTAATCTTCAGCGGCAGGTTATTCACGGCAACGACGACGTAGGACGGCCGAAAGTCGACAGCGCCGCGGAGTTCATCAACAACCAGAATCCCGATGTCGACGTCGAGAGCTACGAAACGCGAGTTACACAGGACAACGTCGAGTCACTGATCGAAGAATACGATATTGTCGTCGACGCCTCAGATAACTTCCCGACGCGATTTTTGCTCAACGACGCCTGTATGCTCGCTAACATCCCGCTGAGCCACGGCGCAGTCTACAAGTTCGAGGGCCAGGCAACGACACTAACCGGGGGGCCGTGTTACCGCTGTCTGTTCCCCGAAGCCCCGCCGGAGGGGACGATTCCGAACTGCGCGGAGGCTGGTGTGCTCGGCGTCCTGCCCGGTACGATTGGCGCAATTCAGGCAACAGAGGTGCTGAAGTTGATTCTCGACGAGGGGGATACGCTCGAGGGCCGATTGCTGGCCTACGACGCGAGTGGCATGAGTTTCGATTTCGTGCCAATCGCACCGAACCCAGCGTGTCCAGTGTGTAGCGACCAGGCAAAAATCGAGTCCGTCGCCGACGGCGAGTACGCCGGAGCGTGTACGCTCGGAGACTAGCGGCGGTCCATTCTATCGAGCCACGCCTGCGGGTCGTCGAACTCGGCGTCAGTCGGGAGTGTCTCGGGTGACTCCCAGACCCGGCCAGCAGCCTCGATATCTCGTAATTCGACGACACCATCGAAGAACTCCTTGCCGCGCTCGTACTGTCGGCGTTTCATGCTCAGGCCGAGCAGTCGGCGAATGAGCTGTTCGATTGGGCTGCGCCCCTGCCGTCGCTGGTCGAGTTTTCGCCGCAGGTCCTCGTATTCGTCGTCGAAAGCTTCGTCCATAATGAGTTCAGCGTAGCCCTCGACAGCGGTCATCGTGGTATCGAGTTGGCCGAGATTTTCTTTGTCGATGCTGCCCGTCGAGAGATTCTCGACAGCCTCCATCATCGTCGATTCGAGGTGGTCAGGCAGCCACGGCGCAGCGCCGAACTCGGCAGCGTGGGTCACCTCGTGGAAGGCAATCCAGCGCCGGAAGCGGTCGTAGTCGGTGTCGAGCATGTCGGCAACTCGTTTGATGTTCGGTCGGACGAAATACAGCGCGTGTGCCTCGCCGTCGGCTAATAGGAGTGGGTCGTACTGTCCGAGGACGTGATTCGAGAGAAAAGAGAGTGCAAACGCCATCGAGCCGGTGTTGATAACCCGCGCAAAGCCCGGCATCACCTCGGCCTGTTGCTCAATAGGGTCCATCACGCGCTCGAAGGTTTCGACGTTGGCGTCGAGCCAGTGGTGGCGGTTCATCACCTCGACGCGGTCGGGAAGGTCGAACTCCAGAGCAGTAACCTCACGGACGCGGTCACGCGCGTCACCCACGTCCTCAGCGTAGCCCTGTCGTTCGGCGGCGTCCAGCTCGATATCTCCGGGGGCTGTCGAGGCGCGGGCAGCGTCTGTGACTGCCGCCCAGTCGACCGGCCCGTCGCCGGACGCACCGGTGACGGCCCTGACACTCCGATAGATGCTCATACCTCGAACGAACGGGGTTAAGAATATAGGCCTTTTCGCTGTCAGGCCGGGGCGGTTGGGTCGTCGGCGTCGTCCTCGTCATCGCCGGTGAGGTACTTCACGGCGGCGGTTGCGAGAATCAAAAAGACCAGCACACCGAGCAGGACGAGGCCTTTCGAGCCGCCACCGCTCTCCTCGTCGGGTACGCTCACTGCTTGCTCGTCGGATTCTTCGTCGGTGAACATCTCGTCACTTCCGGGGCTGCCGCTGCTGAACGGAAGGTTGGCGGCGAACGAGCCGTCTTCGACGTTCAGTTCGAAAATCGTGATTTCGACCATACCTACCTGTTCGACCAGCCCACATTTACCCGTTGTGACTATAGCAATTGTTTACACGACAGGGGGGCAACAGAGCGTATGGAGTCACGACAGCGAGCCTTTCTTGACGAGTTGCTCGACACAGCCAGCCCGTCGGGATTCGAGACGGCCACACAGCAGGTCTGGATCGAGTACCTGCAGGAGTACGCCGACGAGGTACGGGCCGACGAGTACGGCAACGCGGTCGCCATCTACGACGGCGGCGACCCAGCCGTCGCACTGGCTGGTCACGGCGACGAAATCGGGTTCATGGTCCGAGACATCGCCGAGGACGGAACGATTCACCTGACGCCAATCGGCGGGTCCGACAGGACCGTCACCCGGGGCCAGCACGTCCAAATCCACACCGGCGACGGGCCGGTGCCCGGCGTCATCGGCCAGACCGCCATCCACATGCGCGACAAGGACACTGAGGATGCCGCGGAGATTGCCGAACAACAGGTCGATATCGGCGCGGCCGATGCCGACGAGGCGGAGGAACTGGTCGAACGCGGCGACCCGATTACCTTCGACCAGACGGTTTCGGAGCTCGAAAACGGCCGTATCGCGGCCCGCGGACTGGACAACCGCGTCGGCATCTGGGCCGCTGCCGAGGGCTTTCGCCGCGCCGTCGCGAGCGAGCCCGAGGCGACAATCTACGCCGTCAGCACGGTTCAAGAAGAACTTGGCCTGCGTGGCGCACAGATGGTCGGCTTCGACCTCAACCCCGACGCGGTGATTGCGACCGACGTGACCCACGCCACCGACGGCCCCGGAGTGCCGGGCAAACACCAGCGGAGCATCGAACTCGGCGGCGGGCCTGCGGTCGGCCGCGGGAGCGCGAACCACCCGAACCTCGTCGCGGCCGTGCGCGAAGTGGCCGAGCGGGAGGCAATTGACATCCAACTGGAGGCACGAGGAAGTCGAACAGGGACGGACGCAGACGCGTTCTACACGGCCCGCGGCGGGACACCCGCGCTGAACGTCGGCGTCCCGAACCGGTACATGCACACGCCCACGGAGACACTCGACCTCGCAGACCTCGACGCGACAGCAGAGCTGTTGGGGAGATTCGCCGCCAGAGCAGAGACGTACGAGTTCGCTGTCGACATCTGAGTTCACACGGAGGAACCAAGCGCGCAGCTGACAGAGCCAATCCGACAACAGTTTTAGGCCGGGTGCCGTTGCTACTGCCAATGGGATCGTGTATCATTTGCGGTTCATCTGTCGATGGACGAGTTTGTGAGCTTCACGAAGAAGATGTCGTGTTCGAGTTCCGGGGGACGCAACCGGACGAGTTAACGTCGAATCGGTACTACCGCGGAACGGTCGACGGCTACGCCGAGTTCGGTATCTTCGTCGACATCGGTGACAGTGTCACCGGTCTGTTGCACAAAAGTGAACTCGACAGCCGCCTCGACAGCATGGACCTCGACCCGGGCGAGACGATTTACGTCCAAGTACAGAACGTCAGAGACAACGGCGACATCGACCTTGGCTGGTCGATCCGCCAAGAGAAATCCCGGTTCCGGGGCGCACTTATCGACGACCCCGACGCCGAGGAGACACTGCTCGACGAGAGCGAAGACGACGAGACGACTGAAGAGACAGCTAGCGTTGGCGACCCAGAACCAGTCGCGAGGTCGAGCGACGACACAGCGGACTCCGAGCCCTCAACGGGCGACGACACCGAGAAAACAGAGGCAGAGCCGGAATCTGAACCAGACACAGCAGACGAACAGCCAGAACAGACCATCGAGTTCGAGCAGACGACGGTCGACCGTCTCGAAGGTCTGGTCGGCGACCGAGTTCGGCTCGAAGGTGAAATCGACTCCGCACGCCAGACCAGCGGCCCGACAGTCTTCCAGCTTCGTGACGAGACCGGCACCGTCGAATGTGCAGCATTCGAGGAGGCAGGCGTCCGCGCCTACCCCGAGGTCGAAGAGGGTGACATCGTCCGAATCGAAGGTGAGGTCGAGCGCCGACGCGGCGACATTCAGGTCGAAACTGAAGGACTCGTTATCCTCGAAGACGACGAGCGAGACGCCGTCACCGAGCGGATGGAAGAAGCAGTCGTCCAGCGCGCCCGACCCGCAGAGTTCGAGGCGCTGACCGAGGACCCAGCAGTCGACGCCGTTGCCGAACCAATCCGTGACGCCGCAACAGCAATCCGGCGAGCGGTCATCGAGGGTCGACCAATCGTCGTCAGGCACGCTGACACGGCCGACGGCTACGCAGCAAGCTCCGCTATCGAGCGGGCTGCGCTGCCGCTGATTCGGGACGAACACGGTGCCGGCGACGCGGAGTATCACTACTTCGACCGGCGGCCACTCGAAGGGTCGGTCTACGACATGAACGACGCGACCAAGGACATCACCACGATGCTCCAGAACCGTGACCGACACGGCGAGACGCTGCCGCTGTTCGTCTTTGTCGGCGCAGGTGGGTCGGCAGAATCCATCGACGGCTTCGACCTGCTCGACACGTACGACGCGCGTCGTGTCGTGGTCGACGAGCGAGCCATCGAGGCGGGCGTTGCTGAAGCTGTCGATATGCTCGTCAGCCCAACGCTCGAAGGCGACTACGAGACGAGCGCAACAGTGCTCGGCGCAACTGTCGCCGCCCACGTCAACCCCGACGTCCGCGAGGAACTGGGTCATCTGCCGGCAGTGAGTTTCTGGGCCGACACACCCGACCAGTACACGGCGCTGGCCGCAGAGACCGGGTACGACGCAGAAGATACCCGAATGCTTCGCGAAGCCGTCGCGCTGGAGGCCTTTTACCAGTCCTACGAGGACAAGCGCGAACTCATCTCCGACTTGCTCTTTGCTGACGAGGCCGACGACCCGGTCGGGCTTGCAGAGCACATTAGCGAGCAGTTCCGGACGCGACTCGACGAAGAGATCGAGACCGCAGAGGCGAACATCGAGGAGCGAACTGTCGACGACGAAAGCATCCTCGTCCTCGACACGGAGTCGTACACCCACCAGTACGAGTTCCCGCCGGTGGCGCTGTTGCTCGACGAACTGGCTCGTCGACACGAGGACGCGGGCGCACTCGTCGGCGTTGGCACTGACGAAGCGTACATTCGGTCCCACGCAGATATCGACGTGCGTGCCCTCGCGGAGAAAGCGAGCGAGGCCGCCCCGAAAGCGGCACTGGACGTTCGTGGCGCCCGAGACGGCCGCATCGAGTTCCTCTCGGGCGAACGCGACGCTGCCAGAGAGGCGCTGGTCGAGAGTCTCGCTGACGAGCTATCGGCACTGCAGACGGCCTGATTACTGTCGGCCGATCCACGTTTTTGCGTCTTCTAGTTCGTCAAATAGCTCTCTGTTAATCGTGTCGTCAGACATCTCGACGACGTTTTCGATGGACATCTCTGAGACGACACTCTCTGGCATGACCATCGCCATGTGTTCGAGTCCCGAATTCTCCGCGCGCGGCGCCCAGTCAACGACCGACCACTGCTGGTCGTCCTGGTCCAGTGGCGGAATCTCACTCGTATCTGCAATGATACGGTCCGAGCCCGTGTCAGCCATTGCGTCGATAATTGAATCCATGTATCGGCGGAACTCATCGCCTTCAGCGTATTCGTCCATTCGTGCAACGATAGCACCTATCTCACTGTCGTAGGTTACCTCTGCGAACCCCTCATCGAAGTATGACATACTACGGCACGGTTGTTTTGTCGAGAGGTTCTTAAAACCAGACCACAGTCCGCCGGGAGAGACAGAAATTTACCCCTCCGGTCCGCCGAGATGAGTATGGAAGTCGAACTGCTGGAAGCGACTGACCGGCCCGAACGGCTGATCTGTCAGGCGGCACGCAACGACTACATGGAGGAGTTCGTCGGGGAGACAGCCTTCGACGAAGTAATGGCGAGTATCGAAGGGGACTCCCTGGACGAGCGCAAAGAGACACTCATCAACCGCCTGCTCGACCACGGCCACTTCGGCCCGTTCGAGCACCCGCAGGCAACCTTCGCAATCAAGGGAATCAGTCGCTCCTGTATGGCCCAGATTACCCGTCACCGACACGTCTCTTTCGACGTGCAGTCGATGCGGTACGTCGCCTTCGACGATATTGACCCGGCGGAAGTCGAGACTGGCGAGATGGTCGTCGTGCCGCCGTCAGTGAGCGACCCGGACTGGGTCGGTCGCAATCAGCAAACCGGCGACGTTGACGAGGAGACTGCACAGCGACGAGAAGAATTGTTCGAGGAAACGATCGAAACGGCGTTCGAGTCCTATCAGGAGTTACTCGACCTCGGTCTGCCGCCCGAGGACGCTCGCTTCGTGCTCCCAATCGGGTCGAAAGTCAATATGGTCATGTCGATGAACCCCCGAATGTTGATGCACGTTGCTGATATGCGGGCCGCAGCCGACAGCCAGTGGGAGATTCGAGATATGACCGAGCGAGTACTCGATCTGGCTGCAGAGTGGTGCCCAATCACCTTCGAGTACTACGAAGAGGAGATGAAAAACCGGAAGAACAGGCTCGCACCGTAGACCAGTCCGCATAGCGGTTGCAGCGGCCGTGTCAGATTTCTCTCCGCCAGCAGTTCGCGCAAGCCGGTGATTTAATCCGTCGCCGACCGAAGCCGTGGACATGGCACGTCGGGACGATTCACGCCGGACGGGGGAGCCGGGAGTTGGAGCGACGCCGGGTAGCCCGGAACGTGACAGCCGGGCGCACTACGATTACACCGGCGGCACCGTCGAGCGTCCGGCCCCGCAGGCGGAGTTACACGAGCGAGTCGACGGCGACGTGCGGTTCGATGACCTCTCACGACAGCTGTACGCGACCGACGCCAGCGCGTACGAAGTGACGCCAATCGGCGTCGTCTACCCAACGTCGACGTCTGACGTCGCGGCAGTTGTCGACTACTGTCACGCCCGAGAGATGGGCGTGCTGCCGCGCGGCGGCGGCACAAGTCTCGCCGGCCAATCCGTCAACGAGGCTGTCGTGCTGGATTTTACCCGATACATGAACGACGTGCGGTCAATCAACCCCGAGGAACGGCTGGCACGAGCACAGCCGGGAGTGACACTTGGCAATCTCAACGCCGCGCTCGAACCCGAGGGGCTGAAGTTCGCGCCGGACCCCGCATGGGGCGAAAAGAGCGCCCTCGGCGGCGCAATCGGAAACAACTCGACAGGGTCGCACTCACTCAAGTACGGGAAGACTGACGCCTACGTCGAGGAGTGCGAGGTGGTTCTCGCCGACGGGACCGTCACCAGATTTGGCACTATCTCGGTCGAAGACCTTCGAGCGGGCGCGGACGGTAAGGGCGACATATCCGCGGCCGAACAACGAATCTACGCGGCAGTCTGTTCGGTGCTCGACAACCGCGAGTTGATCGAGCGGTCCTATCCGGAACTCAAGCGCAACGTCTCAGGATACAATCTCGACAGGCTGGTTGCTGAGGCCGAAGATGGAGACGTGAACCTCGCCCGCCTGTTAGCTGGCAGTGAAGGGACGCTTGCCATCGTTACCGAGGCAACCATCGCGCTCGAACCGATTCCCGCGGAGAAGTCCGTTGCGCTGTTGCGGTACGAGACCGTCGCCGACGCGATGGCTGACGTGGCTCCGATTGTCGAGCACGGCCCGGCGGCCGTCGAGGTGTTAGATGACGTTCTGTTAGAGTTAGCCCGCGACACTGCGGAATTTGGTGAGCTCGTCGACGAGTTGGTTCCCGAAGGAACGGAGGCTGTACTGCTCGTGGAGTTCTACGCCGACTCTGTCGAGGAGGGCCACCAGCAGATCGACAACCTGCTCGCAGACCGACTGCCAGACCGAGAGACCGGCGACGGTAAAACCGAAGCCCAAACGCATGCAACCTCGGCACTCGAGGCCTACGACGAGAGCGAGCGAGCGCGGTTCTGGAAACTCCGCAAGAGCGGGCTGCCAATCCTGCTCTCCCGGACCAGTGACGCCAAACACGCCAGTTTCATCGAAGATGTCGCGGTTCCGCCAGCGTCGCTTCCAGAGTTCGTCGCTGACTTCGAGGAGATTCTCGACGACCACGACACATTCGCGAGTTTCTACGGCCACGCCGGCCCCGGTTGTCTACACGTCCGGCCGCTGATCAATATGAAAGAGGAGACAGGCCTCGAACAGATGAAGGGGATTTCTGAGGCTGTTACTGACCTCGCGGTGAAGTACGGCGGCTCCGTGTCGGGCGAGCACGGCGACGGCCGTGCACGGACGGAGTTCAATCGCAAACTGTACGGACAGGAGGTCTGGGAACTGTTCCGGGAGCTAAAGACCGCGTTCGACCCGAACTGGCTGTTGAATCCGGGGCAGGTCGTGGGCTACGCCGCCGACGAACCGTTGCCCGAGGATACCCCGGGCCGGGCCGTTGCTGTCTCAATGGTCGAAAACCTGCGGTTCTCACCGGAGTACGACGCTGACGTGGACTTCGAGCCAACACTCAACTGGGACAACGACAACGGCGTGCAGGGAATGGTCGAACTCTGTCACGGCTGTGGCGGCTGTCGCGGACCACAGGAGACAACAGGCGGCGTGATGTGTCCGACCTACCGTGCGAGCGAGGAAGAGTCGACGAGTACCCGCGGCCGGGCGAACGCGCTCAGGCAGGCGCTCAGCGGTGACCTCTCGCTTTCGGAGACTGACGAGGAGTTCGCGGCTGAGGTGATGGACCTCTGTATTGGCTGCAAGGGCTGTGCGAAAAACTGCCCCAGTGAGGTCGATATGGCGAAACTCAAGGCCGAGTTCCAGCACGAACAGCACGAGCAGTCGAGTCCGAGCCTCCGTGACCGACTGTTCGCACACGTCGACCGGGTCAGCGCTGTCGGCAGCGCGCTCGCGCCACTGCCCTCCCTACTCCAGCGACTACCGGGAAGCGGACTCGTCACTGAGAAACTGCTCGGCATCGCGCGTGAGCGAGCGTTGCCAACGTTCCGACGCGAGACGCTGGTCGACTGGGCAGAGGACCGCGAGCCCGAGGTATCCGCCGAGACGGCTTCGCGGCGCGTGCTGCTGTTCCCGGACACCTACACCAACTACAGCCACCCAACGGTGGGGAAAGCAGCCGTCGAGTTGCTGGAAGCGGCCGGCGTGCATGTCCAGATTGCCGGGGGTGTGACCGCCAGCGGTCGCGCGGCACACTCGAAAGGATTTCTCGATGCTGCGCGTGAGCGGGCCGAAACCAACGTCACAGCACTCGCGCCGAAAGTTGCGACGGGCTGGGATATTGTCGTCGCCGAACCCTCGGACGCGGTGATGCTGCAGTCAGATTACCTCGACTTGCTCGACGGTGAGGGCGCACAGCGAGTCGCGGCGAATACCTTCGGCTTCTGTGAATATCTCGACCGCTTCCGTCTGGACGAGGCGCTCGAGTTTGAGCCAGCGGAAACCTCGCTGGTCTATCACGGCCACTGTCACCAGAAAGCGCACAGCAAAGACCAGCACGCTGCGGCCGCGTTGCGCCGGGCCGGCTACGAAGTTGACGCACTCGATTCGGGCTGTTGTGGGATGGCTGGCAGTTTCGGCTACGAGGCCGAGCACTACTCGATGAGCCAGTCTATCGCCGAGATTCTCGACGAGCAAATTGAGAACAGTTCGGGCGAGGTAGTCGTCACGCCGGGAGCGTCCTGTCGAAGTCAGGTGGGCCACCGCCGCGATGTCGAGGACCCCTTCGACCGGGCCGGTGACCTTCCACCCCATCCCATCGAGGTGCTGGCGGATAGTTGTTCGAGCGGGTCCTGAAACTGAGTCAGGATATGCCAGTGTCAGGCGTAGTGTTTTTATCCTGCCTGCTGGTGTTAGCAAGTAGATGCATCGCCGGGTTCTGGTCGGTCTCGTCATCGCCGCAGTCTTGCTGGGAGGGGTGGGTATTGCGGTCCTCGATGGTCCCGCAGAGCCACCCGAGACCCAGCCACCAGACCAGCGGCTCGAACTGGCACAGGTCGAAGACGCCAACGAGACACTATTCCAGATTCGGGTCTTCGAGAACGGCGACGCGCGGTGGACCGTAGAGTACCGACAGCGGATCACCAACGACACCGAAATCGAGCAGTTCAATCAGTTCGCGGAGCAGTTCAACACAGAGGAGACAGAGACGTTCACGAACTTCCAGGCCCGAGCCAGTCGACTCACAGCCGACGGTACCGAGATTACCGGCCGGGATATGAACGCGACTGGCTTCGAGCGCGAGGCACGATACAGCGAGATTAGTCGAGATGGTATCGTCCAGATGTCCTTCCGGTGGAGTGGCTTCGCGGAGCAGCGAAACGGCGCCGTCGTCGTCTCTGATGTCTTCGACGGCGGGTTCGTCATCCTCGAAGACCAGCGACTCCGAATCAAAGGCGGCGAGAACGTCGAATTTGACAGCGTCTCGCCGACGCCCGATGCGGTTGCCAGCGACGACACCGCAGAACCAGGTGACTGGGTCGAGTGGAACGGCTATCGAGAGTTCGGGGCTGGCGAGATCGACGTGCAACTCTCACCACCGGATGTATCGACCGGTGACAACAGTGACACAGCTTCGACGAACGGCGCCGACGATAGCGGGTCGCCGGACGGCAGTGGCGCGTCATCGATGGTGCCAATACTGGTTGTGCTGGCACTCCTGCTCGGTGCTGGTGGGACGGTCGTCTACTACACGAGGGTCCGGTCCGGAGATGAGAGCGAACCCGCGTCGACGAAGTCACCACCAAGCCCGGATGCTGGGGCTGGCGGTGCAGAAGTCGAGGCCGAGCAGTTGCTCTCGGACGAGGACCGCGTACTCAAACTTCTCGAAGAAAACGGCGGGCGAATGCGCCAGGTCAGCATCGTCGAAGAGACTGAGTGGTCGAAATCGAAGGTGAGTATGCTCCTTTCGGATATGGAAGACAACGGCGACATCAGCAAGCTTCGCGTCGGCCGTGAGAACATCGTCAGTCTCTCCGGTGAGGAACCAGAAGCGGCCGGCTCACCGTTCGATGACGAAGACTAGCCGGGTCGAAACGCAATCATTAAACCTGTACCCCGGTTACCCGGAAATGCCTGCGCTCCGGTGGTGTAGTCCGGCCAATCATATTGCCCTCTCACGGCAATGACCTGGGTTCGAATCCCAGCCGGAGCACTCTTTTCCCAACGCCATCTGGTGGCTTTTCGCTCGTAACACCATAGGGCGAGCATTATGTACGAAGGCAATGCCAAAACTAGGAACGGACCGCACCGCCGCTGTCGTGCGGTTAGAACTGTTGCCCCACCATCGAAGCTCACCGGACTGTCCCGGTGCTGTCTTGCGATTCGGGGAACTGTAAATGTAGGACCACCATCGAAAAAAGTAGGAATATTATCCGGAGGGGGCCGCAAATGAGTCGTCTCGACGACCTCACAATCGTCCCTCAGCCCACAAAAGACGAACTGAATAAACGGCAGCTACTCGATTACAAATCCCAGCGTGAGGATTGTTTTGGCTGGTTACTAGCGGTAGAGGGTGTCATACAACAGGTCTCATGGCTATCGACGGATTCAGCGTCATCAGCTCTGAGCCTACTGTCTTCAGCTCTATAGATATCATGATCAATAAGCTGAATTACGCTAACTTGGGAGTAATAGTCACTATTCAGAAACAAAAAGCTGATCTATGAGTTGTTCTAAGCGTCGTGCACTTGGTGCACGCTTTTCTGCGACCATAACGCCCTCAAATGCTAATAATATTGACTATAGTGTGTGAAGACTTCTATGACACGCTGTTTCAGGTAACGAACCGCTCCAACAACAGTGAGCCCGGCACTGCCGTTCAACTCGACACAAGAGCCAAGTACCACCGATGAATCCTACGCACCATGGTGGCCTTCGGTCTGGACCCGTGGATGCTGGCGCTCGTCGCAGCGGGCGGGTTCGCCTGCTACACGGTTATCGTCGAGTACGGGATGGCCTGGACCGAGGGCGATGGCTCCCCGGTCCTCGCAGCCGCCTTCTACAGCACGCTGGTCGTCGTCGCAGGCTTCTGGGTGCTGGCGGCGCTCCGCGGAATTCCTGAGGCGGCGACCGACCCCGCACAGATTTGGCCTTTTGTCGTCGCCGGGACGGCCTACCCCGCGCTCTTTCGCTTCCTCTACTACGAGGGCATTGACCGCGTTGGCGCAAGCGTCACGGCGGCAATCATGGGGGCGTACCCGGTGGTCTCAGTACTGCTCGCGGTCGCCGTGTTGGGCGACGCCCTCGGCCTCGTCGCGGCGGCAGGCGTCGGCCTTGTGGTCGGGGGCGTCGTCCTCCTGCAGTTCACTCAGGATGCAGACAAGGGCGATATTGAGGACGTTGTCACCGCGAAACTCGCCGGCGCTAGGCCGCTAGATCTCCTCTACCCCGCAGGCGCGATGCTGCTGACGGGCAGCGCGTTCGTCCTCATCGACTACGGCCTCGCTGACTTCCCCGACCCCGTGGTGGCGACGGCCATCACGCAGACCCCTGCGCTCGTCATCTTCGCAGGGTGGGCAGGCGCGGTTGGCGTTCGTACGGGTGAACTCCGGCTCAGCCGGCCCGTCTTGGGCGCGTTCGCCGTCGCCGGGGCGTTCAACTTTGTCGGGTGGCTGGGCAACTTTTACGCGCTCCAGTTGGGCGACATCGTGACCGTCGTCCCGCTCATCAACACGATGCCGCTGCTCATCATGGCCATCACCTACGGCGCGGAGCGCCAGCTCCCGCGCTCCAGGCGCCTCCTCGTTGCGGTCGCAGCCATCGTCGCCGGCGCGACGCTCGTCCAGATTGGCGGGTAAACTCGTCCGGCGCTGTTGGAGCACATACTAAATGGGTGTACTTTCAGGACTACTGGTAGTGAACCGCTTGCACAGTGTGGTCCCCGTACTGGAGCTGTCTGGAACATATATCGAATCTGTTACAAATGGCGTGCAAGACTTAGAGGATACATCTTGCATGTGAGTTAGCTGCTGGTGGTGCTGTCACTCCAGTGCTGGACCGTTGCTTTGTGGAGGCAATCTACCTGTATTTAATCACAAGCAAATACTGACGAGAGCGTCTCTACTCACACTAGCGCGACCGGTGTGAGTCCCTTCACCGTCAGGTTCAATGACTGAAAACGTGACACAACCGGTAACGAATGGACCACGACGAGTCGGAGACTGCCCGGCTTTCGAGGAGAGCGATGTTGGGATGTCTCGGGACTACTGGAGCAATCGCTATCACTGGATGTGCCGTGACAGCGGACCGTGTTAGTCATCTACCGTCCAGTCGAGAGACCGTTCGACGGCGTCCTCCCAGCGGCCGTACAGTTTGTCTGCCTCTGTCGCCGTCATTTCCGGCTCGAACTCCTCGTCGACGTGCCAGTTCGAGCGGAGTTCGTCGAGTGTCTCCCAGTAGCCAACTGCGAGTCCAGCCGCATACGCAGCGCCGAGCGCCGTCGTCTCGTCAACCTCCGGCCGGGTAATCGTGGTTTGGGTGATGTCTGCCTGCAGTTGGCAGAGAAAATCATTTTTCACGGCGCCACCGTCAACCCGCAGGGATGTGGTCTCGGGACCGGAGGCAGCCTCCATCGCCTCCGCGATATCTCGGGTCTGGTAGGCGATTGACTCCAGGACGGCGCGGATAATGTGTTCCCGTCTCGTTCCGAGTGTCATTCCGACAATAGTACCACGAGCACGCCCATCCCAGTGGGGTGCGCCCAACCCCGTGAAGGCTGGAACGACGTACACACCATTTGTCGAATCGACGGACTGTGCCAGTTCTGCTGTCTCCAGTGGGTCGGTCACGAACCCGACGGTGCTGAGCCACTCGATGGCGGCCCCAGTGGCAAAAATCGAGCCTTCGAGCGCGTACTGCACCGGGTCACCTGAGCGCTGGAAGCCGATTGTGGTAAGCAAGCCGTGGTCGGAGGCAACGGCTTCGTTGCCGGTGTTCATCAGGTAGAATGAACCCGTGCCGTAGGTGTTCTTCGCCTGACCAACATCGAAGCAGGTCTGACCGAACAGTGCCGCCTGCTGGTCACCGAGCGCGCCGGCAACGGGAATCTCGGTACCGAGGAAGCCGTCGGCGTCGGTGTAGCCGTACAGGGTTTCGTCCGACGAGGGCCGAACTTCCGGGAGCATCGTCTCCGGCACGCGAAACTCCGCAAGCAACTCTTGGTCCCAGGCGAGGTCGTGGATGTTGTACAGCATCGTCCGGGAGGCGTTGGTGACGTCAGTGATGTGGTTGCCAGTCAGGTTATAGACGAGCCAGGAGTCAATCGTTCCCATGAGCAACTCGCCATCTTCTGCCCGGTCACGCAAGTCCCGCGAGCGAGTCGCATCAAGCTTGACAGGGTCGGCGTTATCGAGAATCCACTCGGCTTTCGTCGCGGAGAAGTAGGCGTCACACTCCAGCCCGGTTTTGTCGCGGATGTCTTCGACTTTGCCCGCTGCTTCGAGTTCTTCGACGCGGTCGGTCGTTCGGCGGTCCTGCCAGACGATGGCATTGTATACGGGTTTGCCGGTGGCTTCGTCCCAGACGATAGTCGTCTCTCGCTGGTTCGTAATCCCCAGCGCGGCGAGTTGGTCAGGGTCGATAGCCGCCCGTTTCAGTCCACGAGGGACCAGCCGCTCGACAGCCTCCCAGATTTCGAGTGGGTCGTGTTCGACCCAGCCCGGTTCGGGGTACAGCTGTTCGTGTTGTTCGTACTCGTTGGCGACGACCTGGCCCTCGTGGTCGAACACCATGAAGCGAGTCCCAGTTGTTCCCTGGTCGATGGCGCCGATATACGTCTGGGACATGATTACCGACCCGGGCGGTAGAACTGTGCCGTGTATTGGATTATCATGACACACTAGATGACAACAGGAAGTATAATAGTTGCTCCCAGACAGCGCACGTCGTGGCCACGAGACGCTACGTGACGGCGAGCACTTCCACGTCGAAGATGAGCCGTTTGCCCGCCAGTTCGTGGTTGAAATCTACTTCGACAGTCCCATCGGAGACAGCCGTGACGTCGCCGTGAAGGTCGTTTTTTGCCTCGACGTGGAGCCCAATCTTTGGGGGCTTTCCAACCATCTGTTCGAATGTCTCGGCGTCGTACTCGCGGACCCGATAGGGGTCGTACTCTCCGTACGCGTCCTCGGGTGGGACAGCAATAGTTGCCTCCTCACCAGCAGTCATCCCGACGACTGCCTCGTCCAGCCCGGGAATCACTTCTCCGGCACCGACAGTGAACGAGAGCGGGGAGACGGTCGGTTGCTCGTCGCTAGCTGTCGAGCGTAATCCGTGTTCGTCGGCTACGTCGGGGTCGGAAGTGGCGAACACGCTCCCGTCTTCGAACCGGCCGACGTACGCCAGTCGGACGGTACTGCCGGCTTCGACTGTCACAGTTACGTTACCGCCAAGAGGCATATAGACGCTTCGGTGAGAACAGAGCGCGCCAGAGGGCAGCCGTTACTGTTGGAGGTCGTAGAGACGGCAGAAGACAGTCGGCGGGAACCGAAGTTCGACTCGACTGGGCGGGCGTCCCTTGCCGCTCTGTCGCTCTGACTGGACCCGTTCGACAATACCGATCTCGGCCATTTCGTAGAGAAAGCGCTTCACCGTCCCACTGGTGAGGTCGACGTCGGGTCGGTTGCTGATCGCCTCTGTCGTCGCGGTGACAGACGCACGTTCGTCCTCGTCGAGGTCGACGAGATTCCGGAGGACGAGTTGCTTGTTGGCTGGCAGCGCGAGCACGCGTCCGAGGGAAACCGAGGGCCGAGGGATTTCCTCGATAGCGGTTTCGATGTGACGGCCCGTTAGCCGCTGTTGGCCTTCCTGGGTAGCCGTGTCGGCGGCGGCGAACAGGGCAGCCAGCGCGTCGTGGGCGTTCCCCTCGGCCCAGTCTGCGATGTGTCTAGCGAGTTCGTGGTCGAGCGCTTGCTGAGAGAGCCCCCTGGAAGCCCGGGTCATCAGCACGTCGACGAGAATCTGACGCCGGTAGTGGTCGACGTGAATCGAACTCGCGGTGTAGGTCGTGAGCGGCGTCTGTTCGGGGTCTCGACGCCCGATTGCGACCCAGCTGACGTTGCTCGGGAGCCCGGCAAACAGGTCGACGAGGTCCTCGATTGCAGCACTGTCTGGTTCGCCGACGTGGTCGACAGCGATTACGACGCCGGTTCGAGATTTGTCTAAGATCCCGTGGAGGCGCGTTTTGATATCCTGGGTGCTGACGCCGTGTTCAGGGACCGATTCGTCGACGAGCGCGTCGAGGACGCCGTGATAGAACGAAAACTCAGTTGAGGCCGAGCGGGTGTCGAGATACGCGAACCCCGGTGACGTCGGGGGCACGGCCCGCGTGCTCGTATAGATGACCGACCGGGTCTCCGTCGAGAGCTGTTTCAGGTGAGTGAACAGGGCGGTAACGACCGCAGACTTCCCCGCGCCAGGCGGCCCATGTACGTAGGCGTTTGGCGGGAGGTTACCGTCGAAAACCGGGTCAAGGTGGTCGAGCAAGCGCTCGAAGACGGGGCCCCGGTCCGACGGTTCGTCGATGTGCGCGACTGGTGACAGCGACTCGTGGTCCTGGATCAACTGTGGTCCCGTCTCACGACGCTGTCGGCGCTTGATTCTCGTGTCGATGTCCATGTCTGCTCCGTGTGTTCTCTACCGATTGTTTCAACCCCATAATCAAAAGAACCGCGGTTGTGAGAGTGTCATACTGCCCTGCTGAGAGTCGGAGGCAGCTCGCTTGCCGTGCGGTCGTCCGTGGTATGGTGAGAGCTGGAAGCGTCAGAGATACCCGGCGTTTGGGAGCACTCCAACGATCGACAGCACAGCGATGACGACCATCGAAATGACGATAGCCATCGCCGGCGGGTCGACGTGCGTTCCAGAGTGGGCGTAGAACAGCCGCTGGGTCAACTCGCCCAACAGCCCACTGACCGCGCCGAACGCACCAGCAGCGAGCAAGGCGGCGACTGGGCCCGCGCTGGGCAGGACGACCACCGCGCCGACGGCACCGATGAGCGTGATATGGTGCGTGACGGGAATCTTCTCGACGCCGAGGTTCAGGAACAGCAGACTCATCGCCGAGATAGCATAGCCCAGGAAGATACTCCCGGTCTTGAGGTAGATGAACCCGCCGAGAATCCCTCCGACAATACCGATGGCGGTGACGCCAGACCACTTGTACTGGTGGGGAAGCCACGGCTCAGTCGCGAGGCGTCCCTGGTGTTCCGCCGGTACTTCGCCGCCGTCTGCCGAGACGTGTGGCTCCTCACGCTCGAACGGCGACATATCAAGCAGATTACTGCCGCTCGCACCCCCGACAATCGGGTAGCCGAAGACACCACGTGCGATGAACGCGGTCAGAACCACCCCCACCGCGACGAAGTCAGTCACCGGGGTTCCGCCCGCGACGGCGAGCGCGCTCCCGAACCTAGCGATGAGCATCCCGAGGGCACCGAAGATGGCACCGACTGCGAGGATGTCTGGTTTGGTCCCGAAGGCGTACAGGATGTTCTTCCCGAAGTGGTAATCCCAGTCTTCGGGTTCCATCTCGGGATATTTCTTCCCGGCGTACGCCGAGGCTGCGACACCCCCGGCGAAGGCAATGTGTGGCCCGGTAATCGGACCGAAGCCGATGACGCCGGTAATCCCAGCACCGAGTTCTCCCGCGCTAACACCCGGTGCCGCGCCAGCGAGTTCGGTCTGGAGGATGTTGATCCCTTCACCGAGGAACACGACGAACCCGGTGAAGATGAACGCGGGCAGTGCGCCGATTGCCGCACCGAAGGCTCCGCCGGCCAGTGCCGTAATGAACAGGATGATGAAATCCTCCCACGGCATTTCAAGCACTGGAACCTGTAGGATAATGTCGTACATGGTTATTCCTCCTGTGCCCAGTCGAGAGAGCGTTCGACGGCGTCGTCCCACCGACTGTACATCTTGTCTGCCTGGTCGTCGTCCATCTCGGGTTCGAACTCCTCGTCGACGTGCCAGTTCGAGCGGAGTTCGTCGAGAGTCTCCCAGTAGCCAACTGCGAGTCCAGCCGCATACGCCGAGCCCAGCGCGGTCGTCTCGTCGACTTCAGGCCGGGCGATATCGGTCTGGATGATGTCTGACTGCAACTGACAGAGGAAGCTGTTCTTGACTGCGCCGCCGTCAACTCGGAGCGTGGTAGTTTCGACGCCGGAGTCGGCCTCCATCGCTTCGGCAATGTCTCGAGTCTGATACGCGATGGATTCCAGCACCGCGCGAACGATGTGCTCTTTCCCCGTCCCACGGGTCATCCCGACGATGGTACCGCGGGCGCGGCCATCCCAGTGGGGTGCGCCCAACCCCGTGAACGCTGGCACGACGTAGACCCCGTCGGTCGAGTCGACCGAACTCGCGAGGTCTGCCGTCTGTGCGGCGTTGTTGATGAGGTCAACATCTTCGAGCCATTCGATAGCGGCGCCAGTAACGAAGATAGAGCCTTCGAGCGCGTACTGCACCGGGTCGCCCGAGCGCTGGAAGCCAATGGTGGTAAGCAAGCCGTGGTCGGAGGCAACGGCTTCGTTGCCGGTGTTCATCAGGTAGAACGAGCCCGTTCCGTAGGTGTTCTTGGCGTCACCGGCGTCGAAGCAGGTCTGGCCGAACAGCGCTGCCTGCTGGTCGCCGAGCGCACCCGCGACCGGCACCTCCGCGCCCAGAAAGCCATCGGCGTCGGTGTGGCCGTACAGGTTCTCGTCCGACGAGGGTCGAACCTCCGGAAGCATCGACTCTGGAACATCGAACTCTTCGAGGAGTTCGTGGTCCCAGGCGAGGTCGTGGATGTTGTACAGCATCGTCCGGGAGGCGTTGGTGACGTCAGTGATGTGATTGCCAGTCAGGTTGTAGATGAGCCAGGAGTCGATAGTGCCCATCAACAACTCGTCGTCTTCTGCCCGGTCACGCAAATCCCGCGAGCGACTGCTTTCGAGTTTGACCGGGTCGGCGTTGTCGAGAATCCACTCGGTTTTGGTCGCGGAGAAGTACGCGTCACACTCCAGACCTGTCTTGTCGCGGATGTCTTCGACTTTCCCCGCTGCTTCGAGTTCTTCGACGCGGTCGGTCGTTCGGCGGTCCTGCCAGACGAGCGCGTTGTACACCGGTTTGCCGGTGGCTTCGTCCCAGACGATAGTCGTCTCACGCTGGTTCGTAATCCCCAGCGCCGCCAGCTGTGACGCCTCGAGACCTGCCTGGTCGAGACCAGCCTGTACGACCTCTTTAGTGTTCTCCCAGATTTCGACTGGGTCGTGTTCGACCCACCCTGGTTCTGGGTAAATCTGTTCGTGTTGTTCGTATTCGTTGGCGACGACCTGGCCACCGTGGTCGAAAATCATGAACCGTGTTCCGGTCGTCCCCTGGTCGATTGAACCGACGTATGTGTTTGACATTGTATCTTCCCCTCTAAGACGGCATATCTATCCCCCAATATACCGCCTTGCCAATAGACAACAGTGCAATGTCTATTAAAGCTTACTCATACTTTGGGGGTAGCAATAAAGTAAAACGTCGTCTAGTCCTGTCCGTGCGAGATAGTTGCTCGAATTAGGCCGCTCAGGTCGGTTGTGACCACTATTAGATACACAGAACCGCCAGTTCCGCTGCTGTGGAGTGCAATTGTGTGTTCTGGAGACGAGATAAGGACCTCAGTAACTCGTCTCGCGTGGGTGTGACCGGCTCCCCATGAGCTAGTATTATATTTACTGGCAACAGTTATCCACCGGTGAAATAAAGTTGTTCGACTCCAAATGGTGCGTATACGAATGACATCGGCACCACATATCGCCGTCATCGGTGGAGGTTCGACCGGGACGGGCATCGCGCGGGACCTGGCGATGCGGGGCCTCGACGTGACACTCCTCGAGCAGGGAAACCTGACACACGGTACGACCGGCCGAATGCACGGCTTGCTTCACAGCGGCGGCAGGTACGCCGTCTCCGACCAGGCGAGCGCGGAGGAGTGTATCGAGGAGAACCGCGTGCTCCGGGACATTGCCAGCCACTGTGTCGAGATGACCGGCGGCCTGTTTGTCAAGCGGCCAGAGGACTCAGAAGAGTACTTCCAGCAGAAACTGAGTGGCTGTGAAGCCTGTGGCATTCCTGCCGAAGTCATTTCCGGCAAGGAGGCCCGCGAGATGGAGCCCCACCTGGCAACGGACATCGACAAGGCAATCTCGGTCCCCGACGGTGCTGTCGACCCCTTCCGTCTCGTGGTGGCAAACGCCGCCAGCGCGCAGGAACACGGCGCGCGTATCGAGACACACTCGAAAGTCACGGACCTGCTGGTCGAAGACAGCGAGGTCGTTGGCATCGAAGTCGAGCACGACTCCGGGCCCGGTGAGCGCGTCCACGGCCGGACGGGCGGGACCGAGGAGATTCGCACGGATTACGTCGTCAACGCGACCGGTGCGTGGGCTGGCCGAATCGGAGACATGGCCGGCCTCGATATCGAGGTACGGCCATCGAAAGGTGTCATGACCATCATGAACGTCCGACAGGTCGACACCGTCATCAACCGCTGCAAACCCAAAGGCGACGCCGACATCGTCGTGCCCCACGAGACGACAGCGATACTGGGCACAACCGACGAGGAGGTGGACGACCCGGAGGACTACCCCGAGAAACAGTGGGAAGTCGATATGATGATCGACACGCTCAAAGAACTGGTGCCGATGCTCGAGGAGGCCCGAACGATTCGCTCCTTCTGGGGTGTCCGCCCGCTGTACGAACCCCCAGACGTGGGCAGCGACGATCCGACGGACATCACGCGCGATTACTTCCTGCTGGACCACGAGGAACGGGACAGTCTGGGCGGGATGGTCAGCATCGTCGGCGGCAAGTTCACCACCTACCGGATGATGGGCGAGGAGATCAGCGACCACGTCTGCGCGAAATTCGGCATCGACGCCGACTGCCGAACCGCAGACGTGCCCCTTCCCGGCAGTGAGGAGTTCACCGTGTTACGCGACTATATGGACGAGTTCGGACTCCAGTCACCGATTGGTCGCCGGAGCGTCGAACGGCTCGGTTCTCGGGCGGAGGACGTGCTGGAGACCGACGGGCCAAACCCGGTCGTCTGTGGCTGTGAGGGGGTCACCCGGGCTGAGATTCAGGACGCAATCGACGGGTCGGGCTCGGACCTCAACGCGGTTCGTCTCCGCACGCGCGCCTCGATGGGCAACTGCCAGGGTGGGTTCTGTAGCCATCGGCTGGCAAACGAACTCCACACCGAGTACGACGAGTCGACGACGCGGCAGGCGTGGGATGAACTCCTGCAGGAACGCTGGAAAGGCCAGCGCCACGCGCTCTGGGGCGAACAGCTCTCGCAAGCGATGTTGAACTACGCGTTGCAGGCCACCACACAGAACCGGGATAACGACCCGGCCGAGGACGACAGCATCGATTTCACCGCCTTCGACAGCGGTCCCGAAGACACCGAGCACGTGACAGAGACCAGCGTGGCCACCGACGGAGGATACGATGGCAATTGAGTCGGAAGTGCTGGTCATCGGCGGCGGGTTGGGCGGGTTGACGAGCGCACTCGCGGCGGCACGGGCAGGTGCGGACGTGCGGTTAGTTTCGTACAAGCAGAGCACGCTCCGCAACGCCTCCGGTCTCATCGACATCCTCGGATATACGCCGGATGGGGATGGACCGCTGACCGACCCCTACGCTGCGATACCGACCCTCCCTGCAGCCCATCCTTACAGCACCGTCGGCGCGTCGACGGTCAGAGACGCGATGGCGCTGTTCGACGACGTGATGCCGAACTACCGCGGGTCGCATACTGACACGAACGCGCTGGTACCGACACACGGCGGTACGCTGAAGCCGACTGCACGGTATCCGGCCGGGGCGAGTGCTGGCGTCGCCAGTGACGAGCGAGACGTGTTGCTGGTTGGCCTCGAATCGATGGTCGATTTCGACGCGGAACGCGCCGCCGACCATCTCGGAGCGGCCGGCGTCCCCTTCGACGTGCGCGGGGTCACAATTTCGTTCCCCGGTGATCTCCGGGCCGACGCGAAAATAACCCGCTACGCCAAACTGCTCGACACCGATGGAGAAGTATCTGTCCGCGGCCGTTCGCGTCCCGTGCGTGCGGCGCTCGCCGAACGCGTGGCACCCGAACTGGCGGACGAACAGCGGGTCGGGTTTCCGGCGATTCTCGGCGACGACAACGCAGCCGACATTCGCGAAGACCTCGGCGACCGACTCGGCACAGAAATATTCGAGGTGCCGATGGGTCCACCATCGCTGCCGGGACTGCGTCTCGAAGACGCGCTGTTCGACGCGCTCCGTGCGGCCGGGGCCAGCATCGAGACGGGCAACCCCGTTGCGGAGTTCGACGGCGACGACCGTGTCGAGCAGGTGTATATCGAGAAAAACGGGGCGAAGATACCGAACAGCGCCGAGCAGTACGTGCTCGCGACGGGCGGGCTGGTCGGGAAAGGCGTCGAATCCGACCGCGAGGGTGTCTACGAACCGGTCTTCGACTGTCACGTCCCACACGCCGAGGACCGCTACGACTGGTTCGACACCGATGTCTTTGGCGACCACGAGTTCGCCCGGTTCGGCGTCCAGACCGACGACGACCTGCGACCCACACAGGCCGACGGACGCGTGGAGTTCGAGAACCTCCGGGCGGCGGGGGCAGTGCTCGGCGGCTACGACTTCGCTGCCGAGAAATCTGGCAGCGGCGTCTCGATTGCGACAGGCTATGCGGCTGGAACCAGCGCGGCACAGGAGGCACAATGAGCGACGCAGAATCACCACCAGAGTTTGACCCAGAGGCACCGAACACCGGCGAAGACTTCGAGCCAGTCGACGTGTTTCCCGACAGCGACGATTTCGACCTCCGGCCCGGCGCGGATTCCTGTTACAAGTGCTCGACCTGTGATACGAACTGTCCGGTCGCGGAGGTCGACGACGAGTTCCCCGGGCCGAAGTTCCAGGGGCCGGAGCAGTGGCGACTCAAACAGTCCGAGGATGACTACGACGTCGACGAGACGGTGATGGATTGCTCGAACTGTATGCGGTGTGATAACGCCTGTCCGTCTGGCGTCCCGCTCTCACAGATGCACAACACCGCCCGCGGGGAGTACGTCAGCGAGCAGATGTCGAAGTTCTCGGTCGAGTACTGGCGCAACCGCATTCTCTCGAACTACCGGACATCGGCCTGGCTCGCGAGCAAGATGCCCCGCGTAGCGAACTTCGCGATGAACTTCGGCCCAGCGCGGTGGGTGATGGAGAAGACGATGGGTATCACGAGCGAGCGGGAGTTTCCGGCCTTCGCCACCGAGACGTTCCGCGAGTGGTGGCAGGCGGAAGGTGGAGCTGCCGGTTCCCGCGAGCGAGCAGTGGCCAGCCGCGAACGCCGCGGCGAGGACCCCGACGCCGACAAAAAAGTGGCTTACTTCCACGGCTGTTACTCGAACTACAATACCCCAGAAGTCGGGAAGGCGATGGTTCGCGTCTACGAACAGTTCGGCTACGAGATTGTCGTTCCCGAACAGAAGTGCTCGGGGACGCCGATGTTCGCCAACGGAATGCTTGCCGACGCGCGCCGGCACGCCGAGGTCAACATCTCCTCGATGGCTGACCTCGTCGAGCAGGGGTACGACGCCATCGCCTCCTGCACCTCCTGTTCGATGGCGCTCCGTCAGGAGTACCCAGAACTGTTCGACATCGAGGGCGTCGACGACGTAGCGTCACACACCTTCGAGTCCCTCGAATATCTCCGCATCCACGAGGATGTCCGCGACGAACTCGCGGAGGCGGATGTCGACGGTGACCTGGCCAGGGAGTTCGCGTACCACGCGCCGTGTCACGCCCGAAATCAGGGACTCAACAACCAAGCCGTCGAGCTGTTCCGGGACCTGGACGGTGTCGGTATCGACGACGTGGGCGATTCCTGCTCGGGCATCTCCGGAACCTACGGCTGGAAGTCAGAGAAGTACGACAAATCGATGGAAATCGGGGCGGAGATGTTCGAGCATATGGAAGACGCCGACGGGAAAACCGGGATGACAGAGTGTCCCACTTGCGCGATGCAGATGGAACACGGCACCGGCTACGACATCCGCCATCCGCTTGAACTGCTGGAAGCCGCACTCGTCGAGTAAGAATCGATTCTTACTCTGCCCGGCCGAGCAGAGACAACGCGAAGGCGGTACGGAGCATATCTGGAGCGTCGCCAGTACCGAACACGAGGTCATCGGTTCGGGAGACGTGGTCGAGGACGTCCGGAGAGGCGTGCTCGGGGGCAGCGGCGATGCCTGCGTTATTCTCTTCGACCCATTTCATCACCCGCAAGTCGCTTTTCGAGTCACCCATCACGAGCGCGAACGGGTCGTCGATGCCCAACACGTCGAGCGCTGCTTCGACACCCGCAACTTTGTTGAGTTCGAGCGAGCCGATTTCGGCGGCGTCAGCCTCGTAGTAGGCCACATCGATTCGCTCGAAGACATCCTCGAACGCCGCGGGCACGTCCTCACGGGAGCCGTGGTCTGCGTCCCGTTCGTCGAGAACATCCTTGATTTCCGGGTCCACGTCGGCGTAGTACGCCCGGGCGAATCCCGCAGCGGATTGCTCTTCGCCAATTTCGCGGGCGACGCTGGTTTCGAGGAGGTCAAGCAGATAGATCAGACCCTTGTCGATAACCTCGCGAGCGTTGTCGGTGCCAGTCTCGAAGTTCGGCTTGAGGGTGACGTTGAACTCGTTGCCCTGGAGGTGACAGCCCCGACGGAGTTCTTCTGGGGCTTCCGAGAGGACGCCCGAGCGGACCGTGCTGAACACTGACTGGATTTCGTCGTCGAGTCGTTCGTACAGCAGTTGTTTCGTGTGTGCGCCGTGGCCAGGTGTAAACACGCCCGTCCCCGCCTCGTAGACGATACTGACAGTTCCAGAGTGGACGAGTTCGTTGCCGAGACCCTGGATGAGAAACCCTTTGACGTTTTCCAGGGTCTGGCCGGTGCAGATGACGATGGGGACACCCTCACTGTGGAATTTGGTGAGGAGATGCAGTGTTTCGCGAGGGATTTCGTTGTCAGTGTTGCCGGCCGAGCGAAGCGTCTCGTCGACGTCCAGCACCAGCACGTTCACGCCGCGGTGGTACTTGTTCCAGAGGTCGAGCGCGGCAAACGCCTGGTCGCGCGTCGCCAGCGCGGCCAGGTCGACAACGGCCTCGTCGTCGGGAAAGGCGGCCTGCAACCGCTGTTTGTAGTCGTCGAGTTCGTCGTGTGCGTCCTGCCACTGGTTGAGGGCGACGCGGGAGTCAACCGGCGGAAAGAGGTCGACGAACTCCTGATAGGCCCGGAGCGTCTCCGTGTCGAACTCCTCGTAGAGGCGATACAGCAGGTCGTACCGTTCCATACACCAACGACAACGGCGAGACATATATTGGCTTGTGTCGTCAGCCTCCTGTTGGCACAACAACAATGACCCCGGCGGACGAGAACAACGTATGAAAAACGTTGATGACCTCATCGAAAGCGCACGAGAACTCTCGCAACGAGGGTTCTCACGGGGAGAAATCGCAGACGAACTGAATGTCTCACGAGAAACGGCAAGTTGGCTCGTCGAGCGGAGTGACGCGACAGCGGAAGCAACGCCGGAACCAGAATCGACCGGCGGGCCGGGCGACATCCACGTCGACTGGAGTGCGCTGGGACGGGACTCGGCCCGCCTTGCCTACGCCGGACAGGCGATGGCCGACCTGCTCTCGAAACAGGGTGAGGCGGTCGACCTGACGGTCGGAGTCGAAAAGGCCGGTGCGCCGCTCGCAACTGTCGTTGCCCGCGAACTGGACACCGACATCGCCGCGTACGCCCCCCGAAAACACCAGTGGGATGACGGCGACATGGGAGACCTGCAAGGGACGTTCTCACAGAACTTCGCGGACATCCGTGACCGCGACTGTTACATCGTCGACGATACCATCACCAGCGGAACGACGATGACCGAGACAATCGAGAGCATCACCGACCACGGCGGCAACCCCGTTGCCTGTGTCGTGCTCGTCGACAAGCAGGGTATCGAAGAGATCGATGGTGTCCCGGTATACTCGCTTATCCAGGCTATCCGCGTCGGTGGATCGGAATAAAAATTACTCAGTATCGAGTTAAGAATCGTCAGATTTTAGCGCCCGCACGAGCGTAGTACTGGTATGTCACTACATACACGGGGGGTCGAGCAGGACGTTCGCGAACTGAGTACCTTGCTCGGCGATGTGCTGGCCGAACAGACCTCAGCAGACGCACTCGAGACTGTCGAGAGCGTTCGGACAGAGGCCATCGACTACCGGCGAGGTGAGACCAAATCCAGGGCCACCCTCCAGGCGGAACTGGCAGCGCTCGACGCTACGAGCGAAGAAACCGTGGCTCGTGCGTTCACGACCTACTTTGAACTGATTAATCTCGCCGAAGAGCGCGAACGGGTGCGGGCAATTCGGGAGCGGACAGAGGATGGGACACTGCCCGAAAGTCTCGCCGCAGCAGTCGAGCAGTTGGCGGCCGAGGGGGCAGACGCCGAAACGGTCGAGCAAATCCTCGAAGAGACGCTCATCCAGCCGACGTTCACCGCACACCCGACCGAGGCACGGCGCAAGACGGTGAAGGCGAAGCTTCGGTCGGTCGCACATACTATCGAGACGCTCGACGAGCGACGACTCACGAAACGAGAACGGCGGTCTCTCGACCGCGACCTGACGGCGGAGGTGACGAGTCTCTGGCAGACGCCCCAGATTCGAGACCGCCGCCCCGAGGTGACCGACGAGGCACTCAATGTCCAGTGGTACCTAGAGAACGTGCTCTTTGACGTGGTTGGAGATGTCTACGAGGAACTCGAACGCGCGCTTGACGAACACTACCCCGGCGTGGATGGCCCGAAACTGTTCGAGTTCCGGTCGTGGGCCGGCAGCGACAGGGACGGAAATCCCTACGTCACACCCGAGGTGACGGCCGAAACGCTAGACCGACAGCGGACAGTGGTTCTCGACCGCTACCGCGAGAAATTGAAGGAACTGTCGGGGCGGTTGAGTCAGGACGGCCGGGATTTCAGCGTCGGTGAGCCATTTACTGCACGACTCGACGCCGACAAGGAACGACTCCCTGGTCTCGCGGATGACGTCGAACAGCGGTATCCAAACGAGCCGTTTCGCCAGAAATTGAAGCTGATGCGCGAACGCATCGAGCGGGTTGACGACGTCCGGCAGGGCGGGTACGCAGACGCCGAGGAACTGCTCGCCGATATCGAATCGGTCGCCACTGGTCTCAGGGCCGACGGTGCTGACGTGATTGCCGCGGCTGCCGTCGACCCAGTTGCCAGACAGGTCGACACCTTCGGGTTCAGTCTCGCTAGCCTCGACCTTCGCGACCATCAAGAAAACCACACCGAAACAGTTGCCAACGTGTTCGAAAGTGTGGGCGTCGACTACCGGTCGATGGAGGAATCGGCCCGCGTCGAGACACTTACTGACGCCATCCTGCAGTCGGAACCGGTCGTCGATGTCGGCACCCACGGGGCGTTCGAGGGAACGACCGAGACAGTTCTCCGGCGGTTCGACGCACTGGCGGACTGGCAACGTGAGTACGGCGCTGACGCCATCGACACGTACTGTATCAGCATGACCGAGACGCCGAGTCACGTTCTCGAGGTGCTGTTTTTAGCCGACCAGGCTGGCGTCGTCGACCTCCCCGGCTACTGTGGTCTCGATGTCGTTCCACTGCTCGAAACTGAATCAGCGCTGTCGGGGGCCAGAGAAATTATGGGGACACTGTTCGAAAACGAGGCCTACGCCGCTGCAATCGAGGCCCGCGACAACGTGCAGGAGGTCATGCTTGGATATTCGGACTCGAACAAAGAAAACGGGTTTCTGGCGGCAAACTGGTCGCTCCATCGCAACCAGAAGCGACTCGCCGCGATCTGTTCGGACCACGATGTCGACCTGCGCCTGTTCCACGGCCGAGGCGGCTCGATTTCCCGCGGTGGCGGTTCGATGAACGAGGCGTTACTTGCGCTGCCGACGGAGACGGTCACGGGCGAGGTGAAGTTCACCGAACAGGGCGAGGCCATCGCTGAAAAGTACGCCAATCCACAGATTGCTCAGCGCAACTGCGAGCAGATGCTCAACGCACAGCTACGGGCCCGCTATCAAGCAGTTGCCGACGAGGGCAACGGCGTACCTGAGGCGTGGCACGGGCCGCTCGAAACTGCTGCCGGCGCCGCACACGACGCCTATCGTGACCTGCTGGACACTGATGGGTTCGTCTCGTACTTCGAGCAGGCGACGCCAATCACAGTCATCGAAGACCTCAATCTCGGGTCACGGCCTGCCTCGCGTTCTGGGGAGCGGACTGTCGAGGACCTCCGGGCAATTCCGTGGGTGTTCTCCTGGACGCAGGCGCGGTGTATTATCCCCGGGTGGTACGGGCTGGGCACTGGTCTGGAACGCTACATCGACGAGGGCGGAGATGTCGAGACGCTGCAAGAACTGTACGACCAGTGGCCATTCTTCCGGACGACAGTCAACAATGCGGCACTCGCACTCGCCCGGACCGACCTCGAGATTGCCGCCGAATACGCCGACTTGGCCGGCGAGGACCGCGAGCCCTTTTTCGGGCGCATCGTGGCCGAATACGAGCGCTCCGTAGAACTGGTCCGTGCAATCACTGGTCGCGACCGGCTGCCACCCAGAGAGTGGGTCGACGAGAACCTCGACCGGCGCAACCCGTACGTCGACCCGCTAAATCTCCTGCAGGTCCGATTGCTCGACCAGGCGGAACGCAGCGATACCGAAGAACGCACACTCCGGCTGACCGTCAAAGGCATCGCGGCCGGGATGAAATCAACCGGGTGAGCCACAGCGACAAACTCGTCGGCTATCCACACAATCGATGCGAGTTGAATTTAGTTTACACGAACAAGGTGTCATAGAACAGTTTGCACACCCATCTTTTGAATTTCTGCATCGGTCAGTACAGCCATCTTTTTCATCATCGGGTGTGCTCACTCTGTTCGCACACCACTCCTCGAAAAACATGGGTGAAAAAGGCTGAACGCTCGCTTTGCTCGCGTTCAGTGAACCGCGCTCACTCCGTTCGCGCGGATGCTTGCTGTATCGCGAATCGCTCAATGCGCACCCCTACCGAGCGGCCAAATCAGAATTAAGGCCCTGAAACAAACGAAGCCGATATTCAGTATCCATCCTCTGTATTCAGCAACTAGCTCCTCTCAGTCACTGAGAATTTCAACAGACTCAGGCAGCCAGCAGTTCGCGCACTCGACTGAGCAGCGTCGTCGGGTCGGCCCCGAAGAGGTACAGGCGCGGTTCGACGCCGTGGCCCCCGCGGTCAATCACTCCGGCCGGCGGTGTCTCCGTGTCGAAGGCAGGCTGGAACGCCTCGGGTGAGACGCGCTCGCCCGCAATCTCTTCGGCCTCACCAACCGTCCAGTCGACACCGTCCAGCGCGGATTCAACACTCCCATCGAAGCGACAGTCGAGTGCAAATCGATAGGCAGGGTGGAACTCTCGGGCAGCGAGCAACGACTCAGCGACCGAGCCCGACGCACCGAACCGAACATCTCCGCGAGCAACGATACCGTCAGTTCCTCGGCCGAGTCCACCGTCGACCGCAGCACACTCGTCTGGACCCTCCGCGTAGGGTGTTGCGCCGACGACGTTCATGCCTCCTTCAGCAACCAGCGGTCGGATGTCCGTCTCAGCAAGTTCAGCAACCATCGTCCGGACCTGCTCGGCAGTCGGGTCCCGTTCGGCCCAATCGCGGGCGGCGACCATATGGTGCACTGCGCCGGGTCCCTCGCCAACATCGAGGCTGTATCTGACCGCGCGGGCGAGCAGGTCGGTCGCGGTCCTGACTGCCGCCTCCAGGTCGTCGCCGTAGGCGAGTCGTGTCGCAATCGCCGACGAGAGCATACAGCCCGACCCGTGGTTCGCGTCAGTGTCGACACGCGGGTGGCTAATCTGCTCGACGCCATCCTCAGTCACCAGCACATCGACGACTTCCTCGCCGTCGACGTGGCCGCCCTTGACCAGTGCCGCTTCGACTCCGTCGTCGACGAGCTGTTCGCCAGCCTGAATCGCCGCCTCTGTCGAGTCGACAGTAATTCCGGTGAGCACCTCGGCCTCGTCGGCGTTCGGCGTGAGCAGCGTTGCCTCGCGAGCGAGTGCTGCGTAGGCTGACTCTGCGCCCTCGTCCAGCAGTCGGTCACCCGAGGCGGCGACCATCACCGGGTCGACAACCGCTGCCACGTCTGAATTCGCAAGTTTCTCGGTGACGAACTCTATCACCGGTTCGGCCGCCAACATGCCCGTTTTAATCGCGCTGACCGCAAAGTCCTCAGTGACGGCGTCGTACTGGGCTTCGATTTCCTCGAGCGGGAGGAGATGCGTGCTCTGGACGCCACGGGTGTGCTGTGCCGTGACGCTGGTAATCACGCTCGTCCCGAACGCACCGCCGGCTTCGATAGTCTTCAGGTCTGCCTGAATCCCCGCGCCGCCGCCGGAATCACTGCCTGCAATCGTCAGGACGACTGGCGGTTCGACGGGTGCTCGTTGTCGCGTCATGCTCTGCAGTATTCCCGTCAGGTACAAATCGGTGGTGGGTTCCTACCCGTCGTCGGCGAGGTCAATCCGCTTGACCTCCACCTCGATGCCGGGTTGGTCGCTGCTCCCGACGGATTTGTAGGGCACGTCGACTGCTGATTCGCCGGCCGCTGGCGGCCCTTTGTAGTTGAAGCGCTCGTTTCCGTTTGTCTCCTGATGGGCAACGATTCGTATCGGCTGTTCGTTAGCCACCTCTTGAGTGAGCGGAATGACAACCTCAGTGTGCGTTCCCGGTTCGAGATAGCCCGTTTTCCCGAGCAACTCGCCGTTGACACCGTCCTCGTCGTAGACTGCGATATACCCACCCTCCGAGAGTGAGACTTCCTGTACGCCGTAGACGTTGTTCTTGTCGGCGGTCACACCCTGTGCTGTGATGGAGGCCACGGGCGCACTGAGCACCAACAGCAGGATGTACGCGATAGTCACCATGATCGCCGCGTGTTTCGCACCGTCGCGGAGTGAGCCTTCGCCGAGTTGGCCGGCGATAAATCCAGCAAAGCAGGCCTGAATCATCGCGCCGTGGAAAAAGACCAGTGAGTACGCCGCCTTGTTGACGCTGCCGAGCTGTTCGAACTGACTCGACCCACTCGGCAACCGACTCGCGCCGCCACTCGTCGGTGCCGGGACGGTGTCGGGCAGACTCGGGATGAGCACCTGATTGATCGCCGCAACGATGACCAGAAACACGAAAAACGAGACGTAGATGACGACCAGATAGGTCATCATCTGCTGTTTGCGCTGGCGGCGGAGTTTGACCTCGGCACGGGCCTGCTCGCCGGCGACTCGCAGCACCGGCCCCATATCACCGCTTGCCCGCATCGCGTTCGTCAGCAGGACAACGACTCGCGTCACGGCGGTTGTCTGGACGCGCCGCCCGAGTCTGACCAGCGCGTCGTCGACGTTCGAGCCGAACTCGATATCTCGCCAGATTCGCTCGACTTCCGGGGAGAGCACACCGAGGTCACTTCCGCGAAGTCGTCTGAGCCCTTCGACGAGAGACATCCCCGCCTCGTTGAGACTCGCCAGTCGTTCGAGCAGTTCCGGCATCGCGTTCTCGATGCTGTTCAGCCGTCGGGTGTAGTACTCCCGGATGATGGCGTAGGTAATCAGCACGAACAGCGCGGACTGAATGAGAATATCGTCGAGCGTCCGCGTCGCGATGCCCTCTGCCTGAAAGGCGGTCGGTAACCGGACGGCAATGGCCACCACGGCAATCGGCACGGTCACGTACAGAATTTTCGTCGGGTCGTCCAGGAACACTCGAAGCGGATTTTGGAGGAACTGCTTGAGTTTGCTCACGCTGTTGTACAGCCCCAGCACTCGCCAGTTACTCAGTTCGCGGTCATCGGCGAGCCCCCCGTCCGGTCGGGTCGCCGTCTCTGGCGTGGCGTTGATCGGCGTTGAGAGCGTGATGTCCTGCAAAATCTCGGTTCCGCTCCCCCTGGCGATGCCGAGTTCGTCGAGTTTCTGCTGGAGAATCAGCGCGAACCCGGCATTGCCCAGCGGGATCATCAGATAGATCATCAGCGACAACAGCATGAGGGTATCGGCCAGCAGCAACCCGAAGACGAGCAAAATCGTAATCAAAAATAGCGTCCCCGCGACGAGGACGGTCACGTACATCTCGGCGATAGTCGCGAGCAGCTCGAGCACTTCCTCCTGTCGCTCTGCCTGCTCCTCCCGGAATCGCTCGTACTGGTCTTTGAAAAAGGTCGGGAGGTCACTCCCACTCTGGAGGATGCTGGTCATATTCTCCGCGAAGGTTTTGAACTGCTCACTTGGCGTCCGCTCGGCCATCCGCCTGAGTGCGGTGATCATATCCCGGCCGAACAGGTTCATCTCGCGGACGGCAACGTTCATCTCGTTGGCTGTCTCCCCGTAGACGGCCCGGTTCTCCGCGAGCGTCCGGAGAATCTTCGGAAACTCCATCCCACCGCGTGACAGCGCGTACATGAACGCCGCCGTTCGCGGCAGTCCTTCTTCGATGCCCTGTGCCCGCACCGAGGCCGTACTCGCCGGGAGTTGCCAGCGAAACGTGTACGACAGCAGTGTCGTCACGATACCAATTGCCAGTCCAAGACCTGCGACCACCAGCCGGTAGGTCTGCTGGCTCAGGACGAGTTTGTAATCATCCGTGATGCCAATCGGCTCCGTAATCGTATCCGGGAGGCCAGCAAGCGCCTGGACAATCGGCCCGAAGTACGCGATGACGAGCGCGACAGTGTAGAAGCCGAGAACTGTCCCGGCGAGAAAGGCCATCACCGCGAACAGATAGCTCTTTGCGGCGTAGACCTGGTAGGTTTCGGTCGTGTAGGCGGCTTCAAGCCGCTGGCGTCGGCGTCGATTATCCGAGACGAACCGACCGAACACGATTCGGCTCACTCGGTTGAGCAGCTGTCTGACCCGCGGGCTAAACTTACCGCCGACCCAGAGGCTGATGAGCACCAGCGCGGGAAGACTCGGCAGCACCCAGAACGGAATCGACGACGGGACCGTCATTCTGCTTCGAGTTCGACGCCCCGGTTCTCGATTCGGCGCATGACCTCCTCGGAGTCGGCGTAGTACTTGTTTACCATCGCCGTGAATCGGCGGTAGTCGTTGACACCGTTCTCCTGGAGATATTTCAGGAAGCGCCGGCGATTGCGCAGCTCTTCGAGCAGTTCAGATTGGCTCCAGCCTCGTTCCTCGCGGATTTCTTCGAGCAGTTCGGAGTTGTTCTCCGAGAAGGTGTCTGTCTTCGAGTTCCACGAGTAGGTGTTCGAGTAGTCGAGTTCACCGGTCCGCTGGTCGATACCTTCGATCTCTGCGATAGTCTTCGCGCGGCGAACCCGCTCCTCGTCGGTCCGGCCCAGCACCTGCACCCAGAGGATGTCGAGTGAGGTGACCATCGGTCGTGGGACGTTGATTGGCTCGTTTTCGAGGCGGTTGATGACCGTCTGCACCGAGTCGGCGTGCATCGTCGAGAAGGTTGTGTGGCCAGTGTTCATCGCCTGGAACAGCGTGATGGCTTCCTCACCACGAACCTCACCGACGATGATGTATTCTGGCCGGTGGCGCAGTGCCGACCGCAGGAGGTCGTACATCGTAATGTCTGCGTCACCCATCCGCTCGCGAGTCACCGACGACAGCCAGTTGTCGTGATACAGCGATAACTCTCGGGTGTCTTCGATGGTCAACACCTTCGAGCGCGGCGGGATGAACATCGAGACAGCGTTCATCGACGTCGTCTTCCCCGCTGCGGTCCCGCCAGCGAAAATCAGCGAGCGGTTGTTCTCGATGGCGAGCCACATGTACGCGAGCACCTCGCGGCTGACCGTCCCGTAGTCCAGCAGGTCAATCGGCGTGAACGGCTCATCGGCGTACTTTCGGATGGTGAACGCCGACCCTTTCGGCGTGACCTCCTCGCCGAGTGCGAGTTCGATTCGTGAGCCGTCGGGGAGTGTTGTCGAGACGACAGGGTCGGAAACAGAGACGTGTCGCCCCGAGCGCTGTGCAAGTTGGATGACGAAATCAGCGAGTTCTTCGCCCTCGTAAATTACGTTCGTCTCGATGTCGGTGTACTCGTCGTGATAGACAAACACCGGCAGGTCCGGCCCATCGCAGGAGATGTCCTCAATGTGTGGGTCGTGCATCAGCGGGTCCAGCCGACCGTAGCCCTGGAACGCCCGGTAGAGATAGTAAAATACGCGGTAGAAACTCTCGTCGGCGACTTCGACACCGTATTCCTCTAGTCTGTCGATCAGTTCGTCGCGGAGTGCGTGTTCGGGCGTATCAGCAATCTCCTCCCGGTACAGCAGTGGTCCGCGGATGTCCTCGAACAGGCGTTCGAGCAGTTCCTGTTCGAGCTCCGTCAGCTCCGGTTCGACGACGTAATATCGGTGTTCGGTCTCCTCGGGATAGTAGTTGATCGAAATGAACGCGAAGGGTGCGTTGACCCAGTACCGGTCGATTTCCTCGTGACCGTCGAGGCCGTCGAAGGTGACGAGGTTGTCGTGGCGCTTGGGGTCGTAATCTGTCGGCGAAATAGTCGAGCCAGCAAGCGCCCGTGCTGTCCGCGTGAGCCAGCTGGTGAGACCGCCAGACTCGTCGGCGTAACCTGCCAGCGCCTGCTTTCTGTTCTGTTCTTTTGCCATCGTGACCCCACGACTACGGCGTGGTTACACCCGCTTACCGGGCCAGCTACTTAAATCGTACCGCGGTTACCCGGCGGGCGCGTGGTCGCCGTCGCGTTCGACCCGTTCGGTCTGGATGAGCACCACGCCGAGGACGAGTTGCAAGCAGAGTCCGACTGGAATCGTTGTCCCAAGGAGGTTCTGGAACAACAGCACGTACGCACCGCCGAGCAAGAGTCCACTGACTGTCAGCAACCCGCCGAGTGCCCGAACGGGGTCGACGGGCATCGATTGCACCTGCTCTTCGTCAACGTAATAGGCCACGCTGAGGGCAAAGGCGACGGCGAACACGGACGTGCCCGCCAGCCAGAGAATCGTGGCGTAGCTTTCGCCGGTGTAGATGGGAAAGTCGAGAAATCCCCACACCCAGACCGGCCGGTCGCCGGGGAGGTCGATGCCGGGGGTAAAGAGCAGATTAATCGCGTGAAACCAGAAGAAGTAGCCGGTTGCCTCCTCGCGGGCAATCCACGTCACCGCCCACGGGGCCAGTCCACAGAGCCACGTCGACAGCACCGCCAGTTCGCCGGCGTACTCCGAGCGCACCCACATACCACTCTCAGGGAGTGCTCGTCGCTAAAAGCTGTCGACTTCAGAGATTGGCCTGGATATACGCGGTCAGGTCGTCGATAACGCGCTCGTCGTAGGTCCAGAATCCCTCCCACTCGGCCGGTCCCTTCTCTATCGCAAGTAATCCCGCGGCGTCTGCTGCGGGGCGGTCCGCCGGTGGCTGGTAGATGACGAACCACGAGTCCTCGAAGTCAAGCTTACTGCCGCCGTGCATCGTCACGTCCAGTTCGGCCGTTGGCCGCCAGTCTGGCTCCCCGTAGACGTGGACATCTACGTCGGTATTCGACACTTTGCGGTAGGCGCGACGCGTGCCGCGTTCATCTTTGATTCGAGAGAGTTGCTGAAACGACGAGCGCAGCGTTCCGGCACCGGCCTCGTAGGCGCGGCGCTCGATTTCCCGAGAGATGAGAATCAACAGCAGTTTCTCACTGCCCGACTCTGGATAGCCCCGAAGGGAAAACCGCACGTCGGTCAACTTGTCGATGACTGCCGGGACTGTCGTCTCTTCGAGCGACCGTGTCCCGGTCTTGTAGAGGTCCGAGTTGACCATCAGAATTGCGTCGTGAAGCGCATCTAGCGGCGATTCAGCGACCACCTCACCGTCTTCGAGCAACAGTACGGTGTTCTCTGGATACTCGTCGATAGTCGTTTCATCAACGCCGACCGACTGCTTGGCGAAGAGCGTCTCGACCATCCGCTGGAACGGTTCAGGTTTCGTCCTGTTAGCGACCACGAGTTTCCGGGCTGGGCCGTCTATGGCCGACAGAAACCGTTCCAGGGACATTAGCTCTGGCTCCCCTTACTATATGAGGGGCTTTGAATGTAGTGCCGATTATAGAAATCGCAGGAGAAAATCCACGGCTCTACAGTAGTTGCTGATTCGACCGGGAGAACTGCTGACGGAGAATCCGGCTGTCGGCACTAATTTGGATTGACGATACAGCGTGGAGAACAAGGTTAGTATCTGCCGGCCAAGAACCTTCGACGAGGATTGTTCTGGCAGTCTCGCCAGTAGCCAGCGGCGTCCTGACTCGGGCATGCCAGCCCGAGTCAGCCGCCGAGTGACACGCTATCCGTCCGGAATGGGACCGAGAAACTGTCGGAACAGGGTGGTCGGGAGGACAGGCGTGCTCCCGACCGCCCGGTCTGGTGTGAGAAGCAGGTTCGTCAACACCCACAGATTGTAGAGGGCCACTGCAAACAAAAAGTAGAACAACCGGACAGAGAACGTCGGTGAAGACGTTTTCGGGAGAAACTCCGCGACCTTTCGGTAGGATGTTTCGATTCCCCAGCGGCGGCGGTAGGCTTCTGCAAGCGGCTGAGCGAAGTCACTGGTGACGTCGCGGTTGGTGACTAGGCAGAAGTGATCGTCCTCACGGGAGCGATGTGGCACCACGACGAGCCGGACTGTCGTCCGGCCCGTCGGTGGGTTCGACCGTGCCATCTCGTACTCTGCGACGAATGTGTCTTCGTCGTGGTCAGCGATGAATCGCTGTACCTTCCGTGTTTGTGGCGCACGCATGACAAACTCAACGTCTAGGTCTTCGAGCGTTAACGCCAGATGGACGCGGTAGAAGCCACGGTCGAGGTAGACACGATTGATTTCGACGTACTCCCGCGCTTGTGAGACGAGTTGGCGGATTGCCTCCGCCAACTCGTCAGTCTTCTCACCGTCCAGCGCGACCCAGCCAAGCGTGAATCGGACGCTTGGATCGACAATACAGATGGTGGCGAACTTGTAGGCACAGTCAGTTCCTCGGTCGGGATCAGTCCGGGAAACGTGCGGTGTGTCGCTGTCGCCGTAGTACAGCCAGTCGTGAACGTCGATTGCGACGTCGACGGGCCGTGTGAACAGCCGGTTGCGAGCTGCCTCAGTGAGAACAGCATCGCGGACGCGGTCGAACTGGTCGTCGACCGCGTCCGCATCCAGCCCACGAAGATGGTACAACAGCGCTCTCGCCAGCGGATTCCGTGATTCGGCGCCAACGTCTACGTCGTTACCACGAGCGAGTTGGTATGCTTTTGCGCCAGCGTTAGCAAACTCGTTGTCGAAGGAAATCCGAGCGAGGACTTGCTGGAAGTCCTCGCTCGGATAAGTACCGTTGTCCGCAACACCAAAATCAAGCTCCGGGAACAGCATTGATGAGGCGGCACGACTCACCTGTTTCGCCTCGGCTGTCTCGACCATATCGAGACAACGAACGCGACGACAATTGCTTCTCTCCCACTTCAGCAACTACTGTTCAGCCGTGGGAGGAAGTCAACAATGTTCCAGTCTGGGCGCTCTACTGAATTACATTTTGGAACCGAACTTAGACTGGCGTCCGGAATGGTGACCTGTCGCCAAAATTCTCGATCAAAACCTCTGGACCGAGACACTGTGCCAGCGTCGTCAGTACAGCAGTGCGTCGTCAGATTCGACCATGTACAGCGTCCGCGCGGCGATGTTGACGGCGTGGTCGCCGACCCGTTCGAGGTCACGGATGGTCAACAACAGCCGGTAGACATCCTGCATCGTCCCCTGAATCTGTTCTTCGTCGTCGATATCCTGCTGTTCGATCAGTTCTCGGACCACCAGTTCCGAGGCGTTCTCACAGAGGTCATCGATTTCGTCGTCGCGGTCGGCAATCCTGAAGCAGGCCTCGGGGTCCTCGTTGGCGTAGGCGTCCATCGACTCCCCAATCATCTCGATTGTCTTCGAGCCAATTGCCTGAATATCGACTTCAGGGAAGGTGTCTTTCTTTGCGTCGAGTGAGTAGTCGCCGAGATTCGTCGCGAGGTCGGCGATGCGTTCGAGGTCGGTGATGATCTTGAACGAGGCCGCAATAAACCGGAGGTCACCGGCCACGGGTTGCTGGAGCGCAATCAGGTCGATACATTCCTGTTCGAGTTCGAGATACATCTCGTTGATTTCGTGGTCACCATCGATGACTTCCCACGCGAGGTCGTCGTCTTTCTCCTGCAGGGCGTCGAGGCCCATCTGCAGGCGCTCGATGACGAGTTCGCTCATGTAGAGGACGTCCTCGGAGAGTTTGTCGAGGCGCTGTTGATATCCGTCTCTGGGCATACACGAACGAAGATGCTCGCCTGATTTGTAGCTTGTGTGTCTCACGAAGGCGGCCCGTCGTCGACACGGCAGCGGTCTTCGTGATTGTGATTTCTGTTTTGACGATAGATTTAATTAGTGTTGACGGAAAGAATACCTCGTGTCACAGACAAACGTATCGACACCGGTCGCGGCGGCGGTGTTCATCGGCTCGGCCATCCTTATCGGAGCACCAGTGACGTACGCGGTGGTGACGGTCGTCCTCAACGCCGTGTTCTTCGCGCTCGACGTCGTTGATGTCACGGTCGGGTCCGGGCCGCTCGCAGCACCGCTTTTCATCGCTGCCGTCGTGCTTGTGGCGTGGCTCTGGATGCGGATCTCCTACGAGGTTGCCCAACTCCGTCTCTACGGAGTGTCGGCACTGTCCCGTGGCTCGCGGGTGGGCACGCTGGCTCGGTATCTGGTGCTGTGGGGTGTGATCTTGGCCGCCCTCGGGTCCATTGCAGCGTTTGGCTTACTCTGGACGCTGGCACTCGTTTCCTCGCCGTCGCCCACTGCACTCGCTGGGTCTGTCCTCACAGTCGCCTGTGTCTGGGCATTCGCACGCAGCGTGCGCGCGCTCCGCGACGGATGGGCTGAGTCGGGGTAGTTCAGTCCTCGAGCAGTTCTTTCGTCCGGCGGTGTCGGTACCGGAAGAAGGGCTCGAAGCCGACTTTTCCGAACGGGCCAACTGCGCGCCCGAGTGCGCCGAAGGGGAACTCGTAGACGACGCGGTCGCGGACGATTGTGCCGTCGCCGTCGGCGAAAAACATGTGCGTGTGTTCCCACTCGGTAAAGGGGCCGTCTTCCATCACGTCGGTAAAGTACGCCGAGCCGTCGTCCTCTTCTCGGGCGGTGATGACCGAGGTCCAGCCCTGCCGAGGTCCGACACCAAGCGGCCGGACTGAGGACTCGATTTCCGCACCCGTTTCGAGTACGTCGGGGTCAGCCTCGCCGTCCGGCCCACGGACAGACTCAATTTCGAGATTCATCCACTCAGGTGTCAGGTCAACGAGGCCAGACTCTGTCGAGTGAAAGTCCCAGACTTCGTCGAAAGGAGCATCCACGCGGACCGATCGCTCGTAAGTCGCCATACCACGTTTTCGACCGCAGGAGAGAAAACCCGTTCGACTCAGGGCCAGATGCCGCCTTCTTCGGCTGCCCGCATGACCCGCTTGAGTGCAACGGTGTACATCGCAATCCGCAACGTTGCCACCTCCTGCTGTTCGTATGCCTCGATCATCGCATCGAATGCCTCGGTGATGTACCGTTCGAGTTCGTCGTTGACGCGCTGTTCGGTCCAGGAGAACCGCTGGCGGTTCTGGACCCACTCGAAGTACGAGACTATCACTCCGCCGGCGTTGGCAAGAATGTCTGGAATTACGTAGATATCGCGCTCGGCCAGCACCTTGTCGGCCTCGGGCGTCAGCGGACCGTTCGCTGCTTCCGCAATCAGGTCTGCACTGACTTCCTCGGCGACATCGCCGTCAATGGCATTTTCCAGTGCGGCTGGAATCAACACGTCGACGTCCATCGTCAACAGTTCTTCACTGCTGATCTCTTCTGTTGCTCCGTCGAATCCTGACAGCGCCCCGGTCTTGGACTTGTGCGCTTTCGCTGCCGCAACGTCGAGACCGTCTTCGCTGTAGACCCCGCTCCGTGAGTCCGTGGCAGCAACAACGTTTGCGCCAAGTTCGTCGAGCAACCGGGCCGCGATTGAGCCTGCGTTGCCGAAGCCCTGGACCGCAACTGTCGCGTCTTCGATATCCCAGTCAAACTCCTCGAAGGCTTCGCGGACGACCAGCATCACCGACCGCCCCGTCGCTTCGACTCGCCCTCTGCTCCCGCCACTCTCGATGGCCTTCCCGGTAACGACGCCCGGTTCGGTTCTCCCTTCCAGTGTCTCGTAGGTGTCTTTGAACCAGTTCATCTCCCGCTGGCCGGTGTTGACATCCGGCGCTGGGATATCGCGACTCTCGCCGACGAGCGGTCTGAGTTCCTTGGCATAGGCTCTGGTAAGTCGCTCCAGTTCAGACTCGGAGTACTCTGCTGGGTCGATTTTGATTCCGCCTTTTCCGCCGCCGTAGGGGACGTTGACGGCCGCACACTTGTAGACCATCCAGCCCGACAGCGCCTTGACCTCTGCGCGGGTGACGCCGGGGTGGTATCGGATACCGCCTTTATAGGGGCCACGGTCACCGTTGAACTGCGCGCGATACGCCTCGACAACGTCGATAGTGCCGTCATCGAGTTCGACCGAGAGGTTCAGTTCCAGCACACGCTCGGGGTTGCTCAGCCGGTTGATTACGTCATCGTCTACATCGAGTTCAGTCGCTGCCTGGTGGATCTGCTGTTGCAGGCTCTCGAATGGGTTCGCCTCGTTGCTCATTACCGTTCAATCAGTTAGGAGGCACAAATGGTTGACGACACCGTTGTTCACTCTTCGATGACAAGTCCGGCGGCCCCAGCGCGTTCGAGTACCTGCTCAGCCTGCTCGATGAGTGGCGCGTCGATCATTTCGCCATCGACGGCAACAACACCTCGGCCCGCCGCTTCGGCCGCTTCGCTTGCGCTCAGCACACGACGTGCCCACTCGATTCGGTCCTCACTGGGTGTGAAGCTCTCGTTGATGACCGATATCTGCGCTGGATGGATTGCCATCTTGCCGTCGAACCCAAACTGGAGGGCGCGCTCTGTCTCCGAGCGGAGATACGCATCGCGCTCGTAGTCAGTCACGAGTGTATCGATGGCGTCGATGCCGGCCGCGCTGGCTGCGAGAACGACCCGCTGGCGCGCGTAGCTGATCTCGTCGCCATCATCGGTCCGAGTCGCGCCGATGTCGGCCGAGAGGTCCTCGGCCCCGAACAGCAGGGCGTCGACACGGGGTTGCTCGGCGATTGCCGCTGCGTCGAGCACACCCGCTGCCGTTTCGAGTAAGGCGAGAATTGGCAGCTCGATACCCTCGTCGGCGAGCGCGTCTCGAAGTCGTCCAACGTCTCCCGGACCGGACACCTTTGGGAGCATGACGCTGTCGACGCTGTCCGCGCCCACGAGTGCGTCGAGGTCAGCCACTCCGCCGTTGTCGAGTGGGTTGATCCGGACACACACTTCGCAGTCGGCGTCGATTGAGCCGAGCACCGACCGCACTGTCTCACGGGCCTGTGCCTTCGCCGCTGGCGCGACAGCGTCTTCGAGGTCGAACACCACGACGTCCGCGCCGCTGTTTGGCGCTTTCTGCAGGAGGTCCGTCTGGTCGCCCGGCGAGAACAGAACGCTTCTGCGAGCCATACGTCCGCTTCGCTCGCACTCCACAAAAAACCGTCCGACAGGAGAGATAAGAGTCTGCAGGCCCAAGACCGGCTAATGGCCGACTCCCCAGACCGGTTCGTCGCGACAACAGAGCTACGCGATGGCCAGCCTGCGCCCGAGGAGTGGGACCCACTCACGGGCGACGTGCCGTGGATATCCCAGTTTTTGGCACGACTCCCTGACGCTGACCGTAAGGTTGCGGTCCTCACTACTGAGTCGGGGGCGACGGAGACACAGCAGACTACCTTCGAGCAGGTGCGGTCGGCGTGGCTCGCGGCCGAGCACTCTGCTGGGGTCATATCGGTGCTCGCTCACGGCGACAGCCCGCGGCCGTGGTTTGCGGTTGACCCGTGGGCACCGTTGCCCACAGACAGCCGCCCGCCGGCAACCGTCCGCGCTCTTCTCATCGACCTCGCGGAGGGCGTCTGGCAGATTGAATCCGCCGGCTGGACCCCGCCGACCCGCGCGCAGTTTCGGTTCTCTCCGGAGACGGGCCGCGCAGCCGTTTGCTGGCCGCTGGGTGACACTGGCGGACCAAGCGGTGTGGAACGCGTTGCTGCGGCTGGGTACGAACTGCTGACTGGCGAGGCGGTCCCCGACGGTAACCTCGTCTGGCCCGGCGCGGGTGACCCACCGCAACTGTGGGACGTGCTCGAAACTGCCCTCACAAGCCCTTCGACGTACGCGAACTGTTACGAGTTCAAACGCGCACTGCTGTTCGGCCCGACGACACCGCTGGCTGGCCCGCCGGTCGCCGAGTCAGCGTCGCCACCGACAGAGGAGTCTCAATCGACGGGGGCTGGCGGTGGTGGACAGCTGAGCCGTCGCGCTGCCGTGGGTGTCCTCGGACTGGGTGCGCTGGGACTCACGGGACTGTTCGCCCGCGGGAGCGACACCGACTCCTCCACGGAGCAGTCTCAGGACGATGGGCTGCCAGACGCCTCGTTCCGGTTTATCCAGCACCCAAACACACTCAGAGTAACTCACGCCGGCGGTGACACAATCGACGCGGGCAATCTCTTTGTCAGAAATCCACGCATCAGCGGAGAAAACATCTACCTCTGGAGTGACTATCCGGGATACGACGACCAGACACCTGTCTCAGAAGGGGATTCGATTCTCATCGACCGGAAGGTCATGAGTATGTGGTTCGCCGAGGTTGTCTGGCAATCGTCGGACGGCAGCCGTGAAGTCGTCCTGGAGGAGCGAAAAATCAGCGAAGAAGAGGGCTTCGGTGAGGGATAAGTATTTTCGGCTGGCTGCTGACAAACCGGTATGCCCGGTCTGTACTACGAGGAATTCGAGGTCGGTCAGCGAATCGAACACGACAAGCGGCGGACGGTCAGCGAGGCGGACAACCAGCAGTTCTGCGATATGACGATGAACCAGCAGCCGTTGCATCTCGACAGCGAGTTCGCCGCCGAGACGCAGTTCGGCGAGCGCATCGTCAACGGACTGTACACCATGTCGCTTGCCGTCGGGTTGACGATTGCCGACACGACAGACGGCACGATTGTCGCGAACCTGAGCTACGACAACGTCGAACATCCAACCCCAGTAACCCACGGCGACACCATCCGTGCCGAGACAGAAGTACTGGACAAGCGCGAAACGAGCGACGGCGAGCGCGGCGTCGTGACGATGCTCGTCGAGGCGTTCAACCAGGACGACGAACTGGTCTGCTCACTGGAACGGACGGCGCTGTCGCTGAAGCGCGACACCTAATGTGCGCCACGGCGGTTGGATTTATGTTCTCCTGTCTCGTACGTCGCCGCGAATGGCCTCCCGATTGCGCGTGCGAGGATTCGCTGTCCTGCTGGCGCTGACCTGTGTTGCACTGGCAGCTAGCGGTGCCGGCCCAGCAATCTCGCCAGACGCCGCTGTTTCCGCCCAATCTGGGCAGGGCTCGGTGACTGACGTAACGCTCGAAAACTCTGCTGTGCAAACTGGCGAGACGGTGCGCGTCACCGCTATCGTCGAAAATACTGGGGCCGAGCGGGCAACAATTCCGGCGACGTTGACGCTTGACGGCGAGTCAGTTGCGACACGGGAGCCGTCAGTTGACCCCGAATTTCCCGTTGTCGTCACCTTCGAGGTAACCGTCTCAGACGCCGGCGAGTACACTGTCGCGGTCAACGGCGTCGACACAGCGCAGACACTGACTGTTACGGCACCCGAAAGCTCCGAGAACGGCGACAACAGCAACTCCGGCAACGATGGAGTCCCGACTGAGCAATCACCGACGACAGTCTCAGTCGACTCGGAGAACGTGAGCATCGAGAGTGTAGAGCTCGGCTCGCCGTCGGCCGCAGTCGGCGAGACGGTCGAAGTGACGGCAACGCTGGTAAACACCGGTCCCGAGGTGGTCAATGTCTCTGTCGCGCTCGAATTCGACGGCGAGGTAGTCACCACCGCGACAGCAGAGAATATTCTCTCACAGCAGACCACAGCGGGAGTGACAATTCCGTACACCTTCACCTACAAACCGCAGCAGGCAGGCACGTACACTGTGAGCGTCAACGGCACCGAGGCAGGAACTCAACTCGACGTGTCGGGCGGCGGGGGGCTTTTCGGATTCCTCCCTAACCTCCCGCTTGGCTTCCTCCCGCTTGGACTGCTCAGAACGGTCGCACTGTTTGTCCTGCTGCCAATCGCGGCCGTCTATCTCGTCCTCAAGGCGATGGCTATCTATCTCGGCTACTGACCGTCCAGAGCCGATTCGAGGTCGTCAATCAGTGACTCGTTGCCGACGAACACCGGCGTCCGTTCGTGCAACTCGGTTGCTTCCTTCGTGAGTAACGACTGTGTGCCGTCTGTCGAAGCGCCGCCGGCCGCCGAGACGATAGCGGCGATTGGGTGGCCCTCGAAGAGGAGGCGGAGTTTCCCTTCTGGCTGGTCGGCAAGCATCGGGTAGCCGAAGAGTCCGCCGTACGTGAGTATCTGGTTTACGTCACCGACCATTGCGCCGCTGTAGCGGAGCTTCAGTCGCCTTTCTTCGATTTCTTTCACGAAGGTACTGAAATCGTCGGGCCAGTCCGGCGCTCGACCGCCGAAGCCATAGACCGTCGGGTCCGCGGGAACGGTTATGTCTTCCTGAAGGACTGAGCGCTCGTCGTCTTCAAGCAGATACTCGGTAACGGTTTCATCGACAGCAGTGACCATCGTCGTCGTCGGCCCGTAGAGGACGTACGCTGCTGCCTGCAGCGCCTCGCCGGCGGCAGGGAGGGGCTCGTCGTAGACACCGATGATCGTTCCCATTCCGTTGTTTGATTTGAGATTGGAGGAGCCGTCGAGGGGGTCGGAGGCGACGTGGTACGAACCACTGTCCTCGGCCACGGCGTCGCGTTCTTCGCTCGCGTACGAGCCAACGGCAGGAATATCGAGCAGGCGCTGTTCGAGCAGTTCGTCGGCGTAGACATCGGCCGCGAGCTGTCGGTCGCCGGTCGGGTTGTGACCCTCCGCGTAGGAACGACGCTCGCCGAGCACCCCTCGTACTTCCGCTGCTGTCTCGGCGACAGCGTCGAAGATTGCGTCGATGGTGTCAGTCATCGCTACGACTCGGTCGCGGCGAGTGCGGTCTCGACAGAACTCTCCTCGAAGATAATCTCTTCGAGGCCGTCGAGAATCGCTTCGGGGTTCTCACGCTGGAAGACGTTGCGACCGACCGCGAGTCCGGCCGCGCCAGCGTCCATTGCACCCTTGACCGTTTCGAGGAACTCTCGGTCGCTGGTCTTCGAGCCACCCGACATGACAACTTTCGTCCGGCCGGCCATCTCCACAACTTCTTCCATCGCTTCGGGACTGCCCGGATATTTCACCTTGGCAACGTCAGCGCCGAGTTCCATCGCCTGTCGAGCGGCGTAGGAAATGACGCCAGATTTCTTGTCGTTTTTGACGCCCTGGCCGCGCGGGTAGGCCCAGGCGACGACTGGCATGTCGTGTGCTCGGGCGGCCTCGTGGGCGTCGCGGAACTCCTCGACCATCTCGATTTCGTGGTTCGAACCGCCGTACAGCGTGAAGCCAATCGAGTCTGCGCCGACCTCGTCGGCGTACTCAACCGACCAGTTGACTGCCGAGTCTGGTTCGCCCATCCACAGATCCGACGTGCCGTTGATTTTGGCGAGCAGCGTCACGTCGTCGGCGTAGTCGGGATAGTAGCCCTCGCCGATACCTTTCTGGACTGCGAGGCTGGTCACTGCCGGGTGTGTTGCGACCTCGAAGACGTGTTCGGGGTCCGCGCTCTCGGGAACCGCCTCGAAGTCGACCGGCCCGTGTTCGAGTCCGTGGTCGTACGCCAGGATGAGTATCTTGCCGTCCCGCGTCAGCGGTGAATCATCGATAGGTTGCATTGTATTTGTTGGTGCGTACAGTCGGCGTAAATGCTTTACTCAACGAATCTCTGACCCGTTTGTTTGCCTCCGTCCCACACACTTACGCCGCTCGCAGTCTCACTCGGAGGTATGCGCGAACTTACAGCTATCGACACCGTCGGCGTCGTCGGCGCGGGTAACATGGGCAACGGCATCGCACAGGCCGCGGCGATGGCGGGCTACGACGTCGTGATGCGCGACATCGAACAGGAGTACGTCGACAACGGCATCGAAAACATCGAGTACAGCCTCGACAGACTCGTCTCCCGCGACGCGATTGAGGAGTCGACTGCCGAACAGACACTCCAGCGAATCACGGGCACGACCGACCTTTCGGACCTCGCTCAGGCCGACCTCGTTGTCGAGGCGGTTCTCGAAGAGATGGCTGTCAAAAAGGAAGTATTCGAGGAACTCGACACGATTATCGACGACGATGTCGTGCTCGCGACGAACACCAGCACGCTCTCGATTACGAGCATCGCCGCGGCAACTGACCGCCCCGAGTTGGTCGTCGGCTTGCACTTCATGAATCCTGTCCCGATCATGGAGGGCGTCGAAGTCGTCGTCGGCGAGAAAACAGACAGCGAGGTTGTCGAACTGGCTCACGACTTCGCTGAAGACCTGGACAAGACGACGTGGGAATCAGAGGACAAGCCCGGATTCGTCGTTAACCGCGTGTTGATGCCCTGGATCAACGAGGGAATCCGCGCCTACGACGAGGGCGTCGCGACCAAAGACGACATGGACACGGGGCTGAAACTCGGGACGAACGTCCCGATGGGGCCGCTGGAACTGGCCGACCACATCGGACTGGATATCGTTCTCAACGCCAGCAAGACGCTGCACGAAGAACTGGGTGACCGGTACAAGCCAGCCTACCTGCTCAAACGGAAAGTTGAGGCTGGCGAACTCGGGAAAAAGACCGGGAAGGGATTTTACGAGTACGAGTAACGGTCACTCGATTGCGTCCGGGCGCGGCATCTCCTGGACCTCTCTGATGCGGGCTGTCTTCTCCACCGCGGCGTACTGTCGCTGCCACGCCCCCTCGGGAAAGAGGTTGTTCCGGTCGAACAGCGTCCGAGCGTCCTCTGTCAGCGCGTAGAACTTGTAGGGAAACTCTCGAAGTCGCTTCCCTTCCGGCAGTGAGTGGACCTCGACGACCCCGACTTCGACCAGTGTCGCGAGGTGACGCCGGATGGAGTCTTCGCTCAGGCTGGGATTCATGTACGCCAGTTCCTCGACTGTCGGTGCACCCGCAGGATGGCCGACGATATCCGCGATGAGATTTGCCCGCTTCTTGTCCGTGGCCTTTTGGAGCGCTCGCTGCGGATGAGATACCCGCTTTTCTGGTGGATTCCCTCGGTCTGTCCCAGATTCTGGAGGCACAGTTGACCGTTCGACAGCCGGGAAAATAATTCGTTCGCCGATATCGAGACACTCGCCCGGCCTCAACAGCAACTCGGTTGTCTATCGAACCGAATCCAGCAGCAGCCGCTGTTCGACGCGCTTGACCTCGTGTTGGACATCACGAACTGCGTCGATGTTGGCGCTAATCGAGGTGACGCCCTCGTTGACGAGGAACCGAACCATCTCGTTTTCAGAGCCGGCCTGGCCGCAGATGCTCGTCTCGATATCGTGCTCACGGCAGGTTTCGATAGTCTGGCCGATGAGTTCGAGAATCGAGGGGTGCATCGCGTCGTAGCGGTCGGCGACGTTCTCGTTGTTCCGGTCGACGGCCAGCGTGTACTGGGTGAGGTCGTTCGTTCCGAAGCTGGCGAAATCGATGCCCGTCTCGGCCATCTCCTCGATACCGAGGGCGGCCGCGGGCGTCTCGACCATCACACCCCACGAGCGTTTCTCGGTATCGATGCCAGCCTCTTCCATCAACTGTTTGGCCTGGAGCACGTCCTCGCTGTCGTTGACCAGCGGGAGCATGATCTCGACGTTGTCGTAGCCCATTTCGTACAGCTTCCGGAAGGCTTCGAGCTCGTACTTGAAGACTTCCGGTCGGTCGAGGCTGCGACGGATGCCCCGATATCCTAACATTGGATTGTGCTCTTCGGGTTCGTCCTCCCCACCTTCGAGTTGGCGGAACTCGTCGGTCGGCGCGTCGAGTGTCCGCGCTCGAACTGGTCGAGGATAGAACTCGTCGGCGACGGACCGAACACCGTCGACAATCTGGTCGATGTAGGCCTCCTTGCCGTTCTCTTCGATGTACCGCTCGGGCGTCTTGCCCAGCGAGAGAATCATGTGCTCGATGCGGAGCAGTCCAACGCCGTCAGCGCCGGTCGCGGCTGCTCGCTCGGCAGCGTTTGGAATCGAGACGTTGACCTTGACACGGGTCGCGGTCATCGGCGTGACCGGCGTGTCGGGTCTGACCTCCTCGACGGCGTCGTGGTCAGCGGTCTCGTCGGCACCGGCCTCGACGCTGCCTTTCTCGCCGTCGATGGTGATATACTGCCCATCTTCGAGCTGTTGGGTCGCGGTTTCGGCACCGACGACTGCCGGGACGCCCAGTTCTCGCGAGACGATGGCAGCGTGGGAAGTCGTTCCACCCTCGTCAGTGACGATTCCCGCGGCGCGTTTCATCGCCGGCACCATATCGGGCGTCGTCATTTCGGCGACGATGATGTCGCCCTCACCGATTTTGTCCAGCTGGTCGAGGTCGTAGATAATCTTCGCCTCGCCGGAGGCCCGGCCCGGCGTTGCACCAAGCCCCGAGACTGGAATTTCCTCGTCGTCTGACTGGACGGCCGCTGCGCCGCCGTCCGCGACGCCACTCTCGGCTGCCTCCTCGCTGATGGTCGTAATCGGTCGAGACTGGAGGAGATAGAGTTCGTCGTCGTAAATCGCCCACTCGACATCCTGCGGGGTGCCGTAGTACTCCTCGATCATCTCCCCGGTCTCGCGCAGTTCCTCTAGTTCGGCGTCGGAGAGGACTTGCTCGCTCTGTTTGTCGGCAGGCACTTCTCGCTCGACCGTCTCGCCACTCTCCTCGTCGCGGACGTGCATCACCTTCTTTTCTGCGACAGTCTTGTCCTGTACGTCGCCAGTGTTGCGGTCGACGACGTAGTTGTCTGGCGTGACCGCTCCGGAGACGACGGCTTCACCGAGTCCCCAGGCAGCTTCGATGGTGACGACTGGTGCGCCGGTCGAGGGGTGGCTGGTGAACATAACGCCGCTTTTGTCGGCGTCGACCATCTGCTGGACAACGACCGCGATGTCGACGACTTCCTCCGCGAAGCCCTGCTCCTGCCGGTAGTAGAGCGCGCGCTGGGTGAACAGCGAGGCCCAGCACTCTCGGACCTTGTCGACTAACTCTTCGCCGGTGACGTTGAGGAACGTTTCCTGCTGGCCGGCGAACGATGCGTCTGGGAGGTCCTCAGCCGTCGCTGAGGAGCGGACCGCGACGGGCACGTCGTCACCGAGCTCACCGTACGCTCCGAGAATCTCCTCGTGGAGCTCCTCCGGCATGGGCGTTTCGCGGATGAGTTCCTGTGCGGCGTCGGCGGCCTCCGCGAGTGCCGCCGAATCTTCGGTCTCGATGTCGACGAGTTCGAATAGCTCGTCTTCGATACCGGTTGCCTCGATAAACGAGCGGTACGTATCCGCCGTCACGACGAATGCAGGCGGGACTGGCAGGCCCGCGGAGGTCATCTCCCCGAGCGAAGCCGCTTTCCCGCCGACGGTTTCCAGGTCATCTCCCCGGATGTCGTCCAGCCAGAGTACAGCCATGTACGTGGTCGTAGCATCACCGACAAACGTAATGAAGCTTCTGAACCGCTACCGAGTCGTCCACATCTACTTACATTCCTCCCGGCCAGCTTGCGGATACAAGCACACTCAGACCTCAATAATGTCGTCGTCGTCGTCCTCAGGGACCGCAAGTTCGCCGTCGAGTGTCGTCAGCGCCGTTCCACCGACGCTTGGCTCTGGCTCCACTGTCGCCCGCACCGTCGATGGCCGCTCGATAAACGCGCCAGATTCAACGCCGATCTCGTCGCGCTCACCGTCGAAGACTGCGTGCTCGGTGAGATGTGCTGTACACGCCGCGACGCCGACGCCACTCGCCGGGCGCTCACAGTCCCGGGCCTCGGGGTCGAACACTCTCGCGTGCACCTCGGTTTCCGCGACAAGCGTATCGAAGGTGAAGGCAACGAGGCGTCGGCAGTCGGCGGCGTCGAGCAGGTGCGCGACTGTCCCGCGGTCTGGGCTCGCCCCCGAAACGTGTTCGAGGAAGTTGACCGCGACAAGTAGCGTGCCGCCGAAGGAATCGACTCGCGCGGCCGGCAGGTCGGCACCCACATCTTCGAGTGTCGCTGCGTCGACGCCGATGGCGTCTGCAATCCAGTCGACGTCGACAGCTGGGGGTTCGGGCGGTGCCGTCGGCAGGTGGACGGTCACTGTCCCGTGTTTGTCGAGGTTGACCTCGATAGACTCACTCTCTCCGGCAGCGAGTTCGTACATGCCGGGTTCGAGTGCGCCGCGGTTGTAGAGTCCAGCCAGCCCGGCGGTCGCTCCCGAGACCACCGCCTGCGAGCCATCGCAGTCTGTGTAGGAGATAGTGTCGCCGTCGACAGAGACGACACCGCTGGTTCCGAGTTCACTCGCAACTCGGTGGTGTTGTGTTTCGGACAACTCCCCGCTGGGGTCGACCGCCACCGGCCGCCCGCCGGTCGGTTCGTCGGCAAATGCGTCGACCAGTAGCACCTCTCGGCGTTGCATATCCCTACCTCTCCCGCCACTGGAAAGAACCTGTTGCTCGCTCGTTTCCCGACCGGAGACTGACCGGCACCATTTACGGGACTTGGTTGTCTCCGTTCAGCTATGTCCGAGTTCGCTTTCTCTGGGTCGGGAATCGCGCTCGCTGGCGGTACCCTGTTACTGCTGGTCGGTCTCGGGGCGGCCGTCAAGACGAAACGGGAGTTCGGCCCCGCGCTGGCGATTTTCAGGAACGACCCGGTCGCAGTCCAGGAGTTGGTCTATCACGACGGACCGGCCGAAGTTGAGGGCACCGCCCGCGGCGACGAGAAGGGCGTCGAAGCGCTGTTCACCGGCACGGTCTGTCTCGCCTACGAGTACGAGGTCCAGGAGTACCAGAGCAGCGGGCAACACAGCCACTGGAAGACGCTGGACGAGGGCAGCAACAGCGTCCCCTTCCTCGTCGAGGACGACACTGGTCGGGTGCAGGTTGACAGCACCGAGGCCGAACTCCACCTCTCGCCAGAGACACTGGAACTCTCGCCGGGCGACGAACCGCCCGAGCGCATCGCCCAGTATATCCGGGACACCGAGGATGTCGAGTATCAGGACAGCACGCTGGATTTGGGCATCACCGAACTGAATCTCGGCAACCGCCAGAAGTTCATCGAGCGCCGCCTCGATATCGACGAGTCGGTCCACGTCTACGGAGCAGTCGGCCGCGCGCCGGCCGGCGAGTGGGGGAGCAATCTGGTTGACGCACTGTTGACTCGGGACGAGAACACGCCGATCGTGATTTCTGACGGCTCCGAGCGCGATACCGCGTGGCGAATCGTCAAGAGCCACCTCGGGTGGCCGTTGCTCTCGGTTGCCTGTCTGCTGATCGGTGCGTACGGACTCGCGCTCGGACTCGGGTCGCTTCTCTAGGCGTTGCGAACCTGCTTGAGAATATCTGGGGCGTCTCCCAGCGCCGCCTCCAGTGCCTCACTGTCGGGGCCGCCACCCTGTGCGAAATCCGGCGGGCCGCCGCCACCGCCACCGACACGGCTTGCGAGTTCGCCGACCACGTCACCGGCGTCTACCGCGACGCCGTCTGGCACCGCGACGACGAACTGTGCACCCTCGGCACCGGAGCCGACAACCGCAATGTTCCCATCTTCGACCAGCGCGTTCGCCGTTGCGCGAAGCTCGTCCATGTCGGCGTCGAGTCGCTGGATGACAGCCGTCGTGCCGTCAATTTCGACCTCTTCGCCGTCGCCGGAGCCACCGGCGCGGGCCGCGGCGAGTTCCTCTTTGAGTTCGTCGACGCGCTTGCCCCGCGCTTTCCACTCGTCGAAGAAGCGCTTGGCAGTTTCTGGAACGTCCTGTGGCGTCACGTCCAGTATCTCTGCGGCTTCGAGCAGCGCGTTTTCGGTCCGCTGTGTTGCCTCGACTGCGGCGTCACCCGCGGCGTAGGTGAACCGAATCACGCCGTCCTGAATCCGCTCGGTTCCGAGCATCTTGATCGACCCGATATCGCCGGTCCGGGAGACGTGCGTTCCACCGCAGGCTTGCGTGTCTTCTTCGGCGTGGATCAGTCGGATCTGTTTGCCCTCGGGGACACCACCTTGATAGATGTCGAAGCCGTACTCTGCCTCGGCCTCGTTGCGGTCGACCCACTCCTGTTCGACCGAGACGTTCTGCATCACGTACTCGTTTGCGAGGCGCTCGATTTCTTCGACCTGTTCGCGGCTCACAGAATCGTAGTGCTTCAGGTCGATTCGGGCGCTGTCGGTGCTTTTCTGTGCACCGGCCTGCCGGATGTGGTCGCCGAGAATCTGGCGGGCGGCGTGGCTGACCAGATGTGTCGCGGTGTGGTGGCGCATGTGCTGGCGGCGACGGCGTGAGTCGACCTGTCCGCGGACGAACTCGCCTTTGCCCGGGTCCTCGTCGGCGTGATGGACGATGACATCACCGACCTGCTGGACGTCGGTCACGTCGGCGGTCACGTCGTCGGTCGATAGCGTCCCGTGGTCTGCCGGCTGGCCACCACCCTCGGGGTAGAACATCGTCTGGTCGAGGACAACGTCGTAACCGTCCTCGCGTTCGGAGACATCGAGGACGACAGCCTCGAACTCCATGCGGTTCTGGTCTTCGTAATAGAGGCGGTCGGTGCCTGGCAGGTCCTCAAAGTCGTCCGGCGCGAGGTCCTCGCTCTCGTCGTCCTCGTCGCTCTCTTGGCCGTGACGTCGCGCAACCACCGAGTAGAAGTCGTCCGGTACGTCGACGCCGGCCTCGTACTCCTCGGCAATCTCTTCGACAGTGTCGGGCTGGATGCCGTGAGAATCGTACAGTTCGACCAGCTCGTCGGTCGGAATCGGCTCACCCTCGCGGGCGTACTCCTCGGCGAGTTGCTCGACACGGCGGGTCCCGCGTTCGAGTGTCTCGCGGTACTTCTCGACCTCTGTCCGGACGACGTCACGAATCGTATCGCGGTTTTCGTAGTTCAGGCGGTCGGCTTGCATGTCGACGAGTTCGTCAAGCGGCGCGTCCACACCGACAGTGTCCACCAGTCGTTTGGTGCGGCGCAGCACCATCCGGACGAGATACCCAGTCCCGACGTTGGAGGGGACGATGCCGTCGCCGAGCATGTAGGCAAGCGTGCGGCAGTGGTCGGCGATGGCGTAAATCTGTTCGAGTGGTTCGACCAGTTCGCGAAGTTCGTCGACATCTACGCCGAGTTCGTCGGCAATATCGCCGCGAGCGGCCTCCACGTCGTCGACATCGTCGATGTCGAGATTCCCGGAGAGTCGCGCCGCAGCCTGGACGAGTTCCTCCTCGTCCTCGCTGTATTCGACGCCCGCGTTCTCGCGCAAGAAGTCGATCATCTCGGGGTAGATGGCCTCGTAGACTGTCGGCGTCCCCTGGCTCATCCACGTCCAGCGTTCGAGTCCGTAGCCCGTGTCGACGACGTAGGTGTCCATCTTCGAGTAGCGGTTGCCGTCCTTGAGCAGGTACTCGCCGTCCTCGTCTTGCTCCATGGACATGAACACGAGCGTCGCCAGTTCCAATCCCTTGTAGATGACCTCGATGGCCGGACCAGCGTTGCCGCCGCCGACCCACGGGTCCTCGATGTAGGTTACCTCCTCGATATCCGCGCCCAGTTCGTCGAGCAGGGTGTCGCAGTACTCGACGGTTTTGTCTTTCCAGTAGACCTCTCCCTCGTAGGCATATTCTCCTTCAACGTCCTCGCGGGCGTTGAAGGCGTGGTGCGCCATCATCTCGAAGGCCATGGTGTGACGGCCGGTCTTGCCCACGTTGTCGATATCCTGCATCCGGATACAGGGCTGGCTGATGGTCAGCGGGTTGGCTGGCGGTGGTGTCTCTCCCGAAGTGACCAGTGGCTGAAAGTCGTAAATCGACGCCTGCGTCAGCAGCACGTCGTCACGCCAGCGGTTCGCCGCGACCGGGTAGGGGTCGATTCGGGTGTGGCCGTGCTCCTCGAAAAAGGAGAGATATGCTTCCCGCATCTCCGCCAGCGTGTACTCCTCGGCGAAGCCGGGGTCGTCGATGAACCCGTAGGTGTCACACGGGGGTTCGCCGCAGGTGTCCCGTGTCCCGTCGCGGGTCCAGAAGTGCGCGCCGCATTCCGAGCATTCCAGCCGGTGAAAGCCTTCTTCCTCGAAATACGCGAGCTCGTATTCGTCGTCGAGGTCGCTCATCTGTTGGGAGTATGTGGCGAGCGTTCGGGTAAAACAGTTCCGAACACGCGCGTGCTACTGTCAATTCTCGTGCACTGCCAGCCCTGCCGCCTCCGCGACCGGCCCCTCGACTTCTGTTGTCCCGTCCTTCGCCTCGATTAGTTCTCGACAGGTGTAGCCGGCCGTCTCGGAGCCACGCAGGTCCGCGAGCGCGCCTGTCGAGACACTGAATACGACTCGTCCGAGCCCCGCGTACTGAATTGCTGTCGCGCACATTTCACAGGGCTCGGTGCTCGTGTACATCGTCGTCTCAGCACACTCCTCAGCGTCGAGTTCCCGCGCGGCCCACCGGGCAAGTTTCAGTTCGGGATGGGCAGTGATGTCGTCCTCAGTCAGCGTCGTGTTTCGGGAGCGCTGGATTACTTCGCCGTCAAGCACGAGCAGCGACCCGAACGGCGTGTTGCCGTTTTCGACGGCTTCGCGGGCGAGGTCGATCGCTTCGTGGATGTACTCCTCGTCGTCCATCTTACTCCTCCAGTGCCAGCGCGGCCAGCAGTGCTTCGAGTTGGATACGCTCGTTCGCACCCTCGGTGATTCGATAATCCGCCTCGCCAATTCTGTCGAGGACCCGCACCGCCGCCTCGTCGCCCAGGCCAAACTCCCAGACGGAGCGGTGCAGTTGGTCGATGATGTCGCCACCGGCGATTCCTTCCTCGGTCAGCAGTCTGTCGAGGTGGCTCCGCGAGGCGGTGAAGTCGCCGTCCAGCGCAAGTGTCACCATCTCCTCGATATCCTCGGGGCGAGCTGTACTCGTAATCTCGAAGACTGCCTCCTCATCGACGACGCCGCCGGTGACTGCGGCGGCCTGCAGCCCGTTGATTCCCGCGCGCATGTCACCACCCGCAACGTAGACCAGCGCTTCGACGCCGTCTTCGGTCAGTTCGATGCCTTGGTCGTCGGCGATACTGCGAATCTGTGTCTCGACAGCCTCGTCCGATAGCGGCGAGAACCGGAAGACGGTACACCGCGACTGGATTGGGTCGATAATCTGGCTGGAGTAGTTACAGGAGAGAATGAATCGGACGTTGTTCGAGAACTGCTCCATCGTCCGGCGAAGTGCCGACTGTGCGTCACTCGTGAGGGCGTCGGCCTCGTCGAGGAAGATTATCCGATAGTTGACGCCGCCGAAGGAGGTTCTGGCGAAACTCTTGATGCGGTCCCGGACCACGTCGATACCGCGCTCGTCTGAGGCGTTCAGTTCGAGGAAATGCTCCTCCCAGCCCTCGCCGTACAGTTCCTTGGCGATGGTCACTGCGGAGGTCGTGTTGTGCATCACCGTCGGCACAGCGCCAGCGACGTAGTTGTGGACGCCCGGCACAGTTAAATCGTACACGCGTTGTCGGTCGTCAACCTGCTCGACGCCTTCGACTTCGTCAAGATAGATGTCGGCGTCGGCGACTCGCTGTAGTGTCTGCATGTACTCGAGAGTCTCGGTCGAAGCCATTTCCGAGAGGACGCCGTCAAGTTTCTCTACGACCGTCCCGAATCGACAGAGGGCTCTGATTTCGTGGTCGTCTTGGCCGAGTAGGTTCCCGATATCCGAAGAACGCAAATCCGTCCCTGCTGCTAGTGAAGCGTAGCTGATATCCAGCGTTTCGATGATGGCGTCGAGTTCACGCTGAACCTGTTCGACCGAAACACTGCGTTCGTCCTCGTTCAGTTTCGTCAGGATAGTTCGGGCTCGGTTGGCGTACGGAACCCGGTCGCCGCGGGCGTTTTCGAGCAAGTAGTCCTCACGAGCGTCGGTGACAGTTGCAACTTCCCGACGCGTTGCGAGTGGTTTCAACTTCTCACGGCTCCGTTCCCACTCGACCGGGACAGCGGTAAGCGAGGTGATCGCAGACTCCAGTTGTGTGAGTCGCTCCCGTGCCTCCTGTACCGCCTCCAGCCGTGCGTTCGCGTCGTCAACCAATTCTGAGAGACACTGCTGGTATCGCTCTCGTCCCGGCGATTCTGGGTTGAGCGTCTCGGGGACGAACTCTCGTTTGGTCAGGTTGAGTTGTGAACACAGGGCTGTGACTGCCTTCTGTGTCGGTACGGTGTCGTCGTTCGGGTTGCCGTCACGCTCCGCGTTTTCGGCGAGCCGCCGTGATTTCTGTTCGATTCCGAATCCGACCTCGGACTGGAAGCGGGCGAGATGCGCTGCGCTGGAGATGTACAGTGAATGGTACGTCCGGGAGATGTCGCTGCCGTTGCTGGCTTGCTTCTGTACCTGTTTTCGCCGTGACGGGACGCCAAAGCCAGCAAGCAAATACGACAGCAGTGTGATCAGGTCACCGTCCTTCTGTGTGAGCTCAACGATTCCGTGTTCTGTCACGTGTCCTTCGGCGTCGAATACCGCCCGGAGGAAGGCGCGTCGACTCTGTTCGTCAGCACGGAGCAGGGCGGAGCCAATTCCGTCATCGTCGGAGAGCGGAAACACGTCGAAGCAAGCGCCGAGATACTCTGTTAACGTCCGACTATTCAGTTCGACATACGGGACACCTTGCTGTGTTCCCGTCTGTGGAGTAATATCGAAGAGTCGCTCGCTTAGCGATTTGAAGTCGTCGAGAAGTTCCTCGTCAGTATTGTAGAATTTGATTGTCCCACCGTCGATCCCTGCTTCGGAGATTGCCAGTCCGACGAATCGAGCGAGTTCTGGCGTTACCGCCGATGGCGGTGTGATCGCCTCCGAGCGCTGGTTGTTCGCCGACACGTACTGAATCTTCGTCACATGCTCAGACAGTTCTGCGTCCGAAATGCCAAGTTGACGACAAAATCCGAGCGAACAGGTCGTACTGGGCACGTCGAGGTCCGTACTGTCGAATTCTCGCTTTGCGGCTGCGACAGTACTTCGCTTGATTCCCGCCTCCGTAGCGATCTCTCGCACAGATTTTCCGTTCCGGAGACCGCGTACTGCCTGCTTTTTTAGTCCGACGAGGTTCTCCTCGAACGGGATGTCGTGCTGCTGACTGAATTCTTCGGTCACATGGACGAAGATACGCGCTTCGTCCATCTCTGTCGCCCAATCGAGCGAGCAGTCAGTCTCGGGGAGTGGCGATTCAAGCGGGCGGACGACCCGGTCGTGCGTATCGACTGACGACGCCGGTTTCCATTCTAATCCGTTGTGAGTGAGAACGAGCAACTTGTGCTCCGGTGTCACGGTGAACTCGTTTCCGTCTCGCGTCCGAACGCGGAGCAACTGGTCGGCTTGCTTCGCGAATCGGTGCGAGGGCGCTCGATACTCGAACTGTCCCTCCTCGGTATACGAGAGAACCTGTGTGTCCCCGTCGTGCCGCTCGAACCCGTCGTGATTGCCGACGACGTTCTCGATCTTTCTCAGCCCATTGCTCGTCAACACGGGCGTCTCCCCGGTTACACATTTCCCCACGCCTGCCGGCCCCGCAAACAGCATATTCGGGATGTCATCGCGTGCGACGTAACTCTCCAGTCGTTCGACAATCGACTCCTGTCCGACGATGTCGGAGAACCGCTCTGGCCGGTACTGTTCGAGCCAGATTTCCTCTCGCCCGGCCGCGGCGCTGTCAGCCTCGCTCATACCAGCGACGACGGGGGGACAGCCAATAAACCCCGCGAGACTCCCACGGCGTCCAGCACAAGTATTAATACGCCCATTCCATATTGACTGACAATGACAGCGCATGTCATAACCGGCGCGACACTGGTTGTGACACTTGGACTTTCGCTGTTCTTTCTGGCGTACTGTCTCCGTAACGACGACAAGCGCGGTGCGGTTCCGCTCGCAGTGATGTTCGTCGGCGTTGCCTGCTGGGTGTTTGCCGATACGCTGCACGTCGTCGTTCTCGAAACAAACGGAAATCCGATGGTTGGGGGTGGACTGCTGGTTCGGGTACTCGGTATCGAACTGACTGTCATCGGGATGTTACTGCTCGGGCTGAGCTATACTGGACGAGACCATCTCGTCTCCGTCCAGACGGTCGCGCTGTTGCTGGTCAAACCACTGCTTGTTCTGGGCATCACTGCCTCGCCGCTTCGGACTGCGGTGTTTTCGACTGTCCCAGCGGCGACGCCGTTGGGATATGAAATCCTGCCGACGCCAGGATTTCTGCTCCACGTGCTCTACTCGTACGGCGTCGCCGCCGCTGGCGTAGCGTTACTCGGCAGCGTCATGATTCGCTCGCCGTCGCGATATCGCCTCCAGAGTCTCGCCCTGTTTGTCGCCGTCGCGGTTCCGTTCTCGGTGAGTATCCTCTACCAGAGTGGCTTCCTGCCATTCGATATGACGCCGGTGAGTTTCGGCGTGAGCGCTCTGCTGTTGATGACCGGGACGTTCAGACTGCGCTTGCTCGATACGATCCCTATTGCCCGCCAGCGCGTCATCGACGTGATGGACGACCCAGTCGTTGTCCTCGACGAGAACCAGCGAATCGTGATGGGTAACGACACCGCAACTACCCAATTCGGCAGCGATGGACTCGTCGGCACGCCGGGGACGGAGCTATTTGGCGATGACGCACTCGCGGAGTTGGACGCCGACGGTCAGACTGAACTCGTGGTGGAGACCAACGACGGGGCTCGGCAGTACAGCGTCACCTGCTCGGAAGTTGGCGCTCACAGGGAGGCGGCACTGGCGACTGTGCTGGTCTGTCGAGACGTGACCGACCAGCGCCAGCGCCAACGCGAACTCCGCCAACGTGAGTCCGAACTCGAACTCCTCAAAGACCTCCAGAGCCGCGTTCTTCGGCACAACCTGCGTAACGAACTCAACGTCGTCCGGACGAACGCCGCACTTCTCGTTGACGACGACAACCCACCTGAGCCCTACGAGGAACTCATCGAGAAGACTGACCGCCTCATCGATTGGAGCCAGAAAGCCCGCACAGTCGAACGACTCGTCGACGTGCAAGACACTGGCCGCTATGACCTCGCTGCGGTCGTTGAACCGCTGTTGGCCGACGCCCGCGAGCGGTATCCGGAAGTTACCTTCGAGGGTAATCTCGACCCAATCGAGGTCATTGCCGTCCCACAGATCGAGCAGGCAATCGAGAATTTACTCGACAACGCGGCCCGGTACAACACCGCCGCTGACCCCCTAGTAACTGTCCGGGCTGAAGTCGACGGCGACCACGGCTGTCTCTATGTCACGGATAATGGTCCCGGCATCGACGAGGCAGTCGTCTCGGCACTTGGTGAGAGCGACGAGTCGATGGCAGCAGAGAGCGGGTTCGGCCTCTGGATGGTCTACTGGGTTATCGAGAAATCTGGCGGTGACCTTTCGTTCGATAGCACCGGCGGCCCGACTGTTTCACTTCGATTCGAGCGCGCTGAGAGTCTGGTGGCTGAGCAAGCCGCCTCCTCGACTGTCTGAGCTACCGTGACAACAACAGCACTGAGAGTCCATTCACTAGGACGACTGCGAGCACGTGTCCCGCAACGACGACAAAGAGCACTGGCTGGCCGACAAGGAACGGAAGGAAGGCACACTGCGCGAGTCCAAAGAGTGCAACTTCGCCGTCGATGCGGCGGAGACTCCGCCGACTTTTGGGGTCGAACTCGTAGCGTAGCGTGCGCCACAGCGCCGCGACACTCGCCCACCAGCCCGCACCGATCCGGTAACAGACATCCCAGAGGATCAACAGCATGAGATAGACGGCGACCACTGGTGGCTCCGGCCCGAACAGCGCGTCGAGCAGCGGAACCTCCGCCTGTCTGGGGTCGAAGACGAAGAGGTGGGTAATCAGCGCGATGTAGGCAAGCACCGACAGCACTACCTCGATGTTCGAGCCAAAGAGCAGGCGTCTGTATGGCTCGGGAACGGGAATCTCTCGAACTCTGGCGCCGATGCGGATCAACTCCGCGCTGCCGGCGGTGGCGACGACCACTGCGACGGTTCCAGCGAGGGCCGCCTCCGGCAGGTCGTAGACAAACCCAACGACGAGGACTGCGCTCTCGAACAGCAGAAACTGCATCGCCAGCGCCACCCGTGGGCTGACCGCGATACCCGGCAGCGCGCCGACGATACCCTCGTACACCCAGGACTCACTGTACGGCGAGTTGCTCATGATTCCTCCGCGAGCGCCAGCGTGACTGCCTCTCTGAACGGCATCAGCTCCGGGCTGACGTACTCGCGGATGCTGTCGTCGGTGACGATTGTCGGGTTTTTGAGCCCGTTAATCAGCGGTTGGGCGACCCGCCAATCCACGTCGCTGACCAGCCCCACCCAGTACGACGAGAGCTTCGGGGTGAGCACCGGGACCGGCACGATTGGCGGCGGCCGTCGGTCCATCGCCAGCGCAGTCTGGCGGAGCATCTCCCCGTAGGTCAACACGTCTGGCCCGCCAATTTCGTAGGTCTTGCCGGCCGTCTCCGGCGCCTCGACGACGCCGACGAGATACGCAAGCGCGTCGTCGACGGCAATTGGCTGACACTGCGTCCGGACCCACCGCGGTGCGACCATCACCGGCAAGCGCTTGACGAGTTGCGTGACAATCTGGAAACTCACGCTGCCCGCCCCGACGATAATCGACGCTCGCAGGGTTGTCAGTTCGGGCGTGCCGTCGCCGAGAATGTATTCGACTTCTCGGCGCGAGCGCAGGTGTGCCGAAAGCTGGTCGCTGGTTTCGCCGAGGCCGCCGAGATAGATGATTCGGTCGACGTTTGCCTCGCTCGCCGCCCGGGTGAAGTTCCGCGCAGCAATTCGGTCCTGTTCCTCGAAATCCTCGCCAGCGTACATCGAGTGGATGAGATAGTAGGTGGCGTCGACGCCGTCGAGGGCGTCCTCGAAACTCCCCCGATCGAGTACGTCACCCTGGTATACCTCGACACCGTCGGGTGCGTCGTACCGGCCCGGGTCGCGGACCAGCGCCCGGACCTCGTGACCAGTCTCGACCAACTTTTCGACGAGAAGTCCACCAACAAAGCCAGTCGCACCGGTGACGAGAATGCGCATACACGGATATAGGAGCCGGGCGTCTTAACAGTCGGGACAGTTTCAGTGACTCTCCGAACGCCCCGCTGTTTCGAGCACAGACACGATGGAAAAGTAACTTGTTGGTCAACAGATAATCGAGGGACGATGAGACGACGACAGGTTCTCGCGGGTGGAATTGCTCTCTCGGCCGCTCTCGCTGGCTGTATCGAGAACTCTCCCGACAGTGATGAGCGTCCGGAGGCGTCGTTTCGAGTCTCCTTGCTCGGACAGACCGCGACAGGTCTCGATATCGAGCGAGAGCCAGCAGCGGTCGAAACGACGATTGCGACCGAACTCGACATCGACCCGGTCGATGTCGCTGTCGTCTCCTCGGCAGCGGCGGTCGAAGTCCGGCGCGGTGATTTCTCGCCGAGTGAGTTCGTCGCTGCACTCTCCGCGACTGGATTCGCTGTCGACAGTGCGGACGTTCGGGCTGGCGTCACAGCACCCACTGCGGTACAGGCACGTGACACGCTCCGGGGTCGTTTTGACCGGGCAGATATCTCAGGGGTCAGTGTGTCTACCGAGAGTGACGGTGACGCGCCAGCCCTTCTGGTCGAGGTTCGCGAAACCGACGCCGACCGGGTGTCCGATATCGTTACGGAGGACAATCCCGTGCAGGTCGTGCTTGCGACCCCGGCAGACCAACCCGACGCGACTGACCCCGAGACAGAGGTGCTGCTCGAAGCCGACGATTTCGAGCGGGTTTCCGAGGCGAAACCGGCGGACAATCGCTATCCGAGCCCGTATGTCACCGTTCAATTGACACGGGCTGCGGCCGACCGGTTCCAGCGACGACTCGTGGAGACCGGCTATACCGCCGACGGGGTGACCGGGCCGCAGGCCTGTGGCTGGGAGGCGGGGACCGAACCAGATCCGAACGAGTACTGTCTGTACACGATGCTCGACGGTGACATCGTCAACGGCAGCGGTCTCAATCAGAGCTTCGCAAGTACCCTCGACTCCGAGCAGTTCGGCGGCGGGTACGCTATCATAACGACGACACTCGACGAGGCGCAGGCGACCGCGGGCACGCTCCGCCGTGGTGTGCTCCCGACAGCGGTCGAACTCGAACGGATTGGCGACTAACACGGCGGCCGGGGCCAGTGGTGACACCGCGAGTGTAGCCGGGAGACATATGACCGGGGCCGCCCGAATGGGCTGTATGGACGACGTGGACAGCCAGGAGATGCCCGGCGCGCTGGTCGAGGAGTATCTCGACCGCGAGCGCGGGACGCTGGCACTACTCGACGACCTCGAACAGCTGTCCATCGAGGGCGAACACGAGCGCCTCCGCGAACGGATTCGGAACTTCGCCGAGAATAACCAGCAGGTCTTCTACACTGTTGCGCTCGCGCTGACCGGCTCTGAGCATTTCTTTGGGGACGTGGAGTCACAGCTGGGTGGTGAACCCGCCGACAAACTCCGCGAACTCTCTGAAACCTACCCCTCACTTACTGAACCGTTCAGCCTCGTCCGGATGGAAGTCTCGAACGAGCGGTACAACCCGCTGACGGGACTGGACGTGACGACAACCTACCACTCACAGGAGGAGGTACCGCTGGTCTCTTACACTGCCTATTCCGGCGGTGTCGACCTCTACGAGTACCGCGGCTCGCCCGAGGAAGTGCTCCAGTCGGCGAGTTATCTGGTGCAGGCAACGAACGACTCCTTAGAGGCGGCCCTCCAGCAGGACCACTCGGTCAACACCGACGAACTGAGCGAACTCATCGACCGCCGGGAAAAACTCGAATCAGAACTCAACTATCTCCACGACCTGATCGACGAACTGCGGCGGAATCCGGTCGACGACTCCTAGAGCGCGTCGAGCAGTCTGTCGACATCGTCAGCGGTGTTGACCGCGTGCACCGAGACGCGGCAGGCGTCAGGGCTCGGTAGCGACCGAATCTGAATATCTTGCTCGGCGAGTCGTTCGACCGTCGCCTCTGGGTCCTCTGCGGCGAAGGTGACGAGCCCGCTGCTCGCGTCTGGTGGCGAGAGCAACCGGTCACCAAGTCCGTCTTTCAGTCGGTCAGTTAGCTCGGAAATGCGTTGTTCGACCGTCTCCAGCCCGATTGACTGGAGCTGGTCGATTGCGGTTTCGAGCGCAACGAAGGGCGCGAGCGAGCGCGTCCCGAGGTCGAACTTTCTGGCGTCGTCGTAGAACTCGAACTCCGCTGCGCCGTAGTCTTTGACGGAGTAGTAGCCAATCTGCGTGGGTCGTAGCGCGTCCAGCCCAGCGTCGCTGGCGTACAGAAAACCCGCGCCCCAGACGCCGAGCAGCCACTTGTGGCCCGAGCCAGTTACGAAGTCTGCGCCCCATTCCCCGACGTTGACAGGTTGCTGGCCCGGAGCCTGCACAGCGTCGACGAGGACCATCGCACCCGCGTCGTGTGCAATATCGACAATATCGCCGACCGGCTGGCGGTTACCGTAACTCCACGTCGGCGAGTTGAAACAGACGAGGCGAGCGTCCTGTACTTCGGCTTTCAGTTCCTCGATGTCGATGTGACCCTGCTCGGTTTCGAGAACGCGGATTTCGAGGTCGTACTCCTCGGCCATCCGCTCCCAGGGCAACCGAGCCGCGCTGTGCTCGGTATCGGTGCGGACGACAACGTCGCCGTCCTCCCAGTCCAGTCCGGTTGCGACGTGGTTGATCCCGTCGGCGGTGCTCTGAGTCAACCCAACGTGGCCGCTGGTTGTGCCAAGTAATCCAGCGACGGCCTCGCGAGCGCGCTCGGTCGCTTCGTCTGCGGCCGCGTACATCCCCTCGTCGGCGGGACTTTCGTACTGGTGGTAGCACTCGAATTCTGTGGCTGCGTCGACGACGACTCGTGGACTCGGGCCGCTGGCGCCCCAGTTGAAATACGTGCACTCCTCCAGCGCAGGAATATCGTTGCGAAGCGTCTCGGGATTCATGCTCTCTGCTGGGGTCGCCAGCGGTATGAATCCATCCACACCGATGCGAATTTTGTGGATCTGAAGTGGTCTGTAACGGTACGGCAACTGGGTTGAACAACCAGAAAGCCCCGACACTCTCGACTCCCGCGACTCGCTGCGCGCGCTCCCTCCGGTCACGTGCTTACGTCGTCGGGGTTCGCCGAGAGTGTCGCCCCTTTCATTCCCACCCGCGGTGGCCCGTGTCACAAGCCATAGGGTGGGGCTAAAAGGGGCCGGTCGCTTGGTCCGTCCCGGCCGAAGCAAGCACCTGCTGGAGCGCAGCGAGGCCCGGACGGTCAAGCGACCGGGGGCTTTCTGGTTCTTCGCGGTTACGTCTCTACCAAACGCAACCCCATCTCATACCCAGAATCGTTGACCCAATGATTATTAGCCGGCCTGCCGAGAGTGTGTAGTATGAAAGTCGTCCTGATCGGTGTCGGGCAGGCCGGCGGGAAGGTAACGCAGGTGCTCGCTGAATTCGACCACGAGATGGGATTCGGCGCCATCCGCGGTGCTTTCGCGGTCAACACGGCAGAAGCGGATCTGCAATCGCTCGATATCGATACGATGCTGATCGGACAGGACCGAGTGAAGGGCCACGGTGTCGGTGGGGACAACGAACTCGGCGCAGAGATTATGCAAGAGGAAGCAACCGAGGTGATGGACGAACTCGACGCGCGAATCGCGACCGACGCCGAAGCTGTGATGATCGTCGCGGGTCTCGGCGGGGGGACCGGCAGTGGCGGTGCGCCCGCTCTCGCCAAGGAACTCAATCGCGTCTACGATGTCCCAATCTACACGCTAGGGATTCTCCCCGGACGCAACGAGGGGTCGCTGTACCAGGCCAACGCCGGGCGCTCGCTGAAAACTATCGTCAGAGAATCTGATTCCGCCCTGCTGATCGACAACGACGCCTGGCGGACCAGCGACGAGACTGTCCAGGAAGGGTTCGAGAACATCAACCAACAGATTGCCCAGCGCGTGGGTCTGCTGCTCGCCTCCGGTGAGGTTGTCGAGGGTGTCGGCGAGAGCGTCGTCGACTCCTCGGAGATCATCAATACGCTCAAAAACGGTGGCATCGCCAGCCTTGGCTACGCCAGTGCCGAGGCGTCTGCAGAGGCGGGTGAGAACGTCAACACCATCACGAGCCTTACCCGCAACTCACTGCTGACGGGAATGAGTCTCCCCAACGCTGTCGACGCCGAGGCTGCGCTGCTGGTGATTGCCGGCCAGCCAGACCGAATCTCGCGGAAAGGTGTCGAGCGTGCACGCAGCTGGATCGAAGAGGAAACTGGCTCGCTGCAGGTTCGGGGCGGTGACTTCCCACTGGAGAGCGACCGACTCGCTGCGCTCGTCTTGCTCGGTGGGGTCGAGCGGTCCCAGCGAATTCAGGAGTTCATGGACCGCGCACGCGAAGCCAACGAAGAAGCCGAAAACCGCGACCCGACCGAACAGTTCGATAACGACGACCTCGACGACCTGTTCTAAGTCTCTGGTTCTGCTGAACTCCGTAGAATTTGCTACGGAGGGCGTGCAAGATACAGCGAATGTCGTCATCACCCACTTGGCCGCCTGAAGGTGTAGTTTACCCTATCTGCGTCAACTGTGAGGGTGCCGGCGTCGTGATCCACGATAACCGCAACGGTGTCATCGTGCGTGAAATCGTGCAATGGCATCCCGGCCTGGAGCGTCCCGTCGCGCGACAATTCGACACGTGCAGAGCCGAAGTCGATGTGAATCCGATCATCAGTCGCCGTTACATCACCCGCACGACCGAATCGACGTAGTTCGTCAATCAGTGTCTCCCACTCGGTGAGTTGCACTCGTGGTGTCATCCCTCATTCAATCGTGATGCCGCGCTCAGGAAAGTCTTGATACGAAATCTCGGCCACCGAGAACTACGAACGATCCACCAACTGGGAAAAACTCGTGCAATCTGTAGAGCGTGAACGTGGCACTACACCACCCCCCAGATTCGGGTGTGAGTAGGTCTATCTGTCTACAACTGCGTAATATAGTATGGCACATCAACCTGAGAGCATAACTCGGTATATTTGTGAGAACTGTCAAACAATCCACGCTGGAACGCCGTTCCGTGTCTCCGTAGGAAAGCACCGATTCGAACCTCCCGACTCGTGTGGGATGTGCGGTGAAACCGGATTCATCAAAACAGGAGACTGGATACGGCATCACGAGTAAGACCGCGAACTGATTGCCCACCTCTGCAAGACTCGCGCCCTGTATTCAGCACACCTCCAAAAAAATCCCAACTCGAAAATATCGACAGCGTCGATTATTTGACCAGCGTGGCGCCGTCGAAGGTGCCGCGGTCGTAGTCCATCTCCAGGAGCGAGAGAATCGTCGGCGTGATGTCGTAGAGGTCGGCGTCGTCGATGCGAGCGTCCGGCTCGTCGATGTACAGGCAGGCGTTGTCGAAGCTGTGCATTCCGTTTCGTGGGCCGCTCCCGAACACGTCGCCGTCGCCACCGAATCCGGCCTTCAGGTCGAAGCCGTGGTTCGGGATGGCGACTAGGTCAGGCGCAATATCGTCGTGGTCGCCCCGGAAAGCGTCCTCTTTCGTCTCGACGCGCTCGACGACCGGTTCGCCGTCCGGGCCGGTCAGCGACTCGATAGCCTCCTTCAGTTCGGCTCTGGTCTCCTGGTACTCCGACTCGGGCACGCTTCCGCGTGGCTCTCGGCCCTCCTTGTTGATGTAGAATCGGCCGGGAATCAGCGAGTACGCCCGTGTCTCGTCGGCAATATCGCCCAGTTCGTCGGCGTCGTCGTCTTCGTATTCGAGCCAGCCCTCCTGTTCGAGCCACTCGTTGAAGTGGACCTCGTAATCGAGGCTGGTGAAGCCGTGGTCCGACGCGATAACGAGCGTGACGTCGTCGGGCAACATCGCTCGAATCTTGCCAATATAGTCATCTACCTTCCGGTAGAAATCCATGAACTTGTCGTAGTTCTCGCCGTCTTCCTCGTAGTCTTTGAACAGGAAGTGGTTGACTCGGTCAGTAGTCATAAAGACGCCAAAGAACAGGTCCCAGTCGTCCTGCGTGAGGTACTGCTCGAAGGCCTCGAAGCGCTTGTCAAGCGTCTCGTGAGCGTCCTCCATGAACTCAGTTTTGTCCTCGTCGTGACCGAGTTTTGCGTTGACGTCGATACGGTAGCCGATGCTCTCCAAGTTCTCTCGGAGCTCGTCGGGGTAGGCAGCCTTATCGACGCCGGGGGAGAGAAAGCCGGACACCTGTCGCTGGATTTCGCGGTCCGGTGGGAAGGTGACGGGGACGTTCATCACGGTCGCCTCTCGGCCCGCGTCGTCGACCCGCGACCAGAGTCGTTTGGCCTGTACGTCACGGCCCATCGGGACGTAGGTCTCGTAAGAGCCAACCTCGCGGTCCTGGAAGCCGTAGACACCGGTTTCACCGGGGTTCATTCCTGTCGTCAGCGCTGGCCAGCAAGCGCTCGACTCTGGCGGAACGATACTGTCGATTGCCCCTGCAGTGCCCTCGGATTCGATAGCGGCGAAGTTCTCGAACTCCTCAGGGTGGTCGGCGAGCAAACTATACGGCACACCGTCGATACCGATGAAGGCGACCCGTGGACCACCATCGCCACGGATCCGGTCGAACAATCCCATATCACCGCTACTGGTGTATCGCACAAGAAGCTTCTTCTTCTCTGCATGCGCCTGTTCGCCGCCAGCGACTCCCTGCTCCCGTCGGCGGAAGCAGTAATATCTGTCACTCCCGCTCGGTTGACTCCGACCTCTCCTCGTTGGTCGACTGCTGGTCGTCGGACTCGAAGTTCGCCGGGACGACGGTCGGGTGGTCGAAACCAAGGGGCTGGTTGCGTGCTGCCATCACACTCTCCGGTAGGTCCTGTATACTCAAATAATTACCCATGCTCATAACTAATCGGCAACTGTTGCCGTCATGAGCGACGGGAATACTGCGGCCGTGAGTGTGGGTGCCCCTGACTGTGTGTCTGTCCCATGGGGCTGTGTGGTAGTCGCTGTATATGGCTGTGTCAGCGTTCCACAGAGTGGAGAAACAAGAACACCCTTTTATACGATCAGTTGGAAGTTTTCAATATGTCAGAACGAACCTTCGTATGCCTTGACTGTGGGGCCCGCACCGAGAGTTTTCTCGAACCCTGCCCCGAGTGCGGGTCGACGCAGTTCGAGAGCACGACCGACTACGACGACGACGACGAACAAGAAGAGGAACCACTCACCGACGAACTCGCCAAGCTCACCCGACCGGTGAATCCAATCGCACCCGCCGCGGGCGACTAACGCCCGACTGTCGACCTGTTTTCGGTACCGACTGTTCAGTGCTCTTTTACGAACCTTATATTCCTAGCGCAGAAGCTTTTTTAGTTATATTCAATATAGTTGGACATATGGCTGAACGCAAGCTGGTGTGTTTGTCGTGTAACTCGAAATCAGATGGCTTCTTGACTGAATGTTCAAATTGCGGGGCCAAAGAGTACAAGAGCGTGACAACTGTGTCGGAGCCAACGCCAGAGGACGAAAAATTCGAATCTCGGCTCGCGCGGTTTAGTCGACCGGTTAACCCACTGGTCCCGGCTTAGAAGAGTCGTCGCTTCAGTAGGTCTGGCAGCAGCGTCAATGCCAGCGCGACAAGCCGCCAGCGTTTCGTCACGAACTGCTGTCGTTTCTTCTCCGCAATCGCTTCGTGGATGAGCTCCGCCGCCGTCTCGGGCGAGCACATCCAGAACTCTCCGCCCGCGAGGTCAGTGTCGACGAATCCTGGCTCAACCGTAGTAACCGTGATGTCGGCGTCCAGGTGTCGCGCCTTGTACCGGAGGCCGTCGAGGTAGTTCGAGACATAGGCCTTCGAGGCGTAGTACGACGGAATACGACTACTGCCCACGTAGGAGGCAACTGACGAGACGCCGACTAACTGGCCGTGGCCCTGTTCTTCGAAGAAGTTCATCGCTGCGACGGACATCGCCGTGAATCCGCGTACGTTCACGTCGATGGTGTCCCGCTCCGGTTTCCAGTCGAGGTCGATATTCTCTGGGCCGACGCCAGCGTTGACAACAACGACGTCGACAGTTCCCATTTCGGCCGTCAGGTCGGTGAATGTCTCTCTGGCTGTTTCCGTATCGGCAATATCCATCTCTGCGACGTAGGACCGTGTGGGGAGCGCCTCGGCAATCGTTTCCAGTTTGTCGACTGACCGGGCTGTCAGCCCAACCTCGTATCCCTCCGCCGCCAGCTTTCGTGCCAGTGCCTCACCGATCCCCGAGGACGCACCGATTACTATCGCTCGCTCTGTCATTGTGGGCGCTTCGGACGGTCACCGTTTCACTCTTTTTGTCCCGTCGCTATCGTTTGCATGATAGTCAGTGTTTTCGCTTCCGGCTCTCAGGCTTTCCTGCGGTAATTCATTTCTCGATTCCCCGAACAATTTTAACTCGCCGCTGTGACAGGCTGTCTATGAGCTACGTAACCACTCCCGAGGAGCGATTCGAGGACGTACCGAACTTCGACTACCCATACGAGCGTGTGCCTGTGACTGATGACGGCGCGGAGATGGCGTACGTCGATGTCGAACCAACGAGTGACGACGCCGACGAAACGTTCCTGCTGATGCACGGCGAGCCATCGTGGAGCTTCCTCTACCGAAAACTCATCCCGACGCTCTCCGAGCACGGCCGCGTCATCGTGCCGGACTTGCTCGGCCTCGGCCGCTCGGACAAGTACACTGACACCGACGACTACAGCTTCGACCTGCACTACGACTCCTTCGAGACACTGCTGTTCGACGAGTTGGACCTCGAAGAGATAACCCTCGTCTGCCAGGACTGGGGCGGTATCCTCGGGCTGGCACTCGCGGGGCACAACCCCGAGCGCTTCGCTCGACTCGTCCCGATGAACACCGGCGTTCCCGACGGGACCCAGCAGATGAGCGACGATTGGCACCAGTTTGCCGACTTTGTGGATGACGTCGACGAACTCCCGATTGGCATGCTCATCCAGAACGCGACTGCGACCGACCTGCCCGACGAGGTGGTCGCTGCCTACGAAGCGCCGTTCCACACCGAGGAGTCCAAGGCCTGCGCACGGATTCTCCCGCGACTGATTCCAACGTCGCCCGATGACCCCGGCGCTGACCTGATGGCCGCCGCCAAGGAACGACTCTCAGAGTGGGAGAAACCCGCCTTCGTCCTCTTCTCTGATTCGGACCCGATTACCGGCAACGCACGCGACCCGATGCGCGAACTGTTCCCCACCGCGAGCGAGCAGCCCGACATCTGGATCGAAGGTGCGATGCACTTCCTGCAAGAAGACGCTGGCGAGGAGATCGCCGAGGAGGTTGTCAAGTTCGTCGAACGGACCTCTTGAGGTTGCCGTTTCGCACACGTTCTTGACGCTCCCGCGAGTAGCGCCGAGTATGTCACCGTCGTTCGACACTGACCTACTTACTGAACTGACAGAAACCAGCGGCGTCCCCGGCTACGAGGACCGCATCCGTGACGTTGTCCGCCGCGAACTCGAACCTGAGGTCGACGAACTCCGAACCGACAACATGGGCAACGTCGTCGGCACTATCGAAGGGAGTTCCGACACTGACGTTGTCGTCGCCGCGCACATGGACGAAATCGGCTTCATGGTCCGCCATGTCACCGAGGACGGTTTCGTACAGGTCGACGCACTCGGTGGCTGGGACGCCCGCGTTCTCAAAGCCCAGCGCGTCACGGTCCACACCGACGACGGCGACCTGACAGGGCTCATCGGCTCGCCGCCGCCACACACGCTCGACGAGGAGCAACTGGCCGCCGACCCGGAGGTTGGGGATGTCCACATCGACCTTGGCCTCGACGGCGAGACTGCACAGGAGCGAGTCTCCCGTGGCGACCTCGTGACGCTCGAACAGACGACCGAACTCGTCGGCGACACGGTGACGGGCAAGGCGCTCGACGACCGGATTTGCCTGTTCAGCATCATCGAGGCGGCCCGCCGAGTTGACGACCCGGACGTGACGATTCACTTCGCCGCCACGGTGCAAGAAGAGGTCGGCATCCGCGGCGCGCAGGCGCTTGGCTTCGACCTCGACCCGGACCTCGCCATCGCACTAGACGTGACCGTGGCCAACGATGTGCCCGGCTTCGAGCCCGGTGACCACGTCACCGAACTCGGCGAGGGAACGGCAATCAAGCTCAAAGACTCCAGTGTCATCACCAGTCCGAAGGTCAACAACCGACTGGAAAGCGTTGCCGAGGCTGAAGAGATCGAGTACCAACTCGAAGTCCTGCCAGCCGGCGGCACCGACACAGCAGGCTTCCAGCGCTTTGGCGGCGCAACGCCGGTCGGTGCCATTTCGATTCCGACGCGATATCTTCACACCGTCACCGAGAGCGCTCACGTCGAGGATGTCGAGGCGACTATCGACTTGCTTGCGGCGTTTCTCGAAGACGAAGTTGGCGGCGAGGATTACACACTGTGAGCAACACCAGACGGGAAAGAGAGGGCGGAATCAGCCCTCGTAGCCGGCGTACTCCATCAGGTCGGCGAAGATATCGGTATCCATGACGCTCTCGTAGACGATGCCGCCGAGCATGCCGCCGGGGTAGGTCTGGCCGTTCATGACGTGGTTGACCTTGTGACAGTGCATCAGGTAGATTCCGGGGTCGACCGTCGCGTCGAACTCGAGGGTGTGTCGCTGTCCGGGTGCGATGTTCGTCACATCCTGTTCGTGGACGGCAGCGTTGGGAATCTGTGCACCGTCTTCCTCGACGACCCGGAAGCGGTGGTTGTGGATGTGCATCGGATGGCTCATGTAGCCCGCATTGACCATGTGAACCCGGACGGTATCGCCCTGTTGGACGATAATCGGCGAGCCCTGCTCTGGGTGGAGCGTCCGGGGAGCAGATTTGCCGTTAATCGTGAAGATGTCTGGCTGGCGGTTTCGCGGGTCGTAGCTAACATCCTCGCCGGCGAACTGTCGGGGGAGCCGGGAGTCCCAGTCCCGCAGCGTCATGAAGTACTCCTTGTCTGCCGGTTCGTACCCTTTCGGGTCGACCCGCAGGATTCCGTACATCCCCATCTCCATGTGGCGGTGGGTCTGGTAGTGACAGTGATACAGGTGCGTTCCGGGCACGTTGGCTGGGATTTCGTAGGTGTGTTTCTCGCCGGGTTGGACCGTGATTCCGGTCGTGGTCGGCACGCCGTCGTTTTTCCACGTCTTGGTCACTCCGTGGAAGTGAATCGTGTGCGGCATCTGGCCCTCGGTGAGGTCGAGGGTGACCTCCATGTCCTCGCCCTCGGTCGTCCGCAGGATTGGCCCGGGGACACTTGGCGGGCCGTCGTCGGCGCTGAACGCCCAGACCTGGGGGAGTTCGACGGGACCGCCCATCGTCTCCAGTGGATGGACGTCGTGTCTGGCTGGCTGGGACTGAATCGTGACCTGATTGCCCTGCTCGTCGACGTTGACGACCTCTGGGGGGCTGGTCGTCGGGAGGTCTTGGGCCGGTGACCCGTTGTTTTGGGTCCGTGGCTGGTTGGTCTCGGCGGGGGTACTGCTGTCTCCGAGTGACGTACAGCCTGCAAGTCCGAGAATACTAGCAGTGCCGGTCGCTTTCACAAAATCACGTCGCGACAAACCGTCGCCGGGGGCGCCAATTGGGTTCGACATTACGATTGGCGCTACTTGCCGGTCGGATAAAGGACACTCTCACGTTGCAACTCGGTGGGATGGGTTCTACACTTCTGGGAACGTTCTCGCCCTGTCTCACATCGCGAAGACGTTCCCACACTCGGTACAGGTGAACTCGAAGCGGCCCTCGTCGTTGATGGATGTCCCGTGTGGGAGCTCTTCTTCACACTCCTGGCAGACAATCATCGATTCGAGTTCTTCCCAGTCGTGTTGTGAGGTGGGTGCGCCCAGTGCCCAGCCGACAACCTCGTTGTCCTCCGCTTCTTTGGCATAGCCAGTCTGGAATTCGCCGGGCTCGAAGCGAATGACCTCCCCCTCGTCGACGGTCACTTCCTCGCGGTCTTTCCCAACCTCGAAGATAGCTGTCCCTGATTCGACGTAGAAGACCTCTTCTTGGTCGTGGTGTGTGTGCAGGCCGCCAGAGAAAGAGTCCCCCGGGCCGAGTTCGAAGTAGTTCATCGCGAAGTGCTCGGTACCCAGCGCGTCCGACACCGGACGGCGGATATCGTGGACCTGCAGTGGATTAACCTCGTTACGCACGTCGTCGATTGTGACTTTCTCCATACCGGCTCCTCTAAGCGAATCGAGTTAATGGTGTCGGCTCTTAGGTGCAGAATTGTTAACGATTCCTCTCTTTTCGTCTGTTCTGTCCTACGTTGGAAATACTGGCGCCCAGCCGTGGGGTTAGCCGAAGTGTTCTTCGTAGAGGTCCTGTGCGTGTTCGATAGCGTCCATCGCGGCCTGTTTGTCTTCCCAGCCCTGTGTCTCGACTTCTTTGCCTTCTTCGAGGTTCTTGTACGTCTTGAAGAACTCGTCAATCTCGTCGAGCGTCTGCTGTGGAATGTCTTCCAGGTCCTGGATGTGGTCGTAGCGCGGGTCCTCGATTGGCACCGCGATGACCTTGTCGTCCTGCTCGCCGTCGTCGTCCATCTTCATCATCGCGACCGGACGGGCCTCGATGACGCAGCCAGGGAACGTCTGGTCCTCGACGAGCACGAGCACGTCGAAGGGGTCCTCGTCGTCGTAGTACGACTGCGGGATGAAGCCGTAGTCGCTCGGATAGTGGACGTTCGAGTGCAGCACGCGGTCCAGCATCACGCCCGGAATATCTTTGTCGTATTCGTACTTGTTGCGCTCGCCTTTGAGACATTCAACGACTGCGTAGATCTCTTCTGGCGGGTTCGGTCCGGTTTCTAGGTCTTCCCAGAGATTTGCCATCATTATCGTATCTGATTTTTTGGCCAAAAACTACTTTCGGTCTATCTCCCTACCGTCGCAGTAGGCACAGCGTTCGGGTCAGCGCTCTCCCCCGAGAGGAACATGTACGATTCCGGGTAGTTACACCGGTGTAACCGCCTCCCGTATGTCGGTTTTCTCGTGACAACGATAATAGGAATTAACAAGCGTTAAGTAGATAGATGACATTCAATCAAGTATGTCAGAGGCACAAGCAGTTCCTGACACGCCAGGTATCGCACGCGAACTCACGGCATTCCAGCAGAACATCCTGACGATTCTCGCCGAAGAACCACGGTACGGTCTTGCGATTAAGCGGGAGCTGGAAACCTACTACGACTCGGAAGTAAACCACGGTCGACTCTACCCGAACCTCGACGAACTCGTCGACATGGACCTCGTCGAAAAGAGTGAACTCGACAAACGAACGAACCAGTACGCACTGACTGACGACGGCTATCAGGCTGTCCTCGACCAGCTCGACTGGACGTTCGGCAAGATCATCACCAACGAAGACCGCAAGGCAGACGTCGAATCGCTCGTCAGCGACGCTGAATAACGTCCTCGACGAGCGCGACCGACTCTTCGACGACCGCTTTCTGGTCGTCGGTCGGCCACACATTTCTCGGATAATACTCTTCCAGAAACTCCGCGAGCTCCGCCTCTGTAGCCTGCTCGATGGGCTTCGCGTAGTGGTTACTCATGAACTCGGCGAGCGCCTGCGCGTTGGCAGCGTGGGTGCTGTCGTACTCTGCTTCGACATCCTCGACGATGGCCTCGTTGTGCTCGCGTACTTCCTCCCAATCGTCGGGGTCGCCCGCCCCGGAGAGTGGCCGCTCGACGCCGCGGTCGATGTCGTCGATCCGCTCTGGATAGACAGTGCCATCCTCGACCCACTCCTCGGGGTGGACCACGAGTGTGTCGTCTTCATCTCGAATCCGGGCGATGTAGTCGTGGTCGGCGAGCAGGTCCGCGCGCGCCTCGCGGTAGGCGGCGGCTTCGTCTTCGTCGATTGCGTCTCGGGCCAGTCGCGTCAGTCGCTCGGCTTCGTCGACAACCCCATCTGGGAGGGGGTAGTCGTCGCTCTCAGTCTCAGACTCGTCGGTGTGTTTAGCCATCCTCGAACGCCTCGTTTGCCAGTTTGTCGGCTCGCTCGTTTATGTCTCGCGGTACGTGCGAAATCGACCACTCCGAAAACGCTGTCAACAGCTCTCGCACCCGGACGCGGTACTCCCGCAGGTCGGGGTCATTGGTATCGTACTCGCCGCGGACCTGCTTGACGATGAGTTCGGAGTCGCCGCGAATCTCGACCTCCTCGAAGTCGTACTCGGCGGCCAGTTCTAACCCCTTGAGCAGTGCTTCGTACTCGGCGGCATTGTTGGTCATTCGTCCGACCCGCTCGCCGCCCTCGGTCACGATGCCGCCGTCAGTGACGATGACCCATCCGACTGCGGCCTCGCCGGGATTCCCTCGGCAGGCCCCATCGAAGTAGACGTGCGCGCGCCCGCCGCTGCTCCCTTCGAGTAGCGCCTGTAGTCGCCCCGGATTCCCGCCCTGAATGACGACCTTGTTGTCGTAGGCGACCGCTGTCGCGCCTTCGTAGCTTGCGCGCCAGCGCTCGTGGTCCGTATTCCCCGCAGATACGTCGACACCCGCGGATTCCAGTCGGTCGCGGGCCTGCTCGACATCGCAGTTCAGTACTGGCATCTACCAGCAATCGAGGTCCCAACGGGATTATCCGTTTCGGGTTGGCGAACAGACCCGGAACAATTCACCGGTTTATTCTGTGTTTCAATTCCGACCGAGGGATAACCACAAAATACTTGCCAAGGGTTTAAGTGCGTGTATCTTACTACTATAAAAATGCGATGACACGGTCTAGCCGCCAGCGGGAGCGCGAGCGCGAGTCTACAAGTAACAAAGAACAGGAGGAGGGGGTCCGCGAGTGTTCGGAGTGTGGGTCAGACAGCCTGATCAAAAGCTCCGACCGGGGCGAACTCATCTGTGACGACTGCGGTCTGGTCGTCGAGGAGGGGAACATCGACCCTGGTCCGGAGTGGCGTGCGTTCAACCATCAGGAACGCCAGGAGAAGTCTCGTGTCGGTGCGCCGACGACACAGACGATGCACGACAAGGGGCTGACAACCACTATCGACTGGAAAGATAAGGACGCTTACGGGCGCTCGATCTCCTCCAAAAAGCGAAGCCAGATGCATCGGCTTCGCAAGTGGCAGGAGCGTATCCGGACGAAAGACGCGGGCGAGCGAAATCTGCAGTTCGCCCTGTCTGAGATCGACCGGATGGCAAGCGCACTGGGTGTGCCACGCTCGGTTCGGGAGGTTGCAAGTGTGATCTACCGACGGGCACTCAACGAAGACCTCATTCGGGGGCGTTCGATTGAAGGGGTCGCGACGAGTGCGCTGTACGCCGCCTGTCGAAAAGAGGGAATCCCACGGAGTCTCGAAGAGATTTCGGAGGTCTCCCGGGTCGAACGGAAAGAGATCGGCCGTACCTATCGGTACATCTCACAGGAACTCGGCCTGGAGATGGAGCCTGTCGACCCGAAAAAGTACGTTCCGCGCTTTTGCTCGGAACTCGAACTGTCGGAGGAAGTACAGACAAAGGCAAACGAAATCATCGAAACGACAGCCGAAAAGGGGCTGCTCTCGGGCAAATCCCCGACCGGCTACGCTGCGGCTGCAATCTACGCTGCGTCACTGCTCTGCAACGAGAAAAAGACACAGCGCGAGGTTGCGGACGTGGCACAGGTAACCGAAGTCACGATCCGCAACCGGTATCAGGAGCAGATCGAGGCAATGGGCATCCACAGCTAACGTTTTTATCCGATCGCCGGACCAGCGCGTCGTATGCGCTGAGTTGTGCTCCGGCGCGGTTTGCGGTTGTGTGACCCACCGCGTCGGGGGCCTTCGGGTCACCTGTTCGCAACCCTGACAGACACATTGATACCCACCTGTGCCCAACAGCCAGTCAATGCGTCTGGACGAGTTCATGGCGGATTTCGAGCGCGACGAGGCTGCCGAGCGACGGCGACTCGCCCGCGAGAAATCCTACGAAATCACTGACCATCTCGACGATGTCGAGCGTCAGTTCGAGAGCGTCGTCCAGGGCGACTCACTCTTTGGCTCGACCGCACCCGAAATCTTTGTCGGGCGGTCGAACTACCCCAACATCTCGACAGGCGTGCTCTCGCCGATGGACCGCGAGGCTGACGCCGCGGAGTTCGCCACCAGCGGCGAGTGGTACCAGCAGGGGCTGGGCGTCGAGGATGTACTCCAGCGCCGGACCGGACTGCTGAACTCCACGCACTCGACACGAGTGAACGTCGAAGATGTCTGGGACGGCTTCGTCGGCGTCCAGCGCGAGGTCGCAATCGCCGACAATCCCGTCGACGTGGAACTCGGTCTCGACGGCAATCCGGACCTCGACCTCTCGCTCGACGATATTTCGACACCGACAGGGCCGCGAGCACGCGCCACCGACGCGACGCTCGCCGAGAATCCCTCTGTGCCCCGCGCCGTCGAGAAGACACTCGAAGACGACGACTGGCAAGCCGACGGCGCGATGACCTACCTCTACCGCCGCGGGTTCGACGTGTACGACATCAACACGATTCTCTCGGCGGGCGCGCTGGGGCAGGGACAGAACCGCCGACTGGTTCCGACCCGGTGGTCGATTACTGCCGTCGACGACACAGTGGGCCAGTATCTGCGCGGGTCGATTCGCAACGCGCCGAGCATCGACGAGGTGCAGGTCTGGTACAACGAGTACATGGCAAACGACTACTGGATTATCCTCGCGCCGGGCAACTGGGAGTTCGAGTTGGTCGAACTGAAAGCGCCAGGCAGTATCTGGAATCCTGACGAGGGCGGGCAGTACTACATGGCTGCCGACAACGAGGGATACAGCGGCCGAGATAACTACGTCGACGAAACCTCCGGCGCATACTACGCCACCCGACTGGGTGTGCTCGAACATCTCGAAGAAATTGACCGTCAGGCGACCTGTCTGGTAATTCGTCACGCCAGCGACGCCTACTGGGCACCCGTCGGTGTCTGGCAGATTCGCGAGGGCATCCGCCACGCCTTCGAGGAGAGCCAGCCAGCGGTTGCGGAGACGTTCCACGGCGCAATCCACGGGCTGGCCGGCGAACTCCCGGTTTCGCTGGGTGACCTCCGGCGCAAGTCCAAACTCGTGTCCGGCGTCCAGTCACAGTTGACTGACTTCTGAGCCTTGGCCGGGGTCCGGTGTCGCAAGTTTTCTCACCCACAGGCACCAACCGACCGTATGGTTACGTTTCTCTCCGGCGGGACGGGAACGCCGAAACTCCTCGCTGGGGCCGGGGCAGAGTTCGCTCCTCGGGAGACGACAGTCGTCGCCAACACCGGCGACGATGTCGAACTCGGCGGCTTTCTCGTCTGTCCGGATCTGGACACCGTGCTCTTTCTCGGCGGCGACGAACTCGACCGCGAGACGTGGTGGGGGATTGCCGAGGACACTGCTGAAACCCACGGGCATCTGCAGGACATTGCGGCGGCCGCAGGACTACCCCCGGGACCGCGGTATCTCGACGACGCGGCACAGACGTCCGGCCGGGAGATTGCGCGCTGGCGGCGGTTCTCTGCGGTTGCGGAGTTCATGCACATCGGCGACCGTGACCGCGCGGTCCATCTCACCCGGACCGGACTGCTCGACGAAGGCCACACGCTGACTGCGGTGACAGAGACACTCGCGACGGCCTTCGACGTGCCGTGGCAACTGCTCCCGATGAGTGATGACCCGGTCGCGACGTTGATTCACACCCCGGACGGGATGATGCACTTTCAAGAGTTCTGGGTCGCTCGCAACGGCGAGCCGACAGTCGAGGCTGTCGAGTTTCGCGGTGCCGAGACAGCCACGGCGACCCCTGCCGTCCGTGAGGCACTCTCGGAGCCTGTTGTCCTCGGCCCCTCGAACCCAATCACGAGTATCGGCCCGATGCTCGCTGTCGACGGCGTCGCCGAAGCACTCGCGGAGACGCCCGTTGTCGCCGTCTCGCCGTTCATCGAGGACGAGGTATTCTCCGGGCCAGCGGCGAAACTCATGGAGGCGGACGGCTACGACCCCTCGACTGCTGGCGTCGCCGAGGCCTATCCCTTCGCCGACGCGTTCGTGCTGGACGAGGTCGACGGAACAGAACTCGATCAGCCAGTTGTCAGAACCGACACGACGCTCGATACCGAGGCCGACGCCGAACGAGTTGCCGGCGCAGTCCAGCAGGCACTGCGGGAGGTGACGGGATGACCGACGCAGTCTTCGACCCGCCGGTGGCGCTGGCGAGTCTCAGCGGCGAGGCCGACGCCGAGTGGGCCCGACAGGCGTCCGAGTACGCCGGTGCGGCGTTTCTCGGTGGGATTGCACTCGACGCTCCGACCAGAGCGGCAGCCCGCGAGCTGGTGGCACGCGACCGGACAGAGTTCCTCCCGGCAGACCCCATCGCGTTCATCGATGACCAACTGGCTGCCCTCGCGGATGTCCCGCTGGTTCCCGGCTTCAACGTTCGGACGACGAGCCACGACCCACTCGCGCGGGCTGGTCGGGTCTGTGCCGACCACGACGCCATCATCGAACTCAACGCCCACTGCCGACAGGACGAGATGTGTGCGGCCGGTGCTGGCGAATCGCTGCTCCGTGACTCCGCGCGGCTCTGTGCGCAGGTCGAGACGGCCGCCGAAACCGGTGCGGCGGTCAGCGTCAAACTCCGCACCGAGGTCGAGGGCGTTTCGCTCCCCGCACTGGCGGCTGACCTCGACGCTGCTGGCGCGGACTACCTGCACGTCGACGCGATGGATTCGGAGTCAGTCATCGCCGATGTTGTCGAGCAGACGACGGCAACGGTCATCGCGAACAACGAGGTCCGGGACCGCGAATCTGTGGTCGAATATCTCTCCTACGGTGCCGACGCGGTGAGTGTCGGGCGACCGAGCGATAATCCGGTGGTACTCGACCGCGTCACGTCGGCGGCAGAATCCTATCTCAGTGAGGTGTCGCCGTGAGGTCGATTGCCGACAACGCCCAGCTAGCGCTGCTGCTCGAAGTGTCGAGTACGCCCAAGCCCGGCAACGTCGACCGCGAACACGAGTACGAAGACCTCCGCTTCGAGCACTTCATCACCGGTGGCGTCGGCGCACGCCGCGGTCTCGAGCGGGCGGCGACTGGTGGCCCCGTTGGCGACGCCTTCGAGCAGGCTATCGCTGGGATGAGCGACCAGTCCGGCGGCAACACGCAATTCGGCGCGATTTTGCTCATGACGCCGCTTGCCGTCGCTGCTGCTCAAACCCACGGCGACGCCGACCTCCCGCGACCATTGACGCCCGAGAACACGAGCGAGGTTGTGGCAGAGACAACCGTTGACGACGCCGTTGGCTTCTACCGCGCGTTCGAGCACGTCGGCGTGGCTGTCGACGACCCGCCGGAGGACCTCGGCGCGCCGGACGTGCGCCACGGCGCTGACGCCGAACCGGCCCTCCGCAAGCGGGGATTGACGCTGGAAGACGTGATGGCCGAAAGCGCCGATGTCGATGGACTCGCGGCGGAGTACGTCAACGGCTTCGAGCGCACGTTTGCGATGGCAGAACGAATCAGTGACGGCACAGGTCCAGTTACCGACCGCGCCGCCAGCGCCTTTCTCGAAGCCCTCGCTGCTGAGATTGACACCTTCGTCGTGACCCAGCACGACCACGAGACCGCCGAAGAGGTGCGCCAGCGTGCACAGGCCGCCCTCGACGGAGCGGAAGACGTGTCCGACCTCGCCACCGAGTTCGTCGAGCGTGGTATCAACCCCGGAACGACAGCTGACCTCGTGGCTGGCGGTCTCTTTGTTGCCCTCGAGGGCGGGCTGGAGGTCTGAGATGACGGCGTGGCCTGTCGACCTCGCCGGCGTGACCGAAACGCTCGTCACGACACGCGGCCCGAACGACCGCTGGAACGTCGCTGCGCTGGGTGTGCATGAGCCTGAAGACGGGCCGCCGACAGCCCGCACGTGGGGACGGACCCGGACGTGGCGGAACTTCCGTGAACGAGGCGTGGGATACGTCCAGTTCACAACTGACCCGGTCCTCTTTGTCGACGCCGCGCTGTCGATTCACGAAGTGGCGGAGCCAGTGCTGGACAACGCCAGCGCGTGGGTCGAGGTTCATCCCGAACAGGTTGACAACGGCAGTGAGGGCGGGACTCAGTGGGTCGAGTGGGAACTTCGGGGGACTGACTCGGCCGTCGAGTCACGGGTTGTTCCAACGTTCTCACGGGGATACGCCGCAGTGGTCGAAGGGACCGTCGCTGCCTCTCGCCTCAATGTCGAGAGTTACGACAGCGGCCAACTGCGCGAGCGCATCGCGTACTTCGACGACGTGGTCGACCGCTGCGGAAGCGACCGAGACCGGAGCGCGTACGACCGGCTCCTGTCGGTCGTCGAGGAGTAACGCCTACGTGTCTGCCGGGCGAGTTCCCGGTATGCGCTGTCAGGAGCTTGCCGACCGTCTCAACGAGCGGCTGGATATCGCTGCGTACGCGAGTGCGGACGCGAGTGCGAACGGGCTACAGATCGGGCCTGCAGACCAGCAGGTCGACCGCGTCGCCTTCGCCGTCGACGGGGCTGTCGAAACCCTCGAGGCGGCTGCAGAACACGACGCTGACCTCCTTGTCGTTCACCACGGTATCTCGTGGGGGGGCATCGAGCGCGTCACGGACCGAGAGTACGACCGCGTCGCCACGGCCATCGACAACGACCTCGCGTTGTACGCCGCCCACCTGCCGCTGGATGGCCATCAGGAACTCGGCAATGCCGTAGGGATTGCCGACCTGCTCAGCCTCGGCGAGCGCGAACCTTTCGGAGCCTACGGTGGGGAGTACATCGGCCAGCGGGGACGGCTATCCGAGTCTACAGACCTCAGTACGCTCGTTGCAAACCTCGCTGGCGGGCTGGACGGCGACCACGAGGTACAAACTCTAGAGTTCGGCCCGGAGACGGTGCAAGACGTGGCTATCGTCACTGGCAGCGGCGTCGACTGGCTCGACGAAGCCATCGAGGCTGGCGCGGACGTTCTCATCACCGGGGAGGGCAAGCAGTCTGTGTACCACGAGGCCCGGGAGTCGGGACTCAACGTCGTGCTCGGTGGTCACTACGCCACGGAGACTTTCGGCGTGCGAGCGCTGGCGTCGCTGGTCGAGGACTGGGGGCTGGAGACGACGTTCATCGAGCACCCAACGGGGCTGTGAGGATGGATTCGGTTACTCAGCAGGGACTGTGAGGAACCGAAAGGGCCGTCGTTGTCGGAGGCTTCGCGCCGTGAACGCCCTCTTCTGGTTAGATCTGTGGAATCTTTCAATCTGTTATAGGTTTCAGTAGCCGTGCTGAATAGAAAGCGCGTATCTTGCACCACGGATTGGTCTGCTCAAGCGTACTGTGATCGATCAATGTAGAGGGGAAGGCCACCGGAGCGTTTGGAGCACATCGGGACTGATCAGGCTAACGTTTGGACGCCGGTGATCTCAAATCGAGCGCCACCATCGTCACTCTCTGTTACATAAATCTCCCATCCGTGCGCAGTGACCGCCTCGTCGACGATTGCGAGTCCAAACCCGGTCCCCTCCTTGCGGGTTGTATATCCCGGTTCGAGTACGGACTCACGGTCTCCCTCGGGAATGCCAGGGCCATCGTCAGATATGTAGAAGCCCGACCGGTCAGGAAGCGCCCCAACGGTGACCGTCACATCCGGGCCGGCGTGGTCAAGGGCATTCCGAAAGAGGTTCTCGAAGAGTCGTTGCAGCCGTTTCTCGTCGGCTTTGAACGTCAGATCGTCCTCTAGCCGTAGTTCGGCAGTGCCCGTATCGACCATCTCCCAGCACTCCTCCACTGCCGATGAGAGTAACACTGCGTCCCACTGGTCGACGGGTTTCCCATCGCGGGCGAGCGTGAGAATCTGCTCAATTAACTCCTCCATCCGGCTGTGTGACCGTTCAACAGCCGCTGCGTGGTCATTATTTTCTGGCACCTCCGCTTCCTCGCGGAGTAACTCGAACCGCAGTTGGGCCACGTTGAGTGGATTGCGCAGGTCGTGACTCACCAAACTGGCGAACCGTTCGAGGCGTTCGTTCTGACGCTTCAATTCTTCACTATACTGCTCGCGGTCGGTCACGTCGGTGAACACAATGGTCCGACCGAGGCTGGTGTTCGCAGTCCCATAAGGGGCCTCTGTGACACGGTAATACCGCGTGTTGCCCTCCTTCTGGACAGTTAGAATCGGGTCGTCGCTACCGAGACAGTTGGCCACCTGTGGGAGTGTCATCTCTAACTGAGTGCCCTCTGCACCGACAAGGTCGGGGAAAACAGTCCGGGCAGCCTGGTTTGTGTCCCGGATCTGCTTGTCCACATCAAGCGCGATAACGGGGTCGTCCTGTTCAGCGGCCAGCTGGACAGCATCAAGCCGGTCGGTGTAGACGAACGCGACTCCGACAGCGAAGACGGCGACTCCTAGTGGTTCGTAGGTCATGTCGAGCAGGAACGGCGTCGTGTATCCGATGAGATCGAACACGGCAGGAAAGGCAGTAATTCCGATGAGAACAAACAGGGCTCGCGTGTCGAGGTCGATCTCGGTGAACAACTCTAGCAACATGAAGTAGCCGACAAACGCGAACGCGTATGAGAGTCCCATCGCAGTCCAGTGAAGTGGTCCCGTGTAGACGGACAGATGGGGAAACGGAGTGGCGATGGCCGTTGCTGTGAAGTACCCTTGGTGGAGGGGATTGGTGAGCTTCACCGCGGTAAGTGCGATGTAGACGGCAACGGCAAGGCGACGGTACGTCGGGTTCCGATGGTATGTGCGTCCAGTGTACGCAGAACAAAAGTACAGCCACGCGCCGACAGTTGCGAGGCCTACGACCAACCCAATGGTATACCATCCGAGTTTGAGCGAGGTTGTCGGGGAGACGAGATACCCGACGTGAGCGGTCGCCCACCCGCCGCTCGTCAGCAAAAGAGCCCTCAAACCCCATCGAGTATCGGAGTCCGTGATCTGCTGGAGCCGTGTAAGACTTGCAAAACAGGCGAGCGCCGCCACAGCAAACACCGAAACATAAAGTAGAAAGAACAGAGATTCCGATACGACTACCATGGCGGGACTATCACGGGAACGGGTAATATTCTGCCGGAATGTGTAGTAGCGATATCTCGGATTCGGAGTTAGATAGATGCGAACTGATCTCTCACAATCTTATCAACCCAACATAGGTTGTAAGCACCGTGTGAGGTACAAAACGCGTATCTCTCACGGAACCCCTGCCAGAAAACGGTAGCCTGAGATGGCCAGTACAGGCGGTGTACCAACTAGCTGGCTGAAAACAAGTCTCTCTGGAGAGTAAGATCGCAGAGCGAATGACAAAGTCAGGCTGTATCGGTCTCTTTTGAGTATCAGAATATAACATTTAAGGGAATGTTTATTTTGTTGGGTCAAGAAGAAAACGTGCTAGGATGGAAACGCAGTTCGCGTCTGGTATCGCTGACGGAGTAGCCGGGGATGGATATGAGGCCGGCGTGGAAGCAGGGCGGGAAGCCGCCTCTAATTTGAACGGAACCACAGCAGATTTCTGCCAAGTATTCTCTACCGCACATTTTGATTACGACGACGTACTGGCTGGCATTCGCTCAGTTGTCGGAGACGAACCAGCGTTGATTGGCTGTGCTGGAACTGGCCCATTTACAGATGTCCGCAGTGTTGAATCGGGAATTGCTCTCGCATTGGTTAGTAGCGAGACGATGACATTTCAGACCGGTATCGGGACGGGGCTCAGCGACGGGATACACCGAGCGTTACGCGACGCTCGAAAAGACCTCTCGGGCACTGATGACTCCTTCCCGTACCGTTCCGCACTCGTACTCTATGACAGTCTCAACAGCGACGGCGAGGAACTCGCCCATCGAGTTCGACGAAAGCTCGGGGCCCGGGTCCCGTTTGCTGGTGGAGCCGCTTCTGACACCTACCAGCTCGAATCAACGCCCGTCTTCTGTGGCGACCGAGTCGAGAACGACGCCGTCGTCATTGCGACTATCGATTCCGAACATCAGTCGTGTATAGTGGGCAATCACGGCCACGAAGTAATTTCCGAACGGTTCGAAGTGACGGAAGCTGATGGCCGCCAACTGGTTGAACTTGATGGGCGACCAGCCCTTGAGGTATGGCAAGAGGCTGTCCGGCCATATGCTCGTGAGATGTTCGACATCGATCTCGATGAAGTGGCTGATGATCATCAGACGATGCTTCGGATGATGGGCGTCTTCGAGTTCGGCATCGATCAAGGGAAATCGTACAAGATGCGGGCGTGTATTGAGTCCAATCCCGACGCCGGCACGATGTCGGCACTGGTTAATATTCCGGAGGGAACACACGTCCAGGTAATGCGTGGCACCGTCGATTCACAGATTGATTCGGCACGCACGGCAGCACAATCCGCCAACGAGATTTCCGGCGGTCAGTATTCCGGTGCGTTCATCTACGATTGTGCCTGTCGCCACGTGATTCTGGACGATGAATTCGATACGGCTGTTGATGCGATGCGAAGTGAACTTACGAAGCCGTTCGTCGGGTTCGAGACCTACGGGGAGATGAACATGAATTTTGGACAGACAAGCGGGTTCCACAACAGCACGACGGTGATCAATCTCTTTCCGGAATGAATCGGGATGAGTTAATATCGAGGCTCAGTCAAGTCGTCGGGGTGTCGAAAGCCGAGAGTATTGTGGCTGAAGCGGAAGCAGCACTCGGATTTGAACAGCAAGAGACATACTCCGGATTTGATGTCAGAGATGTATGCGAGGAGATCGCGGCTGAGTACGACGGATACATAGCCGAGATTGCCACAGAACTACAAATTCAGACACAGGCACAACAACGGTTCGATACCCTGCTGGAGAACGTGCCAGATCCGGCCGTTGTCGTGATGTTTGATGAATCTGTTCCAGTCGTGAAAACCGTCAATAGAGAGTTCGAGACAGTATTCGGCTACGAGAAAGCAGCGATCCGTGGGGAGCCACTTGCCGATTTAATTGTCCCGTCTAACACAGAGTATGGGATGGATGTGTGGGCGAGAACCAACGATGAGACCGATCAGGAAGTGACTCGAATCACGGCGACTGGCGAGGAACGGACGTTTCTGCAGCGGACAGCCATGGAAACCACAATAGGTGGTGCCGTGGAGGGATATGGGATTTACACGGATATCACCGAACGGATCGAGCGCGAGCGGGATTTAGATATGCTGAAGCAACTCTTCTCTCGGGTGTTCCGCCATAATATCCGTAACGAATTGAGCGTTGTCACAGCTCGGCTGTCATATATTGCGGATCGGCTCACAGACGAGTCCCTCACAGAGAGTGCAGGGAGTGCATTGCAAGCAGCTAACCGCTTACTATCGCATGCTGAAAAGACGAGAGATATAGAGAAACTCATTGATACTGAGCCTGATCGGACCGAGATGAGCCTGCAACAACTCGTCGGCAACGCTGTGGCTGAACAGTCAGAGCTACCAGCCGATGTCTCAGTGGAGATAGACCTCCCTGACGAGTCAGTACACGTTGTCAACGGGTTCGACAACGCAGTGAGTAATGCAATCGAGAACGCGATTACGCACAATCCTGGACCGATAACAATCAGTATCGCCGCATATGTCGACAATGAAACGGTTTCGTTGGTCATTTCGGATACTGGAGAGGGAATCGAAACTAATGAAATAGAAATGCTGAACAGCGGCACGGAAACACAGCTCACTCACGGATCCGGGGTCGGGTTATGGGTGATGAACTGGTATGTCAAGAAATCCGGCGGCGAGCTGGAAATCAATGGCAGTGACAGCGGAACGACGGTCACCATGCATCTCAAACGAGCCCGGCCATTGAAAACACGCTAGATAGAAATTCTTGTCACGTGTTAATTTCTCACTGTTGTTATCGAAACCCCTGTCAGCGAGGTGTTGTGACGACTACCGATTGGGCTACAACTAATTATTCGCCAAGCAGCATTACTGTGGATATGCTCAATTCGCATATTTAGTCAGCGGTTGGTTCAGCAGTTTCAGCGTGAACTAAGTATAGTTTTGCTCCTGACTGCACACTCTTTATTCAGCACACCGTTTGTCTCAACCGCTGAGGGTTTCGACTTCTCTGGCTGTATTCGGGCAAAACTCTCTCAAAACCCACTGACCATAAGACCGATTCGTTGAAACCTCCAGCCCGTCCAGAATCGGACATGACCGACCACGACCATTCCGACCGCGAGGAGTTTGCCCACGACCCCATCGGCCACGCGGCGGTCGATGGCGATATGTCTGTCTCTGAACTGATCGAGCAGTACGGCCACGCCGGTATCGGCGCGACCCAAATCAGCGAGGCAGTAGACATCTACGCCGAAATGCTCTCCGGCGACGTAACCAACGTCTTCGGACTGGCGGGTGCGATGGTTCCCTCGGGGATGCGACAGATTGTTGCTGACCTCATCCGGGACGGCCACATCGACGCCTTAGTGACGACTGGCGCGAACCTCACCCACGACACCATCGAGGCAATCGGCGGCAAACACCACCACGGCGAACTGGGCGACACGCCGACCGAGACGACGGAGTACGACGAGCAGTTGCGCGACGAAGGCGTCGACCGTATCTATAACGTCTACCTCCCACAGGAGCACTTCGCACTGTTCGAGGACCACCTCCGCGAGCACGTCTTCCCGCCGCTCGAAGCGGAGGGGGTCGTCAGCATCCAGCGCTTTACCGAACAACTCGGCAAAGCCAACAGCCAGATCAACGACAGCGAAGCTATCGACGAAGACGGCGGTATCGCCGCGGCGGCCTACGAGAACGACGTGCCGGCCTACTGCCCTGCCGTGCAGGATTCGGTGCTCGGATTGCAGGCGTGGATGTACAGCCAGACATCAGACTTCTCGCTCGACGCGCTCGCAGATATGACCGGCCTCAACGACGTTGCCTACGAGGCAGAGAAAGCGGGGGCGATGATTGTCGGCGGCGGCGTCCCGAAAAACTACGTTCTGCAGACGATGCTGGTCGTTCCCGGAGCCTACGATTACGCCGTCCAGTTGACGATGGACCCGCCACAGACTGGCGGCCTCTCGGGTGCGACGCTCGACGAGGCACGGTCGTGGGGCAAACTCGAGAAGTCGGCGCGCAACGTCTCCGTCTACGCTGACGCCACCATCACCCTGCCGCTGGTTGTCGCCGGTGCGCGGAGTCAACTCTAAGCGGCACGTGAAAACAACGGACAATCCGCGAAAAACGAGATCTTATACGTCGCCCATCTCCACAATCGAGCACTCGTGGCCGGTGTCGTCAATGTGTGTTTCTGCTCGGGATTCCGCCGCCAGCCGGGACGGGTGGAATCCGATTTTACCGCAACTTTCGCACATGATCTCGTACATGCGTCTGAATCGTGTCGACGTAGACTATTAATCATTATGGTTCCCATGGCAGGGGGCTCTCACACGAGTTCGAGATGTACGTCCTCGCCCGCAGTCAGTCCGAACCCGTCGTCGCCGCGGCCCCGATTTACTGCCAGTTCGACGTTGCCGTGGCTTCCGACAGTGACAAGCAGTTCTCCGGGGTCGACGGCAGCGTACGAGCGTGCCAGCGGGACCGTGTCGCCGTTGACTGACACTGACCCGCCGAACGATTCTGTGACGAACGACCCCGGCACGTTCGTGATAGTGTTGCCGAAGTCATCGACCGCGAGCACGGTGCCAGTTGCTGCCGACTCGCCGACGACAGCCTCGGGAAAGCGAAGCGACTCGTAGTCGTCGAGTCGATGCAGTCCCGCGTCATCATCGAGTGCGTCGATTCCAATTTCGTGGACACGGCCGGCCGCGGGGGCGAACACGTCGCGGCCGTGAAACGTCGAACTCGCCAGTCGAGGCGGCCAGCCGGTTCGGTCGGTGCCTTCGGTAGCCTCCTCGCGGGTTTCGATGCGGAACAACTCGAACCCCTTGCCGCCGAGGGCGCGTGCTGTCGGGAGGAGGACGCCGTTGTCCGGGCCGACCAGTGCGTGGCCGCCCGCCCGGATGACGACGGCGTCGCGGTCGGTGCCGACACCGGGGTCGACGACGACGAGATGAACCGCTGGTGGAAAGTACGGCAGCGTCTCACGCAGCCAGAACGCACTCTGGCGCAGGTCCTGTCGCGGCAACTCGTGGCTTACGTCGACAAGTTGGCTGTCGGTCCACTGCGAGAGAACGCCTTTCATCGCACCGGGGTACGGCGAGCCGAAATCAGAACTCAGGGTGATCATCGTCATCCAGTTTGGCCCGCGGCGTAAAAATCGGTGGGCATCGGCGGCTTCAGTTTCAACAATTGCAACTCGGTGCCAACGCTTTTAGACTGGAAGCCGTACACTCTCATAGAAAGATGGCTGGCGGCGAGGAGTTCGAGCTTGAAACCGGGGAGTTACCTGCAGAGCGAATTACCCCGCCGCAGTCCTTCGTCGAGCAGGCGAACGTCACCCCGGCGCAGTTGCAACGGTTCACCGAGGAAGGCGTCGACGCGTGGGAGATGGCTGGCGACCTGTTGACGTGGGACGAACCCTACCGGACGGTCTTCGACGAGGACGCTTCCGACTGGTTCCCCGACGGCCAACTCAACGCTGCGGCGAATTGTCTGGACAGACATCTGGACGAGCGCAAAAACCAGCGCGCGCTGGTCTGGGAGGGCCAACTCGACGAAACTCGAACGCTGACCTACCTCGAACTCTCCAGAAAAGTCAACGCCTTCGCAGCGGGACTCCGCGACCTCGGTGTCGAGGAAGGCGACGTTGTCACGCTACACATGCCCGTCATCCCCGAACTGGTCGTGGCGATGCTCGCCTGTGCCCGTATCGGTGCGGTCCACGCCGTCGTCTACGCCGGGTTCTCGCCGGAGGCGCTCGCAACGCGAATGGCAGAATCCGAGTCAGCGTATCTCGTCGTCAGCGACGGGTATTATCGCCGCGGCGACGCCGTCTCGCTGACGAACCGTGCCGAGACGGTCCGAGCGGGGCTCGACCAGGAGGTGACGACGGTCGTCGTCGACCGACTCGGTGACCGCCACCAGTACAGTCTTGGTGACCGCGACCATCGCTACGAGGAGCTGCTGGCGGCCCACAGCGGCGAGACAGTCGACCCTGTCACACGAGCGGCCACCGACGAACTGTTTCTGATCTATACCTCGGGGACGACCGGCAAACCGAAACGCGTCACACACACCACCGGCGGCTATCTCGCACACACTGCCTGGACCAGCCACGCCGTGCTGGATATCGAACCCAGCGATACCTATCTCTGTACCGCCGATATCGGTTGGATTACCGGCCACTCCTACGTCGTCTACGGACCGCTCGCGCTCGGCGCGACTGTGCTGCTCCGCGAGGGCGAGGCTGACCAGGCCCCGAAGACGAAACTCTGGGAGCTGGTCGAGAAACACGCCGTCGATATCCTCTACACCGCACCGACGGCCATCCGGACCTTCATGAAGTGGGGCAAAGAGTACCCCGAACAGCACGACCTCTCGAGCCTGCGCCTGCTCGGGACAGTTGGTGAACCAATCAACCCGGAGGTCTGGCGGTGGCTCTACGAACACATCGGCAACGAGGAGTGTCCAGTCGTCGATACGTGGTGGCAGACCGAAACAGGTGGGCACCTGATCACGACGATTCCGGGTGTCGACGAGATGCAACCCGGAACTGCAGGCCCGCCGCTGCCCGGCGTCGACGCGACTGTTGTCGACGAAACAGGGACGGAAGTCGACCCGAACACTGGTGGCTATCTCGCCATCGAGACGCCGTGGCCCGGGATGCCGCGCGAACTCTCGACAGAGACGCGCTGGGCCGAGACGAGCGGTGTCCTGCCCGACTCGGAGTGGGCGTACATGACCGGCGATGGTGCGGTCATGGCCGAGGACGAATATGTGACAATTCTCGGCCGCGTTGACGACGTGATCAACGTCGGTGGCCGTCGGTACGGGACGCTGGAACTGGAATCAATTATCGTCGGCGTCGAGGATGTTGCCGAGGCGGCGGTCGTCAGTGGTCACGAAGAGCACGGTCAGGGGATCTACGCGTATGCCAATCCTGCGGCCGGCGCTGACGAGGAGGCGGTCCGGGCGGCGATCAACCATGCAATCGAACAGCAGATCGGCTCCTTTGCCCGCCCCGACCGCATCGTCCTCACGCCTGAACTCCCGAAGACCAGTTCGGGAAAAATCATGCGCCGTCTCCTGACGGATATCGCCCGCGGAAACGACCTCGGAGACACGAGCGCGCTCCGTAACCCAGAGGTTGTCGGCGAAATCGATTCAGCCACCAACAGCGACTGAGTCACTGTTTCGCTTTTCATCGAAATACCGAAACACGCTGTCTGGCTTTGAGCTCGCTCCCGCGGAAACGAGCCCAAATCAGGAGGCAGACTTTTGCATTTCGCGCTCGACAGTAGAAGCGAAATGGCGGCCGAGGCTGGAGAGGTGCTGTCTGCTCGGGAATACGAGCAGCTACGACGCGCGTGCCGCACGGACCGCGAGGAGCTGGTGGTCCGGTTGGCCGGGGAGGCAGGGCTCCGGGCTGGCGAACTTGTCCGCGTTCGTCCCGCGGACCTCACCCCTTCTGACGGCTCGTCGCTGGAGTACAAGCTCGTGGTCCGCGAAGGCGACGGCAACCGGCGGACAGTCCCGCTCCTGTCGGACCTTGCCGACACAGTCCAGCAGTATCTGGAGGCCAGCGATATCGACGACGACGAAGAGATTGTCGACGTCAGCGAGCGACGCGTCCAGATGCTCGTGTCGGCGGTTGCAGACCGGGCTGAGGAGGCTGTCGGAGACGTTACTCCCGCGTCACTTCGGCAGTACTTCGCGCGCAGATTGTTGGTCGAAGACGGTGTCGACGTGCGGGCGGTCACGGCTGCTGGCGGCTGGGAAGGGGTCGACTCGTTGCTCTCTTCGGTCCCTGCGCCCGCCGACAGCGAGGTGACTGCTGCCTTCGAGCAACTCGAAGCCACCCGCGACACGGCTGGTCGACTCCCGGCTGTGGTCGAGACACTCGACAGCGTCGTCGACTCGCTGGCTGAGACGAACTCTCGGTCCGAGTTGGAGCGGGCTGTCTGCCAGCAGTTGGTCGACCAGTACGACGCTGCCTGGATTTTGGACCGCGACCCGAACCGAGACCGGGCTCACGCAGGCGAGGACCCCGACTACTTCCAGGGGGACCGCGACGTTTCTGTGCTGGACCAGAGACTCCAGTCCGGCCGGGTGCAGGTCACGCCAGATGAGCGGTCGTCCGGGCTGCTCGCCGCCGTCCCGGTGCGCCACGGCGAAACCGAACACGGCGTGCTGGTTGTCCGCGCTGCTGCGGAGGCATTTGAAGAGCCTGAACGCAGGGCGCTCGCGATGCTCGGTCGGCAGGTTAGTCTCGCACTCACTGCCGTCGACCGCAAACAACTCGTCCTCGGTGGCGTCGTCCTCGAAGTCCAGTTCCAGTACGACGACACAGCCGCTGTGTTCGTCGACTTGGCGGCGGCTCTCGACACTCGGCTATCGCTCGACGGTGCGGTTCCGAGCGACGACGGGTTGCTCTGTTTCGTCACGTTCAAGGGCTCCGCACAGGCGGCCCTCGAAGCGGCCACAGCGTGTGACCCAATTGCAGGCGCGCGACTCATTAGTAGCACCGAGGACGAGGGGGTTCTCGAACTGTCACTGACAGGCTCGTCGCCGCTGTTGGTTGTCACCGACCGCGGCGGGACGGTGACCGAGTTGACTGTCGAGGACGGGCAGGCGACGCTGACCTGCGAACTCGCGCCGGACGCTGACCTGCGTGCGATTCACGACCGACTTGCGGCGACCGTCGGCGCGGAGTTGCGGAGCAAACAGGAACGGACCGCGACGACGGCAGGGCTCGACAGTTCCAGTCTTCTCGAGGAGCAACTCACCGAGAAACAGCGCGACGTCATCCGGACGGCGTACCACTCGGGCTACTTCGAGTGGCCTCGCGGCAGCACCGCCGAGGACCTTGCCGAGTCGATGGGTGTCTCCTCGCCGACGCTGCACAATCACCTGCGGCGTGCCCAGCAGAGTATCCTTGCGGAACTCCTCGAAGAGTAACCGGACCCGCCGTCTGTGGACGTTTTGGGTTCGATTCTTACGGGAACTCGAATCCGCTAGCATCGCCCGTCGAGTCCAATGGACGATTATGATAGTTAGCCTGTCCCATTAATATGGTCCCTTATGGAGAGATATATGCAATGTCAGACCAACCAGATGTCGAACTGGAGGCTCGACTCGCCGAACAGGAAGAGTTTGAGCCGCCGGCGTCGTTCGTCGAACAGGCGAACGTCACCGACGAGGACATCTACGAGGAGTTCGAGGAGAACTGGCCGGACGCGTGGGAGCGTGCGGCTGAGTTGCTCGACTGGGACTCCGAGTGGGACGACGTCCTCAACGACGATGACGAACCATTCTACGAGTGGTTCGTCGGGGGGGAACTGAACGCGTCAGAAAACTGTCTCGACCGGCATCTCGCCGACCGAGGCGACGAAGTCGCTATCGAGTGGGTCGGGGAACCGGTCGACGAAACGCGAACGTACACGTACAACGAACTGCACCGCGAGGTCAACGAGTTCGCCGCCGCGCTGCGCGAGCAGGGCGTCGAGGAGGAGGATGTCGTGACGATGTACATGCCGATGATTCCGGAGTTGCCAGTTGCGATGCTGGCCTGTGCCCGCATCGGCGCGCCACACTCCGTCGTCTTCGCGGGCTTCTCGGCTGACGCGCTGGCCGAGCGGATGGAGTCGGCTGACTCGGAGACGCTCGTGACCTGTGACGGCTACTACCGTCGCGGCGAACCGCTCGACCACCTCGAGAAGGCCCGTGATGGGCTGGGCAATGTCGGCCACGACGTGACGACTGTTATCGTCGACCGACTCGGCGACGAACGAACGGTCGACCACCGAGAGAGCGAACTCGATTACGATTCGCTGGTCGACGAGCAGCAGGGAGCTGACGTCGACCCAGTCGTCCGTGACGCCGAGGACATGCTCTTTTTGATGTACACCTCGGGGACGACTGGCAAACCGAAGGGGGTCAAACACACGACCGGGGGGTATCTCTCCTACGCCGCGTGGACCAGCCACGCGGTGTTGGATGTCAAGCCAGACGATACATACTGGTGTTCGGCTGACATCGGCTGGATTACCGGCCACTCCTACATCGTCTACGGGCCGCTCGCGCTCGGGACGACATCGGTTATGTACGAGGGAACGCCGGATTACCCGGACAAAGACCGTCTCTGGGAGATTGTCGACGACTACGACGTGAACCAGCTCTACACCGCACCGACCGCAATTCGGGCGTTCATGAAATGGGGCAAACAGTACCCCGAACAGCACGACCTCTCCAGCCTGCGCTTGCTGGGGACTGTCGGTGAACCGATCAACCCGCGGGCTTGGAAGTGGTATTACAAACACATTGGCGACGAGGAGTGTCCGGTCGTCGACACGTGGTGGCAGACCGAAACCGGTGGGATGATGATCACCACACTGCCTGCTGTCAGCAATATGAAGCCCGGCTCTGCCGGACCACCGTTGCCGGGTATCGACGCCAACATCGTCGATACGGACGGTGAACAGGTCGGCGCTGGCCGCGCCGGCTACCTCACCGTCAACAATCCGTGGCCCGGTATGCTGCGGACACTCTACAAAAACGACGAGCGATTCATCAACGAATACTGGGATGAATACTCTGACCCCGAAGCCGACGAGTGGGTCTACTTCCCAGAAGATGGCGCGAAGGTCGACGAAGACGGCTACGTCACCGTGCTCGGCCGGGTCGACGACGTGATCAACGTCTCTGGCCACCGGCTGGGGACGATGGAAATCGAATCAGCTATCGTCGGCGTCCCGGGGGTTGCCGAGGCGGCAGTCGTCGGCGGCGACCACGAGATGAAAGGCGAAGCTGTCTACGCCTACGTCATCACCGAAGACGGTCAGGAAGAGAACGACGCCTTCCGCGACGAGATTATCGAGGCCGTCGAGGACGCAATCGGCCCAATCGCACGGCCAGAGCAGGTCATCTTCACCCACGAACTGCCGAAGACGCGCTCGGGGAAGATCATGCGGCGGCTGCTCGAAGACATCGCGAACGGGGACGAACTCGGGAACACCAGCACGCTGCGCAACCCGGATGTCGTCCACGAAATCGAAGCGAAAGTTCGCGGCGACTAACCAACCGGGGGGACCACACAGATGCACGACTCAGACGCGGATACGACGGGGGGAACAGTGACAGAACCAAGTGAAGACCAATCGGCTGTAACCGACGGGGGCACGGCCGAACCAGGCGAGCAGTATCTCGACGCCGAGGTCAACCTGCTCAGCCCGAGCACGGGCTTTATGCGCGACCACCTGAAGCTCGTCTGGGCGAGTTTTCTCGTCTGGATTCTCGTGACATGGGGGCCAGTGACGGCGACGTTTCTTGCACCGGAGACGATGACATCGCTGTCGATTATCGGCTTCCCGGCGCATTACTTCCTCGTCGGCTTCATGGCGCCGACGAGTTCGCTGATTCTGGCAGCAATCTACGCACACCGACGCGACAAACTCGACGAACAGTACGGCGTCGACACCGGTAGCACTACTGAGACGCCAAGCGGTACCGACGAGGCCGCTGCCACTGACGGAGGTGTCGCTGAATGAACGCCGTGTTGCTGCAGGCTGCTGGGGAACTCGACATCTCGTTCAAGCCCGTCGGGGCAGCCATCGTCTTCCTGATGATGGCCACATTCCTCGGCATCGGCTACTTCTTCCGAGTCGCCGATACCGACGACATGTGGGTCGCGGGCCGAGGTATCGGCTACATGGAAAACGGGATGGCAATCGCGGCGAACTGGATGTCCGCGGCGTCGTATCTCGGACTCGCCGGGCTGATTGCGCTGGCAGGATTCTACGGACTGGCTTTCGTCGTCGGCTGGACGACCGGCTACTTCATCCTGCTCATCTTCCTGGCCGCCCAGATGCGCCGGTTCGGGAAGTACACCGCACCGGACTTCGTCGGGGACCGCTACAACTCCTCGGCGGCGCGTGCGATTGCCGCCTTTACGACCCTGCTCATCGCGTACGTCTACTCGGTCGGACAGGCCAGCGGCATGGGACTGGTCGGCCAGTACGTCTTCGGCCTCGAGTTTGTCCCGATGGTCATCGTGATGATGTCGATTACCGTCGGCTACCTCGCGCTGTCGGGGATGCTGGGCGCGACGAAGGGGATGGCTGTGCAGTACGTCATCCTCATCGCCGCCTTCCTGATTGGCGTCTTCGCGGTTGGGTTCTCACACCAGGGTTTCCTGGTGCCCCAGATTCAGTACGGCGCAATGATTAGCGACCTGTCGACGCAGTTCTCGGAGCCATTCGTTAATGCTGGCTTCTACGTCTGGGCTGCAACGGCGTTCTCGCTCATCTTCGGCACCTGTGGGCTGCCACACGTGCTGGTTCGGTTCTACACGGTCCAGAACGAACGGACCGCTCGCTGGTCGACCGTCTCGGGGCTATTTTTCATCATGCTCCTGTACTGGTCGGCACCAGCGATGGCTGCACTCGGGACGGACCTGTTCGCACAGGTCAACAACATCGCGCCCGACACGGTCTTCGCCAGTGCCGAAGCCGGCGGGATGTCCGGTGCAGAGGGTGACGTGATTGTCGTCTTGGCGGCGCAGTTCGCCGGCCTGCCCGAACCGCTGGTCGGCTTCGTCGCGGCTGGTGCGATGGCCGCAGCAATCGCCACAACGGCAGGACTGTTCATCACCGCCTCCTCGGCGGTCTCACACGACATCTACGCGGAACTGATCAATCCCGACGCGACCCAGCGCCAGCAGGTGCTGCTGGGCCGGGCAACCATCGTCGGTATCGGTGCGCTGGTGACGCTGACCGCGCTCGACCCACCGGCGCTGATCGGCGAACTCGTCGCGCTGGCGTTCTCGCTGGCAGCGCTCGTCCTGTTCCCGATGTTCTTCCTCGGATTGTGGTGGGAGAACACCAACCGACAGGGCGCACTCGCTGGGATGATCACCGGACTGACTATCTGGACGGCTGCGGTCGTCAACGACCTCATCTTCCCGTTCAGCGACCTCTACGCTGACATCGTGCCTGCGATTGGTGCGGCACTGCCCGGCACACCGCTCGTCTTCCTCGTCACGATTGCCGTCTCGCTGGCGACTGCTGAACCCGACATGAAGACCAAGATGATGGTCCGGCAGTGTCACAGTCCGGAGCCGATGGGCCAAAACGTAACTGCTGCTGAGGTTGTCGAGCGAAAACTCGACGGCGACGCGGCCACCGACGGCGGTGAGCCCGTCGACGACGAACCGATGACCGATGGCGGCGTCGAAGACAATGAGACAGATTCACAGGAGAGCTAACAATGTATGACCGAATTCTCGTTCCGACCGATGGGAGTGACGTGGCGGAAGCAGCAGTCAAACAGGCGGTCGACCTGGCAGAGAAGTACGGCGCGGAGATCCACGCGCTGTACGTTGCCGATACCGACGCCATCGCGTACGGCCTCGGGACCGAACAGGTTGACCGGATCCGGCAGGGGAAATTCAGCGAGATGACCGAACTGCGTGAAGAGGCCGAGGCGGCGACCGGACACGTCGCCGACCTTGCGGCCGAACACAACATCGAGGTTGTCGAACACCATGCCGGCGGCCGACCCCACGCGATGATTGCCGACTACGCTGAGGACCACGGTATCGACCTCATCGTAATGGGTAGCCACGGCCGTGCGGGCGTTCGGCGCGCGCTGCTCGGCAGCGTCACCGAGCGGACGCTGCGCTCGACGCACACCCCAGTACTTGTCGTTGACTACCAGGGGACTGACGAGTAACGCTTCCCAACTACCACTCGCTTTCAACTGCCAATGACACCACAACGGGGCCACAGATGACGCTCGGAGACGGACTGCGCGACCAGCTCGCCGGCAACTCACAGGGCATGTTCTACGACCTGCTGTTCGCCGTCGTCTGGGTGACGTTCATCTCGGCGCTGTTCCAGTTCGTCTTCACCACCGCCCCGACGTGGGCGTACTATATGTTCATGTTATCGGGGATTCCGGCGTATTTCGGCTTTTTCTGGTCGCTCGAGGTTGCCAAAGCACAGGCCGAAGAGAAGTCGGACTAAGCCGACCCCTCACTCTGAAAAAGGTTGTCGAGGCGACCGCATTTTCTGCGCTCTCAGCAGTTCCGTCTGTTCCCCCTCCCGCGATTACTCCGCCCGGTCGACGTCGAGTTGGTCCTGAATCTCCTCGATCCACTCGGACTCCGCGAGTTCGTCCATCTGGTCGCGGAAGTGTTCCTCACAGACGCCGACACGGATGCCGTCCTTCTCGACGACGACATCCGCTCCGTCTTCGCAGTAGTGACACTCCATACGCGAATATACACTATCCGGACAATTGAACCCTCCGAAGCCGGACAACCTCGCTCAGAGCTGTGCCGCAACGGCCTGATACTGCTCACGGTCAAGCCCCGCAACCCCGAGCGTGTGTTCGTGTGCGTCCGTGCCGCCAGTAACGAGCAGCCCAGCCTCCGCCGCGACCTGTTCCGCCGGCGTTACGTCCACCTCGTGGCCATAGGGATAGGGAATCTCGACTGCGTCGAGCTCCCGTGCTCGGTCGAGCGCCGCGGCCGGGTCGTCGTACCGGAACGGATGGGCAAGCCCGACGATTGCTGCGGCCTCGCTCAGTACTGCTGCGCCCTCCTCGAACGTCGGGATGTCCCGCGGCACATAACACGGCTTGTCGTCGCCAATCAGCTCTGCGAAGGAGTCGCCAAAGTCGTAGGGGGCGTCGCTGTCGGCAATAGCGCGAGCGATGTGGGGTCGGCCGACCCCCGGCGAGAGCTCAATATCCAGTTCAACGCCCGTTCGGTCCTCAACACAGTCGACAATCTGTCCAGCCCGCTCGATACGGTTTTCCTGCAGGTGGTCGACAAGCGCGGTGAGGTCGTCCGTCTGCTCGACGCCGTAGCCAAGCAAGTCGAGCCGCTGGTTGCCCGCTTCGACCCGTAGTTCGATTCCGTGAATGATAGTCAGCTCTTCACGCTCGACGACCGGCTGGTCGAGGTCTGGATGCAGTCGGTCGTGGTCAGTGACAGCAACCACCTCGACGCCTGCGGTCGTTGCTGCCTCGGGAATCGTTTCGAGCGTTAACTGTCCGTCCGAGTTCGTCGTGTGTACGTGTAAATCCGCGACGACCATACCTGTCTCTGGCTTTCGATACGTTTCACCGTTTGGCACCTACCGAACCATCATGATTTTCTGTGTTGGTTATACCCATACTCTGTCCTAGAGGAAATATTGATTATAAATAGTGAAGGTTTATTGCCGCTGACTGGATTCGATCATCTATGAGATTAGTTAGTGACGCGGAAGATTCGTTCTCGACACAGACGTTCCCGATGACGACCGAGGAAATGATCGAAGAGTACGGTGAGATGAAAGTCGAACTCCCGAACGGGAACAACAACCTCGGTGACGTGTTCTCGCGACTCCCCGACGAACAGTACGAGAGTCCCGAAGAAGCGATGGAAGCCGCCTACGGGATGCTTGGCGAAGAAGCGATTGGTCGGAAAGGCTACAGCGACCGCGACCCGCGAGCACCGGGCGAGCAGGATTCCGAACCGCTCTCGTTGTAACTACCGCAGAAACTCCGGCAGGTCGACAGCGTCGGTGCTGTCCCGGTCTGGCTTATCGAGAACTTCGGTGATATCCATTGCCTCCGGGAGGCCGTTCCGGCCACCGGTCGGCCCGTCATCTTCTTCCAGCGTCACCTCGCCGACAACGAGTTCGTTCCACACCGTTTCTGTCTCTTCGGACTCGGCCTCTTTTCCTTCGCTTTTCCCCTCCTGGAAGGCGAGTTCGACCATGCTGGTGTTGTACGCGGAACTCATCTCCTCGCGAATCGCGTCGAGTTCCTCGCGGTCGTACTCTCCGAGCGACGCAGCCACACCGAGCGCGTAGGCACGCTCGACACCCTCCTCGGGGTCGAGTGTGCCCCAGTCGGTGCCGTACTGCTGTTCGTATCGGCTCATCGTCGGTCACGCTCGCTCTGTTTGTCTCCCCTGGTGGTTGTCATGGCTATGGCTGTACTTTCTTGCTCGTGTGGACCCGCAACCCCTGTTCCGAGAACGATAACTCCCGAATATCGCTGTCGATGGCAGTTCCCCGCATTTTGATCACCTGCACCCCTCGTGTCATCCCGGCCGAATCGAGGAAATTATGGAAGAAAATGACGCCGTGGGCCAGATAATGCTCGTCGGAGTACGACGTTGGGTCAGTCATCTCCGAGATGAGCAGAATTGTCGCGTCCGTCTGTTTCAGCGCGGAGAGAAAGCCCGTAATCTCGTCGGACATATCCTCGAAAAAGTGCTGTAACAGCATCGTCGAATCGATCACTGCCCGGTCGACATCGTTCGATTCGAGAAACGCAATCAGTCGATTCGTCAGCCCGCCGTCGGTGCCAAACTGCGTGATTGTCCGTTTGCCGGACTCGGTGACGAGGTTGAGAAACTGGATACTGTCTGATTTGATCGCCCGGTCGAAACCAAAGTCGAATCCGGCCATATCCTGCATCAGTTCCTCTTTGGTCTCGTGCATCGTGATGTAGACGCAGTTTTCCCCCTCCTTTGCGCCCTGCGTGATGAACTGCGAGCAGAACGTCGTCTTTCCGCTTCCCGGCGGCCCGCTCACGACGTAGAGTCGATTACTCAACAACCCCCCTTCGACGAGTTCGTCGAAGCCAGGGACGCCACTCGAAATACGCATACCCTAACCAAACTCGGCTCGGCGTATAGATGTTTCCTATCCTTTTTCATCTTTGACAACTGGACTATGACAGTCGCTCCCGAAGCCGCGCAGTCGCGTGGTCGTCGAACCTGAGCGGCCGCCGCCACCACGGCCCACGGCCAGAATCTGCTGATAACTCCGTGACGATGTCGTTCGCTTCCGTCCCGCCTGCGGGACTGCTCAGCGCCACCGCCGTCTCGTACAGTTGTGACTGCTCGGGCTCGCCACGAACCAGTACCCGCGCGTCGGGCGGGTCACGTTTCGTGTGGGCGTTGTTCTCGAAGTACGCTCGCTCGGACTCGGGCACCGCCCTGTCCTGGGGAGTCACTGGCTCTGCCGCCAGCACAAAGTGGCCGATAATGAACGCACCCCAGTCCGGCGGGAGCCACGCTGCTTCGCCGTCGACGGTTAGCGTTGCGTAAAAGAGGAGCATATCGCCAGCCGACAACTCCGAGAGTGGGCCGGCCTTCACGCCGTGTTCGTCGCCGTACGTGTACTGTTCACAGCAGGGATATTCGGGAAATTCGGGGTCGAGGTGGACCGGCGTCTCCCGCAGCGAGTCAGGAATTGGCGTCGCAAGTTCTGGGGCAAGGTCACCGTAGGTCGGCACCCGTTCTGTCGTGGGTTCGGATTCAGGAATCGGGAGATACTCGAAGGTTCCGTCAGGAAAGACTGGCCCGCGAAATCCGGGCTCGTTCGTGTTTGCGCCGATGTTGATCGCAACTGCTCGCATCAGAGGCGGGCACCACAGTGCTTGCAGAAAGTGAACGTCGAGTGCGACTCGTTGTGCGCGCCACACTCTTTGCAAGCGACAGTGTCCTCGGGTAACTCGGTGCTACCCTGGCCACTTTCGACCGGCGCGCCGCCCTCGAATCCCGGCGTCGCGTTCGTCGTCGACGTATCAGTTGTCGAACTGCCGTTCATGAAGTAGCGGTACAGGTACAACTGCAAGAGGGCGAACCCGAGCAGGTACGCGATGAGCCACGCCCACGTTTCCATACACCTCAAACTACGTGACCTGCCCACTTCATAGTTCGGTACAGTCCCACAAGCAGGGCACGCAAGCCTCAGTTCAGTCCGAAGAGGGTGGCGAACAGTTCGTTGAGGAACTCGGGCACACCGCGGAACCGCTCGTCAATTTCGCCGTCGCGGTTCTGGTCTTCGGGAATCCACAGCTGTCCGTCCTCTGCGGTACCGTGTTCGTGTTTTTCGTCCGTATTGTCGTGTCTGTGGTCGTCTGCGTCAGCGTGTCTGTGTTCGCTGTCGCCTTCTTCAGCCCCGGTGTCACCACGGAACTGTTCGTCTATCTCACCGTCGTGGTTCTGGTCCTCTGGGAGGAGAATCTGTTTGTCTTCGGTATCCTCGCCGTCACCGATTTCTGTCCCGTTGTCCTCACCACGGAACCGCTCGTCTATCTCGCCGTCGCGGTTCTGGTCTTCGGGAATCCACAGCTGTCCGTCGTCGGAATCGTTGCTACCGACCTGGTCTCCGGTCGAGCCGTCGGCGGCGTCGCCGTTACAGGGGGAGTCGACACCAACCACGCAGATACCGACCGTGGCATTTTCCGTGTCGTCTTCGGGGGCCAATTCGTCCGCAGGCAGTGCTGCTGCGCCGCCCGCGGTGAGCGCTATCACCGCAACGGCAGTCAACAGCGCAACTATCTTCGCTCTCATTGCAACTACAGCTACAGACCGGATATAAAACGTACTAACACAGAGTCAAAGACGGATTTCACTGAAATGGCCGTTGTAGCCGGTCACTCGGGCCCTGAGAGCTCTCGCTGGAATTCGTCGAAGACCTCGACGTCATCTGGAATCTCGTAGGAAATACGGCGCTGGTCGCGGTTGGTTTCGAGGTTGACACCGGCCGGTTTGGCGACTGACTCCCAGTCAGATTTGACACCGACTGACTCCGCCGGCGACCCAGCGGCGATGTGGTGGGCCGGAATATCTCCGCCCGCAATGGATTTCGGCGCTACGATGGCGTTCCGGCCGACTCGAACGCCAGCCTGGACCATCGAATCGTAGGTGAGCCGCACGTCGTCTTCGATAATCGTGTGATAGTTGCGCACTTCGGTCTGGTCGATGGTATCGTGTTGGTGGCTGTAGACGTGGCTGTCGTCGGAAATCGAGACGCGGTCGCCAATCGTCAGTTTCCCGCGGTCGTCGAGGTGGACATCGTCGTGGACGACGACGTTGTCACCGATGGAAATGTTGTGGCCGTAGGTCATCGAAATCCCCTTGAAAAATCGGCAGTTGTCGCCACACTCGTCGAAGAGGTGGTCGGCGAGCATCCGACGGAACTGTAGGGCGAACTCGACGTTGTCGGCCATCGGCGTGGCGTCGAACTGCCGCCAGAGCCACTGGAGGTGTTTCGAGCGGCGGAACTGCTCGCTCTGGGCGTCGACTTCGGCGTAGTACTCGCTCTCGATGGTCGTGTTACACGGGTCGTACCCCTGGAGACGGACCTGTTCGGCCGGCGAGATATCCGCGCCGTCCTGCCAGCGCTCGTAGGCGCTTCGGTCACCGTGCAGGTCGACGAGCACATCCTCGACAACAGTGCAGGTGTCCTCGTCGCCCGCAAGTCGCTGGTCGACCTCGTCGATGAACGCTCGCATCCCTTCGGCAGCCTCGTCAGGAAGCGACACTGCACGCTTGGTCATACTCTGTATTTCCTCCTCGAATTCATATGAGCGTTCGGTTCGGCCGAAGTCACTGTTCGGTCGGTTCGGAGACAGTTTCGGCTGACTCCGCCGTCGATGTCAGTCGCGCGTACAGTCCCAGACCCGCCCCAGCGCCGAACGCGAGCAGCACACTCGCGGCAATCCGCAGTAGTGGTGGGTGTTCCGTCCCGAGATGGAGTGTCGTCTCGAACATATCTCTCAGTACTGCGCCCGGCATATCAACGACTCGCTTTCGGCCGGTCCTACTCCCCAGTCTCACTCAGATAATGGAGGACGCCTGCCACATCAGTCTGCAGCGACCAGTGGCCCCACTGGTCGTTCATCGCCGCCGCGATTGCGGCCACATCCTCGCCGTGTTCGTCGCGAAGCGACGCCACGGTATCGACGTAGCCCGGAAGCATCTCCTTGTACCGCCGAAGTTCCTGTGTTGCGCCGCCGTCCTCACCGGCACCGACGTGTGCGTACAGCAGCGTTTCGGGCTCGAACTCAAGCAGTCGGTCGATACTCTCAAGCGCCGCTTCGAGGTCGAAGTTTGGCGGGGGTGTCGTTGGACGGTGGCCACTATCAGGAAAGTTCATCCCGGCGGCGTCGGCACTGAACAGTGCTGCACTCGGCCTGTCGAACAGACAGAACTGATGTGGCGCGTGGCCGGGCGCGTCGATTACGTCGAGCGTGCGCTCGCCGATTGTGAGCGTGTCACCGCCGCCCAGTACGCGAACCCGGTCTCGGTCGATGCGTCGCGGTTCGCCGTACGGACTGTCCATCCCAATAGCGCGCTCGACGCTTTTCGTGAGGTGGGTCAGTTTCGCTTCGTCGGTGAGATAGTCGACTGCCGTGGGGTGACAGACGACCGTCGCATTCGGACAGGTTGCTGCAAGGTGGCCTGCCCCGCCCGCGTGGTCGAGGTGGGCGTGTGTTGGGACAATATACTCGACAGCGTCGTGGTCGATATCCAGCGTCTCCAGTCCAGCGATAATCTCCTCGACAGCGTCTGCTGGTCCGGTGTCGATGATTGCTGGTTCCGGGCCGTCGATGACGTAGACGCTACATGTTCCCGCCATTCCGAGCATCGGTGTCTCGACAGCGTACATCGACGGTCGGCCGGGGACAGACTCAACTGGCATTGTCGTGGCTTCGACTGGTGGGGGCTTTAGCGTGGCGGGCCGGGGGCTCCCCGAGTAAAATAAACGAAAATTAGGACGTCGGTAAAACGACCTTACAGGCGAGTCAGATTCGTCGCCCGCGGCCCTTTCGGTGCGTCCTCAATTTCAAACTCTACGTCCTGTCCTTCTTCGAGGTCCGGGCCGCCGACGTCTTCCATGTGGAAGAACACGTCTTCGTCCGCATCCTCAGTCTCGATGAATCCGTAACCGCCTGTGTCGTTAAAGAAATCAACCGTTCCTTCTGCCATTGCGTCTGAGTAGAGTGTAGGCCGACATATAACGGTTGCGAACACTGTGTACACCCGTCACTGGTGACTACTGTTCACTATCACCACAAAAAGGCAAACGGGGGCCAGAGCTTATGTCACGCCGACGTAGGCGTCGCGGATGTAGTCGTTGTCCCGCATCTCCTCTGCACTGCCGGAGAGTTCGACCGACCCCTGTTCGAGGAGGTAGAGTCGCTCGGCGTGACGCAGGGCGAACGTCGAGTTCTGTTCGACGAGCAGGATAGTCAGTCCTTCGTCCTGTAGCCGCTGAATCGCCTTGCTGATGTCGTCGATGATGACCGGTGCAAGCCCGAGCGTCGGTTCGTCGAGCATCAACAGGTCAGGGTCGCTCATCAGCGCACGACCGAGTGCGAGCATCTGCTGCTCGCCGCCGCTCATCGTCTGTGCCTCCTGGTCGCGGCGTTCGTCCAGCCGCGGGAACAGGTCGTAGACGAAATCGAAACTGTCCTGGATTCCGTCGTCGTCACGGAACTGTGCGCCCATCTGGAGATTCTCGTGGACGGTGAAATACGGGAACAGGTCCCGGTCTTCCGTACAGTAGACGAGCCCATTGTTGACCAGCTTTCCGCTGCTGACTGTTGCGGTTTCAGTGCCGTTGTAGGTGATCGAGCCACTGTAGTCTTTGTAGCCGGCAATGGAGTCGAGCATCGTCGTCTTCCCGGCCCCGTTGGGACCAATGACACCGACAATTTCGCCTTCGTCGACGTTGAGCGAGACGTTACGCAGCGCCTGTGTCTTTCCGTACGACACGTCCACGTCGTCAAGTTGTAGTAGTGTTTCGCTCATCAGAATCCCTCTCCAGAGAGATACGCACTCTGGACCTTCTCGTTGTCTGCAATCTCATCTGGACTGCCTTCTGCGAGTTTTGCGCCGTTGTGGATGACGACCACTCGGTCGACTAACTGCATCAGTCCGCTCATGTTGTGGTCGACGACAATCATCGTCATCCCGTCTTCGCGAAGTGCCTCGATCTGCTCCGAGAGCGTGCCGATCTCCTGTTGGTTCATCCCGGCGAAGGGCTCGTCCAGCAGCATCAGGTCGGGCTCGGTTGCGAGCGCCTTCGCGATTTCGAGCCGTCGCACATCTGCGTGTGGGAGCTCGTCGGGCGTCTCTTCGAGTTTGTCCTCGAGGTCGACGTGGGCTGCATAGCCTGCAATCTCTCTGTCGCTGGCACCGCCGTACAGTGAGAGCAGACTGTTCGGCAGCGTGAACAGCTTGATGTTCCCGCCGACCGGGAACAGATCGATCGGGTCAGACTCCTGTGTTACTCGTGAGAGTCCCTTGTTGACAATCTTGTACGTATCGAGGTCGGTAATATCGTCGCCGTTGAAGGTAATTGTACCTTCGGTGACGCTGTAGCGACTCATCACACAGTTGAACACTGTGGACTTCCCGGCGCCGTTTGGCCCGATGACGCCGAGAATCTCACCCTCGTCGACACTGAAGCTGAGGTCGTCGACTGCCGTCAGGCCACCGAACCGTTTCGTGAGTCCGTCGATTTCGAGGACGCTCACGAGTCCTCACCTCCGTCGTCACGGCCAATCTTCCCGAGTCGGTGCCAGAGCTTTCTGAACAGGCCGTCCCGGGCGAAGACGAGGATGAAGATGACGAGGATGAACAGCAACATCAGTCGCAGTGCCGACTCCTCGATGAACAGACCGAGAATCTCGTCGCGCAGCAGGAAGAACACGAAGGCACCGCCCATCGCGCCGAGGATGGAGGCCATTCCGCCGACCACTGCCATCGCAATCATCTCGATACTGCGGTCGACCTGGACGAACGTCGTTGGGTCGACGTTGCTGTAGAACGAGGCGAGCATCACGCCGCCGATACCCATCACGATTGCACTCAGGAAGAACGACCAAATCTTGAACTTGGTCGGGTTGATACCCGCGGCCGAAACCGCGTCTTCGTTTTCACGGATTGCGGTGAATATCAGGCCGTAGTTCGAGCGCGCGAGAATCGTGAGGCTGATTGCAATCGCCAGCATCGGCAACAGCATCATATAGTACCGGACGAACCCAATGGGGCCAATCGCGCCCTGAATCGGGACGAGCCGGTTCACGACGAGTCCCGCCGACCCACCGAGAACATCGAGCGCCAGCGTCGCCGAGTAGAACAGCAACACGGCGGCGAAGGTCACGAGCGAGAAGTACGGTCCCTGCAGTCGCAGCGACGGCAGGGCGATGATCATCCCGATTGTGACCGCGACGAGAACCGAAACCGGCGCGGTGATGTAGAAGGGCAGGCCCGTGCTAATCTCGTTGAGCATGACTGCCGTCGCGTACGCGGCACCGCCGGACAGCGCGGAGTGACCGAAACTAATGTAGCCGGTGTATCCGCTCTGAATGTCCCAGCCCATCGCGAAGATGGCCCAACACGAGGCCAGTGCCATCGTGCGCAGCCAACTCGTTGCGACGATGCCGGACCCTGGCTCGAAGACGACAACCCCTGCGCCCCAGAAGCCGCCCGTCAACAGCAACAGGAACGAGACGAGCAGGAAAGCCAACTGCAGCCCAGTCACCGTGCCCAAGTACGGGCCGAGCCGGTTGTTGAACGCTCGTGCGAGCGGGCCGAACGCCCGGTCGACTGGTGCTAACAGGACGTCAAACACGCGACCAATTGGACTGAATATCGTCCGTCGCAGCGTTCCAAGTACTTCTCGTACGCGTCCACTCGCTGCCGCCAGAATCGTAAACAGTGTGAGACTACTCATGGGCAAATTCCCTCCCGAACAGACCTTGTGGCATAAACAGCAGGAAGCCAACCAGCAGGACGAGCGTCGGCATCCCGCGGAAGCCACTGCCGATTAGCTCGACGGTCACCTGTTCGACGAAGCCAATCAGGTACGCGCCGGCGACCGATCCTTTGATTGATCCGATACCGCCGACGACGACGGCAATGAACGCCACCGCCAGCGGGTCAAGCCACATCAGGGGGCTGACACCGCCACTGAAGCCGAGGAACATGCCGCCGAGTCCGGCGAGTGCACCGGCGATGAGCCATGTCTTGGCTCGAACCATTCGAATGTTGACTCCTGTGAGTCGTGCGCCGCGCTCGCTCATCGATGTCGCTAGTATCGACCGACCGTCGTCGGTCTTTGTTACGTACAGCCACAGCAGACCGATTGCAACCCACGAGACGACGAAACCGATAGCCTCGAAGGCCTGGACCGTCGCGCCGCCGATCCCGAACTGCGTGCCGATGCCGAGTGCAATTCGGCTGTTCTGGCCGCCGAACTGCCAGACCAGAAACTCGGTGGAGGCGACGGCGACAATCACCGTCGAGAGGAAGGTGATGACGACGTTATCCTCGACCCACCGAACGAGTATCTGGTAGAGCGCCAGTGATAGCACCGCAACGGAACCGATTCCCGCAATGATGCCAATCGCCGGGTGATACGTCAGCCCCGAGACGAGGTTCGGCATCACGAGGATGCCGTAGATGTACGCACCGGCCATCAGTAGTGCCCCGTGTGCGAGGTTGAGCACACCGGCGACTCCGAAGATCATCGTGAACCCGATCGCGATCAGCGCGTAAACGGCACTTACCATCACGGCCTGCACGATGGCCGTAGCGACTGCGCCTAACATTTTTTAAGCCATCCAGTCAGGCTGTTGGTGCTCTGCCGTACGGAAGCTCTCTGGGTAGACACACTCGACCTTGCCGGGCCGGTCGATACCCTCGTAGTTGACCTGTGCAGGTGAGTCTCCGCCGTCGTTCGGCTGGAACTGCGTCACCGGGAAGTTGACGACCTTGCCCTCGGAGTCTCGGTCCGCTTTCAGGTCGTGCGGGAACCGTTCGTCGGGACCGTAGAACTCGATGCCGCCCGAAATCGTCGCCGCGTCGTCGGGTTCGGTGTTCAGCATGGCGTCGACGTAGTCGTCCATGTTCTCGCCCGGCGTGGTCGTGCCGGCTTCGTTGAGCGCGTTCTGGAGCACGAGCAGGGCGTCGTACGTCCCGAAGCCCATGTACATCGGCGAGCCGTCCGGCGTCGCCGCGTTGAAGCTGTCCTGGGCGTACCGGTTGACGTACTCCTCGGTGAATGGCTGGGTCGCGTCGGTAATCGGTGCCGCGCCACCTGCGCCGTTCTGTGAGGTGGTCTCGAAGATGTTGAGTCCCTCCGTCGCGATATCGTACTCGGGGTGCATCCCGGGGACGTGAATCCCTTCGAGTCCGAAGTTGAGGCTCCCCCGCCACTCTGGGTAGATCTGCGACGGCGAGGAGCTGATGTGTGCGAAGAACCGAAGCACGTAGTCGACGTTCTGGCTCTCTGCCGTCGAAAGGATCGGGCTCAGGTCCGGGTCCTGAATCGTGATGGCTTCGCCGGTCCCGCCGCCGTTCTCGATGGTGAGTCCTTGCTCGCTGAGCAGGTCTGGCAGGTTACTGCCGAAGACCTCTGTCCAGGCGGCCTGGTCGCGGAAGAACGCGAGCGAATTCCAGCCGTGGCGGTCGGACAGGTAGGTTAGATATCCTGCCAACGCCTCGGCCTGCAGCGCCGAGTTGATGGGTCCTGCCCGGAAGTATCCCTTATACTTCTCGTAGTCCTCTCCGACGAATCCGGTCGAGAGGTCTGGTGCGGCTGGACCAGAGGAAATATATGGCACGCCAAGGTCTGCGGTCAGGTCGATAATCGACCGACCGACCTCGGACTGGAATGCGCCGACAATGACGTCGGCGTTCTCCTGAGTGACAAGCTCCTCGGTGACACGCGTCGCCTCGCTCGTCTGGACGAGTGTGTCCCGGGTCTTGACCTCGATATCGGAGTCCATTACACCGCCGTTTTCGTTGACGACCTCTTTGGCCATCTCTGCCGCTCGCTCGGAACCGACTCCCAGCGGGCTCGCGAGTGGTGCAATGTGGCCGACCGTGAGTGACCCCTCCCCTGATTCGTCGACACCGAGCAGGCTCCCACACCCCGCAAGTGTGGTCGCTGCAGTTCCTGCCCCGAGTGCCTGAATAACTTTACGTCTCGTCGTCCCCTCGTAGGTTCCCGTTGTGTCTTTCGACATCGTCTGTCCGTGTAATCACCTTCGTCCTATATAACGATTATTGTCGTGTGTAAGGTGGCCTTTATAAGTGGGCGTTTACATCTGGGAGGCCGCAGGCGGAAAAGATAAATTCTGTCATCAAAGAGTTAATTTAATAGTTGAGTGGCAACGTGCGGCATAGAGGCTGAACTCGGTTCTTTCGCAAACCGCGCGCGGACTGGGACGACATAGTCTGCCTCCCCCCGATATAACGGCCTGTTGGCGTATCTTGCCGGACCGGCGGCTCTCCGGTGAAACAGTAATAGCTCGTGGGCTGTTTAGTTATCTGGTACTCACGGTATAAACTGTAAACTACAATCCGCCGTTCAGGCCGTTTGACGTAGTCACAGGCCCGCGAACTCCGAGGCGATGGTGTTCAACTGAATTTCGTCAGTCCCCTCGACAATCCGGAGAATCCGCGCCATATGGAGGTGGCGCATGAAGGGGTTGTCCTCAGAGAGACCGTTGCCGCCGTGAATCTGCACCACGTCGTCGACGACATCCCAGAAGACGTTCGTGCCGTAATACTTCAGAATCGAGGCGTCCTCGATGACGCTTTCGCCCTGGTCCATCTTCCAGGCACAGCGGAGACCGGCGGAATCTGCAGCGTAGGTCTTTGCACGCCCTTCTGCGAGTTTCGAGGACACCTGCTGGAACTTCCCAATCGGCCGGCCGAAGGCTTCGCGCTGGTTGGCGTACTCCGCCCCCTGTTCGAGGAGATACTCTGCGTGCCCGATTGCCTCAGCACCGAGTTCGAGACGGCCCAGCGAGAGGAACTCCATTGCCTGATAGAACGCACCGTCGACCTGTCCGAGCACGCGGTCCTCGGGCACTCGAACGTCGTTGAACACCAGTTCGGCTTGCATCCCCTCGGCGCCGACGGCGTTGTTCAACGAACTCACCTCGTATTCATCAGACTCAACGATGAAGCAGGTAATCCCACCATACCGACCAACCTCCTCCTGTGGCGTTGTCCGCGCGAAGACCTGAACAAAGTCCGCGTAGGGTCCGTTGGTAATCCACTGTTTCGTCCCGTTGATGACCCACTCGTCGCCGTCCTTTTCGGCGCTTGTGGACATACTCGGCGAGTCTGACCCAACCCCGGGTTCGGTCTGTGCGAAGGCAGTCGACTTCTCGGCCCTGATTGTTGGTTCGAGATACCGTTCAACCTGTTCGCCCTCTGCGAGCATCAGCAACGGTTTCGGCCCCTCGGGTCCGGCGAGGACGTGTTCGGCCATCTCGACGCCGGAGGCTGCGACGGCCTTTTTTGCCTCGTACCAGGTCACGTTCGAGACGCCGCCCCCGCCGACATCTTCGGACAGGTTCATCGCATAGTAGCCGGCCTCGGCGCTACGCCGCCGAACCTCCTGAATCGCTTCGAGAACCTCTGGGACAATTCGACCGTCTGTTTCGTGTCGCAGGCGTGGATTCGTGTAGGTCTCGCCGAGTTCGTTCTGAATCGGTTCGACTTCCTGGTCAATGAACTGCTCCAGGTTGTCGATAATCATCCGCGTCTCTTCGTCGTGTTCGAAGCTAACCCCTGAGTCTCCCATACCTCTCACATACAGCCCGAACGTGTTAATTCTACTCACGAACCCCTCCCCTTTGCTTCCGAACCCTCTTACTCCTCCTCACGGGATATACAGATATGACTGAGACATTCGAGGCCGGTGACGTAACTCTCGAACGCATCCGGGAGTATGTCTGGGAGGTCCCCCAGCACGGCGACATGCGGGTCCCTGCCCGCCTCCTCGCCAGTGAGTCGCTGCTCGAAGAGATTACACAGGACAAGACTATCGAACAGATTACGAACACGACACACCTGCCTGGCATCCAGAAATACGCCATCTGCATGCCCGACGGCCACCAGGGCTACGGCTTCCCGGTCGGCGGTGTCGCCGCCATCGACGCCGAAAATGGTTGTATTAGCCCCGGAGCGGTCGGCTACGACATTAATTGTGGAGTAAGAATGGTGAAAACAAACCACACCTACGGGGATGTGCAGGGCCACGAGCAGGAACTCGTCGAGGCGCTGTTCGAGGCGATTCCGTCCGGCCTCGGCGGCGGTGGTGTCGTCGACAACGCCCCTGTCGAGGCAGTGCTCGACCGTGGCGTCGAGTGGGCCGTCGAGGAGGGCTACGCCACCGAGGCCGACCTGGCCCACTGCGAGGACGAGGGCCGCCGGCCTGACGCCGACCCGTCGGCAGTGTCACAGAAGGCAAAAGACCGCGGGCGCAACCAGCTCGGCAGCCTCGGCAGCGGCAACCACTTCCTCGAAGTTCAGCGCGTGACGGACATCTTCCGCAACGACGTGGCTGCCGAGTTCGGTCTCGAACTTGACCAGATTGTCGTCTTGATTCACTGTGGCTCGCGGGGCCTCGGCCACCAGGTCTGTACGGACTACCTGCGAGAAATCGAACAAACTCACGAGGGGCTGTTGAACCAACTGCCGGACAAGGAACTGGCAGCCGCCCCCGCCGGCTCGCAGCTGGCCGAGCAGTACTACGGTGCGATGTGTGCGGCCATCAACTTCGCGTGGACGAACCGCCAGCTCATCACCCACCAGACCCGGCAGGTTTTCGCCGACATCTTCGATACGGCACCCGGCGAGTTGGAACTGCTGTACGACGTGGCCCACAATATCGCCAAGCGCGAGACCCACGACATCGACGGCGAGGACCGCGAGGTGTTCGTCCACCGGAAGGGAGCGACCCGGGCGTTCCCCGCTGGCCGGCCGGAACTACCCGCCGCCTACAGCGACGTTGGCCAGCCTATCATCATTCCCGGCAGTATGGGCGCGGGCAGTTACGTCCTCCGGGGTGGAGAGAACTCACTGTCGGAGACCTTTGGTTCGACGGCCCACGGTGCCGGTCGACTAATGTCCCGGACCCAGGCGAAAAACGAGTTCTGGGGTGAGGACGTGCAAGACAACCTCAGAGAACAGGACCATATCTACGTCAAAGCCCAGAGCGGCGCAACTGTTGCCGAAGAAGCACCCGGCGTCTACAAAGATGTTGACGAAGTCGTCAACGTCTCAGACGCGCTGGGTATCGGTGACAAGGTTGCGCGCACGTACCCGGTCTGTAACATCAAAGGCTGATTACCCCGGCGGGCTTGGCCTGTCGCTTCCGCCCGGACCGCCGCTCGACCCGCTGCTGGAGCCGCTGCCGCCATCGTTGACGCTCGCGAGGACGAACCGCTCGCCCTCCTCAGTGATGAAGACGAGGTCGTACCGGGCGTTGGGGTCTGCCCTCGTTCCCCAGGCCGAATCTTCCTGAAGCCGAACGTTGTCGTTCTCTGTTACCATATCGCTGGGTTCCTTGCTGTCGTCGAGTTCAGCCCAGCTCATGTTTTGTTGCGTTCCTTGGACGAACAACCGCCCAGCTGGGCGGTCGGTTGAGTCCTCGTAGATCACGACCAACTTCTCGCCGAGGAACGTGAAATCAACATCTGCGGTCTGTTGTTGTTGCTGCTGGCCCATTACCAGCACACCCAATCCCAGTCCGGCGGTGACGAGAATCGTCATCCCGACGAGCACTGCGACCCCGATGGTCTCAGAACTCCCTTTCTCGTTGAGCGCCGGCAGTGACATATCTGGCCGTAGTAATGGCGGTAATATATGTGGTTCGCCCGGACAACAAAAACTGATAATCGCGCGAACGGGGGCTTTTTGCACACGCCCCTCCAACGGGCTGTCGATGAAGCCGTTGCACGCCCAGTACCCGTTTCTCGACGCCGCACGCGAGGCTGTCGAAGCCGCGGATGTCGACCTTGCCCGCGTCGTCCGCAGTGACGAGGCGGTGCTAACCCGCGCACTCGACCGCATCGAGACGGCGCTGGATTCGGGCCGGGTCGGCGACACCCACCGCCGGGACCGCGTCGAACTCCTCTCCTATCCCGTTGCCCGTGTGCTCGTCTCGCTGGTCGACCAGCACATCCTCACCCGGAAGTACGCCGCCGCGGAGGCGGCCACGGCCCACGAACGTCTCCAGGCAGCGTTCACCGAGGGCGACGACCTCAAGAGCCGGGACCGCGAGCGACTGACGATTCAGACGTTGCTCACGGAATTCGGGATGCGTCAGACGGTCCGAGAAACGGCCGAAGGGTACGCCGTCGGCGTCGGCACCTATCTGACCTACGCCAGCGACAAGCGCGAAGACCAGTGGCGACTGGTCAACCGCCCGCTGCAGGACGGCGAGGTCGAACTCACCGAGGTCGAACTGCTCGCACTGGTCGAGCAGGCAATCGAACAGCGCGTCGCAGATGGGCTCCCGCTTGGGGTGCCCGAGGCGATAGCAACCCACCTCGAAGCCGAGCGCGAGCGCCTGGAGGAGCGACTCGCTGATCTGGACCTCACACGCGACATCGACACTGTCGTGCCGGACCTGTTCCCGCCGTGTATGAGCGCCCTGCTCGACCAGGTTCAGAAGGGTGAACACCTCGAACACCACTCGCGGTTCGCGATTGCAACCTTTCTGACGACGATTGGCCTGACGACTGACGAGATTGTCGACCTTTTCGAGGTCAACCCTGGCTTCGGTGAGGAAGCAACCCGGTACCAGGTCGACCACATCCGCGGGAAAACCAGCCCGACCCAGTACTCACCACCGGCCTGCTCGACGATGCAGTCTTACGGTGACTGTGTGAACAAGGACAATCTCTGTGAACAGATTTCGCATCCGCTGTCGTACTACGAGGCAAAACTCGACGACGCAGACGAAGACGAACTGATCGACTGGCGTGAAGAGGACGAGGCTGCGACTTCTGAATCCTGACGGCTACTCCGAGTCGAACTCTCGTCGTTCGACGAGATAGCCAAACACTGGCATTGCGACAATAAACACGGCAATAAATCCGACGAGAGCAATCCCTCCCGTTGGGGAGAGTTCAATTGTGCCGTTGACCTGCTCCCCGTACTGCTGGCTCAGGACAATCAGTCCGGTGACGAACAGACCGATCGCAACCAGCGCCGCGAGCAGTTGCGCTCCGGTCTCCTTCTCAACCATGCGACCGGCTTCCGCAGGGATAGCTAAAAGGGCTTCGATGCGCGTGACTGGCGAGGCTGAACGTTTAGGTGCATTCGGGCCAACGATACAGTATGGCGCCGGGCCCAGTACTGATAGCGGCAATGATCGTGATTCCCATCCTGTTGTTAGCGTTCTGCGCGGGTTTTGCCTACGTCGACGCGCCCAACTACGGTATGAACCCCTACAAGTGGGCGCTCATCTCGTTTGTCATCCCGTTTTTCGGCTTTTTCGCCTACCTCTTCGAGCGCGACGAGCGCACGCCTGACCCCGACCGCGACATGTACACCGACAGCGTGTTCAACATTCACGAGAATCGCGCTGACGACACCCGACTCGCCCGTGGCAACGACCCCGACGGTATCGACGAGGACGACGACGAAGAGTTCCGACGCGAACCGAGCGACGAGTGGGAGAGGTAAGGGGTATGCCAGTGGGGCCCCTGTCGTCGGTATGAGCGTTCAAGAGGAGTTCGACTCCTGGGCCCAGTCGGGCAAGGACCGCGGGATGGAAGACCGACACTGGCACACAGCCAGACACGCACTCGCTCGGATGCCGGTCGAAGCCGGCGATAGGATGCTTGACCTGGGCACTGGGTCGGGCTATGCGCTGCGCGCACTTCGTGAGACACACGAGACCGGCCTGTCGCTCGGACTCGACGGCTCACCGGAGATGGTGCACAACGCCCGTGAGTACACCGACGACCCCACGATTGGCTTCATGCAGGGCGACTTTCACCACCTGCCGCTGGCAACCAACAGCGTGGACCACGTCTGGAGTATGGAGGCGTTTTACTACGCACAGGACCCCATTGCCGTCCTCGAAGAACTCGGTCGGATTCTCCGGCCCGGCGGCACGTTTTACTGCGCTGTCAACTACTTCGAGGAGTCCACGCACACTCACGCGTGGCAGGAGAATATCGACATCGAGATGCTGCTGTGGGACCGCAAACAGTACCGCGAGGCGTTTCGCGAGGCCGGGTTACTCGTCGCCGAACAGGACACGATTCCCGACGAAGAGACCGAGATACCGCCCGTAGAGGCCTTCCCGACCGAAGACTGGGAGAGCCGAGAAGCGATGGTTGACCGCTACCGACGGTGGGGGACGCTGTTGACCGTCGGCGTCGCGCCGTGAGCTCTTCTCTTTCGGGAGCAAGAGTTGTATTCCCCCGTCCAGAAGTGGGTGACATGGCACGGGCGGCGGAAGAACCGAGTACAGGCGAGCGCGCCACAACTGTGCTCTGCGTTGGGAGTAACTCAGGGATGGCATCACTCGCGGCTGGCTGTCTGGAACCCGCCAGCAGCCGCATCGAATCGGTGACGGCGACGACAGTGACCGCTGCCTTCGAGAGTACGAGCGCCGAATGACACAGACACGCCACGAGATTACGGTCGACGGTGACCAACTCGTTGCAGTCCACCACGAGACTGACAGTGACAAACTGCTGGTCTTCTGTCACGGCTTCGTCAGCGACAAAGAAGGCAGCTACGAGCGTCGGTGCGAGCGTGCCGTCGCTGCTGGCTACGACGCCGTTCGCTTCGATTTCCGTGGCTGTGGCGAGTCAGACCGCTCCTTCGGTGAGCAGACGCTGAGCACCCGCATCGCCGACCTCCGGGCGGTGCTCTCGGCGTTCGAGTACCCAACCGTTGCCCTGTTCGGCTCGAGTTTCGGCGCAAGCGTTGCGTTCCACGTCGGCGCAACCGAAGATATCGACGCAATCGCTGCCCGCGCACCGGTCACGTATACGCGAGCATTCGACCGGTATCGTTCGGACGCTGGGTCTCCAGTGGTCGGGCCCGATGACTCGTTTTTCACCGACCTCGACGCGCATCCCTTCGAGCCAACAGCCACAGAAATCACCGTCCCGGTCGCTATCTTCCACGGCCGCGAGGACGAGTCTGTCCCTGTTACCGACAGTCTTGACGCGGCCGCTGTGCTCTCGACCGACACCACCCTCGAACTGTACGCCGAGGAAGGCCACCGCTTCTCTGAGACCGCCGAGCAGCGCCTGTGTGAGCGGCTCTTCCCGTGGCTCGACCGCGCCTGCGGCTAATTTTCACAGCCTGGGAACGTGGGGGGTGTTCATGTCGCCCCCCGGCGAAGCTACTGTATGTCAGCTACAACGTCGTCCCGCATACGAGCAACCTACGAGTCGTTTCTGTGGGCAACCATGGACGGCCTCGGTGTCACAGAATCGATCGAACGGAAGGTCATCACTGCTGTGTTTATCCAGTTTCTCGTCACAGTCTGTATCTTTGTGACGCCGCTTATCGTCTCGGGGGTAGCGTGGGCTCTGCTGGCAGGTGGACTGTTTGTCGTGGCTATCGTCGCGATGGTCAACACGGTCCTGATTGTCCGTCGCGATTTCACCGGCCCGGTCAGCCGTCTCGAGACGAGCGCCGAAGCAATCGCCGAGGGGGACCTCGATGTCGACGTTCCGGACAGCGACCAGCGCGACGAAATCGGCAGTCTCACCCGCTCCTTTGGCGCGATGCACGAGTACCTCGAAACGGTCTCGGCACAGGCCGACGCGCTGGCTGCCCAGCAGTTCGACGACCCAGTTCTGGACGAGGAAGTCCCCGGCGAGTTCGGCGACTCGCTGGCCCAGATGGCCGACAGCCTCGAATCGCACACCGACGAACTGGAAGCGATGACTGACCGTCTCGAACGCCGCTCCGAGCGTCTCGACGCCCTCGTGGCCGCGTTTGCCGACGCTGCCGACCGGGCACAGGACGGCGACCTGACGGCGACGCTCGACCGCACAGAACTCGCCATCGAGGAAGAGCAACACGACGCCCTCATCACCAACTACAACCGTCTCGTCGAAACACTCGGCGAGACGATTCAGGAAGTCCAATCGTTCGCAGGCGAGGTTTCAGCGGCCAGCGACGACGCAGAGGGGAGCATGGCGGAGATTGACGAAGCGAGTTCAGACGTTTCTCGCTCAGTGCAGGAAATCTCGGCCGGCGCAGCGGGCCAGACCGAGGACCTGCAGGCGGTCGCCGAGGAGGTCAACAATCTCTCTGCGACCGTCGAAGAGATTGCGGCCTCTGCCAACAACGCCGCAACGACTGCACAGACGGCCGCGGACCGGAGTCGCTCCGGCCGGGAGTCGGCACAGGGGGCGCTCGAGGAACTGGATGAACTCGAACGCGGTATCGACAGGACTGCCGACGCTGTCGAAGAACTGGCCGACCAGATCGGTGAGATCGACGAAATCGTCTCCTTCATCGAAGAGATTGCCGAGGAGACGAACATGCTCGCACTGAACGCCTCCATCGAGGCTGCCCGCGCAGACGCTGGCGGTGATGGCTTCGCAGTCGTCGCAAGCGAGGTCAAACAACTGGCCGAGGAGACGCGTGAGTACGCGAGCGAAATCTCGACGCGAATCGAGACTGTTCAGGACGCCTCCGAACAGACTGTCACCGATGTCACAGAGATGGAATCACAGGTCTCCGATAGCGTCACGACAATCGAAACGGCCCTCGTCGACTTCGAGGATATCGTCGACGATGTGACGGCTGTCAACCAGACTGTCCAGGAGATTAGCGACGCAACTGACGAACAGGCACAGACAACACAGGAGGTTGTTGGGATGATTGACGACGTTGCGAGCGTGAGCGAGGAGACGACCGCCGAAGCCGAGACGGTCGCCGCCGCAGCCGAGCAACAGGCGGCCTCGGTGACTGAAGCGACACAGACAATCCGGCGACTCTCCGGGCAGTCTGATGACTTACAGTCGCTTCTGTCCGAGTTCACTGTTGAGAACCACAAGAGGGAACGACGAGTTCCGACCCAGTCCTGATTACTTCGGTCCTTCGATTACGACGGCTCCGTCTTCGATTGTGCCGATGTCACCGGTGTGATACCAGCCGTCGTTCAGTTTCTCTCGCCACGTGACCGGGTCGTTCCAGTATCCTTCGATCACATTTGGGCCTCGGACGAGCACTTCACCGTCGTCGGCAACCGCCAGTTCGACCCCGGGCAACGGCCCGCCGACGGTCTCGACGTCGTACGTTCCGGCACGGTTGATCGTTGCAAACCCTGTGAGTTCGGTCGCGCCGTAGATTTCACTCAGCGGCACCTCGAAGCCACGGAAGAAATCGAGGAGTTCGCGGTCGATTGCGGCCGTTCCGGTCAGTGCGTACTCGATGTTTCCCAGCCCGACAGCCTTACGCACGTCTGCGAACACTCCCTTCGAGAGCGCGTGTTTGAGCGATAGCGAGGTCGAAACGCCCTCTCCATCGGTCTTGGCGTGGCCGACAGATTCGGCGACGCCGCTGGCGATGGAACTCCGCAGCCCACCGCGAGACTCTCGCTGCTCGGCGATCTGCTCTCGAAGTTGCTCGTACACTGCCGGGACGCCGACTAGCACCGACGGCTCGACCGTCTGGAGGTCGTCCAAGAACTGCTCGCGTCGGGTGTAGGCAACCGTTCCGCCGGTGTTCCAGAGGTGGTAGGTCAGCACACGCTGGTAGGGGTGGGCAAGCGGGAGGAAACAGGTGCCGGTGTGACCGGGTTCCAGCGGCAGCCCCTCTGACAGCATCTCGACAGTCGCCCGCAGGTTGCGGTGGGTAATTGCACAGCCGTTGGGATGCTCGTTGGTATCGACCCGGTAGAGGATCGTCGCGAGGTCATCAGCGTCGGCGTCCAGTCCGGGGAGCGTCCCCGCGCGGCCGGTCGGTAGCGACGACATCCGGAGCACCTGGTCGACGCTCTCGCCCACGTCCGGCGGGAGTGGCTCGTCCGTCACGAGCAGGTCGATTCCAGCGTCGCGGCACACGTGTTGTGCTCGGTCCGTGTCGAACAGCTTTGACAGCGGCACCGACACCAGGCCTGCGAGGTGGACTGCCATCTCCACAGTGGACCAGTCACTGCTCGCGTCGGCGTGAATACCGACTCTGTCTCCGGGGTCGAGTCCGAGGTCGAGAAGCCCGCCGGCGACTGCGACCGCTTCCCTGTACAGCGCCGCGAACTGGCTGCGCTGCCGACCGTCTGGGGTTAGTTCGACCGTTGCCGTCCGGTCGCCGTACTCGTCGACTGTTCGTTCGAGCCAGACGGCCATCGGCTCTGTTGGGACGCTCAGTTCGTCTCCACGGAGAATCTCGCTCGCGAGTGTCACGCTCTCGGTGTTCTCTTCTGATTGTTCCGAGCCGCGCTTGCGACCATCGGTATCGATTTGGAGCTCGTCGTCGGGGTGTGGGTCCTCGCTTTTGCGGTCAGCTTTCAGCGTCCCGGGTTCGTACTCGTAGGAGCCACCGAGTTGCTCGTCGTAGTAGTCCGCGTAGTTCTGGTCTTGATTGAGTCCCGCAATGTGTGAATCGAGCCAGTCTCTGGCGAACAGCAACACCTCCATACTGATCGTCTCTCCGGCCTCGTGTTTCCGTCTGAGTTCGCTCACCTTCTCTGCGAACTGTTCGTGCATCTCTCGGTGATTATAAAAACAGTTCGCGCAGTCCATCGCGAACCCACAGTCCTGCATGAACTCTTCTTCGTCGCCGAAATGATACTCGGTGTACTTCTCGAGTTCACGTAGAATTTCGCCGACGGCTTCCTGAGACCGGCCTTCGTCCATCGCGGTAGAGAGTTCGTTCAACAACTCAAACAGCCGCTGGTGCTGGTCGTCGAAGCGGTCGATTCCGGTGCTGTACCGGTCATCGTTCCACTCGATGAACTCGTCGTTGTCCTTGTCGACGCCGGATTGCATACATGCTCGTTACCATGACCGCCTCTTAACCTACTGCCGCGCTGCCAGTGCTTTGCAATCGTAGAAACCGATATATGTGGTAGTTTGCGAAACTAGAACTTGGAAACGAGAGATAGTCGTCGTTCTGTCCTGCGCTTACACTCAGTTAGCAGACGAGACACCGCTCTGTCTGTCCGTCAGTCTCGAACTCGAATCGTGCGCCTCCGGCAGCGCTGTCGGTGACGCGGACGCTCCAGTCGTGTGCTCGTGCGATGGTGTCGACGATTGCAAGCCCGAACCCGCTTCCGTCTGCGGTCGTGTGGCCGAACTCGAAGACGGCTGCTTTCTCGTCGTCGTCGATTCCCGGCCCGTCGTCCTCTATGTAAAAACCGTCCTCGAACTGGCCGACACTGATGGTTACTTCTGACTCCTGGTTCGTCGAGCCGTGCTCGACGGCGTTGCGGTAGAGATTCTCGAAGACGTGCCGGAGCTTGTCGGGGTCGGCACGCAGTTGCATATCCGAGTCAACGTCGAGCTGTGCGCCGGCAGTATCGACGGTTTCCCAGCAGTCGGTCGCCAGTCTGGACAGCGAGACAGTCGTCGGCTCTTCGACGAGTTCTCCCTCGCGAGCGAGAGTCAGCGTGTCCTCGATAATCTCTTCCATCCGGTCGTGAGCGTCTGCGACGTTGTCGAGATATTCGAGGCTCTCGTCTTCGACTGCGAGAGTCAGGTAGCTCCGGGCAACATCGAGCGGGTTGCGGAGGTCGTGGCTCACCGCGCCCGCGAACCGTTCGAGTCGCTCGTTCTGTTGTTCGAGTTTTCGGTCGTACTGGTCGCGCTCGATTTCGTAGCCGACCCAGTTCGCAAGCGTCTGGATTGTCGACCTGTGGGCGTCGAGTATGAGCCTGTCTGTCACGTCAGTGCCGCCGAAACAGAGCGTCCCGTACAGCTCGTTGTCGACGAGCACACGCGCACCTGCATAGCAGTCGAGGCCGAACTTCTCGTAGGCGGGGTCCTCAGCCCAGCCTTCGGCGGCTGCGTTCCCGATAACGACAGGTTCGTCGCTGTCGATCGTTTTCCGACAGTAGGTTCGACAGAGGGGGTCTTCGCGCCCAGCCTCGATAGGGTCGTGGTCGCCAGTCGCTGCGACAATTCGCTGCGTCTCGTCGCTAATACGGGTGAAATAGCCGACCTCGTAGCCGAGATTCTCTGTTGCCAGTTCGAGGACCGCCGCAATCTTTGTGTCGAGGTCAGCGTCGGAGTCGGCGGTGCTGTCGTACAACTCCGAAAGCGTCCGTTTGGACCGCGCAAGTTGTTCTTCGAGGCGTTTCTGTCTCGTAATGTCGCGCTGGATGCCGACAAATCGCTCTATCGAGCCATCTTCGCCCACAACCGGCGCGATTGTCTGGTGGGCGGTATACGTTCGCCCTGTCTGGGTTTCGTTGACAATCTGCTCTTCCCAGACCTCGCCGTCGAGGATTGTCTCCCACATCTGCTCGTAGTACTGTTGACCCTGTTCGCCGGACTTGAGAATCCGTGGCGTGCAGCCGATCGCTTCCGTGCTGTTATACCCGGAGAGTTGCTCAAACGCCGGGTTGACATACTCGATGACGCCGTTTTTGTCGGTGATGACGACGGCGTCAGCGGCGTGTTCGACCGCTGCTGCAACGCCGTCGACGTTCATGCCCGCGTCGTCGTCAGCACACAGCGGTGCAACCTGTTCTTCGATGTCTGATGGTGCTGACTCAACTGGAATATACTCGTCTACACCCGCGCTAATCGCCTCGCTCGCAAGCTTTTCTGAGCCGTTGAAGGCAACGAGCGCCACGGACCCCTCCGACTGCGCTTGCAGCGACGCGATACGCTCGGGGATATCTGCACTCTGTCGGTCACTGAGCACCACGCAGTCGACATCCTCGTACTCGCCGACGGCCTGTTCGTCCGGTGCGCTGTGAACCACACAACAGTCGAGTTCTGACGCCAGTTCCTCGTCGTTGACGACGACAACGCTGGGCTTGACTGGTGACTGCGATTTATAGACTGCACCAGCGTCACCTCTACCGTTGCCGTCGGTCTTCTCTCTCCCGTCAGTCATTGGTTGTCGTTCTGCGGTTGGGCTGCTGAGTTCGGGACACCATAGTGAATTGTCGTATACGTTACTCTTCGCTTTGCCCTCGGACAACAGTGACCGAGGTGGGCGCGCGCCGAACAACCGTCTCTGCAACGCTGCCCATGATGAGCCGCGAGAGTCCATCACGGCCGTGACTGCCCATCACGATGTGGTCTGCGTGGTCGTCTGCGTACTCGACGATAGCATCCGCGGGGTTGCCGCTGACGGTGTCGGTTGTGATTTTCCGGTCGACCGCCGACGCAGCATGACCGAGCACCGTTTCGGTGTGCTCTTCGAGTTGGTCTGCCCAGTCTTCGATATCGCCGAGCGCAGCCTCACCGGCACCGGTCACCTCCGACGGTGGGTACACCGCGTAGAGGGCGGTCATATCTGCGTCGGGGTACTGTTCGGCCGCGAAGGACAGCGCGGCTCTGGCGGGGTCGGAGTCGTCGAAGGGGACGACCACCCGTTCGGGTGACGTCGCTGTGGGCTGGTTGCGAACGACCGTTACCGGTACCGGCGAGCGTCGGGCAACCGTCTCTGCGACACTGCCGAGCAGGAGCCGTTTCGCGCCGTCGCGACCGTGACTCCCGATGACGATATGCTCGGCATCCTCATCTTCGGCGATACTGAGCAGTTCGTGGACCGGGCGGCCGTACCTGACTACCGTCGTCGCTGACTGGCCGTCAGGGAGGTCTTCAGCCACTTCCTGTAACATCTTCTCGGCGCTGTCGAACTCCTGACGGTAGAGGGTGGCACTGAACCCGCCGGCCTCGCCGTAGTTGGCTGTGGGTTCGACGACGTGTGCGAGACACAACTGTTCGTCGGGAAAGGCTGCGGTTGCCATTTCCAGTGCGTATTCCGACTGTTCGGAGCCATCGTATGCGACGAGGATAGTCATATATGACGCTACACTGCCCCCCTACAAAGAATGTCTGGGCTATTATCGCTCTCTGAGGACTCCCTCATGCGATAATGCTCGTCCGCTGTGTCTCGGGGTCGAGATAGACGAGCAGGTGCTCGTCGTCGGCTTCGGCCTGGACCACCCAGACTGTCAGCTGTCGTTGTACTTCGGTAATGGTTGCGTCGTATCCAGCGTCGGCCAGCGCGTCAGCCGCGAGTGCTCGCGCCTGGTCGCTGTCCTCGACAGTCACGTCTGTCTCGGGAAGCCGCACCGTCAGCACTGGCTGGGTTGCGTGTCGCACTAACCGCTCGGCCACACTCCCGAGCACCCGCCGGCGCACCCCCGAGCGGCCGTGTGTGCCCGACACGATGATATCTGCGTCAATTTCGCCAGCGTACTCGAGGATTCGGTCGGCGGGGTCGCCCTCCAGCACCGCTGTTTCGACCGGAACAGTATGTGCCTCTGCCATCTTCTGCACACTGTCGACAGCCTGCTGGCCGCGGTCCGACAGCGTCTCTGTCTCTGCCCTGCCGGAGAACAGTCCGGTGATGTCTGTGTCGACGACGTTGACGGCGTGAACCGTTGCTCCGTACTGTTCGGCGAGGTCGATTGCCTGCAGCGTCACGTGTGCAGACCCGGTACTCCCGTCCGTCGGATGCAGAATATGTTCGTACACAGTGTCACTTCGTAGGCCGATATAAAAAGTGACGAGGACGGTTCCAACATCTTGGGAGTCGTGTCGGGCCGAAACCGAAAGGCGTGTGTACGTACCGGAGATAGCCGTAGGCATGTACGACGACATTCTCGTACCGACTGACGGGAGCGACTCTATCGAGGCGGTCCTCGAACATACAGTCGATATTGCCACCCGACGTGACGCGACAGTGCACGTCCTGTACGTCATCGACGACCAGGCGTTTCTCACGCTCGACGACGAGATGAAAGACGAAGTGCTGGCCGAGATGCAGGCCGAGGGTGAACGCGCACTCGACGCCGTCGCTTCCGAAACCGACGCCGCCGGACTGGAGACAACCACGGCACTGCGACGCGGTCGGCCAGCCGAAGAAATTGTTGAGTACGCTGCGACGACTGACGTCGACGTTATTACGATGGGCACACAGGGTGACGATTACACCGAAAATATTCTCGGAAGCACCTCACAGAAGGTCGTTACGCAGTCGTCGGTGCCGGTGCTAACAGTCAACGTCTCGGAGTAGTCTGGTTCGGATCTGTTGGACTTGTCTGGAGTGTCGCCGTGTTCGAGCCAATGGTAATACAACAGACAAACATCGAATCAGCCGACAGCGGCGGCACCTGAAGGCTCTTCTCTATCCGTCACCGGCTGATAGAGCGGGTGAGCGTGAAGACAAACAGCGCGATGACGAACCCACCGAGGAATCCTTCTATCGCAACAATAAAGCCGAGGACGGGACTGGTGACATCGGGCAGACCGAGTACGAGCGAGACGAACCCCTCGACGCTGAACGTCAGGTAGCCGAGGAGACCCGGGTAGACAACCGGCGCGTTTGCGAGCGCGTATACGCTGGCAAAAACCGCGATAAGAATCAGCGAGAACACGACTGGCCGGAACGGTCGCTCCCCGTAGCCACACGAGAACTGGAGCGCCGCGTTCGACAGCCACCTTGATGCCCCTCGCAGTCGCTCTCGACCGCCAGAGCCGGTCAGTGCCAGTTGACGGTGGTTCCTGCGGCGGTAACGCATCTCGTAGATAAAAAACTCCGCTGACGCTCGCGTCTCGCCGATCTCGTTCGCGCCGTTTTTCGCACGGAGATAGAGGTTCTCTAGCGTCGTCGGCGAGTAGTCCGTATCCGCGTCGTGCAGCCGCCAGTCACGGGCGGCAAGTTCCTGTTTGTACGTTCCGAAATCGAATCCACTGAACGTCGTCTCTTCGAAACGGAACACGTCGAAGGAAGCGTCGTCAGTTATGTCCAGTTCTCCAACTGTTGCGTTCGTCAGGTCGTAGGTCACGCGACCGTCACTACTCGCAATATCTCCAGTGACGACAGCGGTCCCCGAGCAGTTCACGACGATAGGGTCGGTCGTCGAAAGGTCACCGCAGTTTAGATCTCGTCCGAGATTGCCGTCGGTGAACACTACGTCGCCAGCTAACGTCGCGCCGGCCAGGCGAAGGTCTCGCTCGCAGGTGACGCCATCCATCGATAACGCAACGCCCTCGCGGCGCTCGCGTTCAGACCGCGGGCTGCCCGTCGCCGAGTCGAGTTTGACTGCCGGAGCGTCGATTTCTGCCTCGAAAAACTGTGCGTTTCCACCGGCGAATATACTGCTATCGAAGATGGCGCCCCTGTGGAACGAGGCCCGGTAGAAGTTACCCACGTCCTCGAACCGTGTGTTGAGGAAATCCGCGGCGGCATGGAACATGACATTGACGGCGTAAATCCCACGCCGAAAGACTGCGAGGCGCATATACGCGGGGTCGTGGAACTCAGCGTCACGCAGGTCCAGCCACGACTCGAAGTTCACGAGTCTGAACGAAACCCGGCCGTGGAACTCTGCACCGCCGAAATCCACACGGCGCGAGAACGTTGCGTCCTCGAAGTCGACGAGACCGTCCAGTCGCGCACCATCGAGGCGTAGCGGTCGCTTGACCGTCACATACCGTGCCGACAGGTCTCCTCCAATTACAGTCTCCCTGAGGTCGATTGGATGATTCGACGGCCCGTCCAAGATTGCGTAGTCGACCGACAGTGAACCGAGATTGGCGCCAATCAATCGGACAGGCCCATTCTCGGTTGCGACGGCGCCCAGGAACGATTCCCGAACGGTCTCGTGGCTTACAGTGTCCGAGTCGGCGTGAAACACACAGTAACCACCGGCCGTTGCCGACCGCGAGCACTCCCATTGTTCTCCGGGTATATCCCCAAATCGCTCGCTCGACACGTCGTGCGTATACCCGCACTCGTCCGCCATATCTGTTCATTCAGTCACGGGGAATAAAAATGTACGCTCAGCGGTCGAAGTCGGGCCGCAGGAACGTCTCAACTCGGGTATCTGTGTTTAGAACCGACCCGGGACGATTCGGATGCACGGCCCCATCAACCACCCCAACGACGCCGAGTCACCGGGGCGGGAGTGAGCGCAGCACAAAACGATTCGGCCGGGCGCTCACTCTTCGTGTGCCCAGAACTCCTCGCCGACGGTCACTTCCTTCTTGAACAGCGGGACGATTTCCTTCAGTCGGTTGATGCCATCTTCGACAGTCCGGAAGGCCTCTGTCCGGTGGCCTGCCAGTACGACGACGAAGACAATATCTTCTCCAGCCTCGACGACGCCGGTTTTGTGGTGGAGCCGAACCTCGTAGACACCATCTCGGGCTTCGAGTTCATCGCGAATCTCGGCCATCTTCTGTGCGGCCACTTCGTCGTATTTCTCGAACTCCAGAAACTCGGTCCGTTCGTCTTCGGGGTCCTCTTTTGCCCGCACGCGACCGGTGAACGTCGCAATCGCGCCGCTGTACACTTCGTCGGGTGAGCGCTTGAGTTCAGCCACGAGCGACGAGAGCGTTTCGTGGGGGTCGCGGTCGTGCAGTGCCTCGATAACGTCCTCAAGATCAACGCTGTCGGCGTCCGGTGCGCGAGCGAGTACCTCGCCGCGTTCGACGTCGCGGTCACCCAGTACGACGGTCGGCAGCGCAAGGTCAGCGTCGCCTTCGACCAGCCCGTAGTCACAGCGCTCGCCGAGTCGGTCAAGCGCGTCGTGCAGGTCCAGTTCCGACGTGTCGCCCGTCGCGAACCACTCCGATTCGCTGATGCCGTAGGTCTGGACTGCGCCCGCCTCACGGTGACGCTGTGTGTCCTTTCCATCAGTGTCGAAGCCTGACCCGCCATCGATGTGTTTGACCGTCCCGACCCGCCCCCGCTCGGACAGCCGTTCGGTCAGTCGCTCGGTCAGTGTTGTCTTCCCCGTTGTAGAATGGCCGACAATCGAGAGAACGTGCATACCAATCATTCGCGCCGGGTTGGCTTCATTGTTCGGCCGGTCGTGCGCTGCTCAGCGGTCGACTGACTTCTCGATTACTTCAACGTTGTCGATTCGCGTCGCGGGATACTCGCCGTCGTCGTCTTTCTCGGCAGCCTTGACCATATCCCAGACCACGTTTAGCCCCGTCGTCACGCCTTCGAGTGCCTCCATCTCACAGCCAGTCTTGCCGACTGTCTCGACGGCGACGGTCAGCGTCACCGATTCGTCGGCCACGTCGAACTCCGTCTCGACGTTCGTGATCGGAATCTGGTGGCACATCGGAATTGTTTCCCACGTGTGTTTTATAGCCTGAATCGCGCCGATACGGGCGGTTGCGAGCACATCGCCTTTCTCGATGCCGTCGGATCTGATCGCTTCGATGGTCGAAGGTTGGAGGTCGATGCGGCCACGCGCGACTGCGCGGCGCTGACTGTCGTCCTTGTCACCGACATCGACCATCTGTGCGTTGCCGTCCTCGACGTGGGTGAGGTCGGCACTTGGATCTTGATCGGTCATAGTTGCATTCGTAGTGCTGGGAAGTAATGTGCACCGGTTACCTGAAATAACTGGAGTTAAGCGAGTATTGGGTGCCGTGAGGGCACCGAAAACCCTCGGCATGCTCGCGGCTCCCGCTGAGCGAGATACCCCCACTTCGCTCGGGTCGAGCGCGCCGAGTGGTTTCTATGTCTCTCCTGTGGTGAAAACAAACAAAGATACTTTACACAACTCAGCCAGGGAAAACCTGCCCTTCTTCGATGTCGACTTTCCCGATATCGTCGAGTCGCTGGAGCCGTTCGCCGGCCAGTTCTCGGTCGACGCCGAGTTCAGTCGCGCGGTCGATCACGTCGGACCGGGTCGGAGCCTCGACAATGAGTTCGTCAGCGTCGGTAATGACCGCCTCTGCGACAACCGTCTGGAGGATGACCATCGCCCGCTGTTCGGCGGAGGTCTTCCGGCGGGACCACTCCACCGAGAGCGTCCCGTCGTCGTTGACGCTTTTGACAGCGAATCCGTCGGGAAGCTCCTCGGTCACGGCCGCAACGAGTGCGGCTTTGTCGAGTCGTGGCCGGAGTCGCTGTATTTTGCCGTCCGAACTCGTCGACTCGACGGTGACATTCGCTCCCTCTGTCGCGATAGCTCGTTCGACAACGCCGGTGAGTTCGTCGCCGACATCGTCGAGCACCGCTCGCTTCTCTGCGCGGTACTCTCGCTCGCGCTCGGCGAGTTCTTCGTACCGCTGCATTTGTTCGTGTGAACTTGCCTCGTCGTCACTACCCATGGCGGCGTCTACGGATGGGACTGACAAACCAGTGTGGGTCGAAAACCGCGTCGGCGCTAGTTTTTCGGTCGGTACTCGTCGCCGTAAATCTCCTGCATCTTCTCTTCGTGAACGTCCAGAATTGTGTTCCGGACCTTCTTCATCGACGGCGTCAGCATGTTGTTCTCCGGCGTCCACTCCTCGCCGACCAGCGCGAAGCCACGGATCTTCTCGTGTTTCTCGAGGTTCTCGTTCGCGTCGTCGATGACCTCCCCGACCCACTCCTTCACGCGGTCGTCTTCGACGGCCGCGTGGTCGTTGTTGGGCAGGTCGAGTCCTTCCTCGTCGGCCCACTTTCGCATCGACTCGAAGTTCGGGACGATGATTGCGCCGACGAATTTCTGGTTGTCGCCGACGACGATGATCTGTTCGACGCGGTCGTTCGTCGAGAACTGGTCTTCGATTGGCTGTGGCGCGACATTTTTCCCGGTGTCAGGGACGATGATCTGCTTGAGCCGCTCGTGGAAAATCAGGAAGCCATCAGGCGTCTGTTCGACCAGGTCGCCGGTCCGGAACCACTTGCCGATGTCGGCAGCAGAGCCAGCCCCGTCAGCCACGATGCTCTCTTGTTCGTCATCGGCCTCGTTCGTCTTGTTCGGGTCGTCAGTAAACGCGCGCTTGGTCGCGCCAGGTCTGTTCCAGTAGCCGTCCGTGACGCTATCACCGCTGACGAGCAGTTCGCCGACGGTGCTTCCCTCGACCTCGCGGTCGACATCTTCCTGTTTGACGGCTGTTTCGTCGAGGGTTATCTCGGCGCCGATAACCGGGACGCCGAGCGTTCCGGGCCGGATGTCGTCGACTGAGTTCGTCGAGACGACCGGCGATGTCTCGGTCAGTCCGTATCCCTCTGTGACGGTGAGGCCAATACCATTGAAGATTCGACAGAGGTCGGTGCTGAGGCTGCCACCACCAGAGACCATCAGTTCGATATTGCCACCGAGTTCCTCTCTGACCGTCGAGTAGACGAGTTTGTCTGCGATGGAGTGTTTGAGCCGGAGCCCTGCGCCCGGATTCTCTGCCTTCTGGTACTTGATAGCGACGTCAAGTCCCCAGTTGAAGATGCGCTCTTTGACCGGACTCTCAGCGGCCTGCTCGCGCATACTGTCGAAGATACGCTCGTAGACACGCGGCACGCTTGCCGCCCCCGTCGGCTGAATCTTCTTGATATCCTCGGAGATAGTGTCGGTACTCTCGGCGTAACCGACCGTGGCTCCCGAGCCATAGGAGGTGAAACTGCCAATCGTCCGCTCGAAGACGTGTGCAAGTGGTAGGAACGAAATCATCCGCGAGTCGCTGCTGACACACGGCCGGTCTGGTTCGTCAGGTCGCGGCCCAGCACGTCGCCGGATCATGTGGACGTTCGACCGGAAGTTCCAGTGAGTTAGCCGGACACCTTTCGGCTGGCCAGTCGTTCCTGAAGTGTAGACGAGACTCGCCAGGTCTTCTGGTTGGCGCTCGTCGAGCCATCCTTTGTAGGTCTCTTCGTCGTAGTGCTCCTCGCCGAGGTCGTGAACATCGCCGAGTGTGTAGATATCTTCACGGTCGTGACTCGACTCTGGCTCGTCGACGACGACCATAAATTCGAGGTCGAGACTATCCTCGACTTCGAGTACCTTCTCGAGCATCTCCTCGTTCTCGGCGACGACTGCGCTCGCCTCGGGGTCGCTCAACAGATACTCTGCCTGACTCGGTGACGAGTCAGTGTAGACCGTCGTGACGACACAGCCAGCAGCGAGCAGGGCGTAATCGCTCTGGGCCCACTCCATGCGGGTGTTACAGAACAGCCCGACCCGGTCGTTGGCCTCGAGACCAAGCTCTCGAAAGCCGGTCGCGAGGTTGCGGACGATCCGTCGCATCTGTCGGTAGGAAATCGACGCGTACTCTCCGGCCGGGGCGTCGGGCAACAGATGGTCGATCGACCGGTCGTAGATCCCTCCCTTGAACATCTGTGCTTCCCCATCGAGATTCGCTGCTGCACTTTTCTCGAATAGCTCCGAAATTGTCCCCCGCTCACGCATCGGGTCTTCGTAGTTTCGTTCCGCCTCCAACCACCTTGGCTCCTGAATCTCATTAACCATGTTGTTGCTGATTACGAAACTCTGTTACAAAAAGATCGGTCTTTTCAACACGCTGTGGTAACATGTCTCTAGACTGTACACAAGCACTGGGCCGCTCTGACCGCTGTTCCGGCGAGACCGGACCACGCCACCTAAACGGCCCGCAGTTGTACCAACTGCCATGAATGAGGCGTCCGACCCAACAGGCTGGTTCGAGGGACTCGACCCGGACGACACCGAGGCCGCGGCGACGGCAATCCGCGATGGGAGCGCTGGCGAGGCACGCGAGTGGCCGTCGGCGGCTGTCGCTGCCGGATTCGCCGACACCGAGGCGGCCTACTACGACCGGTTACACGAGGCAACGACGACGGCAACCCGGGCAGCGGTTCGCGAGCGCGAACAGGCCGACGACCAGCAGTTAATTCACGCTGTCCGCGCGCTCGATGACTGTCGTCGTGTCGAGAACGAACTCGCCGAACGCGTCGCCGAGTGGGCTGGCAGTCTCGAGGGCGAGGCCGAGATTGCTGACCTCGCTGACAGCGAGCCAGCAAACCCGATGTCTGCTCGCCTGCACTCACTGGCCGAGCGCGTTGTGGACCTCCGCGAGGAGAGCCAGTCTCTGCAAGCGGTCGTCGAGTCGACGGCGACCTCCGTTGCACCGAACCTCTCTGCACTGGCCGGCCCGGAACTGGCCGCGCGACTCATCGCGCTGGCTGGTGGTCTCGACGCGCTCGCAAAGAAACCCTCTGGCACCCTGCAGCTACTCGGCGCAGAGGACGCGCTGTTCGCTCACCTCCGCGGCGGCGCGCCCTCGCCGAAACACGGTGTGATTTACACCCACGAGTACGTCCGCGGCACGGACCCCGAGGAGCGCGGGTCGGCCGCTCGCGCGCTGGCAGGTAAACTCTCTATCGCCGCCCGAGTGGACAACTACAGCGGCGAGTATCGCCCGGAACTGGAGGCTGAACTCGACGACCGAATCGAGCGCATCCGCACTCGTGGTGGATCATGATTGACGGCCTCGAAGAACGGAGTATCGGCGGCGAAACCGGGCTGGCGACACGGGGCGAACCAGTCTACGGCGAGCCAACCGCTGACGGCTGGCGGCTGTGGGACCGCTCACGCTCGAAACTCGCCGTCTTGCTCGACCGTGGCGTTGATACCGGCCTCGAAGCGGGCTCAACAGTGCTGTATCTCGGTGCCGCGAGCGGGACAACAGTCAGCCACGTTGCGGACCTTGCAGGACCGACCTACGCTGTCGAATTCGCACCGCGACCGATGCGTGACCTACTCACAGTTGCGGAGGACCGACAGAATCTCTTTCCGCTGCTGAAGGACGCCCGACAACCAGAGTCGTACGCTCACGTCGTCGAACCGGTCGACGTAATTGTTCAAGATGTGGCAATCCGCGGGCAGGCTGACGTGGCGCTCGCGAACAGGCAGTTCCTGAAAGAAGACGGGCGGCTCGTGCTCTCGGTGAAAGCCAGAAGCGAGGATGTGACGCGAGACCCAGAGGCGGTGTTTGCAGAGGTCAAAGAGCGACTTGCTGAGGGGTACACCGTTCGGTACGCGGAATCGTTGGAGCCGTTCCACGACGACCATCTCGGGATCGTCGCCGAACCGGACCGATAAAACAGCGCCTCGTTATTCGATCTCTTCGGCGAGTTCGTCGGCGTCGATGTCTGCGTCTTCGAGTGCTTCTTCGATGTCGCCGCCACCCATGCCGCCCATACCGCCCATCATGCCGCCCATGCCCATGCCGCCGGCGCCGTCGATGATCTCCTCGATGACGATCCGGTCGACACCGATCAGTTCCATCATCTGCTGGCCGATCTGCTGTTTTTGCATCATCCACTGCTGGTTCATCGTGAGCTGTGGCGTCGCTTCGATGTACAGCGAGTCCTTCTCGACTTCGACCGTCTCGAACTCGGGTTCGGATTCCTCGTCGTCCTCGTCGTCTTCGTCATCCTCGTCCTCGACGAGTTGCTCTTCTTCGACGGTGTCGGTCTGGAACCAGATGTTCAGCTCCATGCCGAGGAACATGTCGATCAGGCCCTGGGCCTGCTCTTCGCGGTCCTCGACCTCACCGACAATCTCGTACTCGTACTCGACATCGTCGCCCGCGAGCGGGTGATTGAAGTCGACCCGTGCGCGGCCGCCGATGATCGTCTCGATGAATCCTTCCTGCCCGTCGATCTGGACCTGTGCGCCAGGGTAGCGGTCGTCTTCAGGAATCTTGTCTTTGCTGATGGTGCGGACCTGATCGTCGTCGTACTCGCCGAATGCCTCTTCGGCTTCGACGGCGACGCTGCCCGTGTCACCGACTTCCTTGCCGATGATGTCGTCTTCGACGGATGGGAAAATGTGCCCTTCGCCCAGCACAATCGTCCGGGGCGCGAACTCCTGATCCTCGTCGTCGATACCCTCTTCTTCGGCGACCTCAGGGTCGGTCGTATCCACCAGGCGGTCGTCCTCGACCGTTCGGGCGGTGTAATCGAGCTTGATGAAATCTCCCTCCTGCAGACCCTGTACTTCCTCCTCCTGTGCGTCTTCGCTCTCCGATGACTCCTCCTCGGAATCGTTGCTCATACCGTTTGGGTCAGTCGTAATACTCTTAAGAACACCGTTTCGCAACGCTCGGCGGCCGAAATCGTGTGTCACGGTACCGTGATTGAACGGTTTTCGCGCGTGAAAACAGACGTTTCCGTACATAACCTGACACTAATCTATATTATTCTACTCCTACTTGATCCGGTATGGACCGACGACAGTTCTTGGCGCTCGGTGGGGCGAGCACGGTGGTCGGCCTCGCTGGCTGTAGCGACGTGTTCGACGGCGGCGACACGCAGCCGGACGACGGTGCTCAAACGGACACCGACGACGCCGCTGGGTGGCGCTCTGTCGGTCGGACACCACGTAACCACGTGTACCATCCGACGGCGGTGACGCCTCAGAGCAGTTCGTCGAACGGGACCCTACCACGACGGTGGGGCTGGCAGCCATCACTTCCAGACGCAGACGGCGATCCCACTTTTACCGGTCAAATTTCCGGCGTGGTTAGCGATGGGCAGTACCTGTACACTGTCGTCTCAGGCACGATGTTTCGCTCGAACAACGAGACGAGTCCACTGAACACGCTGTTTGCAATCGATCCTGCGAGCGGCGAGACGGTCTGGCGGACCGCTTTCAACGACGGACCTGCCCTTGGCAGCGCTGTTACCCCGGCTGTCGCCGACGAGCGGATTCTGCTGGTCGGTCGAACACTCCAAGCGTTCCGCCGAACTGGCGAGCGCGACTGGCGAACCACCCCGGCACAGGTGGCCACGGGGCCGCCAGTTGCCACCGATGCAGACGTTTATCTCCCAACAGCCGGTGGCGTCGAATGTCGCACCCTCGCCGACGGCAGCGAACGGTGGACGGTATCGCCGGGTGCTGTCTCTCGTTCGAGCACCGTCGCGGTAGCCGAGAATACTGTCTATGCCAGCCTCGGCAACGAGGTAGTCGCGCTCGCCCGCGCTGACGGCACCGAGCGCTGGCGGACAGACGCTGGTACCGAGAGTGCGTTGCGGCCCGGCAGCAGGACGCCTGTGGGAACTCCGGTCGTCGACGACCAGCGTGTCTACGTCGCAGGTGGCTTCTCGGCGGCACTCAACGGCGATAATGCCGCATTAGTCGCCCTCGACCGAGCAAGTGGGGATGAACTGTGGCGCTATCGACCGGAGCCGAGTGCCGCTGGTGACGGTCCACAGGTTGCCGGCGTCTACGGCTTACCCGTCCTCGTCGATGGACGACTGCTTGCAATCGCACGGACGACAGGCGGCGATCCGACCGGGTATTCGGAGTTCGGCATGGTCGCTATCAACACCGCCGACGGGAGTGAAATCTGGGCATCTGCACTGTCTCAAACACTCGCAACGTCGGTTGTCGGTGCCAGTGATACGGTCTACGCTGGCACCGGTGGCGCGTCGGACGAGCCAACGGAAAACGCGCTGGCTGCGTTCGACACTGCTGACGGTTCTCCCGTCGGTGTCGGCGAAACTGACGGGATGGGTGGTATTTCGCGCGGGCAGCCTGTCGCTGTCGTTGACGATGCCATCGTAGTCCCAACCCGTAACGGCCTCGTCGCGTTCGGTGAGAGTGCGGAGTGACCACAGTTCCGCGTCGACTCAATTTCTGCGTCTCACGGTAATTTCGCCCGTCCGAGCATACGACCTGTTTACGAAAATTCCAATATCCCCGTCTCAGGTCCGTTCGCGGCTGTTCTCTATTCTACATTTCCGATTGTTTCCCTACGATCGATTCGCGGTTAACGCTCGTTGTGGCCCCGTTCAGTACGGTTAACGGCTCTTGCGGCACCGTTTATGGGTCTTCGGCTGCATGTTGACGTATGTACGAAGTCGAGGTCAAAGTCCGCGCAAACCACGACTCGGTCCGCGATGCGCTCGACTCTGCTGGGGCAACACATGTCGAGGCCGTCGAACAGGAGGACACCTACTACGACGCGCCGGACCGGAATTTTGCACAGACTGACGAGGCACTCCGAATCCGGGAGGAACGCTCCGCGACGAGTCGGGCTGACGAGGACCAGGAGGGGACAACCGATACGCGTCTCACGTACAAGGGACCGCTGGTCGACAGTGAGTCGAAGACCCGACAGGAGGCCGAGACAGCAGTTGTCGACCCAGAAGCACTGCGTTCGATTCTCGATGGGTTGCGTTATGAATCTGCTGCGACCGTTCACAAAGAGCGGGAACGATACACTCTCGACGGCATTACGGTCACCCTCGATACAGTGGAGGGACTCGGCGAGTTTGTCGAGGCTGAACTCGAAACAGCGGACGACATCGACAGCGCCCGTGACCGCGTGCTGACTGTCTTGACTGACCTCGGACTGGATACCGACGAGCAGATTCGAACGTCGTATCTCGGATTGTTGCTGGCTGAAGAGTAACGTGGACCATAGATATTACCTCAGGACATTCTAATCCGGCTGATTGTTTCCGAAAGTTATAGACCCGGTGCTGTTGAATATCAACATAATGAGCGAACGGAATATTCACGTCGAGCCAGCAGCGGCCCGAGCAGTCGAGGACCAGCACATCGAAATCGTCGAACGAAAGGGAATCGGCCATCCCGATTCCATCTGCGACGGCGTCGCCGAGGAGGTAGCGCGGGCGCTGGCCCGTACCTATCTCGACCGGTTCGGACGACTGCTGCATTTCAACACCGACGAGACTCAACTCGTTGCCGGCACGGCCGCACCCGCTTTCGGCGGCGGCGAGATGCTCGAGCCGATCTACCTGCTGATCGTCGGTCGCGCGACGAAGACCTACGACGGCCAGCGGATCCCGGCCGAGACAATTGCACTCAGGGCCGCCCGTGAGTATCTCGACGAGACGTTCCCGAATCTCGATGTCGGGACGGACATCATCGTCGACATCAAACTCGGCGAAGGGAGCGGTGACCTGCAAGATGTCTTCGGTGAGGACGCCGCCGTCCCGATGGCAAACGACACGAGTTACGGCGTCGGCCACGCCCCGCTGACCGAGACCGAACAGATTGTCTACAACACCGAGCGCGACCTGAACACCAGCTACGCCGCCGACAACCCCGAGATTGGACAGGACATCAAGGTGATGGGCAAACGTGAGGGCGACCGTATCGACGTAACTGTCGCAGTTGCGATGGTTGACCACCACATCGAAGACCTGGCGGCCTACAAGCAGGCTGTCGAAGCTGTCGAAGCCCACGTCGAAGAGCTTGCCAGCCAGTACACCGACCGCGACGTGACCGTCTACGTCAACACCGCAGACAACTACGACGAGGGCTCAATCTACCTGACGACGACCGGCACGAGTGCCGAGCAGGGTGACGACGGCTCTGTCGGGCGTGGTAACCGCGCGAACGGACTCATCACGCCGAACCGACCGATGAGTATGGAAGCCACGAGCGGGAAGAACCCGGTCAACCACATCGGCAAAATCTACAATCTGCTCTCGACAGAAATCGCCCAGTCTGTCGTCGAGGATGTCGACGGCATCAGGCAACTCCAGATGCGCCTGCTGAGCCAGATTGGCCAGCCAATCGACCACCCACACGTTGCTGACGCGCAGGTTCTCACCGAAGAGGGTGTCGAGATTGGGGACATCCGCGAGGAAATTGTCGCGGCAGTCGACGACGAACTCGCAAACGTTACCGACATCACCGAGCGAGTCATCGAAAACGAACTCTCGACGTTCTGAAGCGCCGCCGACGGGGAAAATATAATGATTGTTCCTACACATTGTGTACTGTGAGCAAGCATCAGAATACGACTGTTGAGCGATACATGTCACAGTCTTTCGAGACGGTCGAACCGGACGCCTCGCTGGTTGTGGCTGCCGAGCGTATGGAAGCGGGGAACATGGGGGCTGTCATCGTCACCGGTGAGCCGACAGGTATTGTCACGAGTACGGATATTGTGAGCCAGGTGGCGGCTGGCGAAGACACCTCACAGCTCGATATCGACGAGGCCGTGACTGAGGTGACGACGACCATCGAGCCAACACAGCATATCAAGGACGCGGCGTCGACGATGCTACAGGAGGGAATTAGCTACGTGCCCGTCACTGACTCCGGAGAGCTTGTTGGTCTGCTCTCGAAGACAGACATCACGAAGAGCAACACCAACTGACCGAAGCGAGTTTATCCAGCCGCCGGCAAAGCCGGGTATGCACCCGCCGGGAGCCGGGACGGTCCTCGTCCGCTACGGGGAAATTGGAATTAAGAGTGCCCAGCTCCGCGGCCGGATGGAACAGCGGCTACAGGAGAATCTGCTCGCCATTCTTGACGACCGCGGACTCGACGCGCAGGTCACCCGAGAGAACACGCGGCTGTACGTCGAGACGAATCCCGACCACATTGAGGCAGTTGCCGCGGCCGCCGCCGACACGTTTGGGGTCGTCTCGGCCAGCCCTGCCCGCCGCGTTGCGCCAACTCGCGGGGCGATTACCGACGCCCTCGCCGACGCCGCCCGCGAACACTACCGCGGCCAGCCCTACGCCGTCCGCGTCGACCGCGCTGGCCCCGCCTCGGCACATCCATTCTCGAGCACGGAACTCGAACGCGAGGGCGGTGACGCTGTGGCTCACGCTGCCCCCACCGCTGTCGAGCCGACTGTCGAGTTGGACGACCCGGCAATGACGTTCTCCGTCGAGTGTCGACCAGACGACGCTTACGTTTATCTCGACCAGCAGGCCGGTCCGGGAGGCTTTCCGCTCGGGACGCAGGAACCACTGGTGGCACTGGTCAGCGGCGGCATCGACTCACCGGTCGCGGCGTGGCTGGCGATGAAACGCGGCGCACCAGTCTATCCACTGTATATCGGTCTGGGCGAGTACGGGGGCGTGGACCACCGCCTCAGAGCAGAGGAGACGACCGCGACACTCGGCGAGTACGCCCCGAACTTCGATACTCGACTCCGCGTTGCTGACGGCAGCGAGGTTATCGAGGACATAGCTGCCGACCTCGACATGTACCGGATGGTCGCGGTGCGGCGGTTCATGCTGCAGGTGGCAGCCGAAGTCGCCGGTGAACTGGACGCCGTTGGAATCGTAACGGGTGAAGCCGCTGGCCAGAAATCGAGCCAGACTATGACGAACTTCGGCGTCACTGGCGCGGCTGTCGACCTGCCAGTCCACCGGCCGCTGCTCGCACTCGACAAGTCGACAATCAGCCAGCGCGCTCAAGCTATTGGCACCTATCCAGACTCGACTATCAACACTGGCTGTCACCTGCTCGCGCCTGATAGACCGGCGACGCGACCACCGCTCGAACGAATCCGCGAGGCTGAACCCAGCGACCTGGCCGACCGAGCAGCCCGCGTTGCGGCCGAACACACTGTCGACGCTACTCGGCCTTGAACAGCGTCAACTCCTCGGCTTCGTAGATGTTGATGAGTTCGGTCACGATTTCGTCGTAGGACTCATCTTCGATACGGAGGCTGTCGAGGCGCTCGACCGTCTGTTCGTCGAGTTCGATTGTAGGCATAGCTGATAGTTCGACACCATGTCTGATAAACATAGTTGCCACTCTCGTTGCACACAAATGCTATGTATCCGCCGCCGCTGGACTCTGGCGTGAGCGATTACGACCTCGAACGATATCTGACGGTGCGCAGCGCCTATGGCGCGTCACTGGGGCCAGACGGCCGACTCGCCTTCTTACACGACGCAACCGGCGTCGGGCAGGTGTACACCCTCGACGAACCGGGCGAGTGGCCCACCCAGCGCACCTTCTACGACGAACCTGTCTCGTTCGCGAGCTACTCTCCTGAGCGCCCCGAACTGATATTCGGGATGGACGAGGGCGGCAACGAGCGCATGCAGTTGTTTCGTCTCGACGATGACGGAACGATTACCAATCTGACGGGGATGCCCGAGGCGAAACACCGCTGGGGTGGCTGGCGGGCCGACGGCGAGCAGTTCGCCTTCGCCTCGAACCGCCGCGACGAGTCCGTATTCGACATCTACGTCCAGGACCGCGACGCGACCGGCGAAGCGGCTGAACTGGTCTTCGAGGGCGACGGCTGGCTGAGCGTCGGCGGGTTCCATCCCGACGGCGACGAACTCCTGCTCCAGCAGGCGTACTCGAATTTCGACCAGGACGTGTACGTACTCGACCTCGACACACGAGAACGCCGTCACCTCACACCACACGACGGCGATATCCGGTATTCGAGCGTGCAGTGGGGTCCTGACGGCGACGCGCTGTATCTCGTCACTGACGACGGCTCCGAGACACTCTACCTTGCTCGAATGGACCCCGAAACCGGTGACCTCGAACAGCTCCGCTCAGGCGGTGAGTGGAACGTCGGCGGCGTCGCCGTCGACGAAGAGACTGGCACGCTCGTCTACTCGCGCAACGTCGACGGCTACACCGACCTGACGCTCGGAGAGCTGACCGACGATGGCCTCGAAGAACTCCCCATCCCGGAACTACCCGGCAACATCGCCGGTGGCGTCAGTTTTGGTCCCGACGGCGACCGGTTCGCCCTCTCCTCCTCTGGTCGCCGGGAAAACACAAACGTCTCCGTTGTGGACCTGACTGCGCTCCGGCAACTCGCCGACGACGAGGCAGCGCTGGCCGGCGACCCGACCGGCGCAGTCACCAAGTGGACCGAGGCGTCGACTGCTGGCATCCCAGCAGAGACGTTTGTCGAACCAGAACTAATCCGCTACGAGACGTTCGACGGCCGGGAGATTCCTGCCTTCTTCTCGGTTCCCGAATCGGTACCCGACGAGGGCGCGCCGGTGATTGTCGATATCCACGGCGGCCCCGAGAGCCAGCGCCGCCCCTCATTTTCGGGACTCAACCAGTACTTCCTCTCGGAAGGCTACGCGTTACTCGAACCCAATGTCCGGGGCTCGTCCGGCTACGGCCGCGAGTACACCCACCTCGACGATGTGGAAAAGCGGATGGACTCGGTGAAAGACATCGACTACGCTGTCGAGTGGCTGACCGACCGCGACGTCGTCGACCCCGAGCGAATCGTCGCCAAGGGCGGCTCCTACGGCGGCTTCATGGTGCTGGCGGCGCTGACGGAGTACCCACAGCGGTGGGCCGCTGGCGTCGACATTGTCGGGATTGCAAACTTCGTCACGTTCCTCGAAAACACCGGCTCGTGGCGGCGGGAACTCCGCGAGGCGGAGTACGGCTCACTCGCCGAGGACCGAGAGTTTCTGGAATCGATCAGTCCGACGAACAACATTGACGCCATCGAAGCGCCGCTGTTCGTGCTCCACGGCGCGAACGACCCGCGAGTCCCGGTCGGCGAGGCCGAACAGATTGTCGAACAGGCCAGCAACCACGTTCCCGTCCGCAAGCGTATCTTCGACGACGAGGGTCACGGTATCTCCAAACTCGATAACCAGATTGCGGCCTACACAGATGTCGTCGACTTTCTCGACGAGCACGTCTGAGCGTTACGAGTTGCGGTTGCCGTACGCGTTTCGGCGGTTGCTTCCGCGGTACAGCAGTCCACTGCCGGCGAGCAACCCCACCGCCCCGCCGGCGCCGAGTGCCCGGGCGGTGAGGCCGTCGAGACGACTTTTTGTGCCTAACTGTTTGGGCAAGCGTCGACTCCCGGTATGGCCGAGCGTTCCGAGTTTGACCCGTGAGTCGGAACTCGTTCCGCTGACACCTGTCGAGAGTGCGTAGACCGAGCCATCGTTGCTGCCGACGTAGAGGGTGCCGTCAGCGACCGTCGGCGACGAGCTCACCCGGCCGTTCGTTTGCAACGAAAGCAGGTGTTCCCCAGTCGCTGCGTCCAGTCCGTACACTGTCTCGTCCCAGCTGCCAACGTAAAGCGTGCCGTTGGCGACTGTTGGCGAGGAGAGCACTCGGTGACCCGTCTCGAACGACCACTGTCGGTCGCCGCTGTTGGCGTCCAGCGCGAACACTGACCCGCTCTCGATATCTTCCGAACTGAACCGGGTCTTCCAGCCGCCGACGTAGACAGAGCCATCTGCGACTGTCGGCGAGGAGTCGACGAACTCGTCTGTGTCGAAGGTCCACCGCAGGCGGCCAGAGTCGGCCTCCAGTGCGTAGAGATTCCCGGCGGAGTTCGGGCCACCGTTACGCTCGCGGTCGCCGACGTAGACGGTGCCATCCGCGACTGTCGGCGAGGAGTAGGTGCCGCTGCCGAGTTCGAATCGCCACCGCTCCCAGCCTGACCGTGGGTCGAGTGCGCGGAGGGACTGCCCGCGCATGAACACGGTATTCTCGATGACTGTCGGTGACGCGTAGCTTGCTTGGGAGTACTCGGTGAACCAGCTTACCTCGCCGGTGGTTGTATCGACCGCGTAGAGCCCATCGTTGTCGCTGGTGACGAACACCGTCTCCGCACCGACTGCCGGCGAACTCTGGATTCCGCCGCCGGTTGTGAGCTTCCACACAACATCGCCGGTCGTGGCGTCCAGTGCGTAGAGATTCTGGTCTTCACAGCCGACGAACACGAGCTGGTCTGGTCCCGACTCGCCACCCCAGCTAACCACGAACGGAGAGCTGTCGATGGAATCTGGTGCATCGAATCGCCAGCGCTGGGTGCCTTGCGCTGTATCGAGCGCGTAGACACTACCGCCCTGCGTGCCGATGTAGACTGTACTGTTGACGACAGTGGGGGAGGAAAACACTGCGCCGTTGGTCTCGAACTGCCAGTCCGGACTGACCTGGGCCTGGTTGGCCTCGGCAGTCTGGACTACTGCCGCCGACCCGAGGGCACCGGCGGCAACCTGCAGAAACCGCCTGCGCGTCGGTGTGTGGCGCTGCTGCGGGGACATATTATATACAAACTATCAGACACCGTAATATATATTTTGGTATTGATAGGAACGTACGTCTAGTTTATTTATATATTGTCGCGGTCCGAGTCAGTGTGGCTAAGTGATTCCGCGGCCTTGTCGACAGTAACGCCGATGGCTCTCAACGCGAACGACCGAGCGATTGCCCGGTTTACGATGCTGGGTCACGCCCTCGTCCACTGGTTCGAGATGTCGATTCCGATCTTCCTCGTCGTCTGGCGAGATAGCTTCGATGGGTCGATTGCACTGCTCGGGACAGTGGTGGCGATAGGCTACGCACTGTTCGGTATCGGCGCGCTTCCGGCCGGGATTCTGGCCGACCGATTCGGGCCGAAACGACTCGTGCTTCTCTGCTTCACCGGGATGGGAGTGGCCTTCCTCGGGATTGCCGCGTCGTCGTCGATCTATCTGATCGGCGCGGCGCTGGTCTGCTGGGGAATCGCCGCGAGTGTCTATCACCCCGCCGGGATGGCACTCATCAGCACCGGTGCCTCCGAACAAGGCACCATCTTTGCGTACCACGGAATGGCCGGTAACGCCGGTATCGCACTCGGTCCGTTCGCGGCGGCGACACTGCTGATTTTCTTCGACTGGCATCTCGTTGCTGCGCTACTCGCCCTGCCTGCCCTCGGTGCCGTCATCTACGGACTCAGCGCTGATTTCGATACGACCGCCGCTGTCGATACCGATGTCGATGCACAGGACGAAGAGGCACTCACCCTTCCAGCGTTTCTCACGAACAGCCGACACCTGCTCGGCAGCGCCTTTCTCGTAGTGTTCGTGCTCGTTGCCTTCGAGGGATTGTTCTACCGCGGTGTGCTGACCTTCCTCCCGACGATTCTGCAGGGCCTGCCGGCGATGAGTGGAATCACGCTCGCGGCCGGACTCGAAGGGTTCTCCCCGGGTGATTACATCTTCGTTGGCTTGCTCGTCGTCGGGATGAGTGGCCAGTACGTCGGCGGCAAACTGACCGACCGGATTCCAGTCGAACGCGGCCTCGTCGCCATCTTCGCAATCCTCGCGGCGCTCGTTCTCGTCTTCGTTCCGCTTTCATCCGGTGGAATCGGAGTTATCATTGGCCTCTGTGTGTTGCTTGGTTTCTTCCTCTTTGCAATCCAGCCGTTCTATCAGGTTGCCGTTGCCCAGTATACCCCGCCGGAGACTCGTGGTCTCTCCTACGGCTACACGTACCTCGGCGAGTTCGGATTCGGCGCAGCGAGCACCTCTATCGGCGGATTCGTTCTTGGCTCGTACTCCTTCGGCGTCTTCTTCGCCGTGCTCGCGGCGTTCGCGCTCGTTGGCTCCGGACTGGCAATGCTGCTCGTTGTCGGCGAACGCAGGATCGGATTCATCCAGCGTTACGAGACTGAGCCAGCAGATTAGCGAACTCGGAAACCCGGAAGCGCTGCCCGCTCGCTTAATCCAGCCCCTCCCGAGTCGGTACACATGTCACGTCACGACTCGACGACCGCGAGTAGTCCGACGCTCCCGGAGTTGTCACCGGGACTCACGCTCCTGTCTGCAGACGAGGAGACTGACCACGCAATACACGCGCTTGCTGTCGACCACATCCTCTCGACCGGTGGGACTGGCTACTGGGTCGACCCTGGGTCACACGCACAGACGAGTCCGCTGGTCGACCTCGCTCCGTCCGACCGGATTCTCGACCGCATCCGTGTTGCGCGAGCGTTCACAGCATTTCAGGAGTTTGCTCTGCTTCGCTCGCTTCCGACACTTGACGCCGAGCAAACCGAACTCGTGGTCGTTCCGGAGATTGACCGGTACTACCGCGCCGACGACTTGCTCGCCGACGAAGGCCGCGAGTTGTTACTCGGAAGCCTCGCAGCGCTGGCCGCGACCGCCCGGAGCCGCCAGATTCCAGTTCTCGTGACGACACGACGCGAGGATAGGTTTACCGAACCGGTCGAGCGGGCGGCGTCGCAGACGCTCGCCTGTCAGTCGACGCCGTTTGGCCCGCGATTCCAGTCGGGCGACACCGAGACGCTGGTCTACCCTCGCGAGGGTGGGTGGGTTCAGACGACGCTGTCGTTCTGGGAGCGCGTGCTCGCGGCCCGCAAACCGCTGTACGACACTGAAACGGCGAGTCCGGAGGTGGCCTATGGGGCGAACTAACCCGACCTACCGTGACCGACTCACCGCACTCGAAGGCGAGTGGAGTTCGTATCGCCGGGGACTCCGGCGACCAGCCCAGGCGCGATTCGACCGTCTGTTCGAGCACGGCCGGGAGTACGCCCACGCCGCCAGCAACCGCAACCACCCCGACCCGATGGTGCCGCTGCTCGTGTCGGTGTTGCTCGCTCACGAGCGAGAACTGGACGCACTTCGGGAGCGCGTCGAGACGCGCGAGACAACCGATGGCGTTCACGATTGAGTTCCGTGATGGTCGCGTACTGGAGTGGCACGCAACCGAATCTGGAACAGAGTGCCGCGAGCGCGACGCGTACACGCCAACCATCTACGCCAGCGCCGACAGCGAGCACGCGCTCGCTGACCTCGAAGCCGCGGCCGCGGCTCGCGGTGATGTCTGCCAGACGTCACGTGAATCGTGGCGCCCCGCGTTCCGCCGCGACGCCGAGACTGTTTGCCGTCTCGACGTGACCACAATGGACCGAGTGCAACCAGTCGCTGGCTGGATTCGCCGCCGCGAGCGACCGGGAACCTACCGGCTGTTTAACGTCGATTTCTCACCCGAGTTCCGCTACTGCCTCGAATGCGGAGTCGACCCGGTTCCCGACCGGCCGCTCCGAACGCTCGAACTCACTGCCCCTGGCCCCGGAAATCCGGAAGCGCCGGTCGAGGAGTTGATGATTGAGGATGAGCCAGTTGCGGGGGCGGCCACTATTGTCGAGACCCTCCGACAGCGACTTACTGATGTCGACCCCGACGTGCTCGTCGTCTCCGAGGCTGGACTTGTTCCAGCGCTGACCGAGACGGCGGCGGAACACGGGCAACAACTCCACCTCGGTCGGCGGCCGGGCTACGAGCAACTCGCGACTGCCTCGACGTACGAGCACTACGGCCAGACTGCCCACTCGCCGGCACGATACGCTGTTCCGGGGCGTGTTCTCATCGACCGCTCGAACACATTCTTCTACGAGCAGGCGAATCTCGCTGGCTGCCTCGACCTCGTCGAACGGTCACGGAAACCACTGCAGGAGCTGTCGTGGGCCTCTATCGGAAACGTGCTCACAGCCATCCAGATTCGGGAGGCACTGGCCCGCGGTGTGCTGGTCCCGTGGCAGAGCTGGCGCCACGAGTTTCCGAAAACGATGCGCCAACTCCACGAAGCCGACCGTGGTGGCTTCACCTTCACGCCCGAGGTTGGCGTCCACGAGCAGGTCCACGAACTCGACTTCTCGTCGCTGTATCCGAACATCATCTGTACGCGAAACATTAGCCCCGAAACCATCCGGTGTCCGTGTCACGACACCGACGACGTGCCGGGACTCGGTTACAGCATCTGTCCCGAGCCGGGCTATCTGCCCGACGTGTTACAACCCATTATCGACGACCGCGACGAGATTAAATCACAACTCGAACAGGCAGACTCACCAGACAGAAACGCCGCCCTCGACGGACAGTCGGCGGCGCTGAAGTGGATTCTCGTCTCTTGTTTTGGCTATCAGGGCTTCTCGAACGCGAAGTTCGGCCGTATCGAGTGCCACGAGGCCATCAACGCCGTTGCCCGCCAGATTCTGCTCGACGCCAAAGCGCAACTCGAGGACGGTGGCTGGCGCGTTGTTCACGGCATTGTCGACAGCCTGTGGGTGACGGCCCGCGAGGACGCGACCCAGCAACCGCTCGACCAGATTGTTGCGGACGTAACCCAAGCGACAGAGATTCGACTGGAGTACGAGGGCGAGTACGACTGGATTGCCTTCGTTCCGCGCCGGTCCGACGACACCGGAGCACTCACCACCTACTTCGGCCGGCGGACAGACGGCTCGTACAAGTACCGGGGAATCGAGTGTCGCCAGCGCAGTACATCCGAATTTGTGGCGGACTGCCAGCGCTCGCTGGTCGAGCGGTTCGACCGCACCCGAGACCCGGAGGCTGTCTGTCTGGAACTGTCTCGGTGGCTTCGCCGTCTCGAAGCGGGAACCGTCTCGCCAGAGCGACTCGCTATCACTGTACGAACGTCGAAACCAGCCCAACAGTACCGACGACGGACGCGAACGACCGCTGCCCTCGAACGCTCTGGGCAGGCAGGCTTCGACCACCAGCCGGGACAGGACGTGCAGTACGTCGTCGTCGACGATGACCGCGACGACCGCGACCGGGTTCGTCTCGCTCACGAGTCGGTCGACTCGGTCGACAGTTCATTCTACCGCGAGCGACTCCTCCGGGCCGCTGAGAGTGTCCTCTCTCCCAGTGGCTGGCGAGTCGAGGACATCGAGGCCGCCCTCCACGACCACGTCGACACATCGCTGTCGCAGTTCGGCTAACGACCGTCCGAGCCCAGACCCGGAAACCCGGAAGCCTAGCCCCGCCGCTTATCAGGACGCGTTCACATCACACGAGTATGATTCAGGACGCCCGGGTGTTGCAGGACGAGTATCTCCCCCGGGAGATTGTCCATCGACACGAGGAGACAACCCGGCTTGCAACGGCGCTCGAACCAGTCGTCGACGGCGACCGGCCACAGCACGCCCTGCTTACCGGGCCATCCGGGGCCGGGAAGACCTGTGTCGCTCGGGCGACCCTCGACCGCCTGCAAGAGCAGGTGCTTGACGTCCACACTGCCCACGTCGACTGTTGGCTCCATCCCAACGACTTCCGGATTCTGTACAAACTGCTCGAAAATCTCGGAACGACCTACGACATCCACCGCTCGACGCCACAGGACGAACTGCTGGGGCGGCTTCGCGAACTCGAAAAACCGTATCTCATTGTCTTCGACGAGGCCGACCAGATTGACGACCCGGACCTGTTGCGCCGGCTGTACGCCACGCCAAAAGTGACGATGATTCTCGTCACCAACCACGAACGCGACCTGTTCAACCCGCTCGACGAGCGTCTGCAGTCGCGCCTGCGTAGCAGCGACTCCATCGAGTTCGACAGATACACGCGAGACGAACTCGTCGCAATCCTCTCCGACCGGGCGGAGTGGGGATTAGTCGAGGACGCCGTGACGACAGCCCAACTCGAACGTATTGCCGAGGCTGCTCGCGGCAACGCCCGCGATGCCATCGGTATCCTTCGGTCGGCGGCCCGCCAAGCCGAACACGACAACTCTGCCCAGATTAGTGACGGCGATATTGAATCAGCAATCCCGGAAGCGCGGGCACAACTCCGCCAGAAGAGTCTGGACCGGCTGAGTGACGACCAACTCGCAGTGTATCAGGTGCTGCGCGAGCACGGCGAGTTGATGCCCAAGGAGATTCGCACGCGGTACTCCGACCGCGTCGAGGACCCGAAGACAAAACGAACTGTCCGAAAGTATCTCCGGAAACTCGAACAGTACAATCTGGTCGAGAGCGACGGACAGGGGCCGAGTCGCGTCTATCGAACGCAAAGCCAGTAGGCCAGCTGGCTCCGGTGCCGTACTCGGAAACGCGGAAGCGTCGCCCACAGTCGTATTTCCCCTGTGGCTGTTGGTGCTGGTATGAGTGGACTTTCACCAGTTGCATTCGACATCGAAACCTCCGGTCTGGGCGACGACGCTGTCATCACAGTGGCCGGCTTCAGAAATTCGGTCGGCAGCTGGCTGGTGCTCAACACGGCGGGTCGCAGCGCCGACAAACAGAAACTCCGTGCCGAGTTGGAGGCGTGCGTGGACGCGCCTGTCCACCTCCACGTCGTTGCTGACGAGCGAGCGTTGCTGGAACACGTCGGAGAGTACGCAGACCAACACTTGGCTGACGAAACGTACCTGACAGCGTACAACGGTGAGACGTGGAACGGCGGCTTCGACCTGCCGTTCGTGCGCTCGGCGTGTCTGAGAAATGGCGTCGCGTGGCCGTTTGACGACGTGCCCTACGCGGATACGATGGCGGCAATCCAGCGCTTCGATACCGGCGACGTCGGTGACCTCGTTGGGGTGTACGACCGACTCATCGGCGACGAAGACTGTGACCCGTTCGCGGAGAGCGGTGCGGCCGTCGAGGCGTGGGAGGCGGGCCGCTGGCTGGCGCTGCTCGAGCACAACCTGGCTGATATCGAACGGACGCGCGAACTCGCCGTTCTTGCCGGCGAGTACGTCCCCAAGTCTGACTTTTCGATGAAGAACCTCACGCCGCCGCAGGGCTGACCGGCGAAACCTCCTAATCAGCCGCCGTCGAAAGAACTGTATGGGAGAGACTGCCTCGAAGCCGCTGATCCGCCGGGCAAAAGATATCGAATACGAAGCGCTCGACGCCGCTGACGGCATGCAGAAGGGCGTCCTCGTCAACGAGGAGTACGGCGCGCCCAACGTTGCACTGCGCCGGTTCGTCCTCGAACCAGACGGGACCGTTCCGAAACACACCAACGACATCGAGCACGAACAGCACGTCATCGCAGGCAACTACACTGTCGGCATCGAAGACGAGGAGTACACTGTCACCGCTGGCGACACGATACACATTCCTGCCGGTGCGGTCCACTGGTACCGAAACGAGAGCGACCAGCCCGGTATTTTCCTCTGTGCGGTGCCGACCGGCGACGACGCCATTACGCTCGTGGAGTGAGCACAGTTCGTACAACTCAAATACTTCCTCCGCCTACTGTTGGACGTGTCACAGCAGGTCGCCCAGGTCGATACGTTATTTTTACACGAGGATGACGACCAGTACCGCGTCGTCGTCCAACGCGACGGTAGTCGCGTGTTCACCGGCTTTCTCGAAGTGAAAGAGACCAGCGCCGGCCCGCGACCTGCCCGACTTCGCATCGTCGACGGCGCCAGTGAGGAACTGCGTAGCCCCGACGAATTCGTCGAACTGGCCCGCCGCGCCAACCGCATCCGCGTCTCACAGCAGACTTCTTCGCGGGGACGGACCGAACTGCAGGAGATGCTCGACGGCTACCAGCTCGACGCCAAGGTTGTCCGGACGTGCCGGCTTTGTGCCCAGAGCGGCGTCTACTCACCGATCACCTCCGAGACGGCAATCGAGACAGAAACCGAGACGGTCTGTCCGGACTGTGCCCGCGAGCAACTCGACCGACAGCTTGCCTACCACGGCGATATTACCGGAACGGCCCAGGAACGACTCGAATCGCTGCTGTTCGAGGTGCAGGACCTCGAACGAATCATCAACCTTCTCAAGGGTGACCTCGACCCCGAACTGACGAAATTCGACGAGATTAGTCCAACCGTCGAGGATGTCGACCCCGTGCCGGTCAGTTCGCTGTCGCTACATCCCGGCATTCAGCAGAAACTCGAGGGCCGCTTCGATACGCTGTTGCCGGTCCAGAGTCTCGCTGTCGAGAACGGCGCAACCGAGGGACAGGACCAACTGGTCGTCAGCGCAACAGCAACAGGAAAGACGCTCGTCGGCGAGATGGCTGGCCTGGACCGCGTGCTCAACGGCGAAGGGAAAATGCTCTTTCTCGTCCCGCTGGTCGCCCTCGCCAACCAGAAATACGGTGAGTTTCAGGACCGGTACGGCGACATCGCCGATGTCACCCTTCGTGTCGGCGCCAGCCGCGTCAACGACGACGGCGAACGCTTCGACCCCAGCGCCGACATTATTGTCGGTACCTACGAGGGTATCGACCACGCGTTGCGAACGCACAAGAATCTCGGCGATATCGGAACAGTGGTCATCGACGAGGTGCACACCCTCGGCGAGGGCGAACGAGGCCATCGCCTCGACGGACTCATTTCCCGGCTGAAATACTACTGTCGCGAGAAGAGTGCCGGCGATACGCAGTGGATTTACCTCTCGGCGACGGTCGGTAACCCCGGGACGCTCGCCAGAGCACTGGAGGCGACGCTCATCGAGTTCGAGGAACGACCTGTGCCCATCGAACGCCACGTTACCTTCCTTGACGGCCGGGAGAAACTCGATGTCGAGGACAAACTCACACAGCGCGCGTTCGACCAGAAATCGAGCAAGGGCTACCGCGGGCAGACGATTATCTTCACCAACTCCCGACGTCGGTGTCACGAAATTTCGCGCAAACTCACCTACTCCTCGGCTCCGTATCACGCCGGACTGGACAACCGACGCCGGTCCCGTGTCGAAGAGCAGTTCGCCGACCAGGAACTCTCCGCGGTGGTGACGACGGCAGCGCTCGCGGCGGGTGTCGACTTCCCCGCGTCACAGGTCATCTTCGACTCGCTGGCGATGGGTATCGAGTGGCTCTCGGTTCAGGAGTTCCACCAGATGCTCGGCCGGGCGGGCCGACCGGATTACCACGACAAAGGAACGGTCTACCTGCTGATCGAACCCGACGGCTCCTACCACGGCAGCCAGGAGATGACCGAGGACGAGGTGGCGTTCAAACTCCTCAAAGGCGAGATGGAACCGGTCCAGACTCGCTACGACGAGGGTGCTGCCGTCGAGGAAACGCTGGCAAACGTTACTGTCGGCGGGAGCGCAGCCAAGCGACTCAACGAGATGATGGTCGGTGACGTGCCGACGAAACACGCGCTGGGGAAACTGCTGGAATACAACTTCATCGACAGCCTCGAACCGACGTCGCTGGGCCGGGCGGTGACGAGTCACTTCCTCTCGCCGGGCGACGCGTTTGCACTGCTCGATGGGATTCGTCAGGGTGACAGTCCGTACGACCTGGTTGCCCGGATGGAAAAACGAGAGCGCGAGGATTAGAGGTCTCGCGGCTTGCTGAGATTGTGCAGTTCCCCGCCACACTCTTCACACTCTGTTGTCCCCGGGTCCTCTACACGACGCCCACAATCGAAACATTCGTACACTTCGACGTCTGAATCTGTGTCTGTTGGTCGCATACCACACGGTTGGGGCCGGATACACTTTCAGTTTACCCTAATATTCCTAGTAGTATCCTGGCGTAAGTCCGACTTAAACTGACTGAACGTCCAGTTCTGTCAGACGTATGTAAGTGTGAGATAGCACAGGTACGCCGTCCCGGTCGAACCGAACAGTGTCAGGACCCAGCTCGTGAGCGTTCCGAGGTATTTGCGCGTATCGACGCCGCTTCCCGCCCCGGCGAACCCACAGCCGGCGATGCTGTTGATGATGATGTGATTGTACGATATCGGCACGCCGAGCGTATTTGCGATGAGTTGTACCATCGGAATCGCAGTTAGCAGGACTGCCAGCGAGGTTCGCTGGCCGAGGCTGGCGTACTGCCGGCCAACGGCTTGGAGCATGACTGGACTTTTGACCCACGCCCCCACCGTAATTCCGAGTCCACCGAACGCGACCAGCGGCAAGATTCCGAAGCCGAGCTCACTCACCGTGCCGACCAGCGGTCCGACCGCCAGCCCGACCTGACTGCCGCCGCCGATGAACGAGAAGACGATTCCCGCGAACAGGACCGCCCTGTCTATCGCCTGGTCCATCCGGTCCGAGACGGGGACGTATCGCCGTATGAGCAGCACCATCGCGTACGCCAGCCCAATGGCAGCGATTCCCGAGGCTACCCACGACGTGAGCGTGAGCGACCAGTAATCGAGAGAGGGGCTGTATCCCGCTGCCAGCCCGACTCCGGCAACGGCACCGAACGTTGAGAACGCCACAGGGATGGAGTGCTCGAAGTAGATGCCCAGTCCGACGTACAGTCCAATCACGAGCAACGCGACCGTCCCCATCTCGAAGTTGATCGGTCCTGAGACGACCTTCGTTCCCACGCCGCGTGTCACCGCCGCACCCTGGACGACGGCACCGACGAAGCCGACAGCCCCCACCACGAACGCTCCTCGGAGCACGCCAATAGAGTTTGACCCGATTGCCGGTGCCATCGAGACGGAGACGCTGCTCGCACCGGTGACCGCTGCAACGACAAACGAGATGAGAAAGGCGCCGGCCAGCAGAACCACCGATGGCATCTCTTCTCTGGAGATTATGGTCTCCAGTGTAAAATGTGGCGGAACTGTCGCCTTTGCTTCACCCAAGGCTTATCCGACGTGAGACGCCACTCCTGATGGAGTCAACCGAACTCCAACGGAGTCGGCGAACAGTCCCTCTCGGGCTGTCATCAGACAATGACACCGAACGACACTGGGGATTCTCCCACTGATCGAGTCGTGGAGAAAACTGTCTGCGCTCCGTGGGTTGAACAGCAGTCTGCCCGAGACGTGGCCACGACTGTCCTGTCGACGCTCACGCCCGGAGCGCGCGAGACGGCTTGACGACGGCTCCTCCATTTTATTGCTACCACGGAACAGCGTCGTCTCGAAGCGCCTGCTCGAGATGACGGTCTCGACGGAGGTGCGTCTACCTGTTCTCGCGCTGTTCGACCTTGTTCAGTTCGATCAGCAGGCGGAAAATCGCCTTCACGAGGTTGGCGTCCACATCAAACTGCTCGGCGTTCTCGCCAGCACGGTTCATGACCTGCTGTTCCTGTTGTTCGTCGGTCGTCGGCAGTCCCTGTTCGTCTTTGACCTCTGCGATAGTGTCGGCGACGTAGGTCCGCCGGGCGATTAGCTCCACAATTTCGCGGTCAATCCCGCGGATTTCGGTGCGGAGTTCGTCGAGACTCATGTTCTGTGGGTCGATACCTCCCTCGAGCGTGTCGTCGTTGTTAGACATCTGTCAGTGTTCCCTCCGTTTGTGTGTGTGTCAGCCAGACTGTCCCCTCGCGGCGCTCCCAGCGGTCACGGACGGGCGCAAGTTGGTCGCTCGTGCCGACGGCGACGAAACTCGGGCCGGTGCCGGACAGCGAGACGCCCGCGGCGTCCATCGCTTCCATCATCGGCTCAGTTGGAAAGCCAAGCGCCGCACAGAAGGCCAGTCCGTTGATACTCATCGCCTCGTGATACTGCCCGTCGAGAGCCAGGTCAGCCACCACCTCCGCGATGGGCGCAATCTGTCGGCAGCGCTCGACATCGGCGTCAGCGCTGAAGGACTGTTCTGGTGGCGTCCAGACGAGCACGTCCCAGTCTGGCGTGTCTCGCGCGAGCAGTTCGTCCTCGTCGTTGTTCGTGACGGTCAGGCCGCCGAGCATACTCGCGCTCGCGTCGTCGAACGCTCCGGTGACAGTGACGCCAACGTCTCGCGCCGCCTCGACACCAATTCGAGCAGCGTCCTCTCGGCTGACTCTCTCGGTCGCACCGAGGGCCGCAAGCGTTGCCATCACCGTCGCGTTCGCAGCGGCGCTCGACGATTTCAGGCCGGAGGCCATCGGCACGTCACTCGCCGTCTCGACGTAGCCACCCTGACCGTCGCCAAAGCGCTCAGCGACGAGTTCGACACAGCGCTCGATGAGCCGTGTATCGCCGTCGTCGACACCGTCGATGTGCCCTGTTACGCCGGTCGCGTCGTCGAGTTCGACGGTTGCGGTCGTGTACTCCTCGATTGCAAAGGCTGCACCGGTTCCGGTCGCAAGCGCGTTCAGGACCGTCCCCGCAGCTGGTGCTTTTGCCTGCCCGTCCATCCTGTCTCACTCTCTCACACGACAGCACTTACCTGTGATGATTGTGGGCTGGTCACGCGCTCACCAGACCAGCGTCGTTTTTACCGTCGGCGGGCAACTTCGAGGTATGGATGGGTTCGAGGAGGTTGCGCCGGATACGCTGTCGGTCGAACTGCTCGACGAGGGTGTTGCTGTCGAGTACACTGACGGCAGAGAGATTCTCTATCGTGGCGTGCCGACGGTGGCGGAGTCGCCCTACCAGACGACGCCGGGAAAAGATACGCACGTCCTCGTCGTCGACGAGTCCGAAACGAGCGGTGTCCTGCTGTACGTCAACGAGCGCCGAACGGACGCGGCTATCCTCGAGGGCACTGGCGTGGGCCGCGTCCTTCTCGACGCCGACGAGCAGACGACGCTGTTTCCCGGCGTCACGGTTCGTGGCGGCGGGTTGCGCGACGAAATCGTCGTCGAGAGCGACCTCTCGGGCCGGGTGTTCGTCTTCGAGGAAGACCAGTTCAGCGAGCACTCCGCCGAACTCGTGCCGGCCGATCACTGAATATACGAGGGGTCTTCCTCGTCGCAGTTGCGTTCGTGTTCGCGAGCGTCCTCCTCGACGTCGAACAACATGCCACAGGTCTCACACTCGTACCAGGTCGTTTCCTCCCGCGTCGTGGTCGTGACCATACTTGTATTTCTGTCAGTCTCTGATATAGTCGTTACTCCGGAGACAGTCGGGTGGGCTTAACTGCCCGCCAGCCTTACGCCGAGCCATGACTGCCGGTGACGGAGCCGTCGAGGTCCGCGTCGAGGGTGCTCGCAAGCGCGACGCTGGCCGTGGCATTGCCCGCCTCTCCTCGAATACCCAGCGCCAACTCGGCGTACTTAGCGGTGACCCAATCATCATCGAAGCCGACCAGCTGACCGTCGCGAAGGTCTGGCCGAGCGACGACGCCGAAGCGGTCATCCGAATCGACGGCGACACCCGCGCGAGTATCGGGGTGAACATTGGCGACAGCGTCCACGTCCGGAAAGCGTCCGTCGAGGACGCCCGCCAGGTAACGCTCCAGCCCGCGAGTGAACATGCTGACGACGCGCCCGCCGAGCAGGTACTCGGAAAACGCCTGCGTGACCGTCTCGTCAGCGTCGGCAAGCAAGTTCGAATCGAGGGATACGGCCCCTACGTCGTGACAGAAGCCACCCCCACTGGCTCGGTTCGCATTGTCGGCTCGACCAGTGTCAGCGTCGACCCGGACATTGCCTCGCCGACGGAGACTGAACCCGACGACGCCGAGGCCGAAGACGACACAGAGGCTGACACGACCTACGAGGATATCGGTGGCCTCGACGAGGAACTGGAGTTGGTGCGGGAGATGATCGAACTGCCGCTGTCGGAGCCAGAACTGTTCACTCGTCTCGGCATCGACCCGCCCAAAGGCGTGCTCCTGTACGGCCCGCCGGGGACTGGAAAGACGCTGATTGCCCGTGCTGTCGCCAACGAAGTTGACGCCTACTTCGAGACTATCGATGGCCCCGAAATCGTCTCGAAGTACAAGGGTGAATCAGAGGAACAACTGCGCGCTGCCTTCGAGCGTGCCCGCGAGAACGCACCCGCCATTCTCTTTCTCGACGAAGTCGACTCCATCGCTGGCGCGCGTGACGAGGACGCTGATATGGAAAACCGGGTTGTCGCACAGTTACTCACACTGCTTGACGGCCTCGAAGAACGCGAAGAAGTCATCGTCATTGGCGCGACCAACCGCGTCGACTCCATCGACCCGGCGCTGCGCCGTGGCGGGCGCTTCGACCGCGAAATCGAAATCGGTGTGCCTGGCGTGGAGGGCCGACGCGAAATCCTCGCTGTCCACACCAGAAACATGCCGCTGGCCGAGGATGTCGACCTGGACGCCCTCGCAGACCGCACCCACGGCTTCGTTGGTGCTGATATCGGCTCACTGGCCCGCGAAGCTGGGATGGTGGCGTTACGCCGCATCGAACGCTCAGACTCCGACGAGGAGGGCGATACCGTCGACACCCTCTCGGTCACGGCTGCGGACTTCGAGGCTGCACTCACAGGCGTCGACCCCTCCGCAATGGGCGAGTACGTCGCCGAATCACCGGACACTACGTTCGCCGACGTTGGCGGGCTTGCCGAGACGAAAGCGCAACTTCGAGAGGCCGTCGAGTGGCCACTTTCCTACGGCCCGCTATTTGACGCCGCCGCAACCGACCCGCCTTCCGGTGTGTTGCTGTACGGCCCGCCGGGCACCGGCAAGACCCTGCTGGCCGAAGCGATTGCCGGTGAGAGCGGCGTCAACTTCATCCGCGTCGCCGGACCAGAACTGCTCGACCGTTACGTCGGTGAAACAGAAAAGACAATCAGAGAATTGTTCGACCGCGCCAGACAGACCGCACCCACGATTGTCTTCTTCGACGAAATCGACGCTGTCGCGAACAAACGCGGGGAGGGTCACGAGGTGACTGAACGCGTTGTCTCCCAACTGCTCACCGAACTGGACCGGGCGGCCGACCACCCGAATCTGGTCGTTCTCGCGGCGACGAACCGCTACGACCACCTCGACCCGGCGCTCGTCCGGCCCGGCCGACTCGAACAGCATATCGAGGTGCCCAACCCTGACCGGGCGGCCCGTGTCGAAATTCTCGGCGTCCACACGGCGGACACGCCGCTGGGCGAGGATGTCAATATCGAGGCGCTGGCCGAGCAGACGGCGGGCTACTCGGGTGCGGAACTCGAATCACTCGTTCGCGAGGCGTCGATGCGCGCAGTTCGAGACGTCGCGACAGAAATCGACCCATCTGCCGCGGCCGACCACACCGACGAAATTACTGTCGAGGCGACACACTTCGAGGCGGCACAGGCGCAACTCGACGACCAGCTGTAACTACTCCTCTCGCCGCGATTCGATCATCGCGACCCGACCGTGAATTTCCTCGCTGAGCACCGTGTTCCGAACCGAGCTATCGATGTCGATTTCACGAGCACGCTCCAGTGTGGCGGCGGACTCGTCGGTGAACACGAGCGTTCGAATACCGTGGGTCGCAGTTGGTCCGGCCACTTCGAGAATCGTCAGCCCGTCGAGGACGATGTCGTCGATATCGCCGCGATTGCTGATTGTGGCCTGCGGGCCAGCCGGAATCAAGTCCAGGAGCAACTGCATCTCCGCGTCGTACCCCTCGAAGGGCTGTTGTCCTGCCTCGTGCTGCTCGATGAGGCTGACACAGTTTGGGTGTTCGATGATTGCGTCGGCACTGATTGCGAAGCGCCCGTCGAAGACGACGAAGTCGCCGGGTTCGCTCGTCCGCTCGAAGCCGGTGTTCTCGAAGGTGGTGGCGAGTGCCGTGGCGTCGAACGACCCAAACAGTATCTTGTAGGGGAGGTTCCCCTCGATTGGACCCAGTAGCAGTTCGCGCTGGATGTTTGTCGGTTCGACGCCAATCCGGTCGGCAAAGTTCTCTCGCCGCTGTACCTGCTGGCTCATCTCACCCTCGGGAATCAGGCCGTAGTCGATGAACTGGTAGAGCTGACTTTGCTCGCCTTCGGTTGGTGATTCGAGGGTGTACTCCGGGTTGAGCCACGGCCGGAACCCAACCGAGCCTTCGCCAGCAAGCTCGAACTCTGCTGCTGGGTCTTCTGGGGGGTTGTCGTTGCCATCTGTCTCGCTGTCTGTGCTGGGCGCATTACAGCCTGCAAGTGCCGCTGCGACGGCAACACCACTGTATTTCAGTAGCTTCCGTCGGGACCGCTTCGGCCGATTATCGCTCATACTAGACCGCCGAGGGTCAGGCGGCATAAGCTTCGTTGTTCGTCGTGGCCGAGCGTAGCTATTTAGGCCCTCCCGTCGTGGCTCAATTCGTATGGAGTACAATGTCACCGACACAGAGGACGTACCGGTCACAGACCTTTCGGAGATTGCAGAGATTCCGCCGGACCTGGATATTCGTGCGCTCGACGAGGCGCTGGGGACCGAGAACGTCTCGCTGAAACTGTGGTACTTCGAGGAAGACGAGGAGATTCAGTACCACGCCCACTCCGAACAGGAGGAAATCTACTACGTGCTTGAGGGCGAGTTTTCGCTGAAACTCGGCCGCTCCGGCGAGGCAGAGTTCATCGAGGCAGGGCCGGGGACTGCGTGGGTCGCCTCGACGATGATCGGCCACGGCCACCGCTGCACCAGCGAAGACGGGGGAACTGTTCTCGCAATCGGTGCACCGAGCGTCGAAGACCCTGGACTCGACCCACACAGTCTCAGCGACGAAGAAATCGACGACGCCCGCGGCGAGTAGGTTACTCGTAACTCGCTTCCAGATACTCGTTGATGCGCTCGGACTCGGCCATCGTCACGCCCTGATTTTCGTCGATGAGCACTGGAACGGCGCGCTGGCCGGAGACTCGCTTGACTTCGTCGCGCCGTGAGTGCAATCCTTCGACCCAGACGCTCTCGAACTCCAGTCCGAGGTCATCCAGTTTGTCCACGACGAGTTCACAGAACGGGCAGCCCTCCAGTCGGTACAGCGTAAGTGTCATGTCTCACACTCTGGTCCCGACCTACAAAAAGACACGGCAGGTGGTTACGTTCCGTGCTGCCAGGAGTCCATATACTCGCTTTGCTCGTCGGTTAGCTCGTCGAACTCGACGCCCTCGGCGTCGAGTTTGATCTCTGCAACCTCCCGGTCCAGTTCGTCTGGGACTTCGTGGAGGCCAGCCGCGTACTCGTCGCTACTTTCCAGCAGTTCGCGCACACAGACTGCCTGAATCCCGAAGCTCTGGTCCATCACTTCGACCGGGTGACCCAGCGAGACGGGCGCGGCGAGATTGACCAGTCGACCCTCAGCGAGGACGTGAATCCGCCGGCCATCGTCCATCTCGTAGGCCTGCATTCCCTCACGGGCTTCGTAGCTGTCGACAGCCTTCGCTTCGAGCGCCTTCAGGTCGACCTCGACATCGAAATGGCCGGCGTTCGAGAGGACGACTCCGTCGTCCATCACGTCGAAGTGCTCGTCGACGATGATATCTCGGTTGCCGGTCGTCGTGATGAATACGTCACCCTCGGCGGCGGCCTCTTGCATTGGCATCACGTCGTAGCCTTCCATGTGGGCTTCGAGCGCCCGCCGTGGCTCGATTTCGGTGACGATAACGTCCGCGTTCTGGCCCGAGGCCTTCTTCGCGACACCTTTCCCACAGTGACCAAAGCCAGCGACGACAACTGTCTTGCCGGCCCACGAGAGGTTCGTCGTCATCGCGATCGAGGCCAGTGAGGACTCGCCCGTGCCGTGGACGTTGTCGAACAGTCGTTTCATCGGCGTGTCGTTGACCGCAAACATCGGGTAGTCGAGCGCGCCGTCTGCGTCCATCGCGCGCAGTCGGTGGACACCCGTGGTGGTCTCCTCACACCCGCCCAGAATCGTGTCGATCAGTTCGGGGTGGTCCTCGTGGATTGCGAAGACGAGGTCACCGCCGTCGTCGACGGTGATTGTCGGTTCGTGGTCGATGACTGCTTCCATCGCGTCGTAGTACTCGTCGTCGTCGACGCCGCGTTTGGCGTAGGACGTGACGCCGTCGATGGCGTCGAGTGCAACGCTCACGTCGTCGTGTGTCGAGAGTGGATTACAGCCAGTGATGGCTACCTCCGCACCGCCGGCGGCGAGTGTCTCCGCGAGAACCGCCGTTTTCGCTTCGACGTGCATCGCCATTCCGATGCGCTCGCCCGCGAAGGGCTGGTTCGCCTCGAAATCCGCACGCAGTGATTTGAGAATCGGCATGTGCTGGCGTGCCCACTCCATCTTTCGCTGTCCATCCTCCCGTAGTTCCTCAGCCGGGAGTTGTTCGCTAATGGGTGCTGTCATACTCTATATGTAGGCAAGCGCGGGGATAATTGTACCGAAGGACGTCGAGACGACCGAGTGTGAACGTCAGGGGACTGGAACCACGTTCGGAGAACGAATACCCGACTCCCCCCTCGATACCGTCTGCAGTGCTCAGGTTCCTCTGTTGTTCCAGCTACTGGGACGAGACAACGCGCTCACGGCGGGTCAGCAGTGTTGCCAACAATCACCTGGAGGGAGTTCTCGGTTCACCACCGACGTTACAGCACGTCGTCGGGCTTGATCTCTCCGCGAGCAACTTTGTGGAGTTGCTCCTCGGACAGCATCTCGATGACGAAGTCGGGGATGTTGTCTGGCAAGTCGCCGGGAATCGAGACGCCGTCGGAGCCGACGCTCGCCCCGCCGTCTGTCTTGGCCTCCGTGCTGGAGAGCTGTGCGGCGGAGGTTTCGACTTCGGTCACCATCGCGGCCTGCTCCTGGTTGGCGGCGGCCAGGTCTTCGATTTCGTCTGCGACGCGGTCGGTCTGTCCGACGACTTCGTCGACCATCGAGGCAATCTCCTCGGCTGCGGCCGCCTGGTCGTCGGTCGCCTCCGACACCTCGCTGATACCGTTGGCTGTCTCCGAGATTGCCTCGACAATCTCGGTCAGGTTGCCCATCGCGTCCTGCACGCGCTCTGTTCCGCGGTCAATCTGGGTCGTGGTCTGGGAGAGGTTTTCGACCGTCGCTTCGGTCTCGTTTTGAATCTCTTCGACCATCGTCTCGATGTCACTGGCGTGGTGCTGTGACTCCTCCGCGAGGGCCTTGATTTCGTCGGCAACGACGCCGAACCCGTCGCCCGCCTCTCCCGCGCGGGCGGCCTCGATAGAGGCGTTCAATGCGAGCATGTTCGTCTGGTCGGCGATGTTGTCGATGGCGTCGACGAACTCGTCGATCTGCTGCACGCGGTCTTGCAGTGCGTCGACGTCGTCGGTCACCTCGTCGACTGCGCCACCGATGTCGTTCATGACGCTCGCAGCATCCTCGGCGGCATCTTTCCCCTCTTCGGCGGTCGACTCTGCCCGCTGGCTCGCACTCTCGACCTGGTCGGCAGTCGACGCGACCTCTTCGACAGTCGCAGAGAGGTTCGAGACCTCCGAGGAGATTTCCTCGACCCGCTCGGACTGCTCCTGTGCCGCGTCACTGATCTTGGTTGCACTCTCTGCGACGTCGCTCGAGGTGGTCTGCAGGTCCTGAATGGGGTCGCGAAGCTCGGCCTCGACACCGGTCATTAGCTCCTCGTTGCGGCCGATCTCGTCCTCGAGTTGCTGGCTGTACGAGTGGATGTACGTGTCGGTGACGACCTGCATATCCAGATTGATGATCCGGAGAATCGACAGCATATCCTCGATCGTGTCGGTGACCTCCTCCTCGACGGCTGCTTCGATTTCCGAGCGTGATACGTCCCCGCCAGCACTCTCCTGGTCTGCTTCGGACTGCTCCTCCGCAACGGTGTCGACGACCCTGTCGGTCATCGAATCGACGAGTCGGTCACCGACCAGTGGGAGAATCAGGTCGTAGTAGACACTGTACTGCCCGAGGTAGTGCTTCATCGGCATCTCGAGCATATCGTGAATCTTGCCGATGCGTGCCCGGTCTCGGAAGTAGTCTGCGCCGTAGTCGCCCTCGGCGAGGGTAACGAGATACGCCGACTGCGTTCGTTTGAGCTGTTCGAGCCCCTTCGGCGAACGCCCGATTATCTCGACAGTCTGCTCGTGGTCCGTGATATTCTCGTAAAAGTCTTCAGCTACCTGGTCGGCGTTCGCCGCGAATGCACCCTGATAGTTCTGGAGTCGCTGGACGTCCTCGCTATCGAACCCGATGAAATCCTTCCGCCACGCTATCTCTGCCGAATCGAGGTCGATTTCCTGCAGTAACCCGTCGACGTCTAACTGCTTGTTCATCTCCCCCTTTCCGAAGTCTTCCCGCCCGTACTCCGACGACTGAGCCTGCTCTTTCTCGGAGATATCCTCCCACTCGACGGTCTCATATGCCTTAGCGGATTGTTTAGTACGATCTGGCTCGTTCTCCATACGACTGATAGCCCTAACCTTGTATATAGAGACACCGACCGAATTATCAGTTCAGATAATTTATCACTGAATTAAATAGACATCGGCGGTTTGCGCTCTCACCTGGTCTCTGTTGTCGATTGCTCAGGCCCTGAACTGTGGAAATTGTCCGTTCCCACCGAGATACGTCTCGGTGAGGTACTGACAGACGCTATCGACGATTGCGCTGTCGTAGGTCCAGAAGCCGTAGAACCTCCCCGCACTGTCTTCTTCGGCGAGTAGCGCGCTCTTTTGGCTTTCCTCACTGCCGCCGTCGTAGACGACAAACCACAGGTCGGCGATTTCGCCGCCGACTGCGTGCACCTGACCACCGGCGAGTTCTGGGGGTGTCACGTCGGGGACGCCGTACGCGTGCACGCTGACTCCTGTTCGGCTCAGGTCCTCGTAGATTGCCTGCTGGGACACGATAGTCGAGCACCGCTGGAAGCCGGCGTGGACTGTGCCTGTTCCGTTTCGCCGGGCGCGGTCCTCGATTTCGCGGGAAGCATAGAGCATATCGGCTGTCTCACACGAGGTGAACGTCGTCTCTTTGAGATGTGAGAGCACCTCGCTGTAGGCCGTATCTGTGACTCCGAGCCGACGTGACTGTGCCCCCGCTCCGTCGACGAGTTCGCGGAGTGTCTCGACCTCGACAACTGCGAGCACTGTCTCGCCAGCAGCCAAGACTGCAATCTCTTCGGGACAGCCCGACGCAGTCTGTGCGGTGGTTATTCGGACATTTTGCGTCCGGAAGAACGATCGCAGTTCTTCGTCTATCCGCTCGTCAGCATCGATGTTGAAAAGCGCCAGCTCTTTTTCGTGTGCTTGCACGGAATTGATTGTCTGGCGTAAATTCATGCCCTACCGTTGCAGGGACCAGTATAACAACTACCCTAGCCGATATTTACTTTTGAATATGCTCGATTCCAGAGCCCCTAGCGTGTGCATCCGAGAAACTGTTTGTTCACCACTGCGATACAGCAATGGTGAAGTTCGCTCCGATGGACTCGTCGGGACTGAGCAAACGCGCAGCGTTTTCGAGGGTCGACGAGGGAACGACCGAACGAAGTGGGGAAGTGGACTCGTCGGGACTGAGCAAAACCGCAGGTTTTGGGAAGGTCGAGAGACGCCGACGGTGTCTCTCGGGATTTGAACCTGATTGCAAGACTCGCTACGCTCGTCTTGCGTGATTCAAATCCCGGCCTTGACCATTCTCGCTCGCAAAAGCTCGCTCCAGCGGACTCGTCGGGACTGAGCAAACGCTACGCGTTTGCGAAGGTCGACGAGGGAACGACCGAACGAAGTGAGGAAGTGGACTCGTCGGGATTTGAACCCGAGGCCTTCCCCGTGCCAGGGGGATGATCTACCACTGATCTACGAGCCCGCACCTCCAGATATCCAGTCACCTTACTTGAACCCATCGAACACTGCCGAAGGACGGAACGCACGTTTTATAACGCCGACTGGATTAGAAGGCCCTACGAATGCCAAACTCAAATGGACCACAGCAGGGCACCCGGCACAAACTTCAGAACGACCCACGAGACCAGGGCACCTCCCCGCCACAGCAGGCCGTCGAGGAGTTCGACGCCGGCGACACCGTGCACCTCTCGCTGGACCCGAGCGTCCAGGAAGGCCGGTTCCACCCGCGATTCAACGGCGAAGTCGGGACCGTCCTCGGCGAACAGGGCCAGGCTTACAAAGTCGAAATCACCGACGGCGGCAAGGAAAAGACCGTCATCGCGAAGCCGGCTCACATCCGAGCCACGAGCTAATCTGCCCTACTCGACAGTCACACTTTTTGCGAGATTTCGCGGTTTGTCGATCGGTCGGCCGAGGTTGTCGGCGACGTGATACGCAACTAACTGCAGTTGTACGTTCGTGAGCAGCGCCGCCGCCCGCGGGTTCGTCTCTGGAATTTCGAGCACGTGGTCCGCGTAGGTGGCCGCGTTGCTCTGGCCGTCAGTCACGGCAACGACCGGCGCGTCCCGGGCCTGTACTTCTTTGATGTTACCGACAGTCTTGCGGGCAATGGGGCCGTCACCGACGACCAGCGCGAACACCGGCGTCTGGTCGGTGACCAGCGCCAGCGGGCCGTGTTTGAGTTCGCCTGCGGCGAACCCTTCGGCGTGCTCGTAGCTGATCTCTTTGAGCTTCAGTGCTCCTTCGAGCGCGACGGGGTACTGGTAGCGTCGGCCGATGAAGAAAAACGACTCGGCGGTTGCGTACTCTTCGGCTACCTCGGCGGCTGTCGAGTTGTCGAGCACACTCTGCATATCGCCGGGTAGGTCCCGTAGTGCGGGGATGACCGACGAGCGGCGCTGGCTGTCCTCGACGGTGGCGAGCGTAAAGAGATTGAGCGCCGCGAGCTGACCAGCGAAGGTCTTGGTTGCTGCGACCCCAATCTCCGGGCCAGAGCGGATGTACAGCGCGTGGTCACACTCCCGCGTGGCAGTCGACCCGACGGTGTTCGTCACGGTCAGTGTTTCCGCGCCGCGCTGTTTTGCCTCTCGGAGTGCCGAGAGGGTATCTGCTGTCTCGCCGCTCTGGGTAATTCCCACGACGAGGTCGTCGCCAATCGGCGGTGGTGAGCTGGCGTACTCGCTGGCGAGATACGCCTGGGACGGGACGCCAGCTTGCTCGAACAGCTGGCTCCCGTACAGCGCGGCGTGATACGAGGTTCCGCAGGCGACAAACTGGATTCCTGACGGGTCGAGGTCGCCAATCGATTCCACGTCGACCGTGCTCGCAAGTTCGTCGACGCGGCCGCGGAGACACTGCCTGAGTGCCCGAGGCTGCTCGTTAATCTCTTTGAGCATGTAGTGGTCGTAGCCACTCTTGCCCGTCTCTTCAGGGTCCCACTCGATTGTCTCGACAGCCTTCTCGACAGGCTGGCCGTCAGCACCGGTCACGGTGAGACTGCCGTCCAGTCGGGCGAACTCACCGTCTTCGAGGTAGATCACTTGCGCGGTATACTTCCGGAATGCCGGGACATCGCTGGCGATGAAATAGGGGCCGTTGGCGAGGTTGGTGCTTCCGGTACCTTCCGCGTCGAGGCCGACACCAATCACCAGCGGCGAGTCGTTTCGCGCCGCAAACAGTGCGTCAGTGCCGTCGACAATCGCGGCGATAGCGTAGCTTCCTTCGAGCTGTGAGACTGCTGTCCTGACTGCAGCCTCGGGGGCAGCGCCACTGGCCAGTTCGTCTTCGATCAGGTGAGGGACAACCTCGGTGTCGGTCTCGCTCTTGAAGGTGTGGCCCGCCGCTGTCAGGTCGTCGCGCAACTCTTGGTAGTTCTCGATGATGCCGTTGTGCACAACGGCAACCTCGCCCGTACAGTCCTGGTGTGGGTGAGCGTTCTCGTCGGTTGGGGGCCCGTGGGTACTCCAGCGAGTGTGTCCGATACCGACCGAGCCCGACAGTGACTGCTCAGCGAGCGCTGCGCGGAGCTGTTCAATTTCGCCGCTGGTCTTGCACACACCGAAGCTATCGCCACCGAGCGCGACCCCAGCGGAGTCGTAGCCGCGGTACTCCAGACTCTCGAGGCCGTGGACGAGCGTCTCGAGCGTCTCGTCGCCCCGGCCAACACAGCCGATAATGCCACACATTACCGAACCACCTCCGCGCCGATTGGAATGTGGCCCCGGACGTGTGCACCCGTTCGGATTTTCGCTTTTGTTCCGACGAGGGCACCAGTCTCGAAGGAGACGCCGCCGGCGACTTTGACACGGTCTGCGAGCACAGCACCGAGATGTTGCTCTTCGTGGACCTGGTTCCCGACGCGGACATCGCCTGTGCCGCCGGGAATAACTGTGCCAGCACCGAGGTGTGTATCTTGACCAAGCACAGAATCGATGACCGTCGACCCGTGGCCGACACGACTGTCTTCGTCGAGGACTGACCGCTCGACGGTTGCGTTCGGGCCGATAGTGACGTTGCGTGAGAGTGCAACATTTGGGCCGACAACGGCACCGGCGGCAATCTCACAGTCTGGACCGACTACCACCGGCGACTGCAGCGTTGCGTCCTCGTGGATACTGACGTCGTCGTCTACCCACACGCCCGGCTTGGTCTCTGGTTCACTCGTCTGTCCACGGCTGAGCACCTCCTGTGCGACCGAAAGCAGGTCCCACGGATAGGTTGCGTCGACCCAGAGCCCGTCGATTGGCACGCCGGTCACATCCCGACGCTCCACGAGTCGCTGAATCGTATCTGTCAGCGCCAGTTCGCCGGACTGTCTGGTGGTGGCGCTAATCTCGTCGAAAATGCTCTCTTCAAAGGCGTAGATGCCAGCATTGATCAGTCCATGGCCCTGTGTCTCTGGCTTCTCAACTAACTCGGCCACTTCGTCGCCATCGAGCGACACGACGCCGTACCGACTGGCTTCGTCACGTTCGATCACCGCCATCGCAGCGGGCCGGTCAGAGTCAGCGAACGCAGTCTCGACGGCCTCGATTGCGGCCGGTTCGATGAGGCGGTCACCGTTGACAACCAGCATCGGCTCGGTGATTTCCGACTCTGCCTGGAGCAATGCGTGACCGCTGCCTAACTGTTTGTCCTGAACGACGTATTCGACAGGCGTGTCGCGGTAGCTCGGGCCGACGTAGCTCTGGACTCGTTCGCGGCGGTAGCCGACGACGAGGACAATTCGTTCGATTCCCGCGTCGACGAGTGCGTCGAGAACGTGTTCCAGTATCGGGCGATTTGCCGCCGGAAGCATCGGTTTGGGCCGGTTCTGGGTTAACGGTTGCAGCCGCGTTCCTTTTCCGGCCGCGAGGACGACTGCTGTCCGGGTATGCATATGCAAACAGTGAGACGCCATCGGGCTTGTACCTTTGGACCTGTTTCATGACGACTTCACCCAGCCCGGCCGCCAAGTCGCTTCGAACTGGTCAGTTTCTCGTGAAAACCCTGCCTGAGTCTGTGTTTACAGCGGCTCTTCGCCTTCGATAATTCGGAGCGCACGGTCTGCGAGTTCTGGGACTTGCTGTTCCATGCGTGGATACATCGGGTCGTCAGAGTTGCCTTCGAGATACCGCCGGAAGAACATCTCACCGAGACCCGCGAGTTTGTACACCGCGAGCGCGCGATAGAACCGCTCGTGGACGAACTCGTAGCCAGTCTGGTCTTCCCACCGCTCGACGAGTTCCGTTCGACTCGGGTAGTCGGGGTGTGTCATGAACGTGCTGACAAACTCCTCGCGGTCGGTCGTCTGGTCGCTCTGCTCGCGCCAATAGGAGAGCATCCAGCCCAGGTCTGCCCGTGGGTCACCGAGCGTGGACATCTCCCAGTCGAAGACCGCAATCAGGTCGACTGGCGACTCGGAACTGAACATCACGTTGTCGAGTTTGAAGTCGCCGTGGACCAGCGTCTGTGGGTGCTCCTCGGGACAGTTCTCCTGAAGCCAGTCGCCAACTTCTCTGAGGACGGGCACCTCCCGCTCGTCGGTGGTTACCTCGAAGGCCCACGAGAGCTGTTTGCCCCAGCGGTCGACCTGTCGTTGCGTGTATCCCTCCGGCCGACCAAACTCGCACAGTCCAACAGCTTCGTAGTCGAGTTCGTGAATCGAGGCCAGCGTGTCGACGAGTTCGGTCCCGACTCGGTGCCGGTCGTCTTCGTTGGCGAACGTCTCAGGTTCTGCGTCGCGCAGTACTTCCCCCCGAAGCCGGTCCATCACATAGAAATCACTGCCGATGATGCTGTGGTCGTCCGTGGCGGCGACTGTTGGCGGGACGGGTACGTCCGTCTCCTGCAAGGCGTCGATGACCTTGTACTCTCGGAGCACATCGTGGGCCGTATCCGCAGTCTCGCCGGGCGGCGGCCGCCGGATGACGAGCTCTCTGCCCCCCCATTCGACGAACAGCGTCTCGTTCGAGTGCCCCTCTTCGTGGCGGTAAACGTCGTAGTCCTCCGTCGGCCCGAGCTTGTCGGTCAAAAACTCGGCCAGTGCGTCGACATCGACCAGTCGGTCGAAGTAATCTGTGTCCTCTGCTGTCATCGTCTTCCCTATCGAGGCCCCCGTACGAAAAACTGCGGGTGCGCGGCCGCTACGCTGTCACTCGCTCGACAGTATCGCCGACGACCAGCGGCTTCGACCGCTCGGCCTCGGGAATCTGGCTGATGAGCATCAGCGTATAGAAGTGCTCGAACGCCGACTCGTCGGCGAAGTCGGGGAAGGTCTCACGGCGCTTCTCGATGAATCGCTGTCGGAACTGCTCGAGTGGTTCGCCGGTGTCGGGGTCTCGCTGTGGGACGACACAGCGCGCACACGGCGTGACACCCTCGAATTGGACGCTCCCAACGGTGAATGCGGGGGCGTCCTCGCCGACGAAGCGGTCTTCCCAGAATGGTTCGACGCCAGACACCTCGACGTTCGCTCGCAATCGTCGCCGTGCTCCCGCTACAGAGAGGTCCTCGAACCACGACGCCACCGCCTCGAGCGTTGCCGTGCTGATGACCGACGGGCCCATCCGTCGCCGGTCGACGTAGCCGAGGTCGGTGTTTCGCCGAAGTCGCAGCTCCATCCCGAAGTACTCGCTGAACCACTCCTGTGCGCGCTGTTGCTCGGCCTCGTCTCCCAGCGCGAAGGACAACTCCGAACCGTTCGGTGCGCTCACGTGGAGCGCTCTGGTTTCCGGCTCGAAGACTGTCGAGAGTTCGTGGAACTTCTCGCTGTCTTTCGCGTTGATTATCTCTCCGTCCTCGAACAGTGCGAACTCCCGGTCGTAGGCGAGGGTGCCACCCTCGGTTATCTCCGCGCGGTCGAGACTAATTCCGTCGAGTCCCTTGACGGGGTAGACACGAATCTCTTCTAGTGCAGCCATTATCTGCGTTCGGGGACCAGCCGTAGATAATCGTTGGGACCGATTGGATACTCACAATGGCGACAGGCGACCGGTCCATAGCTGCCAACTTCCGTCTGCGAGGACAACGGTACACGGAAATGCCATCTTCTCAGTGCCGTTGTCGTAGTACTTTGCGATGTCCTCTTGGTCGTCTCTGAGCACGTCGACTGATACCGAAGCGAACGCGACGACGCGCCTGTATTCGTCGATTGTCTCCACAGCGCTCCCTTCGATCCCCAGCCGGAGTTTTTCCTGTGATTCCCGGGTGACGTCGGTTATGTGAAAGATTTCGACAGTGTTTCGGAATGTCGGGTCGAGCGTTTCCCACCGTTCCAGTCTCTCTCGTTGCCTGAGATATCCCTCGTAGCTGTCGAAGTCCGCGTCCTCTTCGATCTGTTTCATCAGCGGCGCGTCATCGTGATACAGGTTGGCGATTCTCGCCCAGTCGTTCGCAGCTATCGAGTTGACGTAGGACTTCACGACCTGGTTCCCCTCGCCGCCGTCCTGGAGATACCACCAGCCAGCGCCGCTAGCACCGAGGACAGCAAGGGATGCACCGGCCCCGCCGAGTAGTGCTCGGCGGCTGAGTCTCACCCCGTCAGTCTCTGGCGACTCTTCGGCTGCAGGCTGGTCGGGGCGTTCACCGTTGGATATCTTGTCCGGTTCGTCGGCTGCTGGCGGTGTCTCAGCACCGTTTTCTGGGGTAGTGCGCGCTGGGTCGGGGAGGGCCTCGAAGGACTGCCCGCAGTTTGGACACTTCGGGCTGTCGGCTGGGGAGCCACAGTGGGGACACTGTAGCATTCCTTCTGAACTCGTTCAGGCGGCGAAATAAACGTATTGGCTCAGTTTCTCACGACCAAGTCTCTGGCACTCAGAACGGCGCTCCCTGTGTCTCTTCGGGGGCGCTCGCTACCCCATCCTCAGCTTTGCCGATTAGTACGCGGAACTCGCCGGGCTGTTCTTTTTTGTACTCCCAGTAGAATTCCGGGCCAGCCTCGGCCTCGAACTGGTGGTACAGTGGTTTTGGGTCGTGGTCGTTGACCAGCACGAAACCGGTTTGCTCGTCGAGTTCGTCGTACGCCTCGAAGATCTGTTCGTGGCGCTGTGCCGGCGGCAGGTCGCGGACATCGAGTTCGCGTGCCACCTCGATGTCAGGAGAGTCCTCGCCGCCTTTCGTGATCTGGACGCGGCACATGTTCGGCTCCGTTTCAACAACCTCCCAGCTGAAGGAGTCGCCGTACTGTTCGTCGAACTCCCCTTTCAGTGGTCGGGGCTCGTGTGGAGCGACGATTTCCATCACTTCACCCTCGGGCAGCATACCATACCGGTGGTGAATTGTCGGGTGGCGCTCGGGCTTTGGAATCTCTCGGACGTCGAATTTCGTATACACGTCGCTGTCAGTCTCATCACCGACGGCCGTTTTGGTGATTTCGACGCGCCAGCCCTCCTCGCCGCCGCGGCTGTTGTACTCCCAGTCGACCACGTCGCCGTATATTGACCGCAGTTCGTGATACAACGGCTTGGGGTCGTGGTCGTTGACCAGTACGAAGCCGCTATCCGGCGTCAATGCGTCGAAGGCTTCAGTCAGCACCGTGTGCCGGCGTTGTGGTGGGATCGACCGGACATCAAAATCAGGGCGTGATTCGTCCATCTCGCCGGCCGTTTCAACAGTGACCTGCCAGTCGCTTCCATCGGTGTCGACCTCCCACCGTAACTGCTGGCGATGTTCAATTTCGTACCGTCGAAGACTGATTGTTGGGTCTTCGTCGGCCAGAATGGTGAGTCCTGAAGACGCCTGAACTGCGTCGACAATCTGTTCGTAGTACGCATCGACGGACTCGTCTTGGAGGTCCAGTTCCGGGTACATATTCTCACACAGCAGACCAGCTACCGAAACCTCTGTCCCGATTATGTTCGGTCCTGGGGGAGGACGAACGATTTTAGGAGTGGGGGCCGAACCGGGAGATATGGAGCTCGAAGCACATGCCGAGGAACTCGCCTCCGACCTCGGCGTTGACAAAGAGGAGGTCAGAGACGATCTCGACAACCTGCTGTCCTACAGCGTTCCGGTCGAAGAAGCCAAACAGAGTCTTCGCCGGAAGTACGGCGATGGCAGCGACAGCAGCGCAAGCGGAGTCACCACGAAAACCATCGAGGAGATTTCGACTGGCGACAGCAACGTCTCCGTGACGGTCCGCGTCCTGACCAGAGGGAAACGCTCGATTCAGTACAACGACGAGGAACACGTCATTCTCGAAGGCGAAGTGGCCGACGAGACGGGGAAAATCTCCTACACCTCGTGGGAGGAGTTCGGGTTCGAGGCCGGCGACACGCTCACAATCGGCAACGCTGGCGTCCGCGAGTGGGACGACAAACCCGAACTGAACCTCGGAGAGTCGACGACAGTCGAACGTGACGACTCGACGCTCGAAGTCCCCTTCGACGTGGGCGGTGAGGTGACGCTGGCGGAACTCACGCCGGGCGACCGCGGTATCACTGTCGAAGCAGAAATTCTCGACTCCGAGTCGAAAACCATCGACGGCCGCGACGGTGAGACAGAGATTCTGAGTGGCGAACTTGCCGACGAGACGGGGAAACTTCCCTTCACTGACTGGGAACCACGAAATGAGGTGGCGGCCGGCGAGACCATTCGGATCGAAGACGCCTTCGTTCGGGAGTTCCGCGGTGTCCCCTCGGTCAACATCTCAGAGTTCTCGACGGTCACGTCGCTGTCGCGCGATATCGAAATTTCCGAGACAGCACCTCGGCACTCGATTCGAGAGGCTATCGAGAGCGGTGGGCTCTACGACGTGGAACTGGTCGGCAACGTCGTCGAAATTCGCGATGGCTCCGGCCTCATCGAGCGCTGCCCGCAGTGTGGCCGCGTCACTCAAAACGGGGAGTGTCGCAGCCACGGCGCAGTCGAGGGCGAAGATGACCTTCGCACGAAAGCAATCCTCGACGATGGCACTGGCACCGTGACGGTCATCCTCGACGACGACCTGACTGCGGAGGTATACGGCGGTGGACTTGAGGCGGCGAAAGAGCACGCCCGCGACGCGATGGACCGCGAGGTTGTTGCTGACCAGATTGCGGATGGCGTCGTCGGCCGTGAGTACCGCGTCCGGGGGTCGCTGACCGTCGACGACTTCGGAGCGAACCTCGAAGCCGCGGAGTTTGTCGAACACGCTGGGGACCCAGCTGAACGTGCTCGTCGCTTGCTCTCGGAGGTCAAGTCATGAGTGGCTCTGAGGGCAGCGGCGCAGGCCAGCGCGAGGTTGCTTACCGCGTCTTCGCCGCCGAGTTCGAGGGTGCTGACTACGATTTCTCCGAGAGCGACGAGGAGCGGGCACCAAACTACGTAATCACACCGACCGGCGCGCGGGCGAATCGGCTGTTCGTCGTCGGCGTCCTGACTGAAATCGAGCAGGTCAGTGAGGACGTGCTCCGCGCTCGTGTTGTCGACCCGACGGGCGCATTCGTGCTGTACGCGGGCCAGTACCAGCCCGACGAACAGGCCTTCCTCGAACGGGCCGACCCACCAGCGTTTGTTGCCGTCACGGGCAAAGCACGGACCTTCCAGCCCGACGATTCGGACCAGGTGTTCACCTCGATTCGGCCGGAGTCGATCAGCGAGGTTGATGCCGAAACACGAGACCGCTGGACCGTCCAGACAGCCGAACAGACTGTCGACCGGATTCGCTGGATGACGACGGCACAGACAGTCGAATCCGATGACCTTCGCGCGGAACTGCGCGCCCGCGGCTCGGAGGACGGACTCGCCCACGGGATTGCGCTCGCAATCGAGCACTACGACCCCACACCGACCTATCTCGATACACTGTACGAACTGTCACTCGACGCGGCCCGGGTCGTTGCAGGCGAGGCCGACGAAGTGGTCGAGTTCAACACACAACCCGACGCGGGTGGCGATATGACCGTCGCCGACCTCGCCGCGAAACTCACCCTTCCCGGCGACGACGCAGACGTTGACACATCACCAGTCGCTGACGTTGAGACGGACACGGAGACGGCACCGTCGGCGGAGACGAGCGAAACGGAAGTGGTCGAATCAACATCGACGGCAGCGTCTGGGACTGAAGCGTCAGAACCTGACTCACTGGATGACACAGAGCCAGACCCTGAACCGGAGCCGGAATCGGAGTCAGACCCTGAACCGGAGCCGGAATCAGAGTCAGACCCTGAACTGGAGCCGGAATCGGAGTCAGACCCTGAACCGGAGCCAGAACCGACAGCCACGACTGAGACCGACGAGGAGCAGAGCGAGTCAGCCGTGTCTGCGGAGGCCGACTCGCCAGCGGTTGACTCCTCGTCGGAGCCTGCGTCCGAAGATAGCTCGGCCGCTGACGCGTCGGGTGAGACCGGTGCCGCAGGTGAGGGCGACGCTGACGAACTCGGGGACTTCGAGCCCGAGGAGTTCGAGCTGGAGGAGGACACTCGCGAAGAAATCGAAGAAGAATTCGGCACCGAATTTCAGTCCGGGTCAGAGGTCGACGACCCCGGCAACGCCGATATCGACACGCCGGACCCCGAGGAACTTGCCGACGAGACGGCAGCCCAAGCAGACAGCGCGGAAACCGACGACGGAGCCGAGGACGAACCCGGCGACGGAGCCGAGACTGCCAGTGAGACAACAGCGACTGTGGAGGGTGCAGACGAGAGCGACGCAGAGTCTGACACAGACGAAAGTGAGTCGGCAGACGCTGTCGACGACCCACAAGAGGCAGTTGTCGACCTGATGGCGGAGCTGGACGACGGTGTTGGCGCAGCCCGCGAGGACCTGATTGCGGCGATGGACGAGCGCTACGGTCTCGACAGCGAGGCGACCGAGGAGGCGATTCAGGGCGCGCTGATGGACGGGCAGTGTTACGAGCCCGACGACGACCACCTCAAGCCGATCTGATGTCGGTCGAACCGATCCCCGACGAACGCGCTGCTGTTGCCCACACTGGCGAGCAGACGCTGTTACTCATCGCTGATTACCACGCCGGTATCGAGAGCGTCCTGCGCGTTGAGGGGGTCGAACTGGATTCTCAGGCTGATCAACGCCGCGACCGCGTGCTCGATTTGCTGGCCGAAACTGACGCCGACCGGCTCGTCATCATCGGGGACTTGCTCCACGCCGTCGGAGAACCGTGGGACAGCGAACGCGACGAACTACGCGACCTCTTTGCTGCGCTTGCTGTTCCGGTGACGCTGGTCAAGGGCAATCACGACGGCGACATCGAGGGGTTCATCGAGGATATCGACCACCAGATTACAGTCACCGATTCGCAGGGAACACGCATCGGGCCGATTGGGTTCGTCCACGGCCACACCTGGCCTGCGCCGGATGTGCTCGACGCCGAAATTGTCTGTCAGGGCCACGAACACCCCGTCGTCAGGCTGGAAGACAGCGTCGGCGGGAGTCGAATGGAACCCGCCTGGCTCCGTGGACAACTCGCACCCGAGGCCTTCGCCGAAGCGGTTCCGGACGCAACCCCAGACGGTGACCTAGTCGTGTTTCCAGCGTTCAACCACCGCTCGGGCGGCACGTGGATCAATGTCGAGGGCCAGGAGTTTCTCTCGCCGTTTCTTCCTGACGGGCTGGCCGACGGTGAGGCGTATCTGCTCGACGGCACGCGACTCGGGCCGTATCGGTCGGTCTAAGCGGTGTCGCCCCAAAACCTGATACCCTTGGCGGAAGTAGATCCGCCAGAAATGGCATCGTCCGAAGATCTGGGTGGGTCAACGCCAGAACTCGACTCGCTTGTCCGCGATACTGATTTCTTTCGTTCGCTGGTCGAAAATGGCTCTGACGCGATTGTCTCGATCGACACAGAGAGCACAGTTCTGTACGCCAATCAGGCTGTCGAGCGGGTGTTCGGCTACGAACCGGAGGAACTCGTCGGCGAGGAGTTGACGGTACTCATGCCCGAGCGGTTTCGTAGCAAGCACTTCAATGCAGTCGACCGATATCTCGATACGGGCGAACGCCAGCTAGACTGGAACAGCATTCGGCTGCCCGCCAAGCACAAGGACGGTCACGAAGTGCCGCTGTCGATCACGTTCGAGGAACATACCTACGAAGGCAAACGAATCTTTTCTGGGATTATGCGAGATATCTCCGAGGAGGTCGAACGGCAGCGGGAACTCGAACGGCAAAACGAGCGACTGGAGCAGTTTGCGAGTCTCGTCAGCCACGACCTTCGGGACCCGTTACAGGCAGCCAAGGCAACGACTGCGGTCGCACGGGCCGGCGACGAGGAAGCGCTCGAAGAACTCGAAGATATCCACGACCGGATGGAGGCGCTCATCGAGGATGTGCTTACTCTCGCCAAACAGGGACGGTCCGTCGGTGAGACGGAGTCGATTCCACTGTCGACTGTCGCTGAAGCGGCGTGGTCGACCGCAGGGTCAGAGAGTGCAACGCTGGAGCTGGCGGACTCACTGCCGACAGTCTCGGCTGATACCGAGCGACTGAGAACGTTGTTCGAGAACCTGTTTCGCAATGCACTCGAACACGGCTCAGAGTCGGCCACCGTTTCGGTCGCTGAACTTGACGAGGCTCCTGGCTTCTACGTCGCCGACGACGGACCAGGCTTTGAGGACGCCGACCCAGCTGAACTGTTCACCTACGGCTACACGACAAACGAGGATGGCACAGGCTTTGGGCTGAGTATCGTCGCGGAAATCGCAGAAGCTCACGGCTGGGAGGTGACCGCGACAGAGAGTGAAGACGGCGGTGCACGGTTCGAGGTTCGGACATGACAGACGACGCAGACCGTCCGGTTGTCCTCGCAGTTGACGACGAAAAGCGGGTCGTCCAGGCCTTCGAAATCTGGCTTGGCGACGGCTACGATGTCCGGACCGCCACCGGCGGGACGGAGGCGCTGGAGAAACTCGACGACACCGTCGACGTGGTCTTGCTCGACCGGCATATGCCGGACATGTCCGGCGACGAGGTGCTCGAACAGATCCGCGAGGCGGAGTACGGTTGTCGTGTGGCGATGGTCACCGCAGTCGCCCCGGAGTTCGACATCGTCGACATGGAGTTCGACCACTACATCTCCAAGCCAGTCGACGAATCTGACCTCCGGATGGTCGTCGACCGACTGCTCGATATCCAGCACTACGACGAGCAGCTGGCCGAACTCTACCGGGTCGTACAGAAAATCGCCACCCTCGAAGACGAGATGACCGACTCTCGACTCGACCATCACGAGGAGTACGCCAGCCTCCTCGAGGAGCGCGAGCGCCTCCGCAACGAGACGCGCGAGCAGGTTGGCGAGATGGACCGCGAGAATTTGGACGACGTTTTCGAGATGATCGGCTCGCGGTAACCGAAGGCCTAGTATTTTGCCGGTCGGGACAGGAGTACAGTGCATGGAGAGACGTGATGACTCCGGTGACCGGTGGCTGCTCGATACGCTGCGCTCTGTCTCTCGCGTGGTTGCCGAGGATACCGACGCGGCGACACTTGCCACGCGGCTCCCGGCGGAACTCGTTGGGGTCCCGGAGCAGACGGCGGCGTGGATTGGGTATCCGACACGCTCGCCAGCAGCGATTCGTATTCGGACGGCGTCGGACTCGCTTCCTGACCAGGTCAGCGTCGAGGATGGACTTACCCGACAGGCGCTGAGCGCGGACGCGCCACAAATTTGTGCGGCCGCAGATTGTCCAGAACACCAACAACTCGTCGAGACCGGGGCAATTTCTCCGGCATCGACGGCTATCGTCATTCCCCTGCCGACTCTGCAGAACGACGCCGTGGTCCATCTCTACACTGATGGCGACTGCACGGGGACAGAGTCGACAGAGATCATCGACGAGATAGCGGCGCTGCTCGCAACAGGATTCGAACAGCGAGAGACTGCCCGAGAACTCACCCGTGAGCGCGAGCGACTGGAACAACTTCGCTCACTGGTGTCTCACGACTTCGGCAATCCAATCAATATCGCTGCCGGGCGCCTCGACCTGGTCCGCACGGAGTGTGACAGCGAGCATATCGACCACGTTGAGTCGGCGCTGACACAACTCGAAGCACTGGCTGACCAAGGACTATTGTTCGTCAAGGCCGGCCGCGAACTCGAGGCACAGACAGAACTCGAACTGGCGACAATTGCCGAGGAGTGCTGGGAGTTTATCGACGCCCCAGCGGACGCCCTCACTGTCGAGGAGATGCAGGTCTATGCCGAACCGGAGCGACTCCGGATGCTGTTGAACCAGTTGTTCGACAATGCGGTCGTCCACAGCGACGACGCTGTGACGGTCACCGTCGGGGCACTCGCTGATGACCGCGGCTTCTACGTCGAAGACGACGGGCCGGGCATCCCTGACCGGGACCTGGAGTACGTGTTCGACCGCGGCTACACAACTGTCACCGAACGGGACGGCAACGGACTCGCGCTGGTCGAAGAGATAGCCGGCGCGCTGGGCTGGGCGGTCGATATCACCGAGAGTAACGACGGCACTCGAATCGAGATTCTTACGGCGGTGTGGTAAGGGTGAAACATATGACCCTGGCCAGCCAAGCGTGACCAATGGCCGATGTCGTCGTCGTGGACGACTCGCAGTTTATGCGGGTCCAGATCCGCGAGATTCTGGAGGAAGGGGACCACACCGTAGTTGGGGTGGCCGAAAATGGGACACAGGCCATCGAAGCCGTCCAGGAACACCGTCCTGATGTCGTGACGATGGACGTGAAGATGCCGGGGATGGACGGCATCGAAACGGTCGCTGAACTCATGGCCACCGACCCGACGCCGGTGTTGATGCTGAGTCGGTACACCGAGGAAGGCGCCGACACCACACTGGACGCACTCGACGCTGGAGCGGTCGATTTTATGCGGAAACCCGACGGTGAGGTGACGACAAGTCTCGTCGAGTACGCAGACGACCTTATCGAACTCGTTGGTGTCGTTGCCGACGCCGATGTCGAACAGGTCGACGCCGCCACGCCAGCTGCGTCGGTTCCCGACGACGAGGCTTCGCCGGCGGTCCCTGAACAGGTGGCCGCGCCGGCCGTTGCTGCCGAGGAACTGGACACGCCGCCGACGCTGTTCATCGCAGCGTCGACGGGTGGTCCCTCGGAAATCCATACTGTCGTTGGCGCGCTTCCGGCGACGGCGGACCTCAGAGTCGTTATCGTCCAGCACATGCCCGAGCAGTTTACCGGCCGCTTCGCTGACCGACTCGACGAGGTGTCGGCACTCGATGTCCGGGAAGCGAGCGACGGCGACCAGGTGGGTCCCAACGAGGCGGTGATTGCTCGCGGCGACCACCACCTCGAAATTGACCGCGAACTCGGTGACGACCTCGTCGTTTCACTCACCGACGACGACCCAGTCCACAGCGTCCGCCCGGCGGCAGACGTCACGCTTCAGTCTGGGACCGAGGCCGTCTCTGGGCCAGTTGTCGGCGTTGTCCTCTCCGGGATGGGCTCCGATGGTGCAGTTGGCGTGGAGGCACTTGCCGACGCTGGTGCAACGGTGCTCGTCCAGGACCCAGAGGCTGCCAGTATCGCGTCGATGCCCGAGAATGCAATCGAGACGGGCGCTGTCGACGGTGTTTACCCAACAGAAGCGCTGCCAGCGGCGATTATCGAAGCGTTCGAGGCAAAGCTATAGGCCGAAAATCGGTACGAACCTGAAGGTGAGGTAGGCGCCGGCCGTCGAAATGAGCGGCACGACGTTTTGCATGATGACCACTCGTGCTGTCGTCGAGGGGTTGAACAGTTCACTCGCTGCGGGGATATCTTCTGGCTCCTCTTCACCGATTTCCGGCAGCTCTTCTCCTTCCTCGTCGCCGGCCAGCGACCCAACGGAGACGGTGGTCGACTCCTCCCCTCGCACGCCGCCGACAGCGGTTGTCGTCCGCGTTGCCCGTCCCCAGCCAAGTCCGATAATACTCATCGTTGCGATGATGACGAAACTCGCGGGGATGCCGATTGCCGAGAGACCGACCGTCAGGAACGACGAAACTGAGGCGACGATGATTGCTGCTGTTAGCGGCAGTGCCGTAATGTCGCTGCCCATCGTGTCGAGCGTCCGCCGGGCGATGGTGAACGACCCGAGCGCAACGGCGCCCGACCCGAGCAACACCGCCGTGCCAACGTCCAGCGTCCCGCTGCCGACCAGCGGGGCGACTGCGTTCGCGACGTTCGAAGTTCCGGAGGCAAAGGCCATCAGACAGCCGATAGCGACGACGACAGTCACGCCGGTGAGTTCTCGTCGTGTCGTGCCCGGCCCGCGGACGGGACGTGGAACCGTCCCCGACTGGTCAAGCTCGACAACCGGTCCATCGCTGGCGTCGATGGCGACCATCTGGTTGAGTTTGGGGTAGAGATACCGCCCGATGACTCCCGAGACCCAGAAGCCGATAATCGGCGCGACGATCCACCAGACGACGATCTCACCGAGCACTGCCCAGTCGAGCGCGCCGGCGGCCTGGGCCAGTGCTGCGATTGCGCCGACTGTCGTCATCGACGTCGAGGCAGGCACACCAAAGAGGTTGCCGACGAACAGCGCAAGTCCGATGAAAAACAGGACCGCCACGCCGGTTCGGAGGGTAAAGACTCCTGCTCCGTCGATGATACCGTCAGAGAGGGTGTCGATAACTTCTGGCCCGAGCGTCACGGCACCGATGGCAAAGGACACCGAGAACAGCGCCGCAGCACCAGCCTTCGAGATGACATCAGCACCGACGGCGGGGCCGAACGCGGGGCCAGTTGTCGACCCCCCGATGTTGTATCCGACGAACACTGCAACGAGAATTCCAACTACGAATAGCGGTCCAATCACTACAGTCTTCAACTGGGCGAGAGCGGTTAATTGTGTCTGTCTGGAAGAGCACAATGCCTTTGAGGCCGTCTCACCTCTCGGGAGGTATGACAGAGTACACGACGGTTTCGATTCCAAAAGACCTCGCAGACCGTGTCGACGAGACTATCGACGGCACCAGTTTCCAGAGCACCAGCGACCTGGTCCGGTTTCTCCTCCGCAGTATCGTTATCCAGCACCAGCAACGCGGCGAACTGACCGAGGCAGATTTCGACGAAATCACCGACCAACTCCAGGACCTGGGCTATCTGGAGTGATCGCCGTCGACGGCCGCGGTTTCCTCTGGCGGTTCGATATCGAGAATCTCGTACTCGACGCGGTCGCCGGCGCGGTCGAACGCCTGAAACGAGTCTCTGTCCCACGGTGGGATGGCAACGAACACGACTTCCCTGAGGTCGTCGCGCTTCGAGACGCTCAACCTGCCCCGTGGGTGTGAGACGAACACGCCGGGAGTCTGGCCCGCGGGAATCCCGAGATTCACGCCAAAAACTGCGTTGACGGCGTCGTCGTCGTTCTGCATGTAAAAGTGCGTAAAGACCGGTCCGTCTTGCTCGAGGTCAACGTCCAACTCGTCAGCGTCGGTCACCGCAAGGGGAACCGTCGTCGAGTCGGGGTCTTTCTCGCTGGCGAACCCCAACAGCGTCTCGACCAGCCCTTCCGTGAGATAGATCACGATTGTGAATACGGTGCCGAGCTACTTAGCGTCCCGTGGTGCTCAGTGGTTCGCTTCGTGCGGGTTGAGTTCGCCGCCGTAGTTCTCGACGTGGTCGCTGTACTCGATGAATCGCGGGGCGTCGGGGTCGAACGGCCGCTCGAGTGCCTCGAAGGCTTTCTTCTTGTCCCAGCCCTGCAGCTTCCCGACGGCGGACTTGTCTTCGAGGTCGTGGTAATCGAGGTGCTCTTTGGTGCGGTTCCAGGCGTCGAGTCCCGTCTCGGTCCGGACGATGACCGAGGAGTACTCGTCGCTCGACCCGACGGAGCCGACGGTCAGGTCCGCACAGAAGCCCGTGAAGTCCGCACACTCGTCACAGCCTTTCAGCGCTGCGTCGTGGAAGTTCTCGATGTCCTCTTCGAGGATGCGGTTGCCCTCCAGGTCGTCGACCATCAGTTTGCCGTGGAGCACGTCCATCTTGCCGACGTTGTCGATGTCGATGCCGCGCTGCTCCTGAATCTCCTCGCCGATGAGCTGCTGGTAGTTGAAGTTCTTCGTACACATCAGCGCAATCGTGTAGTCGATTGCACGGACGCCTTCCTCCTGAGAGCCGTAGTCCCACTCGAAGTCCTGCAGCGCGCGGATACCCTCGATTTCACAGGGCGTCCCGACCAGTGCCAGGGAGATGTCCTCCCAGTCTTTCTCGAACTTGTCTTCCCACTGCGAGAAGTCGAGGTGGCCCAGCGCCATCGTCTGGTTGTAGATGGTGCCGGTGTTGGCCTTGAGTTCCTGCGGAGTGGTGGCCATGAATCCCTCTGCCTTCCAGGAGTCTTCGTCGCTCTCGCTGGCGATGAGTGCGCCGTCGATTTCGCCCTCTTCGAGCAACTGGCTGAGGACCCCGGTGACGACGCCGCCGTCCTGGGAGTTGTGTCGCCAGTCCTCCTCGACGCGGGCGGAGAACTCCGTAATCGGGTCGCCGGCACCCTTGACGTTGTCCTCGCCGCCGGTAATCTTCCACTGGCGCTCGTAGCGCAGGCCGCCGCGGGGACAGAAGTCCCAACAGAGCGAACAGCCCGTACACATCTTGACGAGTTCGGGCAGGCCGTCGTCGCCGATACCGATAGAGTCGGACGGACAGGCCGCGACACAGGTGCCACACTGGATACACCGACCCTCGTCGATGACGCCCTCGTCCAGTTCCATGAACCAGGTCTTGTCCTCCGGCGTCTCGATGTCGTTCATCTCCGAGCGAATGCCGTAGCCGGGCGTGTCGAGTTCCGCGTCGCCCGGAAGGTTGACTCGCTCGTCGGGTCGGTCCGGGTCCTCGCGGCCCTCCCCAGGCAGTGCTTGGCTCGTGCCGCTTGCGGGTTCGGTGAACTCGATGTCGCCGAGTTCGCCGTTCTCGTCGACGTTCGTTGGTGTGCCGCCGGCACTTTCCGCACCAGCGCCGTCGGCCATCGCACGCTTGTTGCCTGCGCCGTTGGACTCGGCTGGCTCGTCGGTCGAACAGCCACAGCCCGAGCCACAACTGCCGCCAGACTGGGCTGTCTTCTCGGCGGGAATCGTCTCTGTCTGCCCTCGGGTTCGGTCCTCGTTGTCGGACAGCGGCGGGACACTCGTTCCCTCCGAGTCGGTGGCTGGAACGCCAGGTAACGTCTGCTCGTCTTCGATAGGGCCGCCTGCTTCGCCGACACCAGGGTCGTTGCCGCCGAGCGCAGGGCTGTCTTCGACGAGTTCGGGCTCTTCGTCAGTCGCCATGTGCGACACCTCCGGAGACGTTGGCGTCTGCACCCTGCATAATCGTTCGCAGTCGGTCGTTGTCGGTCCGACGACACCAGTCGTAGAAGCGTTCGCCCTCGTGGCGTTCGTCGGCGTAGGCGTCGAACAACTGTTCCAGTGCGGGAATCACCGCACTCGCCGGAACTGCGTGCTCGACCCAGTCGAGGAACTCGTTGTCTGTCCCCAGCGCGCCGCCGAGGCCGAAGTCCATTCCTTCGACGATATTGTCGCCCTCTTCGTTGGTCGTGCCTTCGGGGTCGTCGAGTTGGACTGTCTCGCCGCGGAAGCCGATATCGGCAATCTGTGGCTGTGCACAGGAGGCTGAACAGCCAGACATATGCATCCGGACGACATCGAGGTCGTCCGGCGTGTCGATGCGCTTGTCGAGTGCTTTCGCCCAGCGCCGGACGCGATTTTTCGTCTCGATGATACCGTAGTTACAGAACTCCGAGCCGGTACAGCCGACCGCGCCGCGGGAGAACGGCCCCGGATCTGGCTTGTACTTGCGGGCAAACGGCTCGTTCATCAGTTTGCCGATGTTCTCTTCTTTGATGTGGGTCAGCACGAAGTTCTGGTCGGTCGCGAGTCGGACCGAGGCCTCGTCGGTGCCGTACTTCTCGGCCGCGCGAGCGGCCTCGGCGAACTCGTCGCCGCCCATCCGGCCCGTGATGACGTTGAAGCCGACGAACTTCAGGCCGTCCTGTTTCTGGTCGTGGACGCCGACGTGGTCGCCGGTGTAGCCCTCGGTGAGGTCGATGCCACGCTCGTGGAAATCGACCTCGCTGCGGTCTCGAATCGCCTGCTCGAAGTTCTCGGGCCCCATCTGCTGGACAAGATAGCGCATCCGGCAGACACCGCGGTTGTTCCGGTCGCCCAGTTCCTTGAACGTCTGGGCGACCGCTCGGGTGAACTCGACGGCGTCCTCCGGCAGGACGAACACGTCCAGCGGCGAGGCCATCCGGGGGCCGTCGGAGAGGCCGCCGCCGACCTTGACGTGGAAGCCGTACTTCCATTCCCCATCAATCTCCTTTTTCGCCGGGGTCATCCCCACGTCGTTGATCTGTGACTGCGCACAGTCGTGTTTACAGCCGGTGATCGTCATCTTGAACTTCCGGGGGAGATTGGCGAACTCCCGGTTCTCCGTGAAGAACTCAGAGACCGCTTCGATGACCGGCTGTGCGTTGAAGACTTCGTGATCAGAGACGCCAGCAACCGGGCACCCGAGTACGTTCCGGGCCGAGTCACCACAGCCCTGAATCGTGGTGAGGCCGACCTCGTCGTACTTGGCCCAAATCTCGGGAACGTCCTCGATTTCGATCCAGTGTTTCTGGATATCCTGTCGGGTCGTGATGTCGAGGTAGGCGTCGCCCCAGATGTCGTTCTGTTCTTCGCCGCCGTGTTCCTCGGGGGCAGTGGAGTGTTTGGTTGCCATCTCGCCGATGACTTCCGCCTGTTCGGGCGTGAGATAGCCACCGGGGGCTTTCGTCCGCATCATGTAGTAATCGTCGTGAACGCCGTGAGTGTACATTCCGGCCCACTTCAGGCGCTCGAACTCGCCATCGCCTTCTGAATCGGCGATTTCCTCGAAGGACATCCCTTCCTCGGCGTACCGCTTGACGTCCTCGATGACATCCAGCGGGTGTTTTTTCTCTTTCCACTCTTCGACCGTATTCATGCGTGCACACCTCGTCGGCAGTTGTCCGTACTCATAGATTGGCTCGTCGACAGTGTGGTACTGCCGCGTTACCTACCCTCTATATCGCGGCACACTTTATCTACGTTCTCTCGGTGAATACCGCCACCCTTCTGATGTACCGGCGTAAATTGCCAGTTCTTTCGGGGTAGTCAACTGGTAGAGTGCCGTAATTTAGCTCTCTTCACGCGGTTCTGCTAGCAATCGTGACTAACCCACGCGTCGGCCGTCACTCTTACCGGACTTTGTTTCCGGTATATGGGGCCACAGTGGCTTCCCACAGCGTCCAGTTCCGACCGTCAGAGTTGTGTAGTCACACCGCCCAGCCAACCCCGTTGGAATTCGGTTTTTGTAGACGGACTGCACCGCTCTCAGGAGTGGTACGTTTGGATTTATAGTCTATGGTAATTGCTCGCGTGCAGCGAGATAATCCGCCGAAATATTCGGTTGTTGTCTTGCGAATCTGGGATGTGACAGAGCGGAATCGCCAGGAGTGAACGTTCCGGTACAATTTTATGAGAGAACGCGGTATCTTCGAGTATGCCACATACGTGCCGTAACTGCAAACGGACATTCAGTTCCGAACTCGAACTCGACCTGCATCAGGACAACTGTGAGGATGGGGACCTCTTCTGTGACCGGTGTGGAAACCGGTTTGCGGAGCGAACCGCCACCGAGGACGGCTGGCACTACCACTGTCCCGAAGCCGACTGCGATGGTGAAGGTATTGGCGACGACATCCATCAGGTAACTGACGTCCGACTCCAGACACCGTAGAACCGGTCGCTCTCCGGGGGATTTTCTTCTCTTTTCTTTCTCGGTGCAGTGTGTGGCTAGCTATCACGTCTCTTCCGACTCCGTAGCCTGTGGCTCGGAACTCTCGAACACCGAGCAGTCGGCTATCGAGGCATACTGTGCTGTTGGCTCGGCGTCGACTGATGCGGCTGCTCCGATAAGCAGTGACGCCATCCCAACTGCGTTAGCCCCTGCAACGTCTGTCTCGGGGGTATCGCCAACGTGGACCGCTCGCGCAGGGTCGACGCCAAGACGCGTCAATACCTGCTCGAACGACTCTGTCGCGGGCTTTGGTGGACACTCTGCCCCTGCGACGACCACCGTTTCGACGTGGTCGTCAATTCCAGCTGCCTCGATTTTCTGTCGCTGTGCGTCGGCCGCGCCGTTGGTGATAACCGCTGTCTGATACTGGTCGCTGGCTGCTGTCAATACGCGCTCAGCCCCCGGAAGAAACTCGACACGCGACTGGTCTCGTTCGTCGGTGAACGCCGCCGCGACTGCCCGCCCCTGTTCGGGGTCAGCGCCGTGTTCTGCCGCCAGCGCGGCGAAACACTCCGCTCGGAGGCGCTCCTGTGACTCGTATTGTTCTGCAAATTCGTCGTACCGTGCGTAATACTCTTCGACGGGAAAAATCGGCTCAATCCCACAGCGCTCGTAGGCCCGCTGGAGCACCTCGCCCGGGGAGCGTTCATACTGCAACAGGGTGCCATCGAGATCGAAGGTGACTGCCTCGATTCGGTCCCAGTGCATCTCTCATCGACAGTTAGCTCCCCCGAGTAATGGCTTCTTACATTCCGAAGGCGCATCGAACTCGCTGCAAATGTCACAATGGGCCCCAATTTCCCCTCAGTTCGTGGTCCATCGACACGCTTATAATTCAGACTAGTCGTTGATACTCTAGATGAGTAATAACACGGCCTCCAAAGTTATTAACTACCGCGGTCGCTCGTCGGCACTCGGTTTTGCGGCGGTAGCGCTGCTGGTACTGTTGTCTGCTGTAGCGGTGCTGCAGGGTCTCTGGAAGATGCTCGCCATCTCGTGGGTGGCCTTCGGGGCGATGGCCGGGGCAATTCCGCTCGGGATTCGCGCGGCGCAGGCAGCCAACGCGACGCGACTGGTCTGGGGCTACGGGCTGGCAAGCGGCGCGATGATCACCAGCGCTGCTGTCTTTCTGTTGCCACAGGCTATCGGCTTCAACCCTCGCGTCGGTGGGTTCGGCGTCGCTGCCGGGATTCTCGTCGGCTTTGGCTCACACGTCGTTGGCCACCGCCTGGCTCACGTCAGCGAGACGTTCGACAACACGGCCGTCCAACTGACTGCACACGCCCTCTCGGCGGGTGTCATCATCGGGCTGGTGTACGGGTCGATGCCGGAACTCGGACTCCTGCTTGGACTCGCAATCGTCTCGCACAAGGGTCCCGCTGGCTACGCTGCTGCCCGGCGACTGGCCAGCGACGACCGTTCTGCCTCGGTTATTCTGTTGCCTGCGACCGGCGTCGGTATCGCCGGGATTCCGTCCGCACTCGTCCAGTTACCAATCGGCGCGCTCGGCCGGGCCGCAATCTTTGGCTTCGCTGCCGGTATCTTTTTGCACATCGCGATGGACTTCCTGCCCGAGTGTGAGGTCGGCGGCGAAGTCGGCGAGGTTGCGGAACTCTCGGACAACGCGCATCACCTCCTCGACCGACTCCGAATCCACGCTGTGCTCAGTACCTCCCTGGGCGGTGTCGTCGTTTTTGCGCTCTGGCTCGTTGTCGAGTCTGGATTCTGACGGCCGTTCCGGCTTACTTTTCTGTAGATCTCGATACCCGACTGCGCTGGACTCACCAGCGGCTGAGAAATTGCTGCGAGACAGCTGTCCAACCAGAGCTTAATACGTATCACGTTCTACTGTCATTAGAGCCTAATGAACGAGCTTGAGACAGTGCTGCAAAAGTACGCCACCAGTCAAGACCTCATGGACCAGATTCGGTACGTTGCCGAATCTCTGAGCATGGAGTTCGACCAGTGGGACGAGCAGTACGTGAGCGGTCCCAGCCTGTATTTTCTGGTCGTTGCCGAGACCGATTTTGAGGAATATACTGACCCGCTGGGGGAGAACGTGTGGCCAACTGACCGGTGTAAAGTCGTCTTCGATTCGCCCGACGCATTTCGCCGGGTCGCTGAAGATGTTGCATTCACCCGCGACGGAGCAATTGTCGTGACTGGGGATGGGACGATTCAAAGACAACTGGTCCGGGTTCGAAGCCCAACCCCTGCCGAATTCCCAGCAGCTGGAGAGCTCAGCTTTCCGGATTGGATGGGGACGAAACATATGAGCGCACTGGAAACGTCACTCCGGGAGAACGTCCTGTGGGCAATTACACTCAGTGAAGAAAACGGCCGTGTCACAACGTATCTCGATGGGACATATCAGGACTACCCTCGCGCAGAGATTGGTGGTCGGTGGCGACCTGACGGCTAGACCAGGTCTCATAGCGCTGGACAGCCGAACGCAGGGCTTCGAGTTGTACCACTATCGAACGCGAATCTCTCAGTCGAAGGGTCTGGCGCTATCGGTACTATAAAAAACCGTGTTGAGAGCGACGACCGCTCAGGTGGAGGCGTCACTGCGCGTCCAGCCAGGGTCCTGACCCGTGCTGTCGATAACGTCGGCCCGACACGCCGGGCAGTAGTCCGGAGTGATGGATTTGCTTCGGGGAACGTACACCGCGCCGCCACACTTCACGCACGCATCCGCGACGATTGTTGTGCAGTCCGCACAGACGCTGAAGTTATCGGCCGTGAGCTCGCGCAACGGTTCGAGCTGTTTATCGAGAATATACTCGTCGATGACCGTCTGGCAGTTCTGGCACGGTTTCATGTCGGTGCATGTTGTACCTCGTGATTGTCCGGTAAATATCTACCTCCGTAATTGAGCCGACCGCTGACGTTTGCTGCACTGCACACGACCACCCCAATCCGTGTGCCCATGGTCACGGGGTCCGTGGTACCGCGACTCTCGGAAGGGTTATCCCTTCCCCGGTTCAATGTCTGTTTGTAATGGCAAACGGTAAAGTTGATTTCTTCAACGACACAGGCGGTTACGGTTTCATTTCGACTGACGACGGCGACCTCGACGACGACGAAGACGTCTTCTTCCACATGGAAGATGTCGGCGGAGAGGACCTGACAGAAGGTACTGAGGTTGAGTTCGACATCGAGTCCTCACCAAAAGGCCCGCGCGCAGCGAACGTCGTTCGACTGTAATACTGGAACACCGCGTTCCAGAACTTTCCAACTTTCACTTTTTAGAGAACTACACTCCCCAGCGAGAGCGCTCTGCACCGTTGTAGACCATCGAGCGTAAGAAATAATACGACCAGCTACTTGCCCCAGAAGGGGTCACGGTTGCGGTGGTTGTCGAGATACATCGACAGCACCTCTCGCTCGTCGGCGGTAATATCCTCGTTCAGTTCCTGTTCGAGAATCTTCGCGTGTTTCTCAGGAATTTCGACCCACAGTTCGTCACCCTCCTTGATCTGTCGGCCAACGGTCGGACCATCAATTGAGACCGCGACGCGCTCGCCGGTGCGGGCCTCGTCGACATCTTCGCCCTCGTCCTGAATCGATTTCAACTGGCCGACGCGCTCTGGTTCGTTACCGTCGAAGTTGACGATGCGGCTGTTGCGGCGCAGCAGGCCGCCGCGAATCTCGACACCGACGACTGCCGGGTCAGACTGGCGGAAGGTGTGGTCGTCGAGAATCTCGAAGCGCGCTGGCCGGGTGATGTTGTCCAGTACCTGCTCCTGCTGGGCCTGCTCGATTTCCTCGACGTGGTCCTCGTAGCGCTCGATCAGTCGGTAGATGACGTCGTGCTCGAACAGCCGAACGTCCTCCTGCTCGGCCAGTTGTCGGGCGTCCTCGAGTACGTCGACGTTGAACCCGAGAATCGCCTGATGGTGGTCGGTGTCTGCCGTCTCGGCCATGCGGACGTCCCGCGGCGCAACGTCGCCGACCTCCGCAGACATAATCGGAATCTCGGCCTCTTCGAGCGTGCTCGCGAGCGCTTCGAGACTCCCGAGCGTGTCGGCTTTGATGGTCACGCCTTCTTCCTCGGTCGACACTTGAATATCTGCGAGTTCGGCTTTCACCTCGGCGACGACCTCGTCGACATCCTGATTTCTGACGACGCGGACCGGCGCGCCAGCCATCGCGTCGTCGAGGTCCGGGGCGGCGATTTTGACACCCTGTGCGGCGACGACTTCCTCGACATTCTCGAACTCCTCGTCCGAGCGAATCTCCGAGAGCGGGCGGGGTTGCAACAGCGCACGCACCTCGGTCACAATCGGGCCACTCTGGCCGCCGACCACAATCTGGTCGTTCTCGCGGATTGTCCCGTCGTAGATGACCGCGTCGATGGTCGCGCCGAAGCCCTGTGTATCGGTCACCTCCAGTACGGTACCCGCCGCAGGACCGTCGACATCGATGGCCATCTCCTCTTTCATGTACCGCTGGGAGAGTCCCATCAAGACAGTGAGGAGGTCAGGAATTCCCTCGCCAGTTTCCGCAGAGACAGGGACAACACCGATGTTCGACTGGAAGTTCTGGACGCGCCAGTACATATCCGCGGAGAACTCTTCGTCCGAAAGTTGGCCGATGATCTCGTAGAGGTTTTCGTTGAGGTCGCCCTGTACACGTTCGCTCTGGGCTTCGATGGCGAGTTTCGACGGGCGGCCTTCTTCGGGATTCCAGCCCGGAACGGTGTCGATTTTGTTCGCTGCCACGACGAATGGGGTGGAGGTGCGCTTGAGGATGCCGACGGCCTCGTGGGTCTGTGGCTGGAAGCCGTCGTTGACGTCGACGACAAGAATCGCAATATCAGCGAGTGCGCCGCCACGAGAGCGAAGCGTCGAGAACGAGTGGTGGCCCGGAGTATCGATAAAGAGTAGTCCGGGAAGGTCGAAATCGTCGGGGTTGACGAGGTCGCCAGCGATGCCGGAGATGACATCGAGTGGCACCGCGGTCGAGCCAATGTGCTGGGTAATTGCCCCTGCTTCGCCTTCGCTCACTGCGGAGCCGCGAATCTGGTCTAGCAGGCTCGTCTTCCCGTGGTCGACGTGGCCGAGTACTGCGACGATGGGGGTCCGCAACGACGACCCCTCGCCGTGCTCGGTCTGGTGGTGTTCAGACATCCCGTCTCACCTAGAACTGATAGATACCAGCCGTCGTTGCCATTTAAGAACATCGTTCGACGCCGTCACCGGGACGACTGGCACAGCCGTGACTGGTATTCACTGCCAAACTTTGAATAGGACTTCTTACATGAATACACACGGGTATATGAACTTTGCAAACTTCGTCGACAGGGCTGCGGGGGACCGACCAGAGGCGACAGCGCTGACAGACCCACAACGAGAGCTGAGTTTCGCGGCGCTCTCGGCGGAGACCGACCGCTTCGCCGGCGCGCTGGCCGAACTGGGGGTCGACCCGGGCGACCGGGTGGCGCTGTACCTGCCAAACAGCACGGTCTTTCTCGCCGCGTACTTCGGCGCGATGAAGCGGGGGGCCATTCCGTTCCCGATAAACATGCGCTTCGAGGGGGAGGAAATCGAGTACGTCCTCGACGACGCCGGCGCGAGTACCGTCGTCACTCACGGCCAGTTCGAGGACGTCATCGATAGCCTCGACGTGAACTCGCTCGAACAGATGATTGTCGCAGACGGCGAGCGCGGCCACAGCTATACGGACTTGGTACAGACGTCCGACCCTATCGAGCAAGTCTACCCGCGCAAGCAGGACGAACTCGCAGAACTGGTCTATACCTCGGGGACGACGGGCCGACCGAAGGGGGTCAAACACACCCACGGCAACCTCTCGGCGAACGCCCACGGGCTGATCACGTACATGGACTGGACACACCGGGAGACGACACTCACCGTCTGTCCGTGTTTCCACGTCTCGGGACTGAACGTCACCTCGACGCCGTTCGTCGTCGCGGGCGCAGAGAACCACTTCCTCCCACAGTGGGACCCGGAGACGGCGCTGTCGGTCATGGACGAACAGTCAGTGACCTACGTCTTCCTGATTCCGACGATGGCCATCGACCTGTTGCGGTTCGACGGACTCGAGGAGTACGACCTCTCTGCGCTCGAGACCATCGGCGTCGGTGGCTCACCGATGCCCAAAGAGCGAATCGAGGCTGTCGAGGAGACGTTCGACGTGACGCTGCTCGAGGGCTACGGCATGACCGAGACGACGCCGCTGGCAGCGATCAACCGCCCGGACCAGGACGTCTACCAGGCCGGCAGTATCGGTCCCGTCGCCGAGGAGGTGGTCGACGTGCGCATCGAGGACCCGAACTCCGGGGAGGCGGTCGAGACCGGCGAGAAAGGCGAGTTGTTGTGGCACGGCGACACCATCACGCCGGGCTACTACAACCTCCCGGAGAAGAACGAGCAGGCCTTCGTCGAGCGTGCGGGCAAACGCTGGCTTCGCTCGGGCGATATCGGCCGGATGGATGAGCACGGCCACCTCTTCGTCGAGGACCGCATCGACGATATGATAATCAGCGGCGGCGAGAACGTCTATCCACGAGAGATCGAAGACGTCATCTACGAACTCGACGGCGTGGCCGAGGCGGCGGTCATCGGCAGCCCACACGACCGCCTCGGCGAGCAGGTGACCGCAATCGTCGTCGCCGACGACGCCGTGACCGTCGAGGATATCGAAACCGTCGTCCGTGGACAGCTGGCGGACTACAAGATTCCCCGCCGTGTCGAGTTCGTCGACGAACTCCCGAAGACCTCCACGCGAAAGATAGACAAGGTGAGCCTTCGAGAGCGATTCTAATGGTCGATTTCTCGCTCACGGCCGAACAACAGGCCGTCAGAAAGACCGCACGTGAGTTCGCCGAAAACGAGATTGCGCCGATTGCCCGCGAGGCCGAGGAGACGGAGACATGGCCCGAAGATGTCTGGGAGGCCGCCGTCGACGCGGGGCTGGTCGGCGCGGACATCCCCGAGGAGTACGGCGGCGCGGGGATGGGCACACTCGAGAGTGTCCTCGTCGTCGAAGAACTGTCCAGGGTCGACGCGGGCGTCGCGGCGGCACTCGGCACAGACTTCGGGACGGGAATGATAGAGGAGTACGGCACCGAGGCCCAGAAAGAGTGGATTCTGGGCGGCGTCGCCTCGGGAGAGGTCATCACCGCGATGGCGAACACCGAACCCAGCCACGGCAGCGACGCCGCGAGTATCGAGACCAGCGCCGAACGAGACACCTCCGAGCGAAGCTCGGCGAGCCCTGCGTCGACCGAGGCGACGCAGGACGGCGACGAGTACGTCATCGACGGCGTGAAGACGTTCACAACGCACGGCTCCATCGCCGACGTCATCCTGACGATGTGTCGCACGTCGGCGGGTGGCCACGACGGTATCTCGGCCATCCTCGTCGAGACCGACCGGGACGGACTCGAGGTCGAATCAGAGATTCACAAGATGGGCTGGAACGCCACCGAGACCACCCAACTGCGGTTCGACGGCGTCCGGGTGCCCGAAGCGAACCTCGTCGGACAGGAGGACCTCGGGTTCTACCAGCTCATGGATTTCTTCGAGGTCGAACGCGTCGGTGTTGCCGCCGGAGCGCTCGGTATCGCCGCGGGCTGTCTGGACGAGGCGGTCGGCTACGCCCACGACCGCGAGCAGTTCGGCCGGCCAATCAAGCAGTTCCAGGCCATCCAGCACAAACTCGCGGATATGGCCGTCAAGACGGAGCACGCCCGCCGACTGGTCTACGACGCCGCCGCCCGCATCGACGACGGCGACAGTCCGCGCAAACTGGCGAGCATGGCGAAACTGTCCGCGAGCGAAGTCGCCGAGGAGGTGGCGAGCGACGCGGTCCAGATTCACGGCGGCAACGGCTACACCCGCGACTACCCGGTCGAACGGCAGTACCGCCACGCCAAAATCTACCAGATTGGCGAGGGAACCAGCGAGATACAGCGCTCGATCATCGCCGAGGAACTGCTCGCCGAGCGGTAACCGTCGTTCGCCCGCCCCTCAGAAATCCGGCAGGTCGTCGGGGGCCTCGTACTCCGTCTCCCAGTCGATATACTCGTCTTTCAGGACGTCACAGACAATCTGGCCCAGTTCCGTCAGCGAGGCGTTGATACTCGACACTGTACCCCACGACTCGATATCTGGGTGGTAGTCTCGTTCTTTCCAGTCCTCGGGGATTCCGGGAGCGTGATAGCCGACGCGCTCGGCGAAGGAATCCCAGAAGAAGTCGAACCGCCCGATCATCTCCAGGTCGAGCATAATCTCGAAGTCGTGTTCGTCCATCTCTGTCTCGGCGGCCCACTGCTCGAAGGATTCCTCCCACGCGCCTTCCCGCAGGAACGCCTCCAGTTCGTCGCGCTTGTAATCGGTGTCGCCAACCACCTCTGCGTCCTCGTACTCGTTGGGGTCCATTCCCTCCAGTTCGGGTGGGTCGGGGACAGCCACGTCGAGACTCATACGCCACGGTTGGGCCGGCGCAAACATAAAGCCGTGACTTGCCGCTCCCTGGCAGCCGTTTTCGTGGTTGATAGTCGGGCCGGTACGTACATACCGACGGGAATCGACCACTTTTGTAATTGTATGTCACACCGGATTCTCTGTGTCCACCCGGACGAGGCCGAGCGAGCGGAGACGGTCGAACGCCTCCGGACCGAACTCTCCGACCTAGACCTCTCGTTTACCACCGTCGATGGAGTGGACGGGGCAACTGACGCGCTTGGACAGGACGTCGCCGCAGTCATCACGGAATACGAACTCGCAGACGGCACCGGATTCGATGTGATTACGCAGGCCGACCAGCACTGTCCCGACGCTGGCGTTGTCCTGTACACGGACACCGACCCCGACACGCTCGACACCACAGCGTTGCGGGGCGCGCTGACCGAGTACGTCGGCAAAGGTTCAGTCTTCGGAACCGAACGCCTCGGAGAACTGCTCCGGACGACTATCGAGAACAACACCCAGAGCTCCTACCCGGTGCCACAGACCGAACAACAGCGACTGGTCGCGCTGCAGTCGTACGACCTCGACGACCCGGGCCTGCTCGACGCGCTGGACCGAATTACGGACCTCGCTGCTGAGCACTTCGAGGTCGAGCAATCTTCGATCAACATCATCAACGAGCACAGTCAGGAGTTTCTGGCCTGCTACGGGACGGCCGAGGAGTGGGACTCGATGGACCGCGAAGACTCCATTTGCACGTTCACCATCCTCGAAGACGACAACGTGATGACTGTCTCCGACGTGACCGAGGACCCGCGATTCGAGTCTCGCAGCGAGACGCTCATCGACATGGGAATCCAGTCGTATATGGGGGCAAATCTGGTTGCGCCGTCTGGCCTCGTCATCGGTCCGCTCTGTGTCTACGACACGGAACCGCGGGAGTTCTCACTCGCCGATGAGGCGTATCTCCAGAAACTCGCTGCAACGGCGATGGACCTCATCGAACTGCACACGCAATTCGACGCCGCGATGGAGGGTGAACAATGAGTGACGCTGGCCCCGCGGGCTACGAGTTCGGTGACAACATTCCAGTCGAGCCAATCGAGGCGGGAACGACGGTGTTCGTCGCCGGGCCGGCGCTCAGCCCATCTGAAGACCTCGCGCGGGCGATGGTCGCCCACGGGACCGGGTTCGGCGAGGGGTCACTGTTCATCTCGACGAACATGACCTGCAAGAAGTTGTTGCAGTCCTGTCAGCGTAACGACCCGGCTATTGACCCGACACAGATGGGAATTATCGACTGCAGCGGGCAGGATATCGGCAAGGCAGAACTGAGTGCCGAGGTCAAGTACGTCTCGACACAGAGCGATCTGACGGGTATTGGAATGAAGTTCTCGGCGCTGTACGAGTCGCTCTACCCCGCGGTTGCCGAGGGGCGGGTCAGGACCGGACTCATCAGCCTCTCGTCGCTGTCGATGTACGTCGACCTGCGGACGCTGTTCCAGTTTTCCCAGACACTTGCGGGACGCATCGACAGCGCAGACGGCCTCGGCGTGTTCGCAATCGACCCGACGACACACGATACAAAGACAGTGAACACGCTCAGTCAGGCTGCCGACGGTCGCATTGAAGTCCGTGACGCCGAGGAAAGTGATGCTGACGGCGAACTCAGAATTCGCGGATTGACTGACCAGCCCGACGACTGGCAGCCCTTTAGGCTGTCAGGCTGACTCGGCCGTTTCCTCGACTGGCTGGCGGTCTCTGACGAACGACAGAAAGTTCTCGAAGACTGTCGTTGCCTCCGCTGCTGCGTCGATGTTCTCCTCGGTAATCCCATCGAAGACGCGCTGGACCTTCTCCTCGGGGAGTTCGTCCTTGCCGCGCGTGACTCGCTCGGCCATCGCCCGGTCGTACTCCGGGTGAAACTGGACGGCGAAGACCTGTCCCTGCCGGAAGCCGTGGATTCCGTAGTCGTTTCTGGCGAGCAACTCTGCGCCGGGCGGCAGCCGTGTCACCCGGTCTGAGTGCGTCGTAAAGACCGTGAAATCGCGGTCGATACCCTCGAACAACACTGAGGTCCCCTCGTGTTCGACCGTCCGGTAGCCGATTTCGTACTCACCCATGTTCTCGACCGACCCGCCGAGTACATCCGCCAGCAACTGATGGCCAAAGCAGACGCCGAGATGTGGCATCCCCTGCCGGATTGCGGAGCCAACCCACGTTTTGAGTTGGCCAATCCACTCCCGGTCCCAGTAGACCGACGCCCGCGACCCCGTAATGAGACAGCCGTCGAACGACAGCGTCTCCGGAAACTCACACGCCGTCACGTCGAAGTTGACGAGTTCTGCGGGCACTTCCCGCTCGAAATTCTTGCAGGTCTCCTCGCCAGCGTGCGCGGCGTTCAACAGCGCAATTCGGGCATTTGACACTGCTGATATCTGTGTCTTCTGACTACATAAACGTTGTAGTATTGAATTTTATTAGATTTTCCTGATTGTATACTCACTCAAACTGCGCATGAATTGCTATAATTAATTTTTGAGAACTCAAATTACACTATTCTACTAGCTTTGTCGAATAAGGTTACAATATTGGTTGCTAATTGCGCAGATTTGTGAAAGAACAGTTCAAATATTGCGCAATTCCTGCTGTTTATGCTGTAGTAAAATATTCGTTGAGACGAACAGAACGCCAAGCGGTTGGCTGCAACGCCTTCCGGAGTCATCAGATCAGGACTGTGTCAGCACACGAATCGGAACCTATTCGTCGGAGCATCGAAGTCGAGTACTGGGTCATCGACGACCACGGACGACTCGTCGAACCTGACGGGCTGACAGACGCTGCGGTCGGCGTCGAACGTGAGTTCGTCGCACCCATGCTGGAAATCAAAACGACACCGTGTGCGTCACATACCGAACTTCGCCGGGAACTCTACGGCCGAATCGAGGCGGTACTTGAACTGGCTGACGAGCGTGGTCAGCATCTCGTTCCGCTGGCAACCCCAATTACCGCCGATTCGCTTCGGGACCTGCCCAGCGACCGGACCGACGTGCAGGCCGAACTGATTGGCGAGGAGTTCGAGTACGTCCGCCACTGCGCTGGGACGCACATCCACGTCGAACAACAGTCCGGGCGAGCGGTCGAGCAGTTGAACACGTTCATCGCAATCGACCCTGCCCTTGCGCTCGTCAACTCTGCGCCGTACTACCGCGGCGAGGAGGTAGCGACCGGAGCGCGCTCGAAACTATACCGCTGGCTGGCCTACGATAATCTGCCACACCAGGGCCGATTGTGGCCCTACGTCGACAGCAAAGCGGAGTGGAACCGCCGACTCGAACGCCGCCACGAAGAATTCACAACCGCGGCTGTTGGGGCGGGTGTCGACCGCCAGAGTATCGAGGCGAACTTCGACCCCGAGAGTTCGGTGTGGACGCCCGTACAGTTCCGGGACACTTTCGATACTGTCGAGTGGCGCTCGCCCGACACTGCTCTCCCGGGTCAGGTTATCCAGTTGGCCGACCAACTTGCGACAATCACCGAGTCGCTGCAAAGCGCCGACGTCCGCATCGACGGGTCGACGCCGGAGTTCTCAGCAGCGGCGGTCGTGCTCCCCGAGTTCTCCCACGTTCTCGACCACGTCGAGACAGCCATCACTGATGGCCTCACCGACGACCTGCGGGAGTATCTCGACGAATTTGGGTTCGATGTCGACGCCTACGAGCCGACAACGTCGGAGTTAGCCGGTAGCGGTCACATCTCCAGAGAGGAGGCCAGAGAGATTCGTCTCGAACACGCGAACCGACTCGAAGACGACCTCAACCACAGAATATCGGCGGCCGGAGACTGACTCACTCCGCCCGCGTCACGCCCGTCCCTTCTTCGACGGCCGAGAGGTCGACGTTCCCGTTCGGCATCGGGATTCCTTCGTAGGGGTCCGCTGAGAGTAACAGCGAGCCGTCGAGGTCGGCATACTCCACGAGCGGCGCGAGGTGACACGACCCCGCGAGCGACGCCATGCTCTCGACCATACAGCCGAGCATGACATCGAGGCCGTGGGCGTGTGCAGTCTCGATCTGTCGTATGGCTGGCCGAATCCCACCACACTTCGCGAGTTTCACGACCACGATATCGACAGCCGAGACTGCCAGCACGTCCGTCGCGGTCACGCAGGACTCGTCGGCAGCGACTGGCAAAAATCCCTCCTCGGCGACCCGTGCAAGCCCGTCTGGGTCGTCGGCCGGGACAGGTTGCTCGACGAACTCGACGCCGGCGTTTGCGAGCCACTCCATTTTCTCGATAGTTTCTTCTGCAGTCCACGCACCGTTGGCGTCGACGCGAATCCGTGCCTGTGGCACCGTCTTCCGAATTGCGTCCATCCGTGCCCGGTCGTCGTCGGTTCCGAGTTTCACCTTCAGGACTCGATAGCCCGCACCCAGCGCCTTCTGTGCCGCGCTGGCCATCCCCGCTGGCGAGTCGATACTCACCGTGTAGGAACTCGTCGGCGACAGCGTGGGGTCGAGTCCGAGCCGACGGTACAGTGGCTCGTGTGCCTGTCTGGCCGCCAAATCGTGGACAGCGACCGACACCGCCGCTCGCGCTGCAGCCTCGTCGGGCGCTCGCTCCTGCAACACTCCCTCGATGGTCTGCTGGCGCGTCGGGTCACCGATATCGGTGACGGCGTCGAGCAACTCCGGCAGGACGGACTCGACGCTCTCGACGCTCTCGCCGTAGTACGCCGACGGCGCGGCCGCGCCGATTCCCGTCTCGCCGTCCTCGCCGTCGAGGCGAACAACGATTGTTTCGGTCGTCTGGCTGGTCCCGCGTGCAATCTCGAAGCCGCCGTCGATGGCGAGTTCGTATCGCTCAGTGTCGCTCCCGACAATCATACCATGTCGGCAAACGGCCCGTCTCCCGCTTCCTCCAGGCGCTCGAACTGCTCGTCGGAGAGGTCGACCGACGCCGCCTTCAGGTTCTCTTCAAGCTGGTCGACGGTTCGGGCACCGATGATTGGCGCGGTCAACGCCGGATGTGCAATCTGGTAGGCGACGGCGACCTGTGCCTCGGACGCCCCGACTTCGTCGGCAACTTCACGCACAACATCGAGCGTCTGGAAGTTCTCTTCGGTCAGGTAGCGGTCTTCCCAGCCCTCGCTGTCCGAGGCGGTCGAATTCTCGGGTGTCCCCTCACCGCGCTCGTACTTGCCGGTGAGAAAGCCCTGTCCGAGCGGGCTCCACGGGCAGATACCGAGGCCGCGCTTGCGGCAGAACTCCATGTACTCGCCTTCGATTTCCCGGTCGACGAGATTGTATCGGGGCTGGGTGACGCTGAATTTTGCCCAGCCGTAGCGCTCGGCGAGTTCGTTCGCTTCGGCTATTTTCCAGGTGTTCGGGAGGAACGTCGACGCGCCGAGGTAGTTGACCTTCCCGTCCTGTACGAACCCGTCGAGCGTGCGCATCAACTCTCGGGCCGGGGTATCGTCGTCCCAGCGGTGGATGTAGAGCACGTCGAGGTAGTCGGTACCGAGGCGGTCGAGCATCAGGTCGATCTGTCGGCGCATGTGCTTGCGGCTTAGGCCGTTGCCATTCGGGTCGTCCTCGCGGGTCGGCCAGTAGATTTTCGAGGCGATGACGAAGTCTTCGCGGTCCCGGTCTTCGAGCCACTCGCCAATCCACTCTTCGCTGACGCCGCCGCCGTACACGTCGGCGGTGTCGATGAACCGTCCCCCTGCAGCCTCGTAGGCGTCGAGCAGTTCGTGGGCCTGCTCGCGGCTGGTTTCGAGGTTGCCCTCGCTGGTCTCGCGGCCGAAGCGCCAGGTCCCGAAGGCAATCTCGCTGACCTGCAGTCCTGTCTGTCCCATCCGAACCGTGTCGATAATTTCGTCCATAACTGGGCTCTCGGGCTCCACAGTGTAGAAACGTGCGGATTCACTCTTGTTGGGCTTCCAGACGTTTCACCTGGACGTAGGTTCGGGTTGCGGCTGCAAAGCCGGCGAGGACGAGGCCGAGTGAGCCGAAAATTGCCAGCCATAGCCCGATTCCCGCCGAGAACGAGGAGGGAAGTCCGGCGTAGTTGCCGACCCGGACGAGTTCGCTCTGGCTGTCGGTGCTGATGACCGCCCACATGAGGAGTGCGACGAAGGCCGCCGCAAGGCCCAATATGCCGACAAGAAACTGGAGGAAAATCGTCCAGCGGAAGGCGGCGATGACCAGCGCCGCGAGCGCGACGCCGAGGACGACTTCCGGGAATATCGAAATCTCTCCGGCAGCGACCGACGCCTGTAGCGTCTCCGAGAGGTTCACGACCGCACCACCGCCGTCGATTGGCTCTGCGGGACCGTCGATGCGCGCCCACGGGAGGAGGTAGCTCGCAAAAATCACGAGACTGCTCAGGACAGCAGCCGCTCTGAAGGGGTCGGCCTCCTCGATATCGACGTCTGCCAACGATTCCGACATACGAGTGCACACCGGCCGCCGGAAAATAACCCTGCTGGTTAGGCGAACAACTGTCGCGCGTCGTCCAGTGCCTCAACCATCGTATCGATTTCAGCCTTCGTGTTGTAGATGTAGAACGACGCTCGCGCCGTCGCGGCGACGCCGAGTTTGTCGTGTAGCGGCTGGGTACAGTGGTCACCCGCCCGGACGGCGACGGCGTAGTCGTTGAGAATCTCCGAGAGGTCGTGTGCGTGGACGCCTTCGACGTTGAACGAGACGAGGCCGCCGCGGTGTTCGCCCGCTGGCGGTCCGAACGTCTCGATATCGTCGAACTCCTCGAACCGCTCCAGCGCGTACTGGGCGAGTTCGTTCTCGTGGCGTTCGACCTTCTCCATGCCGATGTCTTCGAGATAGTCGACAGCCTCTGCAAGTGCGATTCCGCCGGCGATAATCGGTGTGCCGGCCTCGAACTTCCAGGGGAGTTCGTTCCAGGTCGAATCCTCGAAGGTGACCTTCGTAATCATGTCGCCGCCGTAGAGATACGGCTCCATCTCTTCGAGGATGTGTTTCTTCCCGTAGAGGACGCCAATGCCCGTCGGGCCACACATCTTGTGCCCCGAGAAGGCGTAGAAATCCACGTCCATCTCCTCGACATCGACCGGACGGTTCGGCACTGCTTGCGCGCCGTCGGCGAAGATGTAGGCGTCGTTGTCGTGGGCCAGCTCTGCCAGTTCTTCGATTGGGTTGATGACGCCGAGCACGTTCGAGACGTGGACGACAGAGACCATCGCTGTATCAGGCCCAATCAGTTCCTCGGCGTGGTCCATATCCAGCCGGCCATCCTCGTCAATCTGGATGTACTTGACCTCTGCGCCGGTCCGTTTTGCGATCTGTTGCCACGTCACGAGCGAGGCGTGGTGCTCCATCTCCGACAGCACCACTTCGTCGCCGGGGCCGAGTTCGTTCAGCCCCCACGCGTAGGCGACGGTGTTCATGCTCTCGGTGGTGTTTTTGGTGAAGATGACCTCTTCGCGGCCGCCGCTTGCGCCGATGAACTCGGCGACGCGGTCGTGGGCCTCCTCGTAGGCAATGGAGGCCTCCTGTGAGAGCTGGTGCAGACCGCGGTGGACGTTGGCGTTTGTCTCGCGGTAGTAGCTACTGATGGCGTCGATTACCTGGTCGGGCGTCTGTGTCGTTGCCGCGTTGTCGAGGTAGACGAGTTGCTGGTCCCCAAACTCGCGCTCGAGAATTGGGAAATCGCTGCGTATCGCCTCGACATCGAGGACATCGGGCTCAGTTGTTGCCATTACAACTAGAAAAGGGCCGAACAGACAACATTATTTCGGTTGACCGAAACGAATCTTTGCCCCGTAGCATTCTCGGTAGCTTCATACCCGACGACTCGTAACGGGCTGACATGACGACCGTGACGGTCGAGACTGGCGCGCGACTGCACTTCGGCTTTCAGAATCTCTCGCTGGCTCACGAGCGACTCTACGGTGGCGTCGGGGTCGGACTCGCGGAGCCACGGCTGACGGTCCGAGTAGAGCCGGCGACAACCATCGAGTGCCCGCAGTCGTGTCGCTCCTACGTCGAGCAGGCCGTCGACGCGCTCGGTGTCGACGGCGCTGATGTTGCGCTCGTCGAAGGCTACGACCGTCACGTCGGCCTCGGCAGTGGGACACAGATTGCGCTCGCGTCGGTAGTTGCCATCGCCAGCGCACACGACCGCTCGGTCGACCCGCGTGCACTCGCGCCGCAACTGGGTCGTGGCGGGCGCAGCGGCGTCGGGGTTGCAACCTTCGAGTCCGGTGGATTCGTCGCCGACGTAGGCCACCCGACAGAACGATTCACGACCGCGCCGCCGGGCCAGGGGTCGTGGGCCGTTCCGAAACCCCTCTGCCGGTGGACACTCCCCGATGACTGGCGGTTTGTGCTACTCACGCCCGAGGAATCCAAAGGACGTAGCGGCGACGAAGAAGACCAGAGTATTCGGACGATTGTCGAGCGCGCCGACGGCTCCATCGCTGACGACATCGCAACGCTGCTGACCCGGCGACTGCTCCCGGCGGTCGCCGAGGGTGACCTGGCGGCCTTTGGCGCGGCGGTCTCTCGACTCGGTCGACTCAACGGCGCGTGGTTCGCCGACGAACAGGGTGGTGTCTATCGCCCACCAGCGGGACGGTTGATCGACCAACTGGACTCGAGTCCAGCAATCGTCGGCACCGGACAGTCGTCGTGGGGGCCAACGGTCTACGGCGTCACCAGCGCAGACCGAGCGGAAACGGCACGGGCGGCGGGCCAGGACGCGCTCGACGACGCGGGTCTCGATGGGAGCGTTCGACTCGTTGCGCCGGGCAACTCGGGCGCGACCGTTCGAGAAGAGTGATTCAGTCGTCGCCCGGATTGGGCCCGGAGCGGAACCGTTCGTGGGCGGCCTCGAACTCGTCGTCGTCTTCTGTGATATCTTCCCACGCGGTTAGCCCGCGACCGGTTCGAGACCCGGGAATCGTGATGTCGAGGAGGAAACCGATAATCCCGCCGACGGCGATGCCAGTCGTGCCAACGACGAACAGAATCTGTGCGACCGGTTCCAGTCCGAAGACGGCACCGACGTACGCAATCTCCCCGAGGGCTTCGAGTGCCGTCCCGAGCAGGGGGAGGCCTGCCAGTGCCGTCTCGATGGCTGCTGAGCCCGCACTCCCGGCGAAGTTCTCGACCAGTGTCGGAATCGAGAGGCCGCTGAGCAGCGTTGCCCCGATGATGAAGACGTTGCGGTTCTCGTTGAGGTCGACGTACTGGAGCTGTGAGAGGCCAATTCCGATAATCTGTGCGAACATCACGAGAAAGAGACCGCCGACAATCGGGCTGGGAATCGTCGTCACGAGCGCACCGACGAACCCGATGAAACCAGCGACGAGCATCACGATTGCGCCGAGTTGGACGACGAACCGGGAGGCGACGCCGGTAATCCCGATGGCACCGATGTTCTCGGAGTAGGAGGTCGAGCCGTTACCGGTACCCATGATGCCGGCGAAGACGTTGCCGACACCTTCCATCGCGAGTCCGTGGTTGATTCGCTGGCTGTTCGGTGCCTTCTCCTCGGAGATGCGCGCAACGGCGTAGTAGTCGCCGAAACTCTCGACCATTGACGCCAGCACGCCCGCAAAGATGCCGATGACGAACGACGAGGTGAACTGCGGTGTGCCCCACTGGAACGGGACGATTGGCTGGATGACCGCCGCCTCGCTCACGCCCGAAAGGTCGACGTAGGCGTTGGAACTACTCTCGATGATACCGCCGACGGACAGCCCCGCGGCCAGCAGCCACGCCGCCGCCAGCCCAATCAACACTGGGTACAACTGGAACAGTCCGTTCCGGTGGCCGAGATACTGTGAGCAGCCCACAATCAACACCAGCGTCAGCACGAACAGCCAGACGCTCTGTGTCGCCGGGTTGGTAATCTGTGGGACATCGAACAGTGCGAGCCCGACAAGTGCGATGACGGGCGCGATGACGACGGGACTCAGGTACTGTTTGAGCCGTCCGAACAGCCCGAGATAGCCGATACAGACCTGTGCGAGCCCGGCGATAATCATCGCTCCCTGTAACTCGACGATTATCGTCTCCCAGCCCGCCCCGCTGGCCTGCAAGACGCCGATAATCGCAAGCGCCGGCGCCAGGATTGCGAAACTCGCGCCTTGCACGAGCGGGTACCGGTTCCCGATCGTCGTCTGTGCCAGTGTCGCGACCCCCGAGACGACGAAGAAGGTGCCGACGAGGCGGGCCGTCGGTCCCGGTGGCATCCCCATCGCGCCCGCCAACACCAGCGGGACGGCAATGTTCGAGCCAATCATTGTCAGATAGTGCTGGAAGCCCAGCAGTATCGACCGTCCAACCGGGGGCCGGTCGTCCATCCCGTAGGTTACGCCGCCTGACTCCGCGCCGACACCCGGTGCCGGCGCCGCGCTGTTCCCGTCACTGGCGCTTGACTCGTCCATCTTGCCTGTGGTATCCGGGCACGGACGAATAAACGTTTGAGTTCTCCCGCAGGCCGGCCATTTTTACGCACTGCTGTCCTGAGGGGCGTGTATGGAGCGGCTACCATTTGGGATCAATCGTCTCGACAACACCTTCGGTGGGGGTGTGCCGCGGGGGAGTGTCGTGTTACTGTCCGGCGAAGCCGGCGCCGGTGCCCGGGAGTTCATGTTCACGACCGCAGTGATGAACGGCCTCGCCCGTAGCGGTAACGACCTGTTTGACCTGCACTACGGGGATCTTCACTCGAATGCGACGCTGGCCGACGAAATTCACTACGTGTCCTTTACTGCAGAAAAAGACCAGTTGCGCAACGAAATTTCGATGACGATGGATGACGAGATTGCTGAAGCAGGCCTTGCGAACGTCGAATTCGAGTCGCTGTCGAAAAACTTCTTTCACGTCAGTCCGGTCCCGCGGGACTGGTACGCCGAGGAGACGACAGATATCACCAGCCTGCGCAAGCGTCACGAGGACCGCGAAGGGCTGCTGACCGCGCTCGGTGAGACGCTCAACGCCCGCGCACCGGGGAACCTCGTTGTCCTCGATTCGCTGTCCGACCTCGTCGCGACAGTCGGTGACGACGGCTCGATGAGCTGGTCGGATGTGAGTTATCTCGTCAAGGGACTGGCGAAAGCCAGCTACAACTGGGGAGGGCTTATTCTCGTCCACGTCAACCACGAGACACTGACTGATACCCAGCACGGCCAGCTGATCGACGCCTGCAGCGGCACGCTCTCTTTCGAGTGGGAAACTGGCGGCTCGAACCGCGCACGGACGCTGGTTGTCAAGAATTTCCAGGGCGTGCTCTCACAGATCGAGGCCGAGAACATCGTCAAGTTCGAGACTGACTTCGGGGACGCTGGCTTCGATATCAGCGACGTCCGCAAAATCCGCTAGCGGCCTTTCGGAAACTGAAATCGGCGGCAAACGCTTAACTATCCGGTACAGAAATGAGAGATATGGCGAGTGAGTCGAGTAGCGAGCGGACTCTGTCGATTACGTTGCCGTCCGACCTCGACGAGTGGCTGGACGAACAGGCCACCGCGGCCGAGGTCGACAGAGAAGAGCTTCTCGTCCAGTTGTTGGCGACCTATCAGATGGCCGCCGAAGAGTCCATTCAGGAGGGGCTCGAAGTCGACAGCCGCGAGATTGAGCAAGCGGTTCGCTCACAACTCGACGACCAGCTTGCAGCCCGACTCGACGGCGAACTCGAATCCCGTATCGAACAGGCCGTCAACGAACTGGTGACTGAACAGCTCTCGGAAGCAACGAACTCTGTCCAGCGACAGCTCTCGAACCGCATCGACACCGTCGAGTCGGAGTTCGACGAGAAGATCACCGACGTTCGTGAGCGAGTCATTCAGGTCAAGAAAGAAGCGGACAAGAAGGCTCCTGCAGCGCACTCTCACGACGAACTCGACGCAGTCTCAGAGCTCGAAGCGAGCGTTGCAGACCTTCGGACAGAGCTCGACGCGCTTCGCTCGGAGTTCGACGAGCACGTTCCCGACAACGAAGACGCACTGACAGACGCCGAGCAGCGGCTGGACGAGATGCAAGACCGCCTGCAGACGATTGCGTGGGTGGTTAGCGACCTGCGGGATGCACAGGAGTCTGGCGGCGGCCTCCAGGCCGTCGAGCGGATCAAACGTGCCGCCGCGAAGGCAAACATCGAGCGGGCGAACTGCGAGAACTGCGGCGAAGAGGTGGCGCTGTCGTTGCTGACCGACCCCGAGTGTCCACACTGCTCGGCGACGGTCACCAACGTCGAACCGTCCAGTGGCTGGTTCGGGAACCCGAAGCTACTGACTGCTGCCCAGCTCGAATCTGGTGAGCAGTCATGAGCGACGACGACCCCTTCGAGGAACTCGACGACGCCGTCGGTGACCGCGAGGGCGACCCCTTCGAATCTCTTGATGCTGACGACAGTGTTGACGACGAGACACAGTCTGGTGAGGACGGCTCCGCTGAGAAAGACCAGTTCGTCCCTGACCACGACCCATCGACAGGGACGCCGGGCGCATCAGACACCAGCGCTGCCCCGACCTCCAGTTCTGACTCCGATGGCGGCGCCGACACCTCGGAGATGGGGCTCGACGTTGGCCGCCGCGACGACTCGGGGCCGGGAGAAGACCCATTCTCGGACGTTGGTGACCGCGAAGGCGACCCGTTCGATTCCTTCGAGGACACGTTCGAGGAGATGGATGTCGACAAACTCGACCCGGACGAAGTCTGGCAGGACCTGGCCAGTGCTGAGTCCCGTGGGTCGGTCGGCAGCGCACGCCAGCGGACCTACGCGGAGGTGTCGAAACACAGCTACTGCGAGCAGTGTGAGTATTTCTCGCCACCGCCAGATGTCTCATGTGGCCACGAAGGCACCGATATCGTCGAATTTCTGGATATGGAGACTGTCCGCGTCGTCGACTGTCCGATTGTTACTGAGCGTGAGGAACTGGAAGCCAGCGACGGGTTCGCAGACAAGTAATCCGTCGTAGCGTTTTGCATTTCTGAACGCTCTCGGAGATAGTACTCAGTTGTACTCCCGCCAGCGATAGCCACACTCCTTACATTTGAAAAATCTCGTTGGTGGCTCGTCGGCGGAGCCAGTTTGTTTGATCGTGTACCAGGCGACCCCGTGGTCGCACTCGTCACAGTGTACGCTGTCGTCGGTCGGTTTCCCCTCGAAGTCTGCCCCTTCCTCCGTCTCGATCAACTCGTCGCCGGACTGCTCGGTGGTGCTGACGAACGATTCGTCGGCGTCCTGCTCTGCGCTGGTCCCACAACTGGTACAGACCATGACGCCGTCTTCTTTTTTCATCATCGACCCGCAGTCGTCACAGAATTGCATGTTTCTGTGTAGGGTCCGTCACGAACTAATACTGTTTTGCTCCGGATTACAGGTCGGCGGCGAGGAACTCGCTGGTGCGCAACGCCAGCGCCGCGATGGTCAACGTCGGGTTGGCCGACCCGACTGTCGGAAAGACGCTGCTGCTCACACACCAGAGGTTCTCGACATCGTGGGCGCGCAGTTGTGGGTTGACGACGCTCTCGCTCGGGTCTGTCCCCATCCGCGTTGTGCCCATGTGGTGTGAGAGGTAGTTCGGGTCCGTGGGGTCAGTCTGGCGTGTCACCTCCGCGCCGGCAGTTTCGAGAATCTCTCGCTGGATAGCCAGCGCTTCCTCGGCAGTCTCTGCGGCATACGACCCGACGCCGAAGGAGACATCTGGTACTGAGTTGTCGAACGCATCTGTCTGGCTGTCGTCGAGTGTGACACGGTTGGTCTTGTCGGGCAGCATCTCGACGTTGCCGCCGATCCAGAGTGTGTGCGTCTCGGTTTCGATTTCGCCGAGCAAATCCTCGCCCCACTCCGTTCCACCGAGTGCCGCCCCGAGTCCGTCGAGCGAGGACGTATCCGGCCCCGACAGCGCGTGTTCGACCGGAGACGCTGGCTGTGGGTTGCCGAACTTCAGGAGGATACTCCCCGGTGGGCCGTCTGCGCCCTCGTAGAACTGCTCGCTGATGCGGGTGAGAAACCGGACCGGTTCGGGGTTCGTTTCGCCGTCGATGCGGGCCGTCGTCCGCACCCCTGGGTGTTCCATGAAATACCGTCCGACGAGGCCGCTGGTGTTCGCCAGTCCGTCGGGATAGTCGCTGGATTCCGAGAGCAACAGCAGTCGTGGCGTCTCGACACCGCCCGCAGCGACGACGAACTGTTCGGCGGTCTGGCGGTGCCGTGTTCCATCTGGCGTGACGTATCTGGCCGCCTCGACGCTCTCCGGCCCGTGTTCGAGGTACTCGACGGTGACTTGAGAAATAACCTGTGCGCCTCGTTCCTCGGCGGTTCTGATGTGGACATCACCGCTATATTTCGCGCCGGAGGGACAGACCGGGATACAGGTGCCGTAGCCGACACACTGACTTCGGCCGTCGTAGGGTTCGGTGTTGCGAGCCTGCGGACACGGCCGCATCGAGATACCGAGTTCCTCGCAGGCGTCGGCGTAGATGCCGTCGGCGTGCGTCGCCGGGAACGGGTCCATCGGGTACGGCTCCGCCCGCGGTGGCCCGTTGCCCTCGTCGTTACCGACAATCCCGAGTTCGCGCTCGGCTTGAGCGTAGTACGGCCGGAGGTCGTCGTAGCTGATTGGCCAATCGATCGCGACGCCGTACCGCGAGTCCAGCTCGAAATCTCGCGGATGCAGTCGCGGCGTCGTCCCAAGCCAGTGCAGCGTCGTCCCGCCGACACCCTTCACGCGGCGTTCGTTGAGTGCGTACTCGACATCGCCGGAACTGCTGAATCTGTCCCGCGGCCCGCCCATGTTCCAGATTTCGCTGTCTGTGTGTTCCGGCCTGATGGCCTGCTCCATCTGTGCGAGTCGGTCGTCGGGGTCGAACCGCTCGCCGCTTTCGAGGACGACCACGTCAGCCCCCGCTGCAGCCAGTTTCGCGGCGACGATTCCACCAGCCACTCCGGCACCGACGATACAGACATCAGCCCCCGAAACCGGGGTTCTGTCGACGCCGCTCATCGCTCGCCCTCCGGCGGTCGAAACAGCGATTCGTAGCCGCCGGGGTGGCCCGTCGGATTCTCGATACCGACCAGTTCGCTCCCGAGTGGTGTGCTGAACAGCGCGTAGAGCGTGCTGTTGACCAACTGGTACCGAATCCGCTCCGGCACTGACCCGTCTGGATCTGACTCGACGCGCCCGACACCGAGTCGCGTGAGCGTGGCCGTGCGGTCTCCCTCGGACAGCGCTGTAAATTGCTGGCCAGTATGTCGCTTTGCGCCTTCGTTCAGTCGTGCAGTCGCTTCTGCGATGTCTTCACGACGCTGCTGGCTCTGGGCGTCAACGTAGGTCCTGATGAACTCCCTCGTTGCCGTCACCTCGTCGGGATAGACTGTTTCTGCCACCGTATGGACTGTCCCAATCACGTCGCCATCGACGACTTCACCTGCCTCCTGGGACTGGCTCGCAAGCAGTCCAGCTGTACCGATTGCAGCTCCGGACCCCAGCGCTACGAGCGCGTCACGACGCGTGAGTTGTCGCGTCACGGTTCCGCTGGCACCTCCGTAGAGAGCGAGCGAGACCGCCGTAGTCTCTGCGGGACGTACGTGACCGCGAGTACCGCGATAGCCAGCCCGCCGCCGAGTATCTGGACTCGCGGCCCGCCATCGAGCAAACTCACTGCCGTCGCTACCACGAACCACACTCCTGGCAGGGCAACAGCGAGGAGAGACTCAGTAGAGCGACGGCTTCCCTGTGGCTCTGTCTCTCGGGACCAGTCAGCCACTGCTGCTGCGGCGAACAGCGGACCGCCGACAACGACTGTCGACCGGATAAACACCCCAAACTCGGGTATCGCCACTGCATAGAACGGACTCCCCCAGCCGATGACCGCGCCCCAGGCGAGTATCGACGCTGCACCTGTCGCGGCGACGAGAGCAACGATACCACTGGTGAGCAAGCCCTGTCCTGAGCGAAATTCATCGCTGGTTTCCGCTGCCAACACGCCCAAGAGTTGTGCACCGATCAGGGCTGCACCGCCGTACGCGACGACATCCAGAAGAATCCACCACGACGGCGCTCGGAGCGCACCGCCGAGCGCAACTCCAGAACCGACGCCGACGACAGCTGGCAATCCAACCAGGACGCCCAGCGGAGCGGCGAGGCCAGCGATGACATCGAGGGGGCCGAGCGGAGTGGGTAGCGTCCCGACTGCGCCGGACCCGACAGCGACAGCGGCACAGATACCAAGCGCGTGGAGGACGGCGTCGCGGGAAATCCCAGACACGCGCTTCGATTCTGTGTCGCTGTGAATATACGTTATGGTTGTCACCCCGGGACCACGGGATTCTTTGTTCTCAGCCACCGAGTATGGCTGTGAGCCAGCCAGCCGCCGAGCCACCCCAGCGCGTCGAGGTCCACCCGGGCAAAGAGGTTGTCGTCGAATTTGACCCGGCACTGACCTTCGAGTGCATCGACGAGTGTACGTGGTGCTGTCAGCACGGCGTGTTGCTGTACGAACCGGACTTTCTCGAACTCGCGAACTGCGCGTCGCTCTCTGAGGCGACCACGCAGGTTCGTGGCCAGGATTTCGTCCGCAAGGAGGACAAAGACCGCGACGAGCACGTCGGCGAGGACGGGCAGGCCTGCTTTTTCCTTCGTGATGATGGCCTCTGTTCGCTGCATGCCGAGGAAGACTGGAAGCCGGCGCGGTGTTCTGTCTTTCCGCTCTCGGTTGCCGTCGAGGACGGCGATATTCACGTCTCCGTCCGTGAGAAAGCCCGCGAGCACTGTGAGGGGCTACACGTCAGCGAACGTCGCGTTATCGACCATCTCGACGCCTTCCTTCCCGAAGTACTGTGGGAACTCGACGACCCGGCGACGAGGCGTGAATTGTGAGGCAGACGGAGTGTGGTTGCCCGAATCAGTGAACCGTCTCCCAAACTTGCGGCACGGAAGATTGAATTACGTGCGTATCAACGTGAAAACTATGTGCGACGGTTCGCGCCGAAACAGAGGCCAATCACCAGTCATTGGCAACATTCTCACCGTTGCGATTGTTGTTATCCTCGCTTCCGTAATCGGGGTTGCTGTGCTCGGGTTCTCCGAAAGCCTCAACGATAGCCCCCCAGCGGCTAGCATCGAGACAGAGATCGGCACCGGTGACATTACCCTTCTCCACAAGGCGGGGAAGTCCCTCGACCCGACAAACGTCGAAATTGTGGTCGTCGGACCGAACGCAACGGTCCGATACCCGATGGAGAATTTCAAGGGCGACCCGACCAGTGCTTTCACTGCGGGCACTACCTTCTCGCTCCCTCACGGCGTCTCTTCGGGAAAGGTCGACGTTCGGGTCGTGCACGAGCCAACGGAGTCGATCATCAGCCGGGGGCAACGGCGAATAGTGGACGGGATAATCTCGCTGGCGGCGTTCGACGATAAGGTTCCAACGAACGATTACACCGGCGGACAGAACAACTATCCCGATGCGTCGTCGACGACAGTCACAGATGGCGGCCGGACAGTCAAACTCACCGGGAGTCAGTGGAAGTACCTCGTTTACTCTTACGACGTGACTCCGGAAACGGTGCTCACCTTCGAGTTCAAGAGCACAGCTGAAGGCGATATTCACGGCATCGGATTAGAGGACGATTACGATTCGGGTCAGGACGAGAACCGTATCGTCCGTCTCTACGGCACGCAGAACTGGGGAATAAGCGTGTCTAAGGAGACAACAGAACCGTACTACCAGCAATCAGACGGCTGGCGTCGGTACACAATCCCACTTGGGGAGTTGTACGAAACGAACAACAGACTCGGACAGGCGGACTCGCTGGTGTTTGTCATGGATTGTGACCCAAGCGACGACGTCGCTTCCGGAACTGACGACGATCGCTGTAAGAGTCAGAACGCCGACGGCGACCCGACGGCAACCTCCTTCTTCAGAAACGTCGAACTGTACGACGCCGACTGAACGCATTGGCGTCATTCTGGCCGGTACTGAGGGAGACGTAGGACTATATTGTGCTAACTGGCAACATGGACCAGAACCACTAAACATATATACTGGTGTGCCATACCATAGCATGTATGGCGCAGTCTCAGGCTGACAACGACGTGTTCGACGAATTCCTCGCGCAGCGTGGCTACGAAACGAGCGATGCGGGATGGGAGGAGAACTATAATAAAAAGCAGTGCCCCGATTGTGGCGGCCTTCACGACGTCGATGCGACAACCTGTACAGTCTGTGGCTGGTCCCCGGTATAGCGAGGTAGACAGCGCTCTGTCTCGCGGCTTTTTGTTGGCTCAGTAGCTAATCGGCCCGTCTTGGTCGTCAGAGCGTGACCGGGGCATGATAATCTTCGTCCCGACGAGCTCCGAGACGACTTCTTCGACTTCGCTCGGGCAGTGGCGGCCACGGAGCGACTGTCCGTCCATCAGCACCTCACAGCAGTCCTCACGGGAGCCCTCGACAATTTCGTCTTCGCTGTACTTGTGGGAGGCGCGCATGATGAAATAGCAGTCGGTGTCCTTGCCGGCGAACACCCACATCCGGAAGTCGAGTGGCTCGGGGTCGCGGGCGACGACGTAGGTGTCCGGGATAGTATCCGACGCTTCTGCGTCGAACAGCCAGATGTTCAGGTCGTCGGTCTGTCGGTGGGGTTCACCTTTCGGTTCTCGTGGCGCGGGGTCGTCAGCCCCGATATCGTTGTGCCGTCTGTACGTTTCAAGATCGTCGACGCCAACCATTATCGAACCTAGCCGCGGGCTGTGAATGAACCTTGCGTGTCGGCCGTGTTCGCTGTGATAACGCTTATAGCAATCCAGGTTGAGTATCAGGAACGTGGACGACCGCAGCATCGAGGATATCTTGGACACGATCGGTGACCAACATGCCCGCCGATTGTTGGCTGCCATCAGCCGCGAGCCACAGTCGGCCAAAGACCTGGCCGAAGAGTGTGACCTCTCGTTGCCGACGGTCTATCGCCGCATCGAGATGCTCGAAGAGTACGACCTCGTGACCGACGAGACGCTGGTAGCCGACGACGGCAACCACTACAAAATCTACGAGTCGAACTTCGAGAGCACCGTCATCACACTGGAAGACGACGAGTACAAGGTCCGAATCTACCGTGAGGAGAACCTTCCCGACAGATTCAGCCAGCTGTGGGACGACCTCGGCGCGGAATAACGAAGCAGTCACATTTATCACAACTGTTGCTGTAGTACTGCTGAATCGATGGTCGATGTCGTGCCTATCGTGCGGATTGTGCTGACACTGATGCGGTTTGCGGTGTTCGGGTTAACCCTCGGCATCACCCTGATCAGTTTTCAGGCCTACCAGCAGAAACAAACCGAACGACTGCAGTACGCATTTGTTGGGTTCGCGTTCATTAGCATGGGCGTTGCCATCAGCAGCGTCATTACGCAACTCGGAGCCAACGCGAACGAACTCATCCTGCTGTTCTTCCAGATGGTCGAGACGATTCCCTTCATTATCGGCTTCAGTATGCTGTATCTCTCCCTCTATCGGTAGCGAGAATAGAGTCGCGTTGTTTATCACCCCTGGGCGTCACCTAGTGTCTAATGACTAACGATACGGAAGTCGTCCGCCTGTTCGGCGGGCCTGGGAGCGGGAAAACGACCGCGTTACTTGACCGGGTCGAAGAACTAATCGAGTCTAACGACGACCTCGAAGTTCGTGATATTCTCGTCGTTTCATACACTCGTGCGGCCGCCGCAGAGATCCGCGAACGCCTCGCGGAACGCCTCGACACGACTCCCCGGGCACTCCGGGGCAACGTCAGCACGATGCACGCCAAGGCCTACGACCTGCTCAATCTCTCTCGTAGCGACGTCGTCGGCGAATCTGACAAAGAAGAGTTCTGTGACGACTACGGCATCGACTTCGAGGACGAGTACGAAGGCTCACGCCGACGCTCTGCTCGCTCGACGACCCTCGGAAACAAGATTATTGCCACCAGCCAGTGGCTCCAGCGGACCTCCCGTGACGTTGGTGACTGGTACGACGTGCCGTTCCAGTGGAACGAAGAGGAGGTTCGTCTCCCGCCGGAAATCGACGACAACGCCCAGACTGGCAACAAGTACACCCCGACCTGGCCCAGCGACGACGACCGTATCGACATCCCTGAGGCGATTCGTGCCTGGCGCAACTGGAAAGGCTCGCACGACATCGTTGGCTTCGCAGATATGCTCGAACGCGTCCACCAGCGCTCGCTACTGCCCAGCGTCGACTATCTCGTCATCGACGAATTTCAGGATATCACTACGCTGCAATACGAGGTCTACTCTGAGTGGCGCTCACACATGAAGCGTGTGCTGATTGCCGGCGACGACGACCAGGTTGTCTACGCGTGGCAGGGCGCTGACCCTGACCTGCTGCTGGAAGAAGATGTCGACGACGATGTGGTGCTTCCGAACTCCTATCGCCTGCCCTCGCGGATTCTCAACGCTGTCAATCAGGAGGTCAGACATATCGAGAAACGCCAGGAGAAAGACCTCGAACCCCGCAAAGAGGGCGGGACAGTCGAAGCCATTCGCAACCGATCGATGCTCGACCTCTCGCGAGAGGTCCAGCGCACTGTCGAGGAGACAGACGAGACGGTGATGGTGCTGTTCCGTGCTCGCTACCAGATGTTCCAGTTTATCGACGAGTTCATCGACGAAGGTATTCCGTTCAGTTGCCTGACCGACCAGCGGATGTGGACCGACCGCCTGACACAGTACGTCGGCGGTATCGAGCACATGGCCGAGGACGAAGCACTGACCGGACTGGAGGCTCGCCGTCTTGCTGATATGCTGGCCGACTCCGCATTTGGCACCGGTGAGCGTGACGACTTCTTCGACGAACTCGACACGATGGAGGAAGAGGCCGACGTTGACGACCTCACCGACCTCGATGTCGACCCCGACGTTGTCCGTGACCACGCCCCGTTCGCACCAGACCCGCCGGCCGCCGCAGATATGCTCCGCAAAGTCACGAGCTTCCAGGAACGAAGTGTCGACGCCTACTTCAACGGCAAGTATCAGGGGATGCAACAGGACCGCGTTCGACTCGGCACCATCCACTCTGCGAAAGGTCGTGAGGCTGACCACGTCTTCGTCGCCACCGACCTCACCGAGAAGGTGGTCGAACAGATGGCCGCCACAATCGAACAGTCTGGCGTGGAGGTCCCTGGTGACCAGGAGTTCACCAAACACACCAGTCCGGTGCCAATGCTGACCGACAACGAGCGACGTGTGTTCTACGTCGGAATGTCCCGGGCGCGAGAGCGACTCGTTATCCTCGAAAATCTGGTCGACGGCGCACCGACACTCCCCGTGGATGTGCTCTTGCACAACGAACTGAACGAGCAGAGCATCGAAGAACTCATCGAGGACGTACAGGACGCGCCAGCGCCGACACAGTAGTCGATAGCTTTTCGCCACCTCGCGCCAATTTTCTTGTATGTTTACTGGAATTGTCGAGGAGACCGCCGAGGTCACCGATATCACAGAGACCGCCGAGGGGAAACGACTCACTCTCTCGACCACGTTTGACGGATTGAGCGTCGGCCAGAGTATCAGCGTCAGCGGCGCGTGTCTCACCGTCGAAGAGTTCGACGAGGACTCCTTCGAGGTGTTCACCGCGACGGAAACGCTCGAAAAGACGTATCTTGGCGAACTCGCAGTTGGTGATGTAGTGAACCTCGAACGCGCGCTGCCGGCAGACGGCCGCTTTGACGGTCATTTCGTGCAGGGCCACGTCGACGCGACAGCCACCGTCACCGATATCGAGCGACTGGGAGACGACTGGGAGTTCACTTTCGAGTTGCCTGCTGACCTCGCACCATATGTCGTCGACAAAGGCTCGATTACCGTCGACGGAATTAGTCTTACCGTCGCCGCGCAGGACGGCGAGGAGTTCGCCGTTGCCATTATCCCTGAGACGTACAATATCACGACGCTGTCGGAGAAGTCAGTCGGCGACCCAGTGCATCTCGAAGTCGACGTGATTGCGAAATACGTCGAGAGTCTCACCGAAGGCTACAGGCAGTAACTCGAAGTTCGTCTCGAAAATTCGCCACTGGTATATCGCAGTGGTACATACCCTCGTGTATGGATCTCACACTGGATACCTACCTAGTCACACAGGAAGACCTCTCGGCCGGTCGGAGTACCGCCGAGATTGTCGACGCCGCACTTGCCGGCGGCGTTGATGTCGTACAGGTTCGAGAGAAACACCGGAGCGCACGCACACAATTGGAGATTGCCAAGCGACTCCGGGAACCGACAGCCGAGGCCGGTGTCCCGCTCATTATCAACGACCGCGTCGATATCGCACGTGCTGCCGACGCTGACGGCGTTCACCTCGGTGACGAGGACCTGCCGGTCGCTGTTGCCCGAGAACAACTCGGCGAGGACGCACTCATCGGTCGCTCAGTTTCGACCGTCGAAGGTGCCCGCGCTGCCGAGGACGCTGGTGCCGACTACCTCGGCGTCGGTGCACTCTACCACACTGGCTCGAAAGATGTCGACGACGACGAGAACAACATCGGACTTGATATCGTCGAAGCAATCGCCGACGCCGTAGATATTCCCTTCGTGGGTATCGGCGGCGTGACGCCAGAGCGAGCGCCCAACGTCGCCGAAGCAGGCGCTGACGGCGTTGCGGTTATCACCGCACTTACAGAGGCCGAGGACCCGGAACAGGCGACCCGAAAGCTGGGTGAAGCGGTCCAGTCTGGCAAAGACCGACGAAACAAACTGGAGGGTGAAGCATGACACTTGACCTCTCGGACGACCTCGCAACTGTCGCAGACGAATCGCCGCTTGTCAACGCCGTGACGAACAACGTCACCGTCAACGATGTTGCCCAGATTATCCTCCACTGGGGCGGGCTGCCAGTGATGTCCGACGACGAACGCGAAGTTGGAGATATGGTCGCTGCGGCACAGGCCTGCCTGCTTAACATGGGGACAGTTAGCGAGGAAGGCGAGGCGACAATGATGACTGCAGGCGAGTCAGCCAACGAGGCCGGTGTTCCGGTTGTCGTCGACCCTGTCGGCGTCGGGTCGACACCCACCCGTGACCGCGTGGCAGAGCGGCTGGCTTCGGAACTCGACGTTGCTGTCCTGAAGGGCAACTACGGCGAGATTTCCGCGCTAGCTGGCGACGACGCAGAAATCCGTGGCGTCGAGTCTGTCGGCGAGTACAGCGATATCACGGCCACTGCAGTCGCCTGTGCACAGGAATACGACACAGTCGTCGTTGCGTCCGGCGAGACGGATATTGTCGCTACGAGTGAGCAGGCCTACGAAATTACGGCTGGCCATCCACAGATGGGGACTGTCGTTGGTACTGGCTGTATGCTCGGTGCGACCGTCGCAACCTTTGCTGGCGCCATCGATGACACCGAACAGGCAGCGCTGGCTGGCACCGTGGCGTACGGACTGGCAGGCGAAGCTGCCGCAGCAGGAGAGTTCGGTGAGGTCCACGGACCGGGGAGCTACAACGTTGCGTTCAAAGACAGCGTGGCCGGCCTCAGCGAGACCGACCACGACGACGCCACCGAGCGCGTCGCACAGGTCCTGCAAGCCGAGTGAATCGGCAGGTAGAAGTCCCATTAGCCAGTTGTATTAATAGAAAATATGACCGTACTCATTACTGGCGCAAGTCGCGGTATCGGGCGGGCAACAGCCGAGACACTCGCTTCTGACCACGACGTTGCGGTCGGGTACAACGAGAGCGAGGCTGCCGCGAACGAGGTTGTCGATGCAATCGAAGCGCAGGGCGGGACAGCAGTTGCCGTCCAGGCCGACGTGAGCGACTCCGAGGAAGCAACCCAACTGGTCGAAACGACCGCCGACAAACTCGGGGGACTCGACGCGGTTGTCAACAACGCTGGCATCGCCGACCCCGCACGACTCACTGACCTCGACGACGAGCAGTGGCACCGTGTGCTCGACACAAACCTCTCGAGTGCGTTCTACGTCACTCGGGCCGCGATGGAGTATCTCCAGCCAGATGGCGACGTTGTGTTTGTCTCTTCCATCGGCGGCACCGCGGGCACTGTCGACGCGAGTTACGCGGCGAGCAAAGCCGGCCTTCACGGGTTGACAAGAGCACTCGCTCGTGAGTACGGCGAGGACGGCGTGCAGGTGAACGCTGTTGCTCCCGGTCCCGCCGAGACAGATATGAACGACGACATCCTCGAATATCTGGAGGCTGTCGAGTTCCGCGGCCACGAGAATATCGATACGCACCTCCCCGAATACGCCTGCTCGCCCGAAACGGTTGCTCATACGATCGAGTATCTGCTCGACAACGACTACGTGCAGGGCGAAATTCTCCGGGTCAACGGCGGGATGCAACTGTAACTCAGCGGGTTCCGAACGTTCCCGCGAGATCGTTTCCTACGTCGGCGATAGCTTCTTCTGTCCGTTCAACGTCGCGAAAAGTCAGAAAGCCGTGGACCATATCCTCGTAGTTCTTGTACCGAGTCTCGACGCCGTCGCCGACGAGTCCCTCGGCGTAGGCCTTGCCGCCGTCTCGAAGCGGGTCGAAGCCAGCGGTCAGGACAGTTGCCGGCGGGAGTCCCGAGAGGTCACAGGCTTCGATTGGGTCGGCGTAGGGATTGCGCTGGTGGACCTCACTGTCGAAATAGCAGTTCCGGAACCACGCCATATCGGCGTCAGAGAGCACGAGGCCGGTGTGGTCCTGCACGGAGGCGTGGTCCGGTTCGACGCCGACGCTCGGGTACAGTAGCAGTTGATAGTCGAGTTCGGGACCACCGCGCTCGGCAGCCATCAGTGCAGCGACGGCGGCGAGGTTGCCGCCGGCAGAATCACCCGCGACTGCAACCCGACCGTCACCGTCGACTGCGTCGGGGTTGTCGGCCGCCCACTCGACAGCAGCGAACGCGTCTTCGACGGCTGCCGGGAAGGGATGTTCGGGCGCGAGTCGGTACTCGACCGAGAGGAAGGCACAGCCACTCTCCTCGACGAGGCGGCGACAGAGTCGTTCGTGGGTTGCGATACTTCCGAGGACGTAACCGCCGCCGTGGAAGAAGACAACAGTCGGGAACGGGCCAGACTCCTCGGGCAAGTAGAGGCGAGCGTCTAACTCACCATCCGGGCCGGGAATTGCCAGGTCTCGTGTTCCTCCAATCGTCGGGAGGTTCCGGTTCTGTATCGGCATCGCAACACGGCTGAGTCCACGGAGTAGCTTGACGCCCCAGCGACTGTGGGGCAGCGGAATCCGTTGCTGGGCCGCCATCGCCGACGCTGCCTGCGGGTCGATTTCGTCTGCCTCCATAGCTCCGGCTTTGTGGGCCTGAAATAAACACCTCTCCTTTCTGGAGCCACCCCGGCCCCCAAGAGTATATTACTGAGTAGTATAACTAACTAATTATGCCACAGACACAGCTACAGGCTGCCACCGATGGAACGGTCACGCCTGCGATGGAGCGGATTGCCGACCGCGAGAACTGCGACCCCGAGTTCGTCCGTGAACAGGTTGCTGCCGGGGACGCAGTTATTCCAAGCAACCACGCGCACACCGCGCTGGACCCGATGATTATTGGCCGGGAGTTTTCGACGAAGGTCAACGCCAACATCGGTAACTCAGACGAGACGAGCGACCTGGAGGGTGAACTTGAGAAACTGCATACCGCTGTCCACTACGGTGCGGACACCGTGATGGACCTGTCGACTGGTGGGAATCTCGACGAGATTCGCGAAGCGGTCATCGAGCACTCCCCGGTGCCAGTTGGAACAGTCCCGATTTACGAAGCGATCAAACACGTCGATGGTCCTGCTGACCTCACGCACGACCTCTTGCTTTCGGTAATCGGGAAACAGGCCGAGCAGGGTGTCGATTATATGACGATCCACGCCGGCGTGCTGATGGAGCACCTGCCGCTGACAGATGGCCGAACGACTGGAATCGTTTCCCGCGGTGGCTCGATTCTCGCACAGTGGATCGAAGAAAACGGGATGGAAAACCCACTGTACACCAAGTTTGAGGAGATCTGTGAGATTTTCGCCGACCACGACGTGACGTTCTCGCTGGGCGACGGACTGCGGCCGGGGTCGATTGCCGACGCCAGCGACGAGGCACAGTTCGCCGAACTGGAGACGCTGGGCGAACTGACTGCCATTGCGCAGGACCACGGCGTCCAGGTCATGGTCGAAGGGCCAGGCCACGTCCCGATGGACGAGATTCGCGATAACGTCGAACGCCAGCAGGAGGTCTGCAACGGCGCGCCGTTCTACGTCCTCGGCCCGCTGGTTACCGACGTGGCGCCGGGGTACGACCACATTACCAGCGCCATCGGCGCGACTGAAGCCGCCCGCGCCGGTGCAGCGATGCTCTGTTACGTCACCCCGAAAGAACACCTCGGCCTCCCCGAGAAAGAGGACGTCCGAGATGGCCTCGCTGCCTACCGCATCGCCGCCCACGCTGGCGACGTTGCGAACGGCCGCGAAGGAGCACGCGACTGGGACGACGCGCTCTCGGAAGCGCGGTACAACTTCGACTGGCGCCAGCAGTTCGACCTCGCGCTCGACCCCGAGCGCGCCCAGTCCTATCACGACCAGACGCTGCCCGGCGACAACTACAAAGAAGCCCGATTCTGTTCGATGTGTGGCGTCGAGTTCTGTTCGATGCGCATCGACCAAGATGCACGCGAGGCTGACGGCGAGATGGACGGCCTCGATAGCGAGACTGACCTCTCGAACTCGGCTGCCGCTGAGGTGAACCGCCCGCCCGTCGGCGACCACGACACGAGCGCAGTGCCAGAGCGCGAAGACGCTAAACCTGAAACAGACTCCTCTGAGGCTGACGACTAACCACGTCCGATCACCTTCTCTAGACACTCGCCTCGATTGCCGCGCGCTATGCGTTTTTACGGACAGAGTCCAACCAGTAGATATGGAAATTGGAGTAATCGGTGCCGGTGCGGCGAGCGCGGCAGCGACCCACGTCCTCTCGGAGACGACTGACGCGGAAATTACCGTTTTCGAGAAGTCCGGCGGCCTCTGTGGGCGCGCCGCGACCCGTCGCCGTGACGGGCGGTACTACGACTACGGGGCGAACTACGTCAAAGACGACGACGAGCGCGTCGTCGAGTTGTTGACCGAGACACTGGACGACGAAGGACTGGTCGCCATCGACGACCCAATCTACGTCTTCGACGAGTCAGGGGACGTCTCGGAGGGCCGGGATACCGACCGCAAGTGGAGTTACGACGACGGACTGACACAGATCGCCAAGCGACTGTTCGACCCCACAGGGGCGACAATCCACCGCCGGACGAAAGTTGAGACAATCCATCGCGACGGCGAGCGGTGGCGACTGACCGACACCGACGGCGAGACGTACGGCCCCTTCGACCTGCTGCTGTGTAACGCACCCGCGCCACAGACCGAGACGCTGCTGGAACACGCCGAGTGGGACGCCGATATTCGCGACACGCTCGCCGACGCTGTCGGCGACGTCGAGTATCGGACCATCTGGACGGCGGTGCTGGGCTACGAGTTCGAGCTGGACGTGCCCTATTACGGCTTGGTCAACACCGACAAGAATCACAAGATTGGCTGGATTTCACGCGAGGAGTGCAAGGGCGGCCACGTTCCCGAGGGCGAATCGCTCCTCATCGTGCAAGCCAGCCCAGACTGGTCGGTCGAGCACTACGACGACCCGCCAGAGGACAACGTCACCGAGCTGGCGAGGATGACAGCCGACATTGTGGGCGACCAGCGGCTGGGCGACCCGGTCTGGACCGACCACCAGGGCTGGCGATACGCGCTGCCCGAGAACGCTGTCGCGAGTGGCCCGCTGGATTCTGCCGCGGACGCAGGGTTGTACTGTCTCGGTGACTGGGTTGCCGGCGAGGCCCGTCTCCACGCCGCGTTGCGGAACGGACTCGATACGGGCGAGCGAGTGGCCCACCGGATTGCGGCCGAGAGATAAGTTCCTTCGACGGTATTTGGGCAGAAAGATTGTAGTAGCTCTCTCCGTAGGGTACGGTATGGAACTCGATAGCAATCGGGAGCTCCAACTCGACAGGGGGAGTAAGGGGACACGGTACTACCGGAACGCAGTCGAACGACACTGGGACCCGGGAGAGATCGACCTGATCGAGGACAGCGAGCGCTTGATAGAGTATCTCCAGACCAGCGAGGACAGCGAGGAGGTATTCGACGTCTTGCGCCAGAATATCGCACGATTCGGGGCCGGCGAGCAGGCTGTCACCGAGGACCTCGCGCCGCTGGCGACGGCGCTTGACAACCTCGACGACCAGATGTTCATCACGACACAGATCTACGAAGAAGCCAAACACACCGACTTTTTCGACCGGTACTGGCGGGAGGTGATCCACGCTGTCGAGGATGAACTGGGCTACGAGCGCTCTTCGCCGACGGACCCGGTCTGGTACAACGACGCCTACGACGAACTGTTCGAGCGCAACGAGCGCGCGATGGGCGCGTTGCTGGACGACCCGACGCCAGACACCTTCGCCGTCGCATACTGTCACTACCACCTGACAATCGAGGGGATTCTCGCACAGACTGGCTACTACGGGATGCAGCAATCGTTCGCCGAGGATAGCCACCCCGAACTGCCATCGCTGCCCGGCCTGCACCGTGGCTTTACGAAAATCAGGCAGGACGAGGGCCGCCACATCGGCTTTGGGATGACCAAACTCAAGGAGCTAATCACCGAGGATGATGTCGACCCGACGCTGCTGAGCGAGACAGTGATGGAGTTGATGCCGCTGGTCAACGGCATCACCGCAGAGGAGAACGAACAGAACGAAGACATCGGGCCGACGCCGGACGAACTCCGCGCGTACGCAAGCGGCAAACACACTGACCGGATGGAGCAGATCACCGACGCCAGCGAGGAGATTCCCGACGTGGAGACACTCACGCAACTGGACGGGGCCGGCGCGGACTAACTACTCCCAACAGCGAACCGGTCGGGCACGGCCCATCCGACCGCCCACGGCGCGGTCATGATTCCTGCCACGAGCACGGCAAAGAGCACGACACCCAGTCCGGGGTGAATCCCGAGCAGTGTCTCTTCGAGCGAACTCACAACCACCAGATAGGCGAGGCCGACGGCGACCAGCGCGACGCCCTCGCGACGGGAGCGCAGCGACGGCATCGAGTCCAGTGCACTCGCTCCGGCGAGGCCGCCCAGCGCCGACCCGAGACTCACGACTGCGAGTGAGAGTTCTGCGCCGGCGATCGCTGCTGCGACTACTGCTGGCACTCCGAGCGCGACGCCGACAGCGAATCCACGCACCGGGTCGCCGTCGGTGACGCGGTTCATCACGAGTAGAAACCCAACCCCGATGGCAACTCCTGCGATGACATCCGCGAGGTAGTGGACGCCAATCACGACCCGTGAGAGTGCGATGGCCACGATAAGCACAACAGCAGCGGCCGTCGTCACAGAGTTGCGGTACCGGTCGAAGACTTGGACGAGTCCACCGTAGACGACTGTCGCGGTGAAGGCGTGGCCGCTGGGAAAGCCGTACTGGTCGTACTCCCGGGCGACAAGTTCGACCTCCGGCCGCGGCAGAGCGAACCCGAGTTTCAACAGCAAGACGACCGACGCGCCGGCGACGATGTAGCTGACCACGAGCGCGCTTTGCTCGCGGTCCAGTACCCAGTACAGCACGGACAACAGCACCATCACTGTGGTCACGCCCCCGAGGTCGGTGACAAAGAGCGCGAACTCGAGATACTGCTCGGGGTACTGCTCCCAGAGCCACCGGCTCTGTTCTTCGAGACGCATCGATTCTCACGTCGCCGGGCGATGGCTTAAAACTGGCCGGTTCAGTCGTGACGGAACGACCGCGTGCCGGTGAAGACCATCGCCATATCGTGCTCGTTGGCAGCCTCGATGACCATGTCGTCGTTTTTCGACCCACCGGGCTGGATGACGGCTTCGATGCCCGCCTCGGCAGCGTGTTCGATGCCGTCTGGGAACGGGAAGAAGGCGTCCGAGGCCATCACGGCACCCTCGGCGTCCTTGCCTTCAGCGTGCTCGTCGGCTTTCATCGCTGCCAGCCGAACGGCGTCGACCCGGGAGACCTGTCCCATCCCGATACCGACGGTTTCCGTCCCTTTTGCGAAGAGGATGCCGTTCGATTTGACGTGTTTCAGCGTGTGCCATCCGAACAGCATCGACTCAATCTGGTCGTCGGTTGGTTCTCGCTCAGTGACGACCTCCAAATCGGATTCGTCGAGCGACTGCAGGTCTCGTTGCTGCACGAGTCGTCCGCCGACCAGTGGTTTCTCGGTTAGTTCCTCAGTTCGTTCGCCCAGGTCACCGACTTCGAGCACTCGCAGGTTGCTTTTCTCGAAGAGCACATCCATCGCGTCGTCGGTGTAGCCCGGCGCGACGACAATCTCTTTGAACGAGTCGATAATCTGTTCGGCCGTCGCCGCGTCACACGTGCGGTTGAGCGCGACGATACCGCCGAAGGCACTCTGTGGGTCCGTCGAGAGCGCGTCGTCGTAGGCCGCCGCAAGTGAGTCTGCGGTCGCACAGCCCGCGGGGTTAGTGTGTTTGATGACCGCTGCCGCTGGCTCGTCGAACTCCTTGATGAGGTTCAGCGCGCCGTCGGCGTCGTTGTAGTTGTTGTACGACAGCGCCTTCGCGCCCTCGTTGAGCTGGTCGGCGTGAACGACACTCGCCTCGTCGGCCGTGTTGTCGGCGTACAGTGCCGCGTCCTGGTGTGGGTTCTCTCCGTACCGAAGTTCGGTCGCTCGGTCGTTGCTGAGCAGTCGACGCTTCGGGAACTGTCCACCGTCGTCGCCGTCGACAGTGACTCTCTCGGCCTCGTAGTCCACCTCGACGCGGTTCTCGGCGAAAAACTCCACTGCCCGCGGGTAGGCTGCAAACTCACCCTGGTAGAGGACTCGCTCTGCCACGTCGTCGCTGTCGTCACCCTCGTAGACTGGCACGGGTTCCTGCGTAACGATGGGACCACCGTCGACCTCTGACTCGACGACGTTGCCATCCTCGTCGGTGGCGTCGGTGACGACGTGGACGGTACAGCCCGTCACCGAGACGCCAGCCTCCAGTGCGTCACCCCAGGCGTCCATGCCGGGGAACGACGGCAGCAACGCTGGGTGGACGTTCAGCGTCGTCGGCATCTCGTCGAGGAATGTGTCTGAGAGAATCCGCATGTAGCCGTCGAGACAGACTAACTCGACATCGTACCCGGAGAGTGCGTCGACGACTCGTCGCTCGTGCTCCTTGCGCGATTCGCCGTCTTTCTGCACCACCGTCTCGGTCGGAATCCCCCGTTTCTCGGCCTGTTCGACGACTGGTGCGTCTGCAGAGTTCGTCAGGATTACCTCGACAGTTGCGCCGCCCGGCGACCGGTCGGCGATGTTCATCAGATTGCGTCCGCGGTTGCTTGCCATCCCGGCGAGTTTCATATCTGAGTGGGGGGTCGGCGCTTCCTAAACCGTTGCGATACCGCCTTTTTCGTGGGTGGGCTGGGGACGGCCCTTTGGAGCACTGCGGGACTCCTCCAGCGAACGCCGTCTGCAGATGTCCCCGACTTCTTCGGTCGAGGCGAATCGGTGATTCGGCGACAATCGGAGCGTTTACTGTCGTGAGTGGGGGCGACACACCTCTCTCTCTCGCGCCCCTGCCAGCAGGCGTGGGCGTCACGGACACGCCGCCAAAGAGAGCGGAACAGTGAGAGTCCAGAGGTCCACCAGCCCAGCGGGTGTTCGGATACTCGTGTGAGGTTGGACACGGAACCTGTCAGATTCGTCGCCCGAGATTCCGTCAGCGCAGGTTCCAGCGGTCGAGCGCTCGCTCACGGAGCACCAGTAGACCGGGGAGCATCGTGACGACGGCGACGAACGCGAAGATAATTGCCAAGCCAGTGACGATACCGAACCGTTGCAGCGGCGGCGAGAGCGCAACGGCGAGGACACCGAAGGCAGCGGCTGTCGTGGCCGCGCTGGCGAGCAGTGTCCCGCCAGTCCCAGTAATCGTACTCCGGAGTGCCGCCTGCAGCGTGTCTGATTTCTCGCGTTCGTCGACAAACCGCTCGCCAGCGTGGATACTGTAGTCGACACCGAGTCCGATTGCGAGACTGGTGATGACCGCCGTTTCGCTGTTGAACGCGATTCCGAGCAGCGACATCGCCCCCAACAGCCACGACAGCGAGACGACGACCGGGACCAGCACCAATGCCCCCAGCGACAGCGACCGGTATCGCGCCCAGAACAGCCCTGTCAGGAAGAGCAGGATGACCACTAGCGTCACGGTGAACCCCTCGATGAGGGTTTCCAGCAGCGCGTCCTGGATGACTGCAGTCGTCACCGTCCCGCCAGTCGCGACGGCGCTGACCCCGGCGGCATTGCGTTTGATGTCGTCGGCGTACGCGCGGGTGTCCCCAGCGATGGTCTGGGCCGACTCGCTGCTCCTGACTGAGAGCAGCAGCCGGATCGACGTGACGGTCCCGTTGTCCGCGCGGCTGATGTACTGACTCCCAGTCTCTCGGTCGGCATCGTACAGGGCCGCGTAGACCGCCGCGACGTTCTCGTCGGGGAGGCCGTCGTTGTCGGGGTCGTTGCGCTCGACGAACTGGGCGAAGCTCTCGTTGTCGGCGGCCACGTCACGAATGGCCGTATGCGGGCCCGCGACAGCGGCTCGTCCGTCGGGCCGAAGTTGAATCGAACTGCTATCGGCGACGCTGTCGTCCGCAGTATCGAGCGTCTCCAGAAGCGCGGGGTCGGTGACTGCCCCGCGTATGAGAACCTGTGACTGTCCAGCATCACCCCCGACTTGGAAGTTGTCGCTCAGATACTGGAAGTCCTGGGAGATAGTGTACTCACCGGGAGCGAGGCCACCCGGGAGGTACTGTGCCCAGTCGGGAGCGTCCTCCGGGAGAAAGTCAGCCTGATTGAACTCGGTATCGATGGTCGTCGCGCCGTAGGCTCCGGTCGTGGACAACAACAGCGCGATGACGACGATGGCGACCGGCGCACGAGTCGTTACGACGGCTAATCGTTCGAGTGCGGAGTTCGCCAGGCCGCTATCGACGCCGAACGCAGGCTTGCGACGATTCCACCCGAGCCGATTTTCGATAGCCCCGTCGAGCTCTATTTTCAGTGCTGGGAGCAACACCCCGAACGCGACGAAGACGGCGAAGATGCCGCCCGCGCTCAGGACGGCGAAGTCCTGAATCGCCGGCAGTGGGCTGACAACGTTCGAGAGGAACCCGACAGCCGTCGAAACGGTGGCGGCGGCCAGTGCCAGCACAACGCTGCCGAAGCCGAGTGCCATCGCAGGCCGGATTCCGCGGGTGGTCGTGTCGGTGTCGTCTGCTTCGAGCGTCCCCTCGCGGGCCTCACGATAGCGCATCACGACGTGGAGCGCGTAGTCGATACTCAGCCCGATAAGCAAGAAGGGGACGGCGATGAGGATGACGTTCATCGGAATCGCAAGCCAGCCCATGATTCCGACGAGCCACGCCATCACGAGCGCGATACCGAGAAAGGCCAGCAGAATGTCAAGCACGTCCCGGTAGGTAATTCCCAGCACGAACAGGATAAGAACCAGCGCGAACGGCGTGATAATGGCGAAACTATCACCAGTCGCCCGCGACGAGGCGTCGTCCGAGACCCCCTGGCCGAAGACGAACGCGTCGTCGAATTGCTGGTCGGCGAGTCCGTCAATCCTCACCTGTGCGTTATACGCGGCTGTTGGGTCCGCGTTCTCGCCGCTGTCGTCGACTTGCGTAATGAGGGTCAATCGGGCCGTGGCGTCCGTCGAACCGGGGTCGTAGCTCCGCGGGAGGAACTGGTAGGGGTCTTGTCCGCCGAGCGTGTCGCTGTCGGGGTCGAGTACGTCGGCCAAGAGCTGTTCGACTGCCTTGCTGTCACGCGATTCGAGCGCGTCGATTTGTGCGGACAGCGGTGGTGCGCTGGTCGGCGGACTGCTGCCAGTTGCGGTGTCAGTATCCGCTGACTGCTGTCTGCCCGCGCTCGCCAGCTGTCGGTCCTCGTAGACGGCTGCTGTTGCGACGACATTCTCGATACCGACGAAACCCTGTCCCGAGAGCGTCGCGTTCAGCTTTCTCTCTTCTCGTACCGTCTGCTGGAGGTACAGGCCCGCCAACAGCGAGTCACGAGTCAACACGTCCCCGCTCTCGTTACGGACTACCAGCTGTGCAACCACACCGTCGTCTCCGCCGTAGTTACTCCGCACAAACTCGCTCGCGGCCGTCTCTTCGGAGTCGACCTCGAAGCCACCGATATCCTGTTCGCCCGCGCCGCCCACTGCTGTCCCCGCGATGACGAGGGCTGTGACGACGACAACGGCGAGAATGACCAGTTTGCTGTGTGTCGTGAGTAGCTTTGCGTACCGCTGTGAGAGTCGCCCAGCCATACCTAAACTATCCCGACGCTGTCACACGACGACTCTCGCACCGTACACGGGCCGCTGCACTCGTTACCGTACATCCTTGTTAATCGTAGCTCTCTCGGCGGACTACTTAACTGTTTGTAGATATCTACAATATCTATATGACGGGGGAACTCGGTCGGGAGGCGGAACGTAGAACAACCGGCCAGCGACCAGTGACAGACGATGAGTGAGCGCGAGGCCGTCGAGTCGTTGCGGACGCTCGGGTTATCGAACTACGAGGCACAGGTGTTCGTCGCGCTTCAGCAACTCGGGAGCGGCACCGCACAGGAGGTGAACGACGTGTCGGGCGTCCCCCGGTCGCAGGTGTACGGGGCGGCCGACGACCTCGCTGCGCGTGGCCTCGTGGAGGTGGTCGAAACCTCGCCAAAGGCGTACCGTCCGGTCGCGCTGTCGACGGCCCGCGAACTGCTGACCGAACGACTTGAATCCGAGGCCGACAGAGCCTTCGACCGCCTCGAATCGATACGTACTGACGAGGCCGACCTCGGAGATGGCGCGGGCGTCGCGACACTCAGGGGACGCCAGCCGATTGACGACCGCATCACGACGCTCGTCGAGTCAGCCACACACACCGTCGTTTTCGTCTCTCCAGCGGCTGCAGCGATGACGTCGGAGATAGCTGACGCGCTCCGGGGTGTGTCCGAGGTGGCTGACGTGACCGTCGTCACTGCTGACCGGTCGCTGACCGAGACGTTTGCCGAGGACCCCGTGACCGTGTTCGTGATGTCAGAAGACAACCCGGCAGACTTCGCCGGTCGAGCACTGATGATTGACGACCGCACGGTACTGCTGGCCGCCGAGACGGAAGACGCACCCGTCGACGAGGAAGCCCTCTGGACTGGCGACACCAGCATCGGCCGCATCCTGGCGGCGTTCATGCGTTCGGGCATGGAATCCGGCCGAGACCGACACCGAGAGTGAGACGCTACGACGTGTCTCACTCTTCGTCACTCCCGCCGAGACTGCGCCGGCAGCGAACTCGCGTCTGTTCGGCGAACACCATTGACGGCCCACCGGGCGAGCAACTGCACTCTCCGGTATCTTCTTGGGGCGCGTTAACACTACTGGTGTTTGGACGCCAAGCGAAAAGCGGACGCGTGGTTTACTGGAAGCCGATGCGACCACCGGGACGCTGGTCGCGGTCCGGACCGCTGCCGCGGAACTCCTCTTCCATCTCCTCGTAGTACTCCCGCAGATCCTCGGTAATCGTCGGTCGGACGTTGTCCATCGCCTGTCGGAAGTGCCGCATCTCGACAGTGTCGGCCTCTTCGTCCTGTCGCAGTGCTTCGATGGCAGATTCGCGGGCAATCGACTCCAGGTCGGAGCCGACGTAGCCGTTGGCCACCTCGGCAAGTTCGCGCAGGCTGACGTCCGGGCTGAGCGGCATATCGTCGGTGTGGATCTTCAGGATCTGCTCGCGACCCTCAACGTCGGGTTCGCCAATCATTACGAGTCGGTCGAATCGGCCCGAGCGAATCAACGCCGGGTCGATCATGTCCGGGCGGTTCGTCGCGCCGATGACCATCACTTCTTCCATCTCTTCGAGGCCGTCCAGTTCGGTCAGGAGTTGGTTGACAACCCGCTCTGAGACGTTCGAGCCGACTTCACCGCCACGGCCCGGTGCCAGCGAGTCGAGTTCGTCGAAGAAGATGACCGTCGGGGCCACTTGCTTCGCTTTCCGGAACGTCTGGCGGATGGCCTTCTCCGACTCACCGACCCACTTGCTGAGCAGTTGCGGGCCACGCACCGAGATGAAGTTCGCGTCCGTCTCGTTGGCGACGGCTTTGGCCATCAGCGTCTTTCCTGTTCCCGGCGGGCCGTAGAGGAGTACGCCAGAGGGTGCGCTAATCCCCATCCGCTCGAATTTCTCCGGTGAGTTGATCGGCCACTCGACGCTCTCTTTGACCTCCTTTTTTGGTCCGGGTAAGCCACCCACGTCGTCCCAGCTAATCTTCGGTAACTCGACGAGAACTTCCCGCATCGCCGATGGACTCACCTCGTTGAGCGCGCCGCGGAAGTCATCGCGCTTGATTATCATCCGGTCGATCAGGCTCGGCGGGATATCTTCCTCGTCGAGGTCGATTTCGGGCAAATACCGCCTGAGCGCCTTCATTGCCGCCTCTTTGGTGAGACTCTCGATGTCGGCGCCGACGAATCCGTGGGTCTCCTCGGCGAGTTTGCCAAGGTCGACATCGTCCGACAGCGGCATCCCGCGGGTGTGAATCTGCAGAACCTCGCGACGACCGCTCTCGTCCGGCACACCGATCTCGATTTCACGGTCGAACCGGCCGGGGCGGCGCAGTGCAGGGTCGACGCTGTCGACGCGGTTCGTGGCGGCGATGACGATGACCTGTCCTCGCGATTCGAGGCCGTCCATCATCGTCAGCAGTTGGGCAACGACACGACGCTCGACTTCACCCGTTACGTCCTCACGCTTCGGCGCAATCGAGTCGAGTTCGTCGATGAAGATGATGCTGGGCGCTTCCTCGCTCGCGTCCTCGAATATCTCGCGTAACTGCTGTTCGGACTCGCCGTAGTACTTCGATATGATTTCCGGACCGGCGATAGAGAAGAAACTCGCAGAGGTTTCGTTGGCCACTGCCTTCGCAAGCAGCGTCTTTCCTGTACCGGGTGGACCGTGCAGCAACACCCCCTGTGGCGGCTCGATGCCGAGTTTCTTGAAAATCTGGGGGTGTTTCATCGGCAGCTCGACCATCTCGCGGACGCGCTGGATTTCCTTCTGGAGACCACCGATATCCTCGTAGGTAATCCCGCCGCCAGTCTTCTCGAACCCAGAGATCGGCTCCTCGCGGAGTTCGACCTCTGTATCCTCTGTGATGAGACAGACGCCGTCAGGCTCGGTTTCGACGGCAATCAGCGGAATTGCCTGGCCCGGTGAGCGCATGAACGGGTGGTTCGTCGAACTCATCACCGGCACGATGTCGCGCTCGACGACCGGCCGTTTCAAAATCTGCCGTTTGACCATCCCGGCTGCGTCGCTGCCGAACTGGACGCTCGCCTCCTCCGGCGGCGCGAGGACGAGCTTTTCGGCCTTCTCAGCGTCGGCCTTGCGAATCTCGACGCGTTCGCCAATACCTACGTCGGCATTTTGACGTGTGAAGCCGTCGATGCGGACTGTGTCGGTGTTCCAGTCCTGACGGTCTGCCCGCCAGACTTTCGCGGCCGTCGTGTCCGCGCCTTCGATTTCGATGATATCCCCCGGCGAGAGTTTGAGATGCAACAGCGTATCCGGGTCTAACCGGGCGATACCGCGGCCCGAGTCGTTCGGGTACGCTTTTGCGACCTCGAGTTGCACTTCATTCATAGTAGACTGTGCCTTGGTCACACTCAGGTACCACCGGAGATATGTTTTTTGCTACCGGCGGGCCTCCGTGGGATCGTAACCCCTCTCAAAAATCCGAAATTTCCCCGTGGATTCATATGGTTGTCCTTGGTACTGGGGCACATGGTGTTTTTCGTCCCGTACGATGGATCACGTGTTGCCCGAGCGGCCTTGGACCGCGCAGTCGAACACGGGGAAGCGCTCGACGAACGGGTTGTCGCAGTCAGTTTTGTTCCGACAGGTGCGGAGTATGCACAGCGTCGGATGTGGATCGACCCCAGCGAGGATCTGGCGACCGACGGCGTCCACCAGCGCCTCGCCAAGAAAATCGAAGAGACAACCGACAGTGCCGAGCGGACCTTCGAGGAAACAACCGCGTCTGGCGTTCACGAGGGCGTCGCCGAGAGTGTCCGGCAGGTCGCCAGCGATGTCGGTGCAACGGTGCTGTTTGTCGGGACTGAAGACGACGAAGACGAACTAACAACGCCGTTCGGTTCGATTGCTCCAGACGGAACGTACGACGTACATCTCGTCCGGGCGTACTAACCAGTCGTCAGGCTATTGGCGTGTCCAGCCCCACTTGTCGGTATGGACACACTCGCTTTCGACGCCCGGATGGGGGCCAGCGGCGACATGATACTCGCCGCGTTGCTTGACGCTGGGGCCGACCCCGCCGTCCTCGACCCTGTCGAAGCCGCGCTTGACCTTACGTACGAGGCCAAGCAGGCGACGCGAAACGGTATCGCTGGCACCAGCGTCACTGTTGCCCTCACTGCGGACCATTTCGACAACCACTCACATAGTCACGACCACGGCGAGTCACACACCCACGACCACGACACCGAGAACTCCCATAGCCACGACCACGACACCGAGAACTCCCATAGCCACGAGCACGCCGAAGGTGCCGGACCGACACGCTCGTACACCGAAGTTGTCAATTTTGTCGAAGCGATGGACCTCCCCTCTGCTGTGGAGTCGAAGGCGCTGGAGATTGTCCGGTTGCTCGGCGAGGCTGAGGCGAGCGTCCACGGCACCGACTTGGCGGACACGCATTTCCACGAAGTCGGCGCTGACGACGCTATTGCCGACATCGTCGGCGCGGCGCTATTGTTCGATGACCTCGCGCCAGAGGCGGTTGTGACGACGCCCGTTGGGACCGGCGGCGGCGAGGTGTCGATGAGCCACGGCACATATCCGGTTCCCGTCCCGGCGGTGCTCGAACTCGCCGAACGGGCCGACTGGTCGCTGCGGAGCGGCCCAGTCGAGGCCGAACTGCTCACGCCGACCGGCGCGGCGATTCTGGCTGTCTACGCTGACGGCGTCGAACGTCTCCCGACACTCACCGTCGAAACGTCAGGCTACGGCGTGGGTGGGTACAGCTTCGAGGACCATCCAAATGTCCTGCGAGCAATCCGCGGCCAGTCTACAGACGGACTCACGCGCGACCCGGTGACGGTGCTGGAAACGAATCTCGACGACGCGACGCCCGAGGAACTCGGCGGCTTGCAGGCGACGCTCAGCGAGGCTGGCGCGCTGGATGTCTCGATTCTCCCGGCGACGATGAAGAAATCCCGGCCGGGTCACCTCGTGAAAGTCATCGTCAAGCCCGAAGACGCCGACCGAGTGGCGCGCCGCCTTGCCGTCGAGACCGGCACGCTCGGCGTGCGAGAGCACGGCCGCGGCCACCGCCTCATCGCTGACCGCGAGTACCAGACGGTGACAGTCGAGACAGAGTCAGGCCCCGCGGAGATTGGTGTCAAAATCGCCAGCATTGGCGACGAAGTGTTCGACGTGAGCGCGGAGTTCGACGACGCGGCGGCCGCCGCTACCGACGAACCGGTGCGCGAACTGATGCGCCGCGCGGAGCAGGCCGCACGCGAGACGCGTTAGGAGCGGTGCGTTTCCAGCGCCTCACGAATTGTCAGTTCGCCTGTTGCGACCGCCCGGGCGAGGTCGGCGTCGATGGTCCTGTTCTCCTCGCTCAGTTTCCGTGAGCGCTCCTGAATTCGCTTGAGTTCGCCGCCCGTCGGTTCGACATCGCGTTTCTCGATTGGCTCGCCCTCCATTCGGGCAATGTTCGCCGCGGCGAGCACGTCTGCGACACCTCGCGTGCCAGCCCCCAGATGTGGCGTCGTCCCAGTCTCGTCGACGAGTTCGACTGGCAGTCCCTCGATATCGTCGACGATCTGTGCGCCGATCAACCGCGCGCCGTCGCCGATTCTCACGAGCGGGCTGGTCGCGCCCTCGGCTTCGTCGTGGACAATCTCGGCAACTCGGTCGGGCGGCACCTGAAACGTCGCGACAATCATCCCGCCGGAGAGCACGGCGATACCGGGCTGTTCGCCGGGGTCGATTCCGATTACTGTCCGGCCGTCCTCGCCGCGCAGGGCCGCAAGTGCTTGTTCGACGCCACTGCGGGCCTCCTCACCCGCTGCTCGCACGAGGGCTACCTCTGGGCTGACGCTAATCTCGTCATCCGTGCCAGTGAGCACTACCGCAGTCTCATCTGGGAACTCGGTCCCCGGTTCGGCCGTGGTGAAGGCAATCCCGCGGTCCTGTAACTCGGAGACAGCGTCGTGATAGAGCTCGAAGTCACTCGTCGCGAGGACGATCACAGCCGTAGTTGGCTGCTCGTGTACTTAGACGCTGCGCAGACCCGTTGACGCGTGGCTATATAGCGCTATTGTCGCCTGAGACCCCTCTATACGCCGATTAGTCGGATTTAATACCGCGACGCCGCTTTCGCCACTAATGCGACGAATCGCCCATCGCGGCTGTCCTGACCACGGACCCGAGAACACGGTCGCAGCGGTTCGGACCGCAGCCCCCTACGTCGACATGGTCGAAATCGACGTTCAGCGGTGTAAATCCGGTGAGATTGTGGTCTTTCACGACGAACGCCTCGGTCGGCTTACGGACGCCAGCGGCCCAGTGAGCGAGTACACGTACGACGACCTGTCGTCGCTCACTGTCGGCACCTCTGCGGAACCCATTCCGCGATTGACCGACGTCCTCGACGCGCTCCCGCCGGGGACAGGTGTCAATGTCGAACTCAAACACGCCGGGATGGCTCCCGACCTCATCCCGCAACTGTCCGACTACGACGAGCCTGTTATCGTCTCGTCGTTCGACGCCGGTGCACTCAGCGCCTTTCGCAACGAGCCGATTCAGACCGCGTACCTGTTCACCTACCCCTTCAGGAGTGCACTCGACCGCGCTGTGGAACTCGGCTGTGAGTACCTCCACCCACACCACAGATTCGTCGACGAGGCGGCGATTACCCGCGCTCACGACCACGGCTTCGCGGTCAACGCCTGGACGGTCCCGTCGGAGCCAAAAGTCCGAGACCTCCGTGCGGCGGGCGTCGACGGTGTCATCGTCGACTCGTGGGAAATCGTTTCGCCGCTCGAACAGCACGCACAGGTCGACTGACACGCCTCAGGCGACCTGCACGTACAGTGCGCCAATCAGCACCGCGTTGTAGAGCCCGTGGATTGCCGAGACGACGAGGAGACTCTCAGTCCGGTGGTAGACCCAGCCCCACAGGCACGCAATCGCAAAGAGCAGCGTCAGCGTGACCGACAGCGCGGTCAGCCCCGAAGAGATGTAGGCGGGCACGTGTGCCAGCGAGAAGATGGCACTCGCCGCTGCGATTGCGACTGGTACCGAGAACCGCTCGGTGAGATATTTCTGGATGACGTTGCGGTACAGCAGTTCCTCGACGGGGCCGTTGACGAACAACACCAGCGGAATCAAAACGAGGAGCAGCTGTGGATTTCCGTCCTCGCTCGGGTCGAACAGCGCGTGGTCGGTCGCCGGGAGTCCCAGCCCAGCAACGACGAGGGAGACAACGCCCCAGACGGCGAACGTCGCGACGAGTCCACCGCCAGCGAACGCAGTTTGTCTGACCGACGGCTTCGAGAGGTCAATGTACGCAAGCCCGCGATGAGTCGCGTACAGAAAGCCAACGGCCACGAGTGCGAATCCGGCATACTGGACGACAAAGAGTGTCGGGAACAGCACGAGCGACTGTGGGTCGAGATTGAGCACAAGCACGACGGCTGTCGAGACTGCCTGTCCGAGGAGGAAGGCGAGTATTGAGAGGCCAAGCGCTGCGTAGACCGCGAACGGGCGGTCTGTCCGGGCAACCTCGCGACCGTAGTCGCGGAACCGGGCGATTGCGTACCGCCGCGACCCGTCTCCGATGAGAAGAAGTGTGCCAGCGTAGAGTCCGACGGCACCAACCTGCTGGCCCACTGAGAGCGGACTCTCTGGGAGAGCAACCGCGGCCGCGACCCCGAGACCAGCGAGCAAGAGCAGTAGCGACAGCACCGCGTGGACGAGCGCGGCGATAATCGACGGCGCGACAGTCTCGACGCTCTCGAATATCTCGACGGCCTCGAACTTCGGCAGCACGGAGCCAAGGCCGAGTGCCATCCCAGCGCTCGTGACCGTTGCTGCTCCAGCAAAGCCAACGCCGGCTGCCGCGAATCGCAGCGTCACAAAATCAGCACTGACGGTCAGCGCTAGGAGTCCTGCTGTTGTCAGCACGACGCCGAGCGCGCTGCCGGCGAGTAACCGCGCGTGAACGAACGTCTCGGCGCGGCGCTCGGCCAGCACCAACTGCGAGAGCATCGCGCCCTCGGAGCCAAGCGGGTTGAGACAGAAGAGCCCGCCAGCCAGCCAGACACCCAACACGAGTAACGCGGCTCCACCAGTCAGCGGAATCGCGCCGGGCGCAGAGAGTGCCTGCTGGACCAGAATTGGTGCAATCGGGAAAATGTAGTAGAAGAGGTAGACGTACTGGCTCGGCTGCCTGACGGCGTTGCGGACGAGTGCCAGCAGCACGCGAACTGTTGGCGAGCGTCCGGTCAGCGTGCCCGGCGTCCACCCAATCAACTCGCTCGGCGATTTTGTCGGCGCTGTCGTCTGCTCTGACTCGTCATCTGAACGCTCGCTCGGTGTCGAGTACCAGTACAGCGGCGCGAGGCGGATGACGAGACCAAAGGCGAGTGGAATTGCACCGAGTACGAGTCCTGCGGCCAGCACCGTCTGGAGGCCGAGAGTCGGTGTCATCGGCGAGCCGATGAAAAAGAGGTCAGCGTACCAGCCGACCGGCGTCGTCGGCGGACCGGTCGGAATCAGTCCCGTCAACCCACCCTCGGCGGTTGCGCCGCCGACCAGTGAGCCACCGGCGAACATCCCGAGAATCACAATCATATACAGTCCGGCGGTGACGAGTTGTCGCGACCCCTCCGAGAGCCCGAGTTTGTCGACCCCGAGCCACAGCAGATACCCAACGGCGAGGCCGGTGCACAACACCAGCACGAACACCGGAACTATCGCGACAGCGACAGCGACGGGGAACAGCACCGCGCGGGCACCGACTGCGTACGCGACCAGCAGGGTGAACCCAAGCGCCAGCAAGACGAGCCACGAAACCAGCAGCGAGAGCACCTTTCCGACGACGATGGCTCGCGTCGACGCGCTGGTCAAAAGCAGCGTCCGGACAGAGTCACTGCCCAGGCGCTGGACCGCCTCCAGCCCTGCGACGACGGTGAACACGCCCATCGCGGGCAGGAGTGCGTTCCGTACAACTGCGATGACAGGCCCATCAACGCCGCCACGGCTTGCAACTCCGGCGCTGTACGCTTGCTGGGTGAACAGAATTATGCCCGGGAGGACAAACAGCGCAAGCAACGCGAAGGCCGCTTTCTCCCGGCGCGTACTCGTGTTCCGGCGAAACCGGTCGCGGACGCTCGCTCGACCAATCCGGAGGCCAACCCGCAGGTCACGCCACAGCGAGGACATTCACACCGGCCCTCCTTCGGTCGTGATATCCAGAAAGGCTTCTTCGAGCGTCCCCGTGCCTTCCTCGGTGCGCTCGACCAACCGCTCGGGGCTGTCCTCGGCGACGAGCCGACCCTTGTAGAGGACGCCAACGGTGTCGGCGAGTTCCTCGACAACCGGGAGAATGTGCGAGGAGAGAAAGACCGTCGTTCCAGTGTCGACCTGTTCGGTGATGAGTTCGATGACCGTCCGTGAGGAACGGGGGTCGAGGCCGCTCGTCGGTTCGTCGAGAAAGACGACAGACGGGTCGTGCAGCAGCGCCTGCACGAGACCGACCTTCCGGCGCATCCCCTGTGAGTAGGTGCCGACGCGGTCGTTGGCGTCACCGAGCAGGTCAACCCGGTCGAGCATCGTCTCGATGCGCTCGTCAGCACGTTCGCGGTCCATCTCGCGGATGTCGGCGGCGTAGGCCAACTGTTCGCGGGCGGTAAAGGACTCGTAGACCGGCGGGTCGTGAGGCAGATAGCCAATGTGCTGTTTGAGTTCGTCACGGTTGTCTATCGAGACGCCGGCGACGTGGGCCGTCCCCGAGGAGGGCGGCGTCAGCGTCGTCAGCATCTCGATGGTTGTCGTCTTGCCGGCACCGTTCGGGCCGAGAAAGCCGTAGACGCTCTCGGTGGGTACCGCCAGGTCGACGCCGTCGACGGCCAGCGTTGTCCCAAAACGCTTGGTCAACTCCGTCGCTTCGATTGCGACCGGTCCGGGCTCTGCCATTGTCTGCACTGTAGCCCCAGTTACGCCAAAGACGCTTCGGTCACGTTTCTCGCCGAGAAACAGTTCGGTTAGTCGTACAGTTCGTTGAACCGCTCCGCGAGGTTCATATCTTTCTCTGTCAGCCCGCCGGCGTCGTGAGTCGTCAGCCGAATCTCGACTTCGCCCCAGGTGATCGTCATCTCGGGGTGGTGCCAGGCTTCCTCGGCGACGCCGCCAGCGCCCGAGGCGAAGCCGATACCGTCGAGATAGGAATCGAACTCGTAGACGCGAACGATTTCATCGCCGGCGCGCTCCCAACCATCTGGTAGCTGTGCGTCGATTTCTTCGTCAGAGAGTAGCTCCGTCATAGCCGATGCATCGATTGCAACGGACAAAACAGTTCGGCCTACTCCTCGAACTCCTCTAACAGCCCGGCTGGCAACTGCTCGCGGACGTGTTCCGGAATCGCGTCAACGTCGGAGGCGTCCACCGAGTCTGGCATTCCACCGGGTGCCATCTCGGCAAGCCCCGCGTCGGCCTCGTTGATGTTCGGGTTGAACAGCCGAAGCGCCGTGTGAATCGTTGTCCAGTCGTCGGCGGCAGCGGCGTCACGCAGGCTGTTCGTCGGCGGTGCGAGCAACTGCGAGACCAGCGTATCTGCCATCGACTCGACGACGGCCTCGCTCTCCTCGTCGAGGTCCAGTTTCTCGAAGGTTTCCTCCAGTTCGCGGGCTTTGACCCGCTCTGCGCTCTCGTACATCGCGGAGATGACCTGGTCGGCCTGCTTGCGCTTGTACTGGTCGAGCAGCAACTCGAACTCCTCGTCGACAATCGTCTCGACCTCCTGTGCGGCCTCTCGGCGCATCTGCCGCGTCTTCTCCGTCACGGCTTCGAGTCGGTCGAGGTCGTAGACCGTCAGATGGTCGAAGGCGTCGGCCGCTGGCGGAATATCGCGTGGCCGAGTGATGTCGATAACGAAGGTTTCGCTGGTGTCCGCCAGTGTTTCTGGGTCGACAATCCACTCCGAACTCGCCGTCGCGGCAATCAGAATATCGGCGTCGTCGATCGTCTCGGCGAGCTGGTCCAGTCCACGCGTCTCCATCGCGACGGGTTCGTCGATACTCTTTGCCACGGAATTTGCTCGCGCAATCGTTCGGTTGGCAACGACGAGTTTGCCGACCCGCGGCGCGAGGCGCTTGGCGGCCAACTGGCCCATTTCGCCCGCGCCGATAACCGCGGCATTCGCGCCATCGAGGCCGTGTCTCTCCGCGGCGAGACGGACGGCGGCACTGGCAAGTGAGACCACGCCCTCGTTGATTGTTGTCTCCGTGCGTGCCCGTTCGCCGACGTGAATCGCCTTGGTCACGCCGTCTTCGAGCACGGGACCGATACCATCCATCGTCTGTGCATCCTGGTAGGCGTCTCTGATCTGCCCAAGGATCTGGTCTTCGCCCAGTACGAGCGATTCCAGGCCGGCACTGACACGCAGGAGGTGTTCGAGACTCTCCTCGTGGTCGAGTTTCCGGACGATATCCGCGGGGACGTCGGCGAACGTCTCGGCGAGCAGTTGCCTGCCGACGGCCTCGTCGTCTGTGACGACGTAGGCTTCGACTCGGTTGCAGGTCTGGAGAACGTAGGCCTCTTCGACGCCCGATTCTGAGCGAAGGTCGGCGACCAACTCTTTCTGACTGTCGGCAGTCGCCGCTTCGAGTTGTTTCAGAGATGCGCGCTGATGGGAGATGCTAATACCAGAGATGAGACCGGAATTAGATGTCATAGTGAATCACCGGTTACGTCTGCAATCACGTCTGTGGCTACCTGGCGGGGGTTTGAACTCTCGGTATCTAAAGCCTTCCATACGGCGTCGCTGCCGACAACGGCCCGCAACGCACTCCGGCGCGTCTCCGCGTCGAGGTGGTCGAGCTCCGTCCGGAGCGAGCCGGTCAGTTCGGCCATTCCGCCAGCACCACTAATCGTCGATTCGAGTTCCTGCCGCAAGTGGCGACTCAGTGCCGGGCTCCCGGTCGAGACGGCGGCGACCACGGGGTCGTCCCTGACTGTTGCGGGGACGACGACGTGGCCGGGTGACCGGGGGCCGGCGTAGTCGGCGCGGTTCGAGAGCAGTCCGCGCTCGTCGGCCGCCTGCTCGAACGCTGCATTGAGTTCACTCGAATCCGTCGCGGCAACAACGAGACCCGGGTCGACGCGGTCGAGCCAGTCGCCTGCGTCTGCTGGCTCCGGGGCAGCCCGGAGCTGCTGGCTCTGGCCGTAGGAGTCAGCCTCGAACGTCGGGCTGAGGACAACAACCTCGGCCTCGCGGGCGAATTTCCGGGCCTTCCGTGCGCCGACGGGACCGCCGCCGACGACAAGCACGCGCTCACCCGCGAAATCGTGCATCAGTGGAATCATCCGCGTTCTGGTGACTCTCGGGAACCGGCCTGTTTAAATGACTCGCCTGTTCCCAGCCTATGCATCAACTACCGCGTCGTCTGGGTCGGCGACGTCTCCGCGAATCGCCGTCGCGTCGTAGCCCGCTTCCCGAACTGCACCGAGAAGCCCCTCGGTATCGGCAGTTGCCTCGAAATAGAAGACCACATCGAAACTGCCGTTGCGAAGCAGTTGCTGGCACTCCCAGACGAACGACTCGTCGTCGAGCGTGAGTCCCTGATGCTGATTCGAGGAAAAGTCAGAGTCGTCGGTACCTGAGTACACGAAGGTGTCCGTGGGCTCGTGGCCGGCGTACTCAGCGATGAGTTCGCCGACTTCGACGGTTGCCTGATGCATCTCTGGCTCCTGGCTCCCGTCGAATTTGGTCTGGAGCACGAGGCCGTCGAGTTCGATCTCACCCGGCTGCAACAACTTCCAGGTCCGCCGTCGGAGTTCTTCGTCGAGTATTTCAGCCATACTGAGCGTTTCCGCGGGGCGTAGTTACCACTCACGGTTCGCTTACTGTTGGTCCGACAGAAATGATCGAGTGGATGTGCTGTTACAGCCCAGTGCTGCAGCTACAGCACTGCCCCGGCCAGTCACTTCGAGGCCTGTTACAGCCGCTCGAGGTTCTTGGCTCGTGGCCCTTTATCGGCCTCGACGATTTCAAATTCGACTTCCTGTCCCTCTTCGAGATCCGGCCCGCCGACGTCTTCCATGTGGAAGAATACGTCTTCGTCTGCGTCCTCAGTCTCGATGAAACCGTAACCGCCTGTGTCGTTGAAGAAATCAACCGTACCTTTCGCCATTGCATGTGAACGAACGTTGGCATTATATTAATAAGCTGTGGTCAGTCCAACCGCGCCCGCAAGATTCAACACCGCTGTGTGGCGAAATAGTAGTATGGCAAGCCGGCTCCGTGCTCCTGTCGAGCGGTTGTATGCGCGCGTTCTCGAATCCGAACTGGAAGCGACACCGTCACACATCGCTGTCATCCAGGACGGGAACCGTCGCTACGCCGCCAAGGAGGGAGTCGAGAAGACCGCAGGCCACCGACAGGGTGCCGAGACGACCGAGGCACTGCTCAAATGGTGTGCGGAGCTAGATATCGAGGAAGTCACGCTCTATACGTTTTCGACCGAGAACTTCGAGCGGCCAGAAGACGAGCGCAAAGCGCTGTTCGACCTCGTCACTGAGAAACTTCGTGACTTTGCTGACGCCGACGACGTCCACGAGCAGGAGGTCCGTATCCGCGCAATCGGTGAAATCGACACACTCCCCGAGCGCGTCCGCGACGCCGTTTCCTACGCGGAGTCTCGGACCGAACAGTACGACCGGCTCAACCTCAACATCGCACTCGCTTACGGCGGTCGGGCGGAACTGCTCGGCGCAACCCGGACCATCGCCGAACAGGTCGAATCAGGTGACCTCGACCCGGCAGACGTCGACGCCAGTACGGTCGACAAGGCGTTGCCCGACGGTCCGACGAGCAACGTCGACCTGATTATCCGTAGCGGCGGCGACGAGCGCACCTCGAATTTCCTCCCGTGGCAGGCCAACGGCAACGAGGCTGCTGTCTACTTCACCGCACCGTACTGGCCGGAGTTTCGCCGCATCGACTTCCTCCGCGCGCTCAGGACCTACAACTACCGCGACGAGAGCTGGCACCAGAGTCGGATTCGCCGCGCTCGCGCGCTGATTGGTGTTCTTGGTGAGACGCTCACCGGCGCTGCCGGACAGGTCAGTGCCGACGACGAACTCCAAGACGGCGATTCAGCGGAGAATACGGTCGAATCGCCGAGCTAATATCGCGGTGAGTCCGGCTCGGGATTCCGGCCCGCAGGTGTGTCAGTCTGTGCAGCACCCATTCGGTCGGTGAAATCCCAGGTGTACAGTCGGTCGGGTTCGACGCGAATCATCACTTCCTCACGGTCATCGTCGAGCAACAGTTCGGCGAGTTCGGACTCAGTTCCGCCGAGATATCGCTCCAGCAGCCCGCGAAGCAGGGTCTTGTCCTCGTCGGCGTCGAGCGTTGCAGTGCCGTTGCCGCGCACACCCATATACGGCGGTCGATTGGTCGAAAGTTCGAAACAGACCGCGTCGTCTGTTCGGAGAAAGCGAGCGATATCGGAGTTGCTGCCGGTCGCACAGCGAAACTCGCCGTCGACGTACTCGTACCACAGCGAGAGCATCCACAGGCTACCGTCTGGACGGCGACAGCCAAGGCGGAGCGGCATCAGCGCCTCGTCGAGAAACTGCGCAAGCTGTTCGCGGGACCACGGTCCCTTGACTGGCGGCATTGGTTTCGATTTACTCGCTCGTGATATATCGGTTTGGGTGCTCTCCTGGGCTGGAGTCGTTGCAGCAGTTGGAGTTTCGACCGCAAACAACCAGAAAGGGGCCGCCTGTTCAAGTTGGGGGACTCGTTGTCTCAGAAAATCGGAGATTTTCAGGATGACGAGAGAGCTTTGCTCTCTCGAACGACAGCGAGTCGCGGGAGCGTAGCCAGGGCGAGAGCGACCCTCTCGCGAGCAACCGGGCGCGAAGCGCCCGATGACGCCGGCGCTTTCTGGTTCTATGACACTGTCCCCATGTCCCAACCGACTCCTACCGTCCAAACCGCCGCTGTCGGCGCTGGAAGTCTCGCAGCGCGCGCAGGTAATCCCGCCGCCGGAAATTCCGCCAGTTCACGTCGGTAAAGTACAGTTCGGAGTAGACAGACTGCCAGATCATGAAATCAGAGAGGCGCTCGGCACCAGTCTTGACGATGAGGTCCGGGTCCGACGGAAACACTAGCCGACGCTCGATTTCTTCTCCGTCGATCTCAGCAACATCGAGGCTCCCGTTTTCGACTGCTGTTGCGATTCCCTGGACCGCGGAGGCGAACTCGTGTTTCCCGCCGAGGCCGATGCTCACCTGCACTGGCGTCGTCGCACGGGTTTCATCCGCAGGCGACCGGAGGGCAACCGGACGCGGTGAGTCGAGGCGCTCGAACTCCCGTGCCAGCGTCTCGATGACGTCCTCGTTGCTGACGCTGACGTAGATGACGACTCGCTCGGCGCCGAACCCGAACGCCCAGTCGAGAAACTGCTCGATAGTGTCGTAGGCACCGTCCTCCAGCAGGTCTTTCTCGGTGATGACCAGCGCAACCGTCTCCGGTAGCGACTGCTCAGCAAGGTGAATACGGGCCGCGAGATAGCGGTCGTACAGTCCCACAGAACCCCATTCGACCGGGGGGAAATAAACGTCAGCGACTCCACTTCGTCGCGCTACAGTTCGACGCCGCTTGGAATCAAACTGTGCTGGCGGAGGAGATTACCGTTGTTGTCGTAGACGAGTAAGGCGTCGAGTTCGTACACGATTGGCTCGCCGTCGCGGCGGTTAATCCGAATCTGATAGTTGCCCTCGTCGGTTTCTTCTCTGGCCGCCGCGACAAGGTCGAGAATGTCCGCGCTGTCAGCATTGAATTCGAGCAGATACTCCCCAGTGACGCGGTGGGTTAGACTACAGACACCTTTCGCGTCGGCCGACTCGTGGTCGTCCTGAAACCGAAAGGCGGCGTCGATATCCGACGCCGGTATCTGGTCGCTGTCGTCTGTCAACTGGGCTGTGAGTGTCTCCTCGGGGCCGTCGTACTCGATGTCGAGCGTCGGGCTATCGGCCTCTGCTGGGTCCAAACTCTCGGCCGCGACTGTGAAGTGATCTCGCCTCATCCGGTAGTTGACTCTACGACTCCCTGTACAATGAACGTAACGACCCTACCGGTGCCGAAAGACATAGGTGTGACTATCACTCACACATCAGTTCGCGTCAACTTGTGCCAGTAGCCACTCGACGTGGGCGTCGAGTCGCTGTCTCCCCGCGTCGGTCAGTTCGTAGACGTCGTGAATTCCTTCGGTGCGTGTCTGGACGAATCCCTGGTCTTCCAGCGCATCCAGCGCTGCGTAAAACGACTGTGGGTCGATTCGTGTGTCGTAGGTCGACTCCAACCGTGATTTCAGCGCCTGAGCCTGCATCGACTCGTCGGCCAGCAGCGCACAGATGTCCCGCCGCCGGCCGCTCTGGAGATACTGCGCCATCTCAGGCCCGTTCGAGTTGGCCGTCGGTCTCGACGAACTCCCCGCGGTCGACCGACTCGTCGATAATCTGCTGAACGTTGCGCGCTTTGAGTTCGTACGCACTGGTCGCGATCGTCACGATTTCCTCACGAGTCATCGGGAACTCCCGGTTTCGGAGCAGTCTGAGCACCTTCCCGTAGTTCTCCGGCGGGTCATCACTCTCCGCTTGTGTCGCCTGTGTGGCGTCAGTTGACTCGGCTGTTGGTTCCTGTCCACTGTCCGTTCCCTGTTTCTCGGATTCGTCACCGGACTCGGAGTCGCCGAGTAACGAGCCGTCGTCCGACGCGCCAATCAGCCCGTCCGACTCACTATCGGCCGTTGACTCTGTCTCGGCCGCGCTTGCTGTCTCGGCGCTCTGTTCGTTGGTTGTCTGTGTGGGATTGCCGCCCACTCGTTCGATAAGCGGGTCGATCAGCGTTTCGAGTTGTGTTTTACAGGACGCACAGAGAACCGTCCGGCGGCGCTCGGCCTCAGTCGGATTGAGTTCCTCGGGCATAATCTCGAACGTTCCGGCCGCCTCCTCGTCACAGAAGTCACAGCGCTGGAGTGCTCGCATGGAGGTGACTACCGCCCCATCTCGCAAAAAACATGTCGGACCGCGACCCGCGGCCAGAACCGACACGCAAAGGTGCGAGCAACCCAACCCGTGGGTATGAGTGAGGATGCGACCACAGCCGAGTCCGACTCGGTGACCGCTACGTACCGCGAGACAGACACAGAACGGCTACTCGTGTTCCGCCGCGATGGCTCGGAAGCGGCAATCGCACAGAATATCGAGGGATACGCCATGCTGAAAGTTCGTGATGGAGCGGACGGCGACGAACTCGAACGGTACTACGGCTTCGATATGGCACTCGACCACGCTGGCGAACTGCTCGGCGTTGCGAGCCACGACCTGCCGGTTCCCGAGGCGGCGGCCGACATGGGCATGTGATCAGACTTCGCGCTCGAAAACCATCCCGATTGTCGTGCCGTCGCGCTGGAGTGTCTCGCTGAGACGCCAGCCCTCGCTGGCGTATTCGTTGATTACTGACTCGATGTTCCCCATCTTTCGGCCTCGCGCCTCTGTCGCGTGCGTCGTGTAGACGTATCGCTGCTCAGCCATACGAGAGCAAGGTGGGCCGCGAATAAAAGACCGGCGGGCTACCCAAGCAGGCTAAAAATCAGGTACGGGATGCCGAAGATGACCACCGTCATGAACGCCAGAATGAGGCCGTAGCCGATAATCGCGCCGACGCCGGTAAAGAAGGCGGGGTGTGTGAGTTCGTCCGGAAGTTCCATACCTGCTTTCAGTCAGGCCATTACTTAATTCTGTGGAACTCACCGCGGTTGTGTGCAGTTCGACACAATCGACCAACCGTTAATCCATGCAGCCGTGAACAGTCGGGTATGGCAATCGAACTCTACGACAGAGAACAGTGTCCATACTCGCAGAAAGTGCGCGACAAACTCGCTGAGCTTGAGCTCGAGTACGACGAGACGGTCGTTCCAGACGCCCACAGCGACCGGACGAACGTCCAAGACCGGACCGGCCAGACGGGAGTCCCAGTCCTGTTCGACGATAACATGGCCGAGGAATTCATCGCCGACAGTACCGAGATTGTCGCGTATCTCGACCGCCAGTACAGCTAGAGCGACTGCGCGAAGGTCTTGAGTTCCGAGCGCTGGGTTTCGTTGGCCTGTGCGATCTGTGAGAGTTCCTCGGAGATACGGCTGGCCTTCCGAGAGGCTTCGTCTATCATCATCGCCAGTTCTTCGGCGCTCTCGGACTGCTCTTCGGTCGCGGTCTCGACCTCGTCCAGTGCCGTCGAGACGCTGGTGACGAGTTCCTCGATATCGCTGAACGTCTCGAGGGCTTCCTTACTCGCTGCGAAGCCCTCGCTGGTCTCGTCTTCGAGTTCGTCGAGTTCTGCCGCGGCCTGCTCGGTCCCAGCCTGAATACTGTCGACCAGTTCCTCGATTTCGCCAGCCTGTGTCTTGCTTTCTTCGGCGAGATTTTTCACCTCGTCGGCGACGACAGCAAAGCCTTCACTGTCGCCACCGGCACGGGCAGCCTCAATGGAGGCATTCAGCGCAAGCATATTCGTCTGGTCGGCAATCTCGTTGATCACATCGACAATTTCGTCGATTTCGTCGGTCCGGTCCTGCAGCGTCCCGACCTGTTCACGCACCTGCGCGGCGTTGTCGTTGATGCGCTCCATCCGGTCGGTCATCTCCTCGGCGCGCTCGTAGCCCTCCTGGGTCAGTTCCTGCGCGCGGTCGCTCTGCTCGTTGACCTCCTGTGTGGTGGCTGCGATTTCCTCTGTGGCGGCGTTAATATCGCTAATCTCGCTCGCGATGTTGTCGGTGTTTTCGGCCTGCTGTTCGACCAGCGTCTCTATCTCGAAGGAACTCTCTTCGATGTCGGTCGCGCGGTCAATCAACTGCTCGACCGATGTGCGGGCGTCAGCCACCGTCACGCCGCCGTCGAGTCGTGGAGCGAGCGCGGCCGTGTCTGTCGAGACGACGCGGGCCAGTGCGGCCTTGGCACCCGCTGGCGGTTCCTGTGCGAGCGTGTGCTGGCCGGACAGCAGCGCGGCCTGCACTGTCGAGATAGCGGTAAACAGGTCCGTCGTTGCCACATCTCTGTCACGGACGAGCGCAGTGAGCTTGTCGTAGGCTGCCTCGCCGTTCGGCAGTGTGTTCGTGAAATACTCGGTGGTGCAGGTCTTGAGTCCGTCAGACTGGCTGCTCAGCTTGTCGGCGACGAGGGCCTCGGTATCGGTCCGAGAGGCCGGCAGCAACGTCTCAGCCACCAATCTGAGTCGGTCTTGTTCGGTTTCGAACTCACTGACTTCTTCCGGGTCGATTTCGTTGCCGGGCGCACTCATTGGTTACTAGTTTACGTGGACGACAAATAACGATTCGCGTCATCGCCGACCCGCTACTGCGCTGGCTCCTGTTCCGTGGCTGTGGTCACAATCCCTGCGAGGACGACAGCCCCACCGGCGACGGTGACGAGTGTCGGCGTCTCGGCGAGTATCAGTGCCGCGAGCACCGTCGAGCCGACAGGCTCGCCCAACAGCGAGACGGAGACGACGCTCGATTCGAGGTGGCCGAGTGCCCAGTTGATGACTGTGTGGCCGAGCAGTCCGGGACCGACCGCGAGGCCGAGAAACACAAGCCACTCCTGTTCGCCGTAGCCTGTCAGCGCGTGGCCCTGTGCGACCACAAGCGCCAGCAGGCCGACCGTACAGACACTGTAGACGATTACGACGTAGGGAATCAGCGCCAGCCGTTGCCTGAGCGAGCGCCCAGCGAGGACGTACACAGCAGCCATGATTGCCCCGGTCACTGCGAGGCTGTTGCCCAGCAGCGGGTCTGAACCGACCGCTCCACTGAAGAGGTCGCCAACTGACATCGTGACAATCCCAGCGACGGCAACGAGAATCCCAACCGCAGTCCGTCGCGTCACTCGCTCGGAGAGCACCGCCCACGCCCCGATTGCGACGAAGATGGGCTGGGACTGGACGAGTGTCACGCTCGCGGCCACGCTTGTCCAGGACAAACTCTCGAACCACGCGGCGAAATGCACTGCAAGCGCAAGCCCGGAACAACACGCAAAGAGTACGTCTCGTCGACCTATTGCCCGGAACTGCTCGCGGTACCGCAGGACTGCAATCGGCAACAGTGGCAGCGTGGTGAACAGCACGCGGTAGGCGGCTGCAACCGAGGAGGGCGCAGAACTCAGCCGAACCAGTATCGCGCCGGTGCTGATTGCCGGAATTGCGACCGCCAGTGCCAGATACGGCGCGAGACCCTTACCAGCCCGCACGCTGGCGGCAACCTCACGGGGCGACAGGGTGGTCGAGAGCAGACCCAGCACGGTCAGACGCTGGCGAGGGAACGTATTATCGGTTGCGCTCCCCACCAGAGCGCGCCTCGCGGCCGAGATGCTGTTCGACCTTCTCGACTTTCTCACTCGCAGCCTGCTCGACCGTGCGCTTGTCGTCGATTTTCAGAAACGTCCCGACTCGCTCGGCGTCGACGGCGTCGTGTGCGGCGGCCGCGGCCGCGAACAATTCTTCGACATTCTGGGCCTCGAGAATCGTCCCCATCGGCGTCGTCTCGTATTCAACCTCGAACGCGTCCAGCGCGTCGACCGCCTTCGCTATTTCTGGCGCCATGCTTCCTTCAACTTTCGGTGAGACACTCAGGAATGCGGTTGCTGTCATACTCTCACGTACGCCCGGCCCCCACTAAATCCCCTGCGAGTGCGCTGGCGCCGGTCCAACAGTGGGGTCGTATAAAACAGCTAACGCGTCGATTCAGTTCATCTTCGAGGCGTTCTGTCGCTCTCTGATAATCTGTGCAATCTCTCACGCGTCTCTGTGATCTGTGACAGTAAAATATCCAATCTTCGAGTGGGAGTAACACCCAACATTATTATGTTTGGACAAAAATCGTGGGTTATGTCTCGGACACAATATGTTCCATCTGAAAAAGACATGGAAAAGAAGGTAGATGAATTTGTCACACGAGGATACAAAATCAAACAACAAGGGCGGCGGTCTACCCGTCTTAAGGAAAAAGATTTGGGGGAGGCTCCAGTACATGGGTTCCTGTTCTTATTCGCGTTAATTGGGTCTGCAATTCTCCTCGGTGAAGCGAATGCTCCAAGCGGCTCAGCATTTGTTATTGCCATTATAGCCAATCTAATTTATGCTACATATTCCTGGTCAAGCGCAGAAGAAGTTATCATAAAAGTAGAAAAACAATCCTCGGGCCAAAATCCGGGGACAAATAGGAAGCAGACTCAATCGCAACAGTCCACAAACCAGTCAGAGGAGACCCATCATCAAGCAAGTCAGCAGAACGTTTCCAGCAATGATGTCGGACAACAGTCGCACCGAGAAGGGGCCAAACAGACCTCAAGCAAAGAGTGATGACCAAATTAGCACTAATTTGCGTTATCTCTGGCTGAACGGTATAGTAACAGACACTCTATTCACTCATTCTCGTAATAGAGCGGGGCCACAGCAAGAGGGTCACACAGTGGGGAGAAACGCTCTTGCAAACATCCTCGTCAGAAACTTCATAATCCGGTGACGGAAGAGTGTGAGGATTATTAGCCCCGTCGTCACAATGACAGTAAGAAAGCTGTAAACCAGAGCAACAGAGGACGCTGTGGGTTGATAAAGAAATGCAAATACGATCGCTGAAAGGACAGCAAAGGTATTGTTAAAAAAGTGAATCCACATTGAGAACATCGGCGCAATCCAGCGAAGTGTCGTCTCGCCATCTGCCTCCCAGACTGTATAGACTGTGATAGAAAGTACAGTTGTCGTTGCGTGGAATAGTGTTCGGAAGAGATAGAGCGAATCGGGTTCGGTGGGGTATGTAGTCGCGTGCTCAATTAAGCCAAATAATGCACCAACAACAACTGCAACGCCAATCCGCGCAGTTAGTGAGCGATCAAATAACGTGCTGCCAACCAACAGTGCAATGCCGAACTTCAAGAGTTCTTCAAATATTGGAGCAATAACAATTACTCGTTGAATTGAAAATCCAACAAATAAGACGGCCCAGAGCCCAAAAAAAGCACACCCAAATCCGAAAAATGGTGGTGATAACGGGGCGGTTCGAATTTCCCTCGGACGATCATATGGCTGAAGGGATTGAGGACGAATACTTCCGAGCAGAAGTAATACAGCAGCAACTGCCAAGATTATTCCACTCCACCACTCCGGCAAAAACTCAGTGGGGAAATCTTGTGGGTTCTCAGCGTATATGAGTATTCGAAATTTCGCCAAAGAAACAGTGGTCACAAACTTCTTCGCCGTGACCGCAGTTATCCCAATCACAACAGCCACAGACAGAACACTAAACAGACGCCGATACACACTCTCTGTGACTGAATGAGAGACAATGATATACCGAAAAACGACCCACGACGCGATCATGAGTAGTACTGGGGCGATAAATTGCAATCCAATGAGTCCAGTTTGAAGCGCGAAAATACTACATAATACAAAAATCGAAACTAACAGAGAAGACAGTTGTAGTAGTGCTGTAATGAAACGAGACTGGATCATTATCTTTGAGACATCTGTCTAAACAAGCGCCTCTCTCCCTTATAATGGATTCTGAAAAAGGTGCTATTTTTCATCGATATCTTCTGGGTCCGATTAGTTTTTCAAAGTTTCAATCATTTGCTCTTGATCTAATCATTAGCTTCTCCCTCTGGCAACCACTCAGATTCATCAGAACCCGTTTGGTCTGAACTCTTTGACGGGTGATGAGAGGTTCTCTCCTGTCGATCCGTACTTGAACGACCATGCGTTACAGATGTTCCAGTAGTAGAGCCGCCAGCGGTCTCTGAATCAAACGGAGCAGTGCTTTCATTGGGTTCATTTATAATCCGGATGTGAACTTCCTCAGCAGTAGCACGTTTGTAGATCGCGTACAATGCATTTGATAACCCAAATGTCCACCAAGCTGTCAAAGCTAGCAAAAATAGGTGGATACCCGAGTCGCCCCAGTCTTTTTCTTTTACCCAAGCCCCAGTTTCGCCCTGCGACTTCAGGACATAGCCGCGCGTAATAAAATCATCAATCAGCCGTTCTAATTCCTGCTGATTTTCAACACGTCGGACTCGGTTCATAAAACTAACTATGTGCTACATCCACATACGTGTGTGCTAAATTAAGTCTGCGGAACAGCTTAGGTATCTTCGACCTTGATCTGAACTTCATCACCGGTGAAATACTTGTAAGCCGCATACAAGGCGTTAGCGATACCAAGAGTCCACCACCCGAAAAGAACAAGAATAATTAGGTGGGCACCACCGCTGCCATAGCTTTTCTCTTTCATCATTGTGCTGTGCTCACCACGAGACTTCACCTTGTACCCTTGGGTAATGAAATCATCAATCACTTTTTCCATTTCTTTCTGATCGTCAACACGTCTAATACGTGCCATAGTCAGCATTATTCTGCGACTTATTATAAAAGTTTAGTTGCAAGATCGATATTATCCGGTTTAATCGTTTAGATGAACTAGAATGAATGCAACTCGAGACCGCCACACTGTCCAGCACTGACGCCTACTGTGGTGGATCTGTCTGTCTCTGTTGCAATTGTTGCTGACTCTCTTAGAAGCATCAACTCAATCACGTAGCCTAGGAATTTTCTCAATTTCTCGTGTTCGCGTTCGATCTTTTCTCACCGAATGCTGTCCTGAGTCTATCCTCGAACATGTTTGAGGCCGCAACGAATATCGAACAACGAAAAACGCAATTTAGGAAGCAAATAATCTGTTTTCAGAAACCAAAATATATTTTCTATACGGGTAGATTTATACCCTTGGCGAGAGAATTATGAACTGTATGAGCACCCAAAAAGAAGCGATGCGAGAGTTCGGTACCGTCGAAGAAAACGACCTGCGGCTCGACACAGACAAATCCGAGCAGATCATCGACGCGCTGAACACAGACCTCGCGGCCACGTTCACACTCTACCACCAGCTCCGCAAACACCACTGGAACGTCGAAGGTGCGGAGTTCCGTGACCTGCACATCTTCCTCGGCGAGGCCGCCGAGCGCGCCGAACAGACAGCCGACGAAATCGCCGAGCGCGCCCAGGCCCTCGGTGGGACGCCGGTTGCCGGCCTCAGCCAGATTCAGGAGCACTCCCCGGTCGAACCCGAGGACGACGACATCTACGACATCCGCACCTCCCTCGAACACGACATCGAAATCTACGGCGACATCATCGAATCCCTCCGTGACCACGTCGAACTCGCGACCAACCTCGGCGACCACGCGACGGCGGAGATTCTCCGACAGATCCTCGTCGAAGTCGAAGAAGACGCCCACCACCTCGAACACTACCTCGGTGACGACACGCTGGTCACCGAGTCGACGATGCACAACTAATCGGGTGCACCCACCTCGCGTGGCTGCAAGCACAGTGCCGTAACTTCTTATTCTTACTCGAACCGCAAAGAGACCGCTCAGAACACAGCCGACAGCACTGCTGTTATCGGGAGAGTTCGACAGTATAGTCGGTCGCAATCCAGCCGTCGGTGTTGTCTGCTTCGACGAACACGACTCGGTCCGGGCAACTCGTGTGTGCTGTCACGTCGCAGTCGGCACAGAGCTCCGGGGACTGCTCCGCGTCTCTCTCGTAGTTAGCTTCCATTACCAGGACTTAGGCACCCCTAAAACTAAAAGGGTTTTGGCTTGCCTAAACGATGGCCCTCAGTACCCGGACAGTATTTCGTACCAAATTCGGAAACAGCGGGGAGTGTTTTTGTAGCTCACAGTCGTATAGCCGCCAATGAGTGACTCGGGAGATGTCGACATCACGCGACTCCTGCGTGACCTCACGCGGGAACTGCAGGTGCTCAAGCGAGAACTCGAACGAGAGGAGACGGCAGAACTCTCGACACGCCAGCAGCTTTCGCAGTTCACCAGCGAGGTTGCGATTCCGGGATTGATTCTCCTGCTGGAGACGAACATCCGGGCGCTGAAACTGCTCCGACGGACGATTCGACTCGCCGAGGGGCGCGACCCACGCAGCCAGTCAGACTCCGGAGGCGAGGTCCGCCGGCGGGCCGACGAACTCGGCGCGGAAGCGCTCTCCCGTCTGGACGATACGCTTGCGCGGGTGCAGTCCTCGCTCGAAGAGGGCGGCGCGAACGACGAAGTGCAGCAGTTGCTGGATGAAGCACGGCAACTCCAGGAGACCGTAAGTCAGCAGCTTCAGGCAGACGAGCCAGCAAACGCTGACTTTGACGGCAGCCTTGACCCCGAGGACGAGGCCGATTCGGACGCTGTCACCGTGGATGTCGACGCTGAACTCCAGACGCTGAAGGAAAATCTCGACGATGAACCGGAAGACGACGCCAGCGACGACAACGACGACAACGACGACGCAGATGGCGAGAGTCGCTGATACTCTTTTATCCGTGGCCGCACAACGGCGGGTATGACACTCGACCCCGTCCACGTGGACGGCATCGCCGACCTCGCGACAGAAGTCCGGGCGGCCGTCGACGAGACAGACCAGACTGCACTCGCCGAGCGGGCGTTTGCCGAGTTTCTCGACCCGCTGTACGACAGCAGCGGCAACGTCGCCCTCGACCCACTGGGAGAGCACGGCAAACACAAGGTTTCGACAGCAGACATCGCCCTCACTGACGCGCCATACCCAACGCATCACGGCCTCGACGCAGGCACAATCAACCCGACGACGTTCAAAAACGGGCTCGTAGTCGATGTCTCGCAGGCGGCGATGGCTGGCGTCCCGTCAGATATCGACCTCCACCGTGGCCGGACAATCGTGATGACCGTCCACACCAACGATACCGCGGCAAACTTCGAGGAAACTGACTGGCGGATGGACGACGACGGGTACGCCCGCCGGCGCATCCTGCGCGCCCCGCGAGTCGACCGTCACGAGCAGGTCGTCGTCCACGCCCTCGCCCTCTATCTCGCCGAGAGTGACCACGCCCTCGAACAGCACGAAGTCGTCGGTGACTTGCTCGTGCTCGACGGACCAATCTACCCGACGGGGCTGTTGAAGTGGGTCGAACGCGACCCCGAACTCGAACGACTCATCATCGAACGCGAGGAGTTCACCGACGTCATCGGCAACTACATCGAACTCGTCGAGCGATTCGTCGACAGAGATGTTCCGCTGACGGGTTTCGTCAAAAACAGCGCCTCGAAAGCAATTACGCGCGAACTGCGCCGCGTCAGTGGCGTCCCCTGGGTCGACGACAGCGACTTCTTCCGGCGTGTACTCGAACGCCACGACGGCGACGGCGAGTTGCAGACTGACACGCTGACGTTCACAGGCTGGTACCGCTCCCGGGCGGGCACTGACGGCGTCCTCGCGGATGGGACAATCGACCTCGACAGAGAGCGAAACCTCGACGACGAAGCCTACGAAGTGACCTTCTTCGTCATCTACGACCCCCGAGACGACCTGCTCTACCGGGTCGAAGCGCCCTACGTGTTCACCCGAGACGAGCAGCGCCGCGAGGCACTTACCACGCAGTTTTTGGGAGCAGTGGCCCGCGAGCGGGGCCCGCCGCTGGCCGTTGGCAAGGCCGACGAACTGGCCCGTATCGGCCGCCGGGGGAAGGAAACAATCAGGCGACGCATCGAACACGCCTTCGAGAGCGACCAGCAAACGGATTACAACGACAAGCGCTGGGGGCCTGCTGAGTGGGTCGACCACTGAGCCACTCCCATCCACAGCATACGTCCGTGTAGGCGACTAATCCCGGCAAATGAAGATGATTCAGTGGCGACGACTCCGGGGCTTGAATCGCACATGGGCGCTCGCAGTCGTGTTCGGTCTCGTTTCAGTGCCGTGGACGTACGTCTTCGTCTCTGGCAACGTCCCGCTGTGGCCCTCGTTTATCGCTTCTGCGAGCTTTTACGCGGCGGGTGAGGGGTTCGATGGTCTCGCCAGGGGCGCTGCAAGCAACCTCGCCGGCATTGCCTACGCGGCCGCGACACTCGCCCTCGTCAGTGCCGTCGGCGGCGGGACACTCACGCTCAGTTTCGTCGTCGGCGGGTTCATGCTGCTGGCCAGTCTGCACGAGTTCGTCCCGCTGCTCTCGTTCACCCCGGGCGCGTTCTTCGGTTACGCGACGCTGTTCAGTGTCAACGCCGCCGACGCGACTGCCTTCGGCGTCTCCGGACTCGCCGGGCAGACACTCGCGGCGGTAGTCTCGATGCTCGCGGGGGCAGTCATCGGGCTGACGACAGACGAACTGAGCAGACGAGTCACCGACTCCTGACCGCCGAAAGAATCAGCACGCTCGCCCACCAACTTCTCGTATGCTCGAACTGCTGTGGCTGGCCGCCCTGGTTGGGCCACTGCTCGTCGGGCTTGCCATCGGTCTGTACGTCCTCCGCAACATCGTCCGTGACGCCGCGGCCCACGAACCGACCCACCCCGAGGCCGGAGCGAAACCGGACTTTGACTCGTCCAGACACGTCTGCCCGAACTGTGAGACGGCAAACGACCCGACCTTCGAGTACTGCTGTGAGTGTGCAACGAAACTGTAGTCAGGGCTGCTGGACCGTATTTTCGTCCTCGTCGAGGAGTTCGATTTCGACCGTGTCGCTCTCGACGCCGAGACGAACAAACTGTGTTCGGAGGTGCTCTTTGGCGGCCGTCAATGCCGCCTCGCGGCTCTCGAAACCCCGTGGCATTGGTGACTCGAAGGCGACCTGTAGTTCGCGACCCTCGATAGTCTGTGTCTGGCCGCCGCTTTCGACCTCGTAGAACTCGTCACAGACCCAGACGAATGGCGCGTCTGTGTTTGGCGAGCCGCTGTACTCGGGGGGTGATTCGTCTTCCTCGAATATCGTCCCCGTCAGCGCGCTATCGCCGGCCCACCCGCGGACAAGTAACATACCACTGTCTACGCTGGCTCCGCTCAAAAGTCGTCCGTTCCCGTCAGAGCAGGTCTTCGGCTTCGAGTCGGTCGATTGCTTCCTGTAGTCGCTCCTTGCTGTTAGCGTAGGAAATTCGAGCATACCCCGGCGTCCCGAAGGCACTGCCCGGCACCGTCGCGACGTGAGCGTTGCTGATAGCGTCGTCACACCACGCCTGGTCGTCGTCGGCAACAGGGAGCATCATGTAGAACGCACCTTGGGGCGTGGAGATATCGACACCTCGGGACTCGAACTCCTCGACGAGGAAGTCCCGGCGACTCTCGAAGGCGTCGCGCATCTCTGCGACGGCTTCGTCGGTGTTTTGCAGCGCTTCGATACCGGCGTGCTGGACGAAGTTCGTGGCACAGGAGACGGAGTGGCCGTGGACCTTGCCAGCCTGGTCGACGATGTCTTCCGGCGCGGCGAAGTAGCCAAGCCGCCAGCCCGTCATCGCGTAGGCCTTGGAGAAGCCGTTGAGCGTCAGCGTTCGGTCGTCCATCCCATCGAGCGAACCGAGACTCGTCTGCTCGGCGCCGTCGTAGGTAATTTCGTCGTAGATTTCGTCAGAAATCACGAGGAAGTCGTGTTCGACGGCCAGGTCACGGACGCCTTCGAGGGCAGCGTCCGAGTACATCGCTCCGTGGGGGTTGCCCGGTGAGTTGACGACGAGCAGGTCAGTCTCCTCGGAGACTGTCTCCGCGAGTTCGTCCAGTGCGGGTTCGAGCTGGAAATCGTGCGCTGCGGTGTCGACGCGTTTCAGGTCTGCGCCGGCGATTTTCGCCATCGCTTCGTAGGAAACCCACGCCGGGTCCAGCAGGACGACTTCGTCGCCCTCCTGTGTCAGCGTCTGGAACAACTCGAACAGGGCCTGTTTCCCGCCGGGCGTGACCATAATGTTCTCTGGGCCGTACTGGTCGAGGCCGTCGTCGTGAAGTTTCTCGGTGATGGCCTCACGGAGTTCGGGGATGCCCTGCGAGTTGGTGTAGCCCGTTTTGCCAGCGTCGAGGGCTTCCTTTGCGGCGTCTTTGATGTTCTCTGGCGTGTCGAAGTCCGGTTCGCCGACGCTCAGGTCGACGACATCGACACCCTCGGCTTCGAGTTCGGCGGCTTTGTTGCTGATAGCGAGCGTGGCGCTCGGCGATACACGTTCGACGCGGTCGGTGATGTCGTACTCAGTCATTGTCAAGTTCAGACGCAAGCTCGATTGCACTCTCGACGGTCGTTGCACCGTAGTCGATACGGGCAACGGCCTCGTCTTGGCTCATCCCCGGGCCGGTAATGCCGAATGCAACTGGGGTATCGCGGTCGAGACTGACATCCGTCAGTCCCTGCGCGGCGGCGTCGGCGATTACCTGGTCGTGGTCCGTATCGCCGGTGATGATCGTCCCAATCACTGCAACGGCGTCGATATCGTCGCGACGCGCCAGCCGGTCTGCCGCCAGCGGCGTGTCGTACGACCCCGGCACTTCCAGTGTCTCGACGATTTCTGCACCGTGGTCGGCCGCGGCCTCGCGGGCCCGGTCGGCCATCTCGTGCGTAATCGGCCGCTCTTTGTTGAACTGCGCGACCACCAGCCCGAGGCGTACCATGGTTCACACGCCGGCGTGTGTCCTAAAAGAACTACCGTTTCGGACTCTTTGAGGGGTTGTGTTTGGGTGTGTGGACTTGGATTCGATGAACCAGAAAGCCCCGACTCTCTCGACTCCCGCGACTCGCTGCGCGCCGTAGGTGCTTGCGTCGTCGGGGTTCGCCGAGAGAGTCGCCCCTTTCAGTCCCACCCACGGTGGCCCGTGTCACAAGCCATAGGGCGGGACTGAAAGGGGCCGCCTGTTCGAGGAAGGCGGGCGTCCGCGGCTTCGCCGCGGGCTCGGGAGACGGAGTCTCCCGGTGACGTAAGCACGCGACTGGAAGGAGCGCGCGCAGCGAGTCCCCCCGACTCGAACAGGCGGGGGCTTTCTGGCTATTCGAAATCAAAACGGAACCGAATCCTGCTAACCCAATCCCTCAAAACACAGCCTGCTCGCGGTCCAGCCAGCTAACAATCACCACGTGTGGCAGCGTCAACACGGCGATGAGCACGAGATACAGCGCCACCAATCCGGACAGTTCGCCGGGCGCGCGCGGGACGAGCAGATACAACAGTCCGAGCAGTGCGAGCGCGCCGGCGGTCATCGGCGCGGCGTCGAGCGCGAACCGACCGGCCACGGTCGGAATCTCTCCGCGGTCGACTGCCGCCGCAGACTCGTCGTGGACCAGTACCGTCCTGACGATGTGTCGCAACGAGTGCCAGAAACAGAAGTAGACGCCGACGGCGAGAATTGGCGGGACGACGAGGAAGAAAGCCGTCAACCCGACAACCTCGCCGGCGTCGACGCGCCACGCGCCGTGGTCCTCGGTCCGAAGCCAGCCGAGTCCGATTGTTGCGAGCACCGCAGCGCCGTAGAGGGCTCCAACCGCGATTCGCGCCCGGGGGGTGAACGCCGGACCGAGTGCGTCGGCGGCCGCCGGGTCGAACAGTCCAACCAGCGACGTGGCGACGAACTCGTACTGGCCGGGGAACGCGACCAGCGGCACGGCCATCGGCGCGCCGCCGCGGACGAGGACGGTCAGTGCCTGCTGGCTGGGGGCGCGAAGATACTCCGCGCCGACGATATCCAGCAGCGGGTAGAGCTCACCCTGGCCCCAGTGAAACCACGTCAACAGGATGAAAAAGACGAACGCGGCGACTGGAAACACGAACCAGACCAGCCCGTATGCACCCCCGAACAGGAGGTAGAGTCCAGAAACGATACCGAGCCAGCGAACCGTCAGTCCCTCGCCGCGCTGGCGGGCAATGATGAGGTGGTCGACCGCGCCGTGTGGCAGGCCGATTGCGAGTACGCTGACCACCAGCGGCGCGTACTGGTAGCGCCGTGGTACCTCGCCGACGAGCACGGCGACGATGGCAACAACTGCCAGCACGACCCAGCCCGGCCTGATGGAGTATGTGGCTGCGATTTCGCGAGCGCGAGCACTCGGCACGGCGATTCGTGTCGCTGTCATCGGTCCATTTCAGGAAAGAGTCGAAACTCTCTGACTGCAAGCTTCCACTCGTCCAGTTCACCACGCTCGACGCGGTCGAGCAGCCACATGTACATCAGCAGCGTCTGGACGGCAAAGAGGCTCGTCATGAAAAAGAACGCGCCCTCCTCGATTGGCAGGCCGAGGACGGTGATGCCAGTCGTGTGGGCGTCTGAGAGCACCCACAGGCCCATGTCGATTGCAATCCGGTCGATGGTACAGAGGTACAGCGTTGGGAGACTGATCCCGAGCAGCATCGTCTTGCGGAGTCGCCAGAGATACGGCCAGCCAAAGCCCCAGTGAATCGAGAGAATTGGTCCGGACCAAAACAGAATCGCACCGAGGTAATACAGCGACTGAACGCCAAGCATCAGGTAGCCAACGAGGCTGACTGCTGCGCCGGCAGCGACCCCGAGTCCGCGATACACGAGCGGGATACGAATCAGCGAGACATCGTCGATTCGTGGGAACTGAAACAGCCACAGGCAGACGATGATTGGCTGGAACACAAAGAAGAGGTACTCGCCAATGGGGGCCTGCCAGATGGTGCCGGCCGTGGCCCCGTCGCCGTACCACCAGACGCCCTCTGCGATCAGCAGGTTGTCCCACGGAATCGTGTACACGAGCGCCAGACAGAGCAAGATAGCAAGCCCACTCAGCGGCTCCGGGCCCGACCACGTCTCCGCCCGCAGGTAGACAGCGGCCGCGAGCACGAAGAGCAGGGGCAACACGAAAATCAGGTGAAACTGGAGATAGGTCAACGGGGCCATCAGAGACCACCTCCCAGTCCACCCGGACGGTCCGACTCACTCCCGCGCTGTGCTCGGTAGAACCGGCCTCTGGCGACAGTCTCGTCCGGGCTAGTCATACTGTAGAATTTACACGGTGGCATAAAAACGCTGCCCGCATACGTGTCAGGTACTGCCAACCCCCAGTCAGTCAGTCTCGAAAAACTCCTCCAGGAGTTTTCGCTGGGCCGCCCGGAGGTGCTGGTGGTAGGTCTGCCGGGAGATATCCATCGACGCAGCCAGTTCTTCCCCGGACACCGGCCGTGGGAACTCGAAGTAATCGCTGAGGTAGGCCGTTTCGAGGGCGGTGTACTGTCTGTCGGTCAGCCGGTCAGCAACGGCAGCGACGAACTCTGCGGTCGGTCGCGGGTCGCGTTCGCGCTCACGCTGGCGGACGAGATTCACGCCGGTATACGCTGACTCGAGTTCAGACAGCACCGACCGGACATCACCCTCGACGGGGAGGTCTACATGCAGTTGTGCGGTGTTCGAGTCTCCGGAGACCGACAAATCCCGCAGTGTCGCGCCGTACTCCGCGAGTTCTCTGAAGACATCTGCTTCCTGCAGTTCGACCGAGGCGGCAATCGTGCCGTCTTGCTGAGCGATGACGAATCCGTCGGTTATGGTCTCACACTGCCCGATAATCTCGTCGAAGTCTGCCTCGGACCCAGACATCGTGACGAACACCCGCAACACGTCATCCTCGATGGTCGACCCGTTGTAGCTGACTGACCCCTCCGAGACCTGTGCGAGTTCGATCAACGGGAACGACTCGTCGGTAATCTCGAAGCCCAGTTCCATCACCCGGTCGGCGGTCAGGACTTGCTTGGTTTCGACAGCGTTGATACCGCTTGCAATCATCTGCCCGAGCGCCTCGAAAATTTTGCACTCTCGGCGGTCGAGCACGTCAGAGCGCTCGGCGTAGACTGCGAGCACGCCGTAGGTCGCCCGCCGGTAGGTCAGCGGCACGACTGCCATCGAACTTGCGCCGTGCGTGGAGGGGGCTGCCGCCGCCGGGAGGCCGCCGTCTCCGGTGGCAACCTGGACGGTTCCTTGCTCGATTGCCTGCTCGAAGATTGTCCCTTCCCACTCGGTAATGGTTTCGAGTTCGGCGGCCCCGCCGGCACCGCCGACGGAGACAGTCATCCCGCCCCCGGGCGTCTGTGACTCGCCAATCCAGGCGTGACTGTAGCCGTCAGCCTGCGCAATCTCTGCACAGACTTCCTGTTCGATTTCGGCGCGGGTTTCGGAGTTCACTAGGATGTGGCTGATATCGTTGACAAGCCCGCTCATCCGGCCCAGCACGCGCTCCAGAGCCTGACGTTCCTCGCGCAGTGAGTCGGCCCGCTGTTTGGCGACTGCTTCGGCCTCTTTCCGGTCGGTCACGTCGTTCTGGAAGCCAACGAAGTGTGTCAGGTTGTCGTCTTCGTCGAACAGCGGTGCGATAGTGACGTGATTCCAGTACGGCGTCCCATCCTCGCGGTAGTTGACAACCTCCACATCGACCGGTTCGCGGTTCTCGATGGCCTCGCGCATTTCCGTCACGGCTGCCTCGTCGGTGTCCGGCCCCTGCAGGAACCGGCAGTTCCGCCCCAGTGCAAGGTCGGCGCTGTAACCGGTCAGTTCCTCGTAGGCCTCGTTGATGTAGACCATCGGATTGTCCGGCAGCGATGGGTCCGAGATGGTGATCCCAATCGGGGCTTCGTCCACCGCTCTGATAATCGTCTCTGCCGTCGGCGTCGGCAGGTCATCACTCTCGACGCCGGTCACGTCCGCGATGGTCAACTCGACGACTGTCTCGGCCAGTCGCTCCGCGGTCGTCGGCCCATCTTTCGGGATGTACGACGAGACGCCAGCGTCGATTGCCCTGCTCGCGACGTGTTCGTCTCCGTGAGCAGTGTAAAGAATGACAGGCAGGGTTTCGTAGTTCTGTCTGACCTCCTCCAGCAGTTCCAGACCGGTTCCGTCGGGGAGCTGATACTCCGTCACGAGGGTGTCCAGTCGGCCGTTTCTGAGTTTGCGTATCGCATCGGCGATAGAAGACACAACCGTAACCCGGCACTCCCGGTCCTCGAGTGCCGAAATGGTCTCGCCGACGGGGCCGTCGTCGACGAGCAAGACTCGTGTTCGTACCACAGAAACGAACGGGGCGAGAGCGCATAAATAATTTTGTGCATCTGCCCCCGAATCACCGCTCGTTAGTACAAAAAAGCCCTCAATGTTGCCGGAAATTACCGCTGCTCGGTCAGTCGTCGGCCGGGGCCACGTCGGATGTTGACCCGTACTCGCTGCCGGCGCTGACTGTTCTGACGTTGTTGACGACGTATCTGATCACCAGCAGCGAGAAGCCGTACTTGGCGACGATATCGAACGCGCTGTAGCCCCACGAGGTAAGCCCAACGTTGCGAATCAGCGCGAGGCCCTCGTTGCCCATGGCCCACCAGAGCGTGTAGCCGAACCACAGCACGACGGTCAGGATTTTCAGCGTGTTGAATATCTCGGCGGTGCCCGCTGCCTTCGCGTCCTCGGGCCACTCGACCAGCAGGATGTAGACGACAACGAGGAAGAAACTGACGCTGACGGCGTACCAGAACCACCGCAGCAGGTGCGAGGACGTCGTCAGCGCGGCTCCCAGTCCAGTCACCATGATGGCGATATCGAAGACGATTGCCGTCACAATTTTGGTCAGGTTCGAGCCCGCGAGCAGGCCCAGCGCGAGCAGGATAAACGGCGTCGAGAACGCCCACGTCAGATACCGGCCCCAGAGGCTAATCGTTCCGTCGTAGGTTCCGCCGCCGCTGAGGGTTGTCGACGTCCCGGCCAGCGCGTGGCCGTCCGGCATCTCGATAATCGAGATCGTCAGCCCGGAGGCCAGACCAGTGTAACTTACAAGCGAGACTGCGGAGACAATCATCGTCGACACCACGATCAGTTGCGCCCGCGGGTCGGTGACGTTGCGGGCCATGTACGCAAACAGGAGCAAAGACAGCCCTGCCAGCGCGATGTTGAGGTAGATCGAACTCCCCAACAACGCGTCGTTGAGGACGTGCTCGAACAGTTCGGCCTGTGTCGGTCCCTCTGCTGTACTCAGTGTAACCGCGAGTATTCCTGTGTCAGTCATACGTCCACCTCTTCGGGTGAAACAGGGAAGAAACAGCGGGCATACTAGTCAGGCTCGTAATTCGATATCGTTCAGAATTTGCTGGAAGAATCGTGCGAGACTTTTGAGAGCTATTCAGATTGTGTTTCCTTTCCAATAATCCCGTGAAAAAATCCGCATGTCCAATTTTGGGGGTCGCAGACTGGCGGCGCTCGCGTCCCCACGTCGTGGAGTAAGCCATTTGTGAGTCGCGGGAATTGTAGCGGTATGCGCGTCGTGATTATCGGTGCAGGTGAAGTTGGAACGTCGATTGCCAGCAACCTCTCCAGCGACCACGACGTGGTCGTGATCGAGAACGACGAAGAGCGTGCCGAGCAACTCAAATTCGAGTTCGACGTGCTCGCGATAGCCGGCGACGGCACCTCGATGGCGGTACAAGAGGAAGCCAACGTCGGCGAGGCCGACATGTTCATCGCCTGTACCGACAACGACCGAACGAATCTCGTCGCCTGCGGGACGGCAAAGACGCTGGGTGACCCCTTTACGATTGCCCGGGTTAAATCGATCGAGTATCTCCGGACGTGGGACCGCAAACACGGGGCCTTCGGCGCGGACCACGTCGTCTGTTCTGACCTGCTGACTGCCGAGAATATCGTCCGCGTGATTGGGCTCCCAACCGCAATCGACCTCGACCTGTTCGTGGGCGGGACGGTCCACATGGCCGAGTTCGAGATTGTCGAAGGTAGTCCCGTTGCTGGCCAGACCGTCGCCGAAGCCGACCGCTTCGACTCGCTCACCTTCGCCGGCCTCTTCTGTGGCGACGAACTGGTCATTCCGGACGGCGAGACACGCATCGAGGAAGGGAACCGCGCCGTCGTCATTGGCAGTCCAGAGAGCGTCCGGGCTTTCGGCACCGATATCGCGCCCGATGACGCTGCCGAACGCGCTGACGATGTCGTGATTGCTGGCGGCACGGAGATTGGGTATCACACTGCTCGGCTGCTCGAAGAACAGTCGACAAAGCCCCGACTCATCGAAGCCAACGAGTCCCGTGCCCGTACCCTCGCCGAGGACCTGCCCAACACCGTGGTCATGCAACACGACGCGACCGATACGGACTTTCTCTCCCGCGAGCACGTCGACGAGTCGGACGTGTTGATTGCGGCGCTGAACTCCGACGAGCGCAACCTGTTGATTGCAGTCCTCGCTAAGCGACTCGGTGTCAGCCGCGTCATCGCAGTGGTCGACAACACCGAGTACGTCACCTTGTTCAAGGAGATTGGCATCGACGTGGCAATCAACCCCCGAGACGTAACTGCCGAGGATATCACGCGGTTCAGCTTCGAGAACGTCGCGGAGAATCTGGCCGTCCTCGAAAACGACCAGGCCGAGGTGCTGGAACTACAACTCGAAGCAGACAGTATGATGGTCGGCAAAACAATCATGGCCCTCGACGAAGAACTCGACGGCCGATTCGTCATCGGCGCAATCACACGCGAGGGCGCGCTCATTACACCGCGTGGTAACACCGAACTTCAGGCCGGTGACAAAATCGTGGTCTTCGTCGAAACCAGCTTTGCCGACGAACTGATGGCCGCGGTCTAGCGACGTCCTCATATGTCCTCTCTGCCCAGAATCCGTGTCAACGTGGGTGCAAGCCTCGACTTGACTGGTACGGTACTGGTCTATCTAGCCGTACCGATGGTCTTCCCGCTCGGGATTGCTGTCTACTACAGCGAGGCGCTGTTGCCCTTCGTTGTGGGAATTGCAGCGACACTCGTTCTCGGCGGTGGGATGAGTCTGCTGGGCGACCGGGAGGCAAATCTTGGGCCACGAGAGGCCTTTCTCGCCGTTGCGCTGATCTGGTTGCTCGTTGCTGCAGTCGGTGCGATTCCGTTTGTCGTCGCCGGGAACGGCACGATTGCGGGACCGATTAACGCTATGTTCGAGGCGATGAGCGGGCTGACGACGACCGGCGGGACGGTCTTTCAGGATTTCTCGGTCCACGGGAAGTCGATTCTGATGTGGCGACAGCTCATCCAGTGGCTCGGCGGGCTCGGAATTCTGATTCTCGCCACCGCACTGTTGTCTTCGCTGGGGGTTGGTGGGGCGCAACTGATGGAGACTGAGACTCAGACCACCAACGTCGACAAACTCACGCCGCAGATTTCGGAGACAGCCCAACTCATCTGGGGGCTGTATATTGGCATTACTGCCCTCGCTGTCCTCGTCTATTACGGACTTGGGCTTACCGGCCTCGCCCCGAATATGGGGCTGTACAACGCTGTTGCCCACGCCTTTACGTCGGTCGCGACGGCTGGATTCTCGCCCGAACCGGAGAGTGCCGCGGCGTTTGCCCCCGCCGCACAGTGGGCGATGATTCCGTTCATGCTCGTGGGGTCGACAAACTTCGTCCTGCTGTATCTGTTTATCAACGGCCAGCCGATGCGTCTCCTTCGCAACGAGGAATTTCACTTCTATCTGGGGACGGTTGCCGTTTTTACGACGATCGTTATCAGTGCGCTGGTAATTGACCCCACAATCAATTTCGGGCCCGAGGGGACGATCCGCCACGCGCTGTTCAACATCACCTCGATTATTACGACAACGGGCTATGCGAGCACTGACTACACGCTCTGGTCGTCCACTGGCCAGCACATGATTTTCGTCTCGATGTTTCTCGGCGGGATGGTCGGTTCGACGACCTGCTCGATAAAATCGCTCCGGTGGCTCGTTGCGCTGAAATCGCTGCGACGGTCGCTGTACACCAGTATCCATCCCGAAGCGATTCGCCCGGTCCGCATCTCGGACGAGTCGGTTGAGGAGTCGACGATTCGGGATATCTACGCCTACCTGCTGTTGAGTCTGATTATCTTCTTCCTGCTCACAATCGTCATTGTCGTCGACGCCCAGCGACTCTCGGGGGTGACCGTCTCGGAGTTCGACGCAATGGGTGCGGCGGCCTCGACGTTCCTGAACATCGGTCCTGCCTTCGGCGCGGCCGGCCCCTTCGGAACCTACGACATCTTCCCGACAAGCACGAAACTCGTCCTGATCGTGTTGATGTGGATTGGTCGTATCGAGATAATTCCTGTACTCGTCCTGTTCACGAAGTCATTCTGGACCTCGTGATCAGGTGAACCGTTCCTCGAACTCTCGGAGGTTGTCGTCGGTCCCGACGACGATGAGTTCGTCACTGGCGGTGATTGTCGTGTCAGGGCCGATCTCAGTCTGTGTCTCGTCACCGCGCTCGATTGCGATTACAGTACAGCCAGTTCTGTCACGAATGTTCGCGGTGGCAACTGTTTGTCCGTCGAGTTCTGGCGCCCTGAGTCGGCGGACCTCGACCTGCTGGTCGACCGACAGGCGGTCCCGGTCGTCCAGCAGATATGACGTTGACATCCGCCCGGTGACCGTCGCGAGCGAAAGCACGTAGTCAGCACCCGCCCGGTAGGTTTTGGAGCTGTTTGCGTTGTCGTCGACGCGGGTGATTATTTCCACGTCCGGCGCTAGATCCCGAACCATCAGCGTCGCGAACTCGGTCATCGTATCGCCCGGCAGCGCGAGTACGACAGTCTGTGCGTCTGCGACGCCCGCCTGTTCGAGTATCTCTGGCTCGGTTGCGTCTCCAACTACATCGACCGCTGGTTTCTCCTCGATGTCGACGACTGTGTGCGTAATTCCGGCCTCACTGAGGGCGTTTGCGACTGTTCGACCGACTGCGCCGTGGCCGACGACGACTGTCCGCCCGGCCTGGAACCGTCGAACTGAGGACTGGGTCATCTCGACCAGCGCCGTGAGCTGGTCTGGTCGGCCAGAGACGAGTAATACCGTCCCGGGTGGCAGTTCAGTCTTCGGTTCGGGTGAGGGGACGAACTCGCCGCGGATCCACGCGCCGACGACGTTGACGCCTGACTGCTCGCGGACCGTGCTGTCGGCAAGTGTCGTGCCAGCAAGGTCGCTACCGTGGCGAATCGATACCTCGACAAGTTCGAGGTCACCGTTGATTTCGATGGCCTCGTCGACTTCCGACTGCAGTGCGGTGGTTACTTTCTGGGCGAGACTCTGGCCGAGAAGCTGTCGCGGCGAGAGGACGTGGTCAGCGCCCGCGAGCCGGTGATATTTCGCCAGTTCTGGCTCTTCGACGACGCTGACCACTGACACGTCCTCGGCAACTTCCTTGGCGGCCAGGACGATGCTGGCGTCGACCTGGTCGGAGACGTCTGCGAACAGCGCCCGGGCCGTCGAGAGCCCCGCAGCGGTCAGCCCCGCCGTCGACTCCGGGTCGGCCCTGATAGCCCGGTGACCGTTCTCGACGAGTTCGTCCGCGCGTTCGCGGTCGCGTTCGACGATGACATAGGGCACATTCTGTGCGTCGAGGTCAGCAATGAGTTCCTGCGTGCGGGAGGTGTACGAACAGATGACCACGTGGTCGCTCAGGTCGGTTTCGAGTTCTGTCGGCGCAGATGTCGACAGTGCTTGCTCGAGTACCGGTCCGACGAACACTGGCAATGTCCCGACCAGCAGTGCCATCCCCAGCAGGTCAGTGACCGCGATGTAGAGGTTCATCTGTGGGCTGTCCCACGGTGCCGACCCGCCGAAGCCGGTGGTGGTGAACATCTCGACGGCGAACTGAAACGCCTCCAGAAACGTCCGTGGCTCGCCCTCGTAGACGCGCATCCCGCGCATATAGCCAAGCGCCGTCAACACCAGGGCTACCGAAACGAAGCCAATATACCCCAGCGCACGGCGCTTCCACCTATCCATACCGGCTGGACGCAACGCTCGTATTAAAACTCCGTGACTGCTCCGGTCACCGCCCCCAGAAGGAGCCGGTGAACATCGCCAGCACGGGGATAATTTCCAGCCGCCCCAGCCACATGAACAGAATCATGAGCACCTTCGAGCTGTTCGGGAACGCGGTGTAACTCCCGAAGGGACCGACTGGGCCGAATCCGGGCCCGATGTTCCCGACAGTTGCGAGACTGGCGCTCAGCGCGTCGATTGGGGCCAGCGAGAGGTCTGCGGTCCGGCCCGCGTCGATTGCGAAGATAACCATCCCGACGGCAACCAGGACGATGTACAAGAGTGTGAAGGCGAGGACGCCCCGGACAGCGTCCTCGTCGACGACCTGGCTCCCGAGTCTGATTGGCTGTACCGTGTCCGGCCGCGCCGTGGTATTCAGCTCTCGTTTCGCCGTCTTGATGACGATGAGCCACCGGACGACCTTGATTCCCCCGCCGGTCGACCCCGCAGAACCGCCGATGAACATCGCAAACAGCAACAGAATCTGGACGCTCGAATCCCACTGCGCGAAGTCACTCGTCGCGTAGCCCGTCGAGTTCATCAGCGAGCCAATCTGGAACGCCGCCTGTCGCGCCGCATTCTCGAGTTCGCCAGCGGTCTGGCCGCCGAGTTCGCCGAGTGCCGGTGCCGCGCCCGCATACAGCAAGCCAGCGAGCACGACCGTAATCGTCACGAGCGCGCCGAGATACGCACGGAATTCGGGGTCTTCGGCGACGATGCTGAGCTTCCCGTTTCGCAGATACCAGAAGAGTGCGAAGTTCGTGCCTGCCACGACCATGAACGGGACGAACAGCCACTGAACGATTGGCTGGAAGGCAGCGATACTGTTGCCTTTCGGCGAGAACCCGCCGGTCGGAAGCGTCGAAAAGCCGTGAGCAATGGCGTTGTAGAGGTTCATCTCCGGGGCCAGCCCGGAGTAGTGCAGCGCCGTCATCAGGAACATAAACAGCAGCGTGAATGCGAGATAGACGAGCCAGAGCACGCGTGCAGTTTCGGCAATTCGTGGGGTAAGTTTCTGTAATTCGGGGCCGGGAGCCTCCCGCTGCATCAACTGTGAGCCGTTGACCGCGATTTCGGGGAGAATAGCGATCATCAACACGATGATTCCCATGCCGCCGAGCCACTGGGTGAGCTGTCGCCAGATCATGATGGCGTGTGAGTGCTGGTCCGTCGAGATTTCGCCCAGCACCGTTGCGCCGGTCGTCGTGAAGCCGCTCATCGACTCGAAGACGGCGTTGATTGGATTCGCAATTGTGCCCGTTCCGGCGATGATGTACGGCACCGCACCGACGAGTGCGGCTCCGAGCCACGCCAGCGCAACCAGCAACATCGCCGCTGGCGGTTTGAGGTCTCGGTCGTCGCCGAGTTGCTCCAGCCCGAATCCGACGGCGACGGCAATCGCCATCGAGGCGAGAAAGACCATCGTATCCTCGCCGTAGACGAGGCTCGTCACCAGTGGCACGACCATCGCGACTGCGAGCCACTTGATGACCGTCCCGGTCAGCGCGACACTCTGTCGCCAGTCGACGTAGGTTACCATATCAATTCGTCCGACACCACAGGCGAGTTGTATGCTGAGTGTGTGAGGCGGAGGGAAATATTTGCCGGACTCCTATTCCGGCTACTTGACCCGAATACGAGCGTTTTTATACAAACAGAGATGGATTTTTGCCTGACATGACTGGCCGCTCTGTGAGCGTCATCCTCGCTGGCTGTCTGCTCGCAATTCTCTGTGTCGGGGTCGGGTCTGTCGGCGCCTCGGCCGACGGCACTCCGACCGCCTCTGGGACCGCCGTGGTCGATACGAACGACTCCCAGCCGTTTGCCGAGGCGGGGTTGGACCAGACTGTTCCCGTCGGTGCTGTCGTCTATCTCGACGCCTACGGCTCACGCGCGGCCGAGGGCAGTCTCGCCGCCTACCGGTGGCGTATCGAGCACCCGAACGGAACGACGATATCGCCAGCTTGCCCGCGGTGTGAGCGCACACAGTTTCGCCCGACAGAGAGTGGTGGGTACGTGGTCAATCTGACAGTCGAAGACAAGGGAGGCCACACCGCCACTGATACGATGTACGTCACTGTTCAGGCGGGAACACCGCCGAACGCGACGCTTGCCGGTCCCGACAAGATGGGTATCAACGAGACAGCGCAGTTCGACCTCGACGCGCGGGCAGTTGTCGGACAACTGCAATCTGTCGAGTGGTACGTCAATGGTGGGTATCGTCGCGGTGAGTTTCTCGACACCGACAGTATCACGCGCTCGCTGTCGTTCGCGCCGAACACGACGGGCCGCCACGTCATCATGACAGTCGTTCGGGACGACAACGGTACCGCACGAACAGTGCGCCAAGCTGTAACGGTTCGTGACTCGGCCACCTTCGCAGTCGACATCTACGCTGCGCCGGCGGAACTCTCCTATTCGCGTCGATATTGGAGTGGGACGAAGACGACCCGCACAGCGGTTCCTGCTGGCGAGGAAGTTAAGCCAGCCTTCACCGTTACAAATACCGGCTCAAAAGCGGATACGCAGACGATTGCTGTTACGTTCCCAGGAGCGACTGGTCGCTTGCTAAAGGCGCAACGTATCACGCTTGCACCAGGAGAGACAAAGAAATTCCCAGAACTGGGCACAGGTGGTGGTAGCTACGAATTTGGCGACTACTTCGACTTCAGCGTAGCCTCCACACTCTCAGGCCCACAAACACTTGAGGTGGAAAGTGAGTCCGACAAAGATACGCTCACCGTCGATGTCTACGACCCAGCCAGTTTCTCCGTCAACCTCAAACAAGTCGAACTCACCCCCTTTGGGACGCAGCACAAGGCTACGATACAAGTCACGAACACTGGTAGCAGAGCCGACACTCAGGATATCAAGTGGACGACCGACCGCCCTAGCCGCGTCGGCTTCGGCGGGACTGCCGAATACGACCTCAATCTCAACCCTGGTGAGTCCCAGACGTTTACGTGGAAAACGACCCTCTTCGACACCACCAAAGACAACACGCTGACGGTTCGGTCTAACGACGACAGCGATTCAGCGCCGATTCCAGATACCGGCGGCGGTGGCGGCGGTGGCGGCGGTGGTGGTGGCTGTGATCAACCAGACAACTGTCTCTACGTCGGTACCAACTTGAACAACGCCGAAATCGAAGCAGGAACCTACGAAAACTTCGATGTGGAAGCTCAGATTGGTGCCGACACCACACACAAACAAGCAACGTGGATATCGATGACCGATAGCGAACATCCGTACAAAGTCTCACCCTCAAAAGTAAGTGGCAGCTACAGTGGTAGCAAAGGCAGTGTTAAGAATAGCAATCAGTTCTTAGAGGGTTTTGACGCCGACGCAGATGCGCGTGGCAGAGTGTTCCTCGACGTCGGGGATAATATCTCGGGCTGGGGTCCGGCTCATTTCGATATTATTCCATCTGGTGACGACGACGGTCCAGGCCCCAGATAGTAGAAATCGTTCGCAACTTACTCTTGAAACCGTTCTGGCAGAGCCTCTATGCTCTCGTTCCCGTGCTTCTTCACTATAGTCACAGAAGACTCGTATGTCTCAGTCTCGGGGTAGCTGAATGAGGTCACGTACCCCGTTTCTGGGTCGACATTGACGTACACTCCCCAATCATCGCTGTTGAATGACTCACGGTCTGCTGGCAGGTAGTACTGGTACACTGTTCCATTCCCGTTTCTTCGCTCAGTCTCCTTCTGGTAAACTCTGTCCTCTACTCCGCCAAGACCTTCCAGCGGCAGCTTCTCAGCCACACCCCAGTTTTCAGGGCCGAAATCCTGACTGGACTGTTGCCATTCTCCCTTCCCGAAGGTCGTGAGGGATTGGCCCGTGTCTGCAACATACAGGTTCTTGTATCGCTCCGGTGATGGCGGGTCATCCCATGCGTTGTACAGATTTCCGTCTGTATCCATCTTGGTAATCCCATCAGTGTATGTCGGGCCATCCTGAATTTCTGCGCGCCACTCCTGGACAAACGCATCTGTCCCCCTGAACTCATGCCCAACCTCAAGCTGGCGCGTAATCGTCTCGCCCGGCTCTGGCGTGATAGTGAACTCCTTCGGGGGAGCCTGGTCGGGTGTCACCTTGACGGTGTAGGTTTTGTTCGGCGGCAGCTCATCGATGATGAAATTCGTCGCGTTACTCAGGTCGTACAATTCAACAAGGCTGCTCGTTTCTTTGTTGTAGACACCGACTACTCCCTCGTCAGCCACGCCGAGGTCTATCACTTCGACGCTTCCAACGAGGCTCGCGTACTCTGGTTCCTCAGATTCCGTTTCGTTTTCATCACTGTCCGTCTGGTCATCCGAAGAATCGCTGTCGGAGCCGTCGTCATCACCGCCGCTGTCGGAATCGTCGCTATTCGAGTCGTCAGTCGTATTCTCGTCACCGTCATCACCATCCGGCGTCTCCACAGTGTCTGAACTGTCGTTGTCGTCCGGCCCATCTTCGACTGGCGTAGGGTCAGTGTCCCCGGCCGGTTCGGTATCGTTCACGTCGCCTGCCGGGCTGTCACCGTCGAGAACGCCGCCAGTGATAACGAACGCGGCGACGAGGCCGACGACCAGCAGACCGACCGCGACCAGCGCGTACAGTGTGAGACTCGCGCGCTCGCCACGGGCCGAAGTATCTGTTCGCGGAGAATTACTGTGCGTAGATTGCGAGTCAGCCAACGAGACGGTCCTCGAAACCGAGCTATCCTTACTCATCGAGTCACTGTAGTATCATGAAACTTCACTTAAAAATATTTCTGAGTCCCGCAGAGCCGCCGACAGCACCCGGATAGTTTTACCACAGCGGCGCGTCACCTTCTCGTATGACCGACTCCCAAGACCTGCTCGAACACGTCCTCCTGCCACTGGCCAACAAAGAAGATGCCGTGCGGACGGCGAGCGCGCTCGAACCGTACCAGCCCGAGCGAGTCACCGCATTGCACGTCGTCGAGAAAGGCGAGGGCGTCCCAGACAAGACGCCAGTCGAGCAGTCCGAGGCTGTCGCCGAAGATGTCTACGAAGCCGTCAGGACGGTATTCCCAGACGCCGACGAACACACGGCCTACAGCCGCGATGTCGTCGAGGCGATTTTCGAGGCCGCCGAGGATATCGACGCCTCGGCGATTGCCTACCAGACACGGGGCGGGAGCCGCCTCGTCAAGTTCCTCTCCGGGGATACTGGGCTGGAGTTGGTGACCGAGTCCGACCGCCCAGTCATCGCGCTCCCTCGCGTCGACCCCGAGGAGTGACGCCGGGCCGAAACGTGGGGATTTTAAGCACTCGTGTCGAATCGTCCGTAAGGTCGATATCTATGGAGATGCCACGACGGATGAATACGTACTGTCCGCACTGTAACGAACACCACGAACACGAGGTCGAAAAGGTCCGCTCAGGCCGTTCTTCAGGAATGAAGAAGGTCAACGACCGCCAGCGAGATCGCCAGTCTGGCATCGGTAACGACGGCAAGTTCTCGAAGGTTCCTGGTGGAGACAAACCAACCAAGAAGACACAGCTGAGCTACCGCTGCGGTGAGTGTGGCAAGGCTCACCAGCGCGAAGGATGGCGTGCCGGCCGACTAACATTCCAGGAATAACAATGCCAGGAAGCTTCCACCAAGTCGCCTGTCCGGACTGTGATAACGAACAAATCGTCTTCGGCAAGGCGTCGTCAATCGTCACCTGTGCGGTCTGTGGGCACACGCTTGCGACCCCGACCGGTGGCGAGGCTGTCATCGAAGGCGACGTGGTCGACACTGTCGAGGCCCGATGAAATTCAGCGGCTGGCCCGAATCCGGCGAACTCGTCGTCGGCCGCGTCGACGAGATCGAGGATTTCGGCGTGTTCGTCGACTTGCTCGAATACGAGGACAAGCGCGGTCTCTGTCACATCAGCGAGGTCGCCTCCGGCTGGATCAAAAATGTCCGCGACCACGTCAACACTGACCAGCGCGTCGTTGCGAAGGTCCTCGATGTCGACCAGAGTGCCCAGCAAATCGATCTCTCGATAAAAGACGTCAGCGACCACCAGCGCAAGAACAAGATTCAGGAGTGGAAAAACGAGCAGAAGGCGGACAACTGGATGGAAATCGCCTTCGGCGAAGACATTTCTGATGACGATTACGCGACCATCGCGAACACGCTGCTCGCCAACTTCGACTCGCTGTACGACGGCTTCGAGCAGGCCGCGATTCACGGTCACGAGGCCCTCGAAGACGTCGACCTCGACGATGACCAACTCGACGCCATCGTCGAGACTGCTCGCGAGCAGGTTTCGGTTCCGTACGTCACCGTCAGCGGCTACGTCGACCTCACCTGCCCAACGGGTGACGGCGTCGATAGCGTCCAGGGGGCGCTGCAGGCCGCCGAAGGTAACGGTGAAAGTCCCGTGAGCGCCGACGGCTCGAACGGGACGTCGGAAGACGGGTCTTCCGGTATTCCCGACGAAGTCGAACTGAAGGTCACCTACGTCGGTGCGCCGGAGTACCGTATCGAGGTGCAAGCGCCCGATTACAAGACCGCCGAGGACCAACTCGAAGCCAGCGCCGACCGCGCTGCCGAAGCTATCGAGGCCCAGGGCGGGACGGGCGAGTTCCACCGCGAACGCCGCTCCGACGACGAGTAACCCGATGAAATCTGACATTCAGGTCTGTTCTGACTGGCGCTCGACACACGACCGACCAGTCTACACGCTCGGGTCAGAGTGCCCCGATTGTGGTGCCGAGGCAGTCAACAGTGCGCCGGCCCCATTCTCGCCGACCGACCGGTACGGAAAGTACCGACGCGCTCTTAAGCGGCGCAACCGGGAATAACTGTATGGACGAGTTCGAGGTCGAGGTAGTTGGGGAACCGGACTTAGCAGAGCCAGTGTTTGTCGAAGGGTTGCCCGGCGTCGGCCACGTCGGGAAACTGGCAGCCGAACATCTTGTCGAGGAACTCGACGGCGAGTTGGTTCGACGGGTCTACTCCACACACTTGCCGCCACAGGTGAGTGTCGACGAGGGCCGCACACAGTTAGCGAGCGCAGAGATTCACGCCGTCTCCGTCGATGATGTTGACCTGCTGGTGCTGACCGGTGACCACCAGGCACAGGACACCGTCGGCCACTACGGTCTGACAGACGAAGTGCTGGACATTGCCGACGAGTTCGACACACAGCGGGCGTTCGCCCTTGGTGGTGTGCCGACAGGCGAACTCATCGAGGAGTACGATGTCATCGGTGCGATCAACGACGACGACCAGCGCGAGGAACTCGAAGACGTCGGCGTGGAGTTCCGCGGCGACGAACCCGCCGGCGGCATCGTCGGCGTCAGCGGCCTCCTGTTGGGTCTGGGCGAGCGTCGGGGCCTCCCGGCGGCCTGTCTGATGGGCGAGACCAGCGGTTATCTGGTCGACCCGAAAAGCGCACAGGCAGTGCTCGAAGTTCTGCAGGAGATTCTTGGCTTCGAGATCGATTACAGTTCGCTGGAGGACCGCGCCGACGAGATGGAGGAAGTCGTACGCAAGATTCAGGAGATGGAGCAGGGAACGCCAACGCCGTCGGACGAAGACCTGCGGTACATCGGCTGAAACAGAGGTCTTCGAGAGAGTCAGGAACTATTCAGGTTGCCGCCGTCGACGACGATCGATTCGGCACTGACGTACGACGACAGGTCACTGGCGAGGAAGGCACAGACGCCAGCGACATCTTCCGGGTCGCCGAACCGACGTAGCGGGATCATCTGTTTCAGTTGCTCGCCCTCTTCAGTGCCGACAACTGGCTGGTCCTCGACAGTCATCGCTGTCTCGATGACGCCGGGGTGGACCGCATTCACTCTGATGCCATCGGGGCCGAGTTCGTTCGCCAGTGCGTAGGAGAACAACCGAGTGCCACCTTTTGCGGCCGAGTACGGCGTGATCCCGCCGTAGCCGTTCATCCCGGCGACACTCGACATATTGATGATACTGCCGCCGTTGCCGTGTTCGATCATCTTCAGTGCGGCGGCCTTCGCCCCGTGGAAGACGCCTGTGAGGTTGATATCCATCAACTGCTGGTACTCCTCGAAATCCAGTTCGACCAGTGGGCCTTGCGGGCCAACGATGCCGGCGTTGTTCACCATCACGTCGATGCCACCGAACTCCTCAGCGGCCTCGACTGCCGCGACACAGTCGTCGTATTCGGTCACGTCACAGTTCACGAAGGTGGCGTCACCACCCTGCTCGGTGATCATCTCGTGGGTCGGCGTCCCCCCTTGCCGTGGCTCGGATTGGATGTCAGCGACGACGACTGCCGCGCCGTGTTCGGCGAACAACTCCGCGATTGCGCGTCCATTCCCACTCGCGCCCCCCGTAATGACGGCTGTCTTCCCAGCTAGGAGTGACATGTGTAGACGTACCAAGCTACAGTACTAATAACTATCGTACGGACTCACGCAAGGAAAACCGAAGAAAACGGAGACGTTACGCGATCAGCTGGTCTTTGCCGCGCTCGACCTTGATGCGACACGGTGGCGTGATCTTGTTGTACGCACGTCGGTAGGCTTCCTTGACGACCTCCGCTTGGTCGACATCGCAGTAGGCGGTGAACAGTCGTTCGCCGGCCTGAATTCGGGCGGCCGTGCTGACGATTTTCCCGAAGGACTGACGCATTCCGTCGGAGACACGGTCCGCACCCGCGCCGGTCGCCTGTTTGTTCTCTCGGAGGACCTGGTGTGGGAACTTCCGGAGCACCATCTTGTAATTGTGCTCGCCGAGTTCCTGAATCAGGTAGCGGTTCGCCGACAGCCGTGAGGCTTCGAGCGAACCGTGGCGAATCTGGACCGTCTCCTCGACGACCAGCGAAATCTGGACCGGGTAATCGTCGGGGTCCTTGTTTCGGTCGCCCATCTGGTGCTGTGCAATCTTCGAGCCGGGAATACCAGTGATGTACTCCCGTCGAGTGTACGCGGGCTTGTCGATGTCCCGGTACATCGAGGCAGGTTTCTCGGACATAGTTTGCTCTTAGGGGAAGGTGGCCAACAGCGAGGATAAAGCCTTCGGAGTCGGCCTGTCGCTGGTCACAGCGGCCCACACCCGAACTGTTCCACAATTGAACATATCGGTGACAGTGCACTCACTACCCTGCTTATGTTCGGAGAGGCCCTATCTGTTGGTATGAATATGCTCGTCGACGGCGAGTGGCGCACAGACGCCTACGAATCGACCAACGATGACGGGAAGTTCGAGCGTTCGGAGACCTCGTTTCGAGACTGGGTTCGTGACGACCCAGACGCCCGATTCCAGCCGGAGGCCGGTCGCTATCACCTCTACGTCTGCAACGCCTGTCCGTGGGCCCACCGGACGATGCTCGTTCGGAAACTGAAAGGTCTCGAAGACGCCATCAGCATCGACTACGTCGACCCCTACCGCGGCGAGGGTGGCTGGCAGTTCACCCCCGACAAGGACGGCTGCACGACCGACTCCATCAACGGCAGCGACTACCTCCGAGAAGTCTATCAGGCGGCGGACCCCGACACGACCGGTCGCGTCACCGTGCCGGTGCTGTGGGACAAACAGGAAGAGACCATCGTCAACAACGAATCGAAGGAGATCCTGCGGATGCTCGACACCGAGTTCGACGATGTTGCAACCCGGGATGTCAACCTCTACCCCGAGGGCTATCAGGAAGACGTCGACCAGATAATCGAGGACATCTACGAGCCAATCAACAACGGTGTCTATCGGACAGGGTTCGCCACGTCACAGTCGGCCTACGACGAGGCCGTCGAGGAACTGTTCGACGCACTGGACCACTGGGACGAGGTGCTTGCTGACCAGCGGTATCTCGCCGGCGACCGACTCACCGAAGCGGACATCTGCATGTTCACGACACTGATTCGGTTCGACCAGGTCTATCATACGCACTTCATGTGTAACAAAAAGCAGATCCAGCAGTACGACAACCTCTGGCCGTATCTGCGTGACCTGTACAACGCTGATGGCGTTGCTGAGACGGTCAACATGGACCATATCAAGGAACATTACTACACGACCCACCCCGACGTGACGCCAACGCGAATCATTGCTGCCGGTCCCGACCTCGATTTCGAGGCCGAGCACAACCGCGACGAACTGCCCGGCGACCCGCCGGAAGCGCTCCTGGCCTGAGTCACTCGCCGAGTGCCGCCCGCAGTTTTGCGTCTTGCTCGATGAACGGGAAGACAACGCCCAGCACCGCTCCGTAGAGTCCGTGCCAAGCCAGTTGGCTCCCGGTGCAGTTTCGCCGACCGAATTAAGAGCCAGCCCTTCGTGGCAACAGGTATGAGCGAGGAGGAACTCAATCCACAGACCGAAGCGCTTCTGGAGACACTCGGAGCAGGAATCACGCCACCAACATTCACTCTGTCGGTCCCAGAAGGCAGGGAGATGCTTGACGAGCTATTCGTTGACCCCGACCCAGAACCGGTCGGCGAGGTGATGGACACCGAGATTCAGGGGCCAGACGGTCCCATACCACTGCGGATCTACGCACCCGAGGCACAGGGGCCACATCCGGTGTTGGTCTTCTTCCACGGCGGGGGCTGGGTCCGAGGTTCACTTGAGGGCTACGACGGCCTCTGTCGGAGACTCACGAACCGTGCCGACGCAGTAGTGGTCTCGGTCGATTATCGGCGCGCGCCGGAGGACCCGTTCCCGGCCGGCTTCGAGGACTGTTATGCCGCGACAGAGTGGGCCGCGGAGTACGCCGCGGACCTCGGCGGCGACCCGGACCGAATTGCTGTCGGCGGCGACAGCGCGGGCGGGAACCTGACTGCTGCGGTGACGCTCGCTGCCCGTGACCGAGATGGTCCCGAGCTGGACCATCAGGTGTTGATCTACCCGGCAGTCAACTCGCCGCTCGTGCGGTGGTTCGACTCCTACGACGAGAACGAGTCGGGCTATCTGCTCGAACTCGACAGCGTGACGTGGTATCTCGACCAGTACGTCGACGACGCCGACCACGGCAACCAGTACGCCTTCCCGTTGCGGGCGCGGGACCTCTCCGGTCTGCCGCCGGCGACGGTCATCACCGCGGGCTTCGACCCAATCCGTGACGAGGGTATTGCATACGCCGACCGACTCGCCGAGGATGGCGTCGATGTCGAGCATATGCACTACGAATCACAGATTCACGCCTTCGTCAGTCTCTACGAACATCTCGACCACGGTGTCGAAGCAATCGACCGAATTGGCGAGCAACTGTCGGCGGCCTTCGAGTAATCACCGATTACCAGCAGCAGTACCAGTCGGAACGCGATTATTGTCCGTTTACTAAAGTGTGTCCTACGCCACGTGCAGGTAACAGTATACAATGAACGCACGACCAGAGCATGCACTCAGAAGGGGTGAGGTTGAGAATCAGGCGGCAAATAATGATAACCCCGGGGGGTCGCCGCTGAGCCGGGGCAGCGACCGACAGTACACCTGTCTCGACTGTGACGAGCAACTGGGCTCGTTTGCGACGGAGTGTCCGCACTGTGGGGGACGGCAGTTTCAAACGACGGTTCCTGATACCAGCAGCTCGGCTAAACCGTCAGGACACGATATCTTCGAGACGATGTTCGCGCGGTTCAATCCGTATATTCCGCGTTAGTCGTCGGCTGTTGCCTGCTGTCGCAACGATTCGGGGTCGACCGGCGCGAAGTTCACGACCGACTCGAATTCGTCGAGCGGGAATCGGTCCCCGCTCGTGATACCACGCGCGTCTTTGTCTGCGAGTTCACGGTCGATAAAGCGTTCTGCAACAAGCGCCAGCCGTCCGTTGCCGTCCGCTAACTCGTCCTGTGCTTCCTCGAGCAACAGCGCCGCGGTGAACACGTCGAAGATGTAGTTCGACAACCGCTTGGCGCTCAACTGTGCGTAGTCGCCGTCAGCCGTCGCGAGTTCGCCCAGTGCCTGTGTCAACTGCTGGTACTCCGACTCGACAATCTCGGCGTGGTCGGTCAGTGCCGGGTGCTCGATTGCGTCGAGGCGCTCCTGCATCACCCGCATGAACGGTTCGTGTGCGTTCTCGCGTTCGAGCGCGCGCAACACGTCCAGCGCGAGGATGTTCTCGGTGCCTTCCCAGATGGGCAACACCTGCGCGTCACGGAGCAGGCGGTTGGTCACGAACTCGTCGACGTAGCCGTTGCCGCCCTGAACCTCCATCGCGTAGGAGGCCGTGTCGATAGCCATTCGCGCGGTTCGGAGCTTCGCAATCGGGAGCAACAGCCGCATCAGCCGGTAGCTCTCCTCAGCGTCTTCGCCATCTCGCCGTGCCTGCTCGCGCTCGCCGAACAGCCGCGCCGCCTCGAACGTGAACGCCGTCGCAGCCTCGTGGTCGACAGTCATATCGACCAAATCGGCGCGCATCAGCGGATACTGGTCGATCGTCTCGCCGAAGGCTTCGCGGTTGGCGGCGTGAATCTTGCTCTCTAGCAGTGCACGGGCCATAATCCCACAGGCACCCGTCGCGTTCGAGAGGCGCTCGAGATTGAGCATCTCCGTCATCTGCTTGAAGCCATTTTCCTCCTCGCCGACGAGGAAGCCTTTCGCACCCTCCAGTTCGACCTCTCCGGTGGGGACTGCAGTCGTCCCGAGTTTGTCCTTCAGCCGTCGGTACAGTTGGTCGTTGACCGCTTCCGCAGGCGGCGGTCCGTCGAAGGAGTCTCGCTTGCCCTTCGTCATCACACCATCGTCAGGGTCCCCGTGAGGCACCAGAAACATCGACAGGCCCTCGGTTCCGTCGGGCGCGTCAGGCGTGCGGGCGAGGACAAGCGTTCCCTCGGCGTCGACGTTCGAGCAGAACCACTTCTCGCCAGTCAACCGCCAGCAACCCGCCTCCTCGTCGTACTCGGCGGTCGTCTCGTTGGCACCGACATCGCTGCCGCCCTGCTCCTCGGTGAGAAACATCGCCCCCTCGATCATGGCGTCGTGGTCGCTGCTGGTCAGCGCCTCGAAGTACTCTGAGAGGTCCCCGTCGTCGAACTGTTCGAGAACGTGTGCCGCCCCTGCTGTCATTGCAACCGGGCAGCCGAAACCGGTCCCCTCGGCGTAGGTGAGCAGGTAAAACATCGAGAGGAAGTGTGTCAGCGGCAGTGGTTCTTCCCGGTCCGGTGGTGCCTGGAAACAGTCGGCAATCAGTCCCGACTCGTAGACGAGTCGTTCGTTCTCGAACTGTTCGGCCTGGTATCGCACGAAGTTCTGGATGTTGCCGTGTTTGTCGTAGGTGTGCAGTTCCGGGCCGTGCTTGTCGATGTAATCGGCGTTGTCGGCGACGGTTTGGCCGATGACTTCCCCCAGTTCGTCGAGTTTCGGTTCGGCCCACTCGAACTCCTCGTCGTCGTAGATTCGTTCGATTTCTCGCTGTGCTGTCTCGTCAACCGCCCAGTAGTTCAGGTGTCTCCCCTCCTCGTACTGGCTGTAATCCTGACCGTGTCCCATATCATATACTGTCCCATCTCCCGGATAAACTTTGTCGCGTCCCTGTCCGGCAGTGTAAAAAACAACCTGTCTCAGCCCTGTAGGGCGGAGTCTTCAATATCTGCGACGTACTCTTCGAGCGTGTCCTCGTCGACACCGATTCCACGGTCAGCGAGGCGTTGTTCGAGTAGTTCGGGGACGCGATACTCGTAGTGACCACGGCCCGCGTGCTGGATCAGACCTCTCGTCCGAAGACGGCGGTTGTGCGCGTAGGCGTCGGTTCTGGTCCCGTCTCCGCCCGCCGAGAAGTGGGCATTCAGTGGCGTTTCCGGGCCAGTCTCGCGGTAGAATTCGAGCATCTTCCGGGTCTTCGTCGCCAGTCCACCAATGTCGGCTTTCAGTTCGCGGACGACCAGTTCTGCGTCTTCACTTTCCGTCGCGGTGGTCTGTTCTGTCCCGTCGGCGTCGATGAATTCAGTACTCTGACGGACTGCATTCTGAGACTCGCCGTCGCGTCCGGAGGCCATCTCCGTGACTGAGTTGAGCGCCTCCAGCACGGCGTCAGCGCTGAACTCACTTGCTGCGCCGTTGGCAGCGACCGCACCACCGTCTGCCGAGGCAACCTCGCCGTCAGTGGCCCGGGCAGTTCCATCGTCCGCTTCGCTTTCGCCCTCTGGCTCCATCTCCTCGTCGTCGCTCTCGCCGAAGCCATCCATTGGGTCCTCGTCGGCAGACTCGGCCAGTCCCTCGAAGGCGTCGTCATCGAAACCGTTGCCCTCGGCGAACGCCTCGCCGAAGCCACCGTCATCGCCCTCGTCTGCTGACGCTCCGTCGCCGTTCGTGGTTGTCTCTGGCTTGAGTTCTGGGCCGCTGTCGAGGTCAGGCGCAGTTGTCTTTCCGTTTTCACGCCGGCGCTCGCGCTCGGTTCGGCCAGGCTGAGCGCCGTTGACTTCCTCGACCAGCGAGTCGACGAACTGCTCGGCCATCCGGCTCAGGTCCCGGGCGTCTTGCAGTTCGCGTTCGAGTTCCGCGATGCGAGAGTTCTTGCGGTCCAGTTCCTCGCGGAGTTCCTGAATTTCGTTCTCTCGTTGCTGCTTCTCGTCGCTGATCTCTTCCAGTTCGGAGACGAGGTCGTCGCTGACACTTTTCAGTTCGGGGCGCTCGAAATCTTCCAGCCCCGGCGTTGCGCCGGCGTCGAAGGTCTGTTTGCGGAAAAACTGGACGCGCTGGATTGTCTCCGCCCAGTCGGTCATCAGGAAGCCCTCGCCGTCGTCCAGGTCCTCCACTGCGTCGGCGTAATCGTTGTCGAGAATCCGCCCGACGACCTTGGTGTCGTTGTTCCACGTCAGCCGGTGCCACAGCAGCCAGTCACACTGCGTGATGAAGTCTTTCTTGACATCGGCCGGGCGCTGGCTGATGCCACAGATTCCGAGACCGTGTTTCCGCCCGCGCTTGCCGATTTTGATGAGCATCCGCCCACATTCGCCGACAGAGCCATTTTCGGGGATGTACTCGTGAACCTCTTCGACCAGCAGGAGAAACGGCTGTTTCTGCTTTTTTGCCTTCGCGAAGAGGCTCCGGGCAACGGCAGTCAGCACCGCCTCGGCCTCAGATTCGTCGAGATAGCTGGAGATATCGAGAATAATGGGCACGTTCTGTTCGAGTGCCAGCGACGCCAACTTCTCGGCGTGGTCGGCGCTGATCTGGATGTCGCACTCTTCGTCGGCCCCGGCGTGGAGAATCTCGTACTCCTCTTTGAGGCCGTAGTACTCGCCGTCGATGTCGACAATCAACAGTCCGAAGCCGTTGTCGAGCAGTTTCTCGGCGACAACGCTCGCGGAGTTCGATTTGCCGCTGCCGGATTTGCCGGTGACGAACCCGCGGCCGGTCAGCAGTTCGACGACGGGTAACGATACCTCGGTGCCCGTCTCTCCCGCGCCGCCGAATCCAGGGCTTCGCTCGGCAACTGTGATCTGTTCCGTCTCGCTCATACAGAGCATACTGCGGTGACGATTCATAACTCTCCGTCAGACAGACGGCGGACAGCCCCGAGAAACGCGCATAAACTGATAAATCCCGGGAGGTCCGAGCAGCATGTGATGGACCCTGGGACACGCAACGCCCTCCTGATCACCGTCGTTGCGATTCTCGCCCTCGGTGTCGCGGCGGCGACGCTGTCGACGACAACCCAGCCCCAGAGCGACGGCTCGGGCGGCGGTGGCGGATTCGGTCCCCAACCGGGACTCCCGAACGTGGACTTCGACCCGCCGGAACCGGCTGAGACTGGCCCTGCACCGCTGTTTTCGCTGATTCTTGCGACGCTACTGTTGCTCTCGGTGCTCGGAGCGCTCATCTATGCGATCCTCTACCGCCGACGGACCGCGGTCGCCGTTGCACTTGGGCTGCTGGTCATCCTCATCGTCTGGATAGTCCTTCAGTTGCTCGGCAACGTCGGCTCCACAGGCGGATTTGGCTTCGGCTCTGGCGGTCTCGGTGGCCTCGGCGACGGCGGGTCGAGTTCGGACACCACCACCCAGCCAGCCCAGTTACTTGCACTCGCGTTCGTGGTCGGCGCGCTGGCCGTCGGTGGCTTTTTGTTGTTGCGCTCGCGGGACACACCCAACCCAAGCGAGGAGCCATCGACGGAACCAGATAGCGACGAGGAAATCGCACAGGTCGGCGAAATTGCCGGCCGCGCCGCCGACCGCATCGAGGCCACAGCCGAGGCGGACTCAATCGATAACCAGGTGTACCGAGCCTATCGTGAGATGACCGACCAGCTCGATATCGACCATGGCGACTCGATGACACCTCGGGAGTTCGCCAACGCAGCCGCCGCCCGTGGGATGGCGGCCACCGATGTCGCCGCATTGACCGACCTCTTCGAGGAAGTCCGTTACGGCGGCTTGGACGCGACGGCCGACCGAGAAGACGAAGCCAAACGCACGCTCCGCCGAATCGAACAGAGGTACACAGATGAGTAACCGCTGGTACTACGTCGTCGGACTGGTGCTGTTCGGTGCGGCGGTGGTCGAACTGTTCGCCCCGAACACGCTTGGCCTGCCCGTCAGCGACGCAACCGTTGTCGTCGTCGGGGTCATTGCCCTGCTCTACGCGGTGTCAATTCTCCTGTCCCAGCGTGGTCGACTCGTCACGCGTGCATCCACGCCGGATGTCGAACTCAGACGGCCAACCGTCGTCCCCGGCGAACGAATCGACGATGTCGTCAAAACCTTCCCCGAGGCCACCGCGTACGGCCGCTCACCGGCCGCGCTGCGGTCCGGCTTCGAGCGCATTGCGGCGACGGTACTGACTCGATACGGCAGCTACTCGGACGACGAAGCTGTAGCCGCAGTCGAAGACGGGAGTTGGACAGACGACCAGAAGGTCGCCGAGTACCTGGCCGGCGAGCGGAGCAGACCGAATCGACTTCGACGCCGACTCGACGACGTTGTCGAGCGACTGTCCTGGGAATCACTCACCGACCGGACGGTCGACGAACTCCAAGACGCGGCTGGAATCTCTCGGTACCACGACTCTCTCGAAGACGAAGACTCGCCGGACTGGTCGACCGTCGACTCGACAACTATTGACCCGGAGGGATACGAGCCAGAAACCGGGCTCACGCTCGGCCGGCGACGGCTGACCCAACACTGGACTGGCATCGGTCTCGTCGCAGTCGTCTGTCTTGGTGTCGGTATCTTGCTGCGCTCGCCGGCCATCCTGCTCGGTGCTGGTATCGGTATCGGCTACGTGGCCTACGCTCGACTCCCTGCCACGGACGGGATTGCGCTCGCTATCGAGCGGACAGTGGATGACGAGACGCCGGCACCCGGCGACGAGGTGACAGTGACCGTCCGCGTAACGAACAGTGGGTCGGGCGCACTGATGGACTTTCGATTGGTCGATGGCGTCCCTCCGTCACTGGCTGTTGCTGATGGGTCGCCGCGACAGGGGACTGTGTTGCGGCCCGGTGATTCGAGTACAATGCAGTACACGGTGACAGCGACGCGAGGTCACCACGAGTTCGCGCCGCTGCTGGCGCTCGTCCGCAATCTTCCCGGCTCTGTCGAACAGGACGTGTATCTGACTGACGAGACGACTATCGACTGTACACCCGCTGCTGGGTCGGCACGGGAATCGGCGCCGCTTCGCGGTGCCGTGACCGGGCTCCCCGGCCAGATCGAAACTGAGACCGGCGGCGCGGGGCTGACCTTCCAGACAATCAGAGAGTATCAGGCCGGCGACCCGCTGAGTCGCATCGACTGGAACCACCGGGCACGCACCGGCGAACTGGCAACGGTCGACTTCCGCCAGCAGCGGGCCGCGTCAGTCCTCCTGCTGGTCGACGCCCGCAAGTCTGCCTACGTCGGACCGACACCGGACGCATCCCATGCGGTCGACCGGTCGGTTGGCGGTGCCGGGCGACTCTTCGAGGCACTGCTCGACGACGGCAACGAAGTCGGGATTGCGGCGATGGGCGACCCAGACTGCTGGCTCGCGCCGGGCACCGGCACCGAACACCGTGAACGTGGCCGGCGGCTGTTCGGCACCGCAGGCGCGCTGTCGCCAGTCCCACCGGAGTCGACGAGTGTGCCCGCAGACTGGCTCAGTCCCCTTCGCCAGCGACTCTCGCCCGGGACGCAGTTGCTTGTGTTCTCGCCGCTGGCCGAGGCCCACACTGTCCGACTGTTGCGACGCCTCGACGCTCGTGGCTTCCCAGTTACTGTTATCAGCCCCGACCCGACAGGAACAGCGACCGCCGCCCAGAAACTCGCCGGATTACGGCGGACAATGCGTCTAACTGACCTCCGAGAGGCTGGTATCCCGGTCGTCGACTGGCAGCCCGACCGACCGCTCGACGCACAACTCCGAGCAAGACCATGAACCGAATTACCCGAAAACCCACGATTGTGAGCAGCGTCGCAGCAGTCGCCGCCGGCGCTATCGGACTCCTCTTGAGCGGACTGTACAGTTCGCTGGGGCTGGTCGCTGCCGCTGGTGGCCTCCTCTTCTTTGGTTTGGCGGCAATCACTGGTATTCGCCCGCTCGTCACGGTTGGCGCGCTCGGCCTCTTCGTCGCTGCGGTGGCGGCTGGCGTGCGTGGTGCTCCCCCACTCGTTCTGCTCGGTGCCGTACTGGCCGCCGTGTTGGCGTACGACTTTGGTGGAACTGCCGTTGACCTTGGCGAAGAACTCGGTCGGGAGGCTGACACCCGGCGTCTGGAATTCTTTCGGCTGGCGACGAGTTCGCTCGCTGGCTTCGGTGCCGCGACAGCCAGTTATCTCGTCTATCTCGTCGGCGCAGGCGGCCAGCCACTCTCGGCTGTCGTGCTGTTGTTGATTACTGTCTTCGTGCTGTTCGTTGCACTCCGGCGCGAACAACCCGTCCAGCGCTGATTAGTCGACGGTCGGCACAGCAATTTTTTCGAGAACCTCGGAGACGATTGTCCCCTTGTTGGTGTTGTCGACCTCTGCCTCGGCGGTCAACACCAGCCGGTGTGCCAGAACTGGCTCAGCAATCCGTTTGATCATATCTGGCGTGACGAATTCTCGTCCCTCGAGAATCGCTCGCGCTCGGGCGGCCTCGAACAGTCGTTGTGTCCCTCGCGGCGAGACACCAATCGAGACGCGATAATCCGAGCGTGTCGCCCGCGTGATGTCGAGAATGTATCGCATCAGGTCTTCGTCGACGCGGATCTCTTCGGGCGCAGCCTGCAGGGCGAGCACCGAGTCTGCCGAGAGGACTGTCTCGACAGTTGGACTCCGGGCGTCTCGGCCGTCGCGGCGCTTGAGCAGTTCGAGTTCGCCGTCGTACTCCGGATAGCCCAGACTCGTCTTCACCATGAAGCGGTCAATCTGTGCTTCCGGCAGCGCGAAGGTTCCTTCCTGTTCGACGGGATTCTGGGTCGCGATGACGAAAAACGGCTCCGGCAGGTCGTGGGTTTCGCCGTCGACGGTCACCTGCCGTTCCTCCATCGCCTCCAGCAGCGCTGACTGGGTCTTTGGCGGAGCACGATTAATCTCGTCGGCGAGGACGACGTTCGCGAAAATCGGCCCCTCTCGGAAGTCGAAATCGCTCTCCTGTTCGTCGAAGACGTAGGTTCCGGTGACGTCCGCCGGCAGCAGGTCCGGTGTGAACTGAATGCGCGAGAAAGACAGGCCGAGCGCGCGGGCCATGCTCCTGGCGGTCAGCGTCTTGCCGGTGCCAGGCACGTCTTCGAGTAAGACGTGTCCGCGGGCAACCAGCGCCATCAACACCGTTTCGAGAAATTCCGGGTCGCTGACAACCGCTGCGCTCACCGAGTCGATCACCGCCTCGCAGTCGTGGGCTGGCTTCTCAGCAGTCATAGCTTCTGGTCGGGGCCGCACGGAGACGACCGTCCGATCTGTCGCGGAGTTTGGCTGGTCTACACTTCACTGTTGTGCCGCCGTTTCCTTCCGAGCAACTGAGAGCAAGCGACAGACATACATTTGGCTGGTCAAAATGCTGACTATGACAACCGGCGTTGCGATGCTTAACTTTGGCGAACCGTCCGAACCGGACCGCGAGGTCGTGCTCGACTATCTCGAACGAATCTTCTACGCCAACGCCGACCTCGAAGAAGCGGACTCCGAAGAGGCGGCCCGCGAACGAGCCCGGACGCTTGCGAAGCGGCGGCTCCCCGGCCTCATGGAGGAGTACGAGGATATCGGTGGCTCACCGCTGAACCCACAGGCGAAAGCCCAGGTCGACCTCACCGAAGAAGTCCTCCGTGAACGTGGCTACGACGTGAATACCTACTTCGGGACGCAGTACACTGAACCGTTCATCGGCGACGCCGCCGAGCAGGCGATGGACGACGATGTTGACCACCTGGTTGGTCTGCCAATCTACCCGCTCTGTGGTCCGTCGACGAACGTCATCTCGCTCGACGAACTCGACGACGAGATTGAAGAACTGGGCTGGGACGTCGAACAGGACGCCATCACAGGCTGGCACAAACACCCGACTTACAACCGCATTCGCGCGGAGAACATCGCCGAATTCGCCGACGAACACGACCTCGACTTGCACGACGAGGAGACGGCACTTGTGTTCTCGGCTCACGGCACACCACAGCACTATCTCGAAGAGGGCAGTCGCTACGATATCTACGTCGAGGAGTTCTGTGACGTGGTTACGTCACTGCTCACCGTCGATGACTATCACCTCGGCTTCCAGAACCACTCCAACCGCGACATTCCGTGGACCGAGCCAGAAATCGAGGACCTCATCGAAGATATCGACGCCGAACGGATTGTTGTCGAACCGATCAGCTTCCTCCACGAACAAAGCGAGACGCTGTCGGAACTCGACGTCGAACTCAAAGAGGAAGCCGAGGAGGTCGGACTCGACTTCTATCGCGTCCCAATTCCACACGACGACGAGCGGATGGGTGAGGTCTTTGCCGACCTGGTCGAACCGTTCATCACTGACTTCGACGCGTCGTACTACCAGTTCCGACAGTGTCAGTGCCGAGACGAACCGGGAACGATGTGTCTGAACGCACCCCAGTAACCATGCGTGTCGGAATCATCGGTGGCGGAATCACGGGCCTTGCGCTGACGCACTACCTCGCTGAGGCGGGAATCGACTCAGTCACCTTCGAGGGCAGCAGCGAGGCCGGCGGCGTTATCCAGACCCGCCACGTCGACGGCCGCGTCCTCGAAGCGGGGCCACAGCGAATGCGCAAGACGCCCGGCGTGGTCGAACTCGCGAAAGCGGCCGGTGTCGAAGACGCCTTCGTCGAGGCTGGCACCGAGAAACTGTACGTCTACGCCGACGGCGACCTGGGCCGTGCGCCGCTGTCCATCGAGGAGTTCCTCCGGACTGACTTGCTCTCCTGGCCGGGCAAAGCCCGCATGCTTGCGGAAGTCTTCACCCGTCCCGGCATGGAACAGGAGAGTGCTCGTGACCTGTTCGTCCGCAAGTTCGGGACAGAAGCCTACGAGAACTTTATCGGCCCGCTGTACGGTGGTATCTACGGCTCGGACCCCGCAGAGATGCCCGCTGCCTACGCACTCGACAGCCTGATGGAACGCGAGCAGAAGGCCGGGAGTTTCCTGCAGGCGTTTCGCAAGCGCGTCGGGCAGGGGAGCAAGGCCCCGCCCACCTCGATGGAACGCGGGATGCAACAGCTTCCGAACGCGGTGGCAGAGCACTACAGCGACCGTATCGAGTTCGAGACGCCGGTCACTACCGTCGAAGCGGTCGGCGACCAGTTCCACGTCGAGACGACGGATGGAACAGAGACCGTCGACCACGTTGTCTGCACGACGCCGGCGAGTGTCACTGCCGACGTACTCGGTGACATTGCCGACGGCGTTGCAGAACTGGACTCGCTGCGGTACAATCCGCTGGCGCTGGTCTACCTCGACGCCAACCTCGACGGCGAGGGCTTCGGCTATCAGGTCGGCTACGGCGAGGACCTGCACACCCTCGGCGCGTCGTGGAACGCGAGCATGTTCGACCGCGACGGCGTCCATACCATCTTCCTCGGCGGGATGCACGAACCCGAACTCGTCAGTGAGTCTGACGACCGACTGGCCGAAATTGCTATCGAAGAGTTCGAGACTGTCACCGGCACAGAGGCCTCTGTCATCGACATCGCTCGACTTGAGCCCGGATTCCCCGCGTGGGACCAGTCGTGGTGGGCACTCGAAGACGTCGAGACACCAGAGGGAATCGACCTCGCAACGAACTACACCGCGCGAATGGGGATTCCGAGCCGTGTGCGCGAGGCTCGCGAACTGGCAGAGTCAATTACCGACCGTGCGGAGAACGAACCAGCAGCACCGTCGACCGACGCAAATCGGGCAACACCGGCAGCGAGCGACGACTAGCGCTGTACTTGTTTTGCCGTTTCGACGAAGGCCCGGACTGACTCGACAGGCGTGTCCTTGTTGACGCCGTGGCCGAGGTTGAGAATATGTCCCTCAGGGCCGGCTTTCTCGATGACTTCCCGAGTTTTCTCGCGGACAAAGTCTGGCTCAGCAAAGAGATAGGAGGGGTCGAGATTGCCCTGCACTGGCGTATCGCCGAGTTGCTCGCGGGCCTCACCCATATCGACCGTCCAGTCGAGTCCAACGGCGTCGGCGCCCGACTCTTGCAAGAGGTCGAGGCGGCCGTTCATCCGCCGGACGAAGACGATTGTCGGCACGTCGACGGCCTCGAAAATCTTCTGATGCAGCGGCAGCACGAACTCGCGGTAATCCTCCGGCGTCATCGTACCGGCGTAAGTATCGAACAGTTGGACGACATCCGCACCGTTGCCGGCCTGAAACTGCAGATAATCGATAACGACCGAAGTAAACGACTCCAGGAGGGTGCGGAACGCCTCGGGATGCTGTGCCCGGAGTTGGCGTAGCGGCATGTTCGTTCGACTCGGGCCGCCAGCGACGGCGTACGAAGCCAGCGTGAACGGGCCGCCGGCAAAGCCGATGACTGCGGTTTCGTCGCCGACGCGCTGGTTCAGGCGGACGAGTAGTTCGCCGACGTAATCCAGTTCTCTGGTCACGTCGTCGTGGCTTCGGTCGACATCGTCGGGGCCGGAGACAGGGTCTTCGATGACGGGGCCGACGCCGCTTTCGATGTGATAGGAGAAGCCAAGCGGTTCGAGGACAGTGAGAATATCCGAGAACATCACGACGCCGTCTGGCTTGTAGTACTCCCAGGGCAGCAGCGTGATTTCGGTCGCAACCTCGGGCGTCTTGATGGCTTCGAGAAAGCTGTATTCCTCGCGAATCTCGCGGTACTCGGGGATGTGTCGGCCGGCCTGGCGCATCAGCCAGACCGGGGGGCGCTCTGTGTGTTCCCCACGGGCGGCTCGGACGAGGAGGTGGTCCATTGAACTGAGGTTCGGCTGTGAGGAGTTAAGGGCTTTTGATACCGCGGGACGCTCGCATTTGGACAATCATTTAACGACCGCACTGAAAGACAGAGTATGGCAGCGCCACGGATTCTCATCATCGGCCCGCCCGGTGCAGGCAAAGGAACACAGAGCAGTAATCTCGTCTCCGAGTACGGGATTGACCACATCACGACTGGTGATGCGCTCCGAGCCAACAAGGACATGGACCTGAGCCACCTCGATACCGACCGCGATACCCCGCGTGCCTACATGGAGGCCGGCGATCTGGTCCCGGACGAAGTGGTCAACGAAATCGTCGACACGGCCCTGTCGAACGCCGACGGCTTCGTCCTCGACGGCTACCCACGGAACACGGACCAGGCCGAAGAGCTAGAATCGATGACTGGCCTCGATGTCATCCTCTCGCTGTCGGTCAGTCGCGAGGAACTCATCGACCGACTCACCGGCCGACGAGTCTGTGACGATTGCGGCGAAAACTATCACGTCGAGTTCGACCAGCCCGAGACTGAGGGTGTCTGTGACGAGTGTGGCGGCGAGTTGATCCAGCGTGACGACGACACCCGCGACGCTGTCGAGAATCGTCTGGACGTCTTCGACGAGGAGACCCAGCCAGTTATCGACCATTACGAGGGTCGCGACGAGTTCGTCGCCATCGATGGTGAAGGAACGCCGGCGGATGTCTGGACTGAAATCAAGTCCACCGTCGACGAACACACGAACTGAGGAGTAAAAGCTTGATAGTACTCGGCCAACTTAGCTAAGATAATGCCACGGACCGCACAGAAAGTAGACGACCTCGCCGAAGAGGGCGAGCATATGACCGACGCCCTCACAGCGGTGCTGTCGGTCGCCGAGGAGCAGGGGACGGTGACGTGGGGTGATGTCTCCGACGAGATTACCAGCGGCGAGTGGGGCCGCCTCATCGAGAAAGGTGTGCTCACTGACGCCGACGGTGAAGGGTTCGTCGTCGAGGACCCCGACGGCATCCGCGACGCGCTGGACGAGGCAGACCCGGCCGACATGTCGGATGAAGACACCTCGTGGACGACCTACGACAAACTGGCAGCGCTGAGTGCAGTTGGGCTGTTTGCGGGCTACGCGCTTGGCTCTGTCCGGGAGTTGATCGGCAGTACCATCGACATATTCGTCGGCCCGCTGAACGAACTCCTGCCGTTCTACGTCGTTATCATGATTCTCGCAGTGTTGACCGGTCTTGCGTCCGCAATCTTGCAGGACAACCTCGGCAACACTGCGGTGATGGGCGAGTATCGCGAGAAGACCGAAGAACTCAAAGAACGACGCGAGAAGGCCAAGGAACGCGGTGACGACGAGGCGCTGGAGGAGATTCAACAAGAGCAGATGGAGATGATGTCCGAGAACCTCGGCGTCTTCAAAGCCCAGTTCCGGCCGATGGTCTGGATTATGCTCTTTACCATCCCCGTCTTCCTGTGGATGTACTGGATGACCATCGACGTCGGTGTCGGCGGTAGTTCCCCGGCGCTCGTGTTGCCGATTGCCGGCGAGATCTCCTCGTGGCGGACCAAACTGGTCGGACCCATGGAGGTCTGGATTATCTGGTACTTCGTCTGCTCGATGGGCTTCGGCCAGATTATGCGCAAAGCGCTGAACGTGCAGACGACGCCAGGCTAAACTCGCAACCTCTTTTAGCCTCACCACATCACATGTGGTATGTTGATTACCGTGTCCGGCCCGGCAGGCTCTGGCAAAAGTACGCTTGCCGAGGCACTCGCGACGGCGCTGTCCTACGAGCACGTCTCTGGCGGTGATATCTTTCGGTCGATTGCCGACGAGCGCGACCTCACGCCGCTCGAACTGAACCGCCGCGCCGAAGACGACGACCAGATCGACCGCGACCTCGACCGTCGACTCCGCACGACGGCCCGCGAACAGGATAATCTCGTCCTCGAATCGCGACTCGCGGGCTGGATGGCCGGCGAGTACGCTGACCTGCGACTCTGGCTCGATGGCCCGCTCGACGTCCGCGCCGAACGCATCGCCGAGCGCGAGGAGAAATCAGTCGAGCAGGCTCGTGAAGAGACACAGGCCCGCGCTGAGAGCGAGGCACTCCGCTACGAGGAGTACTACGGCATCGACATCGACGAACTGGGTATCTACGACCTCGTCATCAACACCGCCCGCTGGAGCCCAGACAGTGTTACCGATATTGCGCTGCAGGCGGTCGACACGTACGACGAACACACTGACGAGGGCCAGACGCCGGTCACCGGCGTCGCGTACGACTTCTGATGAGCCTGCTCGACTCCCCTGGAGAACGGTCCATCCCAGACCTGCTCTCCTTTGGCGTCTGTAACCTCGACAAACCGCCGGGGCCGAGTTCCCACCAGGTTGCCGACTGGCTCAAGGGCATGCTCAACGACGCGCTCGACGAGCAGGGGGCCGACACCATCGACAGCGTTGCCCACACTGGCACGCTCGACCCCAAAGTCACGGGCTCGCTGCCGGTGCTGTTCGGCGACGCAACCCGTCTCGCGCAGGTGTTCGCTCGCAGCGACAAGGAGTACATCGCCGTGCTCGAACTCCAGGGGCCGCCACCATCGGACTTTGAAGCCTCGCTCGCGGAGTTCGAGACTAAAATCTACCAGAAGCCACCCCGCAAGAGCGCGGTGGTACGCCAGCTCAGAACCCGGCGGATTCACGCACTGGACGTGCTCGAAGTCGACGGCCGGCAAGCACTGTTGCGGATTCGCTGCGAGGCTGGCACCTACGTCCGAAAACTCTGTCACGACCTCGGCCTCGCGCTCGGAACCGGCGCACACATGGGCGACCTGCGGCGCAGCGCCACGGGCCAGTACGACGACACCACGCTGGTCACGCTCGAAGACTTGGCCGACGGCCTGGCGTTCTGGACCGAGGACGGTGACGAAGGACCGTTGCGCGATATTGTCGCGCCCGCTGAAACGGCGCTCGACTCACTCCCGCGGCTGATTGTCGCGCCGAGCGCGGCCCGGGAGATTGCCGAGGGGGCTCCCGTCTACGCGCCGGGTGTCATCGACGCTGAACCTGCGCCGCTTGACGGCACGGCTGTGACCGACAGTGAACTCGTGGCTGGGTTCACGCCCGACGGCTCGGCGGTCTGTCTCGGCACGCTGGTCGGCGACCCCGAGGCCGAGTCTGGGACGGTGCTCGAACTCGAACGCGTGTTGGTGTGAATCGAAGGCCTTAATCCCGACAGTATCGTCTTCTCGAAACGCGGGACCGTGGGGTAGCGGTATCCTCGGCGCATGGGGTGCGTCGGACCTGAGTTCGAATCTCGGCGGTCCCACTCTACCACCTTTTTACGTCGTCGGGTGCGCGAAGCGCACCACTCCTCGAAAAACGTGGGCGAAAAACTGCCGGACGCTCAGCCTGCGGCTTCGCGTCCGGTGTCTTCCGGAGTGAGTACCGCAAACGACGGAGGGCTCGTCAGAGCTCGCTTTGTCCGTAGTTGGTACTATTTGTGGTGGTGTATCCAGTCTTGGAGCTGTATGAACTCACTCTTGCCACAGGCACCACAGGATTCCGGTGGCTGGAACGTATGCTCGGAAGCCGAGTGGTGGATTGGCGTCCCAGCGTGGGTCACCTGACAGTTCTCACAGACGAATTGTTCTACTGATTCTGGACTGTGTGCCATAGTAACATGTCTCACTTTGTAGGGATATGCCTTGGGTCCCAGTGGGACACCCGGGGAACTTCTGAGTTCTGTCTGAATTGGTTGGCGACTGTGCTCGCTCTGCAGTGCCGACTCGATATTTTTCTGGGAGAGTGTCCTCCTCGAAGGGACGCTCAGGAAACTCTCGAGAGATGAGTGGGACGACCACGATGACGCACTGGACAACGCGTGGCACCTCGACCTGTTCACGAAGGCAGAAACGGCTGGTGAGTTGCAACTGTACACCTTCGATATCCACGAACAGGTCGGGCGCAAGTCCATAGAGTTACCGCCCGGACTCAAGCAGTACTACTCTCCGACCGATAACGACTGATTGCTCGGAAGACGGTGGCTGGCGGTACACGGTCGGTCACCATCCGCTGCCCCGACATCACGCACCGACTCGCCAGTCAGTAACGAGTATCCACCGTTACCCCTGCAACAGATTCATTACTTCATCAACGACGCCAGGTTCGACAGCGACGACGTAGCGGTTGCCGGCTGTCAGTTGCGTATCTGAGCGAGCAATCCGGTTGCCCTCTTCGTTCGAGATGATAAGTGTCCCCTCGGGGAATCGCACCTCCGAGAGTTGCTTGCCTGCCGCCGGTGCGCCCTCGGCCACGCGGACGTACATAATCTCGAAGGTGCCAGCCACGTCGGTAAGCGTCTGGACGTCGCCGCCGACGATTTCGTTGGCAGCGATCCGTGCCCCCGCTCGCTCGGGGAACACAATCGTGTCGACAAACCGGGTGTAGGCTTCGCCGGTGAACCTGTCGATGCGCGCAACGGTCCGAATGTCCGGTACGACATCTGCGGCGACCATACAGACCGCGAGGTTCAGCCCTGTTTCACCCGTCAGCGCCGCAATCACGTCTGCGTCCTCGATTCCCGCCTGCTCGATGATTTCGGGGTTGGTTGCGTCGCCGTTGATGATGGTCGCAGTCCACTCGTCGGCGATATCCGAGACGATACGCTCGTCGCGTTCGATAACCGTTACATTATGCCCTCGGTCAGCGAGCAATCGCATTGTCTGTACACCGACTCGCCCACCGCCAGCGATGATTACGTCGAGTGATTGTGTCATGAATTATCCCTCCGTTGTCGCTGCTGTGTCGCGGTTGTCTTCACCGCCCTCCGACTGTGCGTCTGTCCGCTGTTTGAGCGCCAGGAAAGCCAGTCCGCCCAGCAGAATCCAGCCGACACTGAGCGCCAGCGCCAGCGGGTCAGTGCGAACCAGATAGGCCACGAGCACGACTGTCAACAGCAGATTGAGCGCGATGCCAATCAGCGGCGGCGCTGGGTAGAACGGCATCTTGTAGGGCCGGTTCATGTCGGGGCGTTCGCGCCGAAGCCTGATCACGGCCACGTTGACGATGATAAACGAAAGCAGGAAGAACAGACTCGACATGTTGCCAGCGCTCTGTGTCGGCAACACCACCGACCCGAGCATGACCACTGCGCTCGCCACGATGGCGACAAAGGGCGTCCCGAAGCGGTGGTGCAACTGGCCGAACGAGGGCAGCAACTGCCCCTCTCGACCCATCGAGAACGCAACCCGCGAGGAAGCAATGACGACAGCGTTCAGCGCCGTCAGTGTCGAGAACACTGCGCCGAAGACGATGAGTGCACCACCATTCTGGATGATTGGGAGTCCAGTCGGCATGAACGACGTTGCCGCCGTGGCGATTCCCGCTTCGCCTGCCGCCGCGAGACCATCCGCCCCGAGCGTTCCCACCGCAACGGTGACGACAGCCAGATATACCACGACTGTCACCCCGAGACTGATGAAGATTGCCTTCGGGATGTTCTCTCTGGGATTTTTCACCTCCTCGGTGACCGTCGTGATGAGGTCGTACCCCTCGAAGGCGATGAAGGTCAGTCCCATCGCGGGCAGAATTGCCGTTGCCCCCTGAGGGAACAGCGGCTGGAACTCGGCTCCCGAGAACATCGGTGAGGCGAGTCCGAACCCGACGAAGACGACGAGAATACTCACCTTGATAATCGTGAATATCGTCTCGGCACTCCCGCTTGCCGCCGTCGATACCGCATTCAGCGCGACGAGGGCAAACACCGCGACAAACGCTAGCAAGACGGACAGCGGCAGCGACGCCTCGATGACGGGAATCGCAACCGCCCCAACTGCGTCCGGCGGCGGGACAATTCCGTAGACGTGCAACAGTTCGAGGAAGTTCGGTGCAAAGCCCAGCGCGTACAGCGCCCCGGCGATCATGTAGGCAAACCAGAGCATCCAGCCCATGATGAACGAGGCGAAGTCGTCGAAAATCTCTCGGACGAACGCGTACCCGCCGCCACTCTTCGGAATCGAGGCTGCGAGTTCGGCGTAGGACAGCCCGGTAAATGCCGTCACGACGCCGTTCAGCGCGAAGACGGCAATCGCGGCCGGCCCGGCAATCTCCGCTGCCAGTCCTGTCAGGACGAAGATACCTGCGCCGATCATCGCGCCCATGCCGATCATCGTCGCGTCTAACAACCCGAGTTCCGCGTTCGGTGAGCGCGTTTGGCTACTCATCGTCACACGATAGTGCCACAATCGGTTCGAGTCCTTGCACACCCGCACATCTCAATCCGAATAAAAAATACTCCGGCTTTGTTCCTCTCCACTGGGAGTCGGGCCGACGTTTAATTACCAGGCACCGTGCTCGGAGTTCAGGCGCGTTGACCCCCAAAACCAAAGCGACAGGCTCCATTGGTTGAGGTATGGCCTCTGACCTCGGGAATATGCTCAGGATGATGAATATCCTCGGCGACGAGGGGTTCGTCGACGCCTTGGAAAACGCCGAACGACTGGTAGATAGTGCCGACAGAACACTCGAACGCGTCGAGAAAATTGAGAGTGACGCCGAACAGGCCGTCCGGGAAGCGAACGAGACGCTGACCGCCGTCGACAACCGACTGGCAACGTTCGACGAGACCATCTCGCTGCTCGAAGCGAAGATCGAAGCCGGATTCAGCATTGGATTTTTCTTTTTCGGCCTGAACCGGTATCTCGCCGGTGAACTCTTCCTGGCCGTGGCGCTGTTCGGAATGGGATTACTCGGCGCGTCGTCGCTGGTCGTGACGATTGTGACACTGCCACAGGTCCGGCGACTCCGCAAAATGGGGCTCACCGCGTGGCGGCACGTCGACGACGATGACGGGGACGAGACGGACGACCAGTCATCGTCCGAGGCAACCGAGTTGAACACGGACGGCGGACGGAGGACAACCCCGAACTCAGCGTCACAGAGCGACGCCGACCGGGATACAGCGTCGTCGCGCAGACGCCGCGCTGGCCGGTACGGTCGTCACCGCGAGTAACTGCCAGTGCAACTCATCGAGTCAGAGACAGTAGGATGTGCGGCCAGACGCGCGAGCAGTTCAGGATGGCGTCTGGCCGGGTAGTGGGGTGGGGCCCTGGGTGGTATCTACCGATGATGGCTGCAAACCAGATCCAGGAGTGAATCTCTCGATAGTGTGGGGTTGGGTGCTCTTCCAAGGCCCATCTACGGATACAGATACCCTGCTAATAAACGCTTTGAAACAGAATAGGCATTTATTCCCTTTCGGTGGCTGTATTCTGCCCGGTTACGGACCCTTGGGTATGGGTAAGTGGTCGCGGTGGCAACCGGCGCAACAGCGGTGCTCGCTGGGTGTTCAAGGGGAGCCGTCGGCCAACCGTGCCCACAACTGCGTGAGATGGACCACCGACGGGCCGAGTCGGGGCAGCGAGCAGTTGAGGCATCGCCCGCAACCGAGCGGTTTGCGGCACTAGTCTGGGCCGCCTGAGTACGCCTATCGAAGTTGTTAAATCGACACTGTGTGAACCGTTGGGTATGCAGAAGCTGATCATCCACGGCGACCCGGGTATTCGGAAGGGTGCAACCATCGAATACGAGGGGTCGGAGTTCGTCTGTTTCGGCATCAACCGGCAGTGCGAATGGAACGGTCCTGACGAGGTCCAGTTGTGGTGTACGGTCGGTACGCCCGACGAGAAAGACGCCTACGAACGGCGTGAGTATATCCCGATGCATCTCGATGTCGACGACGCGGACGCCGAGGAGATTTCAGTCATCGAGGCCGCGGCCTGAGTTACGAACTCGGCTCTCGGCTGGGACAGCTCCGACTGCCGTCGTATTCTGCGGTCACCGCTGCGAACACGCTCGTGAGCAGGAGCAACGTCGACTGCTCTAGCCCGAATACGGCGGTGTTCGTGGCCGCGAGGACGAAACACACCCCAGCGAGAAGCCACAGCGTGACGTACTGTGCCCGTCCGCTCCGAATCGACTCGCGAAGTGACATACTCTGTGAGTGGGCAGCCAGCATAATAGCAATTCTGTGAACTGCAGTTCACAAGGTTGCAATGCCGTGTTTTTTATTTCCGGCACCCAACCACTCTGACAGCGATGGGCTTTCTTAAGACAGCGCTTCGTGCGGTTCTGTTCGTCGGAGTTGTAGCGATTGGCGTCGCCGCTGGCTGGTTCCTGTTTCTGTGGTACCCGAGTTCGGGTCGGGAACTGCTCGGCATGCTGTTGCTCGTCCTCGCGATTCCGGCGGTCGTCCGAGTCGGTGCGTCGGTTGCCGGGTCAGTCGTCCCCGGATACAACGTCGCAGAGGTTGGCGTTACGGGTGCAATTTCGCGCAACAGCGGCGGCGGCATTGGCTCGGCACCGACAGGAGCCAACGCTGACCGAATTGTCGACCAGATCGAGCGCGCAGACGCCGACAGCAGTGTCGACGCTCTGGTCGTTCGGCTGAACACACCCGGCGGCGAAATCGTCCCCAGCGAAGATATCAAACTCGCTGCCGAGGAGTTCGACGGGCCAACAATTGCGTACACAACAGACACCTGTGCAAGTGGCGGCTACGAGATTGCAAGTGGCTGTGACGAAATCTGGGCACGCGATGGGAGTATCGTTGGCTCGATTGGCGTCATCGGCTCACGGGTCACCGCCGCCGAACTGGCCGACCGACTCGGCATCCAGTACGAACAGTTGACTGCCGGCGAGTACAAAGACGCCGGGACGCCGCTGAAGGAACTCGAAGACGACGAACGAGAGTATCTGCAGGGACTGATCGACGACTACTACGAGCAGTTCGTCTCGAACGTTGCCGAGCGCCGCGAGATGGACGAAGCGACAATCGAGGAGACAGAGGCTCGCGTCTATATCGGGACGAAAGCCCACGAAGAGGGGCTTGTCGACGAACTTGGAACGAAAGACGACGTGCTTGACGCGCTCGAAGACCGGCTGAACGCGCCGGTCACCGTCCGCGAGTTCGAGCCACAGTATCCGCTCGCACAGCGGGTCCAGTTGGGTTCCCAGCGGTTCGCCTTTGCCTTCGGCGCGGGCATCGCCAGCATCTTTTCGGCCGAGGGCGACCAGTTCAAATTCCGATAAGGCGGCGAGCAATTCTCGCCTGCGAAAATGCGAGGGTGCGTTATATGTATGTCCGGCGGGAACAGAGTGACAACGTCATTCATGAGTTTGATGATCGATATTCGGAAGCTGGGGTTGTTCAACAAGATGGCCAAGCAGGGCGGCAACACGGTTGCAGACCATCTCAGCCAGATGACCGGGATGGAAACGGAGATGGAGATTACGAAAATCAACTTCATCGATATCCCCGACATTCAGGCTCACGTCGGTGACGAGAAACAGATTGGCATCAGCATCGAGATGACTGAACGTCCCTACGGTCATATTCTATTCCTGTTCAACGCCGAAGACGCGAAGAAACTCGCCCACGGGATGATGGGCGACATGGGCGACGGCGGCGAGGCGACCGACGGCTTCACTGATATGGAGCGGTCGGCCATTCAGGAGATTGGCAACATCATGACCTCCGGCTTTATCGATGGCTGGGCAAACGTCCTGAACACGACAATCGATATGTCGACGCCGACGTTTACCTACGGCCCCGGCAGTGGGATGGTCAACGAACTCGTTGGCAACCGAGACGACGAGATGGCACTGATGTTCGACTCGCGAGTCCACGCACTCGAATCCGATATCAACGTCAAAGTCTACACCTTCCCTGAACTCGACGAACTCGTGAGCCTGATGCAAGAAATCGAAGTGTAAGCGACGTCCCAAACCTTGTAGGTCTGCCATTTATACCGGTTGATCCCGTAGTCATTTTGCATGGATTTGTTAGAAGAGAGTATTGTCCCCGAGCACGCACGAGCGGTTAAACAGGAAGCGCGTGAGTTTGCCGAGGAACATATCGAGCCAAACGCAGCGGAGTACTTCGAGAGCGGCGACTACCCCGAAGAAATCATCCAGAAAGGCGAGGAAGCCGGACTGGTCGGACAGGGAATTAGCGAGGAATACGGTGGCCGTGGCTTTTCGCTCGCCGAGACGCTGGCGCTTGCCGAGGAGTTCTACAGGGCCGACGCAGGGATTGGACTATCACTGCAACTGCCCGACTTCGGCACCGACCTCGTGGAGATGTACGGCACCGAAGAACAGAAAGAGAGCTATCTCCGCCCGATTGCCGAAAACGAGATGCGCTCCGGACTCGGCGTCTCCGAACCCGATACCGGCAGCGACATGGCCGGGATGCAGACTGCCGCCGAGAAAGACGGCGACGAGTGGGTGCTGAACGGTGAGAAATACTGGGTCGGCAACGGTGTCGAGGGAGACTGGCTGACTATCTACGCCCGAACTGGAGACGACGAAGACAACCGCTACGGCAACTTTTCGCTGTTTATTGTCCCGACGGACGCGCCTGGCTATCACGCCGAGCACATCCCCGAGAAGATGTGTTACCGCGCCTCGAAGCAGGCCCACATCACCCTGGATAACTGCCGCATCCCCGAGGACCACATCATCGGCGAGGAAGGCCAGGGATTCTATATGATTGCTGATTTCTTCAACAAGGGTCGGGCAGTCGTTGCCGGCCACGGCCTCGGTCTCGCTGCTGCGGCCATCGAGGAAGCCTCCTCGTTCGTTCACGACCGCGAGGCATTCGGCCGGACCATCGACGAGTTCCAGTCTGTCCAACACGACCTCGCAGACATGCGTATGGAGTTCGAGTCTGCCCGTGCGCTGTCGTGGCGGGCCGTCGAGAAGGTCGAAAACCACGACAACGCCGGCTACTGGGCCGCACTCTCGAAGGCGACAGCCACCGAGGCTGCCACCGAGTGCGCCGAGCGAGGTATGCAACTGTACGGCGGCCGCTCCGTGCTCGAAGAAAACCGCATCTCCCGTGTCTACCGTGACGTCCGTGTCCCGGTCATCTACGAGGGCGCAAACCCTATCCAGCGCAATCTGATCTACAGCCAGGCGCCGCGATAACATCTGTTTTCTTATACGTCGGCTCTCGGCGATTCCCGCCTCACCACCCAGTTCCGATTCTTCCTGAACGATTGTGTACATTAGCACCTGTTTTCTTTCACTCTGCAACTGATGGTGGGGGTATTTCGCTGTTTATTTGTGGTGATTAACCATGTTGAATGTTATTTTGTAGCAAGGCTTTAGTCACGAGGCCGATACAGTCTATATATGCTGTGTACATGGATTGAGAGGTGGTCTCTATGACCGAGACGTTGATGTGGCGGATTGCGGGGGGGTCGGGTGACGGCATCGACTCGACAAGCCAGAACTTCGCCAAGGCGTTGATGCGCTCGGGACTGCACATCTTCACGCACCGTCATTATCCGTCCCGGATTCGCGGCGGCCACACCTACGTCGAGGTGCGGGCGGGTGAACAGCGGGTGCGCTCCCGGGGCGACGGCTTCAACTTCCTGCTCTCGCTTGGCGACAGCTTCGCGCGCAACCCAAGTGAGGACGCCTACTACGGCAAAGAGGAACTGAAGCCGCTGACCGAGCATCTCGACGACCTCAACGAGGGGGGTGTCATCGTCTACGATACCGGGCTCATCGACGAGGACGACGTCGCCGAGATTGGACTCGAGGAGCGCGCCGAGGAAAACGACTGGCACGTCTACCCGATTGACCTGCGGGCACTCGCCCGTGAACACGGCCGCGAGGTGATGCGAAACACCGCTGGCATCGGTATCACGGCGGCGCTGCTGGATATGGACACGAGCTACTTCGAGGAGCTCATCACCGAGGCGATGACCGGGGAGACGCGCGACCAGAATCTCGATATTCTCGACCGCGCCTACGAGCGGGGCCGGGAGTTCGACATCACCCACGACCTGCGAGCACCCTCGGGCGAACACGACAGCGAGATGGCGATGCTCAGCGGCTCGAACGCCATCGCTTACGGCGCACTCGACGAAGGTTGTCGGTTCATCGCCGGCTATCCGATGACTCCGTGGACGGACGTGTTCACGATTATGTCCCAGAACCTGCCGCATTTCGGCGGCATTTCTGAACAGGTCGAAGACGAGATTGCGGCCGCATCGCTCGCGCTGGGTGCCTCACACGCTGGTGCGAAGGCCATGTCTGGCTCGTCTGGTGGCGGGTTTGCGCTGATGAGCGAACCGCTTGGGCTGGCCGAGATGACAGAAACGCCGGTGGTCCTCGTCGAGGCAATGCGGGCCGGCCCGTCGACAGGTATGCCGACCAAACCCGAGCAGGCCGACCTCGAACACGTGCTCTACACGAGTCAGGGCGACTCCTGTCGGGTCGTGTTCGCGCCGGCAAACGTCCGGGAAGCCTACGACCAGACGCGCAAGGCCTTCGAGATGGCCTACGGCTACAACCTCCCGGCAATTGTGGTCTACGACCAGAAGATTCAGGGTGAACTCCGGACTGTGCCCACTGACTTTTTCGACCGCGAGGCCACGGCCGGAATGGACGGCGTACTCAGCGAGGACGAACTCGCCGACGCAGCCCACGACGCCGCCGGGAAGTTCCAGCGCTATCGCCACGACGTCGAAGATGGCTCGAATCCGCGGTCGATCCCGGGCCAGAAAGGCGGTCGCCATCTTGTGACCGGCAACGAGTCGATGGAGGTCGGACATATCTCCGAGTCACCGGACAACCGCGTGGCACAGATGGACCGCCGGATGCGCAAACTCAGTTCGATTCGGGAGGACCTCGACGAGATGGATTCGTCCCACCAGACCTACCACGGCCCTGCAGACGCAGACCGAGCGATCCTCGTCTGGGGGAGCCAGCAGGACACGGTCTTCGAGGCTGTCGACCGACTCAACGCCCGCGGCGAGTCGGTGAAAGCACTTGGCGTGAGCGACCTGATGCCCTACCCGAAGACTGAGGTGACGGCCTTCCTCGAAAGCGTCGAGGAGTGTCTGGTGGTCGAGATGAACGCTACCGCACAGTTCCGCGGGCTGACACAGAAGGAACTCGGCCGGTTCGGGCCGAAACTGACCAGCCTGCTGAAATACGACGGCGAACCGTTCGAGCCCCACGAAATCGTGAGCGGGTTCGAGGAGATGAACAGCGGTACCCAGCCGGAGGGGAACATGCGACTCGAACCGGCAACTGGTGATTGAGATGTCAGCATTCACAGCCATCGACACGGAAGAACAGGCAGAGAAAGAGGACTTCACGCCCGCAGTCGAGCCACAACCGACGTGGTGCCCGGGTTGCGGTGACTTCGCCGTCCTGAAGGCGCTGAAGGGGGCGATGCCGGAAGTTGGCCGCACTCCGGAGGAGACGCTGCTCGTGACTGGAATCGGTTGCTCGGGCAAACTCTCCAGCTACTTCGAGAGCTACGGCTATCACGCCATTCACGGGCGGTCGCTGCCGGTCGCACGGGCGGCAAAACTCACCAATCCCGGTCTCGAAGTCGTCGCAGCAGGCGGTGATGGTGACGGCTACGGCATCGGTGGGAACCACTTCATGCACACTGCCCGCGAGAACCACGATATGACCTACATCGTCTTCAACAACGAAATCTTCGGGCTGACGAAGGGGCAAACCTCACCGACGAGTCCGAAAGGCCACAAATCGAAAACGCAGCCAAGTGGCAGCGCAAAGGACCCGGTCCGACCGCTGACGCTCTCGCTGGCCTCTGGTGCTTCCTTCATCGCCCGAACGGCGGCGACGAACCCACGACAGGCCCAAGAGATTCTCGTCGAGGCAATCGAACACGACGGCTTTGCCCACATCGATTTCCTCACCCAGTGTCCAACCTGGAACAAGGACGCCAAGGAGTACGTCCCCTACACCGACATCCAGCAGGACGACGAGTTCGACTTCGACGTGACTGACCGGCGGGAAGCCGCCGACATGATGTACGAAGCCGAAAACCGCCTCTACGAGGGCGAGGTGCTGACCGGCCGGTTCTACCGTGACGACAACCGGCTCTCCTACGGTGAGGAGAAACGCAAAACCGGCGAGATGCCCGCCGAACCGCTGGCTGAGCGGTACTTCGACGACGACGCCGCGTGGGACCGGTCGGCCGACGAACTGCTGGGTCGACACACCTGAGCGCCACAGTTTGTCCGGGTGAATTTCGCTTTACGGATTCGGAAGATATTTTTTTGGTGGTGGTAAAGAGTAGTACATGAGTGCAGAGGCTACGGAACAACGTATTCTGTCGGTTCTGGAGGAAGACGCCCAGGCATCGTACGCGGAGATTGCCGAGCGGGCGGATGTCTCGAAGCCGACCGTTCGCAAGTACATCCAGAAACTCGAAGAGGAGGGCGTGATTGTCGGGTACTCTGCCGATGTCGACCCAAAGAAACTCTCTGGGCAGTCGATTGCCATCGTCGGTGTCGACGTCGAGAGCGAGCAGTACGTCGAGGTAACGCGACAGCTCAAGGAGCTCACCGCCATCGAATCGCTGTACACCTCGAGTGGCGACCACACGCTGATGGCCGAGATTCGCGCCTCCGACGGGGACGCACTCGGCGAAATTATCAACGACGAAATCATGGAACTCGACGGCGTCAGCGCGGCTCATCCGTCGTTCTTGCAGGAACGACTCAAGTAACGACGGACCGCTGGATGTTTTAGTCGGTCGGCCACAACTGCTAGTATGACACAGCGGCTGCTTCTGGGCGACGGCTCGCTTCTGGAAACTGTTGCCCAATCAGTCTCCGAGCAGCCAGGCACATTGCAGGTGGGCACGGACGACGTTGCGCTCGCAGACTCGCTGCAGCAGCGCGGCGTCTCAGTCGCCGAGTTCGACCGAATCGAGCGCGACGAACTCACTCGGCTCGACCGGCCCGATATCGTCGGCGTCTTCTTCGAGGACCGAGCACGAAACGTTCAGGTCTCTGAGGCTATCGGGGCTGTCTTTCCTGAGGCCTATCTGGTCAGTTACACCGGCTGGTCAGCCGCGGCTGGAGACGAACGCGACCAGATTCGCTCGCTCGCAGACCGCGTCGTCGACCCCCGTGAAGGCGTTGCTGAACACGTTTCCGCCCGGGTTGGTGGCCGTGGCCAGCGAATGCGACAGCTTCAGCGTATTCTCCGTGACATCGAGCATCTGGCGGTCGTGACACACGACAACCCTGACCCAGACGCACTTGCCAGCGCGCTGGCACTCGGGCGAATCGCTCGCGCCGCTGGCTGTACGGTCGACGTCTGCTATTACGGAGAGATTACTCATCAGGAAAACCGCGCGTTTGTCAACGTGCTGGAGATGGACCTTCGCAATCTCGACTCTGACGATGACCTCGCGGAGTTTGACGGAATTGCCCTGGTTGACCACTCACGGCCGAGTGTTAACGACCAACTTCCCGCCGACGTGGCTGTCGATATCGTCATCGACCACCACCCGCCGCGGTCACCAGTCGACGCACAGTTTGTCGACCTTCGGAGCAGCGTCGGCGCAACCAGTACGCTCCTCGTTGATTATCTCGACCGGTTCAACATCCCCTTCGACGCCGGAACTGCCACGGCCCTGCTGTTCGGCATCCACATCGATACGGACGGATTCTCGCGAGAAGTTGCACAGGAGGATTTCGCCGCGGCGGCACGACTCGTCCCTGAGGTCGATTTCGGGATGCTCGACCGGATCGAGTCGCCGAGCATCAGCCCCCGGACCTTCGAGACGATTGCCGACGCGATCAGCAACCGCCGGGTCGAAGGGCCGGTGCTGATGACCTGTGTTGGTGAGCTTGCTGAACGCGACGCGCTGGCACAGGCCGCCGACAGACTCCTGAACATGGAAGCCGTCACGACGGTCCTGGTCTACGGGATCAAAGACGGGACGATATTCGTCTCGGCACGAGCCCGCGGCACGGATATCGACCTCGGTGAGGCGTTGCGGGACGCGTTCGGACAGATCGGCAGCGCAGGTGGCCACGTCGATATGGCTGGCGCACAGCTCGAACTCGGCGTGCTCGGCGATGTCGAGCAGAGCGATTCCCTCGTGAAAATCGTCGAAGAGATGGTTACTGCACGATTTCTGGATGTCATCAACGCCGAGATGAGCTCTGTCGCGGAGAGTCCCTACGCGACTGAATCCGAAATCGACGCGGAGTATCTGGGCGCAGACCCCGAGGTGAGCGACGAGCAGTCCTCGACAGATAGCACCGAGGAGTCGTAGCTGACAGACGAGAGGCTTTTCGGCCCCCCGCCCCTCAGGGAGGGTAATGGCAGACCAAGAGAAACCGACCGTCCGAGATTATATGACGCAGGACGTTGCGACGGTCGCGCCCGAAGATACGGTCCGTGACGTGGCGGAACGGATCGCACAGAGCGACAACCACAGCGGGTACCCGGTCTGTGATGGCCGTCACGTTGAGGGGTTCATCAGCGCACGTGACCTACTGCTCGAAGACGAGAGCGAGCCAATTTTCAAAGTTATGTCGACGGACCTGCTCGTTGCCCACCCTGATATGAAACTCAACGACGCCGCCCGGGTGATCCTCCGCTCTGGGATTCGTCGTCTCCCTGTCGTCGACGACGCCGGGAATCTCGTCGGCATCATCTCCAACTCCGACGTGATCCGCAGCCAGATCGAACGTGCAACGCCCGACAAGGTGAACAAACTCGTCAAGACGCTGGAAAATATCCACGATATCGACGCCACCGAAAGTCGCCGTAACGTCGTTATCTCGGAACTCACACCCACTCAGGGAAAGGTCTACGCCGACGAACTCGAAGGCCGTCGGTACGAACTCCAGCGAGGGCTTGCCGAGCCGCTGGTCATCATCGACACGCCCACGGAACTGTTGCTCGCCGACGGCCACCACCGCGTGAAGGCCGCCAGCCAACTCGGTATCGACGAGATGGACGCCTACGTCATCGAAATTGAAGCCCCGGTCGAACTCGGGATGGCCGAAACCGCCCGGAAAGAGAACCTCGAAACTGTTGACGATATCGACGCCGTCGACTACGCCCACCACCCACTTGTCGAGCGCACGCAGCGGCTACAGGAGTAAGCGTTCGTTACTTTCCTTTCAGCGTACGAGTGTCCCACCAGTCACTCTCCAAAACTCACCATCTGGGCCGAGTGCTCCGCAACCAGTTGCTCGATGTCGAGCGGGCCAACTGCTGGCTGATATCCACGGCGGACTGGAAGCTAACACATATATCTGACAACCGTGCATGGCTACGGTATATGCAATTCTGTGACGAGTGCGGTTCGATGATGCACACGGAGGAAGACACGTGGGTCTGTCGCTCCTGTGAGAACGAGGAGCAACGGGACTCACAAGCGGAAGCGGCGATGGCAATTCAGGATGGACAGCAGGACGAGGGGGCACCCGATGTGGCCGACGCGACACAGGACGCCGCCGAGACGATGGAGGTGTCCTGTCCGGCCGAGAACTGCAACAGCGACCGGGCCTCCTCCGAGATGCTGCCAAAGCCGGGCGGCTCCTACGAGGTTCGGCTGTTCACCTGCGTCGAGTGCGGCCACAAGTGGCGCGAATCCTGACGCCGCATCTCGCGACCCCTTCCTCGTGGCCTCGTCTGTTGTCTCCCCCCAATTGACACACCGTTCGTGGATTCCACAGCCGACTAATAACCCTTGGACAACCGAGTAATAATAGGTTACAAATACTGTGCTCTGTACCGGAACGTCGTGAATTCGTGTTTTGCAGGGATGACCGATCAGAGGGCGACCAGCACCCTTATACATATTCGCATTGTAAAGTATTGAATGGTTCCCTCCAATAACCACGCTGAGCGCCGGCTGCCTGAGAAGGCAACGCTCTACTGTCCGAAGTGTACACACGAAAGTCGAATCAACGGAGACTGGATACTCCATGTCCACGCTACCTATCTCGCCTACGAATGCCCCGAATGTGGAAATACGATTGAGTCCCGGTCAGATGGACCAGACGTGATTACTCCGGCGTAGGGGTACGATTCAGCCCACGGGCGCTTTTCAGTAGATCTGTCGCCGCAGACGTTTCTTCTGCAATGCTGATATCTGGGGTGAGGTCCAATATGATGGGCACTCAGTCGCTAGATGGATACTCTGTATGCAGCACGTCAGTTGTGACAGGGCTCAGAGTCGTCAATCCGACGCTACTGACGAGAACGCGCGAGTGCAGCAGCGGTGATTTCAGCAGCAACTGGCAATAACTACTGAGTAGACCCCTCACAAGCGTGCTATCAGTGCCATTCCAGTCCAGATTGAATTTAGGAGGCCATGGGTGAGGGTCACGACTGACAGGCTTTCTGTCCGTCCGTAGATGGTGCCGAGAACGGTAACGATACCCCCTGTGATTTCGGAGGTTTCCGCCCGGACGCTGACGACAACCTTACCGCACACGTCGACAGCGTCGGCTCTCACTCTCTGTGAGGTGTTCTTGACCAGAACAATATTGTGCAATACACACAAAACAGATAAGTTTCCACGGCTCCAACAGTGAACTGATGTCAGACGAGATTGAAGCGATTAAGCGGCAGAAATTAGCGGAGCTTCGTAACCAAGCAGAGGCTGGAACCGCAGAGCAGTCCGATTCACAGAGCCTTCCAGAGCCGGTTTCAATCAGTGGTGGGGCAGAACTGACCGAACTAACAGACGAGTTCGACACCGTTCTCGTTGACTTCTACGCCGACTGGTGTGGACCGTGTCAGATGCTTGAACCCGTTGTCGAGACGATCGCTTCCGAGACCGAGGCAACCGTGGGAAAAATCGACATTGACGCAAATCAGCCCCTTGCCGCCGAATACGGCGTTCGTGGCGTTCCGACGCTACTGCTGTTCGACAACGGACAGCCGGTTGAACGACTGGTCGGAATGCAGAGCGAAGAACAACTCCGCTCTGTTGTCGAGCAACATACCTGAACTCTCCCGAAACTCACGCGTTTGTGCATAGTATTGTAGTATTCACGAAATACTTTTGCACCTGTCGCTCTTACTCCCACATATGAGCGACACCTTTGTGATCGTTGGCGGTGATGCTGCAGGGATGAGTGCCGCGAGTAAGGCAAAGCGGGAGAACCCGGAGATGGACGTAATCGTCTTCGAGAAGGGCGAGTGGGTATCCTACGCCGCCTGTGGGATGCCGTACTACGTCAAAGGAGCGGTCGAGAATCTGTCGGATCTGGTCACTGTCACGCCCGAGCAGTTCCGCGATGAACGCGACATCGACCTGCGAACCGGCCACGAAGTCGTCGAGATCAACCCCGGGGCCGAAACTGTCACTGTGGAGGGGGGCAGTGAGAGGGTCGAGCAGTCCTACGACCACCTCCTCGTTGGGACAGGAGCAACCGCAGTCGAACCACCATTCGACGGGCTGGGTCTCGACGGCGTGTTCACTATTCATGACTTACCCGAAGCCGAGGCTATCGAGGACTACGTTACCGAGTACTCGCCCGATTCTGCGGCAATCGTCGGCGGTGGGTACGTCGGAATCGAGATGGCCGAGGCACTGTCGGAACGAGGGCTGGACGTTTCTCTCTACGAAACACTGCCGCACGTGCTTCAGCCGTTCGGCGACACGCTCGCGGACGTCGTCGAGGAGCACCTGCAAACACAGGGTGTTGACCTCCATCTCGATACCGCAGTTTCGGGGTTCGACGGCAGAGAGGCCGTGGAACATGTTGTTCTCGAAGACAACGCACACGCGGCCGACATCGCAATCGTTGGCGTGGGCGTAACGCCGAACACAGGTCTTGCAGCTCAGGCAGGAATCGAACTGGGGGACACCGGTGCTATCGCCACCGACGAATACGGGAGGACGAACTACGAGAACGTCTACGCGGCGGGTGACTGCGCTGAGGCCCGACACGTCGTCACCGGCGAACCGGCTCACGTTCCGCTCGCGCTGACTGCAAACCGCGCAGGCCGGGCAATCGGCCAGACCGTCACCGGCGACCCGGAGCCTGTCGGCGGAACCGCCGGGACAGCTATCGTCAAAGCCTTCGAGCTCGGTGCTGCCAGAACTGGAATCGTCGACGAAGAGCGCGCGCGAGCGGTCGGGTTCGACCCGGTATCGGTCTCGATATCGGCACCGTCGCGGGCGCATTACTACCCCGACGGGGAGGAACTCACCGTCACGTTGCTGGCCGACTGCGAGTCCGAGCTGGTACTGGGCGGGACAGTCGTGGGTCGAGAGGGGGCAAAGCGGATCGACACGATTGCGATGGCACTCACAGCAGGCCTGACGGTCTCCGAACTTCGCGACTCAGACTTGGCCTACGCGCCGCCGTTCAGTCCCGTCTGGGACCCTGTTCTCACGGCAGCAAAAGTCCTCGACGGCAAACTTGGCGAGTCATGAGCGAGCCCACGCCAGTCGAATACGTTCGTGAGAACCGCGAGGAGCTCATCGAACTGGCTCTGGACTTGCTTGTGGTCGACACGTCAAATCCGCCCGGTGACACACGTGATATCGTCGCGGAGGTCGAGCGGTTTCTCGGTCCCAGCCCTGTCGAGACCGAGCGGTTCGTGGCCGACCCGGCCAAGCCGAATCTCCTCGTTCGTCTTCCGGGCAAATCAGACAGAACTCTGCTGTACAACGGTCACCTCGATACTGTGCCGTTCGACAGAGACGCGTGGACGCGCGACCCGCTCGGCGAGCACGTCGATGGGCTCGTGTACGGCCGCGGTGCAACTGATATGAAAGGCGCAGTCGCGTCGATGCTGTTTGCGATCCAGGCCTTCGCCGCGACATCCACCCAGCCGCCCGTCACCCTCCTCGTTGCACTTGTGAGCGACGAGGAAGTTGCCGGTGACGCTGGCTTGCCCGCGCTCATGACAGCTGGACATCTCGACGCCGACGCCTGCCTAATCGGCGAGCAAACCTGTGTAACGGGCCGACATTCTGTGACAGTTGCCGACCGCGGCAGCATCTGGTTGACGCTCGAAGCAACTGGGGAGAGCGCCCATGGGTCACGCCCAGTCCTCGGTGTCAATGCGATCGACCGGCTCTACGACGCCGTCAGAATCCTCCGTGAACGGTTCGGCACGAAGCGGCTCGATATCGACCCAACGCTAGAATCAGTTATCGACGACTCCGTCGAGTATTACACCCCATCGATGGGCGAAAACGTTGCCAGTGACCTGTTTCGATACCCGTCTATCAACCTCGGCGTGCTGGAGGGCGGCGAGGCGGTCAATAGCGTTCCGCAGTCTGCTCGCGCCGAGGTCGATATCCGACTGACTGCGGGCGTCCAAACAGCTGACATACTCTCGGAGATCCGGGCCTGTGTCGACGACTGTGAGGGTATCACAATTGCCGACGTCTCCTGGAGCGTCGGGACCGCAGAAAAGCCCAACAGTCCACTCGTTGAGGCTGTCACGTCGACGGCAGAGGCGACCACAGGCCAGCCAATCTTTCGTCGGAGCGCAACGGGTGGCGGCGACGCCAAGACGCTCCGCAACGCTGGCATTCCAACCGTCGAGTTCGCACTCGGAACTGATACCGTCCATGCGCCAGACGAGTACATCCCCGCCGAAGCGCTCGTCGACAATGCGGCCGTCTACACGCAGGTCCCGGTCGCGTGGAACTCACTTCTTGACCGGTAATCGGCGTACGCCCTGAATTTGGCTGTTCGGTAGCTCATCAAACGTTTTCATAGTATTGGAATAGTAGTACAATATTAATACTCCCCGGCCGTACGACTAGTTGTGAGATTGCCATGACTGATATCGAACCTGACGAGACGGTCGACGCTCGCGGCGCAGCCTGCCCGGGTCCGCTGATGGACCTCATCGGACAGATCCGCAACGCCAACTCCGGTGCTGTGATTCGGCTCCTGAGCGACAACGAGCAGTCGCTCACCGACGTTCCGGAGTGGGCCGAGGAGGCAGGAAACGAACTGCTCGCGGTTGAAGAACTCGACAGCCACATCGAGTTCTACGTGGAGAAAGCATGACCGAACACATCGTCATCCTCGGTGGCGGGACCGGCGGTACCGTCCTCGCGAATGACCTTGCCGACCGTCTCGAACCAGAGCTCGACGCCGGAAACGTTCGCGTCACACTGGTCAATGACGGCCCCGACCACGTCTACAAGCCGGTCTGGCTATACGTGCCCTTCGGCCAGCGCGAACCGGACGATGGTCGACGCCCGTTGGCCGAGCTGGTCGACGATGACGTGGACCTCTGGATCGACCGTGTGACCGACATCGACACCGACGACCAACGACTTCGGTTTCGCGACCGCGCCCGGTCTGTCGAGTACGACCACCTCGTGCTTGCTACTGGCTCGACGCTGGCACCCGAACAGATTCCGGGACTTCCCGAGGGGGGACACGACTACTACAGCGAGTCCGGCTCGATTGCCCTCCGAGAGAATCTCCTGGAGTTCACCGACGGCCACCTCGTGTTGAGTGTCATCGGCTCACCCCATATGTGCCCGGCAGCACCGCTAGAATTTGTCTTCATGGCCGACGACTGGTTCCGCGAGCGCGGCCTCCGCGATGATATCGAGATCACGTACACATACCCGATCCAGCGGGTCCACGGAAACCCCCACATCGCCGAGTGGGCCCGCCCGCTTATGGACGACCGCGATATCAGCGTCGAGACCTTCTTCAACGCCGACGAAATCGGCCCCGAAGCGCAGACAATCACCTCGATGGAGGGGACCGAACTTGACTATGACCTCCTCGTCACGATCCCACCTCACGCTGGCGTCGACCTGATCGAAGAGGCTGGTCTCGGCGACGACGGCTGGGTCGATGTCGACAAGCGGACGCTCGAAGCCGACGCGGCCGACAACGTCTACGCACTCGGTGACACTGCTGACACCGGCGTCCCAAACGCAGGCAGCGTTGCCCACTACCAGGCCGGTGTCGTCGGCCAGCGTCTCGCCAGCGAGATCCGCGGTCGGCCAGCGACAGCGAGCTACGACGGCAAGACACTGTGTTTCATCGAGACGGGGATGGACGCGGCGTCGTTCGTCGAGTTCGACTACGAGAATCCGCCGTCGCCAGCGCCGCCCTCGGAGAAACTCCACTGGTCGAAACTGGCCTACAACGAATCCTACTGGCTCACTGCACGGGGGTTGCTCTGACCATGGCCGAAAGAGAACACTCCGGTCAGGCTGACCTCGAAACCGCCATCGAGCAGAATCCAGAGGCAGTTGCGGAGTTCGTCGAACGTCTCGACGCCGTCAACGAACTGCTCGACGTGCTCTCGCTGGGCGAGAGTGCCCTCGACGACGAGATGGTCCGCGACCTCTCGGCGACCGGATCGACGCTCGCCGAATCCGCAGACGGCCTCGCAACTGACGAGACGGTTGCGCTGGCCGAAACGGTCGGCGAGCACGGCGACGAACTTCGGGACGCGCTCGAAACGGTGCTTGCGCTCCAGCGAAGCGGCACACTCGACGAACTGGCCGAACTCGCCGAAGTCGGGTCGCTGGCGACTGCCGCGCTCGACGACGAGATGGTCACCTCGTTGGCTGGCACCGGCGCCGCCCTCGGAGAGGTCGCCCAGACCGCAGCGGACGACGACACCCGCGAGGGCCTCGAGACACTGCTCGCGGGGGTCGGCGAAGCACAGCGAGAACCCGCCGAACAGGTCGGTGCAGTCGGCCTGGTTCGCAACCTACGCGACCCGGACGTTCAGTACGGGTTCGGCTACCTGCTGGCGCTCGCGGGCGCGATTGGCCGCAGTCACGCTGAGGAGTAGTACCCTCTTTGTATTGTACAATATTCACAAGTCTATTAACTACTCGGCGCGTATCTCGACCAATGACAGCACAAAAGACAGACGGCGCTGGTGTGGTTTCGCTCGGTGACGGCGACATCGAGACGGCAGTCGGAGATGAGGAGGTCGCACTCGTAGAGTTTTACACGGAGTGGTGTGGCTCCTGTCAGCAGATGCAACCGACCCTCGAACGGATTGCCGCCGGCACTGAGGCGACGGTCCTCACAGTCGATGTCGAGTCACATCTCGAAACCGCGATCGAATACGGCGCACAGAGTACGCCGACGTTCGTGTTGTTCGCGGACGGCAGGCCGGTGAAACAGCGTAAGGGTGCACAGTCCGAGCAGTCGCTCCGGGACCTGATTGCCGACCACAGCGAGTAACCACTGGAGGAGTATCGATGAAACTACGAGAACTTCGCGCCGATACGCCTGCGCTGAGCGAGGGCAGTTACCTGAACTTCGGCGCACACGGTCCGAGTCCGCGCTACGTCGTCGAGGCCGCAGACGATTTCGTCCGAACCCACGAGTACGATACGACCGCACAGAACGACCCGTACGATGTCGCGTTTGACGCCTACGACCGGGTGCGAACCCGCGTTGCCGACTTCGTCGGTGCAGACGCCGACGAGATTGCACTCACCGAGAGCACCACAGCGGGCATCAATGCCATCGCGAACGCGATCGACTGGCGCCCCGGCGATACCGTCGTTCGAACTGACCTCGAACACCCCGCTGGTACGCTCCCGTGGCAGCGACTCCAGGCGGAGGGTGTCAACGTTCGTGTCGTCGAAACCGAGGCCGGTCGTGTCGACCCCGAGGAGTTCGCCGACGCCGTCAAGGGTGCACGATTGGTGTGTTTCAGCGCGGTGACGTGGACCCACGGCACACAGCTCCCCGTGACCGAACTCGTCGATATTGCTCACGAGGCCGGCGCGCTGGCGCTCGTCGACGCCGTACAGGTGCCTGGACAACTCCCGATAGATGTCGGTGCGTGGGGCGCAGACGCCGTCGCGGCAGCGGGTCACAAGTGGCTGCTGGGGCTGTGGGGTGGGGGCTTTCTGTACGTCGACCGCGATGTCGCCAACTCTCTCGCGCCCAGAACAGTCGGCTACCGGAGTGTCGAGACACCGACTGCAGAGCCCTACGAGTTCGCGGCTGGCGCTCGGCGATTCGAGGTTGGGTCGTCGAATCCAGCCCCACACGTCGCCTTGGCCGAGGCGATCGACGTGATTGACGAAATCGGTGTCGACCAGATTGCGGAGCGGATTCGACAACTGACTGGACGACTCGCCGCTGGCGTCCCTGACGAGCGACTTCACAGTCCCGCAAGGCCCGAATCGGGGCTCGTAACAATCGCTGTTGCTGACCCCGAAGCGACGGTCCAGCGGCTCGCTTCCGCGAGAATTGTCGTCCGCGCGTTGCCGACACCGAAGGCCATTCGTGCCTCGGTCCATGCGGTCACCGCCAGAGCAGAGATCGACCAACTGCTCGACGCGCTCGACTCCGAGTGGGAGTGAGGATACCGCCGGATTCCGCATTCGTTTCTAGCCAACTTCTATACCAACAGAGAGTCCGTTGACCTCGCTAGTCCGTGACGCGCAGAAAATAGCGTGCGACTCGTTCGTTGCAGGTTCCGCCCCGGTGAGGACCCACTGATCCGGGAGTGAGTTCGACTCGTGTGACTGAATCAGACGAGCAGTTGGATATCGACGTCAGCCATATCCTGGAGGGCAGTCGCTGCGCCGACGCCAGTCGTGACGCCGTCGTAGAATTCCTCCTCGTCGTATCCCATCAGGTCGATAGTCATCTGGCAGGCCTGGAATTCGACGCCCATATCGAGGCTCGTTTCCAGAAGCTCTTGGATCGTTGCAGTATCGTTGTCGTCGATTTTCCGCTCCATCATCTTCGTCGTCACGCGGTCCATGCCGGGCAGTGCCGCGATGGCGTTGGGCACGGGCATACTGGGGTTACCAACGGAGCTGAGTTTGAGGTTTTTCGAGCGCTCTTCGTGCAGGATGTCCAGTCCCCAGAACGTATGAAAGACTGTCACATCGTAGCCGAACGCGGCGGCGGTGCTGGCGAGAATCAGCGGCGGGTAAGCCATATCCAGCGTGCCCTTCGTCGCGATGATACTCATCTTCTTGTTGTCGTCCTCGGCCGTGGCTTCGGCCAGTGCACCTTCGAGTTCGTCGACGCGTGCGGCTAACTCCGCACGCGAGGGCACGTCGTCGGCTGGTGTGTCCGGTGTATCAGTGCTCATCGTCACTCCGTCTTGCGGACGTAGTGTTTGTACACGTCGGTGCCTTCCTCCTGGTCGACGAGTTCGACGCCCTGGGTTCCCGCGGCCCAGCCGTCGATATCACTCATACTTCCCGGGTCAGTTGCCAGTACTTCGAGGATGTCGCCCTCGGCTAAGTCGTCGATTGCAGACTTCGTGTTTACGACCGGCATGGGACACGATGCACCTTTCACGTCGAGCGTCTCCGTAACGTTGAATTCCGTACTCATTGGTTATACGCTCCGTTGATCTGTCTTGGAGCTATCGCACAATACCGACTCTGTGGTTAAAAGAATGTTGATCCTTGTGGTTAAACCGAACTACTGTACAATCCTGGCTCCTGTACAACAGCCATCTGATGGCTCAAAATAGTTGTTTCTCTGGTTAGGCTGAAATATGCGGCCAGTTATCTTGTAAGAATAGTGCATTTCTATGCAAATCCTTTTGTACGTCCGGTCGGTACTAATGAGTGTACAATATGAACCCGGAAGATTTTCCGACACCTGACGTTGAAGTCGAGCCAGTTGCACCGGACACGCTGAAAGGTCGTCTCGACGCCAACGAGGAACTCACGCTTCTCGACGTCCGAATGCAGTCGGAATACGAGAAGTGGCACATCGACGGCGAGGCGGTGACGTCGATAAACGTCCCGTATTTCCAGTTCCTCGACGAGGAGATCGATGACGCTGTTCTCGATTCTATTCCCGACGACCGCAAAGTGACCGTCCTGTGTGCGAAAGGCGGGGCCAGCGAGTACGTCGCGGGCACGCTCGCAGAACGCGGATACGACGTGAATCACCTCGAAGACGGGATGAACGGCTGGGCCAGCATCTACGAGGCTGTCGAGGTCACCGAATACGACGGTTCGGGGACACTGTTACAGTACCAGCGACCCTCTTCGGGCTGTCTCGGCTATCTTCTCTCCGACGGCGACGAGGCCGCAATTATCGACCCACTCCGTGCGTTCACCGACCGCTATCTGGACGACGCTGCGGAACTGGGCGTCGACCTGAAATACGCACTGGACACTCACATCCACGCCGACCACATCTCAGGAGTCCGCGAACTGGCCAACAACGGCGTTGAAGGCGTCATTCCCGAGGCTGCTGTCGACCGCGGCGTCACTTATCGGGACGAGCTGACGACTGCCGCGGACGGCGATACCTTTGAGGTTGGCAACGCCACCATCGAGACCGTCTACACGCCTGGTCACACGACTGGGATGACCTCCTATCTCGTCGACGATAGCGTGCTGGCGACCGGCGACGGGCTGTTTATCGAGAGCGTCGCGCGCCCGGACCTCGAAGAAGGCGACGAGGGCGCCCCCGACGCAGCGCGCATGCTCTACGAGTCCCTGCAGGAGCGCGTCCTGACGCTCCCTGACGCAACGCTGGTCGGCGGTGCTCACTTCAGCGACGCTGCTGAACCCGCCGACGATGGCACATATACTGCGCCGCTCGGTGACCTCGTCGAAGAGATGGAGGCACTCACGATGGCCGAACAGGACTTTGTCGACCTGATCCTCTCGGATATGCCGCCGCGGCCAGCCAACTACGAGGAGATAATCGCGACGAACCTCGGCCAGAACACTGTCGACGACGAGGAGGCCTTTACCCTCGAACTCGGTCCGAACAACTGCGCCGCGAGCCAGGAATCGCTCGCGGGAGACTAACCTACCGATGGTAGCTGATCCACTCGTCCTGCAGGTGGCCGCCGACCTCTTCCCGAACGGCGTTAGCCGGTACGCCGTCGGTGGGCTACTGGTCGGTCTCGGAGCGGTCGTAATCTACGTCGGAACTGGGATTTCGGCGGGAGCGAGTACGTTCCTCGAATCGACGCTGTCGTACGTCTCGGACCAGTCGCGGTTTCAGCAGTACGTTCGTTCGCGTGACTGGCGGGTCGTCTTCACGCTCGGTATCATCCTCGGCGCGGCGCTGTTCGCGGTGACGGTCCAGTCTGGGCTCGTCACGACCGCACTGTACGAGCCCGGAACGACCGGCCAACTGTACGAGGTCGGTGGCATGACATTCTGGTCGACCGACGTCCAGCCGTGGCGGCTGTTCGCTGGTGGCGTCCTCGTCGGGATTGGAACCAGAGTTGGGAAAGGCTGCACGTCTGGTCACGGCGTCTGCGGGGTCGGGTCAGCGTCGAAGACGTCTCTCGTCGGCGTCGCGACGTTCCTCCTGGTCGCAATCGGAACTGCCCAGCTCGTCGCAGCACTTGGGGTGAGTCCATGATCTGCGAGCCCCGAGCGTCTCGGAACACGCGGACGGGAGCGAACGGAGGTGGCGACACGTGAGCGAACGCCGCCACCCACTTTTCGTGCCGCTGATTCTGTTCGGCGGCGTCATCTTCGGGTTCGGTCTCGGATTCAGCCAGATGGCCCGGCCGGAGGTGGTGCTGAATTTCCTCCAGTTCGAGGACTTCGGGCTGGTGTTCGTCATGTTCGGGGCGGCCATCGTTACCGGGATTGCCTTTGCGGCGATGCCCCGGATTCGTGACGGTGCGCCGCTGACCGGCGACCGGTACGAACGACGGCTGAAACCCTTCGACCGCAACGTCGTAATCGGTGGCGCCATCTTCGGTGTCGGTTGGGGGCTGTCGGGTATCTGTCCCGGAGCGGCTTACGCCAGCCTCGGCGTCGGTAACGTCACCATCCTCTGGGCGCTGGCTGGGATGTTCGTCGGCGCGTACATCCAGGGGTACTGGCGGAGTCAGACAGCCGACTCCGGCGCGACTGCAACGCGGGCAGACTGAGCTGTTCTTCACCAATGGAGCCTTCACTAATTGCACTCTTCGTAATCGCGAGTCTCGCCAGTCTGTTCATGGCGTGGGTTATCGGTGCCGGGTCCAGCGGCGCAACTCCCTTTGCACCCGCCGTCGGTGCCAACGCCATCTCGACGATGCGCGCTGCCTTCGTCGTCGGCATCTTCGGATTCGCCGGCGCGGTTATCCAGGGTGCGAACGTCTCTGAAGCCGTCGGTCGCGGTCTCGTCGGCGGCGTGAGTCTTCCAGCCACAGGAGTCATCACTGTCCTGCTAATCGGTGCCGGACTCATGGCTGTCGGGATCAAGACCGGCTATCCCATCGCCACAGCCTTCACCGTTACTGGCTCGGTCATCGGTGTCGGCCTCGCTCTCGGCGGGGATCCAGTCTGGCCGAAATATCTCCAGATCGGTACCGTCTGGGTGCTAACGCCTATCGTCGGGGGCGGCCTCGCGTACGGCATCGCGAGTGTTCTTCCGCGAGACGACGCTCCGGAACGGTACACCGTTGCACTCCTCGCAGGACTCGTCGGTGCAGTGTTGGCTAACGTCAACGTTGCCTATCTCGGTCCCGGCGATTCGATGGGGTCGCTCGTCGGCCTCGCTGGGCGACTCCTGGGGATAGAGGGAGTTGCGATGGCGGCCGTCGTCACCCTGTTCGTTGCGGCGGCGATTACTCTCATCGTCTCGTGGGACATCTCACAGGACATGAGCGGCGGTCTGCGACGGGTCCTCCTCGCTCTGGGTTCGCTCGTTGCCTTCTCGGCTGGCGGGAGTCAGGTTGGCCTCGCAGTCGGCCCGCTGCTCCCGCTTCTCGGTGACCTGGGGATGGTCCCTGTGTCCGCCATCCTCGTCGGTGGTGGTGTGGGCATGCTCGTCGGGTCGTGGACGGGTGCGCCGCGGATGATCAAGTCACTCTCGCAGGACTACTCCTCGCTCGGACCTCGTCGCTCGATTTCCGCGCTGGTTCCCTCGTTTCTCATTGCGCAACTGGCCGTCCTCCTGGGCGTGCCAGTCTCGTTCAACGAGATCGTCGTCAGCGCAATCATCGGAAGCGGGGCGGCCGTCGGTGGCGGCGAGGCGATCGACTCTCAGAAGATTTTCAGGACAGTCGGCGCGTGGGTGGGGTCGCTCGCCCTGGCGCTGGCCCTCGGTTACGGCCTGACTGCGTTGTTGCCGTTCGTCTGAGTCGGGCCGCCCGCGGCGGCGGGACGAGGAATCTGTTTCCTGTCGCGCGGTTCTCGATCTGCAACAGTCTCAGGTCCAGCCCCGCACTATCCACCACCATCTCGTATCCATAAGTTATCGGTACTCCCAGAGAGGTTACTGGGATATAGTATTGTATGATTGTCCCAAAACCGTTATATTGGGGGATGGAGTAGGCTATATTGAGTAGAAATGTGCCAACTCCGAATTACTGTGCTCGCGTATCAGCAGGTGAATAGATGCCAGGACTAGAGCTGCCGTCGTGGGACCCAGAGACTGCCGTGCTTATCGGGACGATTCTGCTGGAAGCAGTCGTTCTGTACGTGACTTACGGTGGACTCGAACGGCTTCTCGGTCCCCGCGTTATGAAGCTGCTCGTCGGAGGTGATGAACATGGTCAGTAGCGTCCTTGGCGGGCTAGGGCTGCTGGAATCGAGCCCAGAGATGCTCGCGCTGTTTGTCGGCTTCGGCCTCGTTGTTGGGATCCTGTTCGGATTCTTCGGGATGGGTGGGTCCTTTCTGGTCACGCCCGCTCTGTTGATGCTCGAGTATCCCGCACCGGTCGCGGTCGGGAGTGGGATGGCTTTCGTCTTCGGTACGGCGGTCATCGCGACGCTGAAACACCACGACCTCGGGCAGGTCGACTACAAACTCGGCGTGATCATGATCACCGGGACGACCATCGGCATCGAGGCCGGCCGCGCCAGCGTCTACTATCTCGAATCGCTCGGGCTCGCGGGTGGTATCATCAGCGTCGCCTACGTCGTGTTGCTCGGCGGCGTTGGAGCGATGGTTACCCGCGACGCGATGACCGGCGACGGGGGTGGTGGGATTGACCACGAGGCCACAGACACTGACCTCAGCGAATACGAGATTCCCGACATTGCGAAGACGATCCAGCAGACGGTCCGGATTCCACCGATGGTGACGCTTCGTGGTGACGTTCGCGTCTCCGTGTGGGTTATTACGACCGTCGCCTTCGCGACCGGCCTCCTGTCGGGCTTTCTCGGCGTCGGTGGTGGGTTCATCCGGATGCCCGCGATGATCTACGCCATCGGCGTCCCGGTTCCGGTGGCTGTCGGGACTGACCTGTTCGAGATTGTGTTCTCCGGCGGCCTCGGAAGTTACCTCTACGGCCAGGGCGGTGGGGTCGATCTTGGTATTGTCGTGCCGCTTTTGTTCGGCAGCGCCCTCGGTGCCCGGGTTGGCTCTGCCGCGACGGCTGTGGTCGACGCTGATGGGATCAAGATCTACTTTGGGGGAATGCTACTAGCTGGAGCCACCGCAGTCGGCATCGGCGAAGTTGGCTCCTATCTCGGCAGTCCGGTGCTCGAGATGGTCGGGCTGGTGATGGTCATCGGCGCGGCAGTCGTTGTCGCCCTCGCGATTCTCTATAGCTCGGTCGTCTCGCTACGAACGACACGCGATGGGTCCGCCACGGTTGCGGACTGAGCGCGTTCGAGAGTTTTCTGTCACGTGTCCCGGTAACTGGGAACTGTCGTTGCTCTACGTACCCCACCGTGAGGGAATTAGGTACAAGTGAACACAGGATGCGGAACGCGAACTGCAAGTCGGTGCAGAAATGACTGTTCGATTCTTTCGACGTTCAAAAAGAGCAGTCCGTGTCGACTGTTCTAGGACGGACGCGAGTCGCGTGGGCAGGAGTCAACACCGAGCAGGGAATAGATCGGACAGGTCCCCACCGTTGCCGTGGCGAGCATAATGATTGCAACGAGGCCGAGCACGGGTGAGAGGGCCGCTGGAAGCGGAAGTGCGTTCAGCAGAATCCCAATCGAGACAAGGCCGGCTATCGCACCTGCTGTCGTTCTCAGCGTCTTATCCGTCGAACCGACATTTTGGTTCATACTTCTATGTAACGGCTCTACTACTATAAAGGTGGTGTTGAAAGTAATGTACAATATTATTCGTGCCAAAATCGGTCAAATCCTGTCAGCGGAAGCTGGACAGGAAAAATTACAGCAGAATATAGGGTCTGGTTCACAATACTAAATACGCCATGGCACATAGCTAGCACTGTGATAGACAACAAACAGAAGCGAACGTTTGCTGCAGCGGCGATGCTCGTCCAGGGAGCGGTGACTGCACTCTTCCCGCAGGTGAGTGTGAAGGTACTCAAGCTGCTGCTTAGCAAAAACTTCGACAATACGTCCCAGTTGGAAGCAAAGCCCGCGTACCATTCGTTCTAGTTTAGTGGCGGTCAAAGCCGAACTCACCTCGTTCAACCTGCTCACGTAACCGATCTCTGTGTGGATTTGGATTTCGTGACGCCCACAGCAGCAGCTCATCTAAATCCGGCAGTTCGTAGCCCAACTCGACCATGAGATACAGCTGGATCAGATGAGCGTGGCGTTCAACGGCTAGCGAACAGCGACGGCGAGGGAGCCGCGACGCCGACTCGTCGGCGTCTGCGGCGGCTTCGGCCTCTCGCTGTCTTGCCTCAAGCGACCGTAATTCATCCACGATTACACGACTCATCATCAACGAAATCGCCGCCATGATGATCAGCGCCTCGATGATGTAGGTGTCGGTCGTGTTGATTTCGTCCAGGCCGAACCGCGACTTCAACTCCTTGAACAGCAGTTCGACCTCCCAGCGCGCCCGATAGAGCTGCGCGATATCGGGCGCGCTATAGTCGTCTTTGCCGAGATTCGTCAAGTAGAGATGGTGC